>DASWVY010000023.1:0-86332 GCA_036401075.1 Opitutaceae bacterium
CGCCTTCGTTTGTCGCCCCGGTATTAGCAGCCGGACGAGTAAAGACCAGCGCGCACGCCTTTACGGCTATTGCCAGCATTTGGTGGACTTGAGACTCATTCCAGAGAACCCGGTGGCGAGAATCAGACCCATCCGCCAGACTAAGAAGGCTATCGTCATCGCGAGCGTCCAACAGGTCGAGGTGACGGCAAAAATCTTCGCCGAAGAGATACCGGCCAACGAGACCTTCGTCCAAGGTGCCATGTTGCCCCGATTTCTCCTCTACGCATTTTCGCCACTACGCCCAGAGGAGATCACCCGTTTGGCTCCTGATTGGAGCAATTTCAATTTCGAAGCGCATACTGTTCAAATCACGGAAACCAAAACCGGCAGGGAGAACGTCACGGTCGAAATTGACCCGCGACTCTCAGCGGCCCTGGAGCATTGCGCCGATTCCGGGTTGTCGCCCAATTATCGGTCGCGAAAGCACTGGGAAGCTTGGCTAGCCAAGGGCGGAATCCCACGGCGCGTCCGCGACATTCTTCGCCACACTTATGCAAGCAATTGCTACGCTGTAGATAGCAACCTACACGACTTGGCAAGGCGCATGAACAACTCCGTCGAGATTTTGCGGCGGCACTACTTAAACACCACCGTTACCCGCAGCGAGGGCCGCGTCTATTTCGATATCCTGTCTAGGTATGGGGGTTAGAGATTCACGGTATGAATTCGAAGCTGCGGCCCCGAATTCGCATCGACGCACTCCCGCTTACAGGTGTGGCTCGTGCTCGCGATGGCCGCATGTACTGCGGCGAGGCAGGCTCGCAGGTCATACAGCTTACTGCGAGTAAGCGGATTTCGGCCAGGCCGTACGATTCCGATTTCTTCTAGGTGCGCAAGGCTGCGCCTGTTACGAAGCGTCGGCGGCAGGGCCCGGATCAGTTGCGCAGCTGTCACTATAGGAGACGGGCTAACTGCCAGCTGCTGCCGCAGATCATCGATCTGGCGCTTCAGCAGCAGGTATTCGCTCGCTGGGCTAGTATGACCAGGATTCCATGGTGATTGCGCGCTCTTCTTGAGGTGGGTGTGCTTCAGAGAGTGATAGGGCATGTACTGTTTTAGCACACGTTCATAAGCTTCAATTCCGAGGGGCCGGGTTCGACGGACTTACCGGAACCTCCCTTAAAGCGAGAGAGCCACGCAACATGCCGAAGCGCGTTTCCTCCGTCGGACGAAGGGCAGTTAATCGAAGCCTACTCGCTGGCTATGGGGCGCCAGCCAATTTCCGCTCATAGTCGATCTTCGGGATTTGATCGTGATAAGCGGATCAAAGGCGGGATCTGAGTGTGTTCGGAGTCTGAAAAGCAACTAAGCGGAATCAGGCTTTTTGCGGGAGGACTTAATACTTAACGTCGAATTTGCCCCCAAAAGCAACGATCCGGTCTTCCAGCGATGAAGCGTTAGCGATTCCGCCTGCTATGCGAAAGAAACTCGGCAAGGCCCTTGCGGCGAGCGACGCACATTTCTGATTGAGCACACGCGCGCACAAGTGACTGCATGCAATGTTCAATAACATTGTCGGGTCAGGCAGGGCGCTCAACAGTTTCCGACCAAGGTAAGTGCCTACCAGATACAGCGCATATCAAATGCGTTAAATGGCCGATAGCGGGCGCGCCGTCGTCGGATAGGCGAGGTCTGCCTTCTCAAAACACATGCTATAGTAGAGGGCGATGCAAACGATCAATTCGTCCAAGGCCGCCCCGCGACCCGTTGCCGACTTCAAGAAGATTCCATGGAAGCTGAGCCTACGCAAGCGCGTTGCGTCTAACGCTCCCAGAACAGCGCCGGAGCATTCCGGCGGAGGTGCCGCATGAACCCGGACGATCCTCGGGTCGATGAGATAATCCGCCGGCAGCTAACGCCGACCGTCGTCCCACTACTTGAGCGGTTGCAGCAAGCTCAACTTCACGCCGGCAATACGGTCGCGGCGGCGCGACACGCCGAGACGAAACAGAGGGAAGTCAATTTGCTGCTGCTTGAGACTACCGAGAAGTTCGAGATGCTCATCCAGCAACAAGCGACATTGGAAAGAGTTGTCCGAGACCTCGAGATCAGATCGGGACGCATGATGGCAATTCGGCCCGAGCCAAGCGAGTTCTGGTGGGGACTCTTCCTCGGAGTGGTGCTCGCAAGCTGTCTTTGGGTCGGCATGATTAACTACATTGAGGCCGTCACATGAGCCTCCCTTTCGCTAAGGTGACAAAGGGCCAGATCGCGGCTCAAGTCGCTTATCACAATCCTGATTTCGATCTCGATCCGCTCCTTCCCTCACCGCGCTTCGTGGGTGGTAGCGCGATTGCCGCAAGTATGCCGATCAATCCGTCAGCGGAAGAGTTCGAACACTTCGCCAAATGCCTAGACGTCTCTTCAGGCACGCAGCTAACCCCGCGCAAACCAAAGATAATGCTATACAAAGGCATCCTCACGGCGCCCAAGAGCCTCTCAGGCTTGGCAGTTATGGATTCGCGAGTGCTAGACTTGCTGCTCACGAGGAGCGCGAGCCTAGCGACCGAAATTGAAGAGTTTGCAGCTTGCCGAATCCAGCAAAGGCGACGGTGCAAAACCTACAAACCAGCAGGCGTCGCGGTCGCCGCGTTTCAGCACGGCTTCAGCGACGGACATGATCCACATCCGCACATCCACTACTTCCTATCGCCAGCGGCATTCCATCCCGAGCACGGTTGGCGCACCATTTGGACGTCCCCGATAATTGAGAATAGCGATCTAATTCTAGCGCGTGAACAGGCCAGTCTCGCATTTGAAACGCGAAAGCTTGGTTACGACATCGTGCGCGATGGAAACTCATTTCGAGTTCCCCACTTTCCGCCAGAGCTCGAATCGTGGTGGTCATCACGGTCGAACACGATCAACACCTTGATGATCGATAGCGGGTATGGTGAGGGGAAAAAACTTGAACGGAAGAAGATTGCGCGAAAAACCAGAACGGAAGGGAAGAAACCAAAGACGGCTGACTTACTCAGCGCGCTGCGAGAATCACTTCCGGTGGATTGCCGGCGATCGTTATCGGAGCTCGTTGTAAATTCACACGCGACGAACCGTGAACGCGAGATACTCGCAACGGACGACGTGGCAATTCGGTTGGCAGGCAGCGAACTAAGGTCGATGATAGCTAGTCACGAGATAGTTCCAACTCCCTTTGCCGAAATCGAGGTGCTGCGAGCTTTGCCCGGCGTGGCAACGACGGAGACCTTTCGAGCCGTTGCTGGTGGCTTATCCAGCTCTAGATTTTCCCGGGGCCGCCATCAATATTTTGCCTGCGATCGCGTCTTGCAGATTCGCTCCAGCCTACCAGTCCCGGACGGCAACCTTTCCTGCCCAGCACCATCCCAAAGCGCCCTACCCCATGATCGTGCGATCGTACACGTGGTGTCGTCATGTCCGCATGACATCGTGGTTTGCGAGGCGCCGAATCCGGCGACCTTCACCGAAGAAGTAGTGTCAGAATCGCAAAAGCTGCCAGACCAACGGTTGGCCGTCTTAGACGTCTCTGAGGCGCGAGCGGAGGCACTCGAAGCGCTCGTCACCGCGTCGCGCGTGAAGACCAATCGTTTGATTCTCGTAACTGGCCGACCGCGAAGAAACTACTGTTCCGTCGCGACGGCGCTTGTGGAGCCTACGTTACCGGGAAACTGTCTTCCATGCCTCTCCGTAAGGGAAAGCGGTATGCCAATAAATCTCATCGACCAGAACGATCCGGTCGATCGCGAACTCCGAAGAATGGAAGAGAAAGATCTTTTGAACACAGTCCTGGAGTTCCCACCAGAGACGTTGATCGTAACCCAAACGATGCCTCTAGCCGAGTTAATCAACGAGTCGCGTCACACTTCTGCGCTTCGCGGAAACTCACCGACCCCGGCGCCCTGGTATTCAAAGGTCACACGCCAACGGCTTCAGCCAAATGAAGAGAGTTACGCTTACCTGCATCAGGAACGCACCGGGTTCCCGAAGGGAACGATTGCACGTGCGCGTATCGCAGACGATCGACTTGAGCTGACCGATCCAGGTTACTGCCGTAACGATCGGGTTGAATCTTGGGAGGAGTCTCATGTCTGCACCCTCCTTCGGCTCCAGAAGATCGATATGATGCCCGGCGAGCCGATATTTGCGCACTCTGCAAATTCTATCCCCGATTCGCCATACAGGCCTGGAGAAATTGAAGAGTCTGCCTTCAATCAGCCAGATAAGGACCACAGATTCTGGACGTTGGGGTACGCGGCACCGTTAGCCTCCCTGCCGAAGATCTTGCTGAAGCGAGCCGTCGTATTCATCGACGAGGGGCACTACGCACTTCCGAAAGCCGAAGATACTCTCCGGTATCA
Source organism: Opitutaceae bacterium (assembly GCA_036401075.1). Classification (GTDB taxonomy): domain Bacteria; phylum Verrucomicrobiota; class Verrucomicrobiia; order Opitutales; family Opitutaceae; genus CAMAXB01. The sequence continues at coordinate 4,380 of DASWVY010000023.1, forward strand.
CCTACATAACTCCACTTCAGCTCCCATCGTAATTGAGTTGGCAAAAGCCACCGCGATTCCTGAGCAGCTTCGTGTACCTGTCTCGTCAGCGTTTGCGGCGGAACTTCAGCCGGTCGCTGAGGACGTATCAGGTCCGACCTTCGATTTGTGAGTGGCCGACGAACTCCGAATCGCCGCGAAGAGAAAACCCATTTCGTTACGCCAATCCGCCCGACTTTTCAGCTCGTATGCCCGGATTTTTTGGACGGCGGCATATCCACTGCCCGCAATATGGTGCGCATGTCTATCTTTGCGTTGATGATAGTCCTTTCGTTCTGGGCCGAAGCCCAAGACCTCAACGCCAAATCGCCAGCCGGACTCAATATCGTGCAGCTCGGCATCTAGTCGGACAAGTTCACCTCCAATTGAAGAGCAGAATAGAGGTTTCTTGAGGTAAATCTTCCTGCCGCGACGATTTTCGCTCTCAACCCAGGAAGCCAACGGAGCGAGCACATTGGCCTCAAGGCCGCTCTCGGACGGAATCGGGAATTGAGGACTGACGAGCGGCAGAATGAACGCGTCGCGGAAACAATACTGGTCTTCAGTGTCCGCATAACTAACCAGTCCCAATGCTGTCTGAAAGCGACGCCCCCAACCCGGGTAGCGCACATGACCACATACTTCGATTTTCTTGCGGTCATATTCCTTCGACAAGTAGAGAGTGTTTCCGACAACCTTATCTACGTTCACCCAGAATAGTCCGGCAGGTGGGTGCCCCGGAATCGCATCCAGCATGCTTTCGACTTCGACGCTGCTCCGCGCTTCCCGGGTCACCGAAAAATGGAGGTACTTCGCAGCCGATATCCCTGGAATGATCTGCAAATTGGCGAAGTACTTCCTAACGTCGTCTTGTTGTGCCGCTGATCCCCAAGGGTGCCGATGGGGCCAAACGTTTAGTCCAGAGGCTTCGGTGGCGCCGAAGAGCAGGGCGCCAAGAGTGCCACGCTTCCTTCCGCCTTCGGTCGCAACGCGATACTTCGGATCCGTACTCTCAGCGCTGTCCGGACCGTTTCTGGCAACCGCGGAATAAAGCCCAATCAGTGGCCCACGAAAAGGTTGACCATCAAAGATCGAAACAGACGAGTACTTCCGTTCCTCCGGAGGCGATATCTCACGGAGGTGGAACGGCGATGCGGCCACGGGTACGAATATACGCTTAGCCACGTGCAGCTGCGCTCCATGCGCCTGCCGAAGGTATTCACCCAGCATCTCTCGCTCGCTAAGCTCGAGCGAATCTTCAGCCAGGATGAATGCATTGAGGATAAATTGAATTCTCGCATTAGGCTGTTTTCGATCGGTGGGCATCGTTCCGTCATCATTAAGTAAGTACCACTTCTCCCCGTGAGGAATCGGTGTCCTCAGAACAGTAGGCCTCGAGCGCGTTTTCTCGCGGTATTGCGGCGGCTCACCTGAGGGCGAACCCGATGGCGGCGAAAAGCTCGCCGATGGCGCTACGAGCGGATCTTTGCGACCGGGAAGTGTGGAATGCGCGATTCCGCTGACAGGAGTCAAAGGTTGCATGACCCTTATCCTAGCAGGGTCATTAATGCATTTTGATTACTTTAATAGATTCTACTGAAGAGGATGCACCCTTTGGCTTTGATGAACGCAATTGAAGATTCCCAAGCCTAACATCTACGGCGATGCAGGTCGACTGAATCGAGATTCGGCCCTCTTTGGTACAGCCTCGGTAGAGGCCCTCTTGGGTATCGGCTGGCTGCTGGCTCCCAGATTTTCCAAAATGACCTCAAAATTTGGAAAATCCTAAAAAATAAAAAAGCCGCTTACTTTCGTAAGCGGCTGATGATGAATGGTCGGGGTGGCGAGATTCGAACTCGCGGCCTCTACGTCCCGAACGTAGCGCTCTACCAGGCTAAGCTACACCCCGAAAATTTGCCCCGGGGACCTTGCGATCCTCGGGGCAGAAAAGCGAAGAGCGCGCTTTCGCGCTCTGCAACTAAATTATGAGCGACCCGCAGGAGCGGCTGCCGGCGCCGGAGGAGGCGTCGTCAGGGAGCTCGCCGCCGCACGACGGGAGATCATCTCGGTCATGCGCTGGATGTTCAGCTCGGCATTGCGCTTGGCGATGCGGGCGAGCTCAACCTTCTTCAGCAGCTCGAGGTTCTCGCGACCAACCGCTTCCTTCTGCGTGCGGAGGGCCGCGAGCTCACGCTCGAGGTCCGCAATCATCTTGGTGAAGCGCTGGGCATCGGACTCGTAGCCACTCTTGTCGTCGAGGATCTTCTTGTTGTCCGCGTTGTACTTGGCGAGACGCTTGTCGGCCTCGTCCTTTTCCTTGGCGGCACGGTCGGCGGCACGCTTGGCGGTGTCCTCGCGGGACTTGCGCTCGGTGTCAGCCTTCTTGGCAGCCTCAGCGGCGACGATCGCGGCCTTTTCCTGAGCCTGCTGCGCAACCTTGGCCTCATTCTCCGTGAGGAAGCCACGGTAGAAGAAGATGTAGATGACCAGCAGAATGGTCGGGGCGATGATGTAGATCTTGTTCATGTCGTCGTAATCTTAAGAGGTTACTTCTTCTTGGCGGCTTCGGCGGCGGCGGCGGCAGCAGCGGCGATGCGGGCGTTGTCAGCGTCCTGAATGGACTTGAGGACACCCTCGAGGCTCTTGGCGTTGGCATCGGCTTGGCCGACGTACTGGCGGAGGAAAGCTTCCTCATCGACGGCGAACTTCTTCTGCTTCTCGATCTCGGCGATAGCAGCCTTTTCGGTGTCGACTTCCTTGGCGAGGCGCTCGGCCTGCTTGCTCAGGCGCTCCTGCTCGCGGAAGGCCTTGTCGCGGTCGTCGGTGATCTTGAGGCGGTACTCCTTGTCGGCGACCTCCTTGGCTTCGCGATCGGCCTTTTCCTTTTTGCGCTGGGCCTGAAGGACAAGGGCGGCGTCGATCGCGACTTTGCGATCAGCTGCCTCTTTCTTGAGGGCGGCTTCGCGATCGGCCTTGGCGGCGGCGATCTTCTCCTGCTCCTTCACCGCGAACTCCTTAGTGAAGTTCCAGTAGAAGAAGGCGAAGACGAGTACGCCGATCAGGGGTCCGAGAATGTATACTTTTTTCATGCTCTGTAGAATGTGAGAGGGTGTGGAAGTGGATCAGGACTTGGGCTTGAGAGCTTCTTCGCGTTCAGCGATGATATCCTTGGTGGCTTTGAGGAGACGGGCGGCATCCTTGGCATTCGGATCATCCTTCACGGCTGCCTCCAGAATCTTGGCACCGGCCTCGAATTCCTTCAGCTCGAAGGCGAGATAGCCGGCAAACACGCGAACCTGCTGGACGCGGGGAAGGTTGCCCTTCTCTAGGGCGATCTGCGCGTGCTTGAACGCGTCAGCCACCTTGTCCATCGAGTAGTAGATGTTCGCGATCTGGTAATCGAGCGCGCCCGCTTGCGGGAAGAGCTTAGAAGCCTCAACCAGCGTCTCGATCGCCTTCATGTCCTTGTTGACCTGCTGATAGGACGAGGCGAGGAACTCCCAGTTCTGCTGGATATTCTCGATGCCGCCGTCGCGCAGCCCCTTCTCCAGAAGGTCGATCGCCTGATCGAACTTCTGCATGTTGATGTAGAGACCAACGAGGTTGAAGTTGTCGCGCGGCGAGTTCATCAGGCCCTGCTTCTGCGCGCGCTCGATCGTGAGGATGGCACGGAGGTTGAGCTCGAACTGCTCAATCGGAACCTTGGTCTCACCGGCGAGGCCGAGGTAGCTGGCGGCCAACTGTGGCCAGTACTGCTTATTCGTCGGATCCTTGACGAGCAGGAGTTCAAGCAGTTCGGTCGCGTCCTTGAGGTTGCCCGACTGCGTGAGAATGGCCAGCTTCAGGAGATAAAGCGCGTCCTTGGGCTGCGGGCTCATGTAGAGACCGCGCTCGGCTTCAGCCAAGGCGACCTTGAGCAGCGCCTGGTCGGGATTATCGGCGTCGAAGACGGCGAGATTGTAGAGGATCGAAGAAGCAGCGACGTGATTGTCGACATTGGTGCCGGGATTGTCCCGCAGCCAGCGCTGGATGTAAGTCGCGGTCTTGGCGGCGAGCGGCTTGCGCTGGGCAACCGTACCGTTGGCGGCATTGGAAGCCTCCTGGAAGTACAGCTGAGCCAGATAGAAGACGTATTCCGTGACCTGCGCCTTTTCGAAGAAGCCGTGCTTGTCCGAGAGGGTGATCATCAGTTCGAGCGGCGGAATCGCCTCGGCGAACTGGCCTTTCTGCAGGAGGATCTGAGCCTTGGTCTGGGAGAGCCACGCACGATCATAGCTTTCCGCGCCGGTGGCCGGGAGGAGCGAATTGATCAGGGTGAGCGCACCGTCGAAGTTCTGCGCGTCGAAGAACTCGCGCATTTTCGGCAGTTCTTTCGAGACGGCTTCGGAGAATTCCTTGGCCGGACCGGTGGGAGCGGCAGCAGGCTGCTGCCCCACAGCCAAGACCGGCAGACCGACCGCGAGGAGCGCGGCGAGCAGGCGGGACTTGGTGCGGCGGGAGAGAGTCGGGAGAAGAGTGGGCATGACGGTCGGTATTAACGGTCGTTCAAGCTGAACACGATGGGCACCTGCATGCGGGTGTTGACCGCACGACCGCCCTTGCGGCCCGGCCGGAAGGTCCACTTGCTGACCGCCTGAATGGCGGCCGCTTCAAATTCGCGCTGGGTGGAGCGGACAGCATAGACTTCAACCGTCTTGCCTTCGCTATCGACGATGAAACCGACGACCACCTCACCCGTGATACCGGCGCGGCGCATCTCGAACGGATACTGCGGCTGAGCCTGGTAGCGGGGCTGGGGAACCTGGTCGAGGTTGGCCAGATCGAAGAGGTCCTTCATGCCGGACGCAGCCTTGGCCGCGCTGGTGACCGCAGGGATGGACATCTGACCCGACGGACGCTGCATGGACGGCGGCGGGGGCTGAATCTGCTGCGTGAAGGCGGAGTCGATGCTCGCGGTCGGGACGTCAGCCTGCTGGGGCGGAACGTACTCGATTTCCTCCGGCGGGGCCTCGTCAGGCGGGACATCCGGCTCGTCGGGTTCGACGATCGGCATCTGCATGATCTCAATGACCGCCTCTTCCTCTTCCTCTGCGGCGGCCGCGACGGTCTTCTTCGTGAAGTAGGACGCGAAGAGAATACCGCCGTGAAGGGTCGCGGAGAGAAGCACACCCACAATAATATCTGCTTTCATTATCCAGTAAGGGGTTGAGGGTTACTTACCGGTGGGGCGGAACACGGTTTCGATCGAAACCTGCTCAATTTGCGCCCGGCGAACCTCATCGAGGACCTCGATGGTGTCACCGTACTTGGCGTTGTCGTCGGTCGCAATCAGCACGCGCGGATTCGGCTCGTTCGTCTTATACTGCTGGAGACGCGGACCAACTTCGTTGGCGCCGATCAGCTCCTTGTTCCAGTACAGCGTGCCGGATTCCGTGACCTGAAGCGTCACGGACGTGTCTTCTTCGTCCGAGTTCTGAGGCTTTGCCGTGCTGACACCCGGGAGGGTGATCGGCACCGACTGAATGCGATTCAGCGAAAGCGTGAACAGAACGAAGGTTGCGAGCAGGAAGAAGATAACGTCGATCAGAGGGATGATCTCGATACGCGCTTTCTTCTTCCCGTCTACGGGTTTATTTGAGCCGCCACCAGCCATTGATTGAAAGGAGTTGAGGTGTTATTGCCTGAAGAATCCGGACGGCCGCTCAGAGCGGCTTGGTCCGGGTTTCAATCAGGACCTTGGTGATGCCGGACTTGCGCACTTCGTCGATGACGTAGCGAGCCTGGCTGAAGAACGCAGTCTCGTCACCGTTGATGAGAATACGAGCGTCCGGTCCCATTTGATTCTTGTAGGTCTGAAGGCGGACGAGGAATTCATCGAGAGTGATGAGCTCCTTGTTCCAGCCGAGCGTGCCCTCGGCCGTGACCGAAACGGTCACGGAGTTCGAGGGATCACGCGGCTGGCTCGTCGCAGTCTTCGGGAGCGAGACGGGCAGACCCTCGGATTTGTTCAGCGAAAGCGTGAACAACACGAAGGTCGCGAGGAGGAAGAAGATGACGTCGATCAGAGGAATGATCTCGATACGAGCCTTCTTCTTGCCGCCGCCGCCGCCTGAGGGTGCGCCTGCCATGATAGAGTGGGATTAACCGTTAGTACGGGTGAAGACGTCTTTTATTAGACGCCAGCGCCCGACTTGTTGATGATGACCTCGAGAGCGTTCGACGCGTCAGACACGTCATGCTTGGCCTCGTCGGTCTTGGCATTCAGGTAGTTGAAGGGGAACAGGCCGGTGATGGCGATGGCGAGACCGCAAGCGGTCGCGATCAGACCTTCAGCGACACCACCCGTGATCTGGCCGGCGGCCGAAGCGACGTCGCCGGTACCGAGAGCGCCGAAGGTGTTCATCATGCCGGTAACCGTACCGAGGAGACCGATGAGCGGGGCGGCGGTGATGCAGGTATCCAGCGTGGCCATGCCCTGCTGGTAGCGGTTGAGCTCCTGATTGGCAGCGCGGGTGAAGGCGTTCTGCATGGAGGACTCGCGGTGGGTCAGAGCGTAAACAACGATGCGGGCAACGAAGTCCTTGCTCTTCTTGCCGAGCTCGATGGCGCCATCGATGTCGCGGGACTCGACACGCTCAAGCATCTTCTCGACAACCTCCGGCTCGCGGGTGGCACCCTCGCGGACGATGAAGAGGATGCGCTCGATGGCGACCGTGACGGTCAGGAAGGAAAGGATAATGACCGGCCACATGACGGGGCCGCCGTGCTTGAAGAGCTCCATGGGGGTCTGGCCCATGAGGGTGAAGAACGCGAGAGGGAGGCTGGTCGTAATCATGATTTAACTACTGATGAGTTTGGGAGGTTGCGTTTGTATCTTGAGGGTCTCGGTCGAAAGAACGGGAAATTAGAACATGCTCACCGGCGGGGGTAACAATGCGCGCGGTTGGTTTTTGATTCAGGGGACCCGTAGGTGAGCAACCAGCGGGCCATTTGGAATTCAAAAAAATGATAGGCGCTCGGGTATTAGGGAGTTCGCTAGTCGGTATTCGTTGACGGACGAATCGCGGGGACAATCGTCACACACGAGGGGGATTTACTTCAAGAAGGGGCTTGGAGAAAGGGGCAAAACAGGGACGAACTTCGAGACTGTCTCCGTTCGTTTTTTTCTGTCAACGCTGTTTGGGAATTTGTGAGACGCGTGTAAAAATTGGCTGCCCGACTAGGACTCGAACCTAGACAGAACGAGTCAGAGTCGTTCGTGCTACCATTACACCATCGGGCAGAAATTTACATGGGCGCGGGAAGCAAACTGCGAGCGACAGCGGATTGGGGATGATCCGCAGGTGGAGCCGGCGACGGGAGTCGAACCTGCAACCACCTGTTTACAAAACAGGTGCTCTACCATTGAGCTACGCCGGCAAAATTCCGGAAAAACGGACGGAAATTTTAAAGATCGGGGGACAGAACGAACGGAAAGAAATTTACGTTGGTGGCTCCCCGGGGACTCGAACCCCGAACCAATTGATTAAGAGTCAACTGCTCTACCATTGAGCTAGGAAGCCATCAAACGAAAGGTCGAGAAACTCCGAATCGGACCCTCCGTGTCAACCCATTTTCTGACAGGTTTGTTAAATCACTTCATCTCTCCTCGTAAGCGCGGCCTCTCGCTCCGCGCAGCTTCATCTCGGGCAAGACCCTAAAAGACGCTTCAGCCGGGAATTTCGTGGCCGCACCGCGATCGCCGTCTGACACGATTGAAAGAATCGAGGCGCGCGCCGCGACCGGTTTGGTGAAACAAAACCATCAGCAAGCGAGTTCATGACTCTGAGCCACTTTCCCCTTGCCAAGCTGCGCCTCACACTCTGTTTTCGACCACTCTCTCCATGCAAAAGACCAAAAAGTCCGTAGCCAAGCGATTCAAGCTCACCTCCACGGGTAAGCTCGTTCGCCGCACGCCCGGCTTCCGTCACCTGCTGGCCTCGAAGAGCACGAAGCAAAAGCGTCGTGCCTCCCGAGACAAGCTCGTTGCCGAAGGCCACGCTCGCCCGCTCAAGCGGTGCCTGCCGTTCGGTCTCTAATCAGACCGGGAGCGCAACCGAAACCTGCCAGGCGGGTGAATCCTAACGAGACGACCCGCCGGCTCTAAACCACACATAATAACATGCCTCGTGCCACGAATGCCGCCGCTTCCCGCAAGCGCCGCAAAAAAGTCCTGAAGTACGCCAAGGGCTACTTCGCCAGTAAGTCCAAGCTCTTCCGCTACGCGAAAGAAGCTGTCCAGCATGCCTGGCAGTACGCCTACCGCGATCGCAAGAAGAAGAAGGGCGAGATCCGCAGCCTGTGGATCATCCGTCTGAACGCCGCCTGCCGCAATGCGGGCATCAGCTACAGCCGCTTCATCGAAGGTCTCAAGGCCGCCAACATCGGTCTCGACCGCAAGGTGCTGTCCGACATCGCTATCCGCGATGAGGTGGCCTTTAATGCCCTGGTCAAACAAGCCCAGGACGCGTTGAAGACCAAGGCCGCTGCCAAAGCGAAGGCCTAAATTCTCCTAACGCGAGCCCTGGCGGCTCGCTCCCAAGGCAGGGCGCCCTTACCGGCGCCCTCCCTCCCGAGGACGGGCCTCTTCCCGAGGTTCGTCCTTTTTGTTTTCATCACCCGTCCCGTCCGTCGTTCGACGCTTTCCTTTCCTCTTCCATGCAAGACCAACTGTCCGCCCTCGTCGCCAAGGCCGAAGCCGAGCTCCCGACGCTCGCCGCCCGCCCCGAGTTCGAGGCCGCCAAGGCCCGCTACGTCGGCCCCAATGGCGAACTCACCGCGCTCATGAAGCAGATGGGCTCCGTGCCCAAGGAACAGCGCCCCGCGATGGGCAAGCTGATCAATGAGGCGAAGACGCGCCTGCAGGCCCACCTCGACGCCGCCCTCAGCCGGTTGGAAGCCGCCGAGCTCGCCGCCCAGCTCGGGCCGGCCGTTGACGCCTCCCTCCCCTCGCCCGACCCCCTCCCGGGCACGAGCCACCCACTCACGCTCGTGCGCGAGGAGATGTGCCGCATCCTCCGCAAGGTCGGCTTCACCGTCGTCGAGGGTCCGGAAGTCGAGACCGAGTACTACTGCTTCGACGCCCTCAACACGCCTGCCGATCACCCGGCGCGCGACGCCCAAGACACGTTCTATTTCCCTGAGGCCGCCCGCTTCGGCAACGTCGCGAAGAAAAATCCCGCGGAGAAATACCTCCTGCGCACGCACACCTCCTCGGTGCAGATCCGCACGATGCTCAAGGGCGAGCCGCCGATCCGCATCGTCTCACCCGGCCGGGTCTATCGTCGCGACACCACCGACGCCACCCACTCGGCCAATTTCCACCAGCTGGAGTGTCTCTACGTGGACAAGAACGTCACCGTGCGCGACCTCAAGGCCCTGCTCGACTACATCTTCGCCTCCCTCCTCGGCAAGGACACCAAGACGCGCTTCCGCCCGCACTACTTCGGCTACACCGAGCCGAGCTTCGAGGTCGACCTCTCCGCCCGCCACCTGCCCAAGGTGAACAAGGAGTGGATCGAGATCGGCGGCTGCGGCATGGTCGATCCCACCGTATTCAGCGCCGTCGGCTACGATCCCGAGGTCTGGAGCGGCTACGCCTTCGGCATGGGCCTCGAGCGCCTCGCGATGCTCCTCTACGGCATCGATGACATCCGGTACTTCTACCAGAACGACGTCCGGTTCCTCCGCCAATTCGCCTGAATTTTAACCACGAATCTACACGCATGGACTCCCTACACGCAGCTTAGATTCGTGTGAATTCGTGTCCTTCGTGGTTAGCTCATCTTTTTCCGCTTCAGCATGAAAATTTCCCGCAACTGGCTCCAGTCCTACGTCGATCTCACCGGTATCTCCGATGACGAGATCTGCCGCGCCGTGACCTTCCTCGGCTTTGAGGTCGAGCAGGTCATCCGCACGGGCGCCCCCGCCCTGGCCAATGTCTTCGTCGGCGAGGTCCTCGTGCGCAACCAGCACCCCAATGCCGACCGCCTCTCCGTCTGCTCCGTCGACGTCGGCCCGGTGCACGGCACCAAGACCATCGTCTGCGGCGCACAGAACTACAAGGTGGGCGACCGCGTCCCCGTCGCCCTCGCCGGCGCCGTGCTGCCCGGCAACTTCGTCATCAAACAGTCCAAGATCCGCGGCGAGTCCTCCGATGGCATGATGTGCTCAGCCAAGGAACTCGGCGTGGCCGAGGACGCCGCCGGTCTCCTCATCCTGCCCGGCCGCCCTGAACTCGGCGCGCCCATCAATTCCGTCCTGCCTCCCGGCGACATTGCCTACGATGTCGAGATCACGCCCAACCGGCCCGACTGCCAGTCCCACCTCGGACTCGCCCGCGAGCTCGCCGCATGGTTTAAGAGGCCCCTCACCTACCCCGAGGTCCGCTTCACCCCCGCGTCCGCCTCGCCAACCGCGCGCCCGGATCTGCTCGCCTCGGTCCGCGTTGACTCCGCCGAGGACTGCCCGCTCTACACCGCGACCGTGATCACCGGCGTCAAGATCGGGCCCAGCCCCGACTGGATGCAGCAGCGCCTCTCCGCCGTCGGCCTCCGCCCGATCAACAACGTGGTCGATGTCGGCAACTACGTGATGCTCGAGTACGGCCAGCCCGTGCACGCCTTCGACGCCCGCAAGCTCGGTGGCGCCGCCATCGTCGTCCGCCGCGCCTCCGAGGGTGAGAAGCTCGTCACGCTCGACGGCAAGGAGCGCGTTCTCACCCCGCAGATGCTGGTGATCGCCGACGCCGCCAAGCCCGTCGTCATCGCCGGTATCATGGGCGGCGAGAACTCCGGCGTATCCCCTGACACCACCGATCTCGTCCTCGAAGTTGCGTTCTTCAAGCGCCAGTCGATCCGCGCCACCTCCAAGCGGCTCAGCCTTTCCTCCGACTCATCCTACCGCTATGAACGCGGCGTCGATGTTCACAGTCTCGATGAGGCCATGCATCGCTGCCTCGACCTCATCCTCGAGACCGCCGGCGGCCAGGTTGCCGGCCAGACGCACCGCGTGGGCGGCGATCAGCCGTGGGAGCGCGAGATCACCGTCACCCCAGCCTTCGTCAACGAGAAGCTCGGCTTCGAGATCCCGGCCGACGCCATGAAGGCCTCCCTCGAGGCGCTCGAACTCACGATCGTACGCGAGGAGCCCACCGCGGATCGTGGCCCCGCCTGGACGGTTTCCATCCCAAGCTGGCGCGACGACCTCGATCGTCCAATCGACCTCGTGGAGGAAATTCTCCGTCTCTATGGCACCGAGAAGATCCCGGCCACCGTCGTCCAGGCCCCCGGCCTCGTCGGTGACGACGACCCCATCGTGCGCTTCAACCGTCGCGTCGCCGAGCTGATGACCGGCCAGCGCTTCAACGAGTGCGTCAACTACACGTTGCGCGCCGCCAAGGAACTCGACGGTTGGGTCGCCCCTGAGGCCGCCGCCGATCTCGCTCTCGCCAATCCCTTTGTCGAGGACCAGTCACACCTCCGCTCCACCCTCATCACGGGGTTGCTTGAGTCCCTGAAACTCAACCAGGCCCGCGGCGTCGATGCCGCTCGTCTGTTCGAGACTGGACGCGTTTTCCTCCGCCGCGATGGCCAGACGTGCGAATGCTTGGCTGCCGCCTTCATTCAGACTGAGCACGACGCCGGTCGCAGCTGGCTCAAGCGCGAGCCGGTCGATTTCTACACCGCCAAGCGCCACACCGAGGCCATCGCCGGCGCCGCGGGCATCGACCTCGCCCGCCAGCCGCTGACGGCCGTGGCCGCTCCCAGCTACGGCTGGCAGGCCGGCCAGGCTGCCTCGGCCGGTGACATCGCCCACGGCTGGACCGCCCGCTTCGGCCTGCTCGACCTCGCGCAGGTCAAGGCCCTCGGCCTGGAGGGCAAGGTCTACGCCGGCTTCTTTGCCATCCTGCCGGAGAAGCTCGCCGGACACACGACTCACCGCCGTTACCAGCCGTTCAGCCTGTTCCCCGCCGCACTGCGTGACCTCGCACTCGTCGTCGATGCGGCCACGCCCGCCGCTGAGGTGCAAAAGGCCCTCGCCAAGCTCGCCCGGGCCGCCGTCGGCACCGCCTTCGCGCTCGAAAGCGTGAGCGTGTTCGACGTCTACCAGGGCAAGGGCCTGCCGGAAGGCACCAAGAGCCTGGCCTTCAGCCTCGTCTTCCGCTCCGCCGAACGCACCCTCACCGACGACGAGGTCAACGTCGTCTTCACGAAAATCCAGGACGAGCTCGTCAAGACGACGACCTACCAGATCAGAAAGTAGCAAGTAGCGGGTAGTGAGTAGCGAGCATTCGATGCTCCACCTACCGCAATCCACTGCTTTCTACTCGCTACCCACTACCCGCTACTCGCTACTTTTCCCAACACCATGTCCGCACCCACCGACCTCAACATCGACCATGTCGCCAATCTTGCGCGACTGGCGCTCACGCCGGAGGAAAAGGCCAAATTCGCCCAGCAGTTGGGTGATGTGCTGCATCATATTGAGCAGCTGAGCAAAGTTGACGTGTCCAACGTTGAGGCTACCGCCCACGCCTTCCCGGTCTACAACGTTTGGGCGGAAGATGTCGCGCAGCCCGGCCTCCCGGTCGAACTCGCGCTCAAGAACGCCCCCGCCCAGCGCAACCACATGATTGTGGTGCCCAAGGTCGTCGAGTAAACCGCAGCTCATCGGCATGTCCTCCGAACTTTTCTTCAAACCCCTCACCGAACTTGCCGATCAGCTCGCCGCGAAGACGCTCTCTTCGACCGAGCTGACGCAAGCGATCATCGCCCGCACCAAGGCGGTCGACGCGAAGGTGAAGGCCTTCAATTCCTTCGACGAGGGCGATGCCTTGGCCCAAGCCGCGGCCTCCGATGCCCGTCGCGTCGCCGGTCAGGCCCGCGGCCCGCTCGATGGTATTCCGATCGGCTTCAAGGACGTCATTTCCGTCGCCGGTCAGCCGCTCACCGCCTCGAGCAAGATGCTGGCGAATTTCGTTTCGCCCTACGACGCCACGGTCACACAGAAATTGAAGCAGGCCGGCGCGGTCTGCTGGGGCCGCCTCAATCTCGACGAATTCGCCATGGGCTCGTCGACCGAGAACTCCGCCTTTCAAACGACCTGCAACCCCTACGATCTTGAGCGCGTACCGGGAGGCTCCTCCGGTGGCAGCGCCGCGGCCCTCGCCGCCGGCGAGGCGGTCGCGACCCTCGGTTCCGATACGGGCGGTTCCATTCGCCAGCCTGCGGCCTTGTGCAACGTCGTCGGGCTCAAGCCGACTTACGGTCTCGTGTCGCGCTTCGGCCTGATCGCCTTCGCCTCCTCGCTCGACCAGATCGGTCCGTTCACCCGCACCGTCGAGGACTCCGCCGTGCTGCTCGGCGCGATCGCCGGACACGACGAGCGTGACTCGACTTCGTTCAAGACGGAGATCCCGGACTATCGCGCCGCCCTCAAGACGAAGAAGGGCCCGTGGCGCATCGGCATTCCCAAGGAATACTTTGGCGAGGGCCTCGACCCCGAGGTCGCCGCCGCCGTCCAGAGCGCCGTCGATTACTACAAGTCGATCGGTTGCGAAATCAAAGAGGTCTCGCTCCCGCACACGGAATACGGCGTCGGCGTCTACTACATCATCGCCACCGCCGAGTGCTCCTCGAACCTCGCCCGCTACGATGGCGTGCGCTACGGTCATCGCTCCAAGGAGGCCAAGGACATCCTCGACGTCTACTTCAAGTCGCGCGCCGAGGGCTTCGGTCCCGAGGTGAAGCGCCGCATCATCCTCGGCACGTATGTGCTCTCGAGCGGCTACTACGACGCGTACTACCTGCGCGCGCAGAAGGTCCGTACGCTCATCCGCAACGATTTCCTCGAGGCCTACAAGTCGGTCGACGCAATCCTGACGCCGACCTCGCCCACGCCCGCCTTCAAGCGCGGCGCCAAGGCGGACCCGCTCGCGATGTACCTGTGCGACGTCTACACGATCGGCGTCAATCTCGCCGGCCTCCCGGGCATCAGCGTGCCCTGTGGTTTCTCCAAGGGCGGCCTGCCCATCGGCATGCAGCTCATCGGCCAGCCCTTCCGCGAGGCTGACCTCCTGGCTATCGCCAACGCCTACGACTCCGCCCATGCGTGGGCCAAGCGCACGCCGAACCTTTGAAGAAGTAGCGGGTAGTGAGGAGCGAGTAGCGAGCATTCAAGCCAACGCCGACTCACTTCTCTGTCTACTCGCTCCTCACTATCCGCTACTCGCCACTTCCCAAAATGAACTACGAAGCCGTCATCGGGCTTGAGGTCCACGTTCAGATCAAGACCCACTCCAAGGTGTTCACCCGCGTTGCCGCCGGCTACGGCCAGCCGGAGAACACCCTGACCGATCCGGTCGTCCTCGCTCTCCCGGGCGTGCTGCCAGTGATGAACAAGGCCGCGCTCGACGCCATCATCAAGGCGGGCCTCATGCTCGGCTGCGAGATTGCTCCGGTCTGCAAATGGGACCGGAAGAACTATTTCTATCCCGACTCGCCCAAGAATTATCAGATCTCCCAATACGACCAGCCGATCTGCATCGGTGGCCGCGTCGAGATCGAGCTGCCCGGCTCCGCCCGCAATGTCATGGGTGAGCACAAGCACATCGCGCTCACCCGCATCCACCTCGAGGAGGATGTCGGCAAACTCAACCACTTCAGCCACGACTCGCTCGTCGACTACAACCGCGCCGGCACACCGCTGATGGAGATCGTCTCCGATCCGGTCATCCGCAGCGCCGAGGAGGCCTACGCCTACCTGACCTCGCTCCGTGCCACCATGATCTACGGCGGCATTTCCGACTGCGACATGGAGAAAGGCCAGCTCCGCTGCGACGCCAACATCTCCATCCGGCCGCTCGGCGAGACCAAGCTCGGGACCAAGGTCGAACTCAAGAATCTCAATTCGATCTCCTTTGTCCGCGATGGCATCGAACACGAGATCAAGCGCCAGATCGCCGTGGTCCAGAGCGGCGGCACCATCGTGCAGGAAACCCGCGACTACGACGGCGTGACCGGCACATCCCAGTCCCTGCGCACAAAGGAGATGGCGCATGACTACCGTTACTTCCCGGATCCCGACCTCATGCCCGTCAAGGTCGACGCGGCGTGGAAGGCCCGAATCCAAGCCGACTGCCCCGAGCAGCCCTTCGACAAGCAGCGCCGTTTCCTTGAGCAGTACCACATCCCCTACACGATCACGTCCGTCCTTGTCTGGGATCGTGCGCTCGCCGACTACTTTGAGGAAGCAGCCAAACTCTGCGGCAAGCCGCACGCCGCGGCCAACTGGATCGTCAACGACCTGCTGCGCGAATTAGGCCACGCCAAGGCCGGTCTCGCCGACTCCAAGGTCAGCCCCGCCCACATCGCGGAGCTCGTGAACCTCGTCGAAGCTGGCACCATCACCAACAACGCAGCCAAGGAAGTCTTCATCGACATGGCTGCGTCCGGCGAAAAGCCCGGCGTGATCGTCGAGCGCAAGGGACTCAAGGCCGAGACCAACTCTGACGAACTCGAAACCTGGTGCCGCGAATCGATCGCGGCCAACCCGAAGGCGCTCGTCGAATTCAAGGCCGGCAAGGACAGCGCGATCAACGCCTTCAAGGGCTCGATCATGAAGGCCGCCAAGGGCAAGGCCAACCCCAAGCTGGTCGACGAGACGCTTCGTCGCCTGCTGGCGCAGGCCTAAGGTAGGTTTAGCCGGGGTCGCTGACCCCGGTCTATCGCGGATAATCGATCTCGATCCCCGGGGGCAGCGACCCCGGTTACACCCCTCGCGGCTCCGTCCTCTCGATTCCCTCCTGTAAAAACAAAAGCCCCGCGTTGCCGCGGGGCTTTGAAATTTGAACTCAGCGTAACGCTTACTTCTTCGCGCCAGGGAAACCGACGGAAGGAACCGTGCCGGGGGCAGCGGCCGGGGCGGTCGCCGCCGGAGCCGCAGCCGCCGGAGCCGGGGTGCCAGCTGGACGGTCACGATTCACGATCGCCGCAACCTCGGTCGTGATGTCGTAGGACGGATCGACGTAGAGGAAATTGGAGATGCCGATCAGCGAAGGACCAGACTTGTCGATGAGGAGGGTCGCGCCCTTGCCCTTGGCGACATCCGCCGCGATCTTGCCGATCTCCTCCAGCATGAGGGAGCGGAAAGTCTGGATGCGGGTCTGCAGCGAGCGCTGAATGTTCGTGCGGAAATTCTGCACCTCATTCTGCTTGCCCTGGATCTGCTCCAGCTTGCGCTGGGCGTCCTCGCCGACCTTGGTCTTGGCGTCGTCCGAAAGGGCCGGGTTCTTGGCCTGCTCAACCAGCTCCTGGTACTCACGCACGAGGGTGTTGCCCTCGGCATTGAGCTTCTCGAGATCTTCCTGAGCTTTCTGCTCATCGGCCTGGAGCTTGGCAGTCTGCTCCTGCGTCTTGTAGTGCCCGTCGTACAGCGTCGCCATATCGACGACGAGGATCTTCGGGGCCGGCTGTGCCATCAGGCCGAGCGCAGAGGCGCCAAAGGCCAACAGGACACAGAGGGAATTGCGGATGGTCTTCATAGGGTTGGTCAGAAAGAAAACTAGATCAGAAGCGGGTGCCGAAGGAAAAGTTAAATTGGTTCCCCTCGTCGTTGCCATCGGTGGTCAATGGAATGCCGAAGTCCAGGCTGAGCGGAGCGCCCGCCACGAACAAACGCAAACCAATGCCAAAATTGTCGTTATAGCCACCGGGGGCAAAGTCATAAGCGTCCTCGTTAACGAAGCCCGCGTCATAGAAAAGAGCGAAGCGGATCGGCGAAACAATGTCAGCGGAGTACTCGATGCTCAGCATGCCATAAGTGCCACCACCCGTCGGCTCGCCGGTCGAATCGCGCGGTCCGACTTCACGGTACTCGAAACCGCGCAGCGTGTAGGGACCACCCAGGAAGAAGCGCTCGTAGAACGGAACCGAGGTCGAGTCGCCAAAGGACTCGACCACACCAGCGCGGCCGATGAGCGAGATCACCTGCGCTTGGGCCGCAAACAGCGGCAGGAACTGCGAGCCACGGAACTCGATGCGGTAGTAGTCAAGATCGCCGCCGAAGACGCCGCCCGCGACCTCGGTGTTCAGCTCCATGCGACTGCCCGATGTCGTGTTGACGATCTTGTCGCGAGTGTCGCGCAGCAGTTGGAGGCCAACCTTGGAAATGTTCTGCTCACCGGCCAGCGCGCGGATCACGGCCGGGGCGGTCGGATCAACGTTGTCGAGGTTGATGATTTCGTAGGTGTACGACAGACGGCCGTCGACCCATTCGAAGAGGCGCTTGCGGAGGAAGACCTCCGCACCGGTGCGGATTTCCTCGTAGTACGCACTGTTGTAGTCCGACGTCGTGCGGTAGACCGAGAAGCCCAGGGCCAGCTGCTGGTCAAAGAGCCAGGGCTCCTCGAACGACATGATGACCTCGCTCGACTGCGAACCGACCTGCATGCGCAGGCGGAACTTCTGGCCGTCGCCCTGGAAGAAGGAACGGCGGTTGAACAGGTCGAAATTGGACTGCGTGACTTCGGCGAAGAACACCGCGCTCTCCAGCGAGCTGAAGCCGGCGCCGAAGGTCAGGTTGCCCGTGCGACCCTCGCGGACCGCAATCTTCAGATTGCGTCGACCGGGCAGATTCGTCGTCTCGTCCGTCATGTTCACATCCTCGAAGAACCGGGTGTTATCCAGACGGTTCTTGGAGATATCCATGCGGGTCGTGTTGAAAATGTCGCCCGGCCCGAGGACCACTTCGCGCAGGATCACGATGCTCTTGGTCTTCGTGTTGCCCTCGATGTTGATCGACTCGACCGAGAACTGCTCGCTCTCGTTGATGGCGTACTCGATGTCGATGTCGCCCGTCGAGAGGTTGGGTTTGCGCACCAAGCGCACCTGGGTGTTCAGGTAGCCGTCGCGGCCGTAGAACTTCTCCAGCGTAGTCCGGTCCTCGTCGAGCTTGGAGGGCGTGAACACCATCCCGCTGCGCTGGGTCAGCACAAGGCGGAGGAGCGCCTCCGAGTGCAGCTTGTTGCCGACAAAGCTGATGTCACCGATCTTGTACTGGCGGCCCTCGACAATGGCGATCGTCAGAACAAGGCGGTCAGGCTCGGGATAATCGAAGGCGATCTTGTCCGGCGCGATTTCGACATCGAGAAAGCCCTGCTCGCGGTAGTAGTCGCGCAGCTTGTCGAGGTCATCCTCGAAGGACTCATCCTTGAAGCGGCCGCTGCCCGTGATCCACGAGAACATCCACCAGCGCTTGGTCTCCATCTCCTTGCGGAGACGGCGGGGCTTGACGTTGTCGTTGCCGGTGAAACGGATGTCCTTGATCTTGACCCGGGGACCCTCGCTGATCTGGAAAATGACGGTGCCGAAGCCCGTGGTGCGCTCGCGCTCGATCTGATAATTGATCGAAACCTGGTTGTAGCCCGACTTCTGGTAGTACTCGCGGAGCTTTTCCGCGTCTTCCTTCACCTGACGCTCGTCGAGCGCAAGGTTGGCGCGGGTCTTGGTTTCCTTCTCCAAGCGGGAGTCCTTGACGCGCTCATTGCCATCGTAGCGGACCGTGAGGACGCGAAACTTCGGGGTGACCTCGACCACGAGGTTGACCGTGTTGCCCGGAATGTTGTCGCGCTTGACCTCGATGAACTCGAAGAGGCCGGTGCGATAAAGGGAGCGGATGTCACGGTCGATGATCGTGTCGTCAACGGGAGCGCCCTCGCGCATCTGGATGTTGGCGCGGACCACATCCTCGCTGACGTTCGCCGTGCCGATAAAGCGCACCGCGAGGGAACCGACCTGCAGGGTCGGGGCCGCCGGCGCGGACGATGATGCACCCGGGGCCGTCTGCGCCACCAGCCGCAAGCCCCCGGAAAGCAGGACAATGGCGACAAAGAGGGTACGTGCGACCCGCGAAAGCGGGTTACTGGGTGTAGTTTTCAAAGCGGGTTATGTCTCTGAGGAAGGTAAGCTTCAATTCTCCTACCGGCCCGTTTCGTTGCTTGGCAACGATTAACTCAGCCGAGTCCGCGGCCACTTGGAACTTCTCGTCCGCATCGCGGGGGCGGGCGAGCATAAGTACGACGTCAGCATCCTGCTCAATCGAGCCTGATTCACGCAAATCGGAGAGTTTGGGCGTTCGGTTTTCCTTTTCGGATGCACGGTTGAGCTGACTGAGCACCAAAACGGGGACATCAAGTTCCTTGGCGAGTGCCTTCAATCCGCGGGAAATCTCGGCCACCTGCTGCTCACGGGGCACCCGGGGATCCGTCGGGCTCAATAATTGCAAGTAATCGACAATGATGAAGCCGAGCTTCTGGCGGGTCGACAAGCGACGCGCTTTGGCCCGCAACTCCATGATGGTCAGGTGACTGGAGTCATCGATGTAGATCGCGGACTTCGTGAACTCGTCGGCAGCGGTCAACAGGCGCTGCTGCTCCTCGCCGTTCTTGGAGAGCAGGCCGTCGCGCAGCAGCTTCATGTTCACCCGGGCCCGGGCGCATAGCATACGCAGGGCAAGCTGGGAGGAACCCATTTCCAGCGAGAAGATCAGCGTGGTCACCCCCCCGCCCTTGCGCGGCATGGCGGCCGCCTCGGCAAAGTTCAGGGCGAGCGAGGTCTTGCCCATCGAAGGACGGGCCGCGAGCACGATCATTTCCTGCCGCTGGAAGCCGAAGGTGAACTGGTCGAGGTCCTTGAAGCCGGAGGTCACGCCCGTGAGTTCGCCCTTCTTCATCATCATCTTCGTGATGACGTTCATGGCCTCATGGGTGGCGCCCTTGATCTGCTGGGCGCCGTCCGTGATACGATCCTGGGTGACGGCAAAGATCTCCTGCTCGAGCTTGTCGATGAACTCCTCCAACCCGCCCTGGTAGCTGTAGCACTGCTCGACCGCCCCGGTGGACACCTTGATCAGCTCCCGCAGCAGATACAGCTCACGGACCTTCTCGATGAAGTAGTCGGCCTGGGCGGTGGTCGGGATGCGGCCGCTGACCTGCATGAGGTACGCAAAGCCGCCAATCTCGTCGAGCAGGCGCGCGGTCTTGAGTTCCTCCGCCAGCACCTCGATCGCGACCGGAGGCGCCTTCTGGTACAATTCAACCAGCTTCTCAAAGATGATGCGGTTGGCCGGGACGTGGAAACAGGCCGGGGAGATGCGTTTCTCCAGGCACTTCGCAATCGTGTCGGAGCCGTCGAGCAAACAGCATGACAGCAGATATTCCTCCGCCTCAGCGCTGAAGGGCGGGCTACGCCCGGCAAAGGCGCGGGCCGGATCGGCGCCCGCATCGCGATCGCGGGGGCGGCGGGCAGATTGGGGAGCGGAAGCTAAATCAGCCATGGTGACACATCCATGCGAAGGGTTCGGAGCACGTCCTGCAACGAAGAGTTGCCCTGAACTTTTTCACAATCAGATCGGCGAATCGAAAATTCCAAATTCGAAAATGAAAAAGCCGCGTCCAGCGATGCCGGACGCGGCTCTGAAAAACAGTCAGGCGTTCGCCTTACTTGCGGGGGGCCGGAGCCTCGGCCGCAGCCTCGACGATCGGGTTCTCCGACACGACGTCGAAGGACAGGTCAACCGTGACCTCGGAGTGCAGCTTGATCTTCACCTCGTGCTTGCCGAGGGTCTTGACCGGCGTGTGGAGGTGGATCTTGCGGCGGTCGATCTCGACGCCCGCCTCGGTGAGCTTGGCATGGAGGTCGGCGGCGGTGATCGCGCCGAACATCTTGCCGCCCTCGCCCGTCTTCACCGCGAAGGCCAGCGAGGTCTTCTCGATCTTCTTGGCGAGCTCCTGGGCGCCCGAGTACTCGGAGGCCTCGCGCTCGGCGCGACGCTTCTTCAGCGCCTCGACTTGCTTCTTGTTGGCCTTGGTGAGGGGCGCGGCGACGCCCTGCGGGAGGAGGAAGTTGCGCGCGTAGCCGGCGCGGACCTTGACCTGGTCGCCTTCGCCGCCGAGTCCATCGACGGGTTTGAGGAGGAGAATTTCAGTGTGTGCCATGGGAGGACGTGAGTTAGTGGATGATGTTTAAGTAAAGGGAGGAAACGGTGGCTTAGAACGGTACGTCCTCATCGAGGGCGTCGGGCTGCGCGGAAGGCGCAGGCTGCTTGGCACCCGCGCGCGGCGGCGGGCTGTGGCGTTCGATCGTCTGATCGACCCCACCCTCGTCGGAGGCGGCCGCAGGACCGCCACCCGGGCCGCCTTCGCGGCCACCGAGGAACTGGAAATTCTCCAGCACAATGCGCATCTTGCTGCGCTTCTGGCCCGTGGTCTTGTCGTCCCACGTGTCCAGCTTCAGGCGGCCCTCGACGAAGAGAGGCCGGCCCTTGGTGCAGTACTTGGAGATGGTCTCCCCCTGGCGGCCCCACGCCTCGATGTCGACAAAGGTCGTCTCATCGCGCGTCTGGCCGGAGTCGTCCTTGTACTGGCGGTTCACCGCGAGGCCGAACTGGCAGATGGGCGTGCCCTTGGGCGTGACCCGGAGTTCCGGGTCGCGGGTCAGGTTCCCGATCAGGAAGACTTTGTTGAGGGAGGCCATGGCAGTTTGCCTTAGACCGACTCGACGAACGTGCGGTACACGTTCTGGTTCAGGCGCAGACGCTCCTTGAGCTGGGACGGGCCCTCGGCGGGGGCGCTGAAGGCCACCTGCACGTAGGTCGCGCCGGTGAGCTTCGGATCCGTCACGCGCACGAAATCCTTCTTGCCGAGGTTCTCGACGGCGGTGACGTCGCCGTGCACGGCGGCGATCTCCGTCTTCACGCCCTCGATGATCTGCTCGATGGTGTCGGCCTGGCCCCGGTTATCGAGGATGAAGGTCGCGCGGTAGTTACGTTTGTTCGGGTTCATTTTTGGCTCTGCGGTTGAGGGTGTTCATGGCCCGGTCGACGCCGTTGGTGAGCAACAGGTCGAGTCCGGACACATAGCTGTCGATTGAAGTTTTAAGGAGGCTGGCTTGTTCAGGAGTGAAGGTTCCGAGCACGAAGTCCTTGAGATCCATCTGCGGCGGCGCTTTCGGACCGATCCCCAGGCGGTAACGGATGAATCCGTTGCCGAGGTACTCGATCAGGCTGGCGACGCCGTTGTGTCCGCCCGGGCTGCCGTCGACCGAAAGCTTGATTCGGCCGAGGTCGAGTCCGAGGTCGTCATAGACGGCGGTAATCGCGCCCGGCTTGACCTTGTAGAACCGGGCGAGCGCGCTGACGGCGCGGCCGCTTTCGTTCATGAAGGTCTGAGGCTTGACCAGATAACAGGTCCCGCCGGGCGCATGGTCCCAACGGGCGGTCTCCGCCTCAAACGCGGGCTCGGCCTTCCAGACGAGGCCCCGGCGGACCGCGAAGGCATCCAGCACCACCCAACCGAGGTTGTGGCGGGTGCTGGCGTATTCACGGCCCGGATTGCCGAGGCCGGCAACGAGCGAGATGGACATGACTCAAAGAACGAACGCGGGGGCCCGGCGCTTGGAGGCGTCGGGCCCGCGGAAAAACCATTACTTCTTGGCGGGCGCGGCGGCCGGCTTGGCGCCAGCGGCAGGCGCGGCACCTGGCTTGGCGCCGGCGGCGGGAGCCGCAGCGGCGGCGGCACCGGCGGCGGCCGGAGCAGCAGCGGCGCCAGCGGCAGGAGCGGCGGCACCAGCGGCAGGCGTGGCGGCAGCGGCGACCGGGGTCTCGACCACCTCTTCGGCGATCTCGACGCAAGCGACGACCGGCTGGCCGGGAAGATCACGGTACTCAACGCCCGCGATGGCCTTGAGCTGGCCGACCTTGATGGTCTCGCCGACCTTGAGCTCGGAGACATCGATCACGATGGCCTCAGGCAGGTCCTTCGGCAGACAGCGGATGCGAACCTGCTGGGTCGCGATCTCAAGCACGCCGTTCTGCTGCTTGACGCCATAAGCCTCGCCAAGGATCTGCAGCGGCACGCGGATCTCGAACTTCTCGTCCGCCTTGATCTCCTGGAGGTCAACGTGGAGAAAACGATCGGTGATCGGATCGCGCTGGATTTCCTGGAGGAAAGAGAGGGCCTTCTCGGCCTTGTCCTTGCGCGTCAGCTCGATGACGAGCGAGCGACCCTTGACGGTCTTCAGCAGGCGGGTGAACTCCGGAACATCGACCGCGAGCTTCTCGGGGTTCGAGTGCTTTCCGTAGAGGATAGCCGGGATCTGGTTGACCTTGCGCAGACGACGGGAGGCCGAGCGGCCGGTCTGGGCGCGAGGAGCGACATTAAGACTGAGTTGGTTCTTCATAGTTTCGTTCCCCCTGTCACCCCGGAATTGGAGGCAGGCGTAATGGAAAAGAGGTCCAGAACAGGGGATTCGGCGGGCCAAGGCAATCAAAACTTCGCCCCTCGCCGGATTTTTGCCCACTCAGATCAAAACTGGCATTGACAACCGGCCTTCGGGTCTTGTCTTTCCTGACCCTCTAATTGCCTGGTAGCTCAGTGGCAGAGCAGGTGACTGTTAATCACTTGGTCGTAGGTTCGATCCCTACCCGGGCAGCCATTTTCCCCCAAGGACTTATCCAAGTTCGCGGGGGATTTTGCTTTCTGCGGCTCGCGCGTGCGCCAAGCCCTTCCTTTCCAAGCGAATGGGGCGGGATCATGACCGGATCGACACCAGCGAAATCGGCAGCCACGCTCGGGCATGGATGCTGACGCAATCTGGATTCTCGGACTGAGGACCGCCGGGGCGTTTCATTTCGTTACGCTCGCCCTGGCCTGGTTCACCCCGATCCCCCCTGACTGGGAAAAGCACCTCGCCACCCTGCCGGAGGTGCACCGTCGGTTCGCCCTCGCCCAAAATGTCTTCATCGGCGCGGTCATCGCCGCTGCCGGCCTGATCAGTCTGGGCTTCGCCCCGCTGCTGATCGAGGGCACGCCCCTCGCCCGCGTGATCTGCGCCTGCATCGCCTTGTGGTGGGGCGGCCGGCTGGTGGTCCTGCCTTGGCTCGGCGCCCACCGGTACCTGCTCACCCGCTCGCTTCGGATTGGCTATGCGCTCCTCCTCACCGAATGCGCCCTTTACACCGCGGGCTACGGCTTCCTCGCGCTTCGCGTCATCTGATCGAACCCACAAAAAACCGCCGCCATGCAAGCACACGGGCGGCGGTGGAAATTAACCGGGAACGGAGCGCTTACTTCTTCGCCTCGCGGAGGTAGGCAAGCACCTTCTCGGCCTGCTGGTCGGTCTGGCCCTTGTCATAGTAGACCACCTTGCCCGTGCGGTCGATCAGGTAGGCCTCGCGGCTCGCCATGGCGGTACCGGCCTGGCCGAAGGCCTTGACCACGGCCTTCTCGGTGTCGGCGATCAGCGGGAACGGGAAGTTGTTGGTATCCTTGAACTCCTTCTGCTTCTCGACCGTGTCGGTGCTCACGCCAACGACGGCGACGCCGAACTGCTTGAGCTCGGCGCTCGCATCGCGGATCGAGCAGCCCTGCTTGGTGCAGCCGCCCGTCAGTGCCTTCGGGTAGAACCAGACGAGCGTGTAGTCACTTTTCGCATACACATCACCCAGGTTGAGGGTGGCGCCGGCATCGGTGACACCGGAGATCACGGGCGCCTTGGCGCCGACGGCGATGGGTTCCGCGCGGACCAGGCCGAGCGAAAGGGCAAAAAGAGCAAGCAGGGCAACGAAGCGGGAGCGGTTCATGGTAGGAGGGGGGGTGGCAACACCGTGCCACCAACCATGGGAGGGCGCAAGGACCGACCAAATTCCCGGCTCGCCGGTCATGACCCGCCAGGCTCCACCTCGTCCCCCGGAAAAGAAGTTGCCCGGTCGTGTACCCCTACACGACCGGGCATTTGCTTTCTTAGTTACCCCAATACTCCCGCTAAGCGGGAGAAGTAAAACTGGGATCAACAAAGCTCATGCTTTCCCCTACGTCAATCTATCGGCACGATTTTGGCCTCAATAGAAATGCGGACAGTCAAATCTGGCTCACGCCGTGCGCTTTTGCGTCAAATCATTGCCCAAAAGCGAGATACCCATAGAAAATCCCCCTTATCCTGCGCATGCCCCCAGTCGCCACCCCTGCTCCTCTCCATATCCGCGCCGCCACTGAGGCCGATGTCCCCCAGCTGTTGGCCTTTATCCGACAGCTCGCGGCCTACGAAAAACTCGCGCACGAGGTCGTGGCCACGGAGGAAAGCCTCCACGCCGCTCTTTTTCGCGGCCGCAAGGTCGCCGAGGCCTTGATCGGCGAGTCGGCTGGCCAGCCAGTCGCCTTCGCCCTCTTCTTCCACAACTTCTCCACATTCCTGGCCCAACCGGGTCTTTACCTCGAGGACCTGTTTGTCCTGCCCGAGCACCGCGGCCAGGGCCATGGCCAAGCCATGCTCACCCATCTGGCCAAAATCGCGCACGCCCGCGGCTGCGGCCGCTTCGAGTGGTCCGTCCTCGACTGGAACGAGGACGCGATCGGTTTCTACCGAAAACTCGGCGCCGTCCCAATGAACGACTGGACCGTGTTCCGCCTGACCGGCGAGGCTCTCACACGCCTGGCGACCTCTGACTGAGCCGGGCGGCGGTGAAGCCGATCCCCTAAAAAAAGTTGCCCGGTCGTGTACCCCTACACGACCGGGCATTTGCTTTCTTAGTTACCCCAAAACTCCTGCTAGGCAGGAGAAGCTGGGCACCAAATAGCCGATGTCATGCCAACCGCCTCGCCGGCTCGATTATTTTCGCATCAATTCCATTCATAGATCCACCCAGGCCGCTGCGGCTTGCACCCTTGTGCTCCGCTCCCGCATGGTAGGCCTGCTTCATGTCGTCGCGTCTCACCGTCCTCCTCTACTACAAGTACACCTCCGTCCCTGACCCGCAGGCGCTGGCGGAGGCTCAGCGCGCCTTTTGCCGGGAGCACGGCCTGCTCGGCCGGATCCTGATCGCGACTGAGGGCATCAATGGCACGGTTGCCGGCTCCACCGAAGCCACCGACCGCTATCGCGACCATCTCCGGGCTCAGCCGGGCTTTGAGGACGTTACCTTCAAGGTCAGCTTCGCCGACACCCCACCCTTTCGCCGCCTGGATATCCGCGTTCGCGCCGAAATCGTCACGCTCGGCGCCCCCGAGGATCCGGATCCCATCCACGCCGGCGCGCCCCACCTTTCACCCGACGAATGGAAGCGCACGATCGAGGAGGAGGACGTTGTTCTCTTCGACGTCCGCAACCGCTACGAGTCTGACGTCGGCCGCTTCAAGGGCGCGATCACGCCCGCCATCGACAACTTCCGCGACCTCCCGGGCATCCTCCCGGAGTATGCCGCCCTCAAGGACAAGAAGGTCCTGATGTACTGCACGGGCGGCATTCGCTGCGAAAAGGCCTCGGCGCTGTTCCGGCAGGCCGGCTTCAAACATGTCTACCAATTGGAAGGCGGCATCGTCACCTACGCCGAGCAGCACGGCGACGCGCATTGGGAAGGCGACTGCTTCGTCTTCGACGAACGGATGATGATCCCCGTCGGCCGCTCCGCCGAACGCGAGCCCGTCGGCCGCTGCGCGCACACCGGCGTGCCCACGCGCAACGTGATCAACTGCCTCCACGATCCCTGTCACCGCATGTTGCTCGTCGCCACCGAGGCCATCGCGGAAAACCCCGACAACCGCCTCTGCCCCGAGTGCCGCCGCGCTGGCCTCACCTCCGCCACCGCCGACTACCTCGGCAGTCCGATCCGCGCCAAAACCTGAGCGCGGAGTGCCGCGGAACAGCGTCGCCACCTGAGTCCCGCTGATCCATGATTTCTCACATGGCCACCTTCCTACGCCCCGCCATCTCGTTCGTCCTGTCCTCGCTCGCGCTCGCTGTCTGCGGATTCGCCGCCGACACCTACTATCCGCCACGCGGCGCGTGGGAGCGGCGCACGCCGGAGGAAGTCGGCATGGACTCGGCCAAGCTGCAGGAGGCGATCGATTTCTCCCTCCAGCACGAGGCGACGTCCTCCCGCGACAACGCCCTCGATCTCCGGCAGACCTTCGGTAAGTCCGAACCGCTCTTCAAGCTCATGGGGCCCACCTCCCCTCGCGGCGGCATCACCGGCATCGTCATCCGCCACGGCTACGTCGTCGCCGCCTGGGGCGAGCCCGATCGGGTCGACATGACCTACAGCATCACCAAGACCTTCCTCACCACGGTCACCGGGCTCGCCCATGAGCGCGGCCTGATCCGCAACCTCGACGACCGCGTCGGCCCCTACCTGCCCGTGCCGGAACAGGACCTCTTCGCCTCCGAGCACAACGCCAAGATCACCTGGACCCACCTGCTGCGACAGACCTCGGACTGGTCCGGCACGCTCTGGGACATGCCCGACTGGGCGGACCGTCCCGTCGGCGCCACGCCGGCCGACCACCCGAACCGGCCGATGCACGAGCCCGGCACGTTCTTCAAGTACAACGACGTCCGCGTAAACCTTCTCTCCCTCGCCACCCTGCACGTCTGGCGCCGGCCCCTGCCCGCCGTCCTCCGCGACGAGATCATGGAGCCGATCGGCGCCTCCTCCACCTGGCGCTGGCATGGCTACGACAACTCCTGGGTTACGATCGACGGCCAGAGGATCCAGTCCGTCAGCGGCGGCGGCCACCTCGGCGGCGGCATGTTCATCAGCGCTTGGGACCTCGCCCGCTTCGGTTACCTTTTCCATCGCGACGGCGCCTGGGCCGGCCGGCAGCTGGTATCCAAGGACTGGATCGCGCTGGCCCGCTCGCCCGGCCCCGCCAACGCTGAGTACGGCTTCGCCAACTGGTACCTCAACCCCGGCCGCAAGTCCCTCAGCGAAACCCCTGAGACCAGCATCACTTTCCGCGGCAACGGCTGGAACATCATCTACATCGATCAGGAAAACGACCTCGTCGTCGTGATGCGCTGGATCGATCGCCCTTTCCTGAATCCCTTCCTTGGCAAGGTGATCAGCGCAATCAAGCGCTAGGCGACGAAGGCTTGGACCCATCGGCGCCGGGACCGTTCAGCGCCATCGTCAGGCGGCCGTCCTCCTCGCGCATGGCCGTCAGCGTCCAGCCCATCGACTCGGCAAACGCGCGCGCGAGCGAAAGGCCGAGCCCGACGTGCACCCCGCCGCCACTACGCGAGGATTCCTTGCGCCAGAAACGGTCAAACAAGCGGCCCACGTCGTCGCGGCCCAGATCCGCCGCCTCATTGGTGATCCGCACCGTGACGAGCTCGCGTTCGCGGGCCACGCGCATGACGATCACCGTTCCCGGCGACGCATAATCAACCGCATTCTCGATCAGGTTGACCAGCACCGCTCGCAGCAGGGCCCGATCCGCGCGCCCGGCAACCGCGTCCAACTCAAGCCGGCTGGTGACCCCGCGCTCCGCCGCGCGGGCGGAGAAATGACGCCAGACGTCCTCCGTCACCGCCTTGAGCTCCACCGGCTCCAGCACGAGCGTCAGCTGGCCCTGCTCACCGCGGGCGAGCGCGAGGATGTGCGTCACGATGCGTTCCATCTGCAGCGAGATTGCGAGCACATCGTCATCCGTCCGCGGATCGCGCCGGTCCGGCCAGCGCAGTGACGATTCCGCCAGACTCCGCAACTCCGCCAGCGGCGTGCGCAACTCGTGCGCGAGGTCCGCACTGAAGCGCCGCTCACGCTCAAAGGATTCCTCCAGCCGGCCCAGCAGCGCGTTTAGCCGGCTGGCAATCGGTTCCAGTTCCACCGGAAGCTGGTCAGTGGCAAAGCGCGTAGCCAGAGAGCCGGCGTCGATTCCCGCCGCCTGCTCACCCAGGCGCTCGAGTGGACGCAGTCCCTTGCGCAGCACGCGCGGCACGACCCAGAGCGTCGTTCCCACCAGCAAGCCCGTCCACACCAGCGCCAGTACGACCATCCGCACCAGCGTCTCGTCGAGATCCTCGCGGTCAGATGCGACCACCAAAAACACTTCCTCGCCGCCGGGCCGTCCCGCTGCGGTCTCGTAAGGCTGAAACCGCATGCCCATGGCCCGGCCCCGCTGACCGTCGGGCAAGGTGATGTTCCACTCGGTCGGATCATCCACCGTGCCCGTTCTGCGGGGCAAACCGTCGTCATCGTCGAGTGACGGGGATCTTTTGATCGTCCGGCCGTTATGGTCCCAAACCTGAAAATAGAGCTGATCCGGCGAATCGTCTCCGCTGAAGCTCCGCCGCATCGCATCATTCAGGCCCACTTCGACGCGCCCTTCTCGCCGCTCGGTCAGCGCCATGATCGACTCGGCCCGAGCCTCAAGCATGTCATCAAAGAGATTGAGCGCCCCGTCATAGGCCACGCCGCACAAGGCGAACACGCCGGTGATGAGCAGCAGCAGGACGGCCGTGAGGACGTTGCGGGTCAGGCGGGTCCGGATCGAGTTCACGCCGACCCTTCCTCCGCCGGAACCTCTTCCAGCACGTACCCGAGCCCGCGGCGCGTGTGCACCAGCGGAGCGTCACCATAGGCGCCAAGTTTTTTGCGCAGGCTGCACACCGCAGAATCCACCACGTTGCTCATCAGGTCCGCACTGCCATCGTAAAGGTGCGCCTCGATCTGCGTCCGCGTGACAACCTCGCCGCGCCGCCGGACCAGGTATTCAAGCAAAAGATACTCGCGTGCCGTCAGCTCGACCGCCTGGCCACCCCGGCGCACGGTCCGGGCCTGGGTATCGATCGCAAGGTCGCCCACCTGCAGGGTAGCGGACTTCGTGCCGTACGCGCGCCGCACCAGCGCCTCGACCCGGGCCAGCAGCTCATCCAGGGCGAAGGGTTTAACGAGATAATCATCCGCCCCGGACCTCAACCCGTGGACCCGGTCAGCCACGGTGTCACGCGCCGTCAGGAGCAGGACGTGCACGGGATTGCCCTCGGCGCGCAGCGCCGCCAGCAGCGAAAGCCCGTCCCGCTTGGGCAGCATGATATCCAGCACAATCAGGTCGTAGGGATGCGTCCGCGCCCGCCAGAGCCCTTCCTCACCGTCGCCCGCCACATCCACCACATAGCCGGAATTGCGCAGCGCCGTCGCCAGGGACCGCTGCAACCGCTCGGAATCCTCGACGATCAGGATGCGCATGGGAGGTGACGGCCGCAGTTCATAATCATCACCATTATACGAGGCGGAACATTACGGCAAGATGACGGAAAATTTCGCGTCCGATCCGCGGAATTATTCAGAGCATCATCTTCTCATAATGAGACCTTTGCTACCGTTGCGCCCATGTCCCGCTTTCCCATGAACCTTCCCCCTTCCCGTCTCCTCGCGGCCGCTCTCCTGCTGGGGCCGGCCGCCCTCGTGGCACAGACCCCGCCTCCCGCCGCGGGCTCCGCCCCGCGCGACACGCGCTCCGAAAACGTGGAGCTCGTCCAGGACTCCAACGTCGCCGAGTCCGTCAGCCGCCGGACCAACGTCGATTTCGAGTCCGTCCGCGTCGACGGCCAGCGCTCCAACACCTCCCTTTCCGCCCTCGCCGCCAACCAGGTGATCAGCGTCGAATCGACCAAGGTCCCGACGCCTGACCTCGACGCCGACGCGGTCGGAGGCCTGCTCCGCGTGACCACCCGCCGCGCCTACGACCAGTCGGGCCGCACCCTGCGCGGCGAGATCGTTGCCGGCTATGACGAGCTTGCCGAGCGCTTCACGCCCGATGTCTCCGTCACCTACGGCAACGTCTTCGGCCGCGACAATCGCTGGGGTTTCCTCGGCACCGTGCAGTACGAAGGCAACACGCGCGCAGAGGAGGCGATCGAGCTCGACTGGAACCGCCCCGGCACCGAGTTGCAGGAACTCGAGCTCGAGTCGTCCCTCGACCGCCAGAAGGGCGTGAATTTCAACGGCACCCTCGACCTGCGCCTCGGGCCCGAGAGCTTTGCCTTCGTCCGCGTCGACGGCGCGATCGCGAACGAGCGCAGCCTCACCTACGAGATGAACTACGAGCTCGAGGACGCCCCGGCTGATCCGGGCGCGGCCGGCGTGGTGCTCACCGACGCCACCGCGCGCCGCGGAGCCCGAGGCGGGAGCGCCGACACCTACGACCTCACGCTATCCACCGGACTCACGCTCAAGAACGAGACCTGGACGGTCGAGTTCAAGGCCGGGCACACCGAGATCTCCAACCAGTCCGACAACGGCTTTAATTTCGAATTCGAGCAGGAGAACCTGTCCTTCCTCTACCGACGCGACGAGGCCGCGTTCCCTCAGCTGACCACACCGGCCGGCGGCACCGCGGTCAACCCGGCGCAGTTCCGGCTCAACGAGCTTGAGATCAGCAACGAGGACGTGACCGAATCCGACTCCGTCGCATCGATCGACCTGACGCGCAGCAACGCCTTCGGATCGCGACCAGGCTGGCTCAAGGGCGGCGCCAAGATTCGCCTCCTCAACACCGACAACGATGTCGAGAACGCCATCTACGGCGAAGGTCCCGCCGGATTCGCCCTCGGCGACGCTCCGTTCGACGGCCCCAACCGCACGATCCTCGACGGACGCTACCGCTTTGACCGCCTGCCCTCGCTCGACGCGATGAAACAGGCCTTCGCCAGCTCGGCCGCCAAGACCACGCTCGATGCCGACCGCACCCGCGGCGACACCGATCCCTCGATCTACGAGGTCTCCCAGCACGTCTCCGCCGCCTACGCGATGGCCAGCATCGGCTTCGGCCCCACCCGCCTCCTCGCCGGCATCCGCGTCGAGAAGACCGACAACGATTTCACCGCCAACCAGGTCATCTTCGACGACAACGGCCGCTACGAGGCCACGCTCCCGACCGAGGCCGACACCAGCTACACCAACTGGTTTCCGGGCATCCACCTCACCCACGTTCTCTCGCCGAAGGTCACACTCTTCGCCTCCTGGACCGAGTCGATCATCCGGCCGGAGTACACCGATCTTGTGCCTTCGCGGAATGTCCAGCGCTCCAGCCGCGATATCCGGGAGGGCAACCCGGGACTGCGCCCGACGCTGTACCTCAACTATGACTTCGCGATCGACTACGCCTACCATGACGACGGCTCCCTCGCGCTGCAGTTCTTCCACCGTGACATCGAGGATCCGACCCTCAACCGCTCCGTGCTGCTGACCGACGGTCCCTTCGCCGGCTACGACCGCCAGCGCCCGGAGAACGCCGGCGAGGCCTCCCTCAGCGGCGTCGACCTGACGTGGGAACAGGAACTCGGCGGTTTGGCCGAGCTCCTCGACGGCACCGCCCTCGAGGTCACCTACACCTACCAGGATTCCAAGCAGGCGATCGAGGGCCGCAACGACGCCGACCTGCCGCTCGCGGGCGAGCCGGAGCACACCCTCAGCGCCTCGGTGACTTACGAGCGCGGACCCTACGAGCTCAACGTCCAGGCCGAGTACGAGGGTCGCTCGCTGCAATCCGTAGGGCGTAGTCCTTCCGAGGATACCTTTGTCCGCTCCGCCACGCGCTGGGAGCTGTCACTCAGCCGGCGCACGGGTGAGCGCGGCCGGCTGTTCTTCGAAATCGAGAATCTGACCGCCGAGCCCGAACTCGCCTACCAGGGCACCCCGTCCCGCCCCAACGCCTACGAGTTCGAACTCCGCGAGTACCGCCTCGGCTACCGCTGGGAGCTGTGAGCGTCGGCACAGCGCCTTCGCTCTTAGTGTAGGGGCGTGGCTCGACCACGCCCGGGTTCGGAGGGCGCGCACGAGGCGCGCCCCTACAACAAAGCCAAAACCACAGCGGCTTCAGTCATCCGCAAACGCCGCTCACGCTCAGGGTTTCGGCAGCGTCCGGAGCACGCCCTCGACAATCCCACCCTGCACCGCCGCCACATCGGCGGCGGGCCAGGCGTAGGCGGCCGACCAGACGACCTCCGACGTCGCACTCGACAGCAACCGAACCTCCAGCTGCCGGTTCGCGGCGCCGGGCGAGCTTAGGCGCGCCGCCAGCACAAAGGGACTGCCCCCTTGCGCGGCGATCGCCGTGAGCGTCCCGTCCGGAGGCAGGCGGTCGCCCGCGACGGACAACGCCCGCGCCAGCCCCGGACGGGACAGCCCGAGCTGCTCTATGACGGTGTCAAAAATCTCCCCTGCCGCGTCAGCCTCGGTCTTGTTCTCGAAGCCCAGCGCAAACGGAGCCACCGCCAGAGGGGAATT
This sequence comes from Opitutaceae bacterium, assembly GCA_036401075.1. Classification (GTDB taxonomy): domain Bacteria; phylum Verrucomicrobiota; class Verrucomicrobiia; order Opitutales; family Opitutaceae; genus CAMAXB01. The sequence continues at coordinate 37,500 of DASWVY010000023.1, forward strand.
CCCGACGCCGGTCTTGGCGATCTCGGCCGACACGATCCGGGCAAACTCGGCGCCCGCGCGCGCGAAACCGGCACTCAAGGCGCCCGTTCCCTTGTCCTGCGCCGCCACATCCAGTTTCTGCGCCGCTTCGCGCAATTGCGCCGCCGTCTCCACCGCCCCGGCCGAAACCTTGGCAGGATCCGGGGCCGCCTCCTCTTTCGTGGAACCGGAGTCCGGGCCATACGACGAGCACCGTCCGAGCAGGACAATGGCCAGCCAGACCACCAGCAGGATGCGAATCGCCTTGGGCAGGCGTTTGAACAGCATCCGCGTCGCATTGATCAGCCACCAGAACACCTGGGCAAGATAATGCAGGTTATCGCGGGGATCGGCGGGCCGCTTCGGGAACGGCGGCATCGGGATGGGCGCAGGCGGGATGGCCTGCTCCGCCGTATTCGCCTTCCGCTCGGAGCGAGGCGGACGCACGACTGGACGCACCGGCCGGTGATCGCCCGCGATCAGTCGCTCACAGAGGTTCGCCAGCCCCGCATTGGGCTGGCCGTCTGGCACCCGCAGCCATTGGACCGACAGGAAACGCTCCGGCACCCGCGCGCCCGTCTCCGCCGTGTCGTCAATCACGACCGGAATTAGGAAGAGGACGTCATCAGCCATATCCAGGGTCCGCTCGGTTGCGAGACGCCACTCACGCCGGAAATAGCCTTCGCGCCGACGTTCCGTCGTAGCGGAAATCACCGGCAGGAAATAGTCACAGTCCCGGATTTGACCGCGGATCTTCTGGTCCCACGCATCGCCGCCGCCGAGTTCGTTCTCGTCGTACCACACATCGAGCCCGGCCGCCTCGAGCGCGTCGCGCAGCCGCCGCGCCGCCGGGCGGTCATCCGAGGCGTAGCTCAGGAACACCGAGAAACGCGGCAGCCCTGGGGGCTCGGTGGGAGAAGGGTGACGCGACATGGCGGGCTTGAGTCGGGCGAAACTCGCCGCAGGCCGAAAACGCGTCAAGCACCGCAACTCGCATGCAAGCCGCTCCGCCTCGGGCGTCTATCTGTATGTGCGGGCCAAGAGGGCGCGAGGTGCGCCCGGCTGGCCTGAAAGATCCAATCCGCAAGCGACTAGAAGTCGCGCAGAGCAGCGGAGCCACAGAGAAATCACCTCAAAAACGGATCCGTTTAAAAAACTCTGCGGCTCTGCGACTCTGCGCGACTTCTGGATCGGATCAATTGAGTCCAACCTCCCCTCAAGGCTGCTGCGCCATTTTACCCCCTCGAAGCCTACGTAGGCCAATAAATCGTTGAAAAGATGGCCAGTTATCAAAGAGTCGACCCATGGGCACCAAGCGCAAAATCTCCCAGACTCAGATTGCACGTGATCTTGGCGTCTCGCAGGCCTTGGTGTCACTCGCGCTCAACGGACGCAGCGAAGGCATTCATCCCGAGACGTATCGGCGCATCTGGGACCGCGCCATCAGCCAGGGTTATCTGCCCAAGGGCATGCGCGTGGAGTCTGCGCCGGACAAATCGCGCATCCAACAAATCGGATTCATCCTGCGCTCGCCGTTCCGCCTCTACATTCCCAGCGCCTACTTCGGACATGTGCAGCACGGTCTTCACCAGGAACTCGAGAAGCACGGCTACCGCTCCGTCTTTCTCGGCTCCGAGGACGAGCTCACGCCCGAGAAGCTCCGCTCCATTTTTCATCCGAGCAACCAGCTGGGCGGCGTCGCGCTCCTCGGCGAGGTCGCAAAACCTTTTCTCAACGAACTCCTCAAGCTGACGCGTCGCGTCGTGGCAGTCTCCGCGCGCTACGTCGGTTACTGCCACTCCGTGCTCGGCAACGAGCCGCAGGCCTTGGGCGAAGTCGTCAATCATCTCTACAGCCTCGGCCACCGCCGCATCGGCTGGCTCGGCGGCAATGCCAACCTCGGCCGCCACGAGTCGCGCTTTGCCGCCTTCAAGGTCGCGATGGAACAGAAGGGCCTCTCGATCGACCCGCGCTACAACGTGGTCCTGAAGGAGGGCGACCGCGCCGAGGGCGTCGAAGCCATCCACGCGATGCTGCCGCACGCGCGCCGCAAGGATTTCCCCACCGCCTTCGCCACGTACAACACGCCCATGGCTTCCGGTGCTGCGCTCGCGCTGCTCCGCGAGGGCTGGACCCTGCCGGACGACCTGAGCCTCGCCGCCGGCGACGTCTCCGATCTCAGCACCGAGGGCAGCTTCCGCATCACGAGCGCAGGCACGAGCCCCGACCGCCTCGGCGCCGCCGCAGCCCGACTTATTCTCGCCAAGGGCCTGCCCGAGGAAGGGTTCACCGATCTTGTCCTCCCGGCCCCGCTCCTCATCGGCGACTCCACCGCCCCCGCGCGGAAGGACTGAGACGACGACGCTTCGATCCGTTTTTAACCACGGATGGACACGGATTCACACGCATCCTGACCAAGGATCCGCCTCGTTCTCGTTCTTCGTAATCGTTCTCGTTCCCGAGAATGAGGCGATCAGCCTCTCCCGGTCGTCTCGCACCTGTTCGAATCATCAGGCCCCGGATCCCATCCGGGTCATCCGCGCAATCCGCGGTCAAAATCCCGGACTCGTCCGCGTCGTAAGCTTCTCACCCTGAGATTCTCCCGCATTTCCGTCCTCCATCCCTCGCTGCGCTAATGGGTGATAGCCATTAGAAAATCGGACAGTTATTTTCTCAAAAACTATATTCCTGTCTTTTTTATACTTGTTACGAACTATTCAGGCACGCTAGCACTTATCCGTGGTCGCCCCGTCCCCCAAGTTCGACTTCAGCGTGATTCGCCATCTTCGGCATCGTCACGACCTGACGATCGCGCAGCTGTCCGAAGCCTCGGGCGTATCGACCGCGGTGATTTCCAAACTCGAGCGCAACCATCACACCGCCGAGATCGACACCATCTTCCGCCTCGCACGCGCCCTCGGCATGAGTACCGCCGATGTCCTCGCGCTCGCCGAGTCGCCCTTCGCGCACCGCACGGAGGAGCAGGCCTACCGCTCGGGCCAGTTCCAGTTTCGCCAGGTTCGTTACGCCAACATCGTCGGCCTGCTCGGCGAGGCCCCGGCGGGCGCGGTCGTCAACCGCCCGGAAATTCACCACGACGATCACGAGGTCTGCTGGGTCATCACCGGCCGCATCCACCTCACCCTGCCCCACGAGGTCTGCGACCTGGGCCCGGGGCAAAGCATCCAGTTCGACGCCGTCCTCGAACACACCTACGCCGCAATTGAGGACAGCCGCTTCATCATTCTGCACCTGCGGAAGGACAAGCGCTACTGAGCCGGCAATCAGCCGGCAGCTCCCGACTGCCATCTCCGATTCCTCCCCTGACTTCTGACCTCTGATCCCTGACCTCTGCCCCCTCTCCACCCATGCGCATCGACGACCAACTCAAAGCCTCCGACCTCGCTCCGGCCCTTCGCCGTTTCTGGCAACTCTCCGGCCAGAAGATCGACCTGATCTTCAAGGAGTACGATCCCGCCAAAGGTTCGCCGGTCTTCACTGCCGCGGGCAAGTACACGACGCGCGGCTGGACCGAGTGGACCGAGGGTTTCAGCTACGGCTCGAGCTTCCTCCAGTTCGACGCCACCGGCGAACAGCGTTTCGCCGACAGCGCACGCAAGCTCACCGTCGACCGTATGGCCTCGCACGTCTCGCACGTCGGCGTGCATGACCACGGCTTCAACAATCTCAGCACCTACGGCAACTGGCTCCGCCTCCAGCGCGAGGGCAAGCTCCCCGCCGACCAGATCGACTTCTGCGAACTCGCGATCAAGGCCTCCGGTGCCGTCCAGGCCGCCCGCTGGTCCCCGACCTTCGGCGGCGGTGGCTACATTTACTCCTTCAACGGGCCGCACTCCCTCTTCGTCGACACGATTCGTTCGGTCCGCATCCTCATGGTCGCGCACAAGCTCGGCCATCGCCTGATGGGCGAGAACGACGCCGCCCATTCCCTGCTCGACCGCGGCCTCCAGCACATCGAGGCCACCGCCAAATTCTCGGTCTACTACGGCGAGGGTCGCGACAGCTACGACATCCCGGCCGAACGCGGCCGCACGACCCACGAGGCCGTCTTCAACCGCAACGACGGCCGCTTCCGCTGCCCGAATTCCCAGCAGGGTTTCTCCGGCTTCACCACCTGGACCCGCGGCCTCTCCTGGGCCATGGTCGGCTTTGCCGAGGAACTTGAGTTCCTCAAGACCGTGTCGGACGCCGAACTCGAACCGCTCGGCGGCCGCGCGCGCTGGGAGGCCGTGCTCCTCAAGGGCGCCAAAGCGACCTGCGACTGGTACATCGCCAACACCGCGCTCGACGGCATCCCCTACTGGGACGGCGGCGCACCCCACCTGCACAAGCTCGGCGACTGGCGCGCGCGCAACGCCGAGATCCACAACGACCACGAGCCGGTTGACAGTTCCGCCGCCGCGATCGGCGCGCAGGGCCTGATCCGCCTCGGCCGCTACCTCGGCGAGAACACCCCCGAGGGCAAAAAGTACTTCCAGGCCGGCCTCAGCACCCTCCGCACGCTGCTCAGCGACGCCTACCTCGGCCTCGATCCGAAGCACCAAGGCCTTCTCCTCCACACCGTCTATCATCGCCCGAACGGCTGGGACTACATCCCACCCGGCCAGAAGGTCCCATGCGGCGAGGCCTGCATGTGGGGCGACTACCATATCCGCGAACTCGCCCTCACCGTCCAGCGCCTGCTGGAGAACAAGCCATACTACACGTTCTTCGGGTGCCTGCGCGGCTGAGCGCGCAGACACAGCCATAAGCTTTAAGCGTTAAGCTCTAAGCCCAAACCCCGTTACCCTCAACCGCTGACCTAGCTTAAAGCTTAATGCTTACCGCTTAAAGCCTCCCAATCATGGCTCCTGCTTCTCTGGATAAACTCGCGATCCACACTATCACCACCAAGCCGTGGGCGATCGAGACCTCCGCGGCCAAGTTCGCCGCCGCCGGCGTCAAGGGCATCACGGTCTGGCGTGACACGCTCGACGGCCGCGACATCGCCAAGACCGGCCAGATGATCCGCAACCACGGCCTCTCGATCGTCTCGCTTTGTCGTGGCGGCTTCTTCCCCGCCGCGACCGCTGCTGACCGCCAGAAGGCGCTCGACGACAACCGCCGCGCGATCGCCGAGGCCCATGCACTCGGCGCACCGATGATCGTGCTCGTCTGCGGCGCCGTCCCCGGCCAGCCGCTGACCGAGTCGCGTAAGCAGATCCAGGACGGCATCGCCGCCCTCCTCCCCGACTGTGCCGCCGCCGGCGTGAAGCTCGCGATCGAGCCGCTCCACCCGATGTACGCCGACAGCCGCTCGGCCGTGAACACGCTCGGCCAGGCCAACGACATGGTCGAGGCGATCAAGTCCCCGCTCATCGGTGTCGCCCTCGATGTCTACCACGTCTGGTGGGATCCGATGCTGCAGGTCGAGATCGCCCGCTGCGGACGCCTCGGCGCGCTCTTCGCCTATCATGTGTGCGACTGGCGCACACCGACCACCGACCTCCTCCTCGACCGCGGCCTCATGGGCGAAGGTTGCATTCCCCTCCGCCAAATCCGCGCCTGGGTCGAGGCGACCGGCTTCAAGGGCTTCAACGAAGTCGAGGTCTTCAGCACGCGTCTCTGGGCCACCAACCAGGACGAGTACCTCGCGAAGATCGTACGCGCCTACTCAGACTTCGTCTGAGCAGGCGTGCGCAGCTCTAAGCCCTAAGCATTAAGCTGTAAGCTCCATCACCCAGCCACCGAACTTAGCCGCAAGAAAGCGCAGAACGCGCAAAGAAAACCAAACCCCTTGCCGTATTTTTGCGCCTTCTGCGCCTCTTTGCGGCCAATCTCCCTCATCCTCCACCACACTCCAGCTTAAAGCTTACCGCTTACGGCTTATCGCTTTTTACCAAACCATGAAAATCCACAAAATCGGCATCATCATGAACGGCGTCACGGGACGCATGGGCACCAACCAGCACCTCATCCGCTCGATCAAGGCCATCATTGATCAGGGTGGCGTGAAGCTCTCCGACGAGGAGCTCATCATGCCCGATCCCGTGCTGGTCGGCCGCTCCGAGTCCAAGCTCAAGGCCCTCGCCGCCCGCACCGGCGTCTCGCGCGTCTCAACCAACCTTGACGCCGAGCTCGCGAATCCCGCCAACCAGATCTACTTCGACGCCACCCTGACCGGCCAGCGCCCGATCGGCGTCCGCAAGGCCATCGCCGCCAAGAAACACATCTACTGCGAGAAGCCCACCGCCACGACCTCGGCCGAGGCCCTTGCCCTCGCCAAGGAAGTCACCGCCGCCGGCCTCAAGAACGGCGTCGTGCAGGACAAGCTCTGGCTGCCCGGCCTCGTGAAGCTGAAGTACCTCATCGACACCGGCTTCTTCGGCAAAATCCTCTCCGTGCGCGGCGAGTTCGGCTACTGGGTCTTCACCGGCGAGCACGAGAAGCTCCAGCGCCCGTCGTGGAACTACCGCAAGGAGGAGGACGGCGGCATCATCGTCGACATGCTCTGCCACTGGCAGTACGTGATCCAGAACCTCTTCGGCGAGGTCAAGAGCCTCACCTGCCTCGGCGCTACCCATATCCCCACCCGCTGGGACGAGGCCGGCAAGCCCTACAAGTGCACCGCCGACGACTCGGCCTACGCCACCTTCGAACTGGTCAACGGCATCATCTGCCACTTCAACTCCTCGTGGGATGTCCGTGTTGACCGCGACGACCTCCTCACGCTCCAGGTTGACGGCACCATGGGTTCAGCGGTCGCCGGCCTGCGCGACTGCAAGGCGCAGTCCCTCGCGGCCACGCCGCGCTGCATCTGGAACCCCGACGTCGACAGCCCGATCAAGTACAAGGACGGCTGGACGCGCGTGCCCGACCAGGGCGTCTATGACAATGCGTTCAAGGTCGAGTGGGAGCTCTTCCTCAAGCACGTCGTCACCGGCTCGCCCTTCCAGTGGGATCTCTTCCAGGGCGCCAAGGGCGTCCAGCTCGCCGAACTGGGCCTCAAGTCCTGGGCCGAGCGCAAGTGGGTGGATGTGCCCGCGCTGAAGTGAGCGCGGAGCTGCGCTCACGGCCTTAAGCGGTATGCTTTAGGCCTTAAGCTCAATCCCGGCATCAAATCCCTCAATCAAACGCGCCGCGTAAGCGGCGCACACTTTCAGCTTACTGCTTAACGCTTACAGCTTATGGCTTCTTCCAAGATCGCCCTCGTCACCGGCGGGTCCCGCGGCATCGGTTTCGGCATCGCCGAAAAACTCGCGACCGAAAAATGGGATCTCGTCATCAATGGCGTGCGTCCCGCCGACGCCGTCACCGAGCCCCTCGCCAAGCTTCGCGCGCTGGGCGTCAAGGTCGGCTACGCCCAGGGCGATGTCGGCTCCGTCGCCGGCCGCGCCGCGATCGTCGAGGCCACAAAGGCCTTCACCGGAGGCAAAGCGATCAACCTCCTCGTCAACAACGCCGGCGTCGCCCCCAAAGTCCGCGCCGACCTGCTGGAGACGAGCGAGGAAAGCTACGACTACGTCGTCGATACGAACCTGAAAGGCGTGTTTTTCCTCACGCAGGCCTTCGCCCGTGACATGGTTGCGGCGAAGAGGGCCGACCCCGCCTTCAGCGGCGCGATCATCAACATCACGTCGATCTCGGCCACGGTGGTGAGCATCAACCGCGGCGAGTACTGCATCGCCAAAGCTGGCCTGAGCATGCTCTCGCAGCTCTTCGCCACCCGCCTCGGCGCCGACGGCATCCCCGTGTACGAGGTGCGACCGGGCGTGATCAAGACCGACATGACCGCCGGCGTAACCGAGAAGTACGACAAACTCATCGCCGGCGGCCTCTGCGTACAGCCCCGCTGGGGCATCCCGGAGGACATCGGCAAGGCCGTCGCCGGCCTCGCCCGCGGCGACTTCCCCTTCTCCACCGGTCAGGTCGTGATGGTCGATGGCGGCCTCACGATTCCTCGCCTCTAAAGTTGCCCAGGACCCGTGTCGCGGGTCCGACGGCACCCGGCGGAGCCAAGCCGCACACCGACTTGAAGGTCCGCAATCATTCGACCGCCGAGTCCGGTCGTCGGCTTTGCGATGCCACGTCATCTCGTCCGCCAACTCAGATCGGAATCTCGCCTCTTGGCTCCAGAAGGCGCAGCGGGCATTGTCCGTGCGGGCGGGACTGAGCAACGGCGTCTGATGAAGATAACCCTCGACCGAACGGCTGGATTGGATCCCGGCGAGGGCCGCGCTGGGTCTGCGGGTCGGTTCGAAACATTAGAACATTCTAATCTCAGCGGGGCCGGCTTCTAAGGTTCGGGCTGCTATCGTCATGAGCAAACCTCGCTCACGATGAAAAAACTCCTGATCTGGGATCTTCCCACCCGCTTCTTCCACTGGGCGTTCTCCGCCGCAGTGTCCCTCACGTTTGTCTTCGCCTTGGCCTTCGACGACGACAGCCCGCTCTTTCCGCTCCACATGCTTTTCGGGCTCGTGGCGGCATTCCTGCTCGTCCTCCGGCTGATCATGGGGGTTCTTGGTTCGCACCATTCCCGGTTCGTCAACTTCCCCCTCAATCCACGCGCCGCGATCGCCTACTTTGGCGGACTGCTGACAGGGCAGGCCCGCCGCTACGCCGGGCACAATCCGGGCTCCGCACTCGCCACGGTGGCCATGCTGGGACTCGTCCCCGTCGCCGTGCTGACCGGCGCGATCGGCGGCGGCGAGCGCTTCGAAGACCTCCACGAGGTCGCGGCCTACACCCTGCTTGCGGCGATCGGTGCGCACCTCCTCGGACTCATTCTTCACACCCTGCGACACCGCGAAAACATCGCCTTCGCCATGGTCGACGGCCGGAAAATCGCCGAACCGCGCGACGCCATCCGGTCGAGTCACCCACTCTGGGGCGCAGCCTTCGCCGTGGTCGCCCTGACCTGGTCCGTGGCCCTCTTCTCCAACCGCGATCCACAGGCCGGAACCGTCCGGCTGCCCGTCATGGGCACCGTGATCCAACTCGGCGAAAACGAAGGCGAAGGGGACGGTCAGGAGGGCAAGGAATTCGCGGACCACCGTGATCGCGATGACGACCACGAAGACCGATGATCGACCGTGCCGCCGGTGCCAGACGCCTGCGCCCGTCCCGGCGGCGCGTGCCCGCCAGCGAAGGGCCACCCTGAGTCAGGGCTAGCGAACACCAAAAATCCGACTAAGCTCATCGTATGCGCATCCTCGTGGCCGAAGATGAAAAGCAAATCGCCGAGCACATCCGCAAGGGGCTCGCAGAGGAGGGCTATGCCGTCGACATGGCCGCCACGGGAGCGGAGGCACTCTGGAGAGCCGAGAACACATCCTACGATGCGATGGTCCTCGATATCATGATGCCCGAGATGGATGGGATCGTGGCCGTACGCCAAATGCGCCGAAAGGGAATCAAGACCCCGGTGATCTTCCTCACTGCGCGCCACGGATTGGAGGATCGCGTGCGCGGCCTCGATGCCGGTGCCGACGATTACCTCGGAAAGCCATTCTCCATGGTCGAGCTCCTCGCGCGCCTTCGCGCCCTGCTGCGACGCCAGCGACCCGAACTCAGCGACCGCCTGCGGGTGGCCGACCTCGAGCTCGACCTGATTGCCCGCACCGCGACCCGCGGCGGTCGGACGATCACTTTGACCAACCGGGAGTTCGCCTTGCTCGAGCTGCTCATGAGTTCCTCCCCTCGACCTGTCAGCAAAACCGCAATCGTCGAACACGTCTGGGACCAGCACTTCGACTCCGGCACGAACGTCGTCAATGTCTATGTCAACTACCTCCGGGCCAAGATCGACCCGCCCGACTCCCCACCTCTTATTCACACGGTGCGCGGCGTCGGCTTCGTGCTGAAGGCACCATGAGCTCGCTGCGCCTGAAGATCGCCCTCTGGTTTACCCTCAGCATGGTCAGCGTGCTCGGCGTATTTACCCTGATAACGTACGTCCAGCTCCGTCACGAATTGCGGGTCGAGCGTTGGGAGCGACTACGCCCCGACCATGCCGACTGGACCCTGCATGGCAGCTACTCCGAGTCCGAGGTCGCGGACATTGTCGGAGAGTTCGCCCGTCTCGCCCTCATGTACGCGGTCCCTGTGGCCGCACTGGCCTTCCTGATCGGTCACGCCCTCGCGAAACGGTCCTTTCAACCCGTCGCGGACCTCGAACAGCAGCTTTCCGGCATCGGAGCGCGCAATCTCGCGCGGCGAGTTGCGCTTCCCGGTGTCGACCGGGAGTTCCGGCCGATCGTGGCGCAGATCAATCTCCTGCTCGATCGCCTCGAAAACTCCTTTGGCCAGCTCACCGAATACTCGGCCCAGGTTGCCCACGAGCTGCGCACACCGCTGACCCTGCTGCGCCTCAAGCTGGAAGACGCCGCTGACCGCATCGAGCCCGAGCTTTCCGAGTCCATCCAGCACGAGCTCGCCCGGCTATCCGACTACGTGGAGCAGTGTCTGCTCCTCGCCACCGCCGAGCAGGGCCGGCTCGCGGTGGAAAAACAGCCCATCGCGCTGCAACCATTTCTGGAAGAATTGATCGAGACCTACCAACTCTGGGCCGGACAGCAGGACCGGACGGTCACCTACACGGCGGCGGGCGATTTCACGGTTTCGTCGGATCCGCGTTACCTCCGTCAGATTCTGCATAACCTGCTCGCGAACGCGGTACGCCATGGACACGGGACGATCCAAGTAACGCTAGCGGGCACGCCGTCGGCTCCTTTCTGCCGCATCGAGAACGGCATCGCGTCCCATGAAGTGATACCTCATCGCGCAGGCCTCGGACTGCGCATCAGCCGAGCCCTTGCCCCGGTCATTGGTTGTCGCCTAGAAACCCGGACCGCCGAAAATCGCTTCATCGCCGAACTCACCTGGCCACCGTCACCCGTGCCCAGTCGACCGATCATTGATCAGCCGGCCAGCCCCCATGCTTGAGCCACCGATGAAACCAGCGCGCGATTCGATCCGGCGTTCTGCTGCGGTGTGAATCGGCGACCAACCCCGCCTGCTAAGCACTGTACGGTACAAGGGTTTGACGATGTGTGCGCCGGACTGGCGTTGTGTCGCGAGGCAATTACGGCGATAATAAGGCATGCCTGTGAGCAAAGTCCAAATCGTAGGCCGGGGCCTGACGAATCGCTGCCCGAACTGCGGCTACCGCACGCTGTTTCCACCGCGCTCGTTCCGTGTGCGGCGCCGTTGCCCGGACTGCGGAACCGGATTTGCTCGCGGAGCGGGGTTTTTCCTCGGTCCTTGGGTGCTGAACTACGGCGTCGCCGTTTTTCTCTTCGTCCTGCCCGCGATCATCAGCGGCTCGCGCGGCCTGATCTCGTGGAACACGTCCTTGGTCCTGGCCGGTCTTGGCTGTACTCTCGTTCCTGTCCTGCTCTATCGCAGCACGTGGAGCTGGTGGCTGATGCTCTACTTCTACTTCTTGCCCGAATCACTTCCGGCGAACGGCGGTCCAACCGATGCCGAGGAAGAGGACTGAGCGGACTGCCGACTCGTCCAGCAAGCCGCCGGTGAATCGCGCGTAGGGTCGCTTATCGCTCTCGGCATGATCGTTTACGGACGCTCCCAATAGGAAGGCTCCATGGTAACCAACGGCTGATCGTCATGATCCGTCCCGCTTGGGACAATCCCGTGAACCGCCCCGGCATTGGCCACTACGCGGCCGCCCTCAGCGGGCAATGGTCCGCGGATTGATTCCGCCCGCCAAGTCGAACGTTGCCCCCACCGCGCCGACCACGGCGTGGGCCCGGTCCAGACCGAGGTCCGCGCGCAGGCGATAAACCACCTCGATGCCGGTGCAGTGCGCACCGATCAGGTTGTCCACACCGACCGCGTTCAGTTTCTCCGCGGTCCATGCGAGGGTCTCGTCCTTCGCATTGAACAGGTGGATCCCGCCAATCAGCGCATGGATGCGCTTTGGTCCGACGATCGTCCGGGCATGCTCCACGATGTTGACCACACCGGCGTGACCGCAGCCGGTCAGCACCACCAGGCCCTTGGGCGTGTCGATCACCAGCGCCATGTCCTCGGGCAGGTTGTCCTCAATCACTCGGTTGGCTGGCGTACGCATCTGATCGCTGCCGCTCCAGTTCCGCTCCGGGTATCGGCGCGGCACCGGCCCCGTCAGCCACGCGCCGGGCTGCAGCTCCACCGGCGCGGCGTGCGTGATCATTGTCCCACCCGTTTCCTCGTAGGTTTGTTTGAGCTGCACCATCGCCGTCGCCTGCCAGCGGACCAAGCCCTCGCCGCGCGGATAGAGCATCCCCTCGCCCACATGCGTGCGCGCGAGCGCGGATGGCGTCGTTACCTTCACTGCTTCGCGCAGCGTCAGGAATCCACCCGTATGATCGCCGTGACTGTGGCTCAGCACCACGTCCGGCACCGTCGTCAGATCGATGCCCAAACTCTGAGCATTTTTCAGGACCACGTCGGTCTTGGCGCCGGTATCAAAGAGGATGCGCTTGCCATCAACTTCTACCAGCGCGCCAAAGCCCCACTCGCCCAGCTCCGCCCCGTCCGCCAGCATGGTGGAGAGGATCGTGATCTTGAGGTCCTTGACCTCCGCCGAAAGCGAAGCCGTCGCCAGGAACGTTGCCGCCAGGAGCCGTCGAAGCATCATGCCCACAGCAAAACCCGAAATCAGGAATTCGCCAGCCCCTGCATGAACGCAAAGATCCGGTCATTCCGGCCCGGCATCGCCTCGTGCTCGTAGTCGGGATAAACCACCATGTCCTTGCCGGTCCGGATCTTGTTGTAGGCCGCAAATTGCGTGCTCGGCGGGCAGACCTTGTCCATCAGCCCGGTGAACATCAGCACGTCCGCCCGGATCCGCGGCGCGAGGTGCTGGACATCGATGTACCCCAGTTTGGTGAAGATTTCCTCCTCGCGCTCATGCGTCGGATCGAAATGACGGAAGAACACGCGCAGCTCCTCATACGCGTACTCGGCCAAATCCATCTCCCACACGCGCTGATAGTCACAGAGAAACGGATACACCGACGCGCATTTCCGAATCCGGGGTTCGAGCGCCGCGCAGGCCAGCGCCAGCGCCCCACCCTGCGAGGCCCCGAGCGTGCCGACGCGGCCGGCATCGACCTCGGCAAAGCCCATGACCACACGCGCCAGCTGCACGGTATCCAGGAAGATCTGCCGGAAGAGGAGCTTGTCCGGATCGGGATCGCCCAGGCCGCGCACGATCTGGCCGCGGATCGTCGTACCCTTGACCCCGCCGCGGTCCTCCGACTTCCCGCCCTGCCCGCGGCAGTCCATCGCCGCGATCGAGTAGCCTTCGAGCGCCCAGGGCAGCTTCTCCGTCCAATCGCCGCTGTTGCCCCAGTAACCGTGGAACTGCAGCACTGCGGGATGCGGTGCGGGCGCCGCCTTCGGCCGAATGTACTTCGCGTAAATCCGCGCCCCGCCCACTCCGGTGAACCAAAGATCAAAGCACTCTGCGTGCGCCGGCTGACACTCGGTCGACGGGACCAGCTCCACCTCCGGCGGGGTGGCCTCCAGCTCGCTCAGGGCCCGCGCCCAATAGTCGTTAAAGTCGATCGGGCACGGATTGATCCCGTGATACGCGCGAAGCTCGGCCAGCGGTTTGTCGACAAGAGGCATGAAAGAAGCGAACTCATCATCAACTGAACGCTAGCCCCGTCCCGGTCAATCCATCAGCCAAAGCCGTTAACCACAGATATCACAAATGCACACAGATGGGATCTCTGATTCAGAATCTGACTCGGCGTTCATTGCTTCTGATCGTATCTGTGCCCATCTGTGAAATCTGTAGTCTAGGATCGTCGGATCGTTTCCACGCTCTTCCGCGTGTTCCGCGGGCCTACCTCCACTGCCGTCTACGCCTCCGGCAGCGCGTCGCCGACCAGCGCAAGGCACTGGATGGCCGCGAGGCCCCATTGGGCGGTGGAATTGGTCGACACGCGCGGAGCCTCGTCGATCGGGCGCAGCACCGTCGGGCCGTTGACCCGCCGCACCGTGAAGCGCCCACGATCGGGATGGCCGCCAGCCCCCGCGAAAAACTCCCTCCACGCGCGCTGCGCGAGCGCCGGGTCCTGCTTCGCCTTCGCCGCGAACGCCGTCAGACGGGCATGCCCCTGCTGGAGGTTCAGCGCCCCCAGCGCATTGCCCAGGCGGGCCGTCTGTTCCTCCGCCGTCCCGTTGTAGAGTTCACAGTAATCGAGCCACGCCTTGGTGAAGGCCGGCTCGTCGATCAACTGCACCAGTTCGGCGCACACCTCGACCAAGCCAAACACTGCACTCAGGTGCGAGGCCCCGGCCCGCTGGCTCTCGACCTGCCGGAACTCACCGGTCTCCAGGTTCATCAGCGAAACCGACGAGAAAAAGCCCTTCGGCTGCTCGCCCAGCGTGCGCATGCTCGTGCGCAGGCGCGCGAGCGTCCGGGCATCGCCCGTGCGTTCCCACTCGGTCAACCAGGCCGACGCGATCGAGCCCCAGTCCGTGCCAAAGCCCAGCCGCGCAAACCCCGCGGGAATCGCCTCCGGCTCGCGCCCACCCTGCCGCGTGCCGATCAGCTTGCGCTCGGCGATGATGCGCACCAGCGCTTCCGCGCCCTCGTTCTGCTCGCGCATGAGGTCGCCCACGCGCTCGTCCGCCGTGAGATAGTAATAGTACCGGCGGTTCGCCGCCGTGCTGATGCGCAGCTGCTTCGCGCTGCAGCCCCAGTGAAGCACGCTGTGACGCGAGCCCAGCGGCGCAAAACGCCCGATGTGGTGCACGTCCACCTCCCCGGTGTGCCGCGTCATCGCCTCGGCAAAGCGAAAAACGTCAGCCCGCCCGGTCTGCAGGTAGTACATCCAGAGCCAGAGGTCCGTCGACAGCTCCGAGTTGTCCCATGCATAGCCACCGACGTCGTAGCGCCACTCGTGACGATCCGCGTCGTACGTGTGCATCACGTCACCGTAGTTCCAATACCCGTACCAGCGGCGCTGTTCCCGCTGCTCGAGGTAGAACTTGAAATGCTGGTCCAGCCGGTCGGCCAGTTCGGCCTTCGCCGGAGTCGAGCGATCCTCGGGCGCCCACAGGCCGCCAAAGACTCCGCAGCGGTGCACATGATCGCCCCGGGGCACAAGCACCGCCGGTGTCGCCACGGCCGTTCCGAGTTCAGCCAGCACCGCATTCTCCGGCGTGGAGGCCAGTGCCCACAGGAAGAGCTCGCTCGTCCGGGCCACGCCCTCCGGCTTGTCGAACCCGGGTTCGTAGTCCTCGTAGGTGATCTCCAGTCCGTCCAGCTGCTCAGCGTAGGTTTCCATGCCCATGCCGTCGTGATACCCGCGCAGGTCCATCGCGCCGGCGTCCGGCGCCCACAGCCACACCGTCACCTCGGCGGCCTCCGTCGTCGCACCACGGATGTCGAGCTGCGCCGGGTAGCTCTGCCAGAAATTGCGCAGACCAAACGCCACGCCGCCCGCGGGCGTGCCCACATAGCCCAGCCCGCCGGCCCGCTGCCCGCGCGCCGCACTCAGCCACGTGTAGCCGTCCTTGGTGCGCTTGCGGATCTCGAAGCCGTCGGACGTTCCCTGGAACAACGTCCAGTCGGAGAAGGCCGGAATCTTTTCCAGCCGCCGACTCACCGTCGGCGCCCAAGTCTCGAGCGGCGGCGTGGCCTGACCGGCCCGCTGCGCCGCCTTCACCGCCGAGCCCGGATCGCGCCGGAGCCCGGTCAGGCCGCGCACCGCTTCATTGAAGAGTCCGCCCGCCTCGCCTCCAAAGCGCACATGCCGGTCGTGGGCCGCGCCTCGCAGCGGCACGTCAAACCGCAGGCCGAGCCCGCGGATGAAATCCCGGTACTCGTCGCCGTCATAGATGATCGTGTGCAGCACGCGCAGCGCATCGCTGCCCGCATAGGCATACAGCCGCACGACAAACGGCAGCCAGCGGCGGCCGTTGGTCCCACCCGCCGCTGCGTGACGCCCCTCCAGCTTGATCACCGCCCGCACCGGCCCCGCCTGCTCAACGGTGATCTTGTCCAAAAGCCCGGAGAACGGCTCCACGCGCGGCGCCGCGGCGTCCGTGCGATCCTCGCGCAGACACACCAACCGACCCGCCTTGAGTATATCCTGACCGCTTCGGCGAACGTCCGCGATCAGCACGTCGCCTGCCTTGTTGAGGCGATACTGGACCACGCCGGTATCAATCTCGATCACATCGGCCGTCTCACGCACAACCAGCGGTTGCGCCGGCACGACCGGCGTCCCGGCCGCCAACTCCAGATCGGCGACCGACGCCGCTTCCGCCGGCAGCGCCACGCCCGTCCACTTAACTGAACCATCCGGCCAGAAAGCCAGTGGCCACGTCTGCGCCGGGACCGTCCGGCCGCCCGCTCCGCGCACCGCAAACGTCACACTCGCCGCATGCTGGCCGCGCGGCCACGGCACGCCGAGCGTCACGCCCGCCAAGCGCGTGGGCGCGGCGCCATCGAGCCACGTCAATGGCGCCGCCTCGCGGGTCAGCGCAGTCCGAGCGGGGTTGGTCGCCGGCGCGCCGACCGCAGCGGAGGCCGGTGTGGTCCGGAGCAGATTCGCCGCTGCGGCAACAAGGGCGGTGCGCCCGACAAATTCACGACGAGTGAGGGAGGACATGCGAGGGCGGTGAGAGAAAACCGGGGTGAAAGAATGCAATCGCCGGCGACTGCCGCCGGACGCCAACCGTCGCCTCAGGGGAAGGGCGAGCCTGACACTCTCAGCCAAACCCGGCGCTGAATCAAATGCGGTCCGGCAAAATTCGGACGGTTCGAAGAAGGGCAGATTTCGTCGCGGAGGTGGAACGCGTTGCCCTCAACGCGTTGGTTCAAGCCAGCGTGTTGAGGGCAACACGCTCCACCTAAATCCCCAAACCCCACGACCGCCGAAGCTGCTGCACCGTCATGCGCCCAATCCCCGCGCCGGACATCGCCTCCGCGACGGTCTGGACCAGCGCCGTATTGTCCGGCGCCACCCGGCCGTCCGGCAGCCAGAGATTGTTCTCAAATCCCACGCGCACCCCGCCACCCGCCTCGGCTCCGGCCAGCACACAGGCCGCTTCATTCCGGCCAAACGCACAGGTCATCCAGGCAGGGAAACGCGGCGCCTCCGCGGCGAGGAACGGCGCCAGATCCTCCGGTCGCGACACCTGCCCGGGCGTGTAGCGTCCGAGCACGTAAAGCACGGAGATGGGCTCGAGCGGAATCAGTCCGCGCTGCTGCAAGGCGGCCAGTCGCCGCGCCTCGCCTTCGTCGTAGAGAATGAACTGCACCGCAACCGCCGCTTCGCGCAGGCGTTGCAGGAATCCCGCGAACTCCCGCTCATCCCCGCCCTCCGGCAACAACTCGCGCAACGCCAGCGACACGGCTTCGGGCCGGACCGCTTCCACCACCGCCCGCTGCTCCGCCGGCGAGTAAAGCCCGAGCGATTCGCTCGTGATCTGGACAACCAGATTGTCGCGCACCTCCGCCCGCACCGCCCGGATCGCATCCCCATAGGCGCCGGCGTCCAGCAGATGCCGCCCTGCGGCATCGCGCACATGCAGGTGAATCATCGCCGCCCCCGCATCCCGGCAGGCCGCCGCCGTCCAGGCGAGTTCCGCCGGCTCCAGCGGGAGTCGCGGGTGATCCGCCTTGGTCCTCCGTCCGCCATTCGGCGCCACCGCAATCGCCACCGCCGGCGCGTCGGAAGACCGGGAGGGCAACGCATTCTGAAACATATGAATCACCCATTGCCGAAATAAAACAATCGTTGCAAGCATGCAGCCGCCGGGCCTAGTTTTGATTCACGTGACGACGACCGCCTCCTCGATTTCGGATCGGATCATCAAGGCCATGGATGCGATGCCCGCGCAGCTCCAGGCCGCCGCGCGCTACGTGCTCGAAAACCCGCGCGACGTCGCGCTCCTCTCCATGCGTGAGCAGGCGCGCCGCGCCGGCCTGCAGCCGGCGACGATGACACGCTTTGCCAAGCGGCTCGGGCTTGAGGGCTACGACGATATCCGTTCGCTCCATGCGGAGGCCATCCGCCGGCCCGCCCTCGACTTCGCGGGCAAGGCCACCGCCCAGGTCTCGACGCAGCGCGAGAAGGGCGACCGCGCCCTCGCCGCCGACATGGCCGCCACCCTCGCCCGCCAGGTCGCGAGTCTCGCCGAACCCGAGTTTCTCGACACCCTCACCGCCGCGGCGGCCAGCCTCGCCGGGGCGCGGCGCATTTACTGCATGGGCCTGCGCTCGTGTCACACGATCGCCTGGCACCTTCATTACATCCTTTCGCTCTTCAGCGATCGCGTCGTCCTGCTCGACCATGTCGCCGGCATCGGTCTCGACCCGATCCGGACCGCCTCGGCCAAGGACATTCTCGTCGTGGCTAGCGTCCGTCCCTACACCCGCATCACCGTCGAGACCGCGCAGTACGCCGCCGAACGCGGCGTCCCCGTGCTGGCCTTCACGGACAGCAAGGCCTCGCCCCTCGTGCGGGTCGCGCGTCACGCCCTCCTCGTTTCCACGGAAAGCCCGTCGTTCTTCCACACCATGACGCCGGCGCTCGCGCTCGCGGAAATGCTCGCCACGCTCACGGCCGGCCGCGGCGGTGAAACCGTCTCCCAGGCCCTCAAGCACACCGAGGAACAACTCGCCGCGTTTGCCGTGCATTGGACACCCAAGGCCGGACGCCGGCGCAGCGGAAACGGCACCGGCACCTGATCTCCTGCCTCCCTCTTCCCCGCCGAACCATGACGCACCTCCTTCATCGCCAGATCGCCGGCACGCTCCCGGTCGCCGTCTCCGGGCAGGGCGTCGAGTTGGTCGATGCTACCGGCCGCCGCTACATCGACGCCTCGGGTGGCGCCGCGGTGTCCTGCCTCGGACACGGGCATCCCGATGTTGTCGCCGCACTCCACGCCCAGATCGACCGGCTCGCCTACGCCCACACCGGCTTCTTCACCACCGAGGTCGCGGAAAAACTCGCCGACCACCTCATCGCGCGCGCTCCGGCCGGACTCTCCCACGCCTACCTTGTCAGCGGCGGATCGGAAGCGATGGAGGCCGCGCTCAAGATGGCGCGACAGTACTATGTGGAGAAAGGCCAACCGGCCCGCCGTCACGTCATCGCGCGCCGGCAGAGTTATCACGGCAACACCCTCGGCGCTCTCGCCGCCGGCGGCAACGAGTGGCGTCGCACCCAGTTCAAGCCGCTCCTGATCGACACCCATCACATCGATCCGTGCTACGCCTACCGCCACCAGCGCGACGGCGAGGACGATGCGGCCTACGCCGCGCGCGCCGCGCAGGCGCTGGAGGACAAGATCCTCGAGCTCGGCCCCGAAACCGTCATGGCCTTCGTCGCCGAGACCGTCGTGGGTGCGACCGCCGGCGCGGTCCCGCCCGTCGCTGATTATTTCAAGCGCATCCGCGCGATCTGCGATCGCCACGGTGTGCTCCTCATCCTTGACGAGGTCATGTGCGGCATGGGTCGCATCGGCACGCTGCACGCCTGCGAGCAGGACGGGATTGCGCCCGACCTGCTCGCGATCGCCAAGGGGCTCGGCGGCGGCTACCAGCCGATCGGTGCCGTGCTGCTCGGTCGCCACGTGTTCGACGCCTTCGCCCAGGGCTCCGGCCTGTTTCAACACGGCCACACCTACCTCGCCCACCCGATGGCCTGCGCCGCCGCACTCGCGGTGCAGCGGGTGATCGAGCGCGATCAACTCCTCGCCAACGTCCGCCGCCAGGGCAACCACCTCGCCACCGCGTTGCGCGACCGGCTCGGCCACCATCCACACGTGGGCGATATCCGCGGGCGCGGGTTGTTCATGGGCGTTGAATTTGTTTCCGACCGCGCGACCAAGGAACCCTTCGCGCCCGCCCTCAAGCTCCACGCGCGCATCAAACGCGAGGCCATGGCCCGCGGGCTCATGGTCTACCCCATGGGCGGCACCATCGATGGCGCCCGCGGCGACCACCTGCTCGTCGCGCCGCCCTTCATCGTCACCGAGTCCGTGATCGCAGAGATCGTCGATCGCCTCGCCGCGGCGATCGACACCGCGATCGGCACCATCCGCGCCGCCGCCTGACCACACCTGCGCCTGCCACCATGCTCTCCACGGACGTCGTGATCCTCAGCGCCACCCGCACCCCGCTGGGTTCCTTCCAAGGCGCACTGTCGTCCGCCTCGGCCCCCCAGCTTGGCGGAACCGCCATCCGCGGTGCGGTTGCTGCCGCCGGCATAGAGCCTGGCTCCGTCTCGTCCGTGCACCTGGGCCAGGTGCTGTCCGCCGGCGCCGGGCAGGCGCCGGCCCGGCAGGCCGCTCTTCAGGCCGGACTGCCCTCCACGGTCCCCTGCACCACGCTCAACAAGGTCTGCGGCAGCGGACTCGAGGCCATCGTCCAGGCCCGTCGCGCCCTGCTTCTGGGCGAAGCCACGTTCGCCGTCGCCGGAGGCATGGAAGCGATGAGCTCCGCTCCCTACCTGCTACCCAAGGCCCGCGACGGCTACCGCATCGGTCACCAGCAAGTCATTGATTCGCTCATCCGCGATGGCCTCTGGGATCCGTACAACGATCTCCACATGGGCGCCTGCGCCGAAGCCTGCGCCACGCGCTACGGCTTCACCCGCGCCCGGCAGGACGAGTATGCCATCGCCTCGTTCCAGCGCGCGAACGCCGCCCAGCAGGCCGGACTGTTCGCGAGCGAGATCACGGCGGTCGAGGTCACCGATGCCCGCGGCAAGACCACCCGCGTCGACCGGGACGAAGGTCCGGAGCGGGTCAACTACGACAAGCTCCCCACACTCCGCCCCGCGTTCAAACCCGACGGCACGATCACCGCCGCCAACGCCTCCACCCTCAACGACGGCGCCGCCGCCCTCGTTCTCACCACCTCGACCCTCGCCGCAACCCGCCGGCTCAAGCCGCTGGCGCGCATCGTCTCCACCGGCGTCCACGCCCAGGATCCGCTCTGGTTCACCACCGCCCCGGTGCAGGCCGCCCGGCACGCCCTCGCCACCGCCGGCTGGGCCGCGAAGGATGTCGATCTCTGGGAGATCAACGAGGCCTTCGCCGTCGTGCCCCTCGCCTTCATGCAGGAACTCGCGCTCGACCCCGCCCGCGTGAACGTCCGCGGCGGCGCCATCGCGCTCGGCCATCCGCTCGGTGCGAGCGGGGCCCGCATCGTCGTCACCCTCCTCGCCGCGCTCCGCGAACGCGGCCTCCGCCGCGGGCTCGCCGCCCTCTGCATCGGCGGCGGCGAGGGCCTCGCGATCTGCGTCGAGCGGATCTGACCCTTTCCTTTCCCCTTTAACCACAGATGACCACGGATCGAGACAGATACCAGAACCCGATCGCTGTCCGTTGCGATCGCACCTGACTACCCCATCCGAATCGATCCGTGCCATCTGTGGTTAATCCCTTTTCTCCCGTCAGCCCGCCTCAATGAACAAGGTCCACCCCGATGCCGCCTCCGCCCTCGCCGGACTTCTGCGCGACGACCTCACGATCGCCGCCGGCGGCTTTGGGCTCTGCGGCATTCCCGAGAACCTGATCGCCGCGCTCGTCGCGAGCGGCATCAGCGGCCTGACCATCGTCGGCAACAACGCCGGCGTGGACGACTTCGGCATGGGCCTCCTGCTCAAGTCACGCCAGGTCCGCAAGGTCCTCGCCTCTTACGTGGGCGAGAACAAGGAGTTCGAACGCCAGGTCCTCGCCGGCGAACTCGCCCTCGAACTTGTGCCGCAGGGCACGCTCGCCGAACGCATCCGCGCCGGCGGCGCCGGCATTCCCGGCTTCTACACGCGCACCGGCTACGGCACCGCCCTCGCCGAGGGCAAGGAGACCCGGCTTTTCGATGGACGCGCCTACGTGCTCGAGTCCGCAATCCGCGCCGATGTCGCCCTGGTCAAGGCCTGGAAGGGTGACCGCCACGGCAACCTCATCTACCGCCACACCGCCCGGAACTTCAACCCGATGATCGCCACCTGCGCCAAGGTCACGGTCGCCGAGGTGGAGGAACTCGTCGAGCCGGGCGAACTCGACCCCGATCAGATCCACACGCCCGGCATCCATGTCGACCGCATCATCCAGGGCGCGCGCTACGAGAAGCGCATCGAGTTCCGCACCGTACGCGGCGCCGCCGCGTCGAAGAAGGAATCGCCCATCCGCGACCTGATGGCGCGCCGGGCCGCGCGCGAACTGCGCGATGGCTACCACGTCAATCTCGGCATCGGCATTCCGACCCTCGTCGCCAATTTCATTCCTCCCGGGATGGACGTCACCCTGCAGTCCGAGAATGGCCTGCTCGGGATCGGTCCGTTTCCCGAGGAGCACGCGGTCGATCCCGACCTGATCAACGCCGGCAAACAGACCATCACCACGCTGCCCGGCTCCGCCTTCTTTTCCAGCGCCGACTCCTTCGCCATGATTCGCGGCGGGCACATTGACCTGTCCATCCTCGGCGCACTCGAGGTCGCGG
Organism: Opitutaceae bacterium; assembly: GCA_036401075.1. GTDB lineage: Bacteria > Verrucomicrobiota > Verrucomicrobiia > Opitutales > Opitutaceae > CAMAXB01. The sequence continues at coordinate 60,001 of DASWVY010000023.1, forward strand.
AAAACGGTGACATCGCCAACTGGATGGTCCCCGGAAAAATGGTGAAGGGTCCCGGCGGTGCGATGGACCTCGTCGCCGGCGTGCGCCGCGTCGTCGCCGTGATGGAGCACTGTGCCAAGGACGGCAGCCCCAAGATCCTCCATCAGTGTTCGCTGCCCGTCACCGGCCGCGGCGTGGTCAACCTCATCATCACCGACCTCGCCGTGTTCGACGTGAAACCCGGCGGCGGCCTCGTCCTGACCGAACTGCACCCCGGCATCACCCTCGACGACGTCCGCGCCAAGACCGGCTGCAGCTTCGAGGTCGCGCTTGCCTGACATGCCCCGCCTTTCCCTCGTCCTCCTGGCGCTGCTCGGCCTCGTCCCCGTCGTCACGCCAGCGGGACGTGCGGCCCCCGGTGTCGTCTCGGCCGCCAGCCCCGAGGCCGCGGCCGCCGGGCGCGAGATCCTCGAGCGGGGCGGCAACGCGATCGACGCGGCGGTCGCCGTCGCGTTTTCGCTGGCCGTGACCGAACCCGCCATGTCCGGCCTCGGCGCCGGCATCCAGATTCTCCTGCAGGGCCCGCACCGCGACCCGCTCGTGATCAACGGCACCTCGCGCGCCCCTGCAGTCATGCCTGCCGGCATCACCGCCGCCGATCTCACCGGCCACCGCGCGACCACCGTGCCCTCCACCGTCCGCACCCTCGACTACGCGTGGCGGCGCCACGGCAGCGGACGCCTCGCTTGGGCTGATCTGCTCGCGCCCGCCATTCGCTCCGCCGAGGAGGGCTTCGTGATCGGCGCATTCCGCCACAAGGTCCTCACCCGCACCGCCGCCAGCCTGCGCACGCACCCGTCCGGCGCCGCCCTCACGCTCAACCCTGACGGCAGCGTGCCCGCCGTCGGCACGGTTTGGAAGCAGCCGGTCCTCGCCCGCACGCTGCGGCGCCTGGCGACTCACGGCGCGGACGATTTTTACCGCGGGGAAATTGCCCGCGACATCGCCGCCGACATGGCGGCGAACGATGGCTGGATCACCGCTGACGACCTCGCTCGTCTGCCCGAGCCACGCGAACAGCCCGCCCTGCGCGGCACCTACCGCGGCTGGGATGTCGCCACCCTCGCCCCGCCCGCCTCGGGCTGGGTCGTGCTCCAGATCCTCAACGTCCTCGAACGCTCGCCATCCGGCGAACTGGCGCCCGGCGCCCCAACCCGCGACGCGCGCCTCGTCGAGGCACTTGCCATTGGTCACACCAGCAACCAGCGGAGCCCGGTGCACGACATGGCGGATCCCGTTGCGGAGTCGGCCGGACGTATTTCCAAGGAAACCGCCGCGGAACTCCTCGCCGCCGTCCGCGCCCGCAATCCGGGCGAAACCACGCATTTCTCCCTCGTCGACGGCGACGGTCTGGCGGTCGCCGTGACGACCAGCATCAACAACTACTACGGCGCCCAGGTCGCGAGCCCAAGCCTGGGCTTCCTCTACAACGACTACATGCACGAGTTCGTGCTCGACGATCCCAACCACCCCTTCGCCCTCCGCGGCAGCGCGCTGCCCTTCTCCTCCATGAGCGCGATGATCCTCTCGCGCGGCGGCGTTCCCCGCATGGCCGTCGGCAGTCCGGGCAGCGCGCGCATCATCTCGGCCGTGAGCCAGGTCGTGCAGCTCTGGGCTGACGGCCAGGCCGACATCGCCGCGGCGGTGGCCGCACCCCGCTGGCACCTCATTCCGCCCAACCGCCTGTATTCGGAAGCGGACACCCCCGGGTGGCGCGAGCGCTTCGCCCCGCACGGCTGGACCTTTCCCAGCGTACCGACGGACCTCGTCACGGACGGGCGCAACGCGTACTACGGCGGCGTCCACGCCATCGCCTGGGAGCACGACCGCTGGACCGGCGCCGCGGATCCCCGCCGCGACGGCGCCGTCGAAACCGCAGCGCCGCGTTAGAGCAGTGTAGCCGGGGTCGCTGACCCCGGGGCTCGAGTTTTTCCTCTTAAATCTTTTGGACCGGGGGACATCCCCCCAAAACTCAGCGGGTCGAGACCACCGGGTCGTGACGCAGCAGGAGGCGGCCGGGACGCGCGTCGAGGAACTTGCCGTCGGTGATCGTCGGCTCGCCGTTGACGATCAGGTGCACGATGCCCTCCGCATACGAGTGCGGCTTCTCGAACGTTGCCGTGTCCTTGATCTTCGCGAGATCGAACACCTGCAGGTCGGCATACGCGCCCTCCCGCACAAAGCCGCGGTCGCGCAGGCCATGGACCGACGCCGTGAGTCCCGTGCCGGTGTAGATCGCATGCTCGAGCGTGATGATCTTTCGCTCCACGACGTTGCGCTGGATCTTATAGGGAAACGCACCGTACGTGCGCGGATGCGGCACGCCCTGGCCGAAGACCGGGGCGCCGCCGTCGGTGTCCGTCATGTTCCACGCCTGCCGCATGAAGGCGTCGCTGTCATATTCGTTGATCGTGAATGACACGACCGGCACGCGGCCGCCCGAGTCCTTGAACAAAAACATCACCGTATCCGTCGGGTCCTCGTTCCGCTCCTTCGCGATGTCGAGCAGGCGGCGACCTTCGAACGCCGGATTCTTGGGGTACTGCGTGAGCTGGATATGCTCGGCGCCGCCACGACGACGCAGGTTGGCCTCCACGCCGGTGATCATCTCGGGATCATTGAGCCGGCCGAGGATCGCGGACGGCCCGCCGTCCTGCGCCCACTGCGGGACAAGGTAGGCCATGAGCGAGGAGGACGAGGCGAGGTACGGGTGCTGGTCCGACCAGACCTCAAGCCCCTCCGCCCGCGCCTTCTCGATGTTCTCAATCATCTGCTTGGAAAGTCCCACCGCGCGCGGCCCCATCGTCTTGATGTGCGTCACGATCGCGGTCTTGCCCGTGGCGCGGGCGACTTCGATCACCTCGTCGACCGCGCCCACCGCGCCGACGTTGTAGTCCGCGTCATCGCGCACATGCGCCGTGTAGAGGCCATTGAACTCGGCTGCCACCTGCGCGAGTGCGATCACCTCGGAGGTCTTCGAGTGATTGGCCGGCTGGTAGAAGAGGCCGTCCGACAGGCCCCATGAACCGGCCTCCATGCCGGCGCGCACGATCCGGCGCATCGCCTCGAGCTCGTCGCGCGAAGGATCGCGCTCATCATAGGCCATCGTCTCGATGCGCACGGAATTGTGTCCGATCAGCGGCACGATGTTCACGCCCGGCCGGTTCGCCGTCAGCGCCTTGAACTGGGCCGGCAGATCGGTCGGCCCGCCGCCGTCGTGGTTGATCACCGCCGTCGTGATGCCCTGGTGCGCGAGCGCCCGCACCCCGGCGCGGTCGGCGACCATGAGCGAATCGGTCGCGTGCGAATGCGGGTCAATGTAGCCAGGCGCCACATACAGCCCGCGCGCATCGATCGTCCGCGCGGCCGTCGCCGTGGCCGGGATCCGGCCGACCGCCACGATCCGGTCGCCCTTGATTGCGACATCGGCATAGCGCCACGGCGTGCCCGTACCATCAAGGAGGCGACCGCCACGGATGAGCGTGTCGTAAGTCTGGCCCTTGAGCATCGCGAACGAGGACACCAACAGCAGGACGAGAGCAGACAGTCGTTTCATGGGATCACGCGGGTTGGAAGTTCCGGACAGGGCTGCGGGCCGGCCACACCGGCCTGATCACGCCCAATTACTGCCCAATCCAAATGAACTATTCAACAGCATTGTTGAAACATTTGTTGCAACAAGGATGCCAACCTGGCCCGCCGCCATCGCGGCCGGGGACAAAACCGCTTGCCGGTCACGGCGCACGCTGCCGCAATCACCCTCTCGTCATGCCCTCCCGTCGCCCCAGCTCCGCACGCACCGCCTGGTGGACCCGGCCCGGGCTGGGTTATCGCGGAAGCGATCTCGAGCTGGGCGGACGGTCGCTCGCGACGCTGGGACAGCGCCACGGGACGCCGCTTTACGTCTACGACGGGGCCCGGATCCGCGACAACCTCGGGCGCCTGCAGGCCGCGCTGACCGCGACCGGCCTGCGCACGCGCGTGTTCTACGCGATGAAGTCGAATCGCTTCACCCCGCTTCTCGCCTGGCTGCAGGGCCTAGGACAGTGCGGCATCGACACCTGCTCGCCCGCCGAGGTCCGCCACGCGCGCGCAGCCGGATTCGACCCCGCGCAGATCTCGTTCACCGGTACATCCCTCAGCGATGCCGATCTCCGCGATCTGCTCCGGCACGACGGACTGATCCTCAATCTCGATTCACAGCACGATATCGCACGCGTGGCCAAGCTCGCGCCCGGGCGCCGGGTCGGCCTGCGCATCAATCCCGGCCTCGGCATCGGCTACCGGCGCAACCGCCTGCTGCGCTACGCTGGCGGCGGCGGAACGAAGTTCGGGATCCACCGCGAACAGTTCGCCGCCGCCCTGCGCCAGGCGCGCGCCGCCGGACTGGTCGTCGAGGGTCTGCACTTTCACACCGGCTGCGGGTTTCTCACGCCGCAACTGCCCGTGCTCAACCAGATCTTTAAGGCCTGCGCCTGGTTCGTTCGTCAGGTGCCCGGCCTGCGCTATGTCAACGTGGGCGGCGGTCTCGGCATCCCGCTCGTGCCGGGCGACCGCCCGCTCGACCTCGACGCCTGGGCCGCGCTCGTGGCCCGTCACTGGGGCAAGCTCGGCTGCGAGGTCTGGTGCGAGCCCGGCGACTACCTCGTGAAGGACGCGGGCGCGCTTCTGCTTGAGGTCAACACCGTCGAGACCAAGGGCCGCACCCTCTACGCCGGCGTCAACGGCGGTTTCAGCATCCACCTTGAGCCCGCCTTTTACCAGCTCCCGCTCTGGCCCGTGCCCTGTCGCGCCCCGGCACCGCGCGCCGCGCTCCGACCGACCACGATCGCCGGCAACATCAACGAGGCGCTCGACCTCCTCCATCGCGATGCCCTGCTGCCACCGCTGCGCAATGGCGACCTCCTCGCGTTCCTGAACGCCGGCGGCTACGGCGCGGCGATGGCGAGCAACCACTGCCTGCGCGGCACCTTCGCCGAGGTCTTCCTGCCGCCACCGGAGGTTGCCTCATGAGCGTCGATCCCGCCGAAACCCTCGCCGAACTCACCCGCGAACTTGGCCCCGGCGCCACCCTCGCATCGGCCGACGTCGCCGTGCTCGCCGCCGCCGCCAGCGACCACGCCCAGCTGCGCCGCTGGTTCAAGCGCCGCCTCGCCGGCGAACCGCTCGCGCACATCACCGGGCGGTTCGTGTTTCGCGGGCTCGAGTTCGCAATCGACAAGCGCGCGTATGTCACGGACCCCGAGCTGACCCACCTGGTTGACGCCGTGCTCGCATCCGCCCGCCGCCTCGCCTCCACGCTGGGCCGCGCGCCCGTCCTCGCCGAAGTCGGCGTCGGCTGCGGCAGCCTCGCCCTGTCGATCAAGCACGCCCTGCCCGAGGCCGTGGTGGTCGGTCTCGAACTCGATCCCGACGCCCTCGCGGTCGCTGCGCACAACGCCCGACGCCACGGCCTCCCGCTGCGCTTGGTCGAGAGCGACCTCTTCGCGAGCTGGCCGGCGGACCTCCCCGCACCCGACCTCGTCTACGGAGATCCCCCATGGGGAGATGAGCAGATGCTGTACGCCGACGACCGCCCCGCCGGCCACTACCACGCCATGCCGCCCGCGTCCGCCTTTCCGCTGGGCGGCCCGACCGGTGTGCATGAGCAGATCCTGCGCAGCCTCGCCGCCCGCGGCTGGACCTCGGAGGTCTGGCTCAACGGCGGCGTCATCCCGCGCGCCACGCTCGAAGCCCTCGGCCGTCTCACCGCGCGACACACCGTCATCTCGCCGGCGCCGGGGTTGTCACTCCTCGGCTGCAACGTATCCTGAATTTGCTTTAAAGCGCCGGGCATTCCGGGGACATTTTCGCCTCGCCTGATGCCCTCGTCCTCCGACCTCAACGCCCGCAACAAGTCCGCTTGGGAGGCACTCTACGCCTCCACGTCCGAATCCATCTGGGGACGCGAGCCCGTCGGATTTCTCCAGCCCTTCCTGCCCGATCCCGCCTCCCTGCCGTCCGGCGAGGTCCTGGACGCGGCCGCTGGCGAAGGGCGCAACCTGCCGCTGCTGCTCAGTCTCGGCCGACCCGTGACCGCCTGCGACGCGGCCGCCTCGGCCCTAGCCAAGATCCCGGCCGCCCTCGCCGGCCGCGTGCACACGCTGACCTGCGATCTTGCACAGGTTCCCCTGCCCGACGCCCGCTTTGCCTTCATTCTTTTCTGCGACGTGATCGAGACCCTGCCCGATCCCGTTCCGGTGCTGCGCGAACTCTCCCGGCTGCTCGTGCCGGGCGGTCTCCTCCTCGCCAACATTCCGGGCACCGACGACGGCGTCGCGGGCGTCGACATGCAGCCGGCCGGCGATGGCTGGCTGTATCAGAATAAATACTACTATCGGTTCTACCATCCGGCCGAGACCGACGCGCTGCTCGCGCAGACCAACCTTACCCGGGTGCGCGAGGAAACCCACGAGTGGATCGAGCATCCCCATCCGCACTTTCGCGCGGTCGCCCACACCCACCGCAGCCGCATCCTGCTCGCCCGCCGCGCGGCGGGCTGATCTCCGCCGTGCCCCCCTTCGTCCAGCGCATTCTCCGCATCGAGCCGGGCGAAGGGCTCAAGGTCGCCCAGTTCGCCGGGCTCGGGCTGCTGCTCCAGGCGGGCCTCGCCCTCGGCAGTGCGGCCGCCGACTCGATCTTCCTCGTCAACGTGGGCGCCGACAAGCTGCCCCACATCTACCTCCTGACGCCGCTGGTGATGATGTTCTACATCCCGGCGTACTCCTACCTGCTCAGCCGGCTCGGCGTGGCCCGCGTCTTCGATCTCACCCTCGGCGTCCTCGTCGCCGGAGGCCTCTCGCTCTGGCTCGCGTTCCGCATCACGGGTGACACGACGCCGCTCGCGCTGTGCTACGTCGCCAAACTCTACTCCGCGCTCTGGTACGTCGGAACCTACACCCTGTTCTGGAACTTCATCGACCGCTACTTCGACCTCGTCGACGCCAAGCGGTTCTTCGCCCTGTTCGCTGCCGGATCCGCCATGGGAGCGATCATCGGCGGCAGCGCCGTCTCGCCGCTCACCGCCCGCTTTGGCGTCGAACCACTGTTTCTCGGCTGGGCACTCAGTGCCGCCGCCACCTGGCCGCTCGCCCTGTGGACCCGCCGAACCACCCGCGAACTCGACGCCGATGAAGGCGGCGAGTCCCCCGCGTTCGGTCCCCGCGAGGCCCTCCGCACCGCCGGCCGTCTCCTCGATTCGCGCTACGCCACGGTGCTGACCGCACTGCTCTTCGTCACCCTGGTCACCGCCACGCTCTGCGAGTACCAGTACATGACCGTGTTCTCGGAGGGCCTCGACGAGGCCACGCTCGCCGGCCTGCTCGGTCGCCTGACCGCGATCGTCAATGTCCTCAACCTCGCGCTCACCCTCTTCGTCTTCAATCGCCTCGTCTCGCGCATCGGTGTCCGCAATGTCGCGCTCATCCAGCCGGTGGCCTACGCGCTCGTCTTCACCTGGCTTCTCCTCGATCGCGGCTTTCTCTCCGCCGCCGCCGGTTTCGTCGCCTATCAGGGCCTCATGACCGCGATCGACTACAACAACGTCAACCTGCTCTTCTCCGGCCTGCCTTCCTCATTTCGCGGCCAGCTCCGGACCATGATCGAGGGCATCGGCGAGCCGCTCGCGACCGCCACGGCCGGCGTGTTTCTCTTCTTCGCCGGCAGCCGCCTCAGTCCCGCGCAGCTCTCGATGTGGGGCATCCTCTCCGCCGCCGCCTGCCTGGCCTTTGTGTTCGCGCTGCGGTCAGACTACGCCGCCGCCATCGCCGCCAACCTGCGCCGCGACTGGCTCGATTTTTCCCGCCGCACCGACCCGGCGCTCAGCAACGCGACCCCGGCGGACGTCGCCCTTGCCGTCACCCGCGCCGCTTCCACCGATCCCACCGAGGCCGTGCTCGCGGTGCGCTTCCTGCGCCTCAACGACCCCACCCAGGCCGCCCTCGCCGTCATGGCGATGCTCAAGTCTCCCTCCCCCGCCCACCGTGAGGCCGCCCGTCCGCTCCTCGACGAATTCCTCGCCGATCCGGGCTCGCGCATCGCGCAGGAAATTCACCGCTGGCTCGACCAGCACCCGGGCATTCCTGACGCGGAACTCGCCAGCGATCTCGGGCACCACCGCCTGCTGCCGTCCCACCAGGCCCGGACCCTCGTCGAGGGCCGCGATCCCCGCACCCGCGCCGCCGGCGCCGTGATGCTGTGGCAGAGCTGGCAGATCGCCGACAACGCCGATGCCCTCGAACAGATCCGCCGCCTGCTCGTGTCGGACCAGACCAACGAGATCATCCTCGGTCTCGACGCGATCGGCCGGCTCGGCGAATCCAAGTACGCCTACCTCCTCCGCGACTTCCTCGAACACCCGTCCGCCTCGGTCCGCTCCGCCGCGCTCGCGGCCGTCGCAGGACTCGCCTCCGGCGCCGGCAGCACCCTCCTGCCCGACCTGCTCGCCGTCGTCGAAAACGGTTCGCCCTCGGAGCGGGCGCAGGCGTTCGACGCGATCGAGCGCATCAGCGACACCAGCGTGGTCGAGACGATCCTCCAGCGCGCGCAGGGCTACACGCCCGGCGACCGCCGCCGCATCGAGCGCCTCATCCTCAGCTTTGGCCCGCGCACCGTACCCCTGCTCACCACGATCGCCCAGAGCCCGCGCTTCCCCGTGGCCGCACGCTGCGTCGCCCTGCGCGCGATCGGCAAGCTCTCGTTCCCCCAGGTCGACGCCCTCGCCCGTCCCCTCATCACCTCGACGCTCAACCGCGCCTACCTGTTTCTCGGCAGCTACCTCGCCCTGACCCGCGCGCCCAAGGACGAGGCCGGCCACGCCGTGCTCACCCGCATCCATCGCGACTTCCCCTCGCTCGCGATCGAGATCGTCCTCGAGACCCTGACCATTGCCGGACGCCTCCCGGGCTATGAGGCGCCGCTGGCGGCCCTGCAGGGCGGACTGTCGAAGGAACGCGGATACGCGATCGAGACGATCGAGCAGGCCTGCGACCGCAAGCTCTTCACCCTTTTGCTCCCGCTGATCGACGGGCGCACGCTCGAGGCCCAGGTTGAGTTCGCGCTCGAACGCGGCCTCCTGCCCGCGCTCACCGCAGAGGATGTCCTCACCCGTTCCCTCGCCTCCGAGTTCCCGCTTGAGGCGTCCGCCGCGATCCAGGCCCTGCACGCCTCCGGCCGCGCGGATGCCAGCGACCTGCTCGTCGACAAGCTCCGCCGGCTGCCGCACCCGCTGGTGCGTTCGACTGTCCTCACCCTGCTCGGACGCGATACCGGCGACGCCACCGGCCTCACGCCGGTCGAGATCGTTCGCGAGCTGATGGCCATTCCCGCCCTCGATGGCGCGCTCTTCATCCACCACGAGGCCCTCGCCCCGCACGTGCACGTGCTCGAACCGGCCGAGGGCACCGTGCTCTTCCACGCCGGCGATCTGGCCGACGGCCTCTGGCAGGTGCTCGCCGGCGGCATCGAGCTCGCAGGGCCCGCGCTCACCCTCGGTCCGGGTGCCACCGCCGGCCCGGACGACTTTCATGGCAACGGCCGCTGCAGCCGGACCGGCACCGCCCTGCGCGGCACCCGGATCCTGCACGTTCCGCTCGCCGCCCTCGAACACGTCATTCACCTCCACCCGTCGCTCGGGCTCGTCCTGCTGCGACACAAGCTTGGCGCATGAGTCTGCTCCGTTCCAAGCTCCCCCTGCGCAGCTGGCTCCTCGTGGCGCTCCTCCCGGTCCTGGGCGGACTCGTGCTCACGTATGCGTTTCTCACCTACCGCGGTTTGCAGGCAATCATCCTCGAGGGCTTTGACCGCAAGCTGACCGCCGTCAGCACCGTCACCGCCGCCTTCATCGATCCCAAGGAGCACAGCTCGCTGGTCGATCCCTTGCCCGTCGCGGGCATCGCGGTCGACGCAGGCGACGGCGGCCTCTGGTCCGCCAGCCAGGCCACGGGCGAGTTCATCCGCATCGACACCAGCTCGGGCCAGGCGGACGTGAACGGCGTCTTCACCCAGGAGTACGTGCCCTACACCGCCACCGGTGACCAGCCGGGCGTCGTCTTCGTCGCGGATGCCGAGACCGGCGTCGTGCAGCGCGTGTCGACCGACACCGGCGAGGCCTCACATGCCTTTGACCTCGAGACGCCCTTCCACGCCATGGCCACCGACGCCGCCAATCGGCAGCTCTACGTGGCAGGCCGTGAGTTCAAGCGCATCGACCTCACAACCAAGGCGGAAACCGTGCTCGCGCCCCTGCCGTTCCGGCCGCGGGGACTGGTCTTTGATCCCAGCCGCAAGGCGCTCTGGGTCCTGGACCCGCAGGGCGATGCACTGCTCGAAGTTGACGCCGCCAGCGGCAGCGTCCGACGCACCCTGCCACTGGCCTTCGCCTCGCCCGACGCCGCGGCGGCGGACGAGACCCCGTTCGAACACCCCGACCTGCCGGTCAATCTCCAGGCGGTCGCATACGATCCCTACGGACAGCGGCTCTTCGGCATCTCGACCTCGCTGTTGGTCATCAATCCCGAGACGGGTATCCTCTCCAATCGTGGTCTTGTCCATGCCTTCGGCCGCGAGCAGACCAAGCTCTACCTCGGCTACGCCCGCTCCCTGCGCAACCTCCAGAACCGGATCGGCACCAAGTTTCTTTACACCCAGCAGATCCATAATCTCGACGTCATCACCTACGGTCTCGACGGCAGCATCGGCGACGAACATTCGCCCCTGCTCTCGGTGGATGAGCTTCCGCCCGCCGCCATCGAGCCTGTGCAGGCGATGCTCACCGAAGGCACGCTTTACGTCAGCGGCATCCAGCAGTGGCAACAATGGGGCCTGCTCAAGACCGCACTCGCCCCGATTTTCGATCCCGCCACCGGACGCGTGGCCGCTGTCGCCGGAGCCGACATTGACATCGGCACGATCCAATTCGACACGCATCAGGCTCTTGTCGTCACCGTCAGTGCCGGCCTTTTCCTCATGCTTGGCGCCGGACTGCTCACCCTCGTCATCGCCCGCCAGCTCACCACGCCGCTCAACGTCATCCGCGCCGGCGCCCTCCGCGCCGCCGCCGGCGACTACGCCCAGCGCGTCGAGATCAACCGCCCGCGTGAGCTGACCGAGCTCGCCCGCCAGTTCTCCGCCTCCAGCTCCACTTTGGAGGAGCTCGTGCGCTCCCTCAGCGAGGCGGTTTCCAAGCGTCAGGCCGGACGCGACATCGCCGCGCTCCAGCAGCGCCTCGGCGCGCTCGCCACCGACTTCCCGACCTCCGCCGGCCTGGCCTGGGGCGAAACCGACGAGTTCGCTCCGACCGCTTCCGGTGCCGTCCAGCTCAACGGCGCGGTCCTGACCTGGCTTGCCCCCGCTCCCGCCGATCCCGCCACACGCACGCTCCACGCAGCCACCTTCGCCACCACCGCCCGAGCCCTGCTCCAGCGGCACGGAGCCAATCCCGATGCCCTGCGGCGCGCGCTCGATCCCCGCCCGGCCGGCACCGACGCCTGGATTTTGCTGACCCCACAGGGCTGCCGCAACCTCACCGCCGATGACGGGACGAGCGCCGCGATCCAGTCCGTGGATACCTCCACCACGGTCATTGCCTGCCCGCCCCTTCCCGCCGCCACCGCCCGCCTCGCCACCGGCCTCGATGCCGCGCAAGGCCTCGCGGCCCTCCGGGCGGTCGCTCCCGCCGGAACCTTCCTCCTTGTCGCCACCCGGTCATGACCCCTGTCGACACCTCCACCTCCGTTTTCCGCCGCATGCTCGCCTTGCGGACGATCCCGCCGTTTGACCGCCTGAGCGAGACGGAGCTGACGCTCATCGCGGAGGTCGCGGAGCCACGCCAAATCGCCCCCAACGACATCGCTCACAACGGCGACAGTTCGCTGAACTGCCTCTGGGTCACCGTCGCCGGTGAGCTCCTCGACGAGGACGGGCGGCCCGCCGGACGCGTCAACGGATTGTCCGCGCTCCTGACCAACGCCCTCACGCCTGAACTCCGCGCCGGTCCCGCCGGGGCCCAGATTCTCGTCATCACCAAGGGCTATTTCTTCACCCTCACCCGCGAGTGCCCGGCGTTTGTGCTCGGACTCCTGACCGCCGGCCACGCGCGCCCGCCCCGGCCATGACCACCCGCCGCCAAATCGTCCTGCTGGTCATGCCGCTCTTTGTCGGGCTCGCGGTGCTGGGCGGTTCCCTCATGGCTTGGTTGCAGCTTCGCACCACCGAGCGTGATTTTCGCACCGAGGTGGAAACCGCCGCCATCGCGATCTCCGAGTTCCTGCCCGCCGAAGCCCCGGCTCCGGTCACCGTGGAGCAAGCGCCCGCCGCGACCCCGACCGACATCTACTTCGAACGTATCCGGCGTTGGCGCCAGGTTGAACGGCTGTTCCTCATCGATGCCTCCGGCCAGATCCTTGCCGACACTCTGCGCGGCGCGCCGATCGACGAGACGCTGCTGGCCGCGGTGCCGCCGCCGGACCACCCCGTGGTCATCGGGGCCGTCACGCCGGAAACCTCGCTCCGCCGCATCCGCCCGGCCCTCGTGGCCACCCGGTATCCCGGCGTGCGCCTCGGCATCGAGGTGACCGCGGAAACCTTTCTCCAGCGCCGCGCCGCCATTCGGCGGGAAGTCCTCATCATGTCGGGCGTCACGCTCGCGGTCGGCTTCGTGGTCTCGCTCGTGCTCGCCGCCTTCGTTTCCTGGCAGTTCAACCGGCTCAGCCGACTCGCCGGGCTCGTCGGCGACCAGGCCTTCGAGCGCACGGGCCAGGAGGCGGCGATCCAGGAGGTCGCCGACGTCGGCAGCATCCTCGGCGTGATGCACAGTGTCCTCGTCGAAACCGTCGACAAGACACGGCGCTCCCTGATCGACCGCGAGTACGTCCGCAGCGACCATGCCCTCGCCCGCGTTTTCCGCGCGCGCACCCAGACCCCCGCCACCTGGTCCTGCGGTGGCGCCACCGGCATCTTCGTCGCAGTCGGGGCCCCGCTTTCGCTCCACGGCACGCTTTCCCTCGGCCCCGATGAAGGCGCGGCCTTCGTCGGACTGCTGCCCTTTGACGCCGGCCTGGAGGACGCCGTCCGCTCGCGGGCCGCGGCGGAGTACCTGACCAACGCCCTGCACAGCCGGCCGCTCGCATCGGCGGCCGCCGCGACCTGTGATCTTTTCCCGTTGAGCGAGCTCGTCGTCGTACGCTGGTCCGGCGATCGCCTCGAGGAATGGCATCACCGCGGCGCGGAACCGCCGTTCACGACCATCAGCACCCTGTCGGCGGTCCACCCGGTCGTCCTCAGTTGCATCGCCGACGACGACCGCGCCCGCCTGGCCGTCTATCTGCGCACCTACCCGCACGCCTCGCTTGAACGGCTCGCGGCGGATCTGCCTGCCGTGCTCGCCGGGTCGCGCGCGGGCAATGTGCTCGCCCTTCGTCGCAGCTCCACCTAGGCCTGTCCGCCATGGACCTCGCCCGTTCCGATCTGCCGCTGGTGCTGGATCCGGATCTGCTTCAGGCGCACCAGATGTTTTTCTGCGGCATGGCGGCCATGCTGACGCTGCTGCACCTGGCGCTCTTTGCGTTCCAGCCGCGCCTGCGCGAGAATCTCTTCTGCGCGCTCTTCACCGCGAGCTACGGGCTGGTCATCTACGTCAATCTGGAGGCCGCGCTCGTCCCGGTCGCAGCCGGCGAACGCGGGCTCGCGCGACTGTTCCTCGTCGGCGTGGCCATCGCCACCCTGACCTGGCTTGTCACCCTCAACGCGCTGCTCAGGATCGCGCATCGCAGGATCATCACCGCATTCGCAGTGGCCGCCGCCGTGCTCGGCGTCTGGGGTCTCGCCGCCCCGGGCACCGGCCTACACCTGGCCGTGCTCGGCTTGGTCACCGCCGCCGGAGCCACCGTCGCCTGGTGGATTGTTGAGGCCTGGCGCGCCCGTGTCCCCGGCGTCGGATTGATCGGCTCCGGCATGGCCCTGCTGGCCGGCGCGGTCATCTACAGTGTCCTGCGCACCCTCGGCTTCGTCGCAGGGGGCGAGATCGGCATCTACCTGCCGGCATACGGCGGCGTCTGCGCCGCCATCTCCCTCTCACTCCTCGTCGCCCGCAACTTCGCCAGCGTCTCCCGCGACCTCGAGCAAAAGCTCGTCGAGGTCGAGACCCTCTCACGGAAGGCCCTCGCCCACGAGCAGGAAAAGCAGCGCCTGATTGCCGCCAAGAATGCCGAACTCGAAGGCCTCGTCACCGTGCGCACCGCCGAGCTGCAACGCGAAAAGGGCAAGTCCGACGAACTCCTCTATAACATCCTGCCCCGCGAGGCCGCGGACGAACTCAAGGCCACCGGCCGCGCCACGCCGCGCCGCTACGAGGACGTCACCATTCTCTTCACCGACTTCAAGGGCTTCACCAACACCGTCGCCGCCATGCCGGCGGACAAGCTCGTGACCGAGCTCAACGACATCTTCAACCGCTTCGACGACATCATCGACCGCCACGGCCTGCAGAAGATCAAGACGATCGGCGACGCCTACATGGTCGCGGGCGGACTCGCCCCCAACGATCCCGGCTCGGCGGCGCGGGTGGTCGATGCCGCCCTCGATTTCGTCGCCTGCATCGCCGAGCGCAACCAGCGCTCCGCCGTGAAATGGCACATGCGTCTTGGGATGCACACCGGCGTGGTCGTCGCCGGCGTGGTCGGCAAACGCCGCCTGATCTATGATCTCTTCGGCGACGCCGTGAACATCGCCAGCCGTATGGAAAGCCACGGCGAGCCCGGCCGCGTCAACCTCTCCGCCTACACCTACGACCTCGTCCGCGAGCGCCACCCCTGCGACTACCTCGGCAAGATCGACGTGAAGGGCAAAGGCGAGATCGACATGTACTGTGTCACGCCGCGGTCGGTCTAGAGTAGTTCCGGTAAAGGTGTAGCCGGGGTCGCGGCCCCCGGTCCGGGATATTTGAGCGAAGAAATTCGCCCCCGGTTACACCCTCACCGGACCGCCCTTCCATCGTCGCCCACCCGCAATCCCCAAGCGCCGACGTTTTGCTTTGCCCCTCCGTCCGCCGCCACGTTAACCTTCTCTGTCTTACCTACCTATGAATCGCCACGCCCTCGCCCTTGCGGCCACCTGCCTTGCCCTTGCTTCCAGCCCGGCCTTCGCCGATGTGCTGCGCCTTAAAAATGGGGATATCTTCACCGGCAAGATCACCCGTCATGAGGGCGGCAAGGTGACGCTCAAGGGCGATCTCTTCGGCGAAATCACCGTCAACGAGACGGACGTTGCTTCCTTCAAGGTCGGCGACGGTCTGACCGCCAGCGACCTCGAGGCCGCACCTGCCGCCACGACCGCCGCTGTTCCTGTCACCGCCGCCACGGCCTCTGCGGGTGGCTCGACCTCCTCCACCTTCTCCGGCCAGGCCGGCAATCCCAACAAGGCCGCCTGGAGCCGCACCTTCACCTTCGGCGGCTCCTACGTCAGTCCGACCTTCGAGCAGGGCCAGATCCCGGGCACGCCTCCCGGCACGACCGGCGCCGCGCTCCGCCTGCCCGGCCGCGTTCTGGGCTTTCAGGCCTCCGCCTCAATCGTCCGCACCACGCAGAACGACGCCCACTCGCTCGATCTGACTTACAACTACACCGACTACGAGCCCAACGGCCGCCAGACCGACAACTACTCCGCCGCCTTCGCGTGGAACCACAAGCTGAGCGACCGCACCTACACCTCCAGCCGCACCTCCTACAGCGTCGATACGGTCAAGAACATCGACTACTCCGCCGTCCAGCTCCTCGGCTTCGGCTACAAGATCAAGGACACCGTCCAGACCAAGCTCGATATCGTCCCCGGCATCATCCTTAGCCAGGAGAAGAAGGGCAACCAGTACGACGACGACCTGATGGTCGGCGGCGGCTTCCTGCAGAATTTCACGTATTTCTTCAATCAATACGCCTCGATGGAGCAGCGGATTCTCTACCGCCAGAGCTTCGAGGAGACGGATGTCTACGCCGTCGACGCCTACATCGGCTTCAAGGGCATGCTGAGCCCCCGCATGGGCGTGACTATCGGTGTCCTCTACCTCTACGACAACACGCTCGGCCCGGTGTCCTTCCCGTTCGGCGGCACCACGGTCACCCTGCAGGCGCAGAACAAGGACCAGCTCTCGATCCAGTCAGGCATCCAGTACAAGTTCTGATCGAACCGCCCGCTTTCATCTTCAAGGCCGCGCCTTCACCGGCGCGGCTTTTTCGTGTTCAAAAGGTGAAGCCATACCGCGGAGGGAGCGGAGCTCGAAACGAACCAGAGGATTGCCACGAAAAACACGAAACTTACCAGTTCGCACCGGGCTGCCGTCCGAGCGCCCTATAGGGCGCCGTGAGGTGCACGAATCAATCCGAGGAATCTTTGTGTTCTTTGTGGCCAAACTCCGAATCCGGCTCTGTCTCCGCTCTACGGCGTCAGCACGACCATCCGGTTGGTCCAGTGGTCGCGCAACTCGGGGATCAGCGCCGCCGTCTCCGGCTCGCTCAATCCTGCCGCCCGGCCCAATTCGCCCAGGCTCGTGTGACCATCGGCCTTGGCCAGCAGTGCGTACAACGCCGGGCTGACCCTCGCCGTCTTGCCGTGGTGGTACGCGAACCGCAACTCGTGCGTCCATGCCTGCTCCGTCGCGCTCGTCCAGCGGCGCTCAGCCACGAGTGAAAGGGTCACCGGCAGACCCACCTTGAGCGCCAGCCACGGCGCCGGGTTGGTCTCGCTCTCCGGCTTCTTCGTGACCAGCCAGTCCCCCACGACCAGCGCATGCAGGTCGGTCGTCAGGAAGCACACCACCCCGTCGTAAACCGAGTCCACGATCGGCTCGGCATGATTGTTGAACGAGGTATTCAGCAGCATTGGCACGCCCGTCCTCTCCCCAAACGCCCGGATCAGCTCCCAGTAGCGTTCGTTGGCGGCCCGCGACACGGTCTGCACCCGCGCCGTCCCGTCCACGTGGGTGATGGCCCCGAGCAGCGCCCGCATCTCGGGCCGCACGTCGAGGATCACGCTCATCGTCGGAAACGTCTTCTGTGTCGCAGTCGTGATGAAATAGTCATCGACCTTCTCCTCCAGCACGGAGGGCGCAAACGGCCGGTAGGCCTCGCGCTTCTTCACCATGCGGTTGATGGTGTCCTTGTTCTCCGCCGGACGAGGATCCGCGAGGATGCTGCGGTTACCCAGGGCGCGCGGTCCAAACTCCGACCGGCCCTGCACCCACCCGATCGCCTTGCCCGCCGCGAGCAGGTCAGCCGTCCGGCTGACAATGTCCGCGCAGCGCTCCACCGACACGAGGCCCGACCACGCGCGCAGCTCCGGTTCGATCTGCGTGTCGCCGCCAATATCGGTCCCCCACAGCACATGCGTGAGCGGCTCCACCGTCGATGTCGGCGCCAGCCGCAACTGCACCGCGATCGCCGCACCCAGCGCACACCCCGCGTCGTGCGCGGCCGGCTGCACAAACAGCCGCTCGAATCCGCCATCATACAAAACGCAGCCGTTCAGCGAGCAGTTATGCGCGACGCCGCCGGCCAGACACAGGTTGGTGTGTCCGGTTGTCTTCTGAAAATGCGTGAGCACGTGCAGGCCGATCACCTCGACCGCCTCCTGCAGGGCCGCCGCGACATGCTGGTGGGTCTCGTTGAATGCCTCGCCCTTGCGCCGCGGACGACCGACCTGGAACAGCGCGCGGGTCCGCTCAAGGTGCAGCCGATAATCTCCGCCGGGCAGGAGTTCGTAGAAGGTCTGAAAGAGGGCCCGGTAGCGCGACGGATCGCCATAGGGCGCCATGCCCATGACCTTGTACTCGTCGAACATCTCGTAGCCGAGAAAGCGAATCACGTCCCGGTACAGGTAACCGAGCGAATGCTGCTCGCTGAATGACTTCAGTGGCGTCAGCTGGCGGCCGCGGCCGTCATACACCACGCCGGAGATCCCCTCGCCCTGCCCGTCAAACGTGACCACCAGTGCCTCCGGAAAGCCCGCCATCGCGAACGCGCTGACCGCATGCGCCGTGTGGTGGTCGACAAAGTGAATCTTCCTCGCCTCAAGCTCGTAGCCGAGTTCGTCCCGAAACAGGCGCTGGATCATCCCACGCGGGGTCGTCAGCTCCTTCTGGGAAAAATCCGCCAGATGCAGGGTCTCGAGGACCCGCTTCACATATGGCTCGGTCGCATAGAACACCACGCCATCCAGCGCCTCAGGCCCGATCCCGGCTGACTCGAGGCAGAAACGCAGGGCGCGGTG
This sequence comes from Opitutaceae bacterium, assembly GCA_036401075.1. Taxonomy (GTDB): domain Bacteria; phylum Verrucomicrobiota; class Verrucomicrobiia; order Opitutales; family Opitutaceae; genus CAMAXB01. Next base: position 78,334 of record DASWVY010000023.1, read on the forward strand.
CGGGCGCTTGTTCGTGTGCTTGATCCGGTTGAGGCGCTCCTCCTCGATCGCCGCCAGCACGACGCCGTCGCGGATCAGCACCGCCGTGGCATCGTGGATGAAGTCAAACGGCAGCCGGTGCGCGTCGGCATGCGCCTGATCGAGCCCGCCCGTGAGTCCGAGGATCGTCATGCTGAGGCTCCTCCGGCCCCGCCCGCCTGGATCCACGCCGCCAACGCCGGCGGCGGCGGCTTGCGCTCCAGACTGTGCAGGTCGATCACCACGTGCTCCGTCTTGGCCAGCGCCACGAGCTTCTCGCCGACGGGCGCCACATGGATGACGCGGTAGGCGATCGCGTAGCCGTGCTCACCCGCGGCGGACACCGCGAGCTCGATCCGCACCCGGTCGCCACTCTGCAGCGGCCCGAGGTACTGCGCCTGCGTCTTCGCAATCGGGATCAGCACCCGGTTCGCGCCGAAAAACGTCCGCAGCTCGATCCCCGCCCGCAGCAGGCTGGCCTCGTAGGCCTCGTGGCAGAGTTCCAGGTACTTCGCAAAGAAGACAAACCCCGCCCCGTCCACCTCCGCAAACCGGACCGTACGCTCGTAGTGAGTGCTCATGAGAAAACGATTTAATCGGAGTTAACCACAGATGAACACCGATGCACACAGATCCCAATCGCTGAACGCCGAGCCCAATCCCGGTTTCTGAATCTGTGTTCATCGGTGTTCATCTGTGGTAAAAGGGTTGGAGATGATGCGCAGACCTGCACACCCATCCGTGGTTGAAACTCAGCTGCCCTTCGCCGCCTCGATCGCCTTCGCGAACTCCTCGGGGGTTGGGTTTTCGTAGAGGGTGGACGAAGCCAGTTGTACACTGAACTCCTTCTTCACCTTCGAGATCACCTGCACGCTGATCAGCGAGTCGCCGCCGAGTTCGAAGAAGTTGTCCTGCACGCCGACCTGTTCGATGCCGAGCATCGTCTGCCAGGCCTCGGTCAACTTGGTCTCCAGGGGCGTGCGCGGCGCCACGTAGGCGTTGCCGAGCGCGGGGCGCGGGTAGAGTTTGCGCGCCGCGGGCTTGGGCGCCTCGGCTGCACCTCCGCCGCTCCCACCGGCCGGGGCCGAGGCCCGCAGCTGGTTGCGCAGATGGTCGAGGATCGGCTGGAGCGGACGCGGCGAGACCACGACCTGCGACGAGCCCGCGGCCAGGATGCGCGCCAAGGCCTCGACGCCTTCGTCGGGGCGGATCGAGTCCGCCGTCGCGCTGCCGCGCGACTCCTTGGCCTTGGCCTTCGCGCCGCCGGCGATCTTCGCCGGCTTCGACGGCGGGGTGATCGCGAGCACGATCTTCCCGATGTGACGCGCGCCGGCCATCGTCTGGAATGCCGTGGCCACTTCGGTGATCGGGAACACCTCGCTCGGCAGCGGCTTGAACTGACCGCTCCGGAAATAGCCCATGATCTCGTCGAGCATCGCCCGGACGTACTCCGGCCGCCCGAGCATCAGCGGCCCGAGCTCGATCGCCATGAACGACAGGTTGTTCGCAAACGGACGCAGGCCGAGCTGGCTGTTCTGGTAGATGTCGCGCGCACCAATCTCGAGGAAGCGGCCGAACTGGGTCAGGACGCCCAGTCCCTTGGGAATGAACTCACCCGACAGCGAGTTGAGCACCACGTCCACCCCGCGCCCGCCCGTTGCCTTCATCACCTCGTCGGCAAAGCCGGTCGAGCGGGAATCAAACACGTGCTTCACGCCGAGCGACTTGACGTACTCGCGCTTCGCCGGGCTGCCGGCGGTCGCATAGACCTCCGCGCCCACGCGCTGCGCGCATTGAATCGCCGCGAGGCCCACGCCGCCGGCGGCCGCGTGGATCAGCACGCGCTCGCCCTTGGCCAGGCGGCCCTGCACGTGGAGCGCGTAATGCGCCGTCAGGAATACCAGCGGGATCGTCGCGGCATCCTCGAAGCCGAGATTCTCGGCCAGCGGAGCCGCCGCATTCTCGCGCACGGTCACAAAACCGGCGAAGCACTTCGCGCCCATCACGATCACGCGGTCGCCCGGCACAAAGCCGTCGACGCCCGGTCCGACGCGCACCACCGTGCCCGCACCCTCGCCGCCAAAGCCGAGCGCCAGACCGGCGTCGTGCTCCGCCGAGAGCATGCCGAGGCCGCGCAGCACGTCCTTGAAGTTCAGGCCCGCCGCGTGCATCTGCACCTCGATCTCGCCCGACTCCGGCGCACGCCGCTCCACGGCCGCCGGCGCGAGCGTGTCGAGTTGGCCCAGCGCACTCATGTTGACCTGGAAGTTCGCCGCCCCCGGCAGGAACGGGAACAAGTCCCCGTCGCCGCCCGCACCGGCTGCCGACGCGACCGTGCGCGCCTCGACCCGCTTGAGCAGGTAATCGTCCATCGCCACGAGCTCGCGGCCCGACTCGTCCGCGAGGAAGACCTCGAAGTTGGCCGTCGCCTTGCCGCTCAGGAGATCGTCGTGCTGCTTGATGTAGCTGCGGACCTTCGGTGTGAGCGGTCCGTACACCCGCACCGAGCCATGCGAGAACGGGATGTACACCCCGGAGGTCTTGAACGGGAAGAACGCCGTCAGGTCGAGCAGACCGGGGTGCAGCGGATGATCCTGGAGGTCTCCGAGGTAGGCATCCGGCAGACGCTGCGCCGCAATGCCCTCGCGATCGCCGAGCTTCACCCACTCCGGGGTCATCCAGCGCGGGCCGACCCTGAGGTGCGCCGCCTGGTCGATCAGCTGTCCGGGCACGACCTTGTCGGGTGCGTTGACGACCACATGCTCCGCCGTGCAGCGCGCCTCGATGGCCTTGAGGTCGTGCGTGCGCGCCGGCTTCGACGTGCCCGCCTCGATGTGACCGCGCGAATGCTCCAACCACTCACCCGAACCGGGCGCGGTCTCACTGCGGATCGTGAAATCGTAGCCGCGGCCCGCCTTCGTCAGGACCACGTGCAGGTCGCGCGGGACACCCGGCTCGACCGAGAACGATGCGAGGATGAACATCTCCGTGAGCTCATAGCTCTCCGCCGTCTCGTGCTGCGCAAAGGCCGCCCGCGCGAGTTCAAGATACGCCGTGCCCGGCAGGGTAAACTTTCCGTAGAGCAGGTGGTCCGTGATCAGCCACGGTCCCTCGGTCGAGAACGTGCCCGCATACTGGATTTCGGCGCCCTGCGTCCGCGTGCGCTGGAACAAGGGGTGCGCCAGCGGACGCCAGTCCGCCGCCGTCTTCGCCTTGGGCCGGGCCACCGTCTCGACGGCCATGCCGATCTCGGCCCACGCATCCCAGTTGATCGAGATCGTCGCCGGTCCGCCGGCCAGCGTCGCTGCCCGCGCCATCACATCGAGGCAGGAATTGGCCCCGCAGTAGTCAACCTGGCCAAATCCGCCGGTCACCGCCGCGATCGACGAATAGTGCACGATGAAGTCGGGCGGCGCATCGCGCAGCACGTCGTCCAGCACCAGCGCCCCCTTGATCTTGGCATCAATGACCGCCGCAGCCGTCTTGAACTCCTTCAGCTGGATCACGCCATCACCCGCCACGCCGGCCGCGTGCATCACGCCGTCGATCCGACCAAAGCGCGCCCGCGCCTCCGCCACGGCCTTGGCCATCGCGGCGCGATCGGCCGTGTCGGCCGTCACGAGCATGACTTCACCGCCCAGGCTTTCCAGCCGCTGCACGGTCGCGATGCGCCGGCTCGTCCGGTCATCCTCGCCATGGCCGCTGACCCAGGCCGCCCACTCCGCCTTCGGCGGAAGCGCCGAGCGATTGGTGAGCACCAGCCGCGCCTTCACCGTGCGCGCCAGCCACTCGGCGACCTTCAGACCGATGCCGCCGAGGCCGCCCGTGATCAGATAGACACCGTTGGTCTTCAGCAGGGGCACCGACGGAGCCGCGGCCAGCCGCCGCGGTTCGAAGCCCTGCACGAAGCGCTTGGCGCCGCGCCAGGCAACCACCGGCTCGCGCGGCACGACGGACAATTCCGCCAGGATCGCCGCGGCCTGCTCCTCGGGCGTACCCGCCACGTCGAGCGCCACGCTGCCGATGAACTCATACTCCTGCGCGATCACCTTGGCCGGACCGATCAGCGTCGCCCGCTCCGGGGCTGAGATCGGCTCGCCCGCCACGCTCTGCAGCCCCGTCGTGACCACGCCGAGGCGCACCAGCGCCGTCAGGTTCTCGTCGCCGAGCGCCTGCGCGAGGTACAGCAGGCTGAAGAAGCCGCGGGTCTGCGTGTCGGCGAAGCCCGCCAGCGCCGGCTTGCCGGCCGCCTCCGCACTCCAGGCGTGCACGATCGTGCCCGGAAAACGCTGCTCCGCTCGCAGCGCCGTCAGCAGCGTCGCGTAGTCGTCCTTGCTCGCCGGATCGATCGCGTAGACGCCGTCGCCGCGCAGGTCGAACGAGGCCGACCGCTCGACCAGCGTCACGGCGTTGCCCGCCGCCTTGATCCTGGCCACCAGCGCGTCGCGCCGCGGACCCGCGTCCGCCAGCACCAGCCAGGGTGACGGGTTTGCGACCGCCGCGCCGACCGGGATCTCGTGCCACGCCGGAGCGTAGAACCAATCCGCCAGATCCGCCTGACGCGCGAACGCAACCGGCGCGGCGCCCGCGGCCGCGGCCTTCGGCGCGGGATCCTTGCGTGCGACCCAGTAGCGGGCGCGTTCAAAGGGATAGGTCGGCAGCGGCACGCGGCGCCGCTTCTCGCCCCCGGTAAAGCCGCGCCAGTCGATGTCGGCCCCCGCCACCCAGAGCCGGCCCAGCGCCGTCAGGAGGAACAGGTCATCAGCCGTCTTCTCCTGCGGATGCCGCAGCGAGGTCAGCGGCACGCCGTGCGCCGCGAGCGCCGACTGCTGCTTGGTGAGGGTGCTCAGGGTGCGGCCGGGACCGACCTCGAGGCCGATGCGCTCCCCGTCCTTGAGCAGCTCCGCCACGCCGTCGGCAAAGCGCACGGCCTGACGCAGGTGCTGCGCCCAGTAGGCGGGATCGGTCGCCTGCGCCGCGGTCACCCAAGTCCCCGTGACATTCGACACGTAGGGCAGCGTGGGTGCGTGGCGCTTCACCTTGGCCACGAGCGCGGTGAACTCGGGCAGGATCGGATCCATCATCCGCGAATGAAACGCGTGCGAGGTCTGCAGCCGGCGGGCCTCCACGCCCCGGGCCTTGAGCGCAGCCTCCAGCGCATCCACCGCCGCGTGCGGCCCGGCCGCCACGCACATCGCGGGCGCGTTCACCGCCGCAAGCGAGAGCTCCGCACCGAGCAGCGGCGTCAGCTCCGCCTCGGTCAACGGCACCGCGAGCATCGAGCCGGGCGCGACGCCCTGCATGAGCCGGCCGCGCGCCGCGACCAGCGCGAGCGCGTCCTCCAGCGAGAAAACCCCGGCGAGCGTCGCGGCGACATACTCGCCGATGCTGTGGCCGATCATCGCCTCCGGCTGCACGCCCCAGCTCTGCCAGAGCTTCGCCAGCGCATATTCGATCGTGAACAGGGCCGGCTGCGTGAGCGCGGTCTGCTTGAGTTTCTCCTCCGCCGCGGCGAGCCCACCGTCAGCCGGGTACAGCACGGCGCGCAGATCGAGGCCGCCGAGATGGGCCTTCAGCGCCTCGGCACAGCGGTCGATTTCCGCGCGAAACACGGGCTCGGCCGCGTAGAGGCCACGCCCCATGTCGGCGTACTGCGCGCCTTGCCCCGTGAACAGAAACGCCACCGGCCGCGGGCCCGTGGTCGCGCCGGTCTGGGCCTGCGCGGGTTTCTTGCCCTCGAGGGCAGCCACGATCTCGGCCGCATCGCGACCGACCGCGATGCGCCGATGGGCGAACCCCTTGCGCCCGTGCTGGAGCGTGAACGCCACATCCGCGAGATTCGCATCGGGGTTCTGGTTGAGAAACGTCACCAACTGGTCGGTCGCCAGCTCCAGGCCCTTTTCCGAGCGGGCGGAAAGCACAATGACCTGCGCGGCGCGCGATGCGCCCGAGGCCGCCGGGACCGGCGGTTCCTCGACGATCGCATGGGCGTTGGTGCCACCCACGCCAAGCGAGCAGACCAGGGCGCGACGCGGCTCGCCGCCGCGACGGGCCCAAGGCTCGAGCTTGGTGTTGATCGTGAACGGGCTGGAGGCGAAATCGATCTTGGGATTCGGCTGCTTGAAGTGCAGCAGCGGCGGGACGAGGCCCTCCTTCACCGTCAGGGCTGTCTTGATGAGACCCGCGACGCCGGCGGCGCGGTCGAGGTGACCGAAATTGGTCTTGGCCGAGCCGAGGATGCAGTACTGCGCCTTCGTCGCGCCCGTGGCGCGAAACGCCCGCGTCAGCGCATGGACCTCGATCGGGTCGCCAACGAGCGTCGCGGTGCCGTGGGCCTCGACGTAGCCGATCGCCTCGGGATGCACGCCCGAGCGCCGGATCACCTCGGTGATCGACTCCACCTGGCCCTGCACGCTCGGCGCCGTGTAGCCGGCCTTGATCGAACCGTCGTTGTTGATGGAAGAGCTGCGGATAACCGCATGGATGGTGTCGCCGTCGGCCAGGGCGCGGTCGAGGCGCTTGAGGACGACCAGGCCGACGCCGTTGCCAAACACGGTGCCGCTGGCGTCGGCATCGAAGGTGCGGCAGTGACCGTCCCGCGACTTGATGCCGCCCTCCTCGTAGTAATAGCCGGACACCTCATCATTGTTGATCGAGACACCTCCGGCCAACACCATCTCGCTGTCGCCGCTGAGAATGCTCTGGCAGCCCAGGTGCACCGCCACCAGCGAGGTGGAGCAGTAGGTCTGAACCGTGACACTCGGGCCCTTCAGGTTGAGCTTGTACGAGACGATGGTCGCGAGCGCGTCGCGGTCATTGAAGAGCGTGAGCGCAGAAATCGAGTTCTGCCCGGTCGTCAGCTCAGCAATCTGCGGGAAGAGATTCGCGACAAAGTAATTGCTCAGGTTGGCGCCCATGAACACCCCGACGCGCCCGCCGGCCCGCTCGGGATCATAGCCCGCGTTCTCCATCGCCTGCCAGGCGCATTCGAGCATGACGCGCACCTGCGGATCGATGACCTCGGATTCGCGCGGGGTGAAGCCGAAGAACGCCGGATCGAACTGGGAGACGTCTCCCATGTGGGGATTCGCGTTGACGAAGTTCGGATCCGCCAGCGTCTCCGGCCCGAAGCCCGCCGCGCTCAGCTCCTCCGGGGAGAAAAAGGTGATCGATTCCACCCCATTGCGCAGATTCTGCCAGAACTCGGCCAGGGTGGTGGCCCCCGGAAATCTGAGCTGCAAGCCAATGATCGCGACAGCCTTGGCAGGATCGAGCGGGGCAGAAACGGGGTCGGGCATGGAGAAGCCCGAATTACGCCAACGACCCGCATCAGATGAAAGCCAAATCATTCCGAACCAGAAGTTAACCCTAGGTTAACGGAAAAAGGAAGCGGATGGTCCCGCAGGAGATTGGACGATGGCCGGTAGCGCAGACTCGTTCATCAGTCTGTGCGGCCCCCCGCCTTAGTCGGCCCGACAAAGTAGCAGGAGCATCCTACTCCCGGTGCCCAGGGAGTCGGGCGCGTAGTGTTGTATATTCGAAGTCGATCACCGGCACTACCTACAAATACAACAATGCGCACCCCGACCCGTTTCCGAAGCCGGAAGCGCCGAGGGCGGATTTCCATTGCGGAAACGCAAGCGGCTTACTTTCATCCTGGGCCATGACCCCTCCCTGTGAATGAAGCTTTTCGAAGTGAAGTTTTTGCCCCCCAAAAGCTTCACTTTTACAATCCGGCCCAGGTCCTCGGCGCCTAAACAGCTGGATTGCAGAGACAAGCGATCATACGACTCAACAACCTCCTAGCGGATAGGCAGTTTTACCAAAAAACAAAAGCTTCAGATTTGAAGCTCAATAACACTGTTAGGCAGAAGAAAGCATGCGTTCGCTTCCTATACCTCCCGCAGCGAAAAAAGATAAGGACTCGCTGGAGATGCTACGCGCATGGGTGATCAACGGTGATCTTCAAGTCGCCATGTCA
>DASWVY010000024.1:0-177370 GCA_036401075.1 Opitutaceae bacterium
CCCGCGTGGAGGCGCTGCTCCGCCATGACGATCCCCTCATGCGGGTCGCGGCGTATCGCACGATTCGCAAGTCAAACCACCGCCTGCTCACGCACGCCAAGGCTCTCGCCAAGGATCCGTCGTCCGCGGTCCGGCGCGAAGTCGCCCTCTCGATGCGCGACCTCCCCTTTGCCCAGTCGGGCGAGATCCTCCTCACCCTTGCCCAGGGCTATGATGGCAAGGACCGCTCCTACCTCGAGGCGTGGGGCACGGGCACGACCGGCAAGGAAGCCGCCGTGTTCGCCGCGCTCAAGCCAGGCGGCGATCCGACGAAATGGTCTGCCGCAACCGCCGGCCTGGTCTGGCGCCTGACCCCGCCCGAGGCCGCCGGCGCCTTTGCCGCCCGCGCCCGCATGACCGACCTGACCGGACCCGAGCGGCTCGCGGCCGTCACCGCGCTGGGCTTCACGCCAACCCGCGACGCCGCGTTTGCCCTGCTCGACCTCGCCCAGCAGGGCGACCAAGCCGTGAAGGAAACCTCGCTGTGGTGGATTCTCAACTACAAGGATAGCCGCTGGGCCGGCCACGGTCTGAACGACGAGCTCAAGCGCCGCGGACTCTACGATCCGGCCTCCGTGGCGATCGCCTCCAGCGAAGTCGCCGTGCCGCCCTCAACCTCGGCCCTGCCCGACGTCGCCGGCATCCTTGCCCTCCGTGGCGATGCGGCGCGCGGCGCCAGCCTCGCGCAGGCCTGTCTGCTTTGCCATCGCATCGGTGACACCGGCGTTGAATACGGACCGGTCCTCGACGGCTGGGCCAGCCGCCAGACGACCGAAGTCGCGATCCGCTCCCTGCTCAATCCCTCGGCCGACATCGCCCACGGCTACGAGGGCACCGAGATCCTCACGTCCACCGGCGAGACGATCCACGGCATGATTCTCGCCAACACCGATCCGGTCGTTGTCCGCTCGACCGGCGGCCTGACACAGCTCATCCCCGCCAACCGCATCAAGTCCCGCAAGGGCCTCGGTCGCTCCCTCATGCTCAGTGCGGAGCAGCTCGGCCTAAGCGCGCAGGACGTTGCGGATGTCGTGGCTTACCTGCAGACCAAGTGATTAACTTCCGCTCTCGTTCTCGTTTCTGAGATCAGGCGGTTCGCTGGATCAATCCCGAGAACGATTTTCTGTCCCATCACCTCCCATGAAACCCCACGCCCTGCTCTGCTCCCTTGTCATCGCCTCCTCGCTGGCCCGCGCCGCCACGCCGGCGGCGGCCCCCGCTGCCAGTCAGCTGCCTCCCCCGGAAGCGACGGAAGTCTGGACGCCAGTCCCGCCTGTCGTCTCCGCCGAGGCCGGCAAGCCACCCTCCGATGCCATTGTCCTCTTTGACGGCACCAACCTCGCAGCTTGGGAACCCGTCCGCGCCAATGGCGGCAGCTGGTTGATCGAGGACGGCGCCATGGTGGTGAAGCCCGGAGCCGGCGACCAGCGCAGCAAGGCGGTTTTCGGCGATGTGCAGCTGCACGCGGAATTCCGCACGCCCAAGGTCGTCGAGGGCGAAGGCCAGGGCCGCGGCAATTCCGGCATCTTCCTCATGGGCCTGTACGAGCTTCAGGTCCTCGACTCGCACAACAACACGACCTACCCCAACGGCCAGCTGGGTTCGGTCTACAAGCAGCATATCCCGCTCGCCAACCCCGCCCGCCCAGCCGGTGAATGGCAGAGCTATGACATCATCTTTATCGCGCCCCGGTTTGATGCGGCCGGCAAGCTGGTCAGCCCGGCCCGCGTGACCGCCTTCATCAACGGCGTCTTGGTCCAGAACCACGTCGAGGTCCAGGGCCCAACGGTCTACCGCGGCGCCCCAAAGTACGAGGCCCACGCCGACAAGCTGCCCATCACGCTCCAGGACCATCGCAACCCAACGGCCTTCCGCAACATCTGGGTCCGCCCGCTCGACGCCCGCGCGGCCGGCAAGTAAGGCGACTGCAGCGGTTTTCACAAAAAAGGCGCCCCGGATACCCGGGGCGCCTTTTTTTTCTGAAAGTGGTGCCAGAGGCCGGGATTGAACCGGCGACCAAAGGCTTATGAGTCCTCTGCTCTACCACTGAGCTACTCTGGCGAAATCTGAGCGGGAGAGCGAAAGAATCGCCCCCGACGAAGTCAAGAGCGGGCTCAAAGGACCGGCACAACCCTGCGTTGTCACCCGACATTTCACCCTCCACCATCCAACCCCATGGCCCACAAGAAAATCTCCATGGCTCCGGACAAGAAGATCGCGCTCGTGGCGCACGACAACAAGAAGCGCGACCTCGTTGAATGGGCGATGTTCAACCGCGACCTGCTGGCCCACCACAAGATCTTCGCCACCGGGACCACCGGCGCCCTCCTCGAGCGCGAACTCGGATTCCCCATCGAGAAACTTCAAAGCGGTCCCCTCGGCGGCGACCAGCAGATCGGCGCCAAGATCGTCGATAACGAGATCGATTTTCTCATCTTTTTCTGGGATCCGCTCGAGCAACAGGCCCACGACCCCGATATCAAGGCCCTCCTCCGCATGGCCGTTGTCTGGAACATCCCCGTCGCCTGCGATCGCGCCTCAGCCGACTTCATCATCTCCTCCCCACTCATGGATAAGCCGTACGACCGGCTCATCCCCGACTACGACGTCTACCGCAGTCGCAAGGTCCCCGGCGTTGACGGCCCCGCGCTCCCTATCCCCGGTGTCACCGACACCAAACGCCGCTCACCAAGCGCGAAGGACAAACCCCCAGTCCCCACTCCCGCAGGAGCTTAGATGTGGACTCACTCTATTCGCCTAAAGCGGCGACTATCGCGGGTAAATTATCTTTTATCGTCACTAATGACGTTTAATTGATAAGTTAAAATTCGCCATTTTTGGCAGATTAATTGACTTTATCGTGATTTTTCGCCAGCTTTGACGCGTTATGAAGATCGTCAATGCGCTTGCAGATAAGCCACTCTTGCAAGAACTCGGAGCCCGGCTCGCCCGGACCCGGCTGGAGCGCAACCTCACGCAGGCCCAGCTCGCCACCGAGGCCGGGATCTCGAAGCGCACCCTTGAGCGCATCGAGGCCGGCGCCGTCGCCGCCCAGCTGTCGGCTTTTCTTCGCGTTTGCCGGGCCCTGGGCCTGTTGGAGCGGTTCGACGCCCTGATCCCCGAGCCCGCGCCCAGCCCGATCGAGCTGCTCAAGCTACGCGGCCGGGTTCGCCGCCGGGCCTCGACCCCACGCAGCGGTGCGGTGGAGGAAGCCAAGCCTTGGACCTGGGGTGAATCGTCGTGAGCACGCTCGCGGAAGTCCGGCTCTGGGGCCGCACCATCGGCGCCGTGTCGCTGGCCGACGGGGCTGTGTATGCGTCCTTCCAATACGAGCCCGGCTTTGCCCGCAGCGGCATTGAGGTATCTCCGCTCACCCTGCCGCTTGGCGAACACGTCTACACCTTTCCCCAGCTCGCCGTGGAATCGTTCCACGGCCTGCCGGGGCTCCTCGCCGATTCACTCCCGGACAAGTTCGGCAACGCCCTGATCGATGCCTGGCTCGCGACCCAGGGACGCACCCCAGCGAGCTTCAACGCCGTTGAGCGCCTTTGCTACACCGGCACCCGGGGCATGGGCGCGCTGGAGTTCGCCCCGGCGAGCGGTCCGCGACCCACCCAGTCCCGGGTCGTCGAGATCGACGCCCTCGTGCGCCTCGCCTCCGACGTGCTGCGCCGGCGGCATGACCTGCACGGCACTTTGGCCGAGGGCGACAAGGACCACGCGCTCCGCGACATCCTCCGCGTCGGCACCTCCGCGGGTGGCGCCCGCGCCAAAGCGGTCATTGCTTGGAATCCCGTGACGCAGGAGGTGCGCTCGGGCCAGATCGCCGCCGGGTCGGGCTTTGAGCACTGGCTGCTGAAATTCGATGGGGTGAGCGCGAATCGCGATCGTGAACTCGACGATCCGCAAGGCTACGGTGCGATCGAGTACGCCTACTTCCTGATGGCGCGGGCCGCCGGCATCCACATGAGCGAGTGCCGGCTGCTGGAGGAAAACGGCCGCCGCCACTTCATGACCCGGCGGTTCGATCGCACGCCCGACGGCGGCAAGCTCCACCTGCAGTCGCTCGGGGCCCTCGCCCACTACGACTTCAACCAGGCAGGTGCGCACAGCTACGAGCAGGCGCTCCAGGTGATCCGCCAACTCGGCCTGCCCGCGGACGCGGCAGAGGAGCAGTTTCGCCGCATGGTCTTCAATCTCGTGGCGCGCAATCAGGACGATCACGTGAAGAACATCGCCTTCCTGATGGACAAGACCGGCCGCTGGTCGCTGTCGCCGGCGTTCGACATCGCCTACAGCTACAATCCAACCGGCGAATGGACCGCGCGGCATCAGATGAGCGTCAACGGCAAGCGCGACGCGTTCACGCGTGAGGACCTGCGCGCCTGCGCCGCCAGCGCTTCCCTGAAGCGCGGACGCGCCGAATCCCTGCTCGAGGAAGTCTGCACCGCGGTTCGCCGCTGGCCCGAATTCGCCAGCGCCGCCCGGATTCCAGACCGCTGGCGGGAGGCGATCCAGGCCACCTTCCGGCTGACCTGGCCAGCAGCCTGAGACGAGCCTCGCCCGCGAATCCCCGCCCGGGCCGGCATGACCCGAAAAGCGGGCACCCATCCGCAAGGTGAGTTGGTTTTCAATCCACAATCCGTCGCATTTCGTTTCACTCTCCACAGGTCACGGCCAAGGCGATAATCGCGCCAGCTTGAGCCATATTCTGTCAAAGAACGTCAGAATTTCTAATAATTATAGATTGAATTCGGCCAGTCCGACTCCTACTGTCCGATTACCTCTATGCCTCGCCCGACCCTCCGCACCCTGGCCAAGACCTTGGGCCTTTCGCGCACCACGATTTCGGATGCCCTGCGCGGTTCCCCACGCGTCAATGCCGACACGCTCGCCCGGGTGCGCGCGGCCGCCGATGCCGCCGGCTACCAGCGCAACCCGCTCACCGGTGAAGTCATGTCGCAGCTCCGCCGCTCCAACGGTCAGATGGTTCGCGGCACGCTTGCCGCGCTCGAGATCATCGACAATCCCCGCGGCGTGCACGTGCAGCGCTACAACGCCGCTGTGCTGCAGGGCGCGATGGAGCGCGCCGACCAGCTGGGATTCAAGATCGAGCACTTCGACGCCACCCGCGACGATCTCCGCCTCCCGCGCATCGACGGCATTCTCCACGCCCGGGGTATCCGTGGCCTCGTGGTTCTCCCCAGCTCAGGCTTTCCCGATCTCTCGAGCCTGACCTGGTCACGCCTGACGGCGGTTTACGCCGACTACTTTATCGACCGCCCAGCCCTGCACTGCGTGTGCCCCGATCACTACCGGTCGTTGTATGCGGCGATGCAGACCCTCCACGCCCGCGGCTTCCGCCGCCCCGGCATGGTGATCGACGCCTCCTTCGACGAGCGACTCCAGTGCCGCTGGGAGGGCGCCTACCTCGCGATCCAGAACGTGCTCCCGGACATCAAGAAGCTCCCGCTCCTCCGCTTCACCGAGTTGACCAAGGCCAGCTTCATCGCGTGGTACAAGAAGAACGAGCCCGACGTCGTGCTCAGCCATATGACCGAGGTGATCGAGTGGATGAAGGAGTGCGGCGCGAAGATTCCCGAGACGCACGGTTTCCTGTGTCTGAATTCGCTGCGCGCCACCATCCCCTGCGCTTCGCTTGATCACCAGCCCCGGGAACTGGGGGCGCGCGCCGCGGAACTCGTGATCGGCCACGTCATCCAGAACGAATTCGGCCCGCCCACCATGCCGTCGCTGACATCGATTCCAGCGCGCTGGGTCGAGGGTCCGACGATTCGTCTGGCCGCAACGACGCACGCACGCGAGCCGGCTCCCGCACGGCGCCGCACGGCCATCGCCGCACGCTGAGGCGACGCGCACGTATCATCGCGAGCCGTACTCGCTGCGGGCGATGGTTCGAGACCGGACCGCGTTCAACGCCCGGGGACACACCGATTTTCCACTCGCTCGGGACACCGCCCGCGGGCTTAACCGGCCGCAGCGCGCAGCACGATCCAGAAGCCGGCAAGAATGGCGCCGGAGACGCCGAGGCACACGATGAAGCCGATTGTATCAACGCGGTCCCATCGCGTGAACTCCCACGACGAGTCGCGTCCGAAAATCTTCAGATCATCGAACCGGCGCGGGTTGCGCTGGGTCTCCGCCATTGTCGCCAATTCCAGCTCCGGTGTCGCCCCGACTGGCGTCTTCATCTTGCCGAAGAAGCGATCCGTGCGCAGGCGGTCCGGCGGACGGGTGACCAGACTGACGAGAATCAGGACAGCAAACGGGAAAAGTCCGTCGTAGATGAACCGCGCCGCATTGCGACCGCTGGCGGTGAACGACGCGACGTCAAGACCAGCGCGGTCGAGCACCCAGAGTTCGATGTGGAAACGCTTGGCCCCACGCAGCGCACTCGTCAGATCCGCCGGATCCGTCCGGACAACATTCTCGAAGTAGACCGGCACCAGCCGCCCGCCCTGCTCCACCTGCTGCGTGAGCGCGGGACTGGAGGCGATCGCTTCGATTCGAGGTGCAATCCAGGACGGGAAGATGATGTTGAGCAGCGCCGAAACGATCACCGCTGACCAGACCGCCGCGGCGGTCAACTTGCGCCAGAAATAGATCAGCATGACCGAGGCGCCAAACGGGACATTCACCGTCAGCATCAGCTGCACGACCCCGTAGACATCATCCATCCCGACCGCCGCGTAAACGCCGCCAGCGAGGATGACGACGATCGCGTAACGACCGACCCGGACCTGATCGGCATCGGTCGCGGACGGCTTGAAGTAGTGATAGAGGTTCCGGACGAAAAGTGCGGAAACCGCCATGGTCTGCGCGGCAACCGTCGACATGTTCGCCGCGAGGAGGCCCGCCATCATCAGCCCAAGGAATCCGGGCTTCAGCAGCAGCAGGGCCATCGAGCCCCAGGTGGAATCCGGATGCGAGAGCTGACCCGCCCCCTGATAGATCGCGATCGCGATCAGGCCCACGATCGCCCAGAGGATGATCATGACGCGCTTGGCATAGGTGCCGGAAACGGCGCCGAAACGGGCGGCAAATTCGTCCTTGGCCGAGCCCGAGACACTCATGTTGCCGATGATGCCGTGGATCTGGACGATCGAGATGAGAAAGATGCCGGCCAGCTCCCAGCCTCCAACGCCTCCCACCCCTCCCCCCAGCAGATTGAACATTTCAGGCGGCACGCGGACCGCCAGCTGGTCCCACCCGCCGATCGCCGACAAACCGAACGGGATGAGCATGAAGGAGAACACCACGATCAAAATGCCCTGGAGTGCCTCGTTCACGGCGGCTGCGGCCATGCCGCCCATCACGATGTAGCCGCCGACAATGGCGGTATAGATCAGGTAGTAGGTCCATTTGCCCGTGTCGCCATCGAGCCACGAGATGTAGCTGCGCAGCTCACCGCGGCGGTTCTGCTGGTCGAGCTGGTCGAAGCGCGCGGCATCCGTGGCCGGCAGCGGCGCGAGCGCCCGTGCGGCCTCAAGGCGTTTGAACTCGGTGTAGGATTCAACCGACGTACGCTCCTCCGAAGTCCAGCGGGCCTCGGGTTTCACCAGAAGCGATGCCGTGACCTTGTAGCCAACCAGGTTCCCGAATCCGATGATCACGACGACGGTCGCGAAGATCTGGAAACCGGCGTAGAAGCGCGCGAGGCCGCGACTCCCGAACCGATCCTCAAAAAGATCCGCCACCGTGACGAGCCGGACGCGGCGAAACCAAGCGTTCATGAACCAGTAGTAGGGATTCATGAAGAGTGTCTGCAGCGAAAGCCAGACGCCCGAGGCGCCCTTCTGGTAGACGAGGCTCGAGGTGCTGACCGCACCGTTGGCATCGGTCGCATTACCGAAGTTGAGGAAAAACTGGTACAATTTGCCCAGCTTTCGATCCGCGAGGAAGAAGCCCTCCCCGCCCTTCGAGGCCTTCGCCGCTCCGCGACGCCCGATCCAGATCACCGCGGCAAGGTACGCAAAAATGACAAGCAGATCCAGAACGTGCAGGCTACCAAGAGTCATGGGGCGGCGAAGAGTGTGAGCTTACGACCGGGCAACGGGGTTAGTCCGGTCCGACATAGGGAGTGATCCGACAGGAAAGAGCAAGAAGCGGACGGTCCGAAGGTGTCGCAACGGGCGCTGTATCGGACAGTCCGCGACGACTGCGATCAGCATAAAAAAAGCCCCCGGAGCGAGGCTCCAGGGGCTTGTGAGTCAGGCATCCCGCGCGATCAGAGATCGAACGTCGCGGTCAGGATGAACTGGCGCGGATCGATGATGCGGTAGTTCCAAGCGGTGCCGTCCGGGTTGTAGGAGACGGCCTGAAGGCGGCCGCTCTCGAACACGTTGCGGACGTTGAGCTGGAGGCGGGCATTCACGCGGTTGTTGAAGAGCTTCAGGTTGTAATTGACCATGAAGTCGGCGTACGCACGGGCCTTGTCATAGATCGGCTTGTTGCCATCGAGCTGGCGCACGGCGCCATCGGCATCGGCCGGGCCGGCGAGGAAGCCGACGATCGCCTCGTCCTCCCAGCGGGCGGTGCCGCCGACGGAGACGTTCTTGAGCCACTTATGGTCGCCGAACATTCCGGCGAGCTTGTAGTTCGTCGTGAGGTTGGCGCGCCACTCGCGGGTCTGCGGACGGGGCTTGCCGGCATTGGTGACGGCGAGCTTGTAGGGCGCATCGACGTTCACCGTGTAGAAGTTCTGCGGGATATTGGTGCCGGTGGCGTTGAGCACGCCGCCGACTTCCCACCAGAGACGGCCCGCATTGGGCAGCTGGGTGCCGGTGAGCGGCGAAATGCCCGTGGGGACGCGGATCGTGGTCCAGTAAGGCATGCGCTCGTTGATGTAACGCTGGATGTTCGGCGAGATGCTCGAGTCGACCGCCTCTTGCTGGGTGATCGTGGCCTTGATGGTCCAGAACCGGCTCGGGTTATAGTACATCTCGATCTCGGTGCCCTTGGACTCGACGTTGTTGATGTCGGACAGCGTCTTGTTCTTGAGGCTGTCGACGTACTCCTGCGTCACGCCCATGATCTTGTAGGTTTCGGCCTGAAGCTGGGCGAGCGAGAGGGTCGGATTCAGCGCGATGAGCCAGCCGGACACCGTATCCTCGAGGTCGAAGTTGTCACCGCCGTTGTTGCCGCCGAGCGGATTGAACACGGACGAGTCGCCCGAAGCATCGAAGTCGAGACGGATCGGGCGGGTGCCGATGGTCGCGGTCGCGCCGTTGCGGGCGGCGTTCTGGCGGGTGTCGTAGAAGTTCACCCGAACATAGAACTTGTCGTCGAGCGTGCTGAAAGAGAACCCGTAGTCCTCACCCGTTCCGGTCGGGTCAGGCAGGAGTTCGCCAAACAGGTTGTACGCCGCCGGGGCGGGCTGGAAGCTGTCCGACTCGTTGTAGTGGAAGCGCAGGTTGCGCGCGATGTCGGCGAAGACATTGCCCTCGGATGCGCGGCGTTCGATCCCGGCCCAGCCGGCGAAGGGACGCACGACAACACCCTTGGTCGTGGTCGGACCGGAGGTCTCGACCCAGGTGTCGGGGAAGCGTTGGAGGTAGCTCTCATCAAGGAACCCGTTGGCCATCAGCGGCACCGTCACGTTGTTGACGGAACGGCTCTTGTCGCGGCGCCAGCCAAGGGTCGGGACAATGCGTCCGTCGGCCAGGAAACCCTGCCAGACCAGGCCGCGGGTGCGGATCTGGTTCTTCTGCATGCCGAGGGCGAAGTAGGCTTCGTCAACCTCGACCTGCTCGTTCACCCACTGACCGGTGACGCCGTTGAAATAACGGAGCGTCTGGGTGCCATAGAGTGCGTTGGGCGAGGCCGTGGCGCTGTCGATGACGGAGCCCGCCTGATTGACGGCGTTACCGACGTAGTAGCGCGAGTAGAAGCGGTTCTCAGCGCCCGAGCCGGGGATGTTGGCGATGTTCGCAGGCGTCCACCAGGACTCCGGCGCCACGATCTGGTCGCGGTAGCGAAGACCGTTGGCATTCTGCGCGTAGATGTTCTGACGATACTCGCCGTAGACCGCGAAGTTGTGACGGCCGGCCCACTTCAGGAGACCCTGCTCGTGGGTGAGATCGAGCTGGTAGGCGAGCGTGGCTCGCGCGTTGTCGTTCTCCTCGGGGCGACGGAAAGTCTGCATTTCCGAGCCACCGAAGTAGGGCTGCAGGAAGTAGGGATTCGGCGTGCCGTCGAGGAGCTTTTCGTTGATGTCGACCTGGATGACAGGCGGAGCGCCGTCGGAGGCGCCGATGAAGGAGCGGCTGAGGGAATCGATCTCCTCGCGCAGGTAGCCACCCTGGAAGGCGAGCTGGTGCGTCTGGCCCTTGATGAGCCACTGCTCGAGTTCAACCTGGTAGACGTCGGCCTTCTTCTTCGAGTAGTTGGCCGCGGCAAAATTGATCTCCTCCCAATCGTAGATCGACTGGTCGGTCACGCCGGGCTGCTGGTAGAGCGGCAACAGAGGCGTGCCGAACACGCCGCCGCCGCGCTGGATCACCGTGCCGATCTGCTGGTAGCGCAGATTGGTGTTCGCGCCGCCGGGCGAGGCGGTCGTCGAGGTGCGGTTGACTTCGTAGAGGCCGATCGAGCCGTCCGGATTGAGGTACAGGCTCGGACGATTCCAGAAGTTCGTGAAGTTGGGGTTGATGCCCCGGGGCAGCAGCGTGGCTTCCTGCGCGGCGGTGACCGACGTGTACGTGGTGCCGTTCAGCAGGCGCCAGCCGCCGGTGTTGTTATTGAAGGTCGGATCCCAGACCGGGCTGCCAGCGGCGCGCCACTCGGAGATCGTGTCACGCGGCGTGGTCGAGTTCGCCCGGCTCGCGTAGTTGCTGTAAGCCTCGTAAGAACCGCGGATCGTGGTGTTGGCGAACGGACGGTAGGACAGCGATGCGGTCAGGCGGTTCGTGCGGTCGCGGGAGGGCTTGCGGACGTACTCCACGTTGTCGTGCACACCAGCCAGACGGAAGGCCAGCGTGTTCTCGATCAACACGCGGTTGAAGTCGAACGTGCCGCGATAGCTGCCGCGGTCATCAACACGCATCGACACCTGGGAGGTGTCGCGGCTCAGGTTGGCGTTGCCGCGGATCAGGTTGATCGTGCCGGCGGCTTCACCGAGGCCGAAGATGTTGGAGTTGGGACCGCGGCTGATCTCCACGGAATCGACGTTGTACGTGTCGACCGGGATGGCCTTGGAACGGGCGAAGTTGTTAGAGGCGAGATTGGCCTGACCCAGACCACGCACGCGGTTCGCGGTCTCGGGCGACTGCGCGACGTTGTCGACCGTGAAGCCGCGATCGATCGTGAAGTCGGTGTACTGGTAGATGCCCTCGGTGTTGCCCTCGGTGGAGAAGATGTCGTTGATGTCGATCGCCGCCGTGTCCATCAGCTGATCCTTCGTCACGACCGTGATCGACGAGGCAAGGTCCTCCAGCTTCGAATTCAGGCGGGTGCCGGACATCGTATTGGTCGCCTGGTAGCCGTTGTTGGCGTCAGCGGAGACCTCGAAGGGCGACAGGGTGATGATATTGGCCGCAAGTTCCGCCTGTCTGCGCGCAGCCTCGCGTTCGGCCTCGGTCTGGGTTGGGGCGGGCGCGGCGGCCGGCGCGGTCTGTTGCGCCACGGCCGGCAGGGCCAGAAGCGCGGCGAGCAGCGTCAGTGCTGCGGACTTGGACACTCCACGAGGGAGCGAGGGTGTGGACGGGGTCATGGTTTGCTCAGTGGTTGTGGTTTTTGATGAAATCAGTTCGTGAGCAGTCTGGGACGGTGACGGACGCGAACGGTCGCAAGCGGGGATGTAGTCGAAGCGTGAGTACGAAGCGTTCGAGTCAAAGGGGGTACGCCTCGCGCGCACCGTCAGTCAGGATGTGAGACTCCACAACTCGACCCGAGATCGGACAGTACGAGAAATGAACGCGAGATCCGCTCAAACGTTTTTAGCGGCCCGTCGCCTCCATCAAAAATGTGCCGCGGCATCAGCCAGCCCGCGAAGGCCGTCCGATGCCGCGGCGTTTTGTCCCCCGGCGACACCCCCAATCGATGTCGTCGGAAATGGGTAAATCCAAAATGGGAGGAGAGCGTGGGCTGTCCGTGAATCAAACGGGGGCCGGCCAGCGTGACCGCACCCTGTTGACGGAGTGCGAGCGAGGCAAATGACACCTCGTCAGACAGTACGAAAGCAACCCTTTCGTATCCGTAATTACCTTACAAACTCCGGTCAGGCGATCGGAACGGCGGCGGCCGGAAAGCCGCACTCACGCAGCGGACGAAGCTCGGCAAACGCCTGCCGCAGGGAGACATCGAGCCCGGCGACCACCGGCACGGCGCTGGCGGCACCATTGATGCCGGCCCAGGTGATCGATCCGGCAGGAAATTCAGCCACCGCCGCAGTCCGATGAATCGCCTCGATCAGCGCTGTGTGCCGCGCGGCCTCGGACGTCGTGCAGATCGGCGCGGACGGATTGCGGAGGCGATTGAGCACATCCACCATCATCGCGCGGCGGGCCGCGGTCTGGTCCCCGACGGACTTGCGCTGCACCCCACCCTGCGCGTCGCGCAGCCACGCCTCATTCTCATAGCGCCAGCAGCCGATACCCGCGGTGCCCTCGATCAGGATCTCGGGTTCAAGCGCGACATTGCTCGCATGGCTGGCCCCGAACCAAAGACGAACGCCGCGGGCTGTACGCAAGGTCACGACCCCGGTGTCAAAACTCTCAATGGCATGCGCGCGGAAAAGTTCGACCGATTCCGGCTGCACTTGCGTCTCGTCCACTCCGGCAAAGAGCAGGCTCAGCATCACAAAATGCCCGAACGCGTTGTTCAGCGGGGAATCCAGCACCGGATCGTTGCCCACCCGCAGGCGTCCCGCCCAGTTGTTGCGGGCGAAATAGGAACGAGGACGGGGCCAGACCCCAAGAAACCGCACGGATGATATCTCGCCAATCGCGCCAGCCTGCAAGCGGGAGGCAAACCACGCAGTCCCCTCGTCGTAGTAGTCCTGAAAACCGACGGCCACAAAGCGCCCGGTTTCCCGTTCCGCCGCCTGGATCGCACGCACCTCGTCCATCGACGCCGCCAAGGGTTTTTCCACCAGGACGTTGGCCCCGGCACGAAGCGCCGCCACCGTCATGCGCGCATGGAGATGAATTCCGGTCGGAATCAGGCAAAGGTCGATCTGACCGGCATGGCGCTCGAGCATCTCCCGGTAATCACTGTAGATGGCGCAGCCATGCGCGGAAAGTTCCGCCACATTCTCGGCCTCCTCTGCGGGGTTGATGACCGCGGCCGCCACCATGCTCAGGTCACCGCGATCGCGGCCCTCGCGCGCCAGCTGCAGGTGAATCCTGCCATAACCGGAAACGCCAATCAGGGCGACACGGGGTCTGGAGGCGGTGGCGTTCATGCAACGACAGGTTGCTTAAGACCTGCAAGCGGCGACGCCGTCAAGCATCGCGACGTTGCGTGAGGCGCCGCCAAGGCGGCGGAAGCGAAGCGTATCCGGTCAGTATTCAATGAGTAATGACGAAGCAGGGTGTTGCCCGGAGGGGAAAAGATGGGCGGACGGCGGTTCTAGATCACGAACAGCCTGATGCCATGAGAAGGGGACGCTGACAGTCCGAAGCGGAAACGTTGGCCGCATGCCGGCTTCGAAGTCGAACTCGTCTCGCTATCGCTTTCAGCGCCCGGATCATCGTCTCCGCAGCCGGTTTTCACCCCACCCTCCTGACCATGCACTTCCCCATTCGGTTTTTGCTTTCTCTCGCCTGCCTGCTGACTGCCGCCCACTGGGCGAATGCCCAGCCAAGCCCGGTGCTGGAGCGACTCGATCGCGGCGTGGTCGCTGTCCACCAGCCGGACGGAAAGATCTTTGTATCCTGGCGTCTGCTGGGAACCGATCCGCGCGACATTACCTTCAACGTCTACCGCACCGCCGCACCTCGTACCGAGGCCACATTCGGTGAAGCACCCGGCACCCGCCCTGCCGAGGCCGCGCCCACTCCGGTTCGCCTGAACGCAGCGCCCCTCACCGGCCCCACCTGGCTGGTCGATGCCGCAGCCAGCCTGGCCCGCGACGTCACCTACACCGTGCGACCCGTCGTGGCCGGGACCGAACAGGAGGAATCCGGCGCAGGTTTCATCCTGCGCGCCGGCGCGCAGCCGCTTCCCTATCACGCGGTGCCTATCCACACGCCTGAGGGCTACACCCCGAACGACGCGTCGCTCGGTGATCTGGATGGCGACGGACGCTACGAGATCATTCTCAAGCAGGAACAGCGTCCGCGCGACAACTCCCAGGCCGGGGTCACGGGCGAAACACTCCTCCAGGCTTACACGCTGGAAGGAACGTTGCTCTGGACGATCAATCTCGGGCGCAACATCCGGGAAGGCGCCCATTACACCATGTTCATGGTCATCGATCTCGATGGCGACGGTCGCGCCGAGATTGCCTCGCGAACTGCCGATGGCACGGTCGACGGGACCGGCAAGGTCATCGGCAATCCCGAGGCTGACTGGCGCGAGCCCGCCGGCAACGCGGTGACCTCGCGCGATCGCACGGGTTCGACCGAGACTCCGCGCGGCCGCGTGGCCCAGATGGAAGGGCGCATCGTGCGCGGCCCCGAGTACCTGACGGTCTTTGACGGCCGCACCGGCGCGGCTCTGGCCACGGCCGACTACACGCCCGGACGCCATCCCGAGACCCAGAACCCGACGCCGGAGCAACTGAACGCCGTCTGGGGTGACGGTTATGCCAACCGCTCGGACCGCTTTCTCGCCGGTGTCGCTTACCTCGACGGAGAACTCCCGTCGCTCATCATGGCCCGCGGCTACTACACCCGCGCCGTCATCGCCGCCTGGGACTGGCGTGAGGGAAAACTGACCCGCCGCTGGGTCTTTGACAGCGATGACGGCACGCCGGGCAACGAGCGCTATCGCGGCGAAGGCAATCACAACCTCTCCGCGGCGGACGTGGACGGAGACGGCCGGCAGGAGATCATCTACGGCGCCGCCGTGATCGACGACGATGGCAAGGGTCTTCACGCCACGGGCTGGGGCCACGGAGATGCCCTGCATGTGGGCGATCTCGCGCCCGAAAACCCGGGCCTTGAGATCTTCACCATCCAGGAACGCTTTGATGCCCAGGGCATGAGCCTCCGCGATGGCCGCACCGGCCAGCCGCTATTCACCATTCCCTCCGTGCGCGCCGCTACCGAAGGCGGCGACCGCGGCGAAGGACCGGGACGCGGCAACGCCGTGAATATCGATCCGCGCTTCCCTGGCGCGGAAAGCTGGGCGGCCGGCGCCAACATGGACGGCCTCTACACCGCCAAGGGCGTGCGTTTCCTCGAACGACGCCCGCGAGGGTTTCCAGTGAATTTCGCGGTGTGGTGGGACGGCGATCTGCTCCGCGAACTCCTCGACCAGAACACCGTCCGCAAGTGGAACTGGGAGACCTCCTCCCTCGACACCCTGCTCATTGCCCAAGGCAGCCTCTCCAACAATGGCACCAAGGCCACGCCCACGATCAGCGCCGACCTCTGGGGCGACTGGCGCGAGGAAATCGTGCTGCGCTCCTCCGACAACCGGGAGCTCCGCATTTATACCAGCACGATACCCACCCTTCATCGGCTCACCACGCTGATGCATGATGCCCAATACCGCGCCGCGATTGCCTGGCAGAACACCGCCTACAACCAGCCGCCGCATCCGAGCTTCTACCTCGACGAATCCGCTCCCCTGCCCCCGGCCCCACGCATTCGCGTGCCACCCCGTCCGGCATCCAACCCCTGAGCCCGCCATGCCCGCCTTTTCCACCGCAGTCTTCGCAGCTCGCTTGCTCGTTCTCGCACTGCTGATGGGCGCGGCCTTGCCCGCGGCCGAGACGAGCGTTCGTCGATTTACCCTGGGCGGCCCCGCCCGCGACGGGTTCACGTCAGTCGCCCCGACGGACGTTTACCGCGCCGACCCGGGCTTTGGTTATGAAGCAGGTCAGGCGCCTGCCGCGAACAGCGCGGCCTCGCTCTTCTCGGTCAACGTTCCCTCGGGCAATCATCGCGTCACCGTGGTGCTCGGGGGAGACCGCGCGGCGGAAACGACCGTTAAGGCCGAATCGCGACGCCTGATGCTGGAACGCGTCGCCACCCAAGCCGGTGAGCACGCAACCCGCACCTTCATCGTCAACACACGCAATGCCGCGCTGCGTCCGCCGGACGCGAATGCTCCGGGTGGCAGCACAGTCATTCTCAATGATCGCGAGGCCGGCTCCTACACCTGGGATGATCGCCTGACGCTGGAGTTTACAGGCGAAACCGCCGCGGTGCAGAGCGTCGTGATCGAGCCGGTCGATGTTCCGGTGCTCTACCTCGTGGGTGACTCAACCGTCACCGACCAGCGGTTCGAGCCCGGCGCGAGCTGGGGCCAGATGATCACCCGTTTTCTCCGACCGGAGGTCGCCGTCGCCAATCACGCCGAGTCCGGCGAGACACTGAAATCCTTCCTCACCGGCCTGCGCCTCGCGAAGGTGCTGGAAACCCTCAAGGCCGGCGACTGGTTGTTCATCGAGTTTGGCCACAACGACCAGAAAAAGCAGTGGCCACAAACGTATGCCGACGCCGACACGACTTACCGCAGCTACCTCCGCACCTACATTGCGGAAGCCCGGCTGCGAGGCGCGAATCCGGTGCTGATCACCTCGGTCCAGCGCCGCGATTTCGATGCCCAAGGCCGCATCCGCAACACCCACGGCAGCTATCCGGATGCCGTCCGCGCTGTCGCCCGTGAGGAAAACGTGCCACTCATCGACTTGGAGCGAGCCAGCATTGCGCTCTACGAGGCGTTGGGACCGTCCCGCGCGCCACTCGCGTTCAGCAATGGCGGACGCGATGCCACCCATCACAACAGCTACGGCGCCTACGAGCTGGCGAAAGCGGTGGCGCAAGCCTTCAAGCAATCCGGATTGCCCCTCGCTCAATTCGTGAGCGACGATTTCTCAGGTTACGATCCATCGGCACCCGCCGATCCCTCCGCCTTCGCCCTTCCCGCCAGCCCTCAGCGCACGGAGCTTGCCCCGCGCGGATTCTAAGTCCCGTTTTCCCTTCTTTCATGGCACGCATCTCTGTGGTTGGTCCCGGCGCAATGGGTGGAGCTGTCGCCGCTCATCTCATCTCATCGGGTCAGCATGAGGTCAGCCTCTGCGTTCGCCGCGTCTTCCCTGAACTTCAGCTGACGACACCCAACGGCGTGCTCGCCAGCCGTCCGCCGATGGTGACTTCACCTGCCGCCGCCGCTCCGGCCGAGTGGGTGCTGCTCACCACCAAGACTTACAGCGCAGCCGGTGCCGCGGAGTGGTTACCGGCGCTGACCGCAGCCGGCGCACCGGTGGCCGTCCTTCAGAACGGGATCGAACACCGCGAGCGTTTCGCACCCTATCTGGATGCAGGGCGCCTTCTGCCAGTCATCATTGATCTACCCACAGAGCGCATTGAGCCGGGTCGCATCCGTCAGCGCGGACCGGGTGTCATGACGGTGGAAAACAGCGAACTCGGACGCCGCTTCGCTGCCCTGTTTTCAGGCACCGCCCTGGCCGTGACCCTCACCGACGACTTCCGGAGCGCGGCGTGGCGCAAGCTCTGCCTAAACAGCGCCGGTGTCCTCAACGCCCTCCTCCTGCAGCCCGTCCGCATCTTCCATAACGATGCCATCGCCGCGACAGCCCGGGAGATCATCCGCGAGTGCATCGCCGTCGGCCGCGCTGAGGGTGCCGTGCTTGCTGACGATCTGCCCGAGCAGATCATCGCCGGCCAGCGGGCTGCACCGCCCGACGCGATCAACTCACTGCACGCCGACCGGCTGGCGGGACGTCCAGTGGAGCTCGACGCGCGCAACGGCGTGATCGTGCGGCTGGGACGTAAGCACGGCATTCCCACCCCGTGCAACCAGATGGCCGTTGCGCTCATCGCCGCCATGATCGCGACCTGAGCCTCCACCGCTCTCATCCTTGCACCGGCCTTTCTCCTTCCCCACGTTTTTCCTGATTTCATGAGCAAGCATCGCTTCGCATTTGTCGGCACCGGCGGCCGGGCCATCAGCTTCATCGAACCGCTGGTCACGACGTACCGTGACAGCAACGAACTCGTCGGGATCTGCGACCTGAGCGCCGCCCGCATGGAGTACTACAACAGCCTGCTCGCCGGCAGCT
Organism: Opitutaceae bacterium; assembly: GCA_036401075.1. Classification (GTDB taxonomy): domain Bacteria; phylum Verrucomicrobiota; class Verrucomicrobiia; order Opitutales; family Opitutaceae; genus CAMAXB01. The sequence continues at coordinate 18,257 of DASWVY010000024.1, forward strand.
GGGCGTCGCATCGGGTTCCCGCCTACGGCGCGGATCGCTTTGACGAGATGCTGCGCACGGAAAAGCCAGACACGGTCTTCGTCTGCACCAAGGACTCGACCCACCACGACTACATCATCCGCGCCCTTAACGCTGGCTGCGACGTGATCACCGAGAAGCCACTCACGACCGATGCCGCCAAGTGCCGCGCCATCCTCGAGGCCGCCCGGACCTCCGGCCGCCGCATCCGCGTGGCGTTCAACTACCGGTGGGCTCCCTTCCGCACCAAGGTGAAGGAGCTGATCAGCAGCGGCACGATCGGGCGGGTGCACTCCGTCACGCTCGAGTACATGCTCGATACCAACCACGGCGCCGACTACTTCCGCCGGTGGCACGCCCACGCGGCCGAGTCCGGTACTCTGCTGGTGCACAAGAGCACGCATCACTTCGACCTCGTGAACTGGTGGCTCGACGCCATCCCTCAGCAGGTCTTTGCGTACGGCGACCTTGCCTTCTACGGACGCAAGAACGCGCTCGCGCGCGGCGACGAGAAGCTGACGACCTACCCACGCTACACCGGTCACCCGGAAGCCAAGAACGACCCGTTCGCCCTCGATCTCGATGAGAGCGAGCCGTTCCGGAAGATCTATCGCGCCGGCGAGGCAGACTCCGGCTATATCCGCGACCAGAACGTTTTTCGCGAGGGCATCGACATCCATGACCAGATGTCACTCAACGTGCGCTATCGCACCGGACAGCTGCTGACGTACTCGCTCGTCTGCTACAGTCCTCGCGAAGGCATGCGCGTCTCCTTCAACGGCGACCGCGGACGCATCGAATACCACGAGTTCATTGGCACGCACATGAACCGCGCCGTCAGCCCCAAGGACTTCAAGCTCGACAGCAAACCCGGCGCTGAGGCCGAGGGCGAATGGATCCGCGTGTACCCACATTTCAAGCCCAGCTACCTCGTTCCCGTGGCCATGCAGGCGGGTGCGGCCCACGGGGGCGCGGATGAGATTCTCTGCCGACATTTCTATTCACCCGAGGCTCCGACGATCGATCCACTCGGCCGTTTCGCCGGCGCAGAACAGGGCGCAGCCTCGATCCTCGTCGGCATTGCCGGCGTCGAATCCATCGCCCGTAATCAGCCGGTGACCATCACCGACCTTGTGCCGCTCAAGCCCGAGGCTCGAGCCCTCCACGAGCTAAGCTGACCTGACAGGTGCAACGACCAGCATGAGGGGCTGCCAGCTGCGATTATCCTGTCAACTAATAGTTGACAGAATAATCGCAGCTGGCGCGGAAGAAATGCCTTCACACGTTCAGCGCACGCCAGCCATAGGACGGGATCGCGAGAGGGCCGGCGGCAATTGTCTCACCCGTGAGGGCATCGGTCGCCGCGGTGTCCAGCGTCAGCTGGCCGCCAGCGCCGTCCATGTTCACCACGATCAAGAGCGCACCACCACCGGTCCGGATGCGCGGGCACACCACAGTACCGGGCGTGACTTGAAAGCGCAGGGCCACACCGGCGATCGCGGCGTAGTGCGCGATGAGTTTTTCGCGCAGGGCCTGACCCGCTTCGCCGATCGGATCGGCGGCCACGACGACCACTTTGCCGCGTCCGAGAGAGCGCTCGGTCACAAACGCCGTACCGGAAGCCTGCGCACAACGCAGCGCGCCCACGACCTTGGTCTCAGGCGAGCGCACGCGCAGCGCCGAACACCAGCCAGCGAGAGGAGCTTCCACGCCAAACGCCTCGCCCGTTGAGCCGGTACCGGTGATCGGAAAGGAGAAAACCGCCTCAACGCCGCCCAAGGCTTCCACTCCGCCCAGGCCGGCATCGGTCGGCGCACTGTGCTCGGCGCCGCGCGTGCCGGTGACAGGAGCGCAGATCCACACCCCGCCGGCACGGACAAAGGCTTCCACCCGCGCGAGGAAGTCCGGACTCGCGTACGGCATGAGTGGCGTAATGAGCAGCTTGAGGCCTTCAAGCGACGCGCCCTCGAAGCGCACGTCACGGTGAATGCCGGCGTCCATCAGCAGGCGGTGCCACGCGGCAATCGTCGGAATGTAGTCAACGACATGCGTCGCGCTCGCCCCGAGTGGTTCGGTCTGGAGCATCGCGCGCCCTAGGTCCGACCAGGTTACGGCAGCTTCCGCTACCGCGGGACGGCTCTCCGTCAACAGAGGCTCCAGTTTCCGTCGCGCCGCCTCGACCGCCTGCACCTCGACATAGCCAATCGACGGCTTGAACCAGGCGCTCATGATCGCGCTGTGCGGCAATTCACAGCCGGTGCGCTGCTGGCGCCAGAGCCAGTAGTTGAGCGCCTCGGCGCCCAAGCCGTAGGACACCACCGCCTCGGCCGCGAGGAAGCCGGGACGGTGGGCGATCTCATGACTGCCGAACCAGCCGTTGTGGGCCACGCTGGTTTCCATGAACCAGTGCCCGCGGCCCGGCTTGGCAGCGCGGTACGTGTCATTATCGAGCACGATCGTGCTCCAATGCGCGTGATCCGGGTAGTCGTCGAACGAGATGAAATCCAGATTCTGAACCATGCGCTCGTGATTCACCGAAAACGGCAGCGCGACATTATGGGTGATGGGCCGCGACGAGTGCTTCCTCAGGATCGTCGCCTGCGCATCCATGAACTCGGCGATGCTCTCGCGCGAAAACATCCGCCACGCCGTCTGCAGCGATGCGCTGTGCAGGAAGGGCGTACGCACCGGTGCGGGTACCTGATCGAAGCGCTGGTAGCGATGACTCCACACGCTCGTGCCCCAGGCCTCATTCAGGCGATCGATCGTGCCGAAACGCTGCTCCAGCCAACGGTGCCAGTGGGCGACCGCCGACGCGCTGAAGTCTTCGGCGACGTGACACTTGAACTCATTGTCGATTTGCCAAGCGATCACGGCCGGGTGACGGCCCAGGGTCGCGCCAATCGCCTCGACCAGACGCAGGCAGGCCGCCCGCACCGCGGGATGCTCGTAGCTCACATGCTGGCGTGCCCCATGGCTCATCGTCCGGCCTTCGGCGTCGACAAAGCAGCGCTCCGGGTGCCCATGCGCGAGCCAGACCGGCGGCGCAGCGGTGGGCGTGCAGAACACGACCGCGATCCCCGCGGCGTGCAGGCGATCCATGAGCCGCACAAAAAAATCGAGCGAGATGCATCCCTCGTCCGGTTCCATCGCCGACCAGGCAAAATCCCCGATGCGCACAAACGTGAGGCCAATGCGCTTCATCTCCGCGATGTCGCGCTCGATGTCGGCCTCGGGCCAGAGCTCAGGGTAATAGCAGGTTCCGTGATGAAGGGTGTTCATGAAGGCGCGCCGACCAGCCTTTCCGACCCTGCTCCGTGGAGCAAGGTCAGGGCGGCTCGCGACCTTGGCAGCCAACGCCCCGCCTCCCTGCGCGGAAAGTCCGGCAAATTCGGATGGTCAGAGATCCGCCGCGGTCAGCCAGCGAAAGGACGTCACCACGAAGCGCCGGCCGAGCAGCTCGTTGTCTACACTCACCGGCGCCGCCCACGGATCGTCCGCCGGGTCGACGTAGTCCGGCAGGCGCTGGACGACCGCCTCGCACCAGGCCTCGCCCAGCGATTCGGCGCGGAAGGGGTCGCGCGCCTCCCCATAGGCCCGCACGAGGAAGGTGTCGGAGCGCACCAAGAGAATCGGCGCCAGCGTCGCCAGAAGATCCGCCTGGTCGATGCGGTCAGGCGACAACGCCGTCCGGCCTTGGTTGATCATCGTCGCGTCGATCGCGGCCTGCAAAAGGCCGGAACGGGCGAACTGTCCCACGCCACCAAAAGGCGCAAATGCCGCCTTGCCAACATCCGGATAGGCGGCGCGAAAGCGCAGTGCCGTGAGCTGCGATGCGAGGGCATCCAGTTCGCCTGACGACAGCGTGCGCTGTTCTCCGCTGGGAAAGCGCACCGTTCGCGCCGCCGACAGGATCGCCCGCCAGCGTTCGCGCTGGATAGTCACGTCATCGCTGACCGTATTCAGATTGATCCCGCCCGCGATCAGGAGTCTCGCGGAGGCCCGCGGTCCGGATAGCTCAGCGCTGGGTGGCACCACGCCGTTCGCTCGATGCACGCTGAAGAGTGCGACGGGCAAGTGGTCGGGATCCGTGCCCGTCGGCGGATTACGGATATAGAACTGCTCGTCGTAGCGCGGAGCTTCCGCGGTTCCGTAGGCCCGCGATCCGTCGGGCTGACCTTCCTGCTTCAGCCCTCCACCGGCCGGGTTGCTCAGCACGCTGCGGGAAACCACGGTTACACGATGAAAATTGCGGCGCAGACGCGCGGCAGAGAATGCGGTGCTATCCACATAGCCCAGTTGTCCGTAAGCGACAACCTTCGCCAGCGCGCCTTGAACTCCGGTCGCATGAAGGTCGAACCCGCCCCACAGCGCTGAGAGATCCAGCGCGGTCCAGGGGTTCGGCGGCGCTTCGCCGACGAGAGCCGAGCGCTCATCGCGAAGCAGGGCGGGTAATTTTCCGGATTCATCGCCCACCCAGTAGGCGGTTCGACCGATCACTGGATCACCGGCTTCACTCCAACCAGGAACGAGGGCCGCAGGCACCGTCACGGCTATGAGATCGACCCGCACCTGATCGGGATCATTCGTCGCGCCTGCCGACACCTCTGCGCTTGCCGACCCAACCAGCGTCACGGGTTGCGCATAAGCGAGAGAAAGCGGATTCGGTTGATCCGGGTCACTCGATGACACCAGCCAGCGAGGCGTATTCCCATCGGGTCCCCACACCCCGACCCAATGCGTTTTGTTGGCCGCCACCGCTCCAAGCATCGGCGCGCCGGCAATGGACTGGCGGTCGGAGCCGGCTTCACGCTGGAGTTGACCGACCGCCAACGAGAGTCCGGTCAAGGCATGCCGCCGGGCTTGTTCGACCTGAAAGCGACGCAGCGCCACCGCCTGCTCAATCCGGAGGTGGGTTGCCAGCGTCACCACAATCAGAACCAAGAAGCCGAGCACAACGATCACCAGCAGCAGCGCGAAGCCCCGTCGGCGGACGGAAAAGGAATCAGGGGACGCGTGCACGCGGCGTGATGGTTCGGACCTGCACCAGGGAATGAGCCTCGGCCAGTTCCCACCAGTAGCTGTCGTAGCTTTGGCCGGCCGGCACGGCGACCCGACCTGTTTCCAAGTTGGAAATAAGGCGTGCGCCTTCCTCCGTGAGAATCCTTACCATGACCTGAACCGTCACGGGCCAGCCGCGCACGACTGGACGACTGGCATATCCCGGAATCGATGACGTCCCCGCGGTGGCCACAAAGGATTGGCCCGCCTCAGCCGAGAACGGAAAGGCCAAGGTCGTGGCGCCACCGGCGCCTTGGACAAAGATCCGGGCGCCAAAATCGATCACGTGATTGCCCAGCAGAAAACGGGCGTTCGGACGCCGGATGTTTCCCGGATGTTGTTCGCTGCCGTTGGGCGTGACGTAGGCCGACGCCAGCAGATCGTAGCCGCTCGAGAACGTGGAGTTGGTCCCGCCCGGCCGCACCTGCGAACGGAACAACTGGTAGGCATGACGCGCGCCGGATCGCCGCCTCACGATCTGGTAAGCCACCGCTCGGGGCAACGAACGGTTCGTCGCGCTGTCATTGGCATCCGGTTCAATGGTGAAAAAACGCAGCCACAAACCGGCTTGCCCGAAACGCAGCTGATCGATCCGCAGATCGCCTGCCCCCAGACGCAACGAAGCCACGCCCGCCGGTTTGGTCAGCCCAGTCCAGTCGGCATCGGTCATGCCCGTGTCGCCAACTCCGGACTGATCGCGCTGCACGGTCCCAACGAGCCAGCTATTCGCATCGGGCCTCAGGACCGCCGCATCCAAATCCTGCGCAAGCTGATCGAGGATTCGCGTGGCCTCGCCCGTCGCGGCCACCGCCCCACCCGACCGCGACCAGATCCCGAGGATCTGCACCACGGTGATCACGAGTATTCCCGAAAGCACCGCCGTGATCGATGCCGCGAGCAGCAACTCGATCAAGGTGAAGCCCGACCGCTTTCGGTTCTCATCCCGCTTCATGGTTATCGGGTTCTTGACGCAGGCAGGACCAGACTGCTTTGCAGAGACCGATCCGTGATGCGGAGGCCATCGCCCGTGTAAGCGGGCCAGCGGATCACCATCACATAGACGAGCACCCCTGATCCGGATAACCGCGTATCTCGCGTGGCGACCAATTCGAAACGCTTGGCTCCATCGCGCTCGGCCGCCGTCGATCCAAAGCGCTCCCAAATCGGATCATCCTCGGTGCCCAGATATTCTCCCGACGCATCCGCGTACCACGTCTCACCTGAATCCAGCGCCGCTCCCACCTCGCTCCACGGCAACGAGCTCCAGCGAGCGTCCAGCGCGGCCGCGACGCGAAGCGCGGCGGTCCGTTGCCCAGTGTCGGTCATGGCGGCCAGCAACGGCGGCAACATGGCCAGCACCGCACCGATCGCGCCGGCACAGAGGCCGGTTGCGATCACCACCTCGAGCAGGGAAAAGCCTGCTCCACGCCCAGAAACCCCGTCAGAAGCCCGCGCGTTCATGAATCCACTCCGCCACGCCATACGCGCTCACTGCGACTCCGCGCACCGCGTCGGGCTCGGAAAAGACCAGCGGGCTCGCGCTCCCTGGTGGACGCCGTCGGCAAGTCGCGAGGATGAGGTCGCCACCCCCGCCCACCACGGTCCCTCGTGGCGTAAACTCCAACACAAGTGCCTGCTCCGCGCCAAGCAGAGTCGGCTGGGTCGGAAGCGCCGACGAGAGTAGCCCGGTCCAGTCCGTTTGAGGCTCAACCCATTCGCCGGACGGACTTGCTGGCGGCAGCATCGCAATCCCCACAGGGAGCGGCATCCACGCGCTCACCCTGACCCACGCGGAGCCGGCGGGGTCACGTACGACCACGGCCAACACCTGCAACGATTGGTCGGGGCGCGCGGGATCAAGCGCGACGGCCAGGGCTGCATTGCGTCCGGACAAGGCCGCTTGCGTGCGAACGAAGGTGAGGGACTGAACGAGGACCGTCTGGCCACCCTGCAACGCAATCGCGGCGTTACCTTGCTGCAGCGCGAGTCCGGCCGCGCCCGCCATCACGACGAGAAAGGCCAGCACGACCATCAACTCAATGACGGTGAAGGCCTGCCGGTGCGTTTTCATCGCCAGCTGAGCACCAGGTCATCGACGGAATCGCCCCGACCGGCGGAGTAAAAGACCACGCCCGCCCGAACCCCCGTCGAGGGAAAATCCGTCGACGAGGGCGCAATCGATCCGCCGTCGGTCGAGGTAAGCGCGACGACCTCGCCATCGACTCCGGGTCGGATGAGACCGTCCGCATCCCGGTCCACGAGGACGCCGAATTCGCTGTTGCCGAACGCATCGGTGAGGCGCCCGTCCCGCAAATCCGACGGGGCGAGCGACAGAAACGCGACACGTCGCGTATTGCCGCCGAGGTCGGCGGGATCCGTCACCGCACTGCCATCGAGGTTGCGTCCGGTGAGCGCACGCACAAAGGCCCGCGTATCCTCGACGGTGGTCAGCCGATTCGTCTGCCCGAGCGCAGGATAATAGCCGTATTCCTGACGGAACTGGGCGCAAGCCAGCGTCCACTGCGCAAATTGCGAACGTGTGCGGGCCTTCGCCGCCGCTGCCCGCGCACTCGTCACCGTCGGGATCGCGATCGCCGCCAAGATGGCCAGGATCGCGATCACGGTGAGGAGTTCGATCAGCGTGAAGCCAACATGGGAGGCCGAGCGTGACGAAATTCGGGAAGACGGCGCCGGATCTTTCATGGGATGGCGTAGAGGTTATCCGCCGTGGCCGGGTCCGTCCGGTCTGGTTCACCCTCAAAGTGACGGCCCGGTTCTCCGTCGGGCCCCACTGAATACAACAGGAACGGCGTGCCGCGCGCGGTGGGCGCGCCTGCGAGCAGGCGATACACGTACGCACGACCCCAGGGATCGATCAGGTGATTGGCTGGATCTGCCTCATCCGGTAGCGCGAGCCGCAATCCCGCCGGTTCGAGCAAGCGCCGGCCCGGCGGGCTCAGGGGTTGGCCACTCACGGTGCTGCGTCCGGCCAGCGTCGCATACCAGAGGGCCGGGTCCTCGGATTGAGGATACCGCCCGAGATGCGCCCGCGCCGACTCCATCGCGGTTGCGATCAGGCCGAGTTCAGCGCGCGCACGCTGGAGTTCGGCCACGGTGCGCGCGCCCTGCGCCGCTGCCAGTCCGATGCCCGCGAGCGAAGCCAGAACGGCGAGGACGACCAGAACCTCAATCAGCGTAAACGCAGGCTCGCGGGCAAAACGGAATCGGGGGTTCGGCTGCATCGGGAACCCCCGCAGCCAAACCCCCGAGCCAGTCGATATCAATGCAAATCAATTGCCTTATTGAAACTTATTCCTCGGCCTGCAGAGAAGCGACGACGGAGAAATCCTCCAAGGTGGTGGTATCCCCCTTGATCGCGCCGCCGGCAGCGATGTCCTTGAGGATGCGGCGCATGATCTTGCCCGAACGGGTCTTGGGCAGACCCGCCGCAAAGCGAACGCTGTCCGGCTTGGCGAGGGAGCCGATCTCCTTGCCGACGTGGGCCCGGAGCGCCTCCTTCAGGGCATCCGTGGGTTCCTGGCCGGCCTTGAGCGTCACGAAGACCACGAGCGCCTGGCCCTTGAGATCATCCGGGCGACCGACCGCGGCGGCTTCCGCCACGGCGGGATGCGACACGAGTGCGCTTTCCACTTCGGCCGTGCCGATGCGGTGGCCGGACACGTTGAGCACATCGTCAATGCGGCCGACGATCCAAAAGTAGCCGTCCTTGTCCTGACGCGCGCCGTCGCCGGTGAAATAAATCCCGGGATAGTCGCTGAAGTAGGTCTTTTTAAAACGATCATCGTCGCCCCAGAGCGTGCGCAGCATCGAGGGCCAGGGCTTGGTGATGACGAGTTTGCCACCACTGTTGCGCGGGACCTCCTTGCCCTTGTCATCGACGACCTTGGGCACCACGCCAAAGAACGGCAGCGTGCCAGAGCCGGGCTTGAGCGGCGTCACCCCGGGCATCGGTGCGATCATGATGGAGCCGGTCTCGGTCTGCCACCACGTGTCGACGATCGGGCAGCGCTTCTTGCCGATGAGCTTGTGGTACCACATCCACGCCTCGGGATTGATCGGTTCGCCGACCGAACCGAGGAGGCGCAGGCTGGTGAGCCGGTGCTTGAGGACGTAGTTGTCGCCCCAACGCATGAAGGCGCGGATCGCGGTCGGTGCGGTATAGAAAATCGTGATCCCGTGGCGGTCGATCATCTGCCAGAAGCGGTCGGGCTCCGGCTGGTTGGGCGCGCCCTCGTACATGAAGACGGTGGCGCCGTTGGAGAGCAGACCGTAAACCACGTAGCTGTGGCCGGTGATCCAGCCGATGTCGGCGGAGCAGAAGTAGCGGTCGTTCTCCTTGAGATCGAAGACGTAGTGCGAGGTCAGCTTGGCACCGAGGAGGTAGCCGGCACTCGTGTGGAGCACGCCCTTGGGCTTTCCGGTGCTGCCGCTCGTGTAGAGAATGAAGAGCGGGTGTTCGCTGTCGAAGGCCTTTGCCTTGTGATCATTCGGGGCGCCGTCCCAAGCGTCCTTCCACCACACATCGCGGCCCTCGACCATCGTGACGGGGTTGCCGCAGCGCTTGAGCACCATGACCGTCTGCACGCTCGGCGCGCCTTCAACCGCCTTGTCGACATTGGTCTTGAGCTCAACGACCTTGCCGCGGCGCCAGCCGCCGTCGGCAGTGAGCACGAGCTTGGCCTTGCAGTCGTTGAGGCGGTCTTTGATGGCCTCCGCACTGAAGCCGCCGAAGATCACCGTGTGCACGGCGCCGATACGTGCGCAGGCGAGCATGGCCATGACCGCTTCGGGCACCATCGGCATGTAGATCGCCACGCGGTCGCCCGCGACCAGGCCCATGTTCTCGAAAATGCGGGCCAAGCGGCACACATGGAAATGCAGCTGACGGTACGTGATCGTGCGCACGTCACCTGGCTCGCCCTCAAAAATCAGCGCCGCCTTGTTCTCGCGGGCCGTCCCGAGATGACGATCGAGGCAGTTTTCGGCTACGTTTAACTTGCCGCCCGTGAACCACTTGGCATGCGGGGCCTTCCAGTCCAAGACCTTCTTGAAGGGCTTGCGCCAGACGAGGTGCTCCTTCGCCTGCCGGCCCCAGAATTTTTCTGGGGTGTTGACAGACTCGGCGTACAGCTTCTTATACGTAGCCAAGCTCCCAAGGTTAGCTTGGCGCTGAAACTCGGCCGAAGGCCTGAAAACCCGGTTCTCCCGGGATACTGAGGTAATCGTCTGGTCCGTCACGTGAGTGGCTGATTGTGGGGTTAAATCTGCGTGTGCAGTCAGAATGCACCGCATTTATCCCGTCCGAAGTTTTGCGCGTCAAGCGTCGTACCCGGCTTCCCGCTGCCAATTTACATCTTTTCGTATCATGGATAAAACCCCCACGTCCACGCCCGCCGAGTCTGCGCCGGCGTCCACGTCCCCCGCCCCCGCGGCGGCCGCGCCTGAGCGCCCGGAAAACGTCATTCGCGTCGAAGGCGTGCTGGACATCGACCTTCAAAAGGGCGGCAACGGCCAGCTCCTCGACATGGCCAAGTTCGGCAAGCGCCGGCCGACCGATCCCTTCGTCCCGAAGGAGCTCATTCGCCGCTTCAAGCTCAAGCAGGGCAGCGTCGTCGGTGGCACCGCCTACCCGGCCGAGGGCAAGTTCCCGAACCCGAAGATGAAGTTCATCGAGACGGTCGACGGCCTCACGATCGATGAGCGTCGCGCCAAGCTCGACTTCACCGCGCTCACCACGGTTTCGCCGCTCCAGCAGATCAAGATGGAGCTCAAGGACGGCCGGCTCACGACCCGCGCGGTCGACCTCTTCTGCCCGATCGGCAAGGGCACCCGCGGCCTCGTCGTCGCCCCGCCCCGCACCGGCAAGACGACCCTGCTGCGCGACATGGCGCTCGGCACGCTCCAGAACAATCCGGAGTGTCACGTCATGGTTCTCCTCGTCGACGAGCGTCCCGAGGAAGTCACCGATTTCAAACGCAGCGTTCCGGCCGAGGTCTGGGCCTCGTCCAATGATGAGAACGTCGACAGCCACATCCGCGTCGCGGACATGGCGATCGAGCGCGCCCGCCGCCTCGTCGAAGTCGGCCGTCACGTGGTCCTCTTCCTCGACTCGCTGACCCGCCTGGCCCGCGCGCACAACACGCTGCGCAACAGCGGTCGCACCGGCTCCGGCGGTCTCGATGTCCGCGCGCTGGAAAAACCCCGCCAGTTGTTTGCATCCGCCCGCAATACCGAGGAGGGCGGCTCGCTCACCATCGTGGCCTCCATTCTCGTCGAGACCGGCAGCCGCATGGACGACGTCATCTTCCAGGAATTCAAGGGCACCGGCAACATGGAGCTCGTCCTCGACCGCAAGTGCGCCGAGATGCGCCTTTGGCCGGCGATCAACATCGCCGCCTCCGGCACCCGCAAGGAAGAGCTCCTGATCGACGCCAAGAAGCTCGAAGGCATCCATTTCTTCCGCCGCGCCCTGGTTTCCCAAAAGATCGAGGAAGCGACCGATACGATGATCGCCCGCCTCTCGAAAACCAAGACGAACGACGAGTTCCTGAAGCTGATCGCTCGCTGAGCGGCCATCCGGGAAACTTCACCCTTGCCCACACCGCGAAAACCCTGAACAAAATCACCTTCCGTCGCGCGCGCGGTGTGCCGGCGGGGATGTAGCCAGCAAACCCTCACGCATGCACAGTTTTTCCGAGCAATGTCTCGATATGGCCCGCTCGATGTTGGGCCATAACCTCGACTCGATCCAGCCCGACGGCACCATCCTCCCCGCCCCCGGCGAGGCCCCCCGCCCCGACGAACCCGGCCACGTCGCCTACGCGCTGGGCGAATACTACCGCGCCACCGGCGAGAGCACCCTCAAGGGGTACGACCTCGTCGACCTCGCGGCCCGCTGCATCACCGCGCAGATGTTCACCGAGCCCGCCGCCGAGAACGGTCTCGCCTACGCCTCCCTCGGCCTCCTCTGCTTCGGCCCCTCCAAGGACCGCAATCCCGTCTGGGAACGTCTTGTCCCCGAGACGCAGGAGCGCATCGACAAATCCCTCCTTCACCGCAGCGACTACGACAACCACTGGCAGGCCTTCAACGTGGCCAAGGCCGTGGCCCGTTTCAGCTTCGGCCTCTCCAAGAAGGACGAGACCTCGCGCCTGATCGAGCGCATGTGCGACCGGATCAACCAGACGAGCTCCAACGGGTTCTTCGACGATTCGACCACCGGCCTCGGCGGTAATTTCAATCTCTACGGCGTGATGACCTTCGTGTTCATCCGCTCGGCGCTGCAGCTCCACGCCAACAGCGGCGTGCGTGACCGCAAGCTCCCCACCCTTCGCACCTACGCCGAGAAGTACATCAAGATGATGCCCGATCTCGTGCGCGCGGACGGCCTCGGCTGGGCCTTCGGCCGCGCCGCGGGCGCCTACGGCCAGATGCACTGCATCAGTCTGGTGCTTCAGGGCCTGCGCGACGGCTGGATCGCCGACGACCAGAAGCCGAAGTACTACGATCTCCTCCGCCGCTTGTTCGTGTTCTTCTACCAGACCTATCTGGACCAGGAGCACGGCTTCCTCGATCTCCGTGACGAGGAGCGCACCGCCTACAGCCAGCACACGACGCGCATGGCGAATTTCGACGCCGCGCGCTACCTGTGCCAGTGGGCCCGCCTCGCGAAGACCATCCAGATGCCCAGCGGCACGCCCAAGGCCGAGCCCCTGCGCACCACCGGTCGCTTCGTCATCTTCGACAAGTCCAACCGCAAGGAGCAGGGTGTGTTCCTCTACCGCGATGCCGAGAGCGGTCTGCACGCGCAGATCCCGCTGATCAGCGCCGGCAGCAAGCTCACCGCCGACTCGCTCTCCTTCCCGCACTGCCCGGGCGTGTTCGACTGGCCCAACAACATCTACGCACCGGTCATGCTCCCCGAGTTGACCTTCGGCGACCAGGTCACGCTGCCTGCCTTCTATGGCAAGAACTGCGTCACCGGCCTCGGCCTGCGCAACAGCTTCTACTTCCGCTACGACCAGCCTGAGCTGATCAACACCAAGGAAGAGTTCGTCAAGGGTCTGGGCAGCGTGAAGGTCCAGTGGAACTTCGCCGGCCCCAAGATCAGCTGCGAATTCGCCTACACGGTGAAGCAGCCGGTCACGCTGGACAAGTTCCGCTACCTGCTCGTCATCGCGGCCCCGCACTCCAAGTACCACGTCAGCGGCGCCCTCGCCCTTGGCGCGCAGGGTCTGCGCTGCACTGTGAGCAAGGATGACTTCCAGGCCGTCTGGCAGGAGACCGAGGTGGTCACCGCCGACCCGACCTACCGTACCAACTACGGCAAGATCCACTACCTGCAGCACCTCGTGCGCGATCACCCCCTGATCATGCGCCCGGGCAATGTCTACCGCCTGGTGGTGAACTTCGAGCCCGACGTGGTGCAGGTGGATGGCTGACCGCGCACGCAGCGCGCGGAATGCCCAATGCTCAATGTCCGATGCCCAATGAAATGAGCTCTGACGCCAACGCCACGCCTACTCCTTTGGTTCGTCCATTGGTCATTGCTCATTGGTCATTGGTCATTTCCTGAGCGATGTTATCGCGAAGGATCATTCCCTGCCTCGACGTGACCGCCGGTCGCGTGGTCAAGGGCGTCAAGTTCCAGGAACTGCGTGACGCCGGTGACCCCGTCGAATCCGCTCGTGCCTATGACGCGCAGGGTGCGGATGAACTCGTGTTCCTCGACATCACCGCGTCGAGCGACAATCGCAGCATCATGCACGATGTTGTGGCCAAGACCGCCGAGCAGTGCTTCATGCCGCTGACGGTCGGCGGCGGCCTGCGCAACCTCGATGACATCGAGAAGATGCTCAAGGCGGGCGCGGACAAGGTTTCGCTCAACACGTCGGCCATCAAGGATCCGTCCCTGATCCGCGCGGCCTCCGAGCGTTTCGGTGCGCAATGCATCGTGGTCGCAATCGACGCCAAGGCCGAGCCCAACGGCACGTCGTGGCGCGTCTACACCCACGGCGGCCGCAACCCGACCGAACTCGACGCTGTCGCCTGGGCGCGCCAGGCGGTCGAACTCGGCGCCGGCGAAATCCTGCTCACCAGCATGGACCGCGACGGCACCAAGGTCGGTTACGATGTCGGCCTGACCCGCGCGGTCAGCGACGCCGTCAGCGTGCCCGTGATCGCCAGCGGCGGCGCCGGCGAGCTAGCCCATTTTGCGGATGCCCTCGATGCCGGCCGCGCCAGCGCGGTGCTCGCAGCGAGCCTGTTTCACTTTGGCACGCTGACCATTCCGCAGGTGAAAGATTACCTCGCCGGGCGGAATGTGCCGGTCCGGCGCTAAGGCTGGCGTTTACGCCGGGATCCGGCAGATTATGCGGAAGAGAACGGGCGGGACCCAAGCGGCCCGCACGGATCCAAGCGCCCACCCCACCGCCATGAATCTATCCCGATCCGCCCTCGTTTGGGCTTTGCTGGCCATGACCGCCCTTTCCGCCGCCGAACCGATCACCTCGCTCAAGGCCCCCTATCCTGCCTTTGGCCAAATCGAGCGGCTTGATCCCGCCCTCGACGCCCTACTCGCACCGGACGCCACGATGGTGAAGCTAGCCGAGGGCTTTAACTGGTCGGAAGGCCCGGTCTGGATGAAGCAGGCGCGCCAACTCGTCTTCAGCGACGTCCCGGAGAACATCGCCTACCGCTGGCGCGAGGGTCAGGGCGTCGACCTTTTCCTCAATCCGAGCGGTTTTACCGGCGACGCGTACGACGGCCGCGAACGCGGCTCCAACGGTCTCGCGACCGACCTCGAGGGCCGTCTCCTCCTCAGCCAGCACGGCAACCGCCAGATCGCACGGCTCAATCCCGACGGAAAGACCTTCGCGACCGTCGCCGACCGCTACGAGGGCAAGCGCTTCAACAGCCCCAACGACCTCGTCGTCGACCGACGCGGGAACATTTTCTTCACGGATCCTCCCTATGGCCTCGGGCCCAGTTCGCCGGTGGAGATCGACTTCCACGGTGTTTACCGGGTCACACCCGCCGGGGTGGTCACCTTGGTTTCGAAGGAATTGGAGCGCCCGAACGGTATCGCGCTTTCCCCGGACGAGAAGACGCTTTACGTTGCCAACTCCCACGGGCCGCGCCCGATCATCATGGCCTTTGATCTCGCCACGGACGGCACCGCCGGACCTGGCCGCGTGTTCTTCGACGGCACGGAGCTGCGGAAAACGCGCAAGGGCGCCTTCGACGGCATGCGCGTCGATGCGAAGGGTAATCTCTGGGCGACCGGGCCGGGAGGCGTGCTCATCATCAACGCGCAGGGCAAGCACCTCGGCACGCTGCTCACCGGCCAGAACACCGGCAACTGCACCTTCGGCGAAGACGGCTCGGTCCTCTACATCATGGCCGATATGTACCTGTTGCGCATCGCAACCAAGACGCGCGGCCAAGGGTTTTGACCGAAGATGGGACTGATAGGATAGATGGGACTTATAGGACCCATAGGTCCCATCCGTCCTATAGGTCCTATGCCCACCCCACCCGCCCGCCCTACGGCGCCACCGAATCCACCGGTGCCGCGCCAGCCGCTTCCGGCTTCGCCTTCGGCGAGCCCACCAGCACGCTGAGCTGGGCCTGCACCGCCATGAAGAATTCGGGGCTGAGTTCGCCCGCGGGCACCTCGTACATCTGCTTGGTGCCGGCATGCTCGTAGAGATTGCGCGAACCATCGGCGTTGCGGCCCTTCGGGCGCAAGAGGCGCTTGCGCTCGAGCATCAGCGCCAGGAATTGCACCAGGCGCGTGCTCTCCTCGTTCAGCTCGGACGAAGGATCGGCGAGGGTCAGGAAGAGGCTCTCGGCGGTGAGCTTCAGGTCGCGCTCGGTCGTATCACCCGGCTTGCGGGGCTTGAAGGCATGGACCCAGCGGCAGGCGACGAAACCCGACGGCGTGAACTCGGCCGCCGAGGTCTCGAGCACATCGTAGCGCATCACCTCGGAGCCGCTGGCGTTGCGCACCAGGTGGCTGAGCACCCGCTGACCCTCCACAAAGGGCTGGCCGGTGACAAAGCAGGACTGGGCAAGCGGCTGTAGGTTCAGGTCCATGGGCTTTCTTGTTTACTTTGCCCCCACCACGACGCTAGCAAATTTGCGCACCGCACGCATGAACGGACGCCTTATCGCCATCGGCGACATCCACGGCTGTCACCAAGAGTTTGCCGAACTCCTTGAACGGATCGAGTTCTCCAAGGAGGACCAACTCATCCTGCTGGGTGACCTCGTGAACCGGGGGCCCGATTCCTGCCGCGTGATCGACCTCGCGCGCCAGCACCGGGCGATTTCCTTGCTGGGCAATCATGAGCTGCGGCTCCTCAACTACCGGAAAACGGGCGACAAGGCCTTCCTCAAGGAAACCGACGAGGACACCCATCAGAAGCTCCGGCCTGAAGACTGGGCCTACCTAGCGGAGATGCCCCTCACCCACTACATCGAGGAGCTCAACATCGTCTTCGTGCATGGCGGCTTCCTGCCCACCGAACCCTGGCAGAAGCAGCCCGCCAGCGTGGTCACGCGGATCCAGGTCATCGATAAGGACGGCAAGGCCGCCAAGCGGGCCGACGGCGAGGATCTTCCGCCGTGGGCTGATCTATGGAGCGGCCCACCCTTCGTCGTCTACGGGCATACGCCACGGCCTGACATCTACAAATTGAAGTGGTCGGTCGGCATCGACACCGCCTGCGTTATGGGCGGCCACCTGACCGCCTACATCCTGCCGGAAAAACGGTTCGTGCAAGTGAAGGCCCGCCGGCGCTATTATCCCTGACGCGCCGAGCCCGGCGCACTTCGACCGTCATGGCCAACCCTTCACCGATCAGCGGCGTTCTTTTGCTCTGCCTCGACCTGCAGGCGCCCTTTCTCGGCGTCATGCCCGAGGGTGATCAGGTGCTGAAACGCTGCCAGTTCGCCGCCGCGTCAGCGCACGGCCTGGGCATCCCGGTGGCCTTCACCGAGCAGGTCCCACAAAAACTTGGCCCCACCGTGCCTGAGTTGCTCGCGAAAGCGCCGGGCGCGCCGCAGTACGGGAAAACCACCTTCTCCGCCCTCGCCGATGACGGCATTCGCGACGCGATCCGCGGCTTCGACGTCGATCACCTCATCTTGTGCGGACTCGAGACCCCGGTCTGTGTTTATCAGACGGCCCTCGACGCGCTCGACCAACAGTTCCAAGTCACGCTGCTCAGCGATGCGATCACTGCCCGCCGGGCGCGTGATGCCGCCGCAGCCACCGAAGCGCTCATCCGGGCCGGCGTTCATGTGCTGCCCTCCGAAACCGTGTTCTACGCGCTGCTGCGCGACGCCCGTCATCCCTTTTTCAAAACGTACACCCAACTCGTGAAAGACCATGCCTGACGCTCCCGCCCCGATCGCGGTCCGCGACCTCAAGACCCTCGACAGCGCCCGCCCGTTCGTCGCGGTTCTGCTCGTACGCCGGCTCACGACAAAGACCGCGTCGAACGGCAATCCCTTCCTTTCGGTGGAGCTCGGCGATCGCACGGGGTCCTTCTCCGCCACGATCTTCGGTGACCATCCGCAGTTCGATCTGCTCAAGGGCCTACCCGAGGGGTCGGTCATCAGGATCGAAGGCAAGGTGGAGTTCTACCAAGGCCGCCTTTCACCACGCATCGGAAAACTCGAAGCCCTGGACGAAGTTGCCCTCGCCGAACCTGGCATGCTCGAGAACCTCGTCGAGATCACCCCGCTCGATCCGGAGGCGCTCTGGTCCGAGTTCAATGCGCTCATTGATGGAATCAGCCACGACGAGCTGCGCATGACCACCCGCGGTGTGTTCGAGGAGATCGGTGAAGCCTTCCGCGTCGCGCCCGCCGCGATCGCGATGCATCACGCCTACCGCCACGGCCTGCTTGAGCACACCGTGCGCATGGCCCGCGCAGCCAAGGCCCTGCTCCCGCTTTATCCCGAGGTTGACCCCAGTCTCGTGCTCGCCGGCATCCTACTGCATGACACGGGCAAGGTCATCGAGTACGAGGGCACGCTGACAACGAAGCGCAGCCGCAAGGGCATCCTGCAGGGCCACGTTGTCCTGGGCTACCAGCTCGCCCGCAAGCACGGCATCAAGGCCAAGCTCGACGGCGGCCGGCTTGAGCGCCTCGAACACATCATCCTCAGTCATCAAGGCGAACCTGAGTGGGGCGCAGCCGTCTACGCGGCAACCCCCGAGGCCGTCTTTGTCTCCATGATCGACAACCTCGACGCTAAAATGGGCATGGTTCAGCGCGCCCTGCGTCAGGCCAACGAGGACGACGAATTTTCCGAGCGGCTGCCCGGCTTGAACACGCAGCTCCTGACTCGCCCCATCTGATTTTGCCCGCCTGCGGTTGTCTGGACCTCGCCCGCTCCGAGCGGCGAGGAATCTCCTGCTCGCCGGCTTGCTTAACGCCCACCGCCGCGTTCCCTCGCCTCTATGACCTCTCTGCGCCGTTGGGCCAGCGTCCTGCTGGCATCGACCTGCATCGCCCATGCCCAGCCGATCGCGCTGGATCCTGTTTTCGTGACCTCTGGGCGCACCGGCGAAAACGCGGCAACCCTTCCGTTTGCGCATGTGACCGTGTCCGGCGACGCGCTTCGCGGCAGTCCCGCCGTCACACTGGATGGCGCCCTGCGCGGCGTGGCGGGCTTCAGTCTTTTCCGCCGCACCGACAGCCTGGTCGCCAATCCCACAGCACAAGGCGTGTCCTTGCGAGGGATCGGACCCAGCGGCGCCAGCCGCTCGCTCGTGTTGCTCGACGGCGTGCCGCTCAACGATCCGTTTGGCGGCTGGGTCACTTGGAGCAAGGTCCCCGTCGACTCGCTCGCCGCAGTCGAGCTCGTGCCCGGCGGCGGCGCCAGCGCGTGGGGCAATGCCGCACTCGGCGGTGTGGTCCAGCTTCTGTCCGAACAGCCCGACGCCGCTCGCACGCGCTTCTCGGCCTTCGGCGGGAGCTTCGGCACCTATCGCGCGGAAGCGCAGCTGAACCAACGTGCAGGCACGGGAGCCGTGCAGCTCCTCGCCCGCTACGCGTCGACGGACGGTTTTTCCACGGTCGCCCCCGAGCGCCGCGGTCCGATCGACATCCCCGCCACCAGCGAGTCCCGCTGGGTCTCGGCCCGCTGGCGCCAGCCGATCAGCGAAGGTCGTACCGTGACCGTCACCGCCCGCTCCTTCGATGAGGCGCGCGGCAACGGGACGCCCTACCAAGCCAATTCAACGCGCGAGGAATTTGTCTCGGCCGAGTTCGACTCCACCGCCCGCGCCGGATTCGCCTGGTCCGCGCGCGCCTACGTTCAGAATCAGGGCTTCGCCAGCACCTTCAGTTCGGTCAACGGCCCGCGCACCGCGGAAACCCCTGCCAGCGATCAGTTCGACGTGCCCTCCACTGCGGGCGGCGCGGCTTGGACCGCCACGTGGTCTGGCCACGACACCACGCGCACCACGGTCGGAGTCGATGCCCGCGTCGTCCACGGCGAAACGCGCGAGGCCTCCGCACTGGTGGGCAATGCGTTTACCCGCCAGCGCTACGCTGGCGGACGTCAGGAGAACGCCGGTCTCTTTGTGCTCCATCACCGAACGTTGCGACCTTCGCTTCACGCCACCGCAGGCCTGCGACTCGACGCCTGGCGCGAGCGCAACGGTCATCGGCGCGACACCTTGAACGGGGCGCTCGTGGCCGACGATCGCTACGCTGATAGTGACGGCGAGGAATGGAGCCCCGGCGCGGGACTGGTCTGGCAAGCCACGCCCCGACTTCGGTTGACGGCTTCAGGTCAGCAATCGTTCCGCCGCCCGACGCTCAACGAACTCTACCGCCCATTTCGCGTCGGCAATGTGATCACCGATTCCAACCAGGCCCTCGCCACCGAGCGGGCAACGAGTGGCGAACTCGGTGCGCACTTCGAACAGGGAAATCTTACTATCGAGACCTCGGTGTTTCGCACCCAGCTGGATGATGCGGTGGCCAACGTGACCCTGGCGCGCGGACCAATTACTCTGCCAGGCATCGGATTTGTCCCCGCTGGTGGCGAAGGCCGCCGTCGCCTCAATCTCGACCGGTCGCGCGTCGACGGCGCCTCCGTCAGCGTGCGCTGGAATCCCGTGCCCGCCTGGTCTCTCTCCGCCCAGTACGTCTGGAGCGATAGCACGATCGAGCGCGCGAGCGTCTCCCCTGCCCTCGTTGGCCGTCGCTTCGCCCAAGCGCCGGAACACACCGCCCTCGCCGGGGTTGCCTGGAAGCCGCTGGCGCCGCTCACGCTCAACGCCCGTGTCCGCTGGATCGGCGAACAATTCGAGGACGATCTCAACACCCTCGTTCTGGCCGATGCGACGGTCACGGATGTCTCGCTCGAGTACCGCGTCTCGACCACGACCAGTCTGCACCTCTCAGCGGAAAACCTGACCGACGAACGGATTGAAACCGGGCGCTCGGCCGACGGCCTGGTCAACGTCGGCACGCCGCGTCTCGTCCTGATCGGCTTCCGCTACCAGCGCTGAACCAATCGGGTCATGACCGCCCGCGAATCACGCGAATCGGCACGAATTCAGAATAGACAGGCTGCCACGGAATAGGCTGAACCCGGACAACTGATCATGACTCTGTTTCCGTGTGCTCGGTGTATTCCGTGGTGATTCCCTCCGAATTCGCGCCGATTCGCGTGATTCGCGGAAAACCACTGAAGTCGGTTAACTTCACTTGCGACTGAGCGGCAGCGAGAACCCAAACGTCGCACCCTGCCCAACCTTGCTGCGCGCCCAGATCCGGCCCCCGTGATCCTCGGCGATACGCCGGCAGATGGAGAGTCCGAGTCCGGTCCCATGCGCCTTGCCGTGCGTGGCAAATGGCTGGAAAAGCCGCTCCGCGACCTCCGGAGCAATCCCGGGGCCGGAGTCGGTCAACTCCGTGTGGAGAAAATCGTCCTTAACCTCCGTCGTGATGGTGATCACGCCGCCCTGCTTGCCCATCGCATCCACCGCGTTGCCGATCAGGTTGTGGAAGAGGCGCGGCAGACGACGTGCATCGATCTCAACCTCCAGTTTCTTCGCCGGTGGCGTGGTAACGAGCCGGACCTTGCGCTCCGCCAACTCGTGCTGGAGGTCCGCCTCAATCCCGGAAAGAAAGTCCGCATACTTCACCTTGGTCGGCACAAACTCCTGCTGCCCGGTGCGCGTGAACTCGATCAGCTCGTGGAGCATCGAATTCATCCGCTCGACCTGCTTGAGAATCGTTTCCTGCACCCGTTGGCGGGATTCCGGCGCCGCTTCCGCCCGGCCGGCCAGCTCCGCGGCCAGCGAGATGATAGCGAGCGGATTCTTAAAATCGTGCACAGTCGAGCGGGCCAACCGACCGACCGTCGCCAGGCGCTCGGCCTGCAGGATATCATCCAGGTAGCGGCGGTTGAGCGTCCGCATGCGGCCCGAGAAATCACGGATCAGGTCAAGCGCGAGCCGGGGCTGCTGATGCAGCAGTCGCAGCAATTCGTCGCGGCCAAGAAAGATCGCGCCCGTCGCCACCTCCGCACTGGCCGAGGCCGAGCGCGGCGCATCGTCGAGCACCGCCATCTCGCCAAAAAAATCCCCGGGACCGATCGTGGCGAGCAACCGCGCCCCTTCCTCGCCAGCGGCCGCCTCGATGCGCACGCGGCCTGACTCCACCAGATAAAATCCGTCTCCGGGATCCCCGGCGGAAAAGATCACCTCTCCAGCCGAGAAATCCCGCCGCTGCCCCACTGCCTTGAGCGCGCGCAATTCATCCAGCAGCACGCTGGTGAAACGGGAAACGGACTGCGTTGACATCCCCGCACTCTGGAAAACACCCGCTCGGAAGCAAGTCGCGGATTACTAGGGAATTCCACTCAACCGAGGGATTGGATGACCTTTACGATCGGCAGGAAGAGCGCGATGACCACCGTCCCCACCACCATTGCCATGAAAACAATCAATGCCGGCTCAAGCAGCGCCGTGACGGCGTCGACCGCCCGATCAACCTCGGCGTCGTAGATATCCGCCACCTGATCGAGCATTTCGGGCAAGCGGCCGGATTCCTCGCCGACCTCGATCAGCCCGGTCAGCAACGGTGGGAACAAGCGCGCCGCGATCAAGGGGCGGGACAGCGGTTCCCCGGCCGCCACGCGTCCGCGGGTGGCCTGCAGAGCCGCGTCCACCCGCTCGTTACCCGCGGTTGTGCCGGCAATCTCAAGCGCTGTCAGGATCGGCACACCCGAGGTCAGCAACACCCCAAGCGTCCGCGAAAACCGCGCGATGGCGGCCTTCAGACAAAGATCCCCCAACAACGGCACACGCAGCAGCAGCGCGTCCCAGTGACATCGCCCGCGCGGCGTCTGCAGCACGAGGAACAGGCCTGCTCCCAGAACGGCCAAGGCAAGGCTTACCGCCAGCGCATGAGTCTGGAGGAAGCGCGCGCTGGCAATGACGCCACGCGTCAGCAGAGGCAGCGGCTCGCCTCGCAGCAGGCCCGAAAACACCGACTCAAAGCGCGGAACGACAAATACCATCAGCGCCGTGACAATCCCGGCCGCCACCGTGCCCACGACCGCCGGATAGATCGACGCCGCCTGCACCCGCCGGCGCAAGCGCTCGGATTTCTCCTGCAGGCCCGCCAGCCGATCGAGGCATTCGTCCAGACGCCCGGCTGCCTCGCCCGCTTTCACGATGCTGACAAAGCGCAGGTCGAAAATCCGCGGTTCACGCCGCAAAGCATCGGAAAAACTC
The DNA here is from genome assembly GCA_036401075.1 of Opitutaceae bacterium. GTDB lineage: Bacteria > Verrucomicrobiota > Verrucomicrobiia > Opitutales > Opitutaceae > CAMAXB01. The sequence goes on from DASWVY010000024.1 coordinate 41,130, forward strand.
CGGCCTGATTGAATCGAGTCACCCAGGCTGAGCACCACGGATCGCCAGTGGGGGCGGTGATCCTGCCGCGCAATCAACTCAAGCGCCCGGAGCAAGGGGACGCCGGCCCTGAGCAGGGCCGCCATTTGTCGCGTGAAATGCAGGCGCTCTTCCCGCTGGCTGCCGCGTATCCAAACCCGTCGACTGGCAGCCGCTCCCGGCGCCGCCTTCACCGCCGGATCGATTTGAAAGGGATAGAGCTGCTGCGTCTTGAGCTTGAGCACAGCCTGCTCCGGAGTCGGACCATCGATCCGTCCGCACTGCTCGCGGCCGGTGCGGGCGTCGATCGCGCGGTAGCAATACGTCGGCATGGGCAACTCGACTTCAGAGCACGCGCAACACATCGGCGAGGCTCGCGGCCCCGGCACGCACCAGGCACGCGCCCTCGGAGCCCAACTCGACCATGCCGCTGTCCCGTGCGGCCTGACGTAGATCGGCGGCGCTGACCTCCGCGGCAATCGCATCCCGCAGCCCGTCCTCCACCCCCATCCACTCGTAGAGCCCCACGCGACCGAGACTTCCCCGTTGCCCGCACCGCGGGCAGCCCCGGCCGACAAAATGGGCGTCCTGCTCCGTCAACCCCAACCGCCGTCCTCCCACTTGCCCGGCCGGCGCGCGCTCCCGGCAATGCCCACAGATCCGCGGTACGAGCCGTTGCGCGACCACGCCCTGCAGCGCCGCGGCGATGAGGTAAGGTTCGATCCCCATGTCGACCAGCCGGGCGACCACGCTGACCGCATCGCTCGCATGCAATGTCGTGAGCACGAGATGCCCGGTCAGCGCCGCCTGCACGGCCACGCGCGCGGTCGCTTCATCCCGGATCTCCCCGACCATGATGACGTCCGGATCATGCCGTAGAAAGGCCCGCACCGCAGCGGCAAACGTCAGGCCTGCGGCTGGGGAAATCGCAATCTGCGTAACGCCATCGACCTCATATTCGACCGGGTCCTCCACGGTGAGGATCTTCCGATCGAGCGTGTTCAGTATCTCCAACGCGCCATAAAGGGTGGTCGTTTTGCCGGACCCGGTCGGTCCAGTCACCGCCAGCAACCCATGAGGTCGCGCCAAAACGCGTTCAATGCCCGTTCTCGCTGCCGGCGACAACCCCAGGTCGGCCAGGCGCCGGCCTTGGGCCGGTGTATCCAGAACGCGGACCACCACCGATTCACCGGCTTGGGTTGGGAGCGTGGATACCCGCAAGTCCACCGCCCGACCCGCGCTGCGCACGCGGATTCGACCGTCCTGCGGCCGCCGCGACTCCGCGATGTCGAGCCCCGCCAGGACCTTGATCCGCGAGATCATCGGCCCAGCCTGGTCCAGCGGAGGAGAGGCCAACTGCGCCAGCGTGCCATCGATGCGCATGCGCACCTGAAACTCCCCTTCAAACATCTCGAGATGTAGATCCGACGCTCGATCACGCACCGCCTGGCCCAGCAGGTCATCCACCGCCTTCACCAGCGGCACGGCCACCTCGATCCTGTCCTCATGAACGGATGACTCCCGGGCCACTCCCGGTCCCACCCGATCATCCGCTCGGCCGTAGTAGCGATTGACCAAGGCCTGCACGGCGTCGGGATCCGCGACATACGCGACCAGGGCACGATCCATGGCCTGAGGAAGCTCGATCGCGATCCGCGGATCGAACGGATTGACGAACGCGGCCTCGACCCTCCCGGCCGCACAGGCGAGCGGCATGACGCCATAGTGGCGGGCGATGGCGGGATCAATCGAAGCAACAACGTCATCCGGAACGCGCGTCGGCAAAGGATCGAAGCATCGCCACCCCAGGTCTCCCGCAATCGCCGCCAGCACCTGTGATCGCTGGCCTGGCTGCACATCGGCAGCCCAACTCAGGCCGACGCGGCGATCCTCTTCAGCGACGACTGCCGATGACAGCCCATTCCTTTCCAGCAAGGCCAGCACCGTCGAAGCGTGAGGTTCAAACATGCGGATGCCCAAACCACCACGGTCGGAATGCGCCGTCGGGCGGGCGCGTGGAATCCGATCAGACCGCGCTCCGGCGTAAACGCTCGAGAGCCATTAAAAACCCGCAGCCCGCCGCAATTCAGCGGGCCGGCACTCGCACTTCCAGATCCAAGCACCGGGCTCAGCGAGCCCGGCTACACGGACTTACAGGTCGCGCAGCTTGATCCCCATGCCGAGGAGCTTCTCGCGCATGACCAGCGGGTCCTGCGCCTTTTCCACCGCCTCATCCGGGGAGACGAGTTCGCGGTTCACCAGGCTCATCAAATGGGTGTCCATCGTGATCATGCCGAGCGCCGCTCCCGTCTGGATGTCCGAGTTGATGCGGAACGTCTTGTTCTCACGGATGAGTGACGCAATCGAGGTCGTGTTGACCATGATCTCGTATGCCGCAATGCGGCCGCCGCCGATTTTTTTGCAGAGCACCTGGGAAATGACCGCCTGCACGGACGACGCCAGCTGGGTGCGGATCATGTCCTTCATGTTGGCCGGAAACGCATCGACGATGCGATCGATCGTCTTGGCCGCGCCGTTGGTGTGCAGGGTGCCGAAAACGAGGTGACCGGTTTCGGCCGCGCTGATCGCGGCCTCGATCGTCTCCAGATCGCGCATTTCACCCACGAGAATGATGTCGGGGTCCTGACGCAGCGCGCGGCGGATGGCTTCGGAGAAACTCGGTACATCCATGCCGATCTCGCGCTGGGTCACAATGCAGCGCTTGTGGGGATGGTAGTACTCGATCGGGTCCTCAATCGTGATGATGTGACCGTCCCGATTCTCGTTCACGTAATTCACCATCGACGCCAGCGTGGTGGACTTACCGGAGCCGGTCGGGCCGGTAACCAGGATCAACCCACGCGGACGATAAAGCAGTTCGCGAATCTTGTCCGGCAGCCCGATGTCGCGCAGACCGAACATCTTGTTGGGAATCTGGCGCAGCACCAAACCGTAGTTGCCCTTGGCCTTGAGCACCGAGACGCGGAAGCGCGCCTTGTCCATGTAGGCGAAGCCAAAATCCGCGCCACCCTGAAGCTTCACGCTCTGCTGGTGGCTGTCGGGCGTGATGGACAACATCAGGCGTTCCGTGTCCGCCGCCGTGAGTTCCGGTCCCTCAATCGGAACCATGCTGCCGCTGATACGCAGCGTGGGCGGCTGGCCAACCTGACAGTGCAGGTCGGAGGCGTTCTGGTCGACCACCAGTTCCAGCAGGTCGTTCATTTCGTAGCTCATGGGCGTCAGGTCGGGGCGTTGAAATCAGGGAGAATCTTCGGTGGTCACGGCAATGACCTCGTCCAAGGTTGTGAGACCGGACGCCGCTTTGCGAATGCCATCTTCGCGCAGGGATCGCCAGCCGCGCCCCTGCGCGAGTGCTCGCAACCGGCCGGCCGCCGGCCCCGCCGCGACCGCCGCCGCCACCTCGGCATCCACCGGCAGAAATTCAAACAACCCGATTCGTCCGCGATAGCCCGTTCCCCTGCACGCCGGGCAACCCACTCCGCGACTCCAGCCATTCTCCGGCAGATCGGGAAACCGCGCCAGCAGGCGCCGCTCGTGGGCCGCCGGCCTCGCCGGGATCGCGCAATGCCGGCAGACCGTCCGCACCAGCCGCTGGGCCACCACGCCGCGGAGGGCACTCGCCAGCAGGTTGGCCCGCAGGCCGAGTTCCGCGAGCCGCGTGACCGCGCCCGCGGCATCCTCCGTGTGGAGCGTCGAGAACACCAGGTGGCCGGTGAGCGAAGCCTGCAGAGCGATCTCCGCCGTCTCCCTATCCCGAATTTCACCGACCATGATGACATTGGGCGACTGCCTGAGCATGGCGCGCAACGCCTGCGCAAACGTCATGCCGGCCTCCGGACGAACCGGAACCTGGTTGACCCCACGCAGAGGACTTTCGATCGGATCCTCCACCGTGATGATCTTGAGGTCAGGGGCGTTGAGGCGCTGCAGACAGGCGTAGAGCGTCGTGGTTTTGCCCGAGCCCGTCGGACCAGTGACAAGGACGAGGCCGTCAGGCCGGTCTAGAAGCGTATTCAGGGTCTCACGCTGATCCGTCGTCAGGCCGAGCGTGCTGATTGACGGCCGCTCGCCCCGGTCGAGCACGCGCAACGCAAGACTCTCGCCATGAACCGACGGCAAGGTCGACACCCGGAGATTCACGTTCTCACCTGAGGACGAAAACGACAGGCGTCCATCCTGAGGCACGCGTTTCTCGTCGATCAGGAGACCCGCCATGATCTTCAGCCGCGAACTCACGGCCAGTTGCAGCGAGGGTGGCACGCGCGGCCCTTCCTGCAGGCTGCCGTCGATGCGATACCGCACGCGGGTGCGTTCAGCCATGGGCTCAAGGTGGATATCCGAGGCACGGCGATCGAGCGCCTCGCGCAACATCCCGTCAACCCAGGTCACGGCGGCTTCGGGCCCGGCGGCAGGCTCGGTATCCGTCTCATAGTGACGACGCAATGCCTCGCCCAGGTCCGCGGCCGGAGCGAGCACCGATTCGACAGGACATCCCAGGCGCAACGTCAGCTCGTCCACGCCCTCCGTGGCCAGCGGGTCTGCCACCGCCACCCGCAGAATGCCCACGGCAAATGACACGGGCAGCACGCGGTGGCGAAGCGCGAGTGCGGCTGGTACAAGCGCCAGCACGTCGGGTGCGACCCGCAGCGTCCGCACGTCCAGACTGGCGAGCCCGAACGCCCCACCCGCCCCCACGGCGCTGGAAGGCGGCGGCGTGGAGAGGGGATCGGGGCTCACGGCGGGAGGAGGATTCCGGTAACGACGGGCCTACCGGTTCAGACTCATGAGGAACTCGGCGTTCGACTTGGTCTTCTTGAGTCGCTGGATGAACATCTCCATCGCCTCCACCGGCGGGATGCCCTGCATCGCCCGGCGCAGGCCGTAGACGCGAAGCATTTCCTCGGGGTGATAGATGAGCTCCTCCTTGCGCGTGCCGGAACGGTCGATGTTGATCGCCGGGAAGATGCGCTTGTCGGAGAGGCCGCGGTCGAGGTGGAGCTCCATGTTGCCGGTGCCCTTGAATTCCTCGAAGATGACCTCGTCCATGCGCGAACCCGTGTCGATCAGCGCGGTGCCCAGGATGGTGATGCTGCCGCCACCCTCGATGTTGCGGGCCGAGCCGAAGAAGCGCTTGGGCTTCTGCAGCGCGGTCGCCTCGACACCGCCCGACATGATCTTGCCTGAGTTCGAAGCGAGCGCGTTGTAGGCGCGGGCCAAACGCGTGATCGAGTCGAGCAGGATCACGACATGCTGTCCCTGCTCCACCATGCGACGGGCCTTTTCGCAGACCATCTCAGCCGCGTGGACATGGCTCTCGGGGGCCTCGTCGAAGGTCGATGAGACCACCTCGCCCTTGGTGTGGCGCTTGAAGTCGGTGACTTCCTCGGGGCGCTCGTCGATCAACAGGAGGATCAGCTTCACCTCCGGGAAATTGTGCGAGATCGAGTTGGCGATGTTCTGGAGGAGGACGGTCTTGCCGGTGCGCGGCGGTGCGACGATCAGGCCGCGCTGGCCGAAGCCGACCGGCGTGAGCAGGTCGACCGAGCGCATCGAGATGTCCTTATGGATCTCGGTCGCCTCAAGCAGGATTCGCTTGAGCGGATAGTAAGGAACCAGCTCCTCGAACGGCGTGACCTTGGAGATGTCCTCCGGCGCGCCACCCATGACGGAGCGCACGCCGATGACGGCCGGGCAGCGATCGCCGTCCTTGGGCGCCACGACCACGACTTCCACCTGGTGGCCGCGCTTGAGTCCGTAGCGGTTGACCAGCGACTCCGGCAGGTAGGCGTCCTCCGGATACAGGCGGTAATTGACGTGCTCGTGCACGATGAACCCATGCCCGTGATCGGTCAGGTCGATCCAGCCGCGGTCGATGATCAGGCGCTTCTCGGCGTCCGCGTGCTTGAAAATGGCCTCGAGCAACTGGAGACGATTGGGAACGCCCTCGATCTTCACGTTGGCCTGACGGGCGCGAACGTTAAGCTCAGCCAGAGTGCTGCCGTAAAGCTCGTCGAGGTAAAGGGGTTCCCCTGTAAAGGTGGCTGCGAGCGCATCAAGTGCGGCCACGTCCTGGAAGCGGGCCGGATCCGGTAGGTCGCCATGGCGCACCGGGGCAAGCGTCGGGGGCGGCGGCTGGGGCGGATGGCGCGGCTCGTTGTGGTGCGAATGTCCGCCCCCACCACCGCCACCGCGGTTCTGCTGCTTGTCCATCCACTTCTGGCGCTTTTTGTCCTTCTTGCGCTTCCACCACGGGTCGCGATCAGAACTGGCCGGGCCGCCGTTGCCGCCCTGCCCCTGGCCGCCACCCTGGCCGTGGCCGTTGCCCTGGCCACCACGGTTGTCGTCCGATCCACCCGATGAGGCGGCCCCGTCCTGGCCACCGGAGGAGGCGTCGGCATGACCGCCTTGGGCATCAGCGGCAGGCGTTTCAGAGCCGGCCGAATCGTCGCGACCGCGCGGGGTGAAGACCTCGCGTTGCTCGGACACCGCGGGCGGCGGTGGCGGGGCGGCTTCGCGCACGGGCTCCGGTTCAGGCGCGCGCGGCGGAGGGGCCGGCGGCGGAGGCGGGGCCTCGAAGGCGAGTTCGGGCGCGGGTGCGGCGGCAGCCGCGGCCTTCGCGCGCGAGGTCGTCTTCTTCGTGGTCTTGGTGCGGGTCGTCACAGCGCGCTTGGCGGCCGGCTTGCGGGCCTTGGCACCTGATTTGGACGCGTCCGCGCCGGAGGTATCTGAATCTTCCATGGTAGGGTTAAAGTCAGCCGGTTGCGACCGGCAATAAGGGGTGCAGGGGTTCAGCGAACCGCCGCAAATGCCGGAGCCGCCAGCAGCCGATCCACTTGGGCGCGGAGAAACTCCACGGATCCGTCGTTTAACAGCACGTAGTCGGCTTGCTCAACTTTCTGGGCCAAGGGCAATTGCTTGGAAATTCGCTGCCTGGCGAGCGCATGGGAAATACCGCGCTCCTCCAACCGGGCAATCTGCTGGGCGGAGGATGTGGTTACGCAAACGATGAAATCAAACCAATTCTCCAGCCCCTGCTCGAACAGCAGCGGCACCTCGAAAACCCAGGAAACCCCGCGCGATTCATCCAGAACCTGCCGCCAGCGTGCGTAGACGCGGGGGTGAACCAGCGATTCCAGCCAGATCCGCGCTTCGTCGTCGCCAAAAACCCGGTCGGCGACCGCCGCCCGGTCCACCACCCCGCCCGGGGCCACGGCCTCACCCCAACGGGCGCGCAGAGCGGCCACGACCGCCGGATCGGTCAAAACCTCGTCCCGCACCACCTGGTCGGAGTCGAGGCGACGAAAGCCGCGGTCGGAAAAAAGACGGGCTGCGGTCGATTTTCCACAGCCCATGCCACCCGTAAGTCCAATGATCATCAGCGAAATGTCGCGAATCGGCGTCGAAAATGGGCTTGCGAGGCCCTCATGCCAATAACTATCCCTCACATCGCCCTTTACGCCGTGCCACGGCGAAAAGCGTCGAATGTTTCCCTCCATCGACACCAAAGATCCGGTTGCCGTGGCCGCCATGGTGCGGAGTACGTACGAACGGCTCTACCCAGAGGGCGATTTTGCGCCCATTGCCACGCTGTTCGCGGACGTGACTGCGATGTTCGCCGGCCAGTACCTCGACTACGGCGCGATCGACCTCACTTACCACGATTTTCAGCACACGCTCCAAGCCACCGTCTGCATGGCCGAGCTGGCCCAAGGCCGACATGACGCCGGGGCGCAACCGGCGTGCTCCGAGCACCAGTTTCTCCTTGGGATGACCGCCGTGCTGCTGCACGACACGGGTTACCTCAAGCTCCGCTCCGACACCGCCGGCACCGGCGCCAAGTACACCTACACGCATGTGCTGCGGAGCTGCGCCGTCGCGGCCACCTACCTGCCGACGCGTGGCTTCACCATGGACGACCTCGACGTCGTGCTTGGTGCGATCCGCTGCACCGGCCCGACGTCCAACATCCGCCGGCTTCACTTCAAGTCGGACGGCGACCGGTTGATCGGCTGCTGCGTCGCGACGGCCGACTACCTCGGACAGATGGCGGCGGACGATTACCCGGACGAACTCGCGATGCTGTTTCGTGAGTTCAACGAATCCGACGACTACCTCCACGTCCCGCTTGAGCGCCGCCTGTTCAAGTCGTTGGACGAGATGATCGCGAAGACGCCGGCCTTCTGGCGGAAGCTGGTGCTGCCGAAGCTCGAGAACGAATTCGAGTCCGTGTACAAGTTCCTCGCGCGCCCCTACCCCGACGGTCCGAACCCGTACATCGAGGCGATCGAGCGCAACCTCGCTCGGATCCAGAAACAAGCCGAGGCCTAAGCGGCGGAAGGCTCGCCCGCGGATCCGCGCGAATCGCCGCGAATCGCTTTTGAGAACGGCGCCGGTCTGCAGATGAGTGAGCTGGGCTCGCCTGATTAGATTATTCTGTCCAGAAACCCGGCATAAAACCGAGTACAGCCTTGATCGTACGGCCGGCGCGCCAGTCGTGGGCCTATTTCGGAATGGTGACAACCGAAAGCCAACCAGCGACCCGCGATCCCGCCGCGAGGCCCGCCGATTGCCGAAAGCCGCGCCCTTCATGGATGCCGGGCTCAGTAAAACACCGTCCGATCCAGCGACCGGTACTGAATCGCTTCCAGCAGATGCGGCGCAGTGATTGCCTCCGCGCCCGCGAGGTCGGCGATGGTGCGGGCGACCTTGAGGATGCGGTCGTAGGCGCGCGCGGAGAGGCCGAGTTCCTCCATCGCCCGCTGCAGAAGGTCACCGAGCGCCGCATCCACCGCACAGTGCGTGCGGATCTGGGCGTGGGTCATGCGGGCATTGGCCGGTGTGCGGGTCCTCGTGAAGCGGGCACGCTGGCGCTGGCGTGCCGCCTCGGTGCGCGCACGCAGCGGCGCTGAAGCCTCACCCGGCTGGGCCGAGCGGAGCTCGTTGATCGACAACGCAGGCGCCTCGACGTGGAGATCGATGCGATCGAGCAACGGGCCGCTGATCCGTGCCCGGTAGCGCTGGATCTGCGACGGCGAGCAGCGGCATTCGTGCCTGGAATCGCCGAGGTAGCCGCAGGGACACGGGTTCATCGCCGCGACCAGCATGAAGCTGCACGGCAGGGTGACCTTGCCCGCGCTGCGCGAGATGCTAACCACCCCGTCCTCCAACGGCTGGCGGAGAACCTCAAGCGCGCTGCGCTTGAACTCGGGCAGTTCGTCGAGGAAGAGGACGCCGTGGTGGGCGAGTGATATTTCTCCAGGACCGGGGATGGTGCCGCCACCGAGCAGGCCGACATCCGAAATGGTGTGATGCGGCGCGCGCACCGGCCGGCGGCCAAGGACCGCGGCGCTGCCGCCCAGGGTCTGGCCTGCGGCGGAATGGATGCCGAGGATCTCCAACGATTCGTCCAGGGTAGGCGCCGGCATGATGGTGGGCACGCGCTTCGCGACCATCGATTTGCCGGAACCGGGCGGGCCAATGATCAGAATATTATGCGAACCGGCCACCGCGACCTCGATCGCGCGACGCAGGGCGTGCTGGCCCTTGATCTCCGAAAAATCGCCCACGCTCTCGTCGGGCACCGTCGTGACCGCCACCGCCTCCGCATGCGGTACGGGTTGCAGCACGGTCTGACCGGAGAGAAAGCGAAAGGCCTGGTCGAGCGAATCGATCGCGTACACGCAGACCCCTTCGACCAGCGCCGCCTCGCGAGCGGAAGCGGCGGGCAGCAGCACGCCGTGCCGACCGAGCGTGCGTGCCAGCCGGGCCATCGCGAGCGCGCCGCGCACGGGGCGGGTTGCGCCAGAGAGGCTGAGTTCGCCGGCCACAAGGTAGCCTTCGGCCGCGTCGGGCGGGAGCTTGGCCGTCGCAGCCAGAATGCCGAGGGCGATCGGCAAGTCGTAACATGGCCCCTCCTTGCGCAGATGTCCGGGCGCGAGATTGATCGTCGTGCGCAACCGGGGCATCTGGAAGCCGCTGTTGGCGAGCGCGGACGACACCCGGTCGTCAGATTCCTTCACGGCGGCATCCGGCAGGCCGACGAGGATCAGCTTGGGGTCACCCCGTTCTCCGGAATTGACTTCGACGTGAACAGGCTCCGCCTCGATGCCTTGGAGAGCTGCGGATAAAATGGTCGCGAGCATGCGGCGGCGTGAAGTGAATCGGCGGTGCGCGGGAGAAGGGAATTTCGCCCCGCACCTTTGCGATACTGGCGCCGCGCAATCCACGCAGGTCGGAAAACCCCGCGAAAACCTGTAGATCCCAATGCCATCGCCCCACCCGCCGTTTCATTCTGCTGAATCGGGCTCAAATCGGCACAAAACAACCCTCCGTTGGTCCGCCCCTATGGCGATCACCGCTCGCACGCCGGCGCATCCCATGAAGCGACTTCGGTTCCCTCATCCACGACAAAGGTCTGAAGGAAGGCCTCGAGGCGCTCGCGCTCGCGGGATTCCAGCATCGCCGTCTCAGCGCGGCCTGAGAATCATCTCCCGCAACGGCCGACACTGCCCGCGGGCAAGGCGCAAGTCGTCAACGGCGCGTAGGCGAGTCGAACGGTTTACTTGAGATCATTTTCGCGCATCGCAGCGTCGCTGCTCCTTTTGGAGAGCCAGTTGCGGGCTTCGATGGTCCAATCCTTGTTCTTTTTCGGCGCATTCGGAAACTGGTAGCGGTAGGCATCGAGGTCTCTGATCAGTTGGTCCGCCCCCACCAGGCCGCTCTTCATGGCGCCCAAGGCCATTTTCTTGTAGTTGTTCGCGATGTTCAGGGAATCGCGATTGGCGGTTCTCTGGTTACGCAGAACTTCTTTGGCCTTTTCCATGTATTGGAGCATGCCCGCCTCGCTTCCCGTGATACGCTCCTGCATTGAGGTGAAGCGGGCGGTGAGGCTTTCGAATTGCGTGCCCATGTCCGCGTTGGTCTTCGCCTCGGCCGCGCGTTCCGCAGCGAAGGCATTGGTGCGCTCGGTGTATTGCGCCACCGCGCGTTTGACGCGGTCAGAGTTGGGGTCGAGTTCGACGGCTTTCATCAGCCACTCACCCGCTTCCTTGTAGAGTCGGGCGGCGTCCTTGGGATATGTCTGCCCGTCACCCCTGTGTCGCAGGATTCTCGCGACTTGGAGCGTCGCGAGCACGCCTATATCCTTGTCCTTGGCTGGGTCGTAATCGCGCGCGACGGTGCGCATCGGCTGCTCGTAATCGCTATCGATGATGCCGGCGTGAACATGATAGAGCAGGCGCAGGTTGTCAGGATGGGAGCGCAGCAAGCTTTCCAGGTAGTCTTTTTTCCTGAGGCGGGCCGGATCGGTGTCGGCCACGTGGGGCGGGATGAAGTCGAAGACGGCCCCAAGGTAGAGGGCCTCCTGGAGAGCGTAGTCGCTGCGTACGAAGGCAGCCTTGAAGTCGTCGAGGATTTGGTGAACGCGGGCTGGATCGCGACCTTCTTCAAACTGGCTACGGCAGGTGCGCTGCAGCCCATCCCACATGCGGACGTCCTGGGGCACCTTCCGGTAGGCTCGGAAATAGCTGTCGAAGGCGGCGGCCGGGTCCTCCTTGAATTCGTGATACTGACCGAGCAGGAACAGCGCTTCCGGATGATCCGGGACGAGCTCCAGCACGCGATCGACATCGGCCTTGATCAGCTCGAAGTCCTCGTGGCGCGACTTGGGATCGTTCAGCTCGTGGATGAAGATCGCGCGCCGGACGATCATCTCGGCGTCGTTCGGGCTCAGGTCGATGGCGTCGTTGAAATTTTCTAGCCCACGGATCGGCTGTTTCAAGTCGATAAAGATCAGACCGCGGAGCCACCGGAACGCACTGTTCTCCTGCTCCAACTCGATGGCCGCGTCGACGTCTTCCAACGCCTCCGCGGGACGCTTCAGCGTGCGCAGGAGGCGGGCGCGGTTGTACAAGGCCTTCGCCAGTTCCGGATCGTACTGCACCGCCGAGGTGAAGTCGGCGAGGGCTACGTCGTTTTCCTTTTTCCACTCGAGGTTCAGCAGTCCGCGCAGGTTGAGCGCGGTGGCGTTGCGCGGATACTCGCCGAGGAGCGCGTTCACCGTTTTCCACGCTTCGTCGAACTTGCGCTCGAAGTAGAGCAGGCGCCCCTGCTCGAGCAGGGCGTCTTCGTTCCACGGCGAGCGGGCCAGCACGACAGCCAAGTCTGCCCGGGCCTGGTCGAACTGGAGCTGGTTGTTGGCCAAGCGCGCGCGCTCGATCAGCGCCGCATTGTCCTGGGCAGGGGCGAGAAGCGCGCCGCCTGCGCAACAGAAGACGATCAACAGGGAATGCCGACATTTCCTGGGCAGCGAAAAATGCATGGACGTGACGTTGGAAATCTTCCCCTCCGAATCAAGGCATAAACCGGGTCGCGCCCGCCCCGAACAACGGCGTCACGCTGAACGATCCCCACGCCAGCGCACTTGTGATGCCGGGACCTCGACCGACGCCGGCAACGACAGTATCGCGATCCTCGCCGACGGCACCAAGCTCATCTCCAGCGTGCAGCGCAGCATGATCGCCTGCATCCGTCCCGGCCAGCCCGCCGAGTCCATCGCGACCGGCATCCCGAATGCCGCCTCGATGGCCTACGATGCCAAGCGCAACCAGCTCGTCATCCTGCAAAACCAGCAGAACGCCGTCACGATTCTGCAGCTGCAATAAGACTGCTGCAAAGACTCGGATTCATTCGTCACGGGACCTTACGAAAAACCGAGCCCGGAACTCCGATTCCATTTTTTGGCTTTGCGTCCGTTTTTTGTCCTTTCCGGGGTTTTCCTCTGAATTCGCGCCGCTTCGCCTCATGCGCAGACGGCATGAGACCGGTTTTAATGAGGGAGCACCTCATCTCCAAAATCCACCCCGGCCTTGCCCCGGGCCGGAGTCCTGCTTCATTCCCCTCCATGATCAATCGCCTCGCCAGCATAGGCTTAATCACCCTCCTCGGCCTCACGTCATCGCTTCGCGCCGCCACATCCCTGACGATGGCGCAGGTCGAGGCGATGTACAAAGACGCCCCAATCGTCTTCGATCTTCCGTTCTACGAGAACTCGGTTGAAGCCCTCAAGCAGACGGAAAAGGAAAGCCTCGCCGCAGCCGACGCCGCCCTCGCCGCTCTTGTGGCCCAGGATCCGTCCAAGGCCACGCTCGCGTCCACCTTCAAGGCCTTCGACCGGATCGTCGGCAACGTGACCGACACCGCGCAGCGTGTCGGCCTCATTCAGGGCACCCATCCGGAGAAGGCCGTGCGTGATGCCGCCGCCGAAGTCGATGTCGCGCTGAGCTCGTGGCTGATCGCGCTTGAATACCGCGAGGACATTTACCGCGTGCTCAAGGCCTTCATCGACACCAAGCCCACGCTGACCGGACAGGACCTACGCAACGTGGAAGAAACGATGCGCGACTATCGCCGCGCCGGTCTCGAGCTGCCGGCCGACCAGCGTGCCGCGATCGAGGCCATGCGCAAGACGCTGACCGAGATGGTCACCAAGTTTCAGCAGAACATCGCCGGCGCGTCGTCCGCACTGACCTTCACCGCCGCCGAACTCGACGGCGTGCCGGACAGCTTCCTCAGCAGCCCCGGCGTAAAGCAGGACAACGGCACCTACAAGGTCATGGCCAACGTGACCTGGCACTATGTCGCCGTCGTCGAGAATGCGAAGAATCCCGAGACCCGCCGCAAGCTCGCCCACGCCCGCGGCCAGCTGGCCCGCGAGGAAAACCTGCCGCTGCTGACCGATATGGTCATGCTTCGCGCCAAGATCGCCCAGGCGCTGGGCTACAAGACCTGGGCCGACTACCAGACCGAGACCCGCATGTCGGGCTCGGCCACGACCGCCCTCACCTTCGAGAACGAGCTCGTCGCCGGCCTTGAGGGCAAGATGAAGCAGGAATGGGAGGAGCTCCGCCAGACCAAGGTCAAGGAGACCGGCAACGCCAGCACCCAGCTCGAGGCCTGGGATATCGCCTACTACACCAACCTGCTGACCAAGGAGAAGTACTCGATCGATACCGACGCGCTCCGCGTTTTCTTCCCCTACGATGCCACGCTCGCGGGCATGTTCCGCATCTACGAAAGCATCTTCGGCCTCACTTTCGCCGAGGTCCAGCCGCCGCAGATCTGGTTCCCTGACGTGAAGCTCTACCTCGTGACCGACACGGCCACCCGGCAGCCGATGGGCATGTTCTATCTCGACATGTTCCCGCGCGAGGGAAAGTACAACCACTTCGCCTGCTTCGGCATTCGCGACCAGCGTACGCTCGATGACGGCCGCACGGTGCTGCCCCTCGTCTCGCTCGTCTGCAATTTTCCGCCGCCCAAGCCCGACCAGCCGTCGCTGCTCAGCCACGACGACGTCGAGACGCTCTTCCACGAGTTCGGCCACGTGATGCACAAGATGCTCGGCCGTTCCGACTACCAGCGCCTTTCCTCCTTCGCCGTGCCGCGTGACTTCGTCGAGGCGCCCTCGCAGATGCTGGAAAACTGGATCCGCGACAAAAAGGTCCTCGATACCTTCGCCGCCGACTACCGCGATCCGTCCAAGAAGATCCCGGCCGACGTGATCGAGCGCCTGAACGATGTCCGCAAGGCCACGTCCGGCATGTTCTACCGCCGCCAGCTGTCCTACGGCCTGCTGGACCTGACCCTCCATACCCTCCCGGTCTCGGACGTGCGGCCGGACGTCAACGCCCTCGCTAACGGCGTGCTCGCGCGAGTCTCGTATCCGCCGATTCCTGACACGGCCTTCGCCGCCTACTTCGGCCACCTCGCCGGTTATGATGCCGGTTACTACGGTTATCTCTGGGCCCTCGCGATCGCCACGGACCTCGCCAGCGTGTTCGAGTCCGCACCCAACGGCTTCATGGACACCTCGGTCGGCATGCGCCTGCGCAACGAGGTCTACGGCGCGGCCAACACGCGCGACGTCAACCAGTCGGTGGAGGCCTTCCTCGGTCGCCCGCGCTCGATCACGCCCTTCCTGAAGTTCCTCGGTGCCACGCCGACGGCTCCGGGATCGAACTGAGCGACGCGCCTTCGCCCACCCCGCCATTTCAGCGGATCAACGCGGATCGATGCCCGGCTCACCCGGTGCGTCGATCCGCGTTTTTATGTAGCCGGGCTCGTTGAGCCCGGTGCCTGGGCTTTCTAACGGCAAGAAACGGATCGGGCTCAGCGAGCCCGGCTACAGCAAGACCGCCCCGCGGTTCCCGATTGTGTATCGGCCGAGCAGGTTTATTGTCCTCTCGTGCCTGACGCCGATCCTCCGCCCCGGAAGTTCACGTTCAAGGAGCGGACCTTCGAGTCGGTCAACCCGCCGGCCGGCACGCCACCGACGGCTGACTCGATTGACCTCACGGCCCTGATCCGCGCCGCAAATACGCCCGGCAAGCCCGTAGCCGGATCACCGCCGCCCTCGCCGCTCCCGCCACCCGGCAATGAGGTGCAGGCCCTTCTGCGCGCCAACGAAGCCCACGAAAACGCCGCGCGCCTGCCCGGCCCGCCCCGCCCAGCCAAGGCCCCATCGCGGCGAAAGCGCGATTACTTTCTCACCCTGATCGCCGGCAATCTGCTTCTCGCAGCCTCGGTCGTTATCAGCGGCAACAATGTCGTCGTCCTCGCTTATGGCGCCGCAGGCATGATCGTCCTGCCCCTGGGCCTCACTTGGATCATGTGGTTCGTGATGGACGACTATTGAGTCTCCATTCCCTGAAGGACGTTTCGGGTGTCCCGGCCCTGTCTGAGCAGTCCGGACCCCTAAAAACCTTCCCTAAAACTCGCGCTTGACGCGGCGCAACAAAACCGAACTCTCTACCGCTCCACAGCCGCCCTCATCGTCTATCGGTTAGGACATGAGATTCTCAATCTTAAAAGCGGGGTTCGACTCCCCGTGGGGGCACCACTCTTAAAAGCCTATCCTAAAACAGGATAGGCTTTTTCATGCCCTACCGGAGCGAACCAAATCGCGCCGCGCTCAAAGGGCGCTCAGGTTGCGGTAGGCATTGAGTGCCTCGTCCGTGACCGCCTTGGCGTCGTCCATCTTGAGGCCATTGGCCGCCAGGTCTTCGGTCGTGGTGCCGCAGCTTCCGCTGCTTTGTGGCAGTCCATGCCCCGCGGAATGGACGATGCCTGCCGTGAGGCGTAGGATCCGCCCGAGCGCGGTTTGGTCGTCGACCGTCGCCGCGATGATCGTGTCTGGGAAACCCCAGTGACGGAAGACCACCTGATTGATCTGCAGGTGCGTATAGCCGAAGGTGTTGTTTTCCCACGCGAGGAGGTCCCCATGGCCCGACTCGCTGTAGGTTTCGTGCGCGTAGACGCTGGCCGAGCCGGCACGGTCCAGCAGAACCATGCCGATGGTGCCGAGCAGACCCGCGGTGTACGCGATCCGCCGCTCAACCCCGACCCGCCGCGCGATGGCTTCGGCCACGAGGCCGGAGAAAAGATTGTGCGTGGAGAGCTGGGCCGCGCTCCAGCCGTAGCTCTTGAGCTGGTTGGAGAGACCTTGATTCGCGACCAGACCAACGAGACGGAACACCTCGCCAAAACCAACGCGCTGGAGTGCCTCTTCAATGGAGCCAATCGAACCCGCCACACCGTAGGCCGGGCTGTTCGCAATCGAGAGAATGCGGGCCGTGAGCGCGGCATCGCGACGCAGCAGCGCGGCGATCTGCGACAGGCCGGAGTTCACGTCCGTCAGCATCGTGTGAAGGCGCGACATGATCTGGGGCGCCGCAGGGAGACTCTTGGCGGCCGCGAGAATATCCTGCTCGGCAAGGGGCTGGGTAAGCATACCCACCTCTATCGGCACTTGCCGCCGGAACGTTAGTAGGTTCGAGGCGCCCCCCCGCCAATCGTTCTCGTTCTTCGTTCTCATTCTCGTTCTCCCGGCTTGTGTGGGGGCCGATGGGGTCCAACCGATCCGTTCAAAAGAGAGAACGAGAACGACGGCCAACCAAGGGCCACGTTGCGACGCACACCCCATCGTCTCGCTCAACTCAGCGCACGACGTGCCGATGCTGAAGCAAAGACCTCGCCATGAAATCAACCGTCACCCTCACGGACATCACCGAGCGACGCCAGCGCCTGACCGCGAGCTGGCTGTCTGGCCGCATCACCACGCGCGAATTCCACCAGCGTCTCTTCACCCTCTGCCGTCATCTCGTGGTGCCGCCGACCGGGCGAAAGGCCTGACCATGGTCACCATCGACAACACCTCGCCCAACGCGGCGATCAAATTTGCGCGCTGGCTGGCCACCCACCCCATCCGCCAAAGCATCACCGTCGGGCCCCGGCGCCCGGCGTGGATCGGCAAGACCCGCCCTCGCGTCAAGGCCCTGATCGAGACCGTCCGCCCGGTTTGATCGGTCGGTTGGATGCGGTGCGCCGACGCGCGGAGACGAATCGTCCACCCCGCGGTTGCACCGGGCGCAAAGCAAGGTAGGCTCCGCGTCATCCACGCACGCCGTGCCTCGCCTTCGCCTAGTTCTCGCAGGTTTGCTTGTTCTCTCTGTGGCGGGCGTGTCGCTGGCCCAGTTCTTCCGCGACGAACCCGGCGGGGCGTCGTACAGCCGCCTCGAAGGCGGCGGTGTGGTCAATGAGGATACGGTGCGGACCGCCCGCGAAACGCTGTCACACAGCATCACGCTGCCCTCGTGGACAAACACGCCGGGCTTTGAACAGGACGTCTTCACGTTCGCCCGCATCATCTTCAAGTCACGCCCCGATCTCGGCGAGGGCATCGGCCGCGGACGCCGGCTCGGCTGGTGGGTCGACTACCCCGATGCGGACCTGAATCTCTCCTACCGGCTGCGGCAGATGACGTCCATCATGGTCGATCCCGATGCGCGCACGCTCAAGCTGACGAATCCCGATCTCTTCAAGTTTCCCCTCATCTTCATGGAGCATGTCGAGGGCATCATGCTCAACGAGGAGGAGACGGAGATTCTCCGCCGCTACCTGCTCTCCGGCGGCTCGCTGCTCGTCACCGACTTCTGGGGCACGGCGGCCTGGGAGCATTTTCGCACCGAGATGAAGACGGTGCTGCCCGAGTACGACTGGATTGAGCTGACCACCGATCACCCGCTCTTCCGCAGTATTTTTCCTCTGGAGGTGCCCATGCACAAGCTGCGCGTACCCACGATGCAGTTCTGGAATCCGGACTCCGACCCGGATGACCCGCTATCCGAACTCCAGTACCGGGATCGCGGCTACGGGTCACTCGACATGAAGATATGGGCCATGCTCGACGACCGGCAGCGCATCATGGCGATCGCCGTGCACAATTCCGACATCAGCGATGGCTGGGAGCGCGAAAGCGAGAACGAGACCTACTTCAAGCAATTCTCCGAGTCACGCGCCTACCCGCTCACGATCAACATCATCTTCCATCTGATGACGCATTGAGCGCGCAATGCACTGGCTGCGTCAGCCGCCACTGTCAGGCTTCGCGCACGATCAGCGTCTCAGCCCCGATCGTGACCTTGTCACCGGCGATCAGCTTCCGCCCACGACGCGTCTCCACGGTGCCGTTCACCTGAACATCACCCGCAACGACCGCCTCTTTGGCCTCGCCGCCGCTGCCGAAGAGGCCGGCGAATTTGAGGAACTGGGCGAGTTCGATCGGAAAACGGGAAACCGCGACGTCACGGGCGCCTGGAAACGAAGACTGCTTGCTCATAAGCCCAACCCAAGCGCGGCCATCGCTCCGAGTCGATCCCGCAAAGACAGCTCCCGGAGGCCGGACTGTCCTCCGGTCCGCGAGTTGCACCCCGCCCGGCCTGACGCTTGAGTGCCGACATGCCCCGCCGGGTTCGTTTCTTCCTCGCTCTACTCTCCGTCGGCATGCTGCTGACGGCTGCGTCGGGCGCCGAGTCCATCCCGCCCGTTCCCGCCGCGACGCCCGGCATCCCTACGCTCTTCCTTGCCGGTGACTCCACCGCCGCCAACGGCAATCCGGCCGCAGTCGGCTGGGGAAAATGGATCGGCGAATACTTTGATCGCGATCGCCTGATCGTGGAGAATCGTGCGATCGGGGGTCGCAGTTCGCGCACTTTCGTCACGGAAGGCCGCTGGGAACGTCTGCTGGCCGAGCTGAAACCCGGAGACTTCGTCATCATCCAGTTCGGCCATAACGACGGCGGCCCGGTCAACGATGACTCCCGGGCCCGTGGCTCGCTGCCGGGACTCGGGGAAGAGACCGAGGACATCGACAATCAGGTGACCAAGCAGAAGGAAACGGTCCACACCTACGGCTGGTACCTGCGCAAAATGATCGCTGAGTCACGCAATCGCGGAGCGATGCCGATTCTGATGACGCTGACCGCGCGACGCGCCTGGCAGGCTGATCTCAACGGCGAGGGCAACGGGAAGTTCAATCAGTGGACGCGCGCACTCGCCGAAAGTGAAGGCGTGCCGCTGGTCGACCTGACCAGCCTGATCACCCAGCGCTACGCGCGCATGACGCGCGAGGAGGTTGATGCCCTCTTTCCCGCGGACCACGTGCACACCGGCGAGGACGGCGCCCGGCTCAACGCCTACCTGGCCCTGAGCGGCCTGAAGGGCTTGCGCGAACAGAAGCTCATTGCCGCGCTCTCCTACTCCGGTCGATCGGTGCCGACCGCTGAGCCCACGCGGGTTTTTGTTCCTCCACAGCCCCCGGATAGCGGCTGGGATCGCGCCACGATGCGCACCTGGCTCAACCTGCCCGCTCCCGCCGACCCGAAGCTGCCCAACCTTGTCCTCATCGGCGACTCCACCGTGCGCAACGGCCGCGGCAATGGCTACGACGGCCAGTTCGGCTGGGGGGATCCGCTTCAAAACCATCTCTACCCCGCCAAGGTCAATCTGGTGAATCTCGCGGTGGGCGGCACTGGCGTGCGGACCTTTCGCTCAACTTATTGGCCCGACGTCCTGCCCCTGATCAAGGCGGGCGATGTGGTGCTGATCCAATTCGGCCACAACGACAATGGCGCGCGCGGCGCGCTGCCTGGCGTCGGTACAGAGACCGAGGAACGCACGGATGCCGCCACTGGCTCCACGGAGACGGTGCAGACCTTCGGCGCCTACCTGCGGACGTACATCACCGAGATTCGCGCCCGCGGCGCGACGCCTGTTCTCTGCACCCTCGTCCCGCGCAATCGCTGGACCGAAGGCAAACTCAACGCCGACGGCGGTCACGCCGCCTGGACGCGTACGATCGCAGCCGAACTTGCGGTTCCGCTCATCGACCTCAATGCGCGGCTCAGCGCCCGCTACGAAGCGCTGGGTGAGGAAAAGACCACCTTGCTCTTCGCCGACCGCACCGTGCACACGAACTGGGACGGCGCCGTGCTCAATGCCGAGACCGTGGTCGAGGGACTGCGTGCGCTCCCCGACAATCCCGCGGCTGCATTCCTGCGTCCGGAAGTGCGCTGATTTCAATCTATTCGTACCCATTCAAGCCACGATCCAGAAGTTGCGCAGAGCAGACGCAGAGGCGCAGAGAAAACAGCCGAGCGGTACTGTTAAAAGCTGGCGTCGAGCAGGCATCAAGCAGTTCCGGTCTGAGCTGACTCCTGACCTCTGACTTCTGACATCTTGTCCCCTCTGCGGCTCCGCGACTCTGCGCGACTTCTGAATTGGCCTGATTTCGTGGCCGGCCTACACGCTGCCCGGCGAGGAGACCGCCACTGCGCGCCGATCGGTCGAGCGGAACAGCATCCCCGCGCCGCCGGCGAGGCCACCGACGCCGGCGATGATCCACCACGCCGGGCCCAGTTGACCATACATCCACGGTCCTGCGCTGCCCACCAGCCCGGCCAGGCCCCAGACTGTGCCAAAGACACCGAAGTAGCGGCCGCGCAGCGCCACCGGAGCCAGCTCGCTCGCATAGCCCGCGGCAATCGGCAGCGAGATCATCTCCCCGAAGGTGAACACCGCCATCGCGAGCAGGCATTCGGTCAACGAGTCCGCTCCGGCAAACGCCGCACAACCGAGGCCCGTGACCGCAAAGCCGGCGACCAGCACCGGCCGCGCCGGGAAGCGCCGGACCAGGTGGGCGAGCGGGAGCTCGAAGCACATGATGAGGAATCCATTAAAGCCCATCGCCACGCCGTAGGAAAACGTGTCCAACCCGCGCGCGGTCATATGCAGCCCCAGCACGGTGAAGACCTGCATGAACGCGACCGCCATGAGCAGCATGCCAACGTAGAGCTGCACAAACGGCCCATTGTGCCAGGCGTCGCGGCCGGCTTCCGTCCAGCTGCGCAGGATCACGCGCGGCGACGACACGCTGCCCGTGACCGTGCGCAATCCGTGAGGCAGGAAAAGCAGCGCAAGCGCGGCAAAGACAAGCGTGGTTGCTGCATCACCGGTGAAGATCAACACGGGTGAAACGGCGTAAAGCAGACCGGCAATGGCTGGACCCGCTGCAAAGCCGGCGTTGATCGCAAGCCGCAGCAGCGCATACGCCGTCACGCGTTGCTGCGGCGTGACGAGGTCGGACAGCAGCGCGTTCGCCGCGGGGCCGAACATGTGCGAGAAGAACCCATGGGTCGCCGCCATGACCAGCAAGGCGGGCAAGTTGGGCGAAAAGAAGATGCCCACCAGCGTGAGCGCCCCGCCGACCAGCGCGGCCACGATGGTGTTGCGCCGCCCGATCGCATCCGCGAGGTAGCCGCCGGCAAAAGGTGCTCCCAAGTGTCCGACCGCGATGGCGCCGAGCACCAGTGTCACGTCGCCCAGACCGAAGCCGCGCCCCGTGAGGTAAATCGCGAGAAAGGGATAAACGAAACTTCCGAGGCGGTTCACGAACTGCCCGCCCACCAGCACCCACACCCCGCGCGGCATGATGCGCAGGTCGGCCAGAAGATGGGTGATGAACGGTCGCATGGAAAAATGTCGGCGGGGATGCGCTCACCACTGACAACGGACGAACGCCCCGGGATTTCAACTCCGCCCGATTCGGAACGCGGACGCGGTGATGCACAGCAATCGATTTCGGAAGGGATACAGTCCTGCGGTGTGGCTGGGCTCGCTGAGCCCGGTGGTTGAATTGCGGCTTCGCGCGACGGACCGGGGTCAGCGACCCCGGCTACACGCCCCCAACAAAAAACCCGCACCGGGATCGGTGCGGGTTTCGGAAAAGGAACGAGTGATCGCTCAGGGCGGCTTAGCCGAGGATCTCTTCCGGCTTGAAGAAGCGGGCGAGCTCGATCTTGGCGTTCTCGTCGGTGTCGGAGGCGTGGCAGACGTTCTTCATCATCTCGGTGCCGAAGTCACCACGGATGGTACCCTTGGCGGCCTTGCGCGAGTCGGTCGGCCCGAGCAGGTCGCGGACCTTGGCCACGATATTGTCGCCCTTGAGCGCCATGATGAGAACCGGACGCGAGCTCATGAACTGCTCAATCTCCGGGTAGAAGGGCTTCGAAGCCACGTGCGCGTAGTGCTCGCGCAGGACGGCGGACGAGAGACGGATGAGCTTGGCGCCCACGATCTCGAAGCCCGCTTTTTCAAAGCGATCAACGACGGTTCCGACATGCTTCTGCTCCATGCAGTCGGGTTTGAAGATAACGAACGTTTTCTGCATAAAACGTCTATTGAAGGCCGTTCATTAGGCGATGGGAAGCCTGATTTTGGACCGTAAGTCCCTGCAAATGAGGCTAGACCGAGACTTCCTGCCGGGCCTTTTCCGCCAGGGCGGTGGAAATGTAGCGTTCGCCGAAGCTGCAGCCCACGGTGACGATCAGCTTGCCGGCGTACTCCGGACGCTTGGCGAGTTCCATCGCCGCCCACACATTGGCGCCCGTCGAAATACCGGCAAGAATGCCGTCCTGCAGGGCCAGTTGCCGTGCAGTTTCAAAGGCATCCTCGTCGTTGACCTTAATCACCTCGTCGATGATCCCCGTGTTGCAATTCTTCGGAATGAAGCCCGCCCCGATCCCCTGGATCCGATGCCGGCCCGGACGACCACCGGAGATGACCGGAGAAGCCGCCGGCTCGACCGCGATGCTCTTGATCGCCTTGCGCGACTTGATGACCTCGGAAACACCCGTGATCGTGCCGCCCGTGCCCACACCCGCGACAAAGGCATCGATCTTCCCTTCGGTCGCGCTCCAGATTTCCTCCGCCGTCGTCCGGCGATGAACCTCCGGATTGGCGGGATTCTCAAACTGCTGGGGCATGAAGCCACGGTCGCCGTATTGGGCGAGAAGCTCGGTCGCGCGACGAATGGCGCCGGGCATGCCCTCGGCTCCCGGCGTCAGCACAATCTCCGCACCCAGCATGCGCAGGAGCACGCGCCGCTCGAGCGACATCGTCTCGGGCATGGTCAGGATCAGCTTGTAGCCGCGGGCCGCACAAACGAACGCCAGCGCGATGCCGGTGTTGCCTGAGGTGGGCTCGATGACGACGGTACCGGCCTTGATCAGACCATCGCGCTCACCGGCCTCAATCATCGCCATGCCGATGCGATCCTTCACGCTCGCGAGCGGATTGAAGAACTCCGCCTTCACGTAGATCGAGGCCGGGAGACCGGCCGCAATTCGGTTGAGTTTGATCAGAGGCGTGTTGCCGATCGTCGAGACGATCGTCGGATAGAGCTGAGATGACATGAGTTTTGTTTACTATGCCACTTCACTTAATCAAGTAAACTGCGGTCTGCGCATCACGACTCCGCGAAAGTCGCCGCTTTCAACGTCGTCGCCATGCAGGACGCCAACGCGAGGCCGGACACCGCCGCGCCTTCGACGCGCGGTCCGCCGAAGGCATCGCCACAGAAGCCTAGCGAAAGCTCGGGCAGCCAGACATAGGGTTCCGGGTGCGTCGCGCGCGGCTCGCTGAATTTCCAGCGATGCAGCGTGGTCGAAACGAGCCCGGATCCGCCCAGCCACGGCGCGAGTTCGGCCGCCAGCAAGGCTGCGACTTCCTCCACCCCGCGCGCGTAATGCTCCGCCGCAAACGCGGGCGTGGTGTGCACGGTGAGCGCCGCAGGCGCACCGAGCGAGATTCCCTTGCGGGTGTTGTCGGCAATCCAGCGAATCGAACCCGAGGAAGGAGCGATGCCCTCAACCGGAACGGCGGAGGGACCGTCGAGCACGCAGAGCAGCGCGAGGCAGGGATGATAGGTGAGACGCGCCAGCGACTCGGCCAGCCCCGGCGGCAACACGCCCGCTGCGAGCAACGCGAGCGACTGCGGCACGGGCGCGGTCAGCACCAGGCGCTCGGCGCGGATCACCCCGTGGTTCTCGATCTCAATCTCCCAACAACCGCACGCATGACGAACCGCGCGGGTCACCCGATGCTCGCGCTGGATGTCGAGTCCCTCCGCCAAGGCCTTGGGCATAGCGGTCATGCCCGCCGCGCCGATCACCCGTTCCCCGGTTCCACCGGGCCACGCGGTGGCCAGACGCTGCGTGCGCCAGCCCTCGACCACAGCGGCAAAGCGCTCGTCGCGGACCGTAAAAAACTGAGCGCCTTGATCGAAGACCGCCGGACCCACGCGCTTGGTCGCGAGGCGCCCTCCCACCCCGCGGCTCTTCTCCAGCACGACGACCTCGGCGCCGCGCGCCCGCAGATCACGGGCTAACAGCAGCCCCGAGATTCCCGCCCCCACCACCACGATCGTCTTATTCATAATGAAACCGTTCGCCCGAGCATATGCGTCAGCGCGGCAAAAAGCGAACGATGGCGGTACGCGTAGCCAAGGGCGAGGGCCTTGGTCGGCTCCACCCGTGCGCTGCTAAGCAGGAGCTCCTGCGCCATCTCGCCCAGCCCGAGCTTCAAGGCCCAAGCGGGCGTCGGCAAAAAAGCCGGCCGACCCAGCACGCGACCCAGCACCGACGCAAATTCACGCTGACGCACCACCTCGGGCGCAACGGCGTTCACCGGACCGCGCCAGCGCGCGTCCGTCATGGCCGCGAGCATGAGTCCGCTCAAATCATCCGGGGTGATCCACCCGGTCCATTGCTGTCCGGATCCGAGCCGCCCGCTCAATCCACAGTGAACCAGCGGCAGCAGCCGCGCCAGGGCCCCGCCGGCCGGCGTCAGGACCATCCCGGTGCGCAAGGCCACCGTGCGTACGCCGATCGCCTCCGCCGCGGCCAGTTCCGCTTCCCAAGCCTGACAGACTTCCGCCAGAAATCCGCGGCCGCCCGCCGCCGACTCGTGGAGAAGCTCGTCGCCGCGGTCACCGTAGAAGCCGACAGCGGACGCATTGATCAATACTTCAGGGCGATCGGGCAACCGGGCCAGGGCTGCGACGAGCGTACGCGTTCCGCTCACCCGGCTTTCCAGGATCTCGCGCCGCCGCGGCACCGACCAGCGACCGTCGGCAATCCCCGCCCCAGCAAGATTCACCACCGCGTCAATCCGACCTGCGCCCGTCAGATCAATCGTGCCCCGCACGGGATCCCAACGGGCCTCATCCGGTCCCGCCGCCGCCCGGCGGACAAGGCGGACCACGGAGTGACCCTGGGTGGTCAGCAGTGGCACGAGCGTCCGCCCGACGAGTCCCGACGCGCCCGACACAAGCACCCGCAACGAACGCACGCCCGGCCGGCCGTTTGCCGCCTCGAGGTCCGATTTGGTCACCGCATGCCGATAATCAAACATCCGCTCCAAGCGGCGTCGCACCATCGGCGCGGCGAGCGCGCCGGCCGCGCCTCCCGGCAGGGCATAGCTGATGTCATCCACCAGGATGCTGGCCTCGGGCCCGTCGGGTTCGACCCGATGCAGATGCTCCCAATACTTGAACGGGCCCCGTCGCTGCCGGTCGCGGAACTGCACGCCGGCCAAGTAGTCGCCATGCACCACGTCCCAGCGCAGCCACACCGGGCCTGCCTTGGTGCGCAGCGAAACGGTGGCGCCATCGCGGATGCCGCCCGAGCGCGCAATCACCTCGACCTGTTCCCACGGTGGCTGCAGCCGTTCAAATGCTCCGGGACGCTCGTGCCACGCAAAGACCTCCGCGGCGGGACGGGCAATCCGAATGCGACGGGTAAGTCGGTGCAGGGTCATGGTGGAGTGGCTTCAACAGGCAGACGCCCTTTTCGCTTTCGGCAAGCATCCGAGCAATACCTGACCTCGTCCCAACAGCGCTCCCATTTTTTCCGCCAGGCAAAGGGACGGCCGCAAACGATACAGTCCTTCTGCGGCAGGTCGGCTTTCTTTCGCATGCGGGCCATGAGGAGAAATGCGTCCGGGCGGCCGTCAGTTAAGGTCCAGTTCACCCGACTGCGCCGCGCGCGCCGGAGCGCCCCCGTGCTTCCGGATGGCCTCCGCCTGGGTCTGGATCGCGGTGCGCTCGGCCTCACTCAATCGCTTCAGGTTTTTCACCTGCAGCGCCATGCGCTGATTCGCCGCCAGCACCCGCTCGTGGCGCAGCAAAAAATCCCAGTACAACGTGGTGAACGGGCAAGCCTCGGCCCCCGTGCTCTTAGCCGGGTCGAAGCGACAGCCAGCGCAGTGATTGCTCATGCGCTGGATGTACTTGCCCGTCGCGACATAGGGCTTCGACGCCATGATCCCGCCATCCGCGTACTGCGACATGCCCAGCGTGTTCGGGAGCTCGACCCACTCGACCGCATCCACATAGACCGCGAGGTACCAGGCATGCACATGCTTCGGATCAACCCCGAGCATGAGTGAATAAAGGCCCGTGACCATGAGGCGCTGGATGTGATGCGCATAGCCGAACTCGAGCGTCTGGCCGATCGCGGCCCGGAGACACGCCATCTCGCAGTCACCCGTCCAAAAAAAGTCGGGCAGCTTGCCCGTCGCCTTGAGCGCGTTGCGCTCGAGATAGCCGGGCATGTGCATCCAGTAGACGCCGCGCACATACTCGCGCCACCCGAGGATCTGGCGGATAAAACCCTCGGCCGACGCCAGCGGCGCGCGTCCCGCCTTGTACGCCGCCTCGGCTGCGGCCACCACCTCACGCGGATCAAGCAGCTTGAGGTTCATCGCCGCGGAGAGCCGCGAGTGATAGAGCCACGGCTCGGCCGACCACATGGCATCCTGATACTGGCCAAAGTCCGCGAGCCGATGCGTGATGAAGTCCTTCAGCGCACGCCGGGCCTCGTCGGGCGTGACCGGCCAATCGAACGAATCCAGTCGCCCCGGATGCTGCGGAAACCGGCGCGCAACCAGAGCGAGCACGTCGCGCGTGACCGCATCCGGCGGAAACGAGAGGGGCGGCGGAACCTTGCCCGGGCCCGCGCGACCGAACGCGCCACGGTTGTCATGATCGTAGTTCCACTCGCCGCCCTCCGGCCCGCCCTCGGCGTCAAGCAGGATGCCGTGCTTGCGCCGCAGCTCGCGGTAATAGAACTCAAGCCGCAGCTGCTTCCGCCCGGCAGCGTGCGCCCGAAAGTCCTCAAGGGTCGCGAAAAAATGCCGGTCGGTGCGGACCTCGAGTGGCCGCTCCGCCGCCTCTGCAGCCGCTTCGATCGAACGAGCGACCCGCCAGTCGCCGGCTTCGGTCATGATCAACCGCTCCGGCTTCAAGCGCGCAACCGCTCGGGCAATTTCGCCGGCCAGTGTTCCCGCGTTCCCGGCCGCATCGAGCTCCGTGTAGTGGACGACCCGGCCCGCTGCACGCAGCGCGTCGCGAAAATGGCGCATCGCCGCGAGGAAGACTGCGATGCGAGGACGCGAGGACCAGACATGGGTCGACTCCTCAGCGACCTCGGCCATCCAGACCGCATCGCGACGCGGATCAAAGCCATCGAGCGCGCTCGAGCGCGCGTCGAGCTGGTCACCCAGAACGAGAATGAGGTTGCGCACGGAGCTCACTCGCCGGCTCCGTCGGCGTCGGGACGCGCACCGCGCAGCTGCTTGAACGCGGCCAGCGCCTCGGCGCGGGCAGTCGCGTGATCGACGATCGGCTCGGGATAAGTCCGGCCCAGATCAACGCCCGCATACTCGAGCACATTGGCTGGCGCGGTCCAGGGTGCATGCAGGAACTTGTCCGGCAGACGTGCGATTTCAGGAACCCATTTGCGCACATACTCACCCTTGGGATCAAATTTCTCGCCCTGCAGCACCGGGGCGAAGATGCGGAAGTACGGCGCCGCGTCTGCGCCGCAACCCGCGCTCCATTGCCAGCCCAATGTGTTGGCGGCGAGATCGGCGTCGACCAGCGTGTCCCAAAACCACGTGGCTCCATGGGTCCAGTTGAGACGCAGGTGTTTGACGAGAAACGAGGCGACGATCATGCGCACGCGATTGTGCATCCAGCCCGTGGTCCAGAGTTCGCGCATGCCGGCGTCGACAATCGGGTAGCCGGTACGCCCGCGCTGCCAGGCACGCAGCCGCAGCCCCTTGGGATCGGACGCCCAGGGAAACGCCTCGAACTCCGGACGCAAAGGACGCTCGGGCGTCGAGGGAAAATGGAAGACGAGATGATGCGAGAATTCGCGCCAGCCGATCTCGCTGAGGTAAACGCGCGCGCCATTGTTGAGCGGGAAAACTCCGGACTCGCGCGAGAGCCCCTGCACGGCGGCCCAAACCTGGCGCGGACCGACCTCGCCGAAATGCAGGTGCGGCGATAGCCTCGACGTTCCCGTCACCGACGGCACGTTGCGATCATCGGCGTAGGCGGTGATCGTTTCGGCGACAAAGGCCTTGAGCCGTCGGCGCGCCCCCTCCTCGCCCGGCGTCCACACCGGCGAGAACCCCGCGTCCCATGGAATCGACGGCAGCAAACCGAACGAAGCAAGGGTGCTTCCCGCCGGCCACTTGGCCGGCGACGGCAGCGGCCCCGCCCGCAACGCCACGGGCGCCGGGACCGGCAGGGTCAGGCAATGGCGCCAGTAAGGTGTGAAAACCTGAAACGGACGGCCCTGCTTGTTGGTGATCGTGTGCGGCTCGAAGAGCAGGCTGCCGTTGAAGCTCTTCGCTTCTAGGCCGTCGCTGGTCAGCACCGTCTTTACGGTGGAGTCGCGGGCGATCACCGCGGGCTCATAACGGCGGTTCCAGTAAACGGCGCCCGCCCCGGTCGAAGCGGCGAGGCTGCGAAGAATGGCGAGCGCACCGCCTCGCGCGAGGATCAGTCGCGATCCGCGCGCTTCCAGCGAGGCCTGCAGAGCGGCGAGAGAATGATGCAGCCACCAGCGCGACGCTCCCCCGGCGGCCCAGCGCCCCTCGCCGTCGTCATCGAGGATGTACACCGGAATGACCGGCCCACCCCGCGCCACCGCCTCAGCCAGGGCGGTGTTGTCCTGCAGGCGCAAGTCCTGGCGGAACCAAACGATGGTGGGACGTGCGGTCACGGATTTCACCTAGACCCTACGTCTGATCGGCGCAAGCGGACGCAAGGGATGGCCCCCTTATTGCCAAGGTCAGGGACCCGCTCGGGACTGTCGCTGAGACGCGGAGATGGGAACAACGCCCCAACGCCAGACCCCAGCCCACCGCGGCCAGCTAACGCCTGGTTACTTGCCGATGCCGTGGGCACGGAAGCCCAGCGTCTTCAGCTTCGCGAGGTCCGTGATGTTACGGCCGTCGAAGAGAAAGGCCGGTTTCATCATACCCTCGTAAACCCGGGCGTAGTCGAGCGTCTTGAACTCGTCCCACTCGGTGACCACGGCGACCGCATGGGCGCTCTTGGCGGCCTCGTAGGCAGAATTCACGACGGTGAGACGCGGGTTAGTGACACCCGCGCCGAGGACATCGCGGATGATCTCGGCCGCGGGAACCTTGGGATCGTACACCACCACATTGGCCTGCTCGGCGAGCAGATCGCGGCAGACGCTGATCGCGGCCGACTCGCGGGTGTCGTTGGTGTCCTTCTTGAAAGCAAAGCCGAGGACGGCGATGCGCTTGTCGGCGACGGTGTTGAAGAGCGCCTTCACGATGCGGCCGGCGAAACGCTGCTTCTGCCAGTCGTTCATCTTCACCACACCCTCCCAATACGACGCCACCTCGGGCAGGCCGAAGTGCTGGCAGAGGTAAACGAGATTCAAGATGTCCTTCTGGAAGCAGGAACCGCCAAAGCCGACCGAAGCCTTGAGGAATTTCGGGCCGATGCGGCTGTCCTTGCCGATCGCATTCGCCACCTCATCGACGTCGGCCCCGGTTGCTTCACAGAGGGCGGAGATCGAGTTGATGGAAGAGATGCGCTGCGCCAGAAACGCGTTGGCGACGAGCTTGGAGAGTTCGGACGACCAGAGGTTGGTCCGAATGATCCGATCGTTGGGCACCCAGCGGCCGTAGACCGACGCGAGGCTCTCGATCGCCTTCTCGCCCTCCGGCGTGCGCTCGCCGCCGATCAGCACGCGATCGGGATTGTGCAGATCGACGACCGCGGTGCCCTCGGCGAGAAACTCGGGGTTCGAGAGGACCTGGAACTTCAGGCCGCGGGTATTGGCGGCGAGGATGGTCTGGATCGCCTCGGCGGTCTTCACCGGGATGGTCGATTTTTCGACGATGATCTTGGACGACGTCGCGACCTCGGCGATGGTGCGGGCCACCGACTCGATGTACCGCAAGTCAGCGGCGCGACCCGCGCCCACGCCGTAGGTCTTGGTCGGGGTGTTGACCGCGACGAAGATGATGTCGGCGGCATTGATTGCGCCCGCGACGTCGGTCGAGAAGAAGAGGTTGCGTCCACGGCACTCCCGGACGATCGCCTCGAGTCCGGGCTCATAGATCGGAAGCTGGTCGGAACCCCACGCGGCGATGCGAGCGGCGTTCATGTCGACCACCGTGACCGTGATATCGGGCGCTTTCTGGGCGATGACGGCCATGGTCGGACCGCCGACGTAACCGGCACCAATGCAGCAGATTTTCATTCGAGGGATCGAGTTTCGGAACAACGACAGGGCAAAACAAGGCGGATTTTACCTGATTGCGTCGCACTTGACTCTCGGGGCGGGCTTTGCGATTCCCTTCGGCCACTCACCACACATCTATGGGCAAACAATACAACAAGGGTATCAAGAAGAAGCGCCGCATCGCTTATTTGAAGCGCAAGAAGGCCGCCGCCGGCGCCGTCGGCAAAGCCAAGGCCAAGAAGTAAGCCGTCCCTCCGCTTTTGTTCGGTAAACCGCGGCTCGCGCAGCCGCGGTTTTTCATTTTACTGCCTCCGGTTCCGCTCGGCCCGCCTTCCCATGATCAAAGTCAGCCTCATCTCCCTCGGTTGCGCCAAGAATCTCGTCGATAGCGAGATCATGGTCGGCCATTTGCATCAGGCAGGCATGACCGTGATTCCTGAAGCGGAAAAGGCCGACGTCGTCATCGTCAACACCTGCTCCTTCATCGATTCCTCCAAGGAGGAGTCGATCGGCCACATCCTTGAGGTTCACCAGAACCGGGGCATGAAGAAGCGCCGCAAGGAACAGAAGCTGATCGTCGCGGGCTGCATGGCCCAGCGCTTTTCCAAGGACCTTTCCACGTCGCTGAATGACGAGGTCGACGCCTTCATCGGCCTCGACCAGGTCACCAAGGTCGCCCCGATCATCGAGGGCCTCTACGAGAAGGAACGCGCGAAAGGCACCGCCCCGGAGAATTTTGTCACCCGTCACTCGACGTACATCCCGGATTACGACACTCCGCGCTTCCGGCTTACACCAAAGCATTTTGCGTACATCAAGATCGCCGAAGGGTGCAATCACCCCTGCACCTTCTGCATCATCCCGCAGATCCGCGGACGTCATCGCAGCCGCACCGTCGAGAGCGTGGTCGCCGAGGCCCGCCGCCTCGTGGCCGAGGGCGTGAAGGAGATCAACCTGATCTCCCAGGACACGACCTTCTTCGGCATGGACACCTGGGAGCAGCGCCCCAATCCCCGCACGCCGGTCGACTCGTCCCGCGGCACGGCTCTCACCACCCTGCTCCGCGAGCTCAACGCGATCGAGGGCGATTTCTGGATCCGCCTGCTCTACACTCACCCGGCCCACTGGAGCGACGAACTGATTCGCACCATCGCCGAGTGTCCCAAGGTCGCCCGCTACATCGATATTCCGCTCCAGCACATCAGCGACCACATGCTCGGTCGCATGCAGCGTGAGACCAGCGGCGACTACATCCGCAACCTCATCGCCCGCATCCGCGCCGGCATTCCCGGCATCGCGGTCCGCACGACGTTCATCGTCGGTTTCCCCGGCGAGACCGAGGCCGATGTCGAGGAACTCTGCGGCTTCATTCGCGACACCCAGTTTGAGCGCCTCGGGGTGTTCCGCTACTCCCAGGAGGACGGCACGCGGGCGGCCAAGATGGAGGAACAGCTCGCGCCGAAGGTGAAGGAAGCCCGCTGGCACCGCACGATGGCGCTGCAAAAGGAAATCGCCGCCAAGGTCAGCAAGGCCTACGTCGGCCGCACCCTGCGCGTGCTCGTCGAAGAGCCCGGCGTGGCCCGCGGCGAGGCGGACGCCCCTGATATCGACGGCCGCGTCTACGTTCCCCGCAGCCTGCCCGTCGGCGAGTTTGCCGAGGTGCGCATCACCGGTTTTCAGGATTACGATTTGATTGCCCTACCCGCCGGCGAGCGACCGGCTGAGTTCAAAGTCGCGCGCCAGGCGCAATGACGGTGTCATGACGAGCAGCCCGCCCCCGAGCAGCATTCTCGTCTCACGCCGCCTCTTGGTGGCCCTCGGGTTCGTTTTTTTGGCGCCTTGGGTGATGTTGCTCATCGCTCTGCGCGATCTGCGGTCTCCCGCCCGGACCGAGGCCGCGCCCGCGGCCCCGGTCGTGGCCGCCGCGTCGCCAGCTCCACCAACCTCGACCGGAACAGCTCCGCAGGAAGAGCGTGTGGTCGAAGCCAAAGCCGGTCCGTGGGGCCGCGTGATCTACACGCGTATCCTGATCGAGCCGCCGGAGGAACTCGTCGGCCGCACCCAGCAAAGCAGCGCACCGTTGCGCTGGTCCTTCACGGGGTATACCCCTGGCCGGCTGGGTGAACTCTGGAAGGCAGCTCAACTGCCCGCCAGCGTGATCGCCGAACTCGACAATCCCGCCAACCGCACCTACGCGGGCGACCGCACCGAGATCCGTGTCCCCCACAGCGTCATCCTCGGACTGAGTTCCGAGGCGCGCGCAGCCATCTACGACGTGCTCGCCACGTTCCCGGAAAACGAACTGCACGTGGAGCCCTTTCGTTTTCGCGCCGACGCCGTCGACGAATGGTTCGAGGACAGCGGCGTGCCCGACAGCACGATCAAGCAGGTCAAGCACCTGCTCTACCGCCGCGGTCCGGCCGTCCTGTTTTCCGACCTCGAGGTCGTGCTCGCGCAGATCCCCTCGCTGGAGGAGCGCACTCGCCTGATCAAGACACTCGCCCGCAAGTCCACCCTGCTGGTGCGATTGGTTATCGACGACCAAACGAACATCGATGCCCTCGCCGACTACTGGGGGCGCGGCCTGCGCTCCAAGGACGTACGTCCACTGCTGCAATCGCTGCACCAGAAAGGTCAGGCCGCGCGCATCGACATCGCCCACCTCCTTCCCCGTTTCGCCCGCGCCCGCCTCTATTCCTACCCGAGCGCTGCACCCGGAGAGACCCCATTGGAGTTCATGGACTGCCACTGGACGGTGATGAATTTCTTCAACCTCGAGCCCGATCCACGCTACCAGGACATTAACGTCGTCTCCACTACACTGCTCAACGACTACCGCCCTGTGACCGGCCGCAGTGCGCTCGGCGACGTGCTCCTTTTTGCCCGGCCGGATGGAAGCATTGTGCACTCCTGCGTGTACATCGCCGATGATATCGTCTTCACCAAAAACGGAACCTCCGCCGCGTCGCCTTGGATCCTCATGAACCTGGCGGATGTGTTGGCGATCTATCCCTCGAAGGAGCCGTTCGATATCCAGCGCTACCGGCTCAAAGGCCTACCCTGAGGCGGACGCTCTCCGCCATGGCATCCGCGTTCAAGGAGTGGCAGGCCATCGTCGGCGCATTGGTCGACGGCGAACAAAGTCTGATTCTGCGCAAGGGCGGGATTGCCGAGGGCCGCGGCGGCTTTGAAGCCAGGGCCGGCCGCTTCTGGCTTTTTCCCACGGGGTTTCACGCGCAGCGCGAGAAAACCAAACCGGCTGCCGTACGCTGGTTCTCGGCCGAGACACCGGCGAATGACGTGACGCTGACCGGGTTCGCCGACGTTCATCAGCATGCGTTTCTTGATGATTGGGCGCGGATCCAGGCGCTTGATCCGCATCACCTCTGGACCGAGGCAACCGTGCGCGAACGCTACGACTGGGCAAAGCCGCCCGGGCTCCATGCCTTTGTCGTGCGCGTTCATCGCCTGCGCCAGCCGGTGCGCTTCGCGCCGACCTTAGACATGGCCGGTTGCCGGTCGTGGGTCGACCTACCCTTCGCGTTTGCCGACCACGCCGCCGACCCCGTGCTCGACGATGCCACGTTTGCCGCACAGGTGAAGGCGATCGGGCTCTAACTCAGAGGTATTACCGCGAAACACACGGAACACACGAAAAGGGATCAGAACTCAGATTTCTGAATTTCGTGTGTTCCGTGTAGTTCATGGTAACAAATTCGGTTCCGGACTGAGGGATTTGCGCCGATTCGTGGGCTGCTCCGAGTTGCTGCAACGCAATTTCCCTACTCAGCCCGCGCCTCCTCGGCGTACTGTGCGATGATGCCGTCGAAGGAACCGTTGGTAAAGAAGGCCACGACCCGCGGGCGTGACGCCATCGCAGGCAGCGTAGCCACCTGAAGCTTCACCAGGAGGTCCGCGTTGGTCGCAGCGGTGTGCGCCTCAACGCCTTGGCTCTCCAGATGCTCGACGACCGCCTCGGTGTCGAAACGGTCGGCGGCCGCGAGCTTGTCGGCGCGATTGACCACGCCGAGGTAAACCTCATCCGCGTGCGCGAGCGCGCGCATGAAGCCGGCCTGCATCGTCTTCGTCCGCGCCGTGTTGCTGCGCGGCTCGAACACGGCGGTCAGGCGTGCGCCGGGAAAGCGCTGACGAAACGCCAGCAAGGTCTCCGCCAAGGCGGTCGGGTGATGGCCAAAGTCCTCGATCACGGTCAGACCCGGGCTCTGGTACAGCTGCTCCTGACGACGCTTGACGCCGCGGAAACGCGCCAGCGCATCAAGCCGCAGGATCGTTGGATCCGCGCCGCCCAGAGCGAGCCCTGCGGCCGTCGCCGCCATCGCGGCGTTGCGCGCGTTGTAGAGCCCCGAGGAGGTCCAGTCGACCCGGCCCCACGGCTTGCCC
The DNA here is from genome assembly GCA_036401075.1 of Opitutaceae bacterium. Taxonomy (GTDB): domain Bacteria; phylum Verrucomicrobiota; class Verrucomicrobiia; order Opitutales; family Opitutaceae; genus CAMAXB01. Next base: position 76,319 of record DASWVY010000024.1, read on the forward strand.
TGCCAGGTGAGCGTGAAGCCACTGCCGGTCGGATCTTCCGCGAAATCCGTGATGCGCACGTCATTCGCGGCGCCCGTCCCCACGCGCACAACGCGCGTCCACGGCAACGGCCCGAGGACACGGAGGTTCTCGTCGTCGCCGTTCAACACGACCCAACCATTGCGCGGCACGATGCGCGTCAGGTGACTGAAGGTGCGCTGCACATCCGCGAGGTCGCGAAAGATGTCGGCGTGATCGAACTCGAGATTGTTCAGCACCGCCACATGCGGGGCGTAGTGGATGAACTTGCTGCGCTTGTCGAAGAACGCGCTGTCGTACTCGTCGCCCTCGATCACGAACGGATCGGTCGCCGTCCCCAGATGGCTACCGACCGGCGGATCCAGCGGCACGCCGCCAATGAGGAAACCGGGATCGCGGCCATTCTCACGCAGGAGAAACGACGTCAGCGCCGTGGTGGTCGTCTTGCCATGCGTCCCGCAGATCACGAGATTACGGCGCCGGCCGAGCACGAAGTCGTGCAACATGGCGGGCAGTGAGGTGAACGGCAGGGCGCGAGTGTCGAGCAGCCACTCCACCTCAGGGTTGCCCCGCGACATCGCGTTGCCGATCACGACCAGGTCAGGCGCCAGCTTCGCGAGGCGGGAAGCGTCATAGCCTTCGTGGAGTTCGATCCCGGCCGCCGCGAGCACGGTGCTCATCGGCGGATAAACGCCCGTGTCGGCGCCGAGCACCGTGTGCCCGGCGGCGCGCGCCAGCAGGGCCGCGTTGCCCATTGCGGTTCCGCAGATCCCCATGAAGTAGAGACGTTTCCCTCCGGCCAGTGGCTCGCTCATTGCCACCTTGCTAGACCGCGGTTCCGACGCGGGCAAGCGCGGTGCGGCCAACGTCAACAATTGAGGCGAGACCCAAATAATCGTTCTCGTTCTTCGTTCTCTTTATCGCTCTCGCGGATTGTGGCTTGGGGGGGGCTTACCCGTCCAACAGGATCCGATTTCGATCTGGAGAATGATAACGAGAATGAGAACGAGAACGATTTTCAGAAGCCGCAGGTGGACCGCGGCACAAAAAAGAACCCCGCCCGGTAAGGGGCGGGGTTCTGAAACCTGCAGACGACGGATACGCTGGTTAGAGCGTGACCGGCGTGCCTGAACCGTAGTACAGGCCGTTGAAGAACATCTTGAACGTGGCGTGCGGGGTCATGCGGAACGTGGCCTCGAAGCCGATGATGACCAGCTTGCCGGCGCCGATGCTGGCCTCGGTGGCCAGTTCGCCGCCATCGAGGTATTCCTGACCGACGGCCCAACCGCTGTAGAGGCTCTCCTTGCCTTCGAACCAGGCGATGCGGGTCGCGTTGACATTGCTGCCAGCGGGACGGGCGAAGACCGGGCTGTCATCGAAGAACACGTAGCCTTCCGCCGGCATGCCGAACGACAGCGGATTGGCGGTGTTGAACTTGGCCTTCAGGACCGAGCCCGGGATGTAGAACTTCTCGGGAGGAAGCGGACGCTCGTTGCCGTCCGGACCCTTCTCGACGAGGTGGTTCTTGATCGGGAGACCCATCGCTTCGCCGATCGGAGCCGAGGCGCCGATCGCGAGGACGGTGCCGCCGTCTTCCACGAACTTCTTCAGCGGGGGAACCGAGCGGGCGTTCGTGACCGAACCCAGCATCGAGCGGAATTCCTCCGGGATCGAGTCCGGCGAAGGACCGCCGAAGCCACGACCACCGCCACGACCACCGCGGCCCTCGGCGTAGGTGCCGGAGGGGAACACGATCACGTCAAAGGCAGCCTTGAGGTTGCCGGCATCCAGCACCTGCGGGAAGACGACCTCGAAGTTGAACTCGTACTGCTCGAACATCCAGCGGATCCAGCCGGAGGGCATGGAGCCACCGTAGGTGTCAACCAGACCGATGCGGACTGACTTGAGCTTCGTGGCCGCGCCCGTGGGCTTGGCCGCAACACCGTAAGCCGCAACACCGAGTTCGGCCGCGCCGCGCTCGATGATGGCCTTGGCGGCCGCCGAGGCGGGCACCCAGATGGTGCCGGTGCCGAGAGCCTGGCCCTCAACGGTCTGCTCGGCGTGAACCCAGTAGACATCGATGCCGGCCTTCAGGAGGCGGTTCTTGACGATGACGGCATCATTGATGCGGTGGCTGATGAGCCAGCCGGCCGGGTTGGCCGGGCCGGAGACCTTGGCCGGGACCGGCTTGACGAGATCGAAGCCGACGTCCTTGAAGGGACCGGAGAAGTCCTCAACGTAACGGTCGTACTGGATACCCATCTGCTTGGCGATGGTCCAGCCGGTGACGTCGTAAGGACGGATCGGCGGGCCGCCTGGGTAGGCGAAGTCCATCGGGTGGTCCTGGGGCTCGAAGGCGTCCAGAATGACCGGGCGGAAGGCCTGGGCGGTTTTGACCACGAAGGAGCCGGCGGGATAGGACTTGCCAGCAACGGTGAAGGCCGCGGTGGCCTGCTTAACCTCGGCGCCGCCCTTGATCAGGACGTTGACGAACTTAACGGCCGTCGGGAAGTCATCCTGGATGGCGGGAATGACGTAGCCACGGGCATCACGGTAAGCCGGGTCCTGAATGACCGTCTTGTAGAGTTCGGCCGGAACCGCGGCGAAGCCGGGGCCGCCGCCCGGGAAGGCGGTCGGAGGAGCCGGGAGGGCCTTGGCGGCCTCACGAACCGCCTCGATGCGCTTCGGGGTGATCGTCCAGGAATCCTGGCTGCCCTTGGTGATCTGACGCTTGCCCATGACATAGATGCCGTGGAGCAGGTTCGAACGATTGCGGGAGGCGTAGTCGAGGACCGCGCGCTCAACCTCGATCATGTAGTTGATGCCATCGCGGAGGTGGAAGGCTCCGGGTTCGCGCGGCATCGGCCAGTCGCTCTTCGCCAGCTGCTTCTCCGGGATGAACGGAATCTGCATCGGGGTCGGGCTGCCGATGACCTCGGTCAGGAGGCCGATCTGGTTGCGGTAGTACGGGGTCGTGCGCATGCCGCCATTCCACCACGTGGAATAGGAAGCGCCCGAACGCATGGACGAGCCGCCCATGTTGTTCGCGATCAGGCGGGCGTGCATCGCCGCGCCGACCTGCTCGATGCCGATGATGACCTGCGGATCGATGTTGTAGTTGAACGGATCGCGGAACGGCGGGATGTAGATGACCTGGCCGGCGGGACCCGTCTGGTGCACGTTGTGCATGATCTGCGGGATCCAGTCGACGAAGAGCACGCGGTTCTGCGCGATCGTCTCCTTCATCACATGCATGATGCCGTCACGGTTGTTATCGTGACCGACGTACTTGTGATAAAGACGGGGCAGCGCCGCGGTGCTGCGGGCCTTCGGGTCCTCATTGCGCATGTACCAGTTGGCCGTGAGCTCCAGGCCGTCCGGGTTCGGGCTCGGCATGAGGAGGATCACGTCATCGAGGAAGCGCATCGTCTCGGCATCGGTGCGCGAGATCATCTGCTGGATCATGACGATGAGGCTCTGCGCATTCACCACTTCCGTGGAGTGCAGACCACCGTCGATCCAGACGACCGCCTTGCCCTCTTCGGAAAGCTTCTTCGCTTCGTCATCGGAAATGCGGGCGCGGGCCAGCTTGACCGAGATGTCGCGGTACTTTTCGAGATTGGCGTGGTTGGCCGGCGACGTGATGATCGCCATGTACATCGGGCGGCCCTCTTCGGAGGTGCCGTACGACACGACCTTCATGCGGTCGGACTCGGCATCCCACTTCTGAAGGAGGGCGCTGAGCTGAGTGTAATTGGCGAGGACGTAATCGTCGCCGACCGTAAAGCCGATGATGTCCTTCGTTGGGGTGATCTTCGGTTCGGCCGCGGGGAGCAGTGTCGCCGCCGCGAGCGAGGCAAGACCGAGACCCAGGCGGGCAGGTCGGCAGTTGAGGAAACGTTTTATCATATCGGGGGGAGGTTGTTTGTCCGTTTGGAGTTTGGCTGAACAAATAAAAACCGGACGTGGCGCAACCTTAGCCGCCAAGTCTGGTTTTTAGGGGGTCATGACAACTAGAGCACGACGCCGCGGGGAATACCGCAACTTTCGTGCCTTGTCGGGAAGGTATGAAGGGTTCTGTTGAGCGCTAATTGCAATGATAACAGGTCCAAGTAGTACCGCTACCAGTGCCGCCACAAAAAACGCCGGCCCCGCAGGAGGGGCCGGCGTGGCGAAATCAGACCTGCAATGGTCGATCAGAGCGTGGCTGGCGTGCCCGACCCGTAATACAAGCCGTTGAAGAACAACTTGAACATGGAGTGCGGGGTCGCACGGAACGTGGCCTCGAAACCAATGACAACCAGCTTGCCCGAGCCGATTGCGGCCTCGGTCACCAGTTCACCACCGTCGAGGTATTCCTGTCCGACCGCCCACCCGCTGAACAAGGGCTGCTTGCCCTCGAACCAGGCCACCTTGCTGGCGGTGACCGCCCCACCCTCAACGCGTCGGAAGACCGGGCTGTCGTCGAAGAAGACGAAGCCGTCCGGCGCCATGCCGAAGGCAATCGGGTTGGCCGGGTTGAACTTGGCCCTCAACACCGAACCGGGGATGTAGTACTTCTCGGGCGGGAGCGGACGTTCCGCGCCATCAGGGCCTTTTTCGACCAGATGGTTGCGCACCGGCAGACCCATGGCCTCACCGATCGGAGCCGAGGCCCCGAGCGCAAGCAGGGTGCCGCCGTCCTCGATGAACTTCTTGAGCGGGGGCACCGACCGGGCATTCGTGACCGAGCCCAGCATGGAGCGGAATTCCTCCGGGATCACATCTGGCGACGGACCACCGAAGCCACCGCGACCACCCCCGCGGCCGCCGCGGCCTTCGGAATAGGTGCCCGAGGGAAACACGATCACGTCGAACGAGGCCTTGAGGTTGCCGGCATCGAGCACCTGCGGGAAGACGACCTCAAAGTTGAACTCGTACTGCTCGAGCATCCAGCGCACCCAGCCCGAGGGCATGGAGCCACCATAGAGGTCGACGAGGCCGATGCGGATCGGCTTCAGCTTGGTCGCCGCACCCGTGGGCTTGGCGGCCACGCCATGGGCGGCGATGCCGAGCTCGGCCGCACCACGCTCGATGACCGGCTTGGCTGCGGCCGAGGCCGGGATCCAGAGGGTGCCGGTGCCGAGACCCTTGCCCTCAACCGTCTGCTCGGCGTGAACCCAGTAAACCTCCGCGCCCGCCTTGAGCAGGCGATTGGTGAGGATCACCGCATCGTTCACCTTGTGGCTGACGAGCCAGCCGGCAGGCGCGGCCACGCCGGTCACACGGGCAACAGGCGCCTTCTCCAACGCAAAGGTGAGCGACTGGAACGGCCCCTCGAAGCCTTCAATGATGCGGTCGTACTCCACGCCCATCTGACGGGCGAGCGTCCAACCGGTGATATCATACGGACGCAGCGGCGGACCGCCCGGATAGGCGAAGTCCATGGGATGATCCTGAGCCTCGAACGCATCCATGACCGCCGCGCGGAAGGCCTGGGCAGATTTGACCACATAAGAACCAGCCGGATAGGATTTGCCGGCCACGGTGAACGCAGCCGTGGCCTTGTGCACCTCGACGCCGCCCTTGAGCAGGACGTTGATGAATTTCACGGCGGTCGGGAAGTCAGCCTGGTCGGCGGTGATGATGTAGCCACGGGGGTCGCGGAAAGCCGGGTCCTTGAGCACCTTCGTGTAGAGAGCGCTGTCGATCACGACGTTCGAGCCCAGCGTGTTCCCGGCGAAGCCGGTCTGCTGCTGCGGCCCGGTGCGGGCGGCTTCCTTGAGGGCGTCGATGCGCTTGGGCGTGATGGTCCACGCATCCGCGCTCCCCTTCTCGATCGCGCGGCGGCCCATGACATACATGTTGTAGAGCACGGTCTCGCGGTTGCGCGAGGCGTAGTCGACCGCAGCACGTTCGACCTCGATCATGTAATCGATGGCCTCGCGGAACGGGAAGCGCCGCGGCGCCGTCGGCATCGGCCAGTCGCTCTTCGCGAGCTGCTTGTCCGCCACGAGCGTGATATTTACCGGCGTCGGGTTGCCGATGATCTCGGTCAGGATGCCGATCTGATTACGGAAGTAAGTCGCAGTGCGCATGCCGCCGTTCCACCAGGTGGAGTAGGCTGCCGCCGAACGCATGGCGGAGCCGCCCATGCCCTTGGCCACGAGACGCGAATGCATCGCCGTGCCTACGGCCTCGATCCCGAGCGGGATCAGCGGATCCACCACATAGTTGAACGGATCGCGGAACGGCGGGATGAAGATCACCTGACCCTGCGGGCCCGTCTGGTGGACGTTGTGCATGATCTGGGGATTCCAGTCGATGAAGAGCACCTTGTTCTGATTGATCGTCTCCTTCATGTTCATGCTGATCGAGTCACGGTTGTTATCGTGACCGATGTACTTCTGGTAGAGGCGCGGGAGAAATCCGGTCGAGCGGGACGTGGTGTCCGCGTTGCGCATGTACCAATTGGCGACGAGTTCGACGCCGTCCGGGTTCGGCACCGGCATGAGCAGGATGACGTCGTCGAGGAAGCGCATCGTCTCGTCGTCGGTCTTGGAGACCATCTGATAGGTCATCTCGAGCAGCGCATGCCAGTTGACGACCTCGGTCGAATGCAGTCCGCCGTCGATCCAGACCACCGCCTTGCCCTCCTTGGAGAGCTTTTTTGCCTCTTCCTCAGGGAGGCGCGCGCGCGCCATCCGGACCGAGATATCACGGTAGTATTCGAGCTTCTCGTGATTGGCAGGCGAGGTAATGATACCCATCCATTGCGGGCGCCCCTCCTCCGTTGTACCGATGCTGACGACCTTAAGTCGCTCCGATTCGGCATCCCACTTTTGCAGCATCGCCGTGAGCTGCGTGTAGTTGATCAGGGTGTAATCATCGCCGATGCCAAAGCCCACGATATCCTTGGCCGGGGTGATCTTGGGTTCAGCCGCGTGCGTGAGCACGGACGTTGCGAGCGAGAGAAGGCCCAGACCCATGCGGGTGAGCCGGCTGTGCAGCATGCGTTTTATCATGTCGTTCGGTGGTTATGCGCCACGCAAAACCGCCAAAGGTGAAAACGAAAACGCCGCGCGTAACGCCACGGAGAGCTTTCGATTTCAATTCGTCGGGTAACGGGGCGCGGGTTGAAGCAAGTCAGCCATATGCATGTCGCATGCCGCCTGCAATCATACGGCCGGGCAGTTACAAATTTCACGTTCGCGAGCGCCCATCACGCCCACCTGACAGCGGCGGTCATCTTCAGGCTTGAATGATCGTGAGCGACCGAACAAACGCTTTTCCGGAGTACCCCACCTCGCGTTGTTTGTAGTGCCACAGCCTTACAGTCTGCCCCCGAATCATTTTCAGCGATCCCTCCGTACCCCTTGGCATCATGTGTGCTGACCCATCCCGGGCGGTCACAAAGACGATCCCGATCATCTTCGGTGCAACTTGCGGCCTTCGCATGCGTCTCCAACCACTCTTCCTCCCTCACCTCCCTCATCTATGATCACCGGCCAAGAATGGGCTAAACGAATCCGAACCGAAGTCGCCAAGGCGGTCCTCGGCCAGGAAGTCATTATCGAACGGCTGCTCGTCGCGCTGCTCGCCAACGGTCACGTACTGCTCGAAGGAATGCCCGGCCTCGCCAAGACGCTGGTCATCCGTTCGATCGGCTCGGCCCTCGGCGTGAAGTGCGACCGCATCCAGTTCACTCCCGACCTCCTCCCCAGCGACGTGGTCGGCACGATGATCTTCCAGCCCAAGACCGGTGACTTCACCGCGCACAAGGGCCCGATCTTCTCCAATCTCGTCCTCGCCGACGAAATCAACCGCGCCCCGGCCAAGGTTCAGAGCGCGCTGCTCGAGGCCATGCAGGAGCGTCAGGTCACGATCGGTGGCCAAACCTTCAACCTGCCCAAGCCCTTCTTCGTCATGGCGACGCAGAACCCGGTCGAGCAGGACGGCACGTACGCCCTCCCCGAGGCGCAGATGGACCGCTTCCTCTTCAAGCTCAGCGTCGACTACCCGAGCGCCGAGGAAGAGACGATCATGATGGAGCGCTGGGGCCAAGTCACCAAGCAGCCCACGATCAACGCCGTCTCCAGCGGCGAGGAACTCCTCGAACTGCGCAAGCACGTCGACGAGATCTACGTCTCCCCGCAGATCAAGGCCTACATTCTCGATCTGGTCCGCGCGACTCGCACGCTCACGATCCCGGATGCCAGCGGTGCCCGCGTACTCAACTTCGGCTCCTCCCCGCGCGCCTGTCTTGCCCTTTACCAAGCCAGCCGCGCGATGGCCTGGCTGCGCGAATCCGATCACGTGGCCCCCGAGCACGTGCAGGACATCTTCTTCGAGGTCATGCGCCACCGCGTCGGCCTGAGCTACGAGGCCGAGGCCGAGGGCTCCACGCCCGAAAAGGTGCTGCGCAAGCTCCTCGACGAGAAGCCCGTTCCCACGGCCACCAGCAAGGCGGCCTGATCTGCTCTTTGCACCCGGGTCTTCCGCTTTGCGGAACGGCCCGGGTGGAGTTTTCCTTTTAGTTCGAACGGAACCTCATGCCCGTCACCCCTGCCAACGCTTCGCCGACCGCTCCCGCCAAGGCCAAGACCGTCGCCGGTTCGCTCGCCCTCCTCCGCCGCCTCGAATGGAAGGTGAACGGCGCGGTCAGCAACCTGCTGGGCGGCGAGTACCGATCCGTCTTCCGCGGACGGGGCATGGAGTTCGATCAGGTCGTCAAATACAACTTCGGCGACGATGTCCGTGACATCGACTGGAACGTCACCGCCAAGCTGGGCGACGCCTACCGCAAGAAGTTCATCGAGGAACGCGAGCTCACCATCATCCTCGTGATCGAGGACACACTCTCCCTCCAGTTCGGCTCGGGCGTGCGCACCAAGCGCGACGCGCTGTTCGAGATTGCCAGCCTCCTGATGCTGCTGGCGTCCAACAACCGCGATCGCATTGGCGTCATCCACACCTACCCAGGCGGCTACAAGCTGACCCAGCCCGTGCGCGGTCATGGCATGATCATGCGCGCCGCCGCCGACCTGATCAGCCGTCCGGTCCCGGAATTCGTCGAAGGCGCCCCCGTCCCTACACCTTGGCGCATCGCCTCCCAACTCGCGCCGCCGAACAGCATGCTGGTCTGGCTGGGCGACTTCCCGCCGCGCCCGCAGCCGGACGGCTGGATGCTCATCCGCCAGCGCTACCAGCCCATCGCCTTTCGCGTCGAGGATCCGTGGGAACGCGACTTCCCGGTCAATCGCGCCGTCACGACCTACGACCCCGTCAACCGCCGCCTCGTGGTGCTCGATCCCAACTCAGCCGCCCACCGCAAGGCGCACGCCGACTGGATCGACGAGCGTGAGGCGGCCTTCGCCAAGCTCTTCCCCGAGAAACAGAGCCGCATGGTCGTCTCTCCGGACGACTCGATGATCGAGGCGCTCGTTAAATTCTTCTACGCGCACATGAAGGCGCGAACCCGTCGCTGAGCCATGCCCGAAATCATCATCAAGCATCCTTGGTGGCTCGCCGCGGTCCTCATCCTGCCGCTGGTGATCTGGCTGCGTTGGCGCCGCCGGCTTCCGGCGTTGATGGTGCCCTACTCCGCCGCCTGGTGGCGCCCGTCGCTCGTGCCGGCATCACGCCTGCCTGCCATTCTCTTTAGCGCCGGCCTCATCGCCCTCGCCGGCGCGCTCTCGCGTCCGCAGACGATGGAAATTGTCAGTGAGGTCACGCAGGAGGGTTATGACATCATGCTGGCGATCGACCTTTCGGGTTCGATGCTCGCCGAGGACTTTGAAAAGGACGGCGTGCGGCTCAATCGCCTGCAGGCGATCAAGCCCGTCATCCAGGCGTTCATCAGCCAGCGACCGAACGACCGCATCGGTCTCGTCGTCTTCGCCGGCCGCGCCTACACGCTCGCGCCGCTCACCTTCGACCATGAGTGGCTCGCGAAGCAGACGGAGAAGCTCCGCATTGGCCTGATGGAGGACGGCACCGCGATCGGCGACGGCCTCGGCATCGCCCTCACCCGCCTCGAGCGCCCGAAAGGGGCGCCTGCAACCGGCTCGAGCCCCGCCGTCATTCTGCTCACCGACGGTTCGAACAACCGCGGCGCACTCCGTCCGGCCCAGGCCGCCGAGATCGCCAAGGCGCGCGGCGTCACCGTTTACACCATCGCCGCCGGCCGTCCCGGCTCCGCGCCCTACCCGATCTTCGACGAAACCGGCAAGGTCATGGGCTACCGCCGCATCCTGACCGACATCGACGAGGACGCCCTCAAGCAGATCGCCGAGGCCACCGGCGGCCTGTTCTTCCGCGCCGAGGACACCGCCACGATCGAAACCGCTTTCAACGCCGTGGATAAAACCAAGAAAATCCCGTTCGAGTCCAAGGTCTCGCGTCCGCGCGAGCTGTTTCCCTGGCTGCTCGCGCTCGGCGGCGTGTTGATTGCCTCGGGCGGGCTCATGGCCTCGCCGCCGTGGCGCAAGGAGGTCGTCGTATGAGCTTCGCCTTTCCTCACGCCCTTTGGGCCCTCTTGGTCATCGCCTCGCTCGCCGCGCTCGATGCCGCCCGCCGGGTTTCCGTGGCGGCCCTCTGGCCGCACATCCGCCGCCTCTGGGCCGGTCACGCCGAGGTCGATCTCACCAGCCCCTTGGCCGCGCCACGCGTTCGCTGGTACTTCTGGGCCGGTCTTGCTTTCCTGACCCTCGCCATCGCGCGGCCGCAATGGGGCGCCCTGGAGGTCCCGGTCAACGACCAGCCACGCGAGGTCATCGTCGCGCTCGATCTTTCGCGCAGCATGCTCGCCCGCGATGTCCGCCCTTCGCGTCTCGATCACGCCAAACTCCTGATCCAGGGCATGGTCGACAAGATGGCCGGCGAACGCGTCGGCCTCGTGCTCTTCGCCCGCAGCTCTTATATGCAGCTGCCGCTCAGCACGGACTACGAGATTCTGACCAATCTCCTCCCGAGCCTGTCGCCCGACTATTTCCCGCAGGGCGGCACCAACTATGAGGCCATGATGAACACCGTGCTCGAATCCTTCAGCACCGCTGAAGGCGTGGAGCGCGACCTTGTGGTGCTCAGCGACGGCGAGGCCTTTGACGAGTCATGGAAGCCGCTCGCCGCACAGCTGAAGGCACGCGGCATCCGCGTCCTCGGCGTCGGCATCGGCACCGCCGGCGGCGGCGTGATCCCAGCCGGCCAGGGCGTCGTGCGCGATTCCGCCGGCATCGAGGTCATGACGCGCCTCAAGCCCGCAACCCTCGAAGAACTTTCCAAGGCGACCGGCGGCACTTACCTGGCCGCCAATACCTGGATCCGCCTCAATGATCTCATCCGCCGTCCGCGCGTCGACGACGGCATCGAGGACCCAACCAAGCTCGATGAGACCAAGCTGGCCGATCAGTTCGAGTGGGCGCTGATTCCGGCGCTCCTCCTGCTCGCCCTGAGCTACTGGCGCGAGATTCCCGTCCGTCCCACGGCTCGCGATATCAAGCTGCCGTCCGGTCGCGGCCCGGTCGTAGCCGCCAGTCTTGCTTTGCTCTTCGCGTTGCTTGCCTCCGCTCCCCGGGCCCGAGCCCAGGACATGGCGGAAACCGGAATGGATATGCTGTCAGAGCCCAACCTGCGCTCCCCGATGGTCCAGCTCTCCAGCATGGTGAGCACGCGCATCAACCAGATCCTCGCGAGCCCGAACCCCGGAGCCTACGACTACGTTTCGCTCGTGATCGACATGTCCGCGTACTGCGAAAACGTCCTCAAGGCCCGTCAGCGTTTCCCGATGTCCGTGATCGATGACGCCCTGCTCGCGATCAAGCGCGGTGAGGAAATCGATCCCCAGGGTGGCGCATGGGACATGCTGCGTGCCAATCTCGCGACGCTCCGCAAGGCCAATGCCGAACCGTGGGGCATCGCCGCACCGGACCAGGCCGGCAAGGCCGAGGCCGCGACCAGCTTTGACCCCAACAACGACATGGAGGTCGACTTCACCAAGGAGGGTGAGTCCGTCGGCGGGGTCGGCAGTTCCGATTCCGACGCCGAAGCCCAACAGCTCCGCCGAAACTTCGCCGCCGATGCGTTCGGCAAGATGGCGCTCGAAAAGCGCGAAGGAGAGGAAGAACCACCCGTTCCGCCCACACCACCCGACACCCAGCTCGTCGGTGGCGGCCAAAGCCAGACCGACCGCGAGCGCGACGAACGGCCCGAACTCGTGCTCCCGCTGCAGCGGCTCGACTACATCCGTACGATGGATGCTCCCGCCAAACTTTTCCAGATGCTGGAAGGTCAGAAGAACTACCTCGTTCCCCAGGGCCCGGATTGGTGATCACCATGCGCTTTAAACTGTTTCTCTCCATCCTCGCAGTCTCCGCCGGCCTCACCGGCACCCTGCACGCGCAGACCGCGCCCACGCCCAGCACCGCCCAGATTGGCGGCGTGCCCGTCGCGAACCTCGCGACCTCCACGCTCTCGACCGAGGCCGACACCTACTGGGTCGGCGAAGTCTTCCCGCTCACGCATCGCGTGTCCGGCGAACGCCGCGCCTTTCAGTCCCTCGCCGGCGCCTACGACTGGAACCCGACCAATCTCAACGCCGACGAATGGTCGACGGCCGTAAGCAGCACCGAAACGCCTGCCGGCGGCACGCAGATCCAGATCTATACCCAAACCACCCGCGCCTACGGACGCACGGCGGGCGTGATCGAACTGCCGCGCGGCATCCAGCCTGTGACGCTCGTCACCGGTACGTCCACCTCGGGCGGTCCCGGGATGATGACGACCGACACTTTCACCATTCGCACGGCTCCCGCGCAGGTTACGCTCAAGCCCCTGCCGGCCCCGCCGCCGATGGGCTTCGCCGGAGCGGTCGGTGACTTCACGCTGAAGGCCTCGATCACGGCGACCGAGGTCGCCGTGGGTGAAGCCGTCACCTGGACGATGGAGCTCGCCGGCGCCGGCAACTGGCCCGAGGTGCGCGGCATCCCTCCGCGCGCGGTTTCCAAGGATTTCGATGTCGTCACCCCCGCCGCCCGCCCGAACCTGGCCCGCGGCACGCTCTTTGAGGGCAGCCTGACCGAGGACATCCTGCTCGTGCCCACCAAGGAGGGCACCTACCGCCTCGGCCCGATCAAGTTCACCTACTTCGATCCCAAGGTCGGCAAGTACCAGGTTCTCACGTCCGAGACCTTCATTCTCAAGGTCGGCAGCGGCGGTGCCGGTCTCGCCCCGGAACCGGCAATCACGGACGTCAGCGTGACCGACCCCAACGCGACCGTTTCCGTGCCCGACGCGCCGCCTCCGGTCCCACTCGACCCGTTGACCAACCCGCTCTCGAGCATCGCGCCCTTTAGCGAAAACGCCCTCGTCGCGGCGGTCGCGATCCCGGGTGGGCTCTTCGTCTTCTTCTGGTTGTCCCTGTCCTCGCGCCGCAGCCGCCAGACGGATCCACTCCGCCTTCAGCGGGAAGCGCACGAAGCGATGCAGCGTCTCATCACCGAGATCGACGGTGTCGTGGGCGAGTCCCCGGACAAGTTGAAGAATCTACTCTATGCCTGGCAGCGCGCCGCCGCCCAGTTCGGTGGCTTGACCATTGTTGAACCCACCTCTGCGCAGGTGGCCGCCGCGATCGAAAAGCGTCGCGCCGGCGTCGTCGGTTCCTCCTGGGCCCAGCTCTGGCGTGAGGCCAACCGCGTCATGTACGGCGAAAGGACGACCATCCCGGCTGACTGGACCAAACGGGCCCGCGCCGCGCTCTCAGACGCTCCGGTTCCTTCCGTGCCCCTCCTCGCCATTTTCCTTCGCCGCAACCTGCTGCCGTTCTTCACCTGCCTCGCCCTGCTCCTCGCGCTCGCCCCCGTTGCAGCGCGTGCCGACGCCGCCAGCGATGCCTACCAGAAAGGCGAGTTCACCGCCGCCGAGGCCGCTTGGCGCAAGGCTTCCGCGGAAAACCCGACCGATGCCCACCTCCGCTACAACCTCGCGCTCGCACTGGCCCAGCAGGACCGCTGGACCGAGTCGACCGCGCAGGCCCTCGCGGCGTTCGTCAACGAACCCTCCAACGCCGCGATCCGCTGGCAGTTCAACCTGAGCGTCACCCGCGCCGGCATCGACCAGCCCGTGTTCGCCGAGCTCGCCGCCGGCACCGGCTTCAAGAAGATCATGCGCACCTTCTCGCCCGGTGGCTGGGGCGTCGCCCTGACGTGCTTTGCCCTCCTTCTCGCCGCCTCGGGTGGCTTCGCCCTCTGGTCCGCCTACTACACGCACTCCCGCGGCCTGCGCTGGCTGTCCGTACTCCTGGCCCTCGTCGCCGTCGCCGGCGGCGTCATCAGCTACAAGAGCATCCAGGACTACGGCCAGCTGGCCGACACCGAGATTGCCGTCATCTCGCGCCACACCCGCCTCTGCTCGATTCCCAATGATGGGGACACCACTCAGAAAACATCCCCGCTGCCCGCCGGCTCGCTCGCCAGCGTGACGCGGACCTTCCTCGGGTGGAGCCAGGTTTCGTTCACCAACGGCCAGACCGGCTGGGTGCGGACCGACGCGCTGACGTACCTCTATAAATAGGACGGATAAGACGGATAGGACTTATATCGGTCCCATCCGTCTCCTAGGTCCCATTTTCCGAGGTCACGTCAGGTTCACTGGATCCACATCCAGCACCTGAACCATATCCTCCGGCCAGGCGAATTCGCCGCGGAGCTTGTTCAGGTCGGAGATCACGCGCGTGACCCCGCCGGTGAAGTACCAGAGCTGGTAGCGGTACTCGTCCTTGATCTTCTCGATCGGAGACGGCGCCGGACCGCGCAGCTCCACCCGATCGCCAAGCACCTCCGTGACCTTGCGCGCCCACTGCTCGGCGAAGAACTTCAGTTTCTCGGGATTCGGCCCGCGGAAAATGTGGTGGATCAGATGCCGGTAAGGCGGATAGCGAAACTCCTTCCGCATCTTGAGCTCGCCCGCAGCAAAGCCTTCAAAATCGGCGTGACGCGAAAACTGGATCGGGTCCGCTTGCGGCGTGAAGGTCTGCACAATCACCTCGCCCGCCCGATCGCCCCGCCCCGCCCGGCCTGCGACCTGGACGAGCAGTTGGAACGTCCGTTCGTTGGCCCGGAAATCCGGAATGTGCATCGAGATGTCAGCATCGATCAGACCGACCAGCGTCACATTCGGAAAATCGAGACCCTTGCCGATCATCTGAGTGCCGACTAGGACATCGATCTTGCCGGAGCGAAAGTCCGCCAGGACCTCCCGAAAACGGTTCTTCTTTCCCATCGTGTCGGTATCCATCCGCTCGATCCGCGCCCGCGGAAGCAGCCGGTGCACGGCTTCCTCGACTCGCTGCGTGCCCAGACCTTTCCAACGGATCTCGGGCGCACCGCACTGCGGGCAACGCGCTGGCGCCACCCGCTCGTCGCCGCACAGGTGGCAGCGCAGCATCTCGTCCGATCGATGATAGGTCATCGTGATGCTGCAGTGCGCACACTCCTCGGAGTGCCCGCATTTCGTGCACAGCATCGACGATGAGTAGCCCCGTCGGTTGATAAACAGGATGGTCTGCTCGCGTCGCTCGAGCCGGGCATACATCGCATCGACCAGCTTGCGGGACAGCGTGGTCAGCCCGCGCGAGCGCATGACCTCGATCTTCATGTCCACGATGTCGATGAACGGGAGCTTGCGCGCATCGACGCGTTCCTTGAGTTGCAGGAGTCCGTAGCGTCCGGCCTGCGCGTTGGCGAAACTCTCCAGCGACGGCGTGGCCGAGCCGAGGAGGCACTGCGCTCGGTTGAGCTTGGCCCGCATCACCGCGACATCGCGGCCATGATAACGAGGCGTCTCGTCCTGCTTGTAGGCCGGCTCGTGCTCTTCATCGACCACGATCAGCTTGAGGTCGCGGACCGGCGCAAAGATCGCCGAACGCGCGCCGACCACCACCCGCGCCTCGCCGGTCGCGAGCGCATGCCAGCCGTCCAGCCGCTCGCCCTCGCTGAGGTGACTGTGCCAAACCACCGTCGCATGGCCCGGCGCGATCGCCTCCAGCCGGCTGCGCAGGCGCGCCACCGTCTGTGGCGTGAGCGCAACCTCCGGCACCAGAAAGATCACGCCACCGCCGGCCTTCAGTGCGGTATCGATCGCCCGCAGGTAGACCTCGGTCTTGCCGGAACCGGTGACGCCGTGCAACAGCGTGACCCCGAATTTATCTTCACCCAGTCGCATCGCGATCGCATCCGTCGCGGCCTGCTGCTCAACGTTCAGCGCGTGGGGCTGACTCGCGACCAGCTCGCCGCTGGCCCAGTCATCGGCATACGCGATCCGCTCCACCCGCTGCGATTCCTCGCGCAAAACGCCGCGCTTGATCAAGCCGGCCGCGACGGCGGCGGTCAGATCTAGCCGCGACAGGACGAGCGATTTTTTCTGCGGCTTGAACTGCGATTCGATGAAGCGATACAGCTTGGCCTGCTGCGGCGCCTTTTTGGTCAGCGCCTCGAGTTCGGCCGCGTCGAGCCGACGGGCGAGCGAAAGTATCTTCTCCTGTTTCAGTCCCGCCGCGTTGCGCACCGCGGCCGGGAGCATGGTCTCGATCACACTGTCGAGCGTGGTCGCGTAGTAGGAAGCCATCCACTGGGCCAGCCAGAGCAGATCCGGGGGCAATGCCGGAAACGGATAGACCACGTGCGCCAGGTTCTTCAGGCGATCGACCGGGAAATCCTTCGGCGCGCCGATTTCACCCACAATGCCCAGATGCAGGCGATTGACGATCGGGATGCGCACGAGGGAACCAACCACCACCTCGGCACGCAGCAGCTCCGGCACCTTGTAGTGCAGCAGCTTGTCGAAGCCCGCGAGGGGGTGAACACCCACGATCATGTAAGAAGGGGGTGATGACGGGCCGCCGGGAGGCGTGCAAGCACAGGGCAGCAAGTTCGAATCGTTCTCGTTCTTCGTTCTCTTACTCGTTCTCGCGTCCGAGATCGGCACCCCATCGCAATCGCCTAAACCCTCCAAACCGAGAACGAGAACGATTACGAGAATGAGAACGACCGGAGGCCAGATTCCAGCCCATGCCCCTCGTCCACGATCGGGTTGACACCCCCCGGGCCCCCTTCTGAGAGTTACGCCGTGAGCAACGCCCCGGCCCGCGAAAAGTTCAAGTCCCACCTCGCCACGAAAGGGCTGCGCGTCACCAACCAGCGGCTCGCGATCTTCGAGGCCGCCTTTGCCCAAAAGGACCACTTCACGGCGGAGGAGTTGCTCGACCATGCCCGCGCGATCGATGACTCCGTCTCGCGCGCGACGGTGTACCGGACTCTGCCGATCATGATCGAGAGCGCCCTGCTGCGGGAGGTCGATATCGGCAAGAACCTGAAGTACTACCTGCCAAATCCGGACAACAATGCGCAGGTCGCCCAGGTCATCTGCCTCGATTGCGACAAGATTTTCGAGATCAACGCCCCGTTCATGGAGTGGTACGGCAATTCCGTTTCCTCCAAGCTCGGACTGACGCCGGTGTCACAGCGCCTGCAGGTGACCGCCCACTGCATCACGCTTAAGCAGTCCGGCGTGTGCAAGCATCGCAACTGACGGCATGGCCAAGAAGGAAGATCCCGCGTTCGAGATTGGTTTTTACGAGTCAATCCTGCGGCGCGATCCGCAGTATGACGAGGTCATCGAGATCCTCGGCGGACTTTACACCAAGATTGGACGGATCGCGGACGGCCTGCGCATGGATCGCAAGCTGGTGAAGCTCCAGCCCGAGAACGCGACCGCCCACTACAACCTCGCCTGCAGCCTGGCCCTGTCCAAGCGCCGCGCCGACGCTCTCCGTTCGCTCCGTCAGGCCGTCAGCCTCGGCTACGAGGACTACGACTGGATGTCTCAGGACCCCGATCTTGAGGGCCTCAAAAGTGCGCCTGAGTTCAAGGCGCTGCTGAAGAAGCTGCAGCCGAAAAGCTAGGCCGCGGCCACTGGCCGCGGAAATCTGAATGACGAAGCCCGAATGACGAATTCGGGCATCGCGACCTACCTCAGCCTGGATGCTGATCGATTCGTTATTCGGATTTCGTCATTCGAGCTTTCATCCCTCAGATTTGCGTAAGGCTTGCCATTGGGCATTGATCATTGGTCATTGGTCATTTCCCATCCCTCTCCACCCATGCCCGTCCTCGACTACGAACCGCTCGTTCTTCCGCCGCGCCGTGAGGCGCCCCGGCTGTCGCCGATTCAGGAGGAGGTGCTGGCGCTGAAGAAGGAACGCAATGCGGTCATCCTCGCCCACAACTACCAGGTCGAGGCCATCCAGCAGGTGGCGGACTATGTCGGCGACTCCCTCGGCCTCTCCTACCACGCGCAGGCGGCCAAGTCGGACGTGATCCTTTTTTGCGGCGTCCACTTCATGGCCGAGACGGCCAAGATCGTGAACCCGAGCCGCACCGTGCTGCTCCCCGACCTCAACGCCGGCTGCTCCCTCTCCGACTCCTGCCCCGCCGACCGGCTTGCCGCGTACAAGGCCGCCCACCCCGGGCTGTATGTTGTCGCCTACATCAACTGCTCGGCCGGCGTGAAGGCGCAGTCCGACGTGATCTGCACCAGTGGCAATGCGATCAAGATCGTGCAGCAGGTGCCGGCCGATCGCGAAATCCTTTTCGTTCCCGACCAGAATCTCGGCCAGTGGGTCTCGCAGCGCACGGGCCGCGAGATGCGCCTGTGGCCGGGCTCATGCTACGCTCACGTTCAATTCACCGTGCAGGCCCTGGAAAAGACGCGCGCCCTGTTTCCCGGCGCCCCGATCGTCGCCCACCCCGAGTGCGTGCAGGCCGTCCGCGACCTCGCCGACGAGGTCTGCAGCACCGAGCTCATGGTCGGCTTTTCCCGCAAGCACCCCTCGGACAAGATCATCGTCGTGACCGAGAGCGGCATGCTCCATCGCCTGCGTCGCGAGGTGCCGGACAAGACCTTCATCGCCGGTCCGACCGATTCCTGTGCGTGCAATGACTGTCGCTACATGAAGATGAACACGATCGAGAAGGTCCGTGATGCGCTCAAGACCATGAGCCCGGTCATCGATGTGCCGGAACCCACCCGCAGTGCCGCCCTGATCCCGATCCAGCGTATGCTCGATTGGAGCAAGCGCTGACCCACCCGCTCCGCCCAAAACACGCACGACGCGAAAGGCGGACCATGGCCAAGTTTCTCGTCGGATTTCTCCTGCTCGTCGTCGCGATTCAGGGCGTCGTTCTGTCCCGACTCTGGAAAAGCCTCACCGCGGCCGACGCCGAAAGGACGGCCGCCGAGGAGCGCTTCCGGACTTCGCGCCAATGGCGCGACGACGAGATCGCGTCCCTCCAGGCCCGCTTGCGCGCCGCCGAGACCCGCGCGGCCGAGTTCGCGCCGCCGACTCCGGCCGCCGGACAAACGGCCACAGGGTCCGTCCTGCTCGAGCGCAACCTCGGATCGCAGGTCGCCTTCTCCTACGGGACCCCGCGCGATGCCGGACGCTACGTCGGCCAGACCCTACGGCGCATGTTCGAGATCAACCGGCAGCCGGATACGGTGGAACTTGAGCGCTCAATCAAGGAGAATGAACTCAACATCCTGTCGATGGGGCCCTTCATCAAGGATGCCGAGCAGCTTGAGTCCGATCCGGCGATCTTTGCCGAATTTCAGTCATCCCTCCTCGGCGAGGTCTTCGCTTGGGACGAAACCCGGCGCGCCCAAGCCCGTGAGCTGCTCCGCAGCCAGAAGGCTGCGCTGGCCAATCAGGAAGTCGGCACCGCAGCCTGGAACACCGCCAACGTGCAGGCGACCCGGCAACTGATCGCCTTGCTCTCGGCCGAAGAACAGGCAGCCCGCCAGCCCGAGATCGATTTTATCACGAGCTACGGGGTCCTGATCGTACCGACGTACTCGATTCTGACGAAGTGAGGTGCGCTGCGTGGCGCTCGCCGAGCCAGTCCAAGACTGCCGGATTGCATCCCCCTCAGAGCCGAGCTCGACCGATCCAATCGCTTGAGGGCAAGTCGTGCACAATCGATCACCGTCCCTGGCAGGACGGGGGCGATCAAGTACCTCCACGAATCGCTCGCGTCCGGCGAAGGCAGCCCCGACCTGCGCGCCAGGCAGAACAAGTGCATCCCGTTACAGTCCTGATCACGCAGAACCTCCGCTACTTCGATCTCCACCACACCCCTCGCGCCCAACACGATCGGTTCCAAGATCGCGAGCTCCACGCCGGCACCCAGCCCTCACGAGCCTCGCCTGGCTGGTGGATCAGGATGGATTATGAAGTCAATTCACTCCATCGATTTGGTCGGAACCGATGCTCGATTAACGACAAATGAGCCACTGACCAAACCCACTTCGCTAAGATGAATCTTCTGACTAGAGCTGGTCGCCGCATCCGTTCACTTATCGCTTCCGTCCTGAGATCCCCGGAGGAGGGCGCCTTTCGACCCGGACACTACTACTCGTCGGTTCCATCACGCGAAGATGTTGAACGGGGGCTAAGGGCAATGCATGCACCGCCGCTGCTCGTCGACATCGACCTACAACGGGCTGAGCAATTTGCGCTGCTGCAGCAGCTGGCTCACTATTATCCGGATCAGCCGTTCAGCGACGAACCGCAGGACGGTCTCCGCTACCATTTCAACCCGGCCTGGTTTGGTCATTCGGATGCAATCCTGCTCCATGCATTTCTACGTCACTTTCGCCCCCAGAGAATCGTTGAGATCGGTTCGGGCTTTTCCTCCGCCGTCATGCTCGACACCGCGGATCGCTTCCCTGGTTGCTGGAGCCAGGTCACATTCATTGAACCAGACCCGAATCGATTGCTCGCGCTCCTGAAGCCGGAGGACCAGACACGGGTTACCTTGCTGCGCACCCCTGCGCAAGAGATCGATCGCTCGATTTTCACGGCACTCAAGTGCGGAGATCTCCTTTTTATCGACTCCAGCCATGTGCTGAAATTTGGAAGCGACCTGCACAGGATTCTATTCGATATCCTGCCGTCACTTTCCGTCGGAGTTCACGTGCATTTCCACGACATATTCTTTCCGTTCGAGTATCCAGCCGAGTGGCTGCAGGACGGACGCTATTGGAACGAATGCTACTTCATTCGCGCGTTCCTTTCTGGAAATCGCAACTGGAAGATCACGCTCTTCAATCAATACGTGCACGCAGAGTTTCCTGATTTCATCGAACAAAAGCTGCCGCTCTGTCGCAAAAGCTTCGGCGGAAGCCTTTATCTCACGCGTATCGCCTAAATCCCCAGGTCTTGAAATCGGGTCTGGCCCAGCACGTACATTCGCGCGAACTCCGTCGATCTGAGCGCCCTACTGGCGCAGTCCGAACACCTGCTGCAACAGCGTGGTCAGATCGCGGGCCGGAACGTGGCTGCTGCCACGGGCGGTGACGAGGAGCTTGCACCGGTGCGTGCGGACTAACTCGCGGTCGACGGCGGTGATCTGGACCGCGTTGTCCTTCATCCCAACGACATCGGACGCGGCAAGGGGCGTCCACGCGTAGGGCAGGCCCGTGGGATTGACCTTCACCTCCCAGCCAGCGACGCCGTTGGCGGGAATGGCCCGGGTCAACAGACCCGGATAGCGACGGATGAAATCCGGCGTACGCGAAGTCGCGATGCGGAAAGTCACGGCCGCGGGCTGCCGCGCGAGGTACTCCTGAAAATTATTCACCTCGCGCGCGCGGAAGCGGGTGAAAAAGTCCAACGGGTCGAAGCCCATCAGGTTCATCCCATTCCACAGGCCGTGCTCGTTCGGACTGCCGAATTTCCTGAAGGCGTACCACGACGAAAAATTATCCGTCATGCGCAGACCGAATTCGAAGTGCAGGTGAGCCCGCTCTTTCGGAATGGTGTAGCCACCGGCGCTGCGGCCCATCGTGGCGATGGTCTGCCCTGTCGCGACGCGATCGCCCACCTTGAGGCCTGACTCAATCGCGCTGAGATGCGCGTAGAGCGTGTAGATCGCCGGCGTCACGTCCGGGTGCTCGATGACGATGTATCGACCATAACTGCTGTCGCCCGGCTTGGTGCTGATGTGTCGCACCACTCCGCTGAGCGCGGCAAAGATCTTGTCCGTGGCCTCGCCCTGGCGGTTGCGAGCCATCGGATAGAGGTCGAGGCCCTCGTGAAACTGGCTCCCGTTTGTCCGCACGCAGCCGAAGAGACCGGACGTGACCTCACCCGACTCCGTCGGCTGAATGAACGCCTCGATCGAACGCCCGTCACGAAACGCCGTGTTGGGCGTCGGCCAAGCCAGCTCAAGGCGCTGAGCCTGACCAGCATTCGTCAGCAGTAGCGCCAGCGCCGCAAAGGAAAGGAAAGAATGACGGATCATCATGGTTTCACGGTCTCCAACCGGACGGACCATGGTCCGCCGGCACGCACGCCGTATTTGGCGGCAAAGTCTCCCATGTTCAGCGCAACCGCCACATTCAGGAGGCTGTTCAGGTAAAGGACCAGGGCGCCTTCCGGCACCTCCCCAAACGTGCGGGCAAACGGCACCGGCGCATCGAAGACCACCTTTGCGCCCTCGGCAATCACGACGCGGAAGCGAGTTCCCGGTTGAGGCTGCAAACCCTGGAAGAGTTCATCAGGAATGTTGGTCCAGACATTGCCATAGTTGAAATCGAGCATCGCCACGGTTCCCACGACGGCATCGCCCTCCCGCCGCGCCTTTTCATAGGGCAAGCGGACCACGTCGGTCGGCAACAGCGGCCCCACGTCCTCGAAAGCAATCTTTCCGGCCGCGAGTCGCGCTCCCGTGTAGGCGTAAACGTCGCGGCCGTGAAACGTGTAGCTACGATCCGAGCCCGCGAGACGATTGCGCGTTTCGTCGATACGCCGGACGGCCTCGATGCCGAGATCCTCGGCCACCAGCGTCAACGTGCCGTTGTCGGGCGATACGAGGTAGTGGCCCGACTTGGTCTTGAGCACGACGGACTTTCGATCCGTTCCCACGCCCGGATCAATCACGGATACGAACACAGTTCCGGCCGGCCAATAGGCAACGGTCTGCTTGAGTCGGTAGGCCGCTTCCCAGATGTCGTAAGGCGTGTTCGCGTGACTCAGATCGAAAATCGGCAGGCTGAGATCGACGCCGACCGCCACCCCTTTCATCGCGGCCACGGCTCCGTCCTTCACGCCGAAATCCGACTGCAGCACCAGCGCATGGCGCTCGGCACCGCGAAGGGCGGCTCCCCAAAGGACGAATATGAGAAAAATGCGGATCATCAAAATTCGGCAGATCGAACCAACCACAGATTACACGGATAAAACCGGATGCTGGTAAATCACCGGCCTGCTCGCTCGTATGTCATCTGTGTTCATCTGTGAGATCTGTGGTCACTGTTGTCGTTCGGTTTTCATACGAAAACTGGCTCCGACATGGCCTCCATCACTTCGGCCCCCACCGCATCGGCGATAAGGCGGCCGCGATCCGTCAGGCGTAGGCGACCGCCCTCGAGCCGCGCCACCCCACCATCGACGAAGCGTGCGACCAGCGCATCCACGGAGGACCATGGGGCGATCGGATGCAGCCGGCGCAAGGCGTCCAGATCGACTCCGGCGTTCATGCGCAGGCCAAAGATCAACGAGTCCTCCAGCAGCAGCGCCGGCGTGAGCGCCACGCGGTCCTCGGTCAGACGCTCGCCCCGCGCGACCCGCGCACGCCACTCGACGAGGTCGGCGATATTGCCGCCACGGAAGCCCGCGTGCTGCGAGGCCGCCGATGGCCCGAGCCCGATCCACTCGTGCATGTGCCAGGTGTTGAGATTGTGCCGGCAGGCATGGCCGGGGCGGGCAAAATTCGACACTTCGTATTGCTCGTAGCCGGCCGCCGCCAGCCGCGCCCACGTGCTTTCGTAGAGTCTGGCCTCATGCTCCACGTCGAGTTTTACCCGACCCGCGGACAACTTGATCCAGAGCTTCGTGTCCTCCTCAAACGTGAGGCAGTAGGTCGAGAGATGGTCGGGCGCGAGTGCCACCGCCGCATCGATGTCGGCGACCCACTCGGACTCGGTTTGCCCGGGAAGCGCGAACATCAGGTCCAGATTCACGCTGGCGAACCCCGCATTCCGAATCCGTCCGTAGGCGCGCATCACCTGTTCCAACGTATGCTGGCGGCCGAGCGCATCGAGCAGCGCCGGCTGAAAGCTCTGCACCCCCATCGAGATCCGGGTCACGCCGATTTCCTTCAAGGCCGCCAGCCGTGCGTCCGTCACGGACGCCGGGGCCATTTCCACCGTCCACTCGAGCGATGGCGGAGTGGCGGAGGGCGAAACGTGGCCCAAGCGGGCGCGGATGAGGGCGCCGAGGCGACGAATATCGTCCGGGGCAAGGAGTCCGGGCGTGCCGCCACCCCAGAAGACGGTGGTGACCGGACGGGGCCATTCGACCAAATTTGCCTCTTCGGCGATGCCGGAAAGGAACCCTTCCACCCCATCCGCGGTCGGCGTGGTTTGATAGAAGGCACAGAAATCACAGGTGCTCGCACAAAACGGAACATGCACGTACACCCCCAGTGGACGGGTTGATCCGGCGGATGCCTCCGGGGCGGCGGGCGTTATTTCGCTTGTTGCCAAGGCGGTGTGTTTGTGGTGCGTATTCCGTTAACTTTACTTGAGCAAAATCATGCAAAACAACCCGTTCGCCCACGCGAGACGAATCTGCCTGTGGCTGGCTGCGGCCTTGAGCCTCGGCTTCCTCACCGGTTGCGATGAAGTGAGAATCACCAATCTCACGCCCACCTCGCTCCCGGAGAACCCGTCGCAGATCTACACGATCTCGGCCCGGATCACGACCCACACGCCGGGTTACATCCAAGGCTCGCTCCAGCCGCGCATCGTGGTCGACGGCCAGAACTTCGCCATGCAGCGCAGCCCGCTCGGCGCCGACATCTACGAGTTCGATTACCAAGTACAGCCCGGTCGCGGTGAACTCGCCTACTACGTCCTCGCTCCCTACAAGGTCGAGTACAACGGTGCCGTCACCCAGCGCGAGGTCTACACGGGCGTCAGCCGCGTGAGCATCGTCGGCCGTTATGTCCTCTCCCTTGAGGTCAACCGTGGTCCGGTCGGCGCCCGCGTGAGCGTGCTCGGCCGCGGCTTCTCGCCGCAGGATGTGGTCTACTTCGACAACGTCCCGGCCCGCACCGTGTTCGAGTCCGCCAACTCGATGAGCTTCTTCGTTCCGGCGGTCGACGCCAACCGCAACTACCGCGTGCAGCTGAGCAGCGCCGCCGGCACCTCGGTGGTCGGCACGTTCCGCGTCGACGGCAGCAGCTTGAGCGTCTTCCCGACCTCGCTGACCCTCCGCACCGGCGAGTCGCAGGCCCTCACCTTCACCCTGCCCAACGCCGCCCCCACCGGCGGTCTGCTGCTCGATGTCACCACCGACGTTCCCGACAGCGTGATCATGCCCGAGGTGATCGTGCCCGCCGGCAGCAACTCAGTGACGATCAATGTCCAGGGCGGCCGCCCCGGCAACGGTAATCTCTACCTCAAGGGCTTCGGCGTTGGTGAGCTCACGGTCGGCGTGACGGTTCAGTAACCGCGAGAGGATCGACAAATTTCCCGAGGGGCGGACGCAAGTCCGCCCCTTTTTCGTGTCTCGGTCGCTGGGACCAGACCTCAGCTCTTGTCTGGAAGCTCCAGTGTCAGGACCACCGGCCGGTGGTCGCTGGCTGCCGTGACCTCCGGTCCATCCATGATGCGGGCACCCTCTTTCGGTACCGCCGACTGCAGACCGGGCGACACCAGCAAGTGATCGACCCGCGTGTAGCTGTCCTCGGCCCGGTAGCGGTGCGTCCATGATTCGCCGCGGGCGTCACCGGCCGGAACAAGCGTCGCGATCGACGTCTCTCCGCGGCTCAGAAACGCGCGAACCGGACGTGAAGCTGGTCCGTCGTTGAAATCCCCCGCCACCAGAAAGCGCACCAAAGTCGGGTTGGGATACAGCGCCAGAATCCGGTCGCGGATCGCCTCGGCCTCACCGGCCCGGCGGGCGGCCGAGGCGGGGTCATCCTTCCGGTCGGTCGTGCGGCTCTTCAGATGCACGGCAAACAGCGTGAGTTCGCTTCCGTCAAACGTGACCGCGACCTCAAGCAGCCCGCGCTTCACCGGCTCGTCCGCGCCGAAATAGGCGAAGCGCAAATCCGCATGTCGCCGGACACGGGTGAACGGCCGGCGCGACAGCACCGCAACATGACGGGGCTCGTCGCTCGCCTCCAGGATTTCCGCATGCGGATAGCTCAGTCCCTCGCCCGCAAGATCGCGGCGCAATTCATCCAGGTAGGCGCGTCCGCCCATTTCCTGCAGCACCACGACGTCAGCATTCATCGCCCGCAAGACCGACCGCAACGCCGCCTTGGCCACCTCCGGTTTCGGGTACGCCGGTCGATAGCCATCCGGCGTCATCCGATCGGCCAGCGTGTAGTTCTCCACATTGTAGGTCGCGACCGTAAGTGACTCCGCCCGCACGACAGCGCCGAGCGCGCACAACAGACTCCCGATCGCAATCCACCACCGTAAACCTTGGGCAGTCATGACACGGTGGCGGCAGCGGTCATGACGCCAGCTTAGACTGAGCGGGCCAGCATCGCCCGCTCGCGTTCAACGAGTGTCGGATGCGAGTAGTAAAACCCGCTGAACCACGGATGAGGCGTCAGGTTGCTCAGGTTCTTCTGGGCCAGCTTGCGCAAGGCACCAACGAGCGGCTCGGACGAGCCGAGGGCCACCCGGGCGAAGTCGTCTGCTTCATACTCAAACTTGCGGGAAAGGATGTTGCCCAGCGGCGAGAACCAGAACGTCACCAGCCCGCTCAACAGGCCGAAGAGCAGGAACGACGGCGCAATCTCGCCGGCCGGCAGGCCGAAGGTCCAGTTGAACCACGGGCTGGCTGAGAGCCAGGCCAGGGTCGCGAATGCGCCGAACAACATCACGGCGGACATCGCGATCATCTTGGGGATGTGCCCTCGCTTGTAGTGCCCCACCTCATGCGCCAGCACCGCCTCGAGTTCGACCGGGGTCAGCTGGTTGATCAGCGTATCAAACAGCACGATACGGCGGAACCGGCCGAAGCCGGTAAAGTAGGCGTTGGAGTGCCCCGAGCGCTTGCTCCCGTCAATCACCTCGATCGTGCGCGCCTGAAAGCCGGTGCGGTCCGCCAGCGCCATCAGCCGCGTGCGCAGCTCGCCCTCGGGCAGCGGCGTCAGCTTGTTGAAGAGTGGGAGGATCAACTTCGGATAAAGCACGATCATCAAAAGCTGGAACCCCATGATGAGCACGAAGGCCCCGATCCACCACGTGCTTCCCATCCAGCGGACCAGGGCCAGCAGCGCCCAGAGCAGCGGAAAGCCGATGATCACACCGATCGCGGCGCCCTTGAGCTTGTCGGTGATCCAGAGCGCCGGGGTGCTCTTGTTGAAGCCAAAGCGGGCCTCGAGCCGGAACTGCGCGATCCACTCAAACGGCAGACTGGGGATGCCGATCAGGAAGCTCGCGAGCAGAATGAACAACGCATCGTCCCACGCCGCGCCCGGGGCCCAGGCCGCCACCTGGCCAAAGAGCCAGGGCAGAAACCCGCTGGTCAGAACCAGCGCCAGCACCCCGGCGTCAAAGATCAGCTCCAGCCGGCCGAGCCGGTTTTTCGCCAAGGTATAATCAACCGACTTGCGATACGTCTCGCCATCCATGATCGCCGCCGCGGCCTCCGGTGGGCGTTCGGCGTGCCGGCGAACCTCCGCCCGATTGAGTGCGCCGAGCCATAACTCAGCGCCCAGCCGTAGCATAATGAGCACAAGAACGATCAACAGGAGCATGCAGGCAATCCATGCACTTTTCTCTCAACGCCAACTCAAAAGGCCATCTCCCCACCCCGGTGGTCGTACTTCCTCGACCCAAAGATTGATTGAAAACGCGTTTCCGCCCGGCATCTTGTCCCGGGTGGAAACCAAGGCCACCCGCACACTCTCCTTCGAGGACGCCCTCGCCCAGCTCGAATCCATCGTTGAATCGATGGAATCCGGCCAGGTGCCGCTGGCCGAGTTGTTGGCGAAGTTCGAGGATGGCAACAAGTTACTAAAAGTCTGCGAAACTCGGCTGAAGGATGCCGAGCTCCGGATTGAGCAACTCGCCAAGCAAAAGGACGCCCTGACGGCCTTTGCCGCGACCGAGGCTCCACGAGAAGCCTGAGCCCGTCGGCTCTGCGCTCCCTCCCCTCCATTTTGTCGATGAATACTTCCTCCGAGGCCCCGGCTTCACCGAAAGGTCCGCGTTTGCTGGACGGCATACGCGGCCCGGCCGATGTCAAAGGCCTGTCCGCCACCCAACTGCCGCAATTGGCGCAGGAGATCCGTGATGAGATCATCGCGGTCACCTCCACCAACGGCGGTCACGTCGGACCCAATCTCGGCGTGGTCGAACTGACCATCGCGCTGCACCGGGTGTTCGACACCCCCGCCGATCAGTTCGTATTCGACGTCGCCCACCAGGGTTACGTGCACAAGCTGCTGACAGGCCGCGGCGGCGAGTTCTTCCGCAACCTGCGTCGCACCGGTGGAGCCAGCGGTTTCCTCATGCGGGGCGAGAGCGAGCACGACAGCTTTGGCGCCGGTCACGCCGGCACCGCCCTGAGTGCCGCGCTCGGCATGGCCACGGCCCGCGACCTGCGTGGCTCTTCCGAGCACGTCGTTGCCCTCTGCGGCGACGCGGCCTTCACCTGCGGCATCACGCTGGAAGCGCTAAATAACGTGGTCAGCTCGACCAAGCGCCTCGTCGTCATCCTCAACGACAACGAGTGGTCGATCGCGCGCAACGTTGGCGCCATGGCCCGGTACCTCAACCGGCTCAGCACCAATCCGACGTACAACAAGATCCATCACGATCTGGAAAAGTTCTTCACTGGTCTGCCCGGCGGCCAGGACATGCATCGAGTTTACACGAAGTGGAAGCGTGAAACGAAGGACTTCTTCGTTGAGTCGTCCCTCTTCGAGAAGTTCGGTCTGCGCTATCTCGGCCCGATCGACGGCCACAATCTCGACGAACTGGTCAAGAACCTCGAGTTCGCCAAGAACTGCGATACGCCGATCCTGATCCACGTCCTCACGAAGAAGGGCCGCGGCCTTAGCGCTGCGGTCAACTCGCCCGAGAAATTCCACGGTGCCAGCCCCTACGATCCGGACACCGGCGAAAGCAAGAAGGCCCCGGCGGGCACGCCACCGAATTACCAGGATGTGTTCGGTCGCGCCCTCGCCACGTTTGCCCAGGCGGATCGCGCGATTGTCGGCATCACCGGCGCAATGCCCAGCGGTACCGGCCTGACGCATCTCGAAAAGGCCTGCCCCGGACAATTCTTTGACGTCGGCATCGCCGAGGAGCATGCCGTGCTCTTTGCGGCCGGCCTCGCCACCAAGGGCATCAAGCCCGTCGTCGCGATCTATTCGACCTTCCTCCAGCGCGCGTACGACCAGATCATTCACGACGTCGCGCTGCAGAACCTGCCCGTCACGTTCTGCATGGATCGGGCCGGACTCTCCCACAACGACGGCCCGACGCACCACGGTCTCTTCGACCTCTCCTACCTGCGCTGCGTGCCGAACGTAACCGTGATGCAGCCCAAGGACGAGGATGAGCTTGTAGACATGCTGCACACGAGCATCGGCCTCAACGCGCCCGCCTTCATCCGCTATCCGCGCGGAGCCGGCACCGGCGTGAAGATCAAGGATCGCCCGGTCGCGCTCCCGATCGGTCAGGCCGAGGTCCTGCGCCAGGGTTCGAACATCATGATTTGGGCCATCGGTCCAATGGTGCCTGAAGCGCTCAAGATCGCCGCCCGTCTCGAGAAGGAAGAAAATCTCTCGGTGGGCGTGGTCAACGCCCGCTTCGTCAAGCCACTCGATCGCGCCCTGTTGCTCAGCCACGCAGCCTGCATCCCCCTGCTGGTCACGATGGAAGATCACGTGCAGACCGGCGGATTCGGCAGCGCGGTGCTCGAGGCCCTGCAGGAAGCGGACTGTTCTACGGCGGTCGAGCGCATCGGCTGGCCCGACAAGTTCGTCGAGCACGGCACGACGCCGGAGGAACTTCGCGCGGCCCACGGCCTTTCACCCGACGACATTCACAAGCGGGTGCTTGATCGCTGGCGCAACCGCCAGGGTGCGTCGGTCACGGCCGACGTCTGAGGTTAGGTTCGGCTTTCCCTGGGAGCGCGGGCTCGCCGGCCTCTGGAGGGCCGCTGGCCCGCTTGATTGCAGATTGGGCGTAGGGGCGCGCCTCGTGCGCGCCTTCCGAACCGGGCGTGGTCGAGCCACGCCCCTACACGTTCAGCGGGCCAGCGGCCTGCGCATCAGGGCGCGAGCGCGCGCACCTTGATGCTCCGGAAGTCGACCTTGTCGCCGTGATCCTGCAGGATGATGAACCCCTGCTCGATCTGGCCGAATCCTTCCTCCTTCGCGAACTTGCTGCGTCCCACGAGTGAGGCAAAAAGCGGCGAGCTGCGGTCGAACTCGACGACCTTGATCCCATTGAGCCAGTGCTCCACGCGGTTATCGGCTCGCGCGACGATGCGCGCATGCTGCCATTCGCCGACGCGGGGAATCACGGCCAGGCCGCCCGGCATCTTGCCCCGAGGAATCAGATCGTAGAGCGACGCGAGCGTCCGGTTGCCGCCCGAGCCCATCTTGGCATCGGGGTGCTTGGCATCATCGAGGAGTTGATACTCGAGTCCGACGCTGGAGCCGTTGGCGTTCTTGACGTAATACTTCACGCCGCTGTTGGCTCCCTCGCTCAGACGGAACTCGAGCTGCAGCTCGAAGGCGCCGAATTGCTCTTCCGAGGCCAAATCAGCGCCGCCGTCCGTTCCAAGCACGGTAAGAACGCCGTCCTTGACCTCCCAGCTGGAGGGAACCGCCCCACCCTTGGCCGAGCGCCAGCCCTTGGTCGTCTGGCCATCCCAAAGCAGGCGCCAGCCCTGGGCCTGCTCCTCGGCGCTGAGGTTGTTCGGGATCAGGTTGCGGACATAGAGGCCATCGGAAGGTGACGGCTGGAGATCGGTCGTCTGCACGCGAAGGTTGCGCCAGTGATTGCGGCGGCCGGCGTCGGACGGGTTGTTGATGCTGTGAACCTGCAGCGCGAAGAAACCTGCGGCGGTCTGGTTGTCGACGACCGACGAAACCGGCACGCCATTGATCCAGGTCCGAATCGTCGAACCGATCGCCTCGATGCGAATGCGATTCCACCGGCCGAACTGGTAGGCGGAGTGCGCACTGGGATTGAGCGTCACCGGGTAAAACCAGCCCTTGCGCGCCTCGTCGTAGATGCCGCCGGCCCACGCACGGGATGACGATTCAATCTCCATCTGATAACCATGCACGCGCCCGTTGTTGTACTCAGCGGTGCTGAGACCGCGGAACTGGACGCCGCTGTTGCTCGGCCCGACGTCCTGCATCATCTCGCACTCGAAGATGAAGTCCCCGTAGGTTTTTTCCGTGGCCAGAAAACTGTTGGGCGAACCGGCAACCGTCGTGCCAACAATCGCGCCATCGACCACCGCGTACGGCGCCGTGCCATTGAGCTGCTTCCAGCCCGTGAAATCCTTGCCGTTGAAGAGCGGCTCCCAGGGACCAGCCACGAGCGCCGAAGCGAAGGAAAAACACGAAACCGCGACAACCAGACCACGACGAAACGTTGGGGTAATAATCATAAGCAAGGGGCACGAAAGGTGAAAGTAACGTTGACGGGATTTTAGCCACTTTTCTCGCCGCCTAAGAGGCAGCGACTGCGTCTGACAGCACCGGGCAATGCGCCTCTGCTACGCCCTTGCAGCCGGAAAGGTAGGAAAAATGGTGCGGGCGGAGGGAGTCGAACCCTCCTCTCAAGCTTGGGAAGCTCACATAATAGCCGATATACGACGCCCGCAAAGAACGCCCTGAGTGAACCGATCACGCTCACCCGGGCAACTACGAATATGCCCGGCGCCCATCGAGAGCGCTCTTGAGTGTAACGGAGTCGGCGTAGAGCACGCCGCCGCCGCTCGGCAGGCCAAAGCCGATGCGCGAGACCCGCACGCTGCCGCCCGGCGGCAGGTGCTGCGTCAGGTAGTGACACGTGGCCTCGCCCTCCACGTCGTTCGAAAGCGCGAGAATGAGTTCGTCGACTTCACCCGCAGCCAATCGTGTCAGCAGTGGCGCGAAATTGAGATCCTCCGGACCGACGCCCTGCACCGGCGACAGCTTGCCGTGCAGCACATGATAAACGCCAGTGTGCGCTCCCGAGCGCTCTACGGCGACCAGATCGGGCACGTGCTCCACCACACACACCACACGCCGGTCGCGCCGGACGTCGGCACAGATCGCGCAGTCGTCCGCCTCGGCCAGGTTTCCGCAGCGCACGCACCGACGTACGCTGCGTGCCGCGGCCTGCAAGGCCTCCACCAGGGCCGGCAGCTGCGCCGGTTTCTCGACCAGCAGGTGGAGGGCGATGCGTTCTGATGAACGATAGCCCAACCCCGGCAGCCGCTTCAAATGCTGCCGCAGCTGGTCGAAGGCGGGAGTCATTGGATTTTCGATTCTCGATTGATGATTTTCGATTACAAGCCGGTCACGGAAACAGGCGTGCCGAAATCAAAATTAGAAAATCCTAAAAATCGAAAATTCCCTTACATCATCCCCGGCATCTGGAAGGCCGAGGTGACCTTCTGCATCTCGGAGTCGTTGAATTCCTTGGCCTGCTTGGCGGCGTCCTGAATGGCAACGAGCAGGGTGTCGCTGATGAGCTTGCCGTCTTCCTTGAGAAACTCCGGGTCGAGCGTGAGCGCGAGGAACTTGCCGGCGCCGTTGATCTTGATCTTCACCGCGCCGCCGCCGCTGGTGACGTCGATCTCCTTCGCCTCCAGCTGGGTCTGAAGCGTCTCGATCGAGCGCTGCATTTTCTGGGCTTGTTTGAGGAGTTTGCCTACGCCGGCCATGGAAGTGAGGGATTAGGAGGTGGGAGTGAGTGATGACAAACCGCAGAGGGTTCGTCTTGTCGTGGGTCGCCTAGTGCGCCCACGGAGGGCGGTACTGGCAAGGACGGAATGCACGGTCGCGGACGCAGCCGGTCAAGCCGGAGGATTCGCCAAGAAAGCAGCGTACCCGTCGCGAAAAGTCGGGTAACGGGCCTGCCATCCCAACACCCGTTTGATCCGGTCGTTGGCGATCACCCGATCCGGGGTCCCCCTCCGCCGCCCCGTCACCGGCTCGCCCGAAAACGCCGGCTCGGGGCAGCCCAAACGCGCGGCAATCCACTTGACGAGGGTGGCCTTGGGCGCCGCGCCATCGTCCGCGACATTGAAAATCCCGCTCGGCACCGAGCTAGGTGCCCGGAAGGCGGCGAGAATCGCTGTCACGATATCGTCGCGATGAATCAGGTTGAGGTGATGCTCACCCTGTCCTGCCAGCGTGTCCGCGCCCGCCCGCAACTGATCCAGCAGGTGGTGCCGTCCGGGTCCATAGATGCCGGCAAGACGGAGAATAAACCAACGACCGGCCCAAGCGCGGACAAGGTCCTCCGCTTCAAGCAGGATGCGCGCGTTGCCGGTTGATTCCGCGGTCGACGCCTCCTCGCTCACTCGAACTCCGCCATCCTGCGGGTAAACCGAGGTGCTGCCGGTGTAGATCAGCATCCCCGGCGAAGGCGTTGACCGGGCCCAATCAAGGATCGAGCGCAGGCCGTCCACGTAGCTCTTGCGGTAGCCTTCGAGTCCCCCGCCGCCCGAGCTGACGCAGTTGAGGATGAAGTCCGTGTCAGGCGAGAGTTGCGCATGCCACTCGGATGAACTCAGGTCGGCCACGACCGTGCGCACGCCCGCCAAGGCCAAGGCGGCGGCTTTGTCGGGATTCCGTGTCAAGGCCGTGACCTCCATACCCTGCTCGCGAGCCGCGAGCACGACGGCGGAGCCGACGTAGCCCGCGCCGAAGACAATCAGGCGTCGGCCCGTCAAAAAACCGTTTTCCTCTGCACTCATGCGTCGATAGAAATCCGACATGACCACGGTGCTTATGATATTGCCAGAGGGATTCGAGGAAATCGAAGCGGTCACGCCGATAGACCTGATGCGACGGGCCGGATTCGACGTGACGGTCGCCGCGCTGGCCGACGGCATTCACGTCACGGGGCGGACCGGAATCACGCTACATGCCACAACAACCCTGTCCGCGATCCCTGAACAGCAGGTCTTCGACCTGCTCGTCCTGCCCGGAGGACCCGGCGTAAAACTCCTCCGCGCCGACGCACGGGTCCGGGCCCGGATCACGCTGCAGGCCACCGGTCCTGGCTGGCTGGCCGCGATCTGTGCGGCCCCGACCGCACTGCACGACGCCGGGATATTGGACGGACGAAACTTCACCGCCCATCCTTCGGTTGCCAGTGAGTTGCCTACCGCGCGCCTATCCGAGCGCCTAGTGATTGATGGTAAATTAATTACATCACGCGGCGCCGGCACGGCGCTCGAATTCGGCCTCGCCCTAGTCGAAGCCTTGGCCGGTCCGGGAAAAGCAAGGGAAATCTCTGCGGCGATTGCCACGTAACATTTCGTATATCAACAGGATTGCTCTAGTTACCCCTGTTACTAGGCTTCCGATGGTGATAGGGTAATCACCCTATCCCGCTACACCCGCATGGGTTTATCCCCATTGGCCCGAAACCAAGGACGTTCCGCTAGCCGGAAGCGACCGGGCGAAGCTTTGTCCTCATGAAGTCTCCTTCCGCCGATTCCAGCCCACCCGCCATCGAGACGGTCATCCAGCCGGCCAGCGGTTGGCTGCGCGTGCCTTGGCGCGAACTGTGGGCTTACCGCGACCTGTTCACGCAATTCGTGCAGCGCGACTTTTCGGCCAAATATCGGCAGACCTTGCTCGGGCCGGCTTGGTTTGTTCTGCAGCCCCTGATGATGACGGCGGTCCTGACCGTCGTCTTCGGACGACTGGCCCGATTGCCGACGGACAACTCGCCTCCCGTCCTCTTTTATCTCTGCGGGTTGCTCTCGTGGACCTACTTCGCGCAAACGATGCCCACCGTCGCCGGCACGTTCACCGGTAACGCGCACCTGTTCGGCAAAATCTATTTTCCACGCCTGACCGTTCCGCTTTCAGTCGCCGCAGGCAACCACGTGGCGCTGGCGATTCAGTTCCTCACGTTCGCGGCGCTCTGGTTTTACTATCGCACGTTCACCGACTACAGCCACGCCATCCTGA
The DNA here is from genome assembly GCA_036401075.1 of Opitutaceae bacterium. Taxonomy (GTDB): domain Bacteria; phylum Verrucomicrobiota; class Verrucomicrobiia; order Opitutales; family Opitutaceae; genus CAMAXB01. The sequence goes on from DASWVY010000024.1 coordinate 111,562, forward strand.
CGCCCGCACTGCCCGCCCTCGGTCTAGTGGTGCTCGCCCAAGTGCAGATCGTGCTGCTTGCCATCGGCGTGGGCTGCCTGTTGGCGGCCGCGACGGGCAAGTATCGGGATCTTCAGCACGTCCTTCCGGTCCTAGTTCAGCTCTGGTTCTACGCCACGCCGGTGGTCTACCCGCTATCGATGATCTCGGAAGAAGCCCGTTGGCGCTGGGTCGCCGTGCTCAATCCCATGACTGCTCCCGTGGAGGCGATGAAGCTGGCGCTCCTCGGCCACAGTTCATGGACGCCCGGTCTGGCCCTCGGCTCTTCAGCGATCACCGCCACCCTTCTCCTCCTCGGACTCAGCGCCTTTTCCCGGGCGGAGCGCACCGTAATCGATGTGGCCTAGCACATGAGCAAGCCGATCATCGAAGTCACAGGTCTCTCCAAGAAGTATCAGCTTGGCGTGGTGGGGGCGACCACGCTGCGCGACGACCTCGCACGGCTGGCACGGCGCTTCCGCGGAGGTCCGCCACCGGAAGATCCAGGGCAATTCTGGGCCCTGCGTGATGTTTCATTTCAAGTTCAGCCGGGCGAGGTGGTCGGCGTGATCGGACGCAACGGCGCCGGCAAATCAACCCTGCTCAAGATCCTCTCCCGCATCACCGAACCGACCGCCGGACGAGCCATCCTCCGCGGCCGGGTCGCCTCCCTGCTCGAGGTGGGAACGGGTTTCCACCAGGACCTGACCGGCCGGGAAAACGTTTTCCTCAATGGAGCCATCCTCGGACTTCGCCGCGCCGAGATCGCCCGTCGCTTCGACGAAATCGTCGCTTTCGCAGAGGTCGAAAAATTCATCGATACGCCGGTGAAACACTACAGTAGCGGCATGCGCATGCGCTTGGCCTTTGCCGTCGCCGCTCACCTTGATCCTGACGTGCTCATTGTCGACGAGGTCCTCGCCGTCGGCGATGCGAATTTTCAGGACAAGTGCCTCGGTAAGATGGAGAACGTATCCCGCGACCAGGGACGCACCGTGCTCTTCGTCAGCCACAACATGCCCTCGCTCCAACGGCTGTGCCGGAGCGCGCTGCTGCTCCAAGCCGGACGCCTTGCCCTGCAAAGCCATGATGTGAGCGATGTGATCCGGCGCTATCTCGGCGACGGTGGCGCAGCCTCAGGAAGCGAGTGGCGCAACTCCGGTACGAACACGTTCAACAATCCCTATTTCAAGCCGACGCGTTTCTGGGTGTCAGCTGAGCAAGGCGGCGCTGCGACTGCCCACATCCCTGGAGACCGCGAGCTGTGGCTCAACGTCGAGGGCGCCGTCGAAACGTTCGACGCCGCAACTAGCGTCGGTGTCGCCGTAATTGATGAGCGGCAGGAAATCGTTTTCTGGACCTTCCACAATGACTGCAACGGAGATCGCAAACGCCTGCATCCCGGAAAAGCCAAATTTGGCGTAAAAATCCCTTCGCACTTTCTCAACGAGGGCAACTACCGCGTTGAACTCATGGCCAGCCTGACTTTCGTGCGCTGGCTCTTTGGCGGCCCCGGCGACTCCTGCCCTGCCATCGAGTTCAAAGTTACAGGCGGATTCATACTCTCCCCGTATTGGATCGCCCAACGACCCGGAGTGGTAGCTCCAGCGTTTAACTGGAGCTACGACCGAACTGACAGCGTCCATTCATGAGTGAATTTCGGTGTCGCGTCTCTTCTGGAGATCAAATCGACATAGAAACGTGCCTCACGTTTCTCTTCGACGCAGGAGTCCGTCGATCAGCAACCTGTCGCACGCAGAGCCAGCTGGAGTGCGTAGCCCGGCTCAAGTCCATCGGCGACCTCGTCGTATCCGAACGTTCAGACACTTACGCCTACTTGCACTAAGCTCGTCTCGAACGGATCACCGCCCATGTCGTTCTCTCCCACGCAACTGATCAAGGCCCTCATCCCGGCCGCGATGCGTCCTGCGCAAGTCGCACGGCGTTCCCTATCGGACCTCGCCGTCCGGGAAGTGGTGGCCGGAGGCCCTTTCGCCGGCATGATCTACCCGGCTGAAAGCGTGGGCAGTGCCAACTGGCCCAAACGACTCGGCGTTTACGAAAACGAGTTGGTGGACACCCTCACCCGATTTGATGCCGTCCCGCCACCCGTGGTGATCAACGTGGGTGCGGCCGAGGGGTACTATGCGCTCGGCTGCGCTCGCCGCTGGCCCACGACCAAGATTATCGCCTTTGAGCAGGATCCGGCTGGCCGGGAGCTTCTCACGCGCTACGCCGCGCGCAACCAAGTGTCCGAGCGGATCGATGTGCGCGGACTCTGCACGCCGGCGGAGCTTTCTCCCCTGCTGCGCGCGTGGCCTCGCGGTCTTCTCCTGATGGATGTGGAAGGCGCGGAAGACGAACTGCTGGACGGACCGGTGATCGATGCCCTTCGTCAGTACCACGTTGTCGTCGAGCTCCACGACCTGCGCCGCGAACGACTCGGTGAACGGCTCCGCGCCCGCTTCGAAGGCACGCACCGGATCGAGCAAATCGAAACTCGTCCGCGCCGCCTCTCGGATTTTTCCTATCCCGCCAATCCCCTGCTACGGCTCTATCTTTTCCGACAGCTCCGTGACTTCGCCGACGAACTGCGAGGCGCACCGATGCGCTGGTTCGTGATGGCGCCCCGTGAAGCCTCTCGCCCATGACCGCCCGTCCTAAAGTCTCCCTGATCATGCCGGCGTTCATCCGCGACGCGGTGAACCTCGCCTACTTCGCCGAGGCCCTCGCCAGCGCCCGCGCCCAGACCTACCCCAATATCGAAATCCTTATCGTCAACGACGGCTCACCGTTCACGGAGCCGCTAGAGCAGCTGGTCACCGCCCAGGGCGGCGCGGTCCGCTACGTTAAGAAGGCCAATGGCGGCGTAGCCAGCGCCCTGAACGTGGCGCTCAAGGAGATGACCGGTGACTACTTCACCTGGCTGAGCCACGACGACCTCTATCTGCCGGACAAGGTCGCCGCGCAGATGGAGCGCATGGCGCGCGTTCCGGCCGACACGATCCTCTACTGCGACGTCGAACACATCGACTCGCACGGCGGACACCAGTTCTTCGAGTACACACCGGATGTGCCCGCCGGAACCTGCCGCGTCTTCTTTGCCCAGTACGGCGCCTTCAACGCCAACGCCCACCTCATTCCCCGGCACTGCTTCGACCGCGTGGGCGGATTCGATGAATCGCTGCGCACGACCCAGGACAACCACATGTGGTACCGGCTCTCGGCGCACTTTGAGTTCCGTCGGGTGCCGCAGGTACTGATGAAATACCGGAATCACCCGACGCAGGACAGCCGCTCGCCGATCCACGTGAAGGAGTGCAACGAGCTGTACACCTACTTTCTCGAGCACCTGGATCGGAACGACATCGTACGCTCCGCCACGGTCTCGCCTGCGCGATACTACGCGGAGTGCGCCTGTGTTCGCCGCAACCGCGGCTATGTGGATGCGGAGCGCGACGCCACGCGACGCGCCCTGGGCGAACTGCTGCGGCATCCCCTTAAGGAGCGCCCTCATCTTAACCTCATTGCCGGCCTCTGGCTGACCCGACTGCGCGCCGGCGAGCGCCTGCTCATGCCGCCCAAACCCTCGACACCATGAACCTCCAAGGAAAAATCTGCCTCGTCACGGGTGCTGACGGCTTCATCGGGAGCCATCTCGTGGAAACGCTGCTGGCCCACGGCGCACGCGTGAAGGCCTTCGTCTTCTACAATTCCTTCAACTCCTGGGGCTGGCTCGATCACCTCGCACCGGAGAACAAGGCCCGGATCGAGGTTTTCGCCGGCGACGTCCGCGATCCCAACGGCGTGGAAACCGCCATGAAAGGATGCGATGTCGTCTTCCACCTCGCCGCGCTGATCGCCATTCCCTTCTCGTATCACTCGCCCGATTCTTACGTCGACACGAACATCAAGGGCACGCTCAACATCCTGCAGGCCGCGCGAAAAACCAGCGTGGCCAAGCTGATCGTCACTTCGACCTCCGAAGTCTACGGCACCGCACAATACGTGCCGATCGACGAGAAGCATCCATTCCAGGGCCAGTCGCCCTACAGCGCCACCAAGATTGGTGCCGACCGCCTGTCCGAGTCGTTCTATCGCTCGTTCGACCTGCCTGTCGTCATCGTCCGCCCCTTCAACACCTACGGTCCGCGCCAGTCGGCGCGTGCGGTGATCCCCACCATCATCACGCAGCTGCTGGCCGGCTCCACGTCGATCCGGCTCGGCAATCTGGACGCCACGCGCGACTTCAACTACGTCCGTGACACGGCCGAGGGATTCGTGGCCGCAATGACCTCGGATGCAACGGTCGGCCAGGAGATCAATCTCGCGACGGGCGTGGAAATCTCCATCCGCGACCTCGCACAAACCCTGATCGGCCTGATCAATCCCGCGGCGAGTATCGTACCCGACGACGCCCGGCTGCGGCCGGGAAAATCCGAGGTCGAGCGCCTGCTCGGCTGCCACCGCAAGATGCTCGCCCTCACGGGCTGGAAACCAACCACCTTGCTGAAGGACGGCCTCGCTGAGACGATTGCTTGGTTTTCCAATCCAAAGAATGCCGCCGGCTACAAAGCCGGCATCTACAATGTCTGAAGCCGTGATGCTTCGCCTTCGCAAGCGGCCGGGTAAACCCAACGCGCGGCCGACCGCTTTAAGATTCCGGCCAAGCGTAGTGAACAAGTCCCCCTTTAAATTCAGCTTGGGAAACCATGATGTCTCGTGACCAACGCTAAGTCCGACCTCTCCGGCGATCGCACGGCTACACGAGCTCAGCGCAATCTGGCCTGGGCCTTCCTCAGCGCCGCACTTCTGTATCACGTGACGATGGTCGGAGTGGGTTGGAATCGCCCGATCGCCGACTTCAATCCTTGGCGCCAGAGCCAGACTGCCATCGTGGCTGAATCCTTTCTGGAATCCGGCCCCTCACTCGCCTACCCGGTACCGGTCCTCGGACCCGGCTGGTCGATCCCTTTTGAATTTCCGACCTACCAGGCCCTCGTCGCCGCACTATCATGGCTCACCCCGATACCGCTCGAGCCAAGCGGCAGGCTCGTCAGTCTCGCGGCATTCTATCTCGCCCTCGCCGGAGCAGCCATACTCCTCCGCAAGGTCCTGCGCGTAGGACCTGAGCTGCCGTTTGTACTCGCACTGCCTTTGCTCGCCCCCACGTACATTTCGTGGTCGCGGGCGTTCTCGATCGAATCCACCGCCCTTGCTTTGGGCGTGTGGTTCCTGGTCGCGTTTCACCGCTGGGTTGCAGGCCCTGGATTACTGTCGGGAATGGCGCTGATCTCACTCGGTATTATGGCTGGCCTGACCAAGGCGACCACATTTGCCGGATGTCTCGCGGCAACCTTGCCGATCGCCTGGATGGCCAGGCGCGCAGGAACGGCGCCGGTGCTTTCGAACATCCGGGGACTTCTCGTCACCTGCATACTCGGGTATTTGATTCCCGTAGCTGCCACCTTCCTCTGGACAGCCTACTCCGATGCTGTGAAAGCCTCCCAGCCCTTCACGGCAACTCTCACCTCAGAGGCGCTGAGAACATGGAACTACGGCACCTTGGAACAGAGGCTCTCAGTCGACACTTGGCGAAGATTCGAACTCTTCGTGGGCAATCTGGTGATCGACCGGATCAACGTGATATTCGCCCTCATCTGTCTTGCGCTCTTTCCCCGCTGGCGCTGGGCCCTGCTTGCGCTTGCCGGCCTGTTCATTCTTCCGCCGCTCGTATTCACCAATCTCTATTTCGCCCACGATTACTACTGGTATGCGAATGGCCTCTTCGTCGTGCTCGCCCTCGGTCTCGCCTTTGCACCATTGGTCTCGGATCCCCGGGTGCCACTCACCGCAGGCATTCTTACCTGTTTCCTTATCTTCTATCAGTATCGCAACGCTCACGCCAGCTGGTACCTGCCAAAACAGCGTACTGAACTGTCTCCGGCCCTGCCGCTGGCCCAAGCCATCAACCAGCAGATTTCGGCCAATAACTACTGTGTGGTCTATGGTTTCGACTGGGATCCAACCCTCGCCTACCACAGCAAACGGCGCATGATCATGGAGACCGCGATCCATCATGGTTTGGCACTCTCGGAAGAGCCGCTTTCATCCACCCTCGACCAGGCGGGTCGCGCGCTTCTCGGCGGGATCGCGTTCGTCGGCGAATCTCGAAACAACCGCCCATTCGTGGAGGCCCAGCTCGCCGCGGCCGGCTTGGACCGCGTGCCCGCGTACTCAGATTCCTTCGGGACACTCTATATCCCCCTGAAGACACCAAACACTCCATGAGAGCCATCATCCTCGCCGGCGGAAAAGGCACGCGTCTGCGCCCGTACACCATCACGCTGCCCAAGCCTCTCGTACCGGTAGGTGGCGACCTGCCCATCATCGAAGTCGTGATCCGTCAGCTGGCACGCGCGGGTTTCACCCGCCTGACGTTTGCCGTAAACCACAAGGCCAGCCTGATTCGGGCCTTCTGCGGCGACGGATCGACCTGGGGTGTAACGATCGACTACTCCGAGGAAAAGGAGCCCCTCAGCACAATCGGGCCGCTCACACTCATTGACGATCTGCCGGAAAATTTCCTGGTCATGAACGGCGACCTGCTGTGCAACCTCGACTACGCGGCATTCTTCAAGCACCACGTGGCGCAGGGCAACGAGGTCACCGTCGCGACCTACAAGCGTGTCGTCAAAAGTGACTTCGGCGTCCTCGAATCCGATGCCGAGGGCCGGATTACGCGCTTCCGGGAAAAGCCTGTTTTCGACTTCGACGTCAGTATGGGCATCTACTGCCTCAATCGTTCCGCGGTGCAGCGCCTCGCGAAGGGAAAGCCGTACGGTTTCGACACCCTGATGCTCGACGGCATCCGCGAGGCGCGGAAGATCGAGACGTTCCCCTTCGGCGGCTACTGGCTCGATATCGGACGACCGGAGGACTACGACATCGCGAATCAGGATTTCGCCCGACTGAAGGAAGAATGGGGGCTGTGACGCAACGCACCACGCTGGTGACGGGCGCGACCGGATTCACCGGGCGCCACCTGATCGCTCATTTGCAGGGACGACGTCACCGGATCATCGGGAGCGTGCGTAATCCCACCGAAGGATTCGTCACCTGTGACGTCACCCGCCGCGACGACCTCCGCGCCATGCTGGCCAAGCACAAGCCAGACGAGGTCGTGCACTGCGCTGGTACGTTTTCGAATACCTGGGAACCGGATTTCAGCACGAATGCGCTCGCCGCCAAGCACCTGCTCGAAGTTGTTGCCGAGCTGGGCCTTGATTGCCGCATACTCCTTATCGGCAGCGCGGCGGAGTACGGCTGGCCTGAGCCCGGCGCCGTGGCGGAAACCGCCCCGCTTCGTCCGGTCTCGGTCTACGGCCTGACCAAAGTCATGCAGACCCAGATTATGGGCTTTGCCCATCGGCAGCAGCACGTGAACGTCGTGATGGCGCGAACGTTCAACCTCCTCGGCGAGGGTTGCAGCCCGTCCCTCTTTCCCGGCCGGGTCCAGCAGCAGATCGCTGAGCTCAAGGCCGGCCGAACGGACCACATCACGGTCGGCCCGCTCGGCAGCCAGCGGGATTATCTACCCGTGGCGGAGGCGGTAGCTGCCTACGAACGCATCCTTGTCCACGGCCAATCGGGTGAGGTCTACAATGTCGGCAGCGGACGCGCCACTCCGCTCACGGATGTGCTGGCCGGACTGCTCCAGCCCCACAGGCTGAACATGGCCCACGTGCGCGTGGCTCCCCTGCCCGGCGCCCCTCGGCCGAATGTTGATGTGGTCTATGCGGACATCGGCAAACTCCAGCAGCTGCCCTGAGCATGTCCGGCCATCCCGAACTCTCGATCATCATCTGCACCCGCAACCGGGCGCGGCTGCTGCGTCAGGCCGTGGAGAGTTTGCTCACGCAAGCGTTCGAGCGCACGCGTTACGAAATCCTCATCATCGACGGCAACTCGACCGACGAAACGCCCGCGATGTCCGCCGAGCTCACCTCGGCGCATCCTCATATTTCCTATCACAACTGTCCGGAGCGGGGCCTGCCCAAAGCTCGAGTCTATGGGGCTGCTCGGGCGCGCGGACGAGTCATCGGCTACCTTGACGACGACGCGACCGCCTGTGCCGACTGGCTCACGCGCGCCGCCGACATTGCATGCACCCGAAATCCGATCTGTTTCGGCGGACCATTCTTTGCCTTCTACGAGACGCCCAAGCCCGATTGGTTCAAGGATGCTTACGGATCCGTGACCCACGGTGACACCGCACGAGAATTGGACGACGAGGAGTTTCTATGCGGCGGCAATATCTTCTTCAGGCGCGATGCCCTCGCAGACTCCGGTGGATTTGACGGCTGCTTTTCCAACGCCACGGACGTGTTTGCCTATGGCGAAGAGACCGTACCCCAAGTCCGGATCCGCCGGATGTTTCCAGGGTCAAAGTTCTTCTACGACCCTGCGCTCTTCATTCTCCATCTCGTGCGACCCGAGCGTATGCACCTTCGAAGAGGTGTGCGTGAAGCGTTCGAGCTCGGGCGAGGCTACGGCAAACTAATCCTGGCTGGACGGCCGGAAGTTCGCCGCTTTCCGTTCGTGTGGCGCATGGGTCTGCAGGGCTTGCGTTTCGGAATCCGCGCCCTGTTCGGACCTCTCTTTCGTGACCGCCAGCGCCACCCACACTGGCAGAACTACGTCTATGAGGAAGCAGCCAAGGAGCTTCGTACAGCAGGCGTCCACTATGAGCACTACCTAAGCGCTGCACGAAATCAGCCAAGACGGACGGTTTCGTCTCCCTCTCGATGAGTACACGCCACCGTATCCTAGTCGTTACCGCCGGGCTCAATCAGACCTCAGGTTCTTCGAATTCCTACCAAGAGGCGCTGATGGATGGCTTGACCGCGCGTGGGCACTCATTGGCATCCCTTTCACTGGCCGAGATCAAATCGTCCCCCGGACTGAGCTGGGAAAAAACGTCAGGCCAGATCACCCGCTATCAGATTTTTAATGGCGGTCTGTATCCCGGTCGCTACGGGCATGGTGGGGTCGGCACCACCAATCCGCAGCGCGACATCGCCGGCACGCCCGGACTGGCTGATTTGGTCCTGGAGATCATCCAACGCGAACGCCCCGAGGTCGTCCATATCCAGTCGTTTTTTGGCCTACCTCTTGAACTGGTGGCGCGGATCCGCGCGCTTGGAGCAAAGACCCTGTACACGGCACACGACTACTTTCCCCTCTGCGCAACCGGGCATTTATTTCGCCCGGACGCGAGCCCCTGTCGCCTCGCCATCGCGGACATGGATTGCGTTAGCTGCTGTCGGCAAGCTCTTCCCTTTCGCGCCTTCTGGTTCGCCACGCTGCTTGAACGAGCGGCCGAAAGGAATCCGCCCGGCCGCTGGCTGTACCGGCTGCGCAACCTGACAACCCGAGCCGCGCGCCGCCTTAACCAGTCGCGGACGGACAACCGTCCCTACGTCCAGCGAGCCCAAGCCGCCGCGCATGCCCTACACGCGGTTGATCTCGTTCAGGCAATATCGTCAGTGCAGGCGGTCGAGTTCCAAAGAATCGCCGGCCCGCTTGCGAACCTGCGTATCCTTCCCGTGGTTTCTCCGGGTCTTGTCCGCCGGACTCCGGTCGAACGTCCCGCAACGCCGGGCCGCCCGCTGGTCGTAGCCGCACTCAATATCAACGGAATCTACAAGGGCGCCGGTCTCATCCGCGAGCTGGCTTTGCGCCTGCAGGCGACCGGGGTACGCTGGGAACTTCACCTCTACGGACCGAATCGGCTCGATCTTGACCTGCCGACTGTGCACCAGCACGGACGATACCACGTTACTGATCTGGATCGCATCGCCGCGCACGCCGACCTTTGTCTGATGCCATCAATTTGGTCAGAGACCTTGGGTTTCGTGGGCCTAGAGATGATGGCGCGGGGCACGCCCTTAGTCGTCAGCCGCCAGTCAGGAGCCAGCGAATACGTGAACTCCGACGTCAGTGGCATCATCTTCGACGCGGCGAAGCCCGATGATCTTTTCCAGCGCATGGCTCGCCTGATCGATCAACCGGAACTGGTGGCTGAGCTCCGTACGGGGCTCAACCGCCAGCTGTCCGCCGGGGCAGACGGGGTGCGCCCGATCCGAACCTTTTCCGAGCACCTAACCGAAATGGAATCGCTGTTCTCAGAACTGGCTCACCGTGGCTAGACCCCGGCTGTTGATCATTTCGTCGGTGCCGCCAGCCGCACGCGGAGGAGGCCAGATCGCGCTCAAACGCCGACTGGAGGCAGTGTCGGATTTTGACTGTCTCGTCATAACCGACGGGCCAGTGGAGTCGGACCGCTCTGTAAAGGTAACGTTCCCGGCATGGGTTCAACGCCTGCAACGCACCCGCTTCGCGCGGTTGGTCCATGCCGCGGTTCAGTTCCACCCCGGGACTCAGGTCACCTCAGCAGTAAGAAGTGCAGCAAGGGCATATCAGCCGGATATCGTTCTGACGGTTGCACATGGCCTCCTTTGGCCGCTCGCAGCGGACATCGCCCGTGATATCGGCCGCCCCCTCATCTCGATGTTCATGGATTGGTGGCCAGATCTAGCCTACGTCCCGAACCTCTACCGACCGCGCGTCGAACGTGAATTCAAACGGCTCTATCAGAGGAGCCAGCTCGCCTTCGTGAGTTCTCCCCAGATGCAGACGGAGCTCGGATCGCATCCCAACGCACACCTTCTCTACGATGGGGCCGCAAAGTTGCCTCCGTTCCCGCGAAAACGTCCGTCGGCAGCAAGTCGCTTCCGTCTCGTCTATGTCGGCAACATGAGCGATGTCTACGCCGATCCGATCCGACAGCTTTTCGAGCGGCTGGTGGACGATTCCACCATCGAACTCCAGCTGATTGGTGCAAAGCCCGACTGGCCTGACGACATCCTGCGCCGTGCCAAGGAAGCAGGCGTCTACCAAGGTACGCTCTCCGATGAGGACGTGGCGGCTCAGTTGGCCAATGCTGACGCACTGCTCGTCGTGATGACCCACGACAGCGTCCATGCCCGTCGCATGCGAACGAGCTTTCCATCGAAGATCGGACTCTACTGCCAGGCGGCCGTCCCCCTCGTTGTGTGGGCCCCTGCCTATTCATCCGCTGCGCTCTGGGCGCGCAGCAGCCAAAGCGCACTGCTGGTCGAAGAACCCGACGTTGATTCCCTGATCTCCGCCATCACATGGCTCGCAAAGAGCCCGAACGAGCGTATTCGACTCGGTCAAAGGGCCGCGGAGTGTGCACGCAGCACCTTTGCTCCCGATCACGTGCAAGCAGTCTTCCGAAACTCGTTGATGCGAATCGTAGCCAGACCTGACGCCCAGAGCTAGGACCTTTCATGGGATCACTCATCATCATCATTGCGACCCGGCTGATGCTCCATCTGGGGCTCCAACGTCTGCTCCGCAGTCGATGCGAACGGCCCATGATTGAGGCCCATCTCGGAGCCCTTCTGCTCGGACAGATGGTGCAAATCGTCCTGATGCTCACCTTGTCGCTATTCGGCTGGCTATCGGCCGAACTCTACCTGCCGCTCTATGCAGCCGTCGGGATCACTGTGCTCGTCTGGGAACATTACCATCGTCCTCCTCAAGTGGTAAATTCGGCAGCCGCTGCCTTCCGCCATGAGCCTGTCGACATCGCGATCTATGCGGTTTTCGGAGCAATGCTCGGCTTGGTGTTCTGGCGCGCGATTTTCTTCTTCGATACGACCTACGACGTGCTCACGTATGGATTGAGCAAGATTGCGCTCTACCTGCAGGACGGCTCCGTCTTCCACCTAACCGGATTGGCTGACTTACGAATCGACGCCAATGAGCGCAACGGCGAGCTGCTGTTTCTCCACTATCTCCTAGCGGGAGACGATCTGCGTTGGATGGCCCTCGGTGGAGTGGAATCATGGCTGACTCTCTGGCTTGCCGCTTGGTTCCTGGTCTCCGCGCTGGGTGCATCACCTCGCACCTGTGCAGCTGCAGCTCTCCTCACCAGCTCAAGTCCGCTGCTCTTCGGCCTTTCCGGCGTAACGAAAGGCGATGCACTGGCGATCGCATGGATCGTCGCGTCGAGCGGCTGGCTGCTCCAACGGAGAGACAATTTTTCCTTCTTCTTTTTTTGGGTCGCCCTCGCGCACGCGGTCAACTGCAAGATCAGCGCGGCCTTCCCAGGCTTGGGCCTGGTATTGGTCCAAGCTCTGGCCCTACTCCGCGAGCGCCGATTGGCTTCGATCGGCGTAGTGCTGGCAACCGGCGCCGCGACAATTATCTGCTTTTCAAAGCCCATCCAGAACGCGTTGGCCTTCGGTCGCCCGTTCTTGCGAACGTCACATGAGAGCGACTTGGCTGGGTTCTCCTGGGGCAATACGATCGAGGCTCTACAACGGTTTCCCGCCTGGTTCCTCGGCATCCAGCCGGACAATTTGCCGTGGGGAAGCCAAGGTGACTTGGGAAAGTCGCTTGGCCTCGCCGGCATCGCCAGTTTATGCGCGCTGGGGGTGTTCGCCCGCTTCCGTTCTCGCTCGGCAGATAACGACCGGGCTCCAGCGCCGAAGAGCAACGTCGGAGCGGCGCTGGTGGCGATGGCCCTGGGAACGCTGACTCTCTTTTCGATCATGCCGGTTTATGACCCGGAGCTGGACCTGCACAGTTACCGTTTTGGCGCCCCGGCCGCTGTCGCCACGATTCTGGTCTTGATCGCCCTCGGCGCAAGCGCCGCACCCACCCGAATCAAGGCGGCGCTTCCATTGCTCCTCGTGGCCGCCAGCGGATGGCACTGGCTTTGCGACACCAACGCGTCACCGACGCTCAGCCATTACGGACGCCGAGATCTGGTTGGTCGGCTCTTTAACTATGACCGCACCAAGGCACGCTTCGGCTACTGGATGTCGAACTCCGCCATGCCGCAGAACTTCGTCCGGCTCCAGCAGCTCCAACAAGATGATCGCGATGTCGGCATCATCCTAACCGATGGTAACGCTCCTCTCGCCTGGGCGCTCGGTGATCGGTTGAACTGGAGGCCCACGCACTTCTTTTTGGATACGGATTCGGTAAGCCCAGCGACTGCGGACGTTTCTACTCTTGTCGTAGTATCTTACCGCGAACCGCTCGACTTTGCCGCCGTCCAACAGTCACTCGGCGAGGGTGGCTGGCAGCTATCCGTGTCTGTACCACGTCTCGCCGTCTACGAGCGCCCGCTTTAAGCCGTTTCTTCGTCCTCAAGCCGGAAGCTCCCGGGACACCTCCTCTGGAAAGCTACTGATTCTCAACCTCCTCTGCTCCTATCTATCCTTGATGAAATTCTGGCATGCGCTTCCTCTCGTCCGAAACTACGTGGCTGCGATGTCCCGCATCTCGGCATTGGAGGCGGCATTTGCCCTGTCGCTGGAGAATCCGCGCTATATCCCAGGGGACACCGTCGGTTTTAATGGCCAACGCCACCGCAAGCGAATGTTCGCCGAACTGGTGGGCGCGTGCGCCTTTGAGCGAGTGATCGAAACCGGAACCTACATTGGTGACACCGCTGCCTTCATGGCCGCGACCACCGCGTTGCCGGTTCACACCTGCGAGGCCAACCGGACCTTCCAAGTCCTCGCCCGCAGCCGCTTGGCCGGGATCACCGGCATCCACTTCCACACCGGCGACTCCCGACAGTGCCTGCGGGCGCTGCTGAGCGATCCGTCCAACCGGGACTGGGTGCAACGCCCGCTGTTCGTTTATCTCGACGCCCACTGGCACGCCGACCTGCCACTTGTGGAGGAGATCGCCCTCATCGCGTCTTATGCCAAGGACTTCGTGATCATGATCGACGACTTCAAGGTCGAAGGAGACCCCGGCTACGGCTACGACAACTACGGCCGCGGCAAGTCGCTGGAACTATCGACCCTCCGTCCGGTTATCGGTCGATTCTCCCTGGTCGCCTACTTCCCGTCCCTGGCCTCAGCGAACGAATCGGGAAGTCGCCGCGGATCCGTCGTGCTCTGCCCCGCCGGGCCCGTCTCTGCCCGCCTGGACACGCTGACTTCCCTGCGTAAGGCCTGAGGACGCGCATGCAGCCAAAGTCTCCGATCCTTCCGCTCACACCATGAGTCTAGCCAAAAAGCAGGTGCTGATCCGACCGCTTTGGGACCTCGGGTTGAACAACCGTCTCTTCGACACCATTTACCCGTGGAGCCTAACCCGCTGGCGTAAGGCCGCGGCGGACCTCGGAATCGCACTCGATAGCTGGGACTCAATGCCGCTCGATAAGGCCGACTGCGTATGGCTCATGGATCTGCCCGATCGAAAGACAGAGTTTCTGAACGCGAAAAAGCGCGCCCGGCCTGGAACGCCTTTTGTGCTCCAAGTCATGGAGACCCCGGTGGGACGCCCCCACAACTTTATGCCCGCGAACCAGGCCCTCTGTGATGTCCTGGTTACTTATCAACAAGGCCCCCTTTCCCATCCGAACGTTGTCCGCTATCGGCTGCCGCACAGCCTCAGCGCCAGCCCCGCCAGCACACCACCGCGTCCCTTCCATGAACGCTCCTGTGCGATCATGGTGAACTCAAATCGGACCGAGGGATTTCTTGCCACTCGAAAGCCAGGATTGGTCGGACTACCCGGAATCGGAAGAAACCTCAGCGGATGGAGCATGCCTTGGTGGTCATGGGTAAATCCGGCGCGTGGTGAGCTGTACTCATGGCGTCGGAAACTCGCGCGAACTGCGGAAGCGAAAGGGCCCGATCTCCTGTCGGTGGTGGGACCAAACTGGCAAGGAGAGCGCATTTCATGGTTTCCGCTCTCCAACCGACGCCCCTACACCTGCTGCATTTCATCCAGCACCAATCGCAAGACCGAGATAATCTCTCACTACAAATTCTGTGTCGCCGTTGAAAACTACCGTGGCCAGATGAGCTATATTTCAGAGAAAATCTTCGATCCCATTATCGCCGGATCTGTTCCAATTTATCTTGGTGATGAGAATATAGCCGAAGTCATCCCCGCAGGGGCGTTTGTCGACGTGAGAGATTTTCGCGATCAACGCGAGTTGCTGCTGTATCTTGAGTCGTGTTCCGAATCGGAATGGGAGTCGATGCGATCGGCAGGCCAGGCTTTCGTCAGGACTGAAGTCGCCCGTACCTTCAGTACGGAGACCTTTGTCGCGACCATGAACAATCTGCTCCAGAAACTGCTCACTCCCCACGGTCCTTCCTGATTCCTTCACCAAGCGGTCCGCAACTTGTAACCCATTCATGCTTAAGCGCACCATCAAGAATCTCCTCTTCCACCTGGGCTACCGAACGTACGCCAGGTCTCTTTTCGGCTTTTCCTTTGAGGACGATCTGGCCCGCCTGCTCACCGTGAAGAACCCCGTCATATTCGATGTTGGCGCGAACATCGGCCAGACGTTTCTTCCGCTCATCAAGCTCTACCCGGATGCCCGCATTTGGTGCTATGAGCCTGATCCCCGCCCCTTCGCCGAGCTTGAACGGGCTGCAGGCAAACACCCCCAAGTCACGTGCATTCCCGCCGCACTCGGCTCCCAGCAGGGGAAGCTGCCCTTCACCTATAACCGGAATTCGGTTACGAGTTCGCTGCTGAAGCCGGCGAGCAGCGTTCAACGGCTGGCCCACGGTGAGATGTTCGACACCGTCGGATCGCTTGAGGTGGAGGTCCGCACGCTGACAGCCGAAATGGCTCGGCTCGGGCTTGGCCACATCCATCTGCTCAAGACTGATTGCCAAGGCTTCGATTTCAACGTGCTAAAGGGAGCGGAGTCGCTACTCGATCAGCAGGCGATCGATTTTGTGCTCTGCGAAGCCCTGTTCACCTCCGAGTACGATGGCCAAGGTTGGTTTCATGAGATTTTGCCGTGGATGTCCGCGCGAGGTTACCTGCTGAGTGGATTCTACGACACTGTCCACAGCCCCGAGGGCCACGCGCTCTTTGCCAACGCGCTGTTCCGGCGCGCACGTGATTAACGCTTCGACCGCTGCCATCAATGCCCCGGGTCTCAATCATCTCCGCCCTCTACAATAAGGGCGATTATGTCGCTTCGATGATTGCCTCTGTTCTTGCGCAAAGCTTCCAGGACTGGGAGTTGATCGTGGTGGATAACGGATCGAGCGATGCGGGCCCCGAGTGGGCCCGCGAAGCGGCCGGATCAGATTCACGCATCCGGCTCATCACGTATGATGCTGTGCGTGGCCCCGGGGCCGCACGCAACTGCGGGCTGTCTCATGCGAGCGGGGAATGGGTGCTCTTTCTCGATGCTGATGACCTGATCGCGCACGATCACCTGGATTGCCTGCTGGCGGCCTCCGCACGATTTCCTGAAGCCAATATTATCACATCCGACTGGCAGGAGTTCACCATCACTCCAGACCATGATACCGTGCGCAAGCGGGCGGCTGGAGCGCAGGGCGATCGGGCCGCACTGCTCAACTACGCCGTCGCATTTGCGCCTTGGGCCATCCATACCACGCTGGTGAGACGCAGGGTCATTTCCGAAGACCTGGTCTGGCCCCAAGCGCTCGACCGTGAACCCGGCGAAGATATTCACTTCTGGTTCCGCCTGGTCCGGGTAAATCCAGTAGCCTACGCCAATTCCGCTGGCGCCTTGTATCGAATCGAAACACCAGGTGGACGAAACACCAAGCCGGGCATCGAGCGCTGGTTCGCTGGCGTGACGCATGCCGCGGAGGCAAATGTAAGCCACCTTCGCGATAAGGGCGAAGAGCCCAGCGCCGGTCAGGCGGCAAGCCTCCTGCGTCTCTACGAGGGAATGCACCGCGAAGCACTCGCAAGTAACAACCAGACGATCACACGCGCGGCGGAGATGCGAGCGCGCTACTGGCTAGACCGTACTCCACCGAGTAGCCTGCCTCTCCTGTTGCGCAAATGGGTCGGCATTCGCCTGTATCAAAGGTTAGCATCCATCTGCCGCCGATACCGCAGCCGTCCCACACCTCCCGGATCTCAGCGATGAACTGGCTCATAGTCGAAGACGCCTTGCGCGATCAGCGCGGGCACTGGTTCGAGTACATCGGGGCACTCTCACGCGGACTGCATGCCGCTGGACACCGCGTAACGATTCTTTCAGACCGCGATGCCCAACCCTTCATCCGCGAATCGCTCGGTGCACGCCCCGTGCTGCCTCCTTCGATCTGGCACCGGATGAGCGAGCCAGCCAATCGCTTCGTCCGGCTCGCCCGTATTCCCCGGCATGCGTGGGCCACCCAGCGCGCCGTGTCACGTTTCCTGCGAATCGAAGGCAACGACTTCGATGTCGCCTTCATACCCACCGTACTGGTTCATCACATGCTGGGATGGCATCGTCTGCTTCGGAGCGGAGATTTGCCCTCCCGCATGCGCTTACTTTTCTTTTTCCCCAACCTGCCGATAACCCCCGACGGAAAGGGAGACGGCAGCCCGAGCTTTCGTCTGCTTCGCTGGCTCCTGCGATCGTTGCACAGAGAGATTGGTTCAGGTCAGGTGATTCTCGGTGTCGAGACTGAGGCGATGCTGACCGCAGCTGAAGCCGCATTCGGCATGAAGTTCGTCTATTTTCCTCATCCGGTGGAGGCAGAATCCGCCAAACCCCGGCCCCCGGGAACTCATCCTCATCAATGTGTGCTCGCCTGCTATGGCCCCGCCCGTCACGAAAAAGGCAGTGATCTGCTTGTTGAGGCAATCCGAAGGTACCGGGCTGAGCACGACACGGATCGGGTGCGTTTCGTCATCCAGTGGATCGACGATTTTGTCCGACCGGACGGCTCAAAGGCCACGATCCCTGAATCTCTGCGAAGCGACCCCGGAGTCGAAATCGTTTCCCGGTATTTTCGCGAGGGTGAGTACGTACGCCGGCTTGAAGAAAGCGACGCACTCATCCTTCCGTATCGGACTTCAGCCTATGCCCTACGCGTATCGCGAGTCGTGATCGAGGCGATGGTACACGGCATACCGGTCATCGCAACGAAGGGGACGACGCTGCAGGCCCAAGCGGAGCACTTTGGAACCTGCGTAGCATGCGATGACGGGGATGCCGCAAGCGTTGCCGCTGCCATCGCCCGCTTGGTAGCGACCCATGAGTCGTTGGCCGAATTGGCTACCGCCCGCGCTCCCATCGCCCGTCGGCATTTTTCAGTGGAGACGTTTCTTGAGTGCCTGCCTGTCCGCCAGGATTGAGTAGGCTGCTGCGGTCCAGAGCTTCCATGTCTGAGCTTAGCCCAGCCCCCGCCAAATTACATTTTGCCCCATGACCTCCCGAGCCGCCGCCGGTGCTCTGCTCTCCTACCTGTACTCCGCTTGGATCGGACGTGTTCCCGTCCACACAATCCGCTCCCTTTTTCTAAGAGCCTGGCTTGGCTCCATGGGTAACAGCACCAATGTACAACTCGGATCCCGCTTCCTGAACGGACGAAAGATTCATCTCGGAGCTCGGAATGTCATCAACTACGGGTCCACGCTTGATGGCCGAAGCCACACGATCCGCACCGGACACGATGTCTCCATCGGACCCGAGGCGACGATCCTCACTCTCGGTCATGATCCCCAGTCACCCCAGTTCGCCGATCGCGGTGGTGATGTGACCATCGGCAATCACGTCTGGATCGCCTACCGGGCCATTATTCTGCCTGGCGTGACCATCGGCGACGGCGCCGTGATCGCCGCTGGCGCCGTCGTGACGAAGGACGTCGAGCCTTATGCCATCATGGCCGGCTCACCGGCACGCAAGGTGGGTGAGCGCAACCGCAACCTCGAGTATCGCCTCGACTACAATCCCTTCCTTGGGTGAACCGTCCTGACGTCCTCATTTTTGCCCCAACCGCCGTCGGCGGGCTGGCTGAACACGTGTATTATCAGGGCCGTGCCTTGGTTGAAGCGGGCGTGAGCGTCCATTGCATCGCGGCGCACAACTTCCTCAACGGCCGCCCCTGCGCATTTCCCGTGGAGCGAGTCCTGCGCGGCGCAGGTCACGGACAGGGATCGCGACTCCAGCGGCGGCTGTCGTCCGCCTTCAATCTGATAGCCGATCAAGTCCGGCTGGCCGTCATCATCTTCACGAAGCGACCTGCGCTCGTCCTGCTAGATTCGTACGTTGAGTACCTCGCGCCGGTCTGGATCTGGCCGCACATCATTCTCGGACGGTTGCTGGGCCAAGCCTATTGGGCGAATCTGCACGATCCCGTGCGCAGTCACCGGATCGGTCCGGTTTGGTGGCACGCGCTCTCCGTACGCCTTGCCTATGTTCCGTTGCGCGGCGTGCTCATTCACGACAAACCGCCATCGCCCTCGCCCATTCCCTCGCGGATCAGCATCGAACAGGTTCCGGTCGGGGTTTACGATTTGCTCCCGCCCCGACACACGCGTGAGGAGATCCGCCAAGGCTGGGGTGCGCCCCCTACAGCGCGCGTCTTTCTGGCCTTCGGCTACGTGCGCGACGGCAAGAATCTCGATCTCGCCATCCGAGCGCTGCGGGAGGTGCCCGAGGCTTATCTCGTGATCGCCGGCTCCGTAGCGTCAGCCAAGGACCGGCCATTCTCCTTCTATCAGCAACTCGCGAACGAGTTGGGCGTCGCTTCGCGCATCGTCTTTCGCGAGGGTTTTGTGAGCGATCAGGATCTCGCTGACTACTTTGAAGGCACCGACTACACCCTGCTGACCTACGCCTCCTCCTTCCACTCCCAGAGTGGCGTGCTCAATGTGGCCGCCCGCGCACGCCGTCCGGTTCTCGCCTCCTCTGCACCGAGTCCCCTTCTGGTGTCCGTGCGCACCTTCCAACTCGGAATCGCCATTGAACCGGATTCAGCCGAAGCCGTCGTCACCGGCATGCGCACGCTCGTGAGCACGCCTCCTACGCCGGATTGGGAAGCCTACCACGAAGCCGCCTCGTGGGGCGCCAATGCCAAGGCCATCACCAACCAGGTAGCCATTTTTCGGCGTGATCGCGCCCGCATATCCTAAACGCCTCCCTCACCCTTTGACCCTATGATGATCCGTTCTCGCGCGCCCCTGCGTCTCGGCTTGGCCGGAGGCGCCTCCGACGTCTCACCGTTTTGCGACCGCTTCGGCGGCTTTGTGCTGAACGCGACCATCAACATGTTCGCCAACTGCCACCTTGAGCCGACCACAGACGGCCGGATCATGTTCGCCTCCCTCGATCGCGGTGAGCGCTTTGAAACGGAATCCGTGCCGGTCCTCCCGCTCGATGGCGCCTTCATTCTACACAAGGCGATCTACAACCGAATTGTCCGGCAGTTCAACGGCGGCAAGGCCCTGTCCTTTAGGATGGCCACCAGCTCCGACGCCCCGGTCGGCTCCGGCCTCGGCGCATCCTCCACTCTGGTGGTGGCTATCCTGCAGGCCTGGATCGAGTGGCTCAAGCTGCCGCTGGGCGAGTACGACGTCGCGCAGCTCGCCTTTCAGATCGAGCGCGAGGATGCCCGCCTGCTCGGCGGACGCCAGGACCAGTATGCCGCGGCCTTTGGTGGCTTCAACTTCATGGAATTTTACGCGGACAACCGCGTGATCGTGAACCCCCTCCGCATCAAGAGCAGCCACCTCAACGAACTGGAGAGCTCGATCGTTCTCTACTACACCGGCGTGTCACGCGAAGGCGCCGATGTCATCCGCGAGCAACAGCAGCGCGTGAACGATCAGAACGAGGACGCGATCAAGGCGACCCTGGAACTCAAGAACGACGCCGTGCTCATGAAGGAGGCGATCCTGAAGGGAAACATCCGTGACGTTGCCCGCGTGCTCGGACGCTCGTGGGAGGCCAAGAAAAAGATCGCGAGCGGCATGACCAATCAGGCGATCGAAACTGCGTACGAGGCTGCACTTGGCGCGGGCGCGCATTCCGGCCGTCTCTCCGGCGCCGGCCGCGGCGGTTTCATCATTTTCATGACCGACCCGCTCCGGCGGCTCGACGTCATCCGTGCGTTGAAATCCTGCGATGGCGAGGTCTACCCGTTTCAGTTCAGTGAACGCGGCGCCCAAGCTTGGGCCGTCTAGGCATGGCCACACCCATCGTCACGCAAGCGCTCATTCTGGCCGGCGGCCGCGGCACCCGCCTCGGCGCGATCACCGATTCGTGCCCGAAGCCGATTCTTCCCGTCGCCGGGCGGCCTTTCCTGAGCTACCTGATCTCGCGTCTCGCGCGGCTCGGGGTCAGCGATGTGATCCTTTCCACCGGCTATCATGCCGGGCTCATCCGCGAGACGCTGCCGGAAGGGGAAAGGGACGGCGTGCGCATCCGCCACTGCGTCGAAGCTGAACCCGCCGGGACCGGCGGCGCGGTCAAGCTTGCAGGCAGCCTGCTGGCCGAGCGTTTCCTCGTGCTGAACGGCGACACCCTTTTCGATGTCGATGTTCAGGCGTTGGGCCGGTTGCTCCACCAACACACCCAGGCCGAGGCGGCGGTGGCGCTGCGCGAGGTGGACGATGCCGCACGCTACGGCCGGGTAAGCGTCGACCAGAATCGAATCACCGCCTTTGCCGAGAAGTCAGGCGAAGGACGTGGGTTGATCAACGGCGGCGTGTACTGCCTCCAGCGTCGATCGCTCGCACGGCTTCCCACGGGCTCATCGTCGCTCGAACGCGATTTCTTTCCCGTCCTTGCCGCAGAGGGCGGCTTGTACGGACAGGTCTTCGCCGGCTACTTCATTGACATCGGCCTGCCCGAGACCCTCGTGCGGGCTCAAACCGAACTTCCGGCATGGGAGCGTTCATCGCTCAGCCCTCCTGCATCGTGATTGGCATCGCCTCATGATCGCGCTCTCTGCGACCAACCCCTGCCATCTCTACGATCTGGCGATCGCACTTCACCAGCTGGGCAAGCTGGGGGCCTATCATTCCGGCTACCCTGGATGGAGACTGCATCCTCCAGCGCGCTTTCCGCTGAAGGCGCATAGCAGCCGGACCTTGGTAACCTACGGAGCGTTGCGCCTGCCGATGGCGCTGCGGCCCGCACCTCACCGGTTGTTTCGTTGGCAGGATCAGGGTTTCGACCGCGCCACGGCCAAGAGCCTCGTCCGCACCGACGGCGACTCGGTTCACGCCATGCCCGGCCAGTCCCTTGAAACGTTTCGCCGGGCACGCGAGCTCGGCCTGACGACCGTGCTCAACCACGCCACCGGTCCCGTGCGTCTCCAAATCGCTCTCCTCGAAAGCGAGTACCGCCGGGCGGGACTCAACCCTGCGGATCACCATGGTTTCGATGCCGCGTATTTTGCGCGTGAAGAACAGGAATACGCCCTCGCTGATTTCCATTGCGCAGCATCATCCGTCGTCAAGGCGCAGCTGGTTTCGGTAGGTGTGCCGGCAGAGCGAGTCTGGGTCGTGCCCTACTCAGCTGACGAAACCCTATTTTATCCGCCCACAGAGAGCAGCGACCGCGATCCCCTTGCCATCGTCTACGCCGGCCAGCTCACCCAACGGAAGGGCCTCCGCGTGCTCTTCGATGCGGTGCAGAGAATCCGAGCTTCGCGACCGGTCACCCTTGATCTCTATGGTCCGGAGCGCGCGGACATTCGCCCGGATCTGGATCCCCTTCGTTCCCAAACTTGGCTGCGCATCCACAGTCCGGTTTCGCAAACGCGGCTCGCCGATATTTTTCGCCGCTCGACAGTACTTGTGCTCCCCTCATGGGAGGAAGGTTTCGGCCTTGTGGTTCCCCAGGCGCTGCACTGCGGTTTGCCCTGTATCGTGACTGACCGCGTTGGTGCCGCCGATCTGATCACCCCTCGCGGCAACGGTTCCGTCTTCCCCGCAGGCGATGTCAGCGCCCTCGCGGCCGAGCTGGACTGGTGGCTAAGCCATCGACAGGCCTTCACCACGCGGAATCTCTCCTGGCAGGATTGCGCCCAACAGCTCCTCAAGCAGCCAGTACGCCCGACCGCCGCATGAGCGAATACCACCACGATTCCAGCGCCTCACCGCAGCCGGCGAGCAATGCCACGCTGCTGCTGCTGGTTGGCCTGCTGGTCACCTCGCTTTTCAGTGGTGGCACGACGGCCAACGAACTGGCCAACAGCTACGCGATTGGCGTCGGTCTCAGTCTGGCACTCTGCTATGCCGCCGATTACCGCGGCAACATCCGCAACCTGATCCGGACGGACATCATGGCGCTCAGTTCGCTCTACTTCCTGACGCTCGCCGAGTTTCTGATTCCGCAACCCCAGGTCGAGGCGATGGTCACGCTGCGCGAGCTGGAGCCGGCACTCACCGCCTGTCTGATCGGCATCGCCGCCGTTGCGGTTGGCCGTCATTTTTCTCCAACCCCCTCCCCTCAATTACTTCGGCTGACCGGACTAGAGCCCCCGCGGCACGTCATCATCATCCTCTTCACGGTCTGCTTTGCGCTCGGCTTCATCAACATGCTGATGGCGGTCGAGTTCGACGTGAAGCTGATGATCGACTACTTCATGGCTCCGCGCTTTTCGCAGCCTTGGGGCCGCGGACGCTTTGGCGACTGGCGCGCGCTCCTCTACGAACTCAGCATGGTTCTCTACCTCGTCCCACCGATTGCCGGCGTCGTGCTGGCCGGACGGCATCGCTACAGCGGACCACAGATCCTCTACGTCGGCTTGGCCTTCCTTTTCACGCTCTTCTACGGATTCACCTCCGGCACTCGAAACATCTTCGCGACCTACCTCGCCACGTTCCTCGTCGCCTTCGCTTTCGCCGCTGGCCGCGAGCGCCGCAAGGAAGTCATGGTGGTCATCTCGATCGCTAGCGCCGCCATGCTCTACGCGACGACCGCCATGCTCGAATTCCGCGGCATCGGCTTCTACGCGTACACGCAGGGCGTGCAGGAATTCGAGGGCCAGGATAATGATCGAGCCTTTTTCGTTGATAACAACCTCGTGGTCATCGCCCGGTTGATGGACATCTTCCCCCGACAGCACGACTACCTGGGATTTGAAATCCCCTATCTTGCCCTCGTCCGCCCCATCCCCCGCGCGCTTTGGAGTGGCAAGCCCGAGGGCATGAGCCTATCGATCGAGAAGGCGCTGGGCGGTGACGAAAACTACACCCTCGCTGCTTCCTTTGTCGGTGAAGCCTATATGAGCGGGGGCTATCTTGGCATCATTCTCTTCGGACTCTTCTTTGGCGTCGTGATGTGCTGGTGGAACAAGCTGGGGCGGGAGGACAATTCTCCATTCGGCTACCTGCTGTACGCGTCCGGATTCTTTGCGGCGGTCATATCCATGCGCAGCCTATTTGTCTTCACGACCGCCATTCTCCCTACCGTCGCGGCCATCGTCTTCGGCAATTGGGCAATCCAAAGCGGGCTTGCGCGCCGCCGCAGACACCACGAGGAGGCGAATGACGAGCCCTAGGCATGTGGTCATTCTCTGGGACTACTACCAGCACTACCATTACGCCCGGCTTTCTGCCCTCGTGCGGGAGGGCGGCACGCAGGGATGGAAGGTCACCGGTTTGGCCGCGGGCCATGGAGGAGCCGCACGCGACAGTCACCGCACCCAGATTCAAACGGACGGCCCTGTCCCGACATTTCTCGGGGGCAACGACTCCGACCTATACTCATCCGCCACGGCCGATGCCCTCGTCAGCACGCTTGATCAGCTCCAGCCGGATGTGGTGATCATTCCCGGCTATGGCAGCCCGGTCGCGCGGGCAGCCGTGCGCTGGTGCCGTCGGAATCACCGTGGCGCCGTCATGATCATCGAATCGCAAGAGCGGGATGCACCCCGTCGCTGGTGGAGGGAATGGGCCAAGCGCCGTCTGGTGCGCTCCGCTGACACCGTGTTTTGCGGCGGCACAACGCACGCGAAGTATGCCGAGAAGCTCGGCATGGAACGAACAGCCATTTACCCCGGATATAGTGCGGTCGATAACGCCTTCTGGTGGACGGCTGCCGAACGGGCGCGTACGCAGGAACGGGCGACTTCCGGACCATATTTTGTGGCCGTAGGGCGCTTCATTCCGAAGAAAAATTTCAGCGGGTTGGTTGAGGCGTTCGCACACTTCAAGCGAGATCCTGTCCATCGCGACTGGCACCTTGTTATCGTGGGCGACGGACCCGAACGCGAAAACATCGAAGCCGCAATTCTCGCCCACGGCCTCGAGCGGGATATCCATCTGCCGGGCTATGCAAACGAGGAGGAAACCGCGCGCTGGTTGGCACATGCCGCCGCGCTTGTTCTCCCCAGCTCGCATGCCGAGCAATGGGGCTTGGTGGTGAATGAGGCCATGGCGGCCGGTCTTCCCGTCGTGGTCAGCACGACATGCGGCTGCGTCGAGGATCTGGTGGAAGACGATGTCACCGGCTATCGCGTGCGCGCCGGTGACACCGTAGACCTCGCAACCGCCCTGAATCGGATTGCTAGAGATGAAACCAACCGGCGTCGCCTCGGAGCGGCTGCACGGAGTCGCGTGGAAAACTATTCACTCGAGCATTTCGCCCAACAGGCGATTCGCGCGTCAATCCACGCGCTCGATCGCGCCCGCACCCGCTGAGCATGCGCGTCCTCCTCCTCGCTTCCTATTTCCCCAAGCCCGGCAACGCCTTGATGGGCACTTGGGCCTTGGATCAAGCCCAAGCCCTTCGTCGCGCCGGCGCAATCGTCGAAGTGATTTCTCTGACTCCCTGGATTCCCTCTTGGCCCGGGCAATCGGGCACCCTGCGCGCCTATGCGTCATGTCCGCCAAGCAGCGAGTGGGATGGCCTCTGCGTCCACTATCCGCGTTGGTTGGTTTATCCCGTAACCCGGTTTGAGCGAAACTTCCGCCGGAATCCTCAGCAGTGGCTGAGGGCGGCTTGGTTTTTTTGCGGATCCACCGTCACCTCCATCGCCAGAAATTTCCGTCCAGACGTGATCCTCGCCCACCACACCTCGGTGAATGGCTGGGTCGCCATGAAACTGGCGCGCGTACTTGCCGTGCCCTACTTCACTCAAGACCACGCTCAGTGGGAGATTGCTGCCTGCTCAACGAACGCGAACCTGCGACGTCTCTACCACGAGGTCGCGGCCTCGGCTGCAGGCATGCTTGCCGTAAGCAAGCAGATGGCGGCGGACCTTCAAGCGGCCTGTCCCCACGGCCGGGTGTTGAGAATTCCCAATGGCGCCAAGCTCCCCCCCGATCAGGCGGGAACTTCGGCTTCGTCCCGCGCACCCGTGGCCTTTTCCGCAGGGATGCTTATCCAGTACAAGGGTTTCGACCTGCTCCTGCGCGCATGGAAGCGCGTGCATGTGCAGCATCCCGAGGCCCGGCTCCGCATCGCCGGCGATGGACCTGATCGCGCGCAACTCCATGGTTTGCGCGATGAACTTGGCTTAGCCAGCACCGTCGAGTTTTTGGGCTACCTCCCGCAAGCCGAGGTCCAGTCCGAGATGGCCGCCGCCCGGCTGTTCGTCCTCGCATCGTGGAATGAAACCTTCGGCGTCGTCTTTCTGGAAGCAGCCGCGTGCGCAACACCGTGCATCTGGGCGCACAATGCCGGGGTGGCCGACGTGCTCGAAGAGGGTGTGCATGGCTTGGCCATCCCTCCCCACGATCCCGACGCCCTCGCAATCGCCATCAACAGCCTCCTTGCAGACCCCGAGCGCGCCGCCGCACTCGGTCAGGCCGCCGCGCGCCAGGTCGAAGCCCATCTCACGTGGGATGCCGTGGCGCGCCAGCTCCTGCATCATTTCTCTGCCGTCATCACACCGTGAGCCTTCCCTTGCGCGTAGCCCAGCTCAGCCGCACGCCGTCCCGGCGTGATGGGGGCATCTTTTTCGCGCTGGCTGGCTTGCTGCCGGCATTGGCCCGGTCTGGCGAAGGTTCTCTTTCTCTCGCCGCGTTTGGCGCACGCGATCAGGACGCTGCGGTCGACCTCGCGCAATGGAGTCCGGTCCCAACGCAGACGTTCGCCGCGTGGCCGCCCGCTTCCTTCGCGTATACTCCCGGACTGGTGCCGGCCGTACGCACCTTCGCGCCCGACCTGCTCCACGTGCACGGCCTCTGGAGCTATGCCTCGGTCGCCTGCCTCGCGGTGGCCCGGCGTGATCGTAAGCCCTACGTGGTCTCACCGCACGGCATGCTCGATCCAGGTGCCCTGCGCTTCTCGCGTTGGAAAAAGCAAATCGCCTCGGCGCTCTTTCAACGTGATCACCTCGATCGCGCCGCGGTGTTGCATGCGCTCTCCGCCACGGAGGCGCGAGGCATCCGCGAGGCCGGCTACACCGGCCCGGTGGCAATCCTGCCCAATGGAGTGAATCTGCCCACGCTGGTCTCCGCTCAGGCAGCCTCCGCGGCGCCTGCTTCGGACCGGCCCCGCACGCTGCTCTTCATCGGCCGGATTCATCCCAAAAAGGGTCTGCCCGCGCTGATCGACGCATGGATTCCCTTTTCCGCGCGCGGCGCCGTAGGTTCCAACTGGCGGCTCGTCATCGCCGGTTGGAACGAGGTCTCGCATGAGGAGACGTTGCGCGCCCAAGTCAGCGCAGCGCAGGCCGAAGACCGCGTCGTTTTTGCCGGACCGCTGTGGGGCGAGGCCAAGGATGCAGCCCTGCGCGCCGCGGATGCGTTCGTTCTCCCCTCGTTGAGCGAAGGCCTGCCCATGTCGGTCCTGGAGGCCTGGGCCATGGCTAAGCCCGCGCTGATCACGCCGGCCTGCAATCTACCCGAAGGTCTTGCCGCGGGCGCCGCGCTGGCCATCACACCGGACCCCCCCGGAATCCACCAGGGCCTCGAACGGCTGGCCCAGCTCGATGATGCCGGCCTCAAATCGATGGGTATTTCTGCCCATCGACTTGTGGAGGCGAAGTTTGCGTGGCCGGCAATCGCGGCCAACATGATTCGACTGTACCAATCCGTGGCCCGTGGACAACCACCGCCGCCGGACCTGCTCGCCCGCGATTCCTGATCCGATGCCCATCAACATCCCGCAGCACCTCCGCAACGACAACTACCCGCCCTCGACGCAGGGCCGGCGGTTGCTGTGGTTGCTCGCGCAGCCGTTGTTCAGGTTCAGTCCACGCTTTCTCTACGGCTGGCGGAACGCCGTGCTCCGCGCATTTGGAGCCCGGATAGGGACCGGCGTCCGCCTCTACCCGTCAGTTCACGTCATGTTTCCGTGGAACCTGCAGATCGGCGATCACGTGGTCATCGGAGGAGGCACCCGGCTCTACACGCTCGCGCCGGTTCGGATTGATGCGAACGTCCTCATCTCTCAAGGCGCTCATCTCTGCGCCGGTTCGCACGATCATCGGCAAAGTCATTTCCCGCTGGTGCTAAAGCCGATCGTGATCGAAACGGGCACGTGGTTGGCCGCTGAATGCTTCATCGGGCCCGGGGTGACCGTGGGCGCCGGCGCGGTCGTCGCTGCACGCGCCGTCGTTGTCCGCAATGTCGAACCCGGCAAGGTGGTTGCAGGGAATCCCGCCCGCGTGGTCGGAACCTCGCCGTGAGCAGCGCCGCATCGATCCCTTCGCTCCTTTCCGGGCGCCCGACTCACGAGCTGGCCGCTTTGGGCGCCGCGTTGGTCGCGATCTTTGTCGGCAGCAGCTACCTGTTGCCTTTCTGGCAGGAGTCGCCCGAACTCTCGCACGCTTTTTTCACGCCCCTGCTTTCACTTTGGCTGCTCGCGATCTCGCGTCACGAACCGAGCATTTTTCCGGCCTCGCGTGGTCTGCGCAATGTCGCGGCGATCGCGCTGTCGGTGGCCTTCGTCACCGCCACGGCGGTCGCCTCGCTCGCCGCACTTTCCCAAGGGGTGCGCCACACGCAGACGGCCTTTCTCGCGGCGGGTGCGCTGACGCTGTTCCTCCTCGGCGTGGTGCTCACACTATCGCGCTCAACCCGGCCCCTCGTGGTCATCAATGGCGCCAGTCTCTGCGCCGCCGTGCTGTGGATTTTTGCCGCTCCGCTTTCGGCCGGGATGCTCTCCCGCCTGACGCTGTTTCTGCAGGAGCGGGTGACGATATTCGCGCTGGAGGTGCTGCGCTTCCTCGGCGTTCCGGCCATGCGCAACGGCAATGTGCTCATCCTCGCTGATCAGTATGTCGGCGTGGAGGAAGCCTGCAGCGGCATTCGCAGCCTCATCGCCTGCCTGTTTGCCGGCGTCTTCATGGGCGGGCTGCTGCTTCGCGGAGTGGCTCCGCGCATCCTGCTGGTCATTGCGGCGGCAGCGATCGCGATCATCGCCAACTTTGGCCGCGCGGTCGGGCTCTGCCTGCTCGCGGCCAACGGCACCCAGATCGATGGGCTCTGGCATGATGGCTCCGCCTATGCCGTGCTGGGTCTGACCGTGCTCGCCCTGTTCGGCCTCTGCACCGCATTCAGCCCGGCCGAGGGCACCACTCCGCCCGTCGAGCCGGTCCCGGGCGACGGAGCCAAGTCCTGGCTACCCGTAGGACTTGCCGCCGCCGCCGCGGTCTTTGTCGGATTCGTGCTGGTGCGACTGCAGCCCGCCGAGATCGATACCCGCCCGCCTCCGGATCTCGCCGCGATCATGCAGATCGAAAGCAACGGCTGGCGGCGGACGTCAAACGACAGCATCGCCCGTTTCGCCGAGGCACTGAACACGCAGTACCTGCATCAGGAGACCTACCGTCGCGGCCAAACCCAGCTCACGCTCTACATGGCCTACTGGCCCGCGCGCCAGGCGACTCTCGGCTCGGTCGGCGTGCACACGCCGGACCTCTGCCTCCCTGGCGCCGGCTGGTCGCCGCGGGAGATTCCGCCGGCCATTGCCGGCTACCCTTTGCCCGAGCCACAGCGATTTCAGTTCGTAAAGGACAACTATCCCCAGCATGTCTGGTTCTGGCATGTCTATGGCGGCTATGTCGTGGAGAACCTCCCGAATCTCTACCCCTGGAATCTTGGCCGCTACCTGCTCAAGCGGCCGGTGAGCAGCAGTGCTTCACAGTGGGTCCTGCGCATTTCCAGCAACGAACCGCTCGAGTCGTTGAGCAACGAACCGATTCTGAAAGAGTTTTTTGACCGCGTGACCCAGGCCGGCCTGACCGTTGCCAGCGTGCCCTGAAATGGAGCCAAAGGATACCCACGCACGCAGTCGCCGGGCCGGTCATCTGGCCGTTCTCCATGCCGGCCTGCTGATCGCGTTCCTCACCTGGCGCTATGGCGGAATGGAGTCATTCGCCGTCACCGTCGCACAGTGGCTGGTCCTGCCCGCCCCTTTTCTGACCGCTTTCGCGTGGCGGCAGGCGGGACCGGAACTTCGCCGCAAGTTCCTCTGGATCGCTGTGCCCTTGCTTTTATTGAGCGCGTTGGTCGTCGCCGGGTTTTTCAACGCGAGCATGCGCTTCGTCAACCTGTGGGGTGAACGCTCCCTGGTGCCCACTCCGCACGCCGAGGCGTGGCCGTCGAATCCCTACCCCGCGGTGACCGCGCCGGACTACGGACTCAACCTCGGCCTGGTCCTCGTCGGCCTCAACCTGATGCTCACGCGGCCCTCACGCCGCTGGTTGCGTGGACTGATTGCGGGCGTCGCCCTCAACACGGCCATCCTCGCCGTCGTCGGCACGTTTTTCAAACTGAGCAACGCCAAGGCCATCCTTGGCATCACGCCGAGCCCGAACCCGAGCTTCTTCGCCACCTTCATTTACCACAACCACTGGGGCGCTATCGCCCTGCTGGGAGTGGGTGCCGCCGCCGGTATTGCGCTCTATCACAATCGTCGCCGGTTGGAGGCGTTCTTCCTCTCGCCCGCTCCCTTCTGGGTGCTCTGCACTGCGCTCGTGCTGCTCGCCATTCCGCTCAGCTCGGGCCGCTCCTCCACCTTGGCGGCACTCGTCCTCTCCGGCGGACTTGCCCTGTGCCTGCTCGCCAGCGCCGGCAAGGATCGCGGACGGTGGGCCGCGGGACTCGGACTTGCCGCCGTGCTCGGCCTCGCCGTCGTCGGCTTTCTGGCGCGTGACACCATTCGCAATGAGTACCGTGAGACATCCGGCGCGCTGAGCAAGCTGAGCAGCGGGGGCATCGGCGAGGGCCGGCTGATCCTCTATGGCGACACCCTCCGACTGATCGGACAGCGCCCCTGGTTTGGCTGGGGCTGGGGAAGTTTCCAGTATGTCCACCCCCGCGTGGCTGTGCCGCGCCCCTACCGCCAGACGTATCAATATGAGCAATACGCGCTCGATGCCCACAGCGACTGGCTTCAGTTTCCCGCCGAAGTCGGCTTGATCGGGACCGGCCTCGGCCTGACCGCCCTCGCCGGTGTCCTGCGCTGGGCCGGTCGGCGTGGCTGGTGGCACTCGCCCTCGCGCGAGATCCTACTCGGAGTGGGTGCACTGAGCCTGCTGGCCTGCGTGGACTTCCCCACCGCCTGCCCCGCCGTCGTGGTCAGCGCGATCGCGTTGCTCGCGGCTGCCGCCGAGCTTGCCCGCGTCGCCGACCACGACCCGGATCACTCATGAAAATCCTCGCCATCGCTCCCAGTCTGGAAGGACGACATGGCTGGCCGGGTCGAACCGCCAAGCCGCTGGCCATCGCCCAAGCTGAAGCGGGTCACACGCTCACGCTGCTCCACACAGGTCACGCCGCATCGGAAGTATCCGAACACGGCGTCCAGCTCCGGCAATTCAAACGCCACCGGCCCGAATCCCTTTGCCGGGCGCCGGACCTCGCCCGCTTTCTTGCGACATCCGCCGCCAGCTGTGACGTGGTGCATCACTATGGGATCGGCCTGCGGACGCTTCATGATGCAGCTGCGAAGTGCCGTCGAGATCGCGTGCCCTTGATCGTTTCCCCTCGGGGCACGTTCGCGGGCTGGCGACGCAGCCGTTCACGCCGCCTCATGGCCAGCCTGTTTGTGCACCCAGGGGCACTGGCCAGGGTTAGCGGCTGGCATGCACTCTCCACCGCCGAGGCGGAAGACATCAAGGCGCTCGGATTCACGCAGCCCATCCTGGTCGCGCCGGACGGCATCGCCAGTCCCACGGCAGTCAGCCTGCTCGGCGCTCGCGAGCACTGGCATAAGCTCTGTCCTGCGTGCGCAGGGCGGCCGACGGCTCTGTTCCACGGTGCGCTCCATAGTCGGAAACGCATCCTGGAACTCATCGACCTCTGGCTTGAGGTCTCGCCGCCCGATTGGCTGCTCCTGATCGCGGGCACCAACGACCAGTACAATCGGACGGAACTTCGCGACTACGTCAGCCGCGTTTTGGGTCAGGGACGAATCGCCATTGAGGCAAGCGAAGGTCATCCGCCTCCCTATGCGGCGGCCAACCTGTTTCTCATGCCCGCGGTCTCGGAGAGTCTGGCTCGCTCGACCGGACAGGCCCTCGCCGCTGGCGTACCGGCTCTGGTCACCGACACCAGTCCGTGGACTGGCTTCGAAACCGCCGGCGCGGGCTGGCGCGTGGCGTGGGAGCAATTTGCGCCCACGTTGAAGAGCGCACTCACCGAAGGCCTGGCAGGCCTCGAGGCCCGCGGCCAGGCGGCGCGTGCCTGGATCACCGAGCACCACTCTTGGAAGCGCTCGGCTGAGTCGCTGACCGCCTTCTACACCCAGTTCGGCGGGCGCAAGTCCTAACCAAACCACGCACGCTCCGTGGCCAGAATCCTCTTCATTAACCGATTTTATCATCCGGACGAGCCGGCCACGGCTCAGCTGCTGGGTGACCTTGCGCAGGGACTCACTGCAGCTGGACATGACGTCTGGGTCATCACCAGCCGGACGGCGGGAGCCGCGTGCGAAGAGCGGCATCAGGGCGTGACGATCCAGCGTGTCGGCCCCGAAACCCGGGCCAGCCATTCACTCGTTTCCCGGGCTTGGTCCTTTTTTGTCTTCTGGTGTGCCTGCGGCTGGCGCCTCGTCAGGATTGCAACCCCCGGCGACACGCTGGTTCCGCTCACCGATCCTCCACTGATCGGCGTGATTGCCGCCTTGGTCGGATCACTTCGAAGAGTGCGGATCATCCACTGGGTTCAGGACATCTATCCGGAAGTCGCGCAGCAGTTGGCCCCGAACGCCGCGGTCCGCGCACTGCTCGGCCTCGCTCGGCCCTTCCGCAACTGGGCCTGGCGGCAAGCGGAGAGCTGCGTTACACTTGGCTCCGACATGGCGCACCAGATTGCGCGCGGAGGAGTCTCGCCCTCCCGCATCTCGATTGTTCCCAACTGGCCACCCGCCGGCGTTCACGAACGGGATGGACACGCGATCCGCCAAGAACGCGGACTGGCAGGGAAATTTGTGGTGGCCTACTCCGGCAACCTCGGGCGCGTCCATCATCTGGAAGCCATCCCGCCCGTTGCCGAGCGCCTCAAGGACCACGCGGGAATCGTTTTCACGTTCACGGGCGGCGGCGCCCGCCGGGCTGCGCTGGAATCCAGCCTCACAGCGCGAGGCGCGAAGGCCCGCTTTTTCCCGGCGGAACCGCGGGCCCGCCTGGCCGAGAGCCTCGGGATGGGTGACCTCCATTGGGTCACCCTGAAACCCGGCGCCGAGGACGTCGTCTTCCCCAGCAAATTTGCCGGCGTGCTCGCCGCAGGCCGGCCCGTGATCTTCGTCGGTAATCCGGATTGCGAACTCGCTCGAATCATCCGGCACGAGCAGGTCGGCTACACCTTCGCCCCTGAAGCGAGTGACGAGATTGCTGCCTGCATTCTCCGGCTCGCCCAGGCGCCGGCAGAAGTCGAAGCCGCCGGACGACGGGCTTCGTCCCTGGCCCGTCGCTACGCCACTTTGGAGCAGGCAATCCTGACGTGGCGCCGGCTGCTCGAATCACCAACACCGGGCTTGCTGGCCTCACCGTCGGACGCGATCCTTTCGCCCTCACATGTCAGGACGTAAATTCACGCTTTCGCTCCTGCTGCTCGACACCTTCACACTGGTCGCGCTGTTCAATGTGCTCGCGTGGATTCGCGGGGTCATTCCCTACGGTACACTCATCGCCTGGCCCTTGATTGTGCCCTGGGTGCTGGTCGTCTCCGCGCTCTATCTCATCGACGGCTACAAGGCACGGACGGACATGATCAGTGTCGACTACACCAGCCTGCACTCGATTGCACTGGGGAGCGCGCTGCTCACAACGCTGTTGATCACGTTTGCCTTCTTTCCGGACGGCTACCGTCTGCAGGGCAGCCGCGCCGTGATCGCGATCGGCATGCTGTCGCTGCTGACCATCTCGCTCGGCTACCGGCGCTTCATGTACCAGCGCCGCACGGAATCGGAGCGCGACCGCATCATCGTGTTCCTGGGTGATCGGGCGAGCGCCGAGCATTTTCGCACGGAGTGCGGACGCCATGCCCTGCCCCACACCGTCGTCTACTCGATCATCGACGATAGCTCGTCCGCCCCTTTCCATTTCCCTCAATCCCAGACGATGCGTCCCTGCGAGGAAGTCATCGCCTCGATCAGTTCAGGCGAGCTTTCCGTCGAGGCCATCGTGCTCAAGGAATCGGGACGCTCCCTCAACGCCGGCCTAGCCCAGTCGCTGGTGCAGCTTTATTTCCAAGGCGTCCCGACCTACACGCTTGAGCTCTTCAACCAGGTCTATTGGAGAAAAATACCGCTCTATCGTCTCAATCAGACCTGGCTCTTTCAGGAAGGCTTTCAGATCGCCCGCGAGCCGGTCTTCGATCGCATCAAGCGCGTGGCGGACATCGGGCTCGCTAGTCTCGGCCTGATCCTTAGCGCCCCGATCATCGCCCTGGCCGCGATGGCTATTCGACTCGAGGACGGCGGCCCCGTGCTTTTCCGGCAAAATCGCGTGGGCAAGAACCGCGCGCTTTTTCAGGTGATCAAGCTTCGCACGATGCGCGCGGCACGCGCGACATCGTCCGGGGACGAACGCTACACCCAGCTGGCTGATCCGCGCATAACCGCCGTCGGACGCTTTCTCCGCTCCTCCCGGATTGATGAGTTCCCGCAACTTTGGAACGTCTTGGTGGGCGAGATGAGCCTGATCGGCCCACGCGCGGAGTGGGACCGACTCGTTGAGGACTACGAAAAGCAGATCCCCTGCTACCATTTCCGTCACCTCGTACGGCCGGGCATCACGGGCTGGGCTCAAGTCAATTACCCCTACGGTGCAAATCTCGAGGACACGCAGCACAAGCTTGAGTACGACCTCTATTACATTCGCCACTTTTCGTTCTTCCTCGATGCCTCGATCGTCCTGAAGACGATCCACACCATGATCTTCGGTCGGGGCCGTTGATCCGCGCCATGTCCAACCAACCCTACGACCTCATCTGCATCGGCGGCGGCTCGGCCGGCTTCAATGCAGCGCGCACCGCGATCGGACTCAAGAAGCGCGTCGCGATTGTGGACGGCGCCAAGGAGCTCGGCGGACTTTGCATCCTCCGGGGCTGCATGCCGTCCAAGACGCTGCTTTACAGCACCGACCTGCTCCATCTCGCCCGGAAAGGCCGCACGTTCGGGCTCAGGATTCCATCCGCCCAGGTCGACATGAAGGCGCTGCACCGGCGAAAAGTGAAGGTCATCGCCGAATTCGCCCAGTACCGCGAAAAGGTGATGCTTTCCGGGCGCTACGATGTCTTTCGCAACCACGCCCGCTTCATCGATCCCCACACCCTCGAACTCGCCGACGGCCGCCGGCTGCGGGGACGCCACTTTCTCATCGGCACGGGCTCACGTGTCAGCGTGCCCAGGTTGCCCGGGCTCGCCACGACCCCGTTCTGGACCAGCGACGAGGTCCTCGATCTCGATTTTGTGCCCGAGAGCGTAATCGTCCTCGGTGGAGGCATCGTTGCCTGCGAACTCGCGCAGTTTCTGCGCCGGATCGGATCCCGTGTGACGCTGATTCAGCGCAGTCCCAACATCCTCCGCGATCACTCCCCTGACGCGAGCGGCGTCGTCCAGCAGGCGTTTCGCGACGACGGCATCGACCTGCACACCGACACCCGCATCGAGCAGATCAGCGGTAACGCCCGTGAGGTGACGGTCAAATTCGTGAGCGGCGGTAAAATCCTGACGCGCCGCGCCCGCCATCTCTTCAACGCGCTGGGCCGCGAGCCGGCCACGAGCAACCTCGGCCTCGAGCAAGCCGGCGTACGGGTAAACGCCGAAGGACGAATCGCCGTCAATCGGTGGCAGCAGACCAGCCAAAAGCACATCTACGCCGGCGGTGATGTCTGTGGCCCCCACGACATCGTCCACCTCGCCGTCGCCCAGGGCGAACTGGCAGCGCGTCATGCCTTTGGCGTGAAGGGTCTCAAGCCCCTCGACCATTCGCTGCTCCTCAACGTG
Source organism: Opitutaceae bacterium (assembly GCA_036401075.1). Lineage (GTDB taxonomy): Bacteria > Verrucomicrobiota > Verrucomicrobiia > Opitutales > Opitutaceae > CAMAXB01. The sequence continues at coordinate 147,782 of DASWVY010000024.1, forward strand.
GTTTTCACCGATCCGCCGCTGGCCACGATCGGTCGCCTGGAGGCCGAGTTGAAGGACGCCTCAGTCCCCTACCTCGTCGCAAGCTACCCGTTCAACGATCATGGCAAGTCCATCCTGATGGAGGCCAAATACGGCTACGTGAAGGTCATCGCCGATCCCAAGCGTGGACGGATTCTTGGAGCGGAGATCGTTGGCCACGATGCCGGCGAGCTCATTCACTGCTTCAGCGGCCCGCTGGCCATGAAGGCGACGGTGTTCGATCTGCTGCGCGCTCCGTGGTATCACCCAACGCTAGCCGAGATCCTCACCTACCCGCTCGAGGAGATCGCAGACCAGATCAAGCGCTAGGCATCGCGCGCCCGGTTACGGCGGCGAGTTTCCTTTTGCTCCCCGAAGTCCTTCCACCAAGCTGAAGCCATGTCCAAATATCAGCCCCCATCCTTCCTGACCGACCTCCTCCGTGCCCGCTCCCCGTCCGGTGCGGAGTTCGAGGCCCAGAAGGTCTTCGACCACTATGTGAAGCCGTCCGCGGACACCTACGCCAAGGACGCCATGGGCAACCGCATCGCCACCCTCAATCCAAAGGGCGATCCGATCCTGATGCTCGCGGGCCACATGGACGAACTCGGTCTGATCCTCACCTTCGTCAACAAGGATGGCTTCCTCTATTTCGACACCATCGGCGGTCATGACCGCGTGATGATCCCCGGCCGCCGCGTCGTCATTCAAACCGCCAACGGCCCTGTCAAAGGCGTCACCGGCAAGCGCGCCATCCACCTCATGGATGAAGGCGACCGCAAGAAGGTCCCAGAGATCCACGAGATGTGGATCGATATCGGCGCCCGCTCAAAGAAGGAGGCGCTGGAGCGCGTGGCGATTGGTGACACCGCCACCTACGATCACGAGTTCGAGCTTATCCACGGCACCGTCGGTACCGCCCGTGCCTTCGACAACAAGGTCGGGGCCTACATTGTCGGCGAGACCCTCATTCGCCTCGCCGCCTCCAAGCGCAAGCTGGCCGCCCGCGTCGTCTCCGTCGCGACCAGCCAGGAGGAGATCGGGGTTCGCGGCGCCACCACGTCCACCTACGCCGTCGCGCCCCATCTCGCGGTGGCGGTCGATGTGGGCCACGCCACCGATCACCCCGATTGCGACCAGCGCAAGTACGGCGAGACCCGCCTCGGCGGCGGCCCGATCATTTGCCGCGGGCCGAACATCAATCCCAAGATCTTTGATCGTCTCGTGAAGGCCGCCAAGCGGATCAAGTTGCCCGTCCAGTTCGAGGCTGACGCGCGCCCAACCGGGACCGATGCCCGCGCCATCCAGATGGGCCGCAGCGGCGTTGCCACCGGCCTCATCAGCGTTCCGCTTCGCTACATGCACACGCCCAGTGAAATCGTCGATCTCGAGGACGTGGAGGCCTGCGTGAAGCTGCTCGTGGAGTTCGCCCTCGACCTGGAAAAGGGCGAATACGGGCACTGGTGAGCGCGCTGCGCGCGCGGTTCTTGGTTATCCGTTACTTGTTATTGGGGCCGATTCCCCGCAGGCGGGCACAGTCCCATTAACCAAGAACAAATAACCAGTAACGGGATGCCGCCTTAAGCGGCGTCCTTCGTCTCGTTCTTGGTCGCACGACGCAGGGTCGGGCGACGCTTGCCGGCAACAGCCGCCGCATCGATCACGACCTCGACGACGTCGTCGCGCTGCGGCAGCTCGTACATCACCTCGAGCATGATGTTCTCCATGATCGAGCGGATAGCACGGGCGCCGGTCTTGAGGACGATCGCCTTCTGCGCAATCGCGCGGATTGCGTCGGAGGTGAACTTGAGGCGCACGCCATCCATCGCAAAAAGCTTGGCGTACTGCTTGACCGTAGCGTTCTTCGTGCGGAGGAGGATTTTCTCCAGATCCGCGATCGAAAGCTGGTCCAGCACGGAGACCACCGGCAGGCGTCCGATGAACTCCGGGATCATGCCAAAACGGATGAGGTCCTCGGGCGCAACCGACTTCATCATCTGCTCGGGCGTCATCGGCGTATCCGCGCCTTCCTTACGGCCGGTGAAGCCCATGCTGCGCTGACCGACGCGGCGCTGGATAAGATTGTCGAGACCCACGAAGGCCCCGCCGCAGATGAAGAGAATGTTCTGCGTGTTGATCTGGACGTACTCCTGGTTCGGATGCTTGCGGCCACCCTGCGGGGGAACGTTGCACACCGTGCCTTCCAGAATCTTGAGCAGCGCCTGCTGCACGCCTTCGCCCGATACGTCACGCGTGATGGAGACATTCTCCGTCTTGCGTCCGATCTTATCGATCTCGTCGATGTAGATGATGCCGCACTCGGCCTTCTTCACGTCGTAGTTGGCCGCCTGCAGGAGGCGCAGCACGACGTTTTCCACGTCCTCGCCGACATAACCCGCCTCGGTCAGCGTGGTCGCGTCGGAGATGGCAAATGGCACGTCCAGAATCCGCGCCAGCGTGCGCGCGAGCAGCGTCTTGCCGGAGCCGGTCGGTCCGACCAGGAGCACATTGCTCTTCTCGACCTCGACCTCGTTGAACTCGGGCGAAAGCGTGGCCGGATCCTTGGCATTCTGCCCGGAATCAAACATCAGCCGCTTGTAGTGATTATAGACCGCGACCGAGAGGACCTTCTTGGCGTGGTCCTGACCGATCACGAAATCATCGAGCGTGCGCTTGATTTCGGAAGGCTTGATCAGGCGGATCGGCGGCCGGACTTCAGCCGGTGCCTGCTTGGCCTCGCGGTCGATGATCGTCTTGCAGACGTTCACGCACGAGTCGCAGATGTACACGCCAGGACCGGCAATGATCTTCTTAACTTCCGCCTGCGACTTGCCGCAGAAGGAGCAAAGGGTCATGCGCGACGATTTGGCCATGACCTACGGTGTGCGGCGGTTAGGCAGCTGTCGAGGGGGGAAAACTACGCCCAGACCGGACAGTTCAGGCCGCGGAGCCGACCGCTAGCGTCTGCGCTTCGCGCGTCGAGGCCACCACGTGATCGACGATCCCGTAATCCTTGGCTTCCTGCGCGCTGAGGTAGTAATCGCGATCCGAATCGGCCGCGACCTGATCGGCGGTCTTGCCCGTATGACGGGCGAGAACCTCGTTCAAGGTCCGGCGCCAACGCAGGATCTCCTTGGCGGCGATGGCGATATCCGAAGCCTGGCCACCCGCACCACCCGAGGGCTGGTGAATCATGACCCGGCTGTTCGGAAGCGCAAAGCGCTTGCCCTTGGTGCCGGCCGCCAGCAGCGTGGTGGCCATCGATGCTGCCATTCCTATGCAATAAGTAACCGTATCGCACTGCAGGAAGTTGATGGTGTCGTAGATCGCCATCCCGCCCGTGACGATGCCACCCGGGGAGTTGATGTAGAGATGGATGTCCTTCTTTGGATCCTCCATCTGCAGGAACAGCAGCTGGGCAATCACGCTGTTGGCCACACCATCATCGATCGGGGTGCCGATGAAGATGATGCGGTCCTTCAACAGGCGCGAATAGATGTCCATCGACCGCTCGCCGCGGCCGGTGTTCTCGATGACGTACGGGATGTAGTAGCTGCTCAAGGGATTAGGTGGTTAAACCCCGCCTTGGCCCGTTAGGCCTTGGCTGAGGCTGTCGTCACGGTAGCCTTGGAGACCAGCAAATCAAGGGCCTTGTCGAAAATGATCGACTGCTGCACCGAGCGGAGCTGCTCGCGATCCTTGGTCAGGACCTTGACCAGCTTCTCCGGCGTCTGGTTCGTGCGCATCGCCTCGCGATAGATGAAGGCGTCGATATCCTGCTCGGACACCTGCAGCTTTTCCTGCTCGGCGATCTTGGCGAGGATGAGCTGGGACTTCACGCGACCGGCGGCGGCCTTCTTGGCGCCCTCGTAGAGCTCCTTCTTGTCCTTCTCAAACTGGTCAGCGGCCACACCGCGGCGCATGTTTTCCTCGATGAACTGGCGGAGGACACTCTGCGTCTCGGTCTCAACGAGAGACTCCGGAACCGAGAAGTCGACCTTGGCGAGCAGCGCCTCAGTGACCTGACGGCGCTGGGCCGAGCGGTTCTGGAATTCCTTCTGCATCTTCAGGCGGCCGCGGATGGCCTCGCGCAGCGCCTCGAGATTATCGACCTGGTTGGCCTTGAAGAACGCCTCGTCCATCGGCGGCAGCACGCGCTCGCGAATCTCCTGGACCTCGACGGCGTAGGACGCCGTCTTGCCCGCGAGGGCCGGAACCGCGGAGAACTCGGCCGGGAACGTGACACTGATGTCCTTCTTGTCGCCTGCCTTGAGGCCGGAGATCTGCTTGCCGAGTCCGGGGATCAGACCCTCGTTCTCGCCTTCAACCTCTTCCCACGTCTGTGGGACTTTGCCGTAAATCTGCTTGTCCGGCGCGATCTCGAGGATCGGCTTGCCGTCGACGGTGCCCTCGTAGGCCAGCTTCACGTAGTCACCCTTCTGGGACGGACGCTCGGCGACCTTGAAGTCGGCGCGCTCGGCCCGCATGCCCTCGACCACCTGGTCGATTTCGGCATCGGTCGACTCGGTCGGCTGGATCTCGGTCGCGAGACCGGCGTAGTCCGGGAGCGTGAACTCGGGACGGACATCAACCGTGAAGGTCAGCTTGGCGGCCTGGCCGGCCCGGATCGTGCCCTCTTCGAGATTGGCAACGGTGATGACGTCGAGCTTCGACTGCTCGAGCCCGCCGCGGTAGGCCTTGGTCACGACCTTCTGCTTGAACTCCTCCGCGATCTCCTTCGCGAAGCGCTTGATCACGATGTCAGCCGGTGCCTTGCCCGGACGAAACCCGGGGAGGCGGGCCATGCGGGAAAATTCGGCGACGACCGCCTTGTGTTCGGCGTCGACTTCGCCCGAGTCGAGCGTGACGACGAGGCTCTTGCGCGTGTCGGAAATGTTCTGGATGTCGATGTTCACGATAGGAAAATAGGACCGGGCTTTGTTGACGGAATCTGGCACGCTACGGGAGGCGCGCGAGCACGGTCAATGCCCGATTCTGCATGCTTGCTCCGGACCTTTCCCCGGCCTTTGGTCTGCCCACGCCATGCCCTCCCTCGGAGACCTCCTTTCCCGGCACGCCCCGGTGCTCTGGATCGACGCCGCCTCCTCGACCATCCAAGTCGGGATTCTGTCGCCCGATGCCCCCGCGCGCTGGGCACGGATCGAGGGTGACGCCGGCACCGGGCTGTTCCAGGCCGTGACGCAACTGGGCTTCGATGTCGGGTCGGCCGGCGCTTTCGTCTTTTGTGAAGGTCCGGGCTCCATTCTCGGCATCCGGACCTGCGCTATGGCAATCCGCGCCTGGACCGCCCTCGCCGCCCGTCCGGTTTACGCCTATCGCAGCCTTGAACTTGTGGCGCGCAGTCTCGGGCGGCCGGAAGTGAGCGTGATTGCCGATGCGCGACGCGACACTTGGCATTGCCTGAAGATAGACGCGCAAGGCGCGCTATCCGCGCTCCAACGCGTTCCGACCGCCGAACTCACGGGCACGCTGGTCACGCCCGCCGGCTTCCGCGCATGGTCCGCCCTGCCGGCGCGCGAGATTGCCACCGTGCCCTATGATCTCGCCCAACTGATTCCAGCGCTCGGCACTGCCGACCTTTTCCGCCTGACCGAAGAACCCGACGCGTTCCTGCACGAGGAACCCAGTTACGTGACCTGGACCCCGCAAGTCCACCAATCGCCCGCTCCGCGATGAGCGCTCCCACGCAGCGGCCCCTGCGGTGCTGGGCCGAAATCAATCTCGCCGCCCTCGAGCGCAACCTGCGGCAAATCCGCGCGGCGCTCCCTCCGCACATCCGCTATGTTTCCGTGGTCAAGGCCGACGCCTATGGCCACGGCCTCCACCACGCCGCCGCGCGGCTGATGCATTCGGGCGCCGATCTTTTTGCGGTGGCCAATCTGACCGAGGCCGCCGCGCTGCGCGAACTCGGTCCCGGCTGGCCGATTCTGATCCTGAGCCCGCTGCTGCCTGAAGAAACCCAACTCGCCGCCGAACTCGATGTCGCGATCACCGTGTCATCGAGCGATGAGGTCGCACGCATCGACGCCGCCGGCCGCGCTGCGGGCCGTCAACTCGAGGTTCATCTCAAAATCGACACCGGCATGGGCCGGCTCGGCGTCTGGCACGAGGAGATCGCGCCTCTCTACGAACGGATCCTCGCCGCCGCGCACGTCAAACTCGCCGGGGTGTTCACCCATTTTTCCAGCCCCGACGAGGACGCGGCCTTTACGACCGAGCAGCGCCGCCGTTTTCTCGCCGCGCTTGCGCGTTGTCCCGGGCTGGAGACCGGCTCGCTCTTCGTTCACGCCGACAACAGCGCCGGGCTTGAAACGATTGAAACCGCGGGCCCCTTCAACGCCGTGCGGGTCGGTCTGCTCCAATTCGGCATCCGCCCCAGCAACCGTTCCCTGCTTGCGGGCGCCCGCACCGAGCCGGTCTTCAGTTTTCATACCCGCGTCGGCCTGGTAAAATCGCTGCCCGCGGGAACGTCGATCAGCTACGGGCGCACCCACACGTTGTCGCGCCCGTCCACCCTCGCCGTCCTCACCGCGGGTTACGGCGACGGATTACCCCGCGCCGCCAGCAACCGGGCGCAGGTGCTGATCCACGGGCAACGCTGCCCTGTACTCGGACGCGTCACGATGGACCAGACCATCGTCGACGTCACCGATGTGCCCAACGTCTCCTGCGGCGACCCGGTGGTCCTCGTTGGCCGCCAGGGGGACGCTGTGATTTCGATCGGCGAATTCAGCAGCTGGGCCGACACGATTCCGTGGGAAACGCTCTGCTCCGTCACGAAGCGGGTGCCGCGCGTTTATCGCACCCCCTTGGGTGTCTAGGGTCGCCGCGGCCCATCTTCCGCGCAGGCCGGTCGGAAAATCCTCACCGCGCACGAAACCAAGTCCCGATTGGCGCGTCGAACACCCTGAACATGCCCACCCTGCCCCCTCTGTCTGAAGCGTGGCAACCCCTGCCGCCCGCCGCCTGGGACTCCGCCGCCGCCCGTCACCTGCTGCGCCGCGCGGGCTGGACTGCGCGGCCCGCCGACGTCGCGCGCGCGCAACAGGACGGTTTGGAGGCCACGCTCGCACGGCTTTTCCCCGAGACGCCCGCGCTCCTCGCCAAGCCGGCGTCGATTACCCAACTGGAATCCGAACTGCCGGCCCTCACGGAACAGACCCGTTCCGCCACCGGACCCGAGCGGCAGCGACTCCAGAAGGATCTGCGCGAACGGGCAGCCTCGACCTTGCAGGATCTCAGCCTGGCCTGGCTTGACCACGCCTCAACCGCCGGCCACGAAGCGGCCGCCAAGTGGACCGCCTTCCTCAGCGATATCTACGTCGTCAGCCAGGAGAAGGTGAAGCAGACGGGCCTCATTTACGCGCATCAGGATATCCTCATTCGCCACGGGCTGGGCCGCGCACCCGCCCTGACCAAGGCGATCTCCCGTTCGCCGGCGATGATCGTCTACCTCGATCTGCAGGATAGCCGACGCGACGCGCCCAATGAGAATTTTGCCCGCGAGCTCTTTGAACTCTTCACGCTTGGCGAGGGCAACTACAGCGAGGCGGACATCAAGGAGGCCGCGCGCGCCTTCACCGGCTACCGCCAGCGCCTGGGTGAGGTGCGCGTGGCGCCCCAGCAGGCCGACAAGGGATCCAAGACGATCTTTGGACGCTCCGGTCGCTTCGACGGCGACGACGTCATCGATCTCGTCTACGAGCAGCCGGCCGCGGCCACATTCCTCCCGCGCGAACTGGTCCGTTTTTACCTGACCGACACGGCGCTGCCGGCCGACTACCTCACGGCGCTCGGCGACGCGTGGCGGCGGTCAAACTTCGATCTGCGCCGGCTTGCGCTGCAATTCTTCGGCAGCCGTCTGTTCTTCGCTTCCGAGTTTCGCGGTACCCTGATCAAGAGCCCGCTCCAGTTTTACCTCGGCCTGATACAAGACCTCGATCTGCAGATCGCTCCCCTGCCCCGCCAGGTGCTCGGGCCTCTGCGTCAGATGGGCCAGATGCTTTACCAGCCACCCAACGTGCGCGGCTGGGTCGGCGGACGATCCTGGATCAACTCTTCCACCTTCGCCGCCCGGCGCCAGGTGGTGCAGGGATTCTTTTCTCCGCTCAACGAAGCGCTCCTCAACGCGGACGATGTCCGAGCGCTCAATGCGGCGCGAGCCACCGGACGGACCCGTTTCGTCGTCAGCGATGCCATGCTGACCGACTTTGCCGCGCTCACTCCGGCCGAGTTTGCCACCCGCGTGGCCGCGCAGTTCCTCCCGGTCAGCGTCGATGCCGCCTACCTTGAGGCGATCCGCGACTTCGCCACAGCCGATGGAAATGCCCGGTCCACTGACCGGGTGCGCGCCGCCATCGCCGCCATCCTCCAGTCCCCTGAGTATCAACTCTGCTGAGCCCGCGTCATGAACAACTCATCCCAGTTCCTCCCCACCACGCGGCGCGAGTTCCTCCAGCTCTCCGGTCGCGGCATCGGCCTCCTCGCCTTCAGCCAGTTCGCCCCGTCCTTCCTGGTGGAATCAACGCTCGCCGCGGCTCCGGCGCCCGAGAAGGACCGTTCGATTCTCGTGCTGGTCCAGCTGGCCGGCGGTAACGACGGACTGAATACGGTCATCCCCTTCGAGGATGCCGACTACTATCGCCTCCGCCCCACGCTCGGCGTGCCCAAGTCCGACGTGCTCCGCCTCAACGGCACGCTCGGCCTTCATCCCGCCTGCGCCGGGATGCACGGGCTGTTCAATGACGGCAAACTCAGTGTCATCCAGAACGTCGGCTACCCGAATCCGAATCGCAGTCACTTCCGCTCGACCGAGATCTGGGAGACCGGCAGCGACAGCAACGAGTACCTGTCGTCCGGCTGGATCGGTCGCTTCCTCGATAACGCCTGCGCCGGCGCCCCATCCGGGCCGGACCCGCTCGCGGTCCACGTCACCCCCGAGACACCGCAGTCCTTTCTCTCGACCGCCGCCCACTCCACCTTCGGTCTCAACCCCAATGCCCGCGGACGTCGCGACCGGAGGGATCCGTTGTCGCTGCTGGAGCAACTCGCGAAGCCCAGGGGAGACGACCATGACCACGACAACCAGGGTTTCCTCCAGCAGACGATGATGAACGCGCTGGTAACCGAGCGCCGGGTGCAGAATGTGCTCGGAGGCTACAAACCGGGTGCCACCTACCCCGGCTCGCCCTTTGGGCAATCCCTGCGCAGCGTCGCCGCCCTCATCGCGGCCGGCCTCCCGACTCGCGTCTACTTCGTCAGTCTCGGCGGTTTCGACACGCACAGCAACCAGGGCAATACGCACCGCAACCTGCTCACCACCCTGTCCGAGGGCCTGGTCGCTTTCCAGAAGGACCTCGAGGCGCACCGCCTCGACCAGCAGGTCATGACCATGACGTTTTCCGAATTCGGCCGACGCCCAGCCGAGAACGAAAGTCGTGGCACCGATCACGGCACGGCCGCCCCGCTCTTCGTCATGGGCTCAAAGCTCAAGGGCGGCCTGCATGGCACGGCCCCTTCGCTCAAACTCGATCGCTCGCAGGACCTCACCTATAGCACGGATTTCCGACAGGTTTACTCGACCGTGCTCGATCGCTGGTTCTCCTGCCCGACCACGGGCGTGCTGGAGGGAGACTACCGTCCGCTCAGTTTCGTCTGAGCCCCGCGCAGACCCCAGCCCTCGCAGCCATCGAGTAACCCAATAGGTACTTGGAGTTTGGGGTTCACACGCCAAGCGAGGGCCGCCATTCGGCTTGCGCCAGTCCCGGTCGCGGACCTTAGCTGGGGCATGGCGCGCATTCCCCTTGAGGACAATTTCAACGATGTGATCAACAAGGCCCAGCGTGGCCTGAAGGTCACCGACGAGGATCTGGCCCAGCGGGCGGAGGTCTCGCTGGAGGACCTGCTTGCCATCAAGGACGGCAAGCCCATCGACGCCGTGATCCGTCGCGTCGCGCGCCATATCCGCCTCAATCCCGACGCCCTCGAGGCGCTCGCCCACAAGCGCTGGTACCCGGAATTCCGCCCGTTCCCCCGCGGTTTCGCCGCGTTCAACACGCCGTTCGAGGACATGACGGTCAACAGCTACCTCATTTGGGACGCCCGGGATCGCGTGGCGGCGGCGTTCGACACCGGCTCGTCCTGCGAGCCGATGCTCGATCTGATCCGGGCCGAGGGTCTGCGGCTGATGGACATCTTCCTCACCCACACACACGACGACCACATCGCCGATCTCGCCCGCCTGGCCAAGGAAACCAAGGCCACCGTCTGGGCCAGCGAGCGCGAGCCCAGCGATCACCCCGGTGCCAAGACGTTCAAGGAGAACGCCCATTTCCACCTCGGCGAGCTCTCGATCAAGACGCTGTCCACGTGGGGTCACTCTCCGGGCCAGACGACCTTTTTCGTCAAGGGCCTCAGCTGGCCGCTCGCCATCGTCGGCGACTCCCTCTTCGCCAGCTCGATGGGCGGCAGCCCGACGGATTTCGTCACGCAGTACCGCAACAACGTCGACAAGATCTTCACCCTGCCGCGCGACACGGTGATTGCTCCGGGCCACGGACCGATGACCACGCTGGCTCAGGAGAAGAAACACAATCCGTTCTTCGCCCGTTAATTTTTTCCTCTCTCTTATCATGCCTGAATCCATCGCCTTTGTCGGAGTTGGCCGCATGGGGGCCAATATGGCCCGCCGTCTCAAGGATCGCGGTCACAGCATTGCCGCCGTGTACGACGTCCACGCGCCGTCCGCGACCGCCCTCGCCGCGGAGTTGGGCACCAAGGCCGTCACCACGCTGGCCGAGGTCACGGCTGCAGCTCAGGTCATCATCACCGTCGTCACGGATGACGCGGCCCAGTTGGCCGTCTTCGCCGAGTCAGGAGACTCCCTTCTCACCGGTGCGACCGGCCGGGTGTTCGTGAACTGCGCAACCATCACGCCGGCGACTCACGTCGAGGTCGAAAAGCGCACCAAGGCCCGCGGAGCGCACTCCCTCGAAGCCTGCATGGCCTCGTCGATTCCGCAGGCCCGCAACGGCACGCTTTACCTTATGTGCGGCGGCGAGCGTGCTACCTTCGACCGGCTTCAGCCCGTGCTGGCAGATCTGGCCACGGCGCCCCGCTACATCGGTCATGCCGGCCAGGCCGCACAGGTGAAGGCGCTGGTCAACATGGTCATGAACATCAACACAGCCGGCCTCGCCGAAGGACTCGGCCTCGGTTCCGCCCTGGGCCTCGATCTCGACATGCTGCGCGAGGTTTTCAGCCAGACGGGCGCGGCCTCACAGGTGCTCAAGACCGATGGCGAGGACATGCAGAACCGGGCCCACGATTGCTATTTTTCCGGTGCTCATGCGGCCAAGGATTCGACCATCGCGTGGAATCTCGGCGCCGCCGCCGGCCTGAATCTCCCGCTCGCCGCCGCCACGCGTCTCCAGTTCGAGCGCATGACCGCCCTCGGCCTCGGTGCGCTCGACAAGTCAGGCGTGGCCGAACTGACATTCAAGGGCCGTCACGGTTGAGTGGCTGCGCGCTCAGCGCACCGTCGCGGCGAGTTCCGCCAGCTCGCGATCGAGCTGACGCCCGGCCGTCACCTCAAGGACCGTCCGCGCGCGCTCGACCGCGCGCTTGGCCTCGTCCTTCTGTCCGATGCCGACGAGGTGCTCGACGAAGGGCCGGACGATCTTGTCGAAAAACTCCACCCGCGCGGCCGGGCCGTATTGCTCCAGCGCGCGATTGTAGGCCTGTACCTGCTCGGCCAGCGGCTGCGTGCGCATGGCCCGGCCGACAATCTCCGCCGCCTGCTTGACGCTCAGGTCGACCCGCTGGGCCTGGAATTTCTGCGCAAGCAGGCGTTCCTCGTTGGTCGCGGCACTCACCTCGCCCCGCTCCCGCAAAAGCGCGATCACCTGCTGCATGAACTCTGCGTAAAGGTCCGGGTAGCGTTGAAACGCGAGCACCCCCTCGCGCAGGGTCGCCTCGCGGGTGCGTGCGTCGGCCCCTGTCTGGTTGAGCGCGAGGCCTAGGACGGACCAGGCACGCAGATTGCGCCGCTCGTAATTAACCGCCTTGCGCGCCGCGCGCAGCGCGGCTTCACCCTGACCGGCACGCAACAATTCGGCCGCAACGGAGGCATGAACCTGTGACTGACGGTAGGCCGGAAGGCGACGGAATCCCTCGGCCAAAAACGCGAGTTCATGATCGCTCACGTTGCCCCACGTCTGGGGATCAAAGGCCAGGCCTGACACGTAGCGCTGATCCGCATAACGACCGACATCGAGTTTCCAGCGCTGGTTCTCATCGAGATAGCCAAACCACGCATGGCGTCCATCCAGCCCCGCCCCGCGAAACATGAGCGTCGGCACTCCCAGCGCCTTGCCGGCATGTGCGGCAAAATAGGCCTGATCCACACAGATGCCGCCCTCCTCCAGAATGGCAGGCAGGGTGTAGCTCCGCCCGGGCCACTGCATCACGTTGGCCTCCAGCCGATCCATGCGGTATCGAACCGCGTCATACATCCCGGGCAACCGGGTGATCGGTCCCTTGACCGACTGCCGCGCCCAATCGAGCTCCCCCTGCGGCGCAGCGGCATCGATGACAAATTTCAGTTCACCCGCCGTCAGCCGCGTCAGACGCTGCAGCGTCAGCCCGCGGTCATCCGCCGTGCTCCAGTAGGTGAACGCATCACGCGGCGCCATCAGCCGGCGCGGGAGGGCCGCGGCCGCAACCTGCGCATGCGGCCAGGTGGGCGGCGGCGGCACGTCGTGCACCACGGCGATCGCGAGAGCAAGTTGAGCGTGTCGCGCAAACCGACGAGGATCCGCCGCATACAGTGCATCCAAAATGCGGATCACCTCCGGGGTGTAATCCACCGCTTCAATCAGATCGAAAAAACTCCGGGAAAAATCCCGATTGGCGAGCAGCCACTGACCGAACTCCGCCCGCACCAGCGCACTCATCGGTGCGTCCGGCGGGTGATACTCCGTCGCCATGTTCGGGTGCCCAAGCTTTGCCTCGTTGACCGCGCCGATCCAGCGATTCACCACCGTGCGCTGATTCTCGCCAAAAAACCGGGCCCAGTCCGCCACCAGCAGCCAGGCCTCCGCGGCATCCGTGCGGTCGCGACTGTAGGCGAGCAGCCCGGCATCGCGGGCGGACGTCTGCACGGCAGCCCAGCCGGAGGTCGCAACCACCGACGCTACCTCCGCCAGACGCGCAGCCGAGGGCGGCGCCGAGACCTCAGCCTCCGGAATCTTCCACTGCGCCCGCAGCGCTACCGCGCTCAAGCAAAGAAAGAGGAGAAGTCCGCGCACCATGCCCCCAGCCAACGCCAACGAACCGTCGGTGGCAACCCCGAGCCGAGTGTCACGTATTACGTGACACTCGGCTCGGGGCTCTTCGCACTGGGGTGGATCCCTGCAATTTGGGTCGCTGACCCGTAGACATCTGCGCTAGCGACGGGACTTGGCTGGGCCGGCTGCGCGGGGTGGTTTTCCGCGGGGCTTTTCGGCCGGGCGCGCCTGCTTGCGGTAGTCGCCACTCTTGAGCGCGTTGATCTGGTCGCGCAGGAGCGCGGCGCGTTCAAATTCAAGCCGACCCGCGGCCGCGGTCATTTCGTTCTCCAATTCGGCGATCACGGCGGCGACATCGTCGACGCCGCTTTCGGCCGCCACCAATTCCTCCTTTTCCCCGGTGCCGTCATACACATGCAGGCTGGCCTGGGCCGAGCGCTTCACGCTGCGCGGGGTGATGCCGTGCTCGAGATTGTAGGCGATCTGCTTTTCACGGCGGTAGCGCACGATCTCGAGTGTGCGACGGATCGAGTCCGTTTCCTGGTCGGCGTAGAAAATGACCCGCCCGTTTTCGTGGCGCGCGGCGCGGCCGGAGGTCTGGACCAGGCTGGTCTCGCTCCGGAGGAAGCCTTCCTTGTCCGCGTCGAGAATCGCCACCAGCGCGACCTCCGGGAGGTCGAGGCCCTCTCGCAAGAGATTGATGCCGACGAGGACATCGAAATTGCCCAATCGCAGGTTGCGCAGGATCTCGACGCGCTCGATCGCATCGATGTCGGAGTGCAGGTATTCGACGCGCACCTTCGCCTCGCGGAGAAAGGCGGTCAAATCCTCGGACAACCGCTTGGTCAGGGTGGTGACGAGCACGCGCTCGCCCTGCCCCACCGCACGCTTGATCTCACCGATGAGGTCCTCGACCTGACCCTTGGTCGGTCGCAGCACGATCTCCGGATCGAGCAGCCCAGTCGGGCGGATGAGCTGCTCGGCGATCACCGTGGAGCGCTCCAGCTCATACTTCGCCGGGGTCGCCGACACGTAGATGGATTGCCCGGTGATCGCGGTGAACTCGTCGAAACTCTGGGGACGATTGTCCAAGGCCGATGGCAAGCGGAAGCCGAAGTCCACCAGCGTAGATTTGCGCGCGCGGTCGCCGTTGTACATCGCACCAACCTGAGGGATGGTGGCATGGCTCTCGTCGACGAAGAGGAGAAAATCTTTGGGGAAGAAATCGATCAGGCAGGTCGGACGCTCGCCGGGATTCCGGCCCGAAAGATGGAGCGAGTAGTTCTCGATGCCGTTGCAGAATCCCATCTCCTGCAGCATCTCCAAATCGTAATTGGTCCGCATCCGGACGCGCTGGGCCTCGAGGTAGCGGCCTTGGGACTCGAAGAGAGCGACGCGGGCGTCGAGCTCGGCCTTGATCCGTGCGATCGCAATCTCGAGCTTGCCCTTGGTGGTCACATACTGGTTCGCCGGATAGAGATCGAAACGGTCCAACGGCCGGATCACGGCACCGGTCAACGGATCAAACTCGCTCAGCGACTCCACGTCATCGCCCCACAGCTCGACCCGCAGTGCCTGCTCCGTGTAGGCCGGCATGATGTCGATCACGTCGCCGCGCACGCGGAAGCGGCCGCGCTTGAGGTCGTAGTCGTTTCGCTCGTAGAGATTGTCGACGAGGCGCTCGAGGAGCTTGCCCCGGCCGTAGGGCTGGCCCTTGCGCAGCTCGATGCGGAGGTTGGTGAAATCCTCGGGTGAGCCGAGACCGTAGATGCACGAGACCGATGCCACGACCACGACGTCACGACGCGAGACGAGCGAGCTCGTCGCGGCGATGCGCAGACGCTCGATCTCCTCGTTGATCGATGAATCTTTTTCGATGAACGTGTCGCTGGAGGCGATGTAGGCTTCCGGCTGGTAGTAGTCGTAGTAGCTGACGAAGTACTCGACCGCGTTCTCGGGGAAAAAGTTTTTGAACTCGGAGTAGAGCTGGGCCGCGAGCGTCTTGTTGTGCGAGATGATCAGCGCCGGCCGGTTCAGGTTCGCGATCAGGTTGGCCATCGTGAACGTCTTGCCCGATCCGGTCACGCCGAGGAGCGTCTGGTGCTTGTTGCCGGCCTTGAGCGACGCCGTCAGCTCGGCGATCGCCCGCGGCTGGTCGCCGGTGGGCTGATAGTCAGCGTGCAACTTGAAGAGCGGCTCCATGATTCCTCCACAGTCTGCGCGTCCGGACCATTGCGCAATCCACAGATGCGAAAGTCCGGACCGGTCGGTCAGATCCCCATAACCTTGAGCACGCCGCCCCAGACCGAGGCCCAGAAATTCCTGGGCGCATCGCCGGCCCCGGCGGTCGAGGTCTCCTGCACCAGAAATACGCCATGCCCGGCAAAGAGGTCGTCGAACAGCGGGTTCATGCCACGGTAGTAGCCCCAGAACGTCTCCGCCCGGACCGGTCGGTAATCGAGCGTGGGCGTAAACCCGATCGTCGCGCGCTGGTTGGTGCGGCGGGCCGGAGACGGACGGCCCTCGCGTTCGACGAGGTGCTCGGCCCGGACTCCGCGGCTGCCGACCACGAGCAGGCGGCAAGGTCCGTGAAACTCAAAGTAGCGAAACTGCAGGCTGATCCAGGCCTGCCAGCGAAAGAGTTGCCAGCGCGGGCGGATGCGGAGCGGCTTGTCAGCGCGCGTGATCACGCCGGCCAGAAAACTGGGGCGCAAAATCAAGGAGCCACCCTCGGGCACGGCGATGATCGAAAGCTCCATATGCGGATCATCGGCGTTGGAGAACGTCACGCGCCGCTCCCCTTCGGCCAGGACGTTGCGCATGGCCACCAGTTCCGAGAGTCCGCAGGCGATGCTCGTGAAGGGAATGCGCCAATCGAGCAGGAAGCGGGTCTTCTTCTCCAGCCCCTCATCGCTGGCCTGGAGGAACTTCTCCTTCACGTGCAGACGCTCACCTGGCCAGAGGGCCGTGTCCACGGAGACCCGGCTCTCGCCGACCGCCGGCTGAGCCACGCTCGACTCGGCCAGACGGATGGGGCGGGACTTGGCCAAAAGCGGAGCCAGTCCGTAAAACAGCACCAGCTTCATCAGGGTCGGGCCAAACAGGAAAATGGCCAGGGCCGTGATGACATAGACCTTGGCCTCGTCCCAAGCGCGGCGCGCATAATGGACAACGCGCGACTCGGTCTGGAGCTCCGCTTGGAGGCGCTGCTGGGCCCGGTTCAGGGCAATTTCGAGCCCTTCGCGCTCCCAGGTGGTCTGGACGAGAGTTCGGCGCAGTTCGACCAGCTGGGAGCTCGCCGTGGTGCTCAGATCCTCCATCCGTTTGATCTGCTCGGCATTCGCCTTCTGCTGCTCAGGATTGCCGATGAGACGGTCCCACCAGCTCTCCAACTCGCGCAGCGTGGCGATCACCTTGGCCGCGCGCTGCACCCGCTCCTCCTGACTGGCGATATTCGCTTGCAACACGGCAATCCGCGCCTCGATCTCCTGTCTCACTGCCTCAAGTTGATCCCGCTCATCGGTTAACGACTGGACCAGGACCGCCTTGCTCCGATCGAAATCGACCGTTTCGCGCAGGTACAGGCCCAAAGCCACGGCGGCGACGCCGATCACCACAATCAGGGCTCCGGCGGAGACCTTCTGCAGAAGCCATGAGCAAATTTTATACAAAAACGAGTACATCCGCGTGATCAGTATCTTACCAAGAAAGGAGCGATTTCAACCGTCCTTGTTCCCGCCCCGGCGATTTCCGCAAACGTAACCAAATGTGCTTCTTCGAATAAGGCTCCGTATAACCCGCCCGACACGATCCGGAAGCCGTTTGCCTTGGCCCCGGTAAACGGGCAGCCTCACCGCAACTCCCCTGAATCAACCCTTAGCTTTCATGTCCAAGGTAATAGTCTCATCCCTCTACGATTCCGACGTCTTCAAAATGGCCTGCCGTCAGTTCGACAAGGCCGCCGACGCCATCAACCTCCCCGAAGCCATTCGGGACCGCACCAAGTACCCGCGTCGCTGCTTCGCCGTGACCCTGCCGATCCGTCGTGACGACGGCAGTGTGACGGTGTTCGAAGGCTATCGCGTTCAACACAACCTCTCCACCGGCCCGGCCAAGGGCGGCATCCGCTTTGCCCCGCACGTCACGATCGGCGAGGTCGCCGCGCTGGCCATGTGGATGAGCTGGAAGTGCTCGCTCGTTGGCCTGCCCTACGGCGGGGCCAAGGGCGGCGTCATTGTCGACCCGACCAAGCTCTCCGCGGTCGAACTCGAGCGCCTCGCCCGCCGCTACATGCAGGAGATGATCCCCTTCATCGGGCCCCACGTCGACATTCCCGCCCCAGACATGGGCACGAATGAGAAGATGATGGGCTGGATGATGGACACCTACTCCAGCCACATGGGCCACGTCGAAGGCGCCGTCATCACCGGCAAGCCGATCGCGCTCGGCGGCTCCCAGGGCCGCCGCGAGGCCACCGGCGCCGGCGTCGCCTACCTCGCGAAGCGCTACCTCGAGGACATGAAGATCCCGGTCAAGAAGGCGACGGCCGTGATCCAGGGCTTCGGCAATGTCGGCAGCGAGGCCGCCCTCGCCCTCGACAACTACGGCGCCAAGGTCATCGCCATCTCCGATTACACCACGGGCATCTACAACCCGAAGGGCATCAACCTCGCCAAGGCCATGGCCTGCATCCGCAGCGGTCACACGCTCAAGGATTTCGACGGCGGCGAGGAGATCACCAACGAGGAGATCCTCACCCTCAAGTGCACGGTCCTCGTGCCCGCCGCGCTGGAGCGCGTCATCACCCCGGCCATCGCGGCCAAGCTCCAATGCCGGGTTCTCGCCGAGGGCGCCAACGGCCCGACCACCAACCAGGCCGACAAGGTCATCGAGGAGCGTGGCGACATCGAACTCATCCCGGACGTGCTCTGCAATTCGGGCGGTGTGATCGTCTCGTACTTCGAGTGGCTGCAGAACCTGCAGAACTACTACTGGTCGCGTGACGAGGTCATGACGAAGATGTTCGCGATCCTCGACAAGGCCAAGGAGTCGGTCGACGCCCAGAAGAAGAAGTTCGCGTTCAGCCGCCGCCTTGCAGCCCTCACCCTGGGCATCCAGCGCGTGGCCGACGCCAAGCAGAGCCGCGGTCTGTTCCCGTAAGACCCGATCGGTCAGCGTTCCCTTATCCGCGGCCCCGCCATCACCGGCGGGGCCGCTTTGTTTTCAAGGCTTAGAGCATTTTCAGGAAAACGGTAGCCGGGGTGGCTGCCCCCGGGGATTGAGTTTTTTCCCTCAAATCTCCCAGACCGGGGTCAGCGACCCCGGCGACATCTTTACGGGAACTGCTCTAGAGAAACAGCCAACCCGCGGCAGCGAGGATCGGTAGGAGAATCGGCAGGCTGTATTTGAAGATGTAGCCGAAGAACGTCGGCACCTTCACGCCCGCGCTCTCGGCGATCGACTTGACCATGAAATTAGGCCCGTTGCCGATGTAGGTCATCGCGCCGAAAAATACTGCCCCCAGGCTGACAGCGACGACCAGGCCGGGCTGCACCGCCAGCAGGGTCTGCACCATGGCTCGCTCGTCACCCGCCGCCGCAGCAAAAGCTGCCGGATCCGCGGCGGCCGCGGTCACTTCAGCGAGCTTGAGGAAATTCAGGTAGGTCGGAGCATTATCGAGCACGGCGGACAGGCTGCCCGTCGCAAAGTAATACTGCAGCGGCTGATCGAGCCCGAACTCGCGGCCGTGCAACTCGAGGTAGCCCAGCGCCGGCATCATCGTGGCAAAGATACCGATGAAGAGGAACGCCACCTCCTTGATCGGACCGAAACCGAATTCGTTCTGTGCATGGACCGGCTTGGGCGTCAGCCAGTACGAAGCCGCAGCGGCGGCAACCATGACTATTTCGCGGATCAGGTAGGCTCCGGGCAGGAAGACCGCACCGATGATCACCATCAGCAACAGGACGTTCACGCCACCGTCAAAGCGCCAGGTATCCGGCTCCTCGATCACCCCGCGCACCTTGGCTGGCACCCGGCCGTAGTAGTGCCGGTCGATCAGGTAGAACGCCGCCAGAACCGCGCCGAGAATCGCCAGCCACTGCGGGAGGACGTGCTCAACCAGCCAGAAGAATGGCACGCCGCGCAGATAACCGAGGAAGAGCGGCGGATCGCCGATCGGCGTCAGGGCCCCACCAATGTTCGAGACAATGAAGATGAAGAAGACGATGTGGTAGGCGCTGATACGGATCTTGTTCATCCGGATGAACGGCCGGATCAGCACCATCGATGCACCGGTGGTGCCGACGAAGTTAGCCAGCACGCCGGCAATCGCGAGGAAGACCACATTCCCCATCGGCGTCGCCTCACCCTTGACCTTGAGGTGGATGCCGCCGGCCGCGACGAAAAGCGCACCAATCAGGCAGATGAACGAGACATACTCATGCGCCGTGTGCAGCGCGATCGTGGCGCCACCGGGCAGGACCGTCACATAATAGGCCACCACCAGCGCGCCGAGCCCGATCGCAATATGCGGATAATAGTGCTCCCACACATGCTTCACGCGCGCCGGCGAGAGCGGCATGGTGGCAATGAGCAGCAGCAACAGCCCAAAGGGCAGGATCAACCAGGGAGGGATGTCCGCTGCCGGGGTCGCAGCAGCCAGAGAGAAGAACGACGTAACCACACTCGAACGAAAGCCAAGCGCGTGCCCGCAGACAAGCGGAACCTACCCCAGCAGCATGAAGGACGCGCCGAGGATGAACGTCGGGACGAGCGCACCGGCGAGCAGACCCAGCGGCGAGACGCCTTCAGGAAAAAAGCGCTGAAGGATCGACTGCCCCGCCGGGTTCGGGGCGTTGGCAATAACGGTCAGACCACCGCCGGTCACGGCACCCGCCACGACCGCGTACTTCAGCTCTTCGGTGAACCCGGGCACCAGGGTCGCCAGGTAGGTGATCGCCGCGTTGTCATTGAACGCGGTCAGCACCGTCGCGCTGAGGAAGAGCGGGACCTCGCCGAGACTCTTCAGCACCGGCTCGATCCACCAGCCCTGCAAACCGCCATGGATCACGAGGCCGGCGAGAAAGAAACCGACCAGCAGCGGCGACTTCAACTCGACCTTGCTCTGGTGGTGGGCCGTGGCCTGGGAGAAGGCGAGGAAGAAGAGGAAGCCGCCGATGAAGAGCGCCGGGTAATGCGCCACGAACACCGTCCAGGCCATGAACAGAAGCTGGACCACGGTGACCCAGGCCGGGATCGGCCAGTCTTTTTCCGCTTTCGCCGCCTCGGAGTCGGAGCGATCCTGCGCAGCCACCGATCCAAGGGCCGAGAGCTCTTTGCGGAAGACCGCGTAGTAGAGCAACGTCGAGGCACTGATTCCGATGATCGCCTTCCATCCGAAATGGGTGAGCATGTAGGGCGTGTCCCAGCCCCAGGGAGCCGCCACCATCAGCACCGGCGGGGCGGCAAAATGCGTAAGCGTGCCGCCCACCGAGATATTGACGAAGAGCAGACCGATCGTCGCGTAGGCCAGCCGGGGCGAGGGCTTCAGCACATAGAAACGCTGGGCGAGCAACAGGGCCGCGATGGTCATCGCCGCCGGCTCGGTGATGAATGAGCCGAGCACGGGTGCGACGATCAGAATCGTTAGCCACCAAGCCCCGGGCGAGCCGCGCCCGAGCCCAGCGATGGCCGCCAGGCCCTGCTCGGCGACCCGCAGTACAGGCCGGGTCGAAGCGATCGCCATGATCACGACAACAAACATCGGTTCGGTGAAGTTCACACGGTGGCCAATGTAATTGATCACCGTTCCCCACCCATGCATGGCGGTGATCGCCGCAATCAGCGCGACGACCCAGAGACCGAAGACCGCCTCGACCTCGCCGAAGAAGTGCAGGATCTGGCCCTTGAAGCTGACCTCGTCGAGACGGCGATCCTCATTGTTATCCGTCCAGCGCCGCTCCTTCAGGCCGCGCTGGTGCGCCTCCTCAACCTCGTGAGCCCAGTGCCGGAACTTGGCAGTGAGAAACGTGTGGATGATGGCCAGCAGGAAGATGATGAGGGCCACCAGATTGAAAGGCTCGGCCGTCACGCGGGCCTTCAGCGTCTCGATCAGCCCCACCCCGGCATCCGCATAGTCCGCCAGCGGCCGCGGGAACGGAGGCCCCTCCGCCGCTGCGGCAGCCTGCACCCATCCGGACGAGGCCAGGAAAACCACCAACAAGAAGGACAGACGTGCAAGGGTGCGGTTCTTCATGCAACCACGCAAACGCCCTCCGCGCACCCGCGCAAGCGATTCAGGCCGGTTTCAGGCAAGAATCGTCAGCAGCTGATCGAGACGGGTGATGAACCGGGCCGCATTCGCACGGACCTTGTCGCGCGCGACGTATCCACCAAACCCTACAAAGAGGTCCACGCTCGGGGACGTTTCCAGATCGCTCACGCCGTCGCCCACCATCACAATGCGCGACGGGGCGAACTCGCGGCGCAGGCGCGCGATCACCTCGGGTTTTCCGCCCGAGCGGGTGGTCGGGTAGTCGGTGTCGTAGCCGGCGTAGGTGCCGTCGGGCTTGAAGTGAAGATCGACCGCCTCGACCCGGGCAATGCCCAGATGCGCAGCGAGCGGCTGGATCGCCGGACGGAAGCCGCCGCTGAGGATCACGACCTGCCAGCCGCGCGCCTGCAGGGAGGCGATGGTCGCGCGAGCCGTGGGCTCGATCGTGTCGATGTAGCGCTGGCCGACCGTCGCAACATCCGTCCGCGTGGGCTGAATGATCTCCAAACGGCGGCCGAACACGGCCTCGACCGGCAGCTTGCCGTTCATGGCATCGTTGGTCATCGCCTCGACCCGTGAGAAAACCTCCGGGCCGCGCACGCGGCCGAGTTCATCAATGCCCTCGATCGAGCTCAGGGTGCTATCGCAGTCGAAACAGATGAGTGGAGCAGACATGCTGGATGGAGAAGAGACGGAAACCGGAGCCGAGCCGGGAGGGAAGGCATTTCAGGCCAAACGGCCCTTACGGGCAAAAAAAAAGGCCCTCCGAGTGGAGGGCCGAAAGGGACCGGAAAAACCGGTTACTTCTTCGCGGTTGAGCGCTTGAACTTCGTCGTGAACTTCTCGACGCGGCCAGCGGTGTCGACGATGCGCTTCTCGCCGGTGTAGGCGGGATGCGAATCCATCGTCACGTCGCGCACGACGATCATGTACTCGACGCCATCAATGGTCTCCTTGCGGGGGGACTTCATCGTGGACTTGGTGAGGAAACGCTTGCCCGACGCGACGTCCAGGAAGCAAACGTTGTTCAAAACGGGATGGCCTTCGGCTTTCACAGTGGTGTTCTCCTTTGTAAGTATCAACCCTGACGGGCTTTGTAGCGGGGCTCGACCTTGTTGATCACGTAGATCTTACCGCGGCGGCGAACCACTTGGCACGCCGGATGGCGCTTCTTGGCGGATTTGATGGAGGACACGATTTTCATAAAAAGGGTCAAAACACCGTTCTAGAGGGGTGCTGTCAAACGAATTGTGGGTGCGATCCCGAGCTCAATTGGCGCTGGGATCCTCCGGCTCGTCGGCGAGCAGTTTCCACTCATGATCGATCCCCGCCAGCAGTTCGCGCCAGAGACCTTCCCCGGGGCTGTACGAGCCCAGATCGCCGGGGATGCCCGTGACGACCCACGTGTTGTGCTCCATTTCGTTTTCGAGCTGGCCCGCGCTCCAGCCCGAATAACCAAGGAACGCCCGAAAATGCAGGTCGTCGGTTCCTGCCAGCTCCTCGGCCTTGGCGGGATCGAGACCAAAATGCAGACGGAAGCCGCCTTCATCCGGCAGGATGCGCCACGCGCAGAGCAGGAGCTGCTCCGGCTGGACCGGACCGCCCGAGTAAACGGGAACGGACGCAAGCGGACCAAGCGCAAACACGGGACTCACCTCGCCCAAGCGTCGACCGAGCGGACGATTCAACACGACGCCGACCGCGCCGTCCTCATCATGAGACGACAACAGAACCACCGTCCGGCGAAAATTCCCGTCACGCAGCGACGGGTGCGCGAGCAGGAGCGAACCCGCCAAGTACTCCGAACGAGGGGCGCGACGCGGCTTCATCTCAAAGCTGGGTCACCTTGACGCCGGCGTCGGCGAGCAGCGGAACCACGAGAGCGTCGTTGTGATAATCCTCGCGGTAGCGCACCTCGGCAATGCCGGCCGAGGCGAGGATCTTGGCGCAATTGATGCAGGGAAAATGCGTCACGTAAGCGACTCCGCCCTCGACAGGGATGCCGCGCCGCGCGGCGTCGGCGATCGCATTCTGCTCCGCATGAACCGTCGCCTGCTCATGTCCCTCGCGCACGCGCGAAACATGCGGCGTGCCGGGCAGAAAGCCGTTGTAGCCCGCGGCGATGATCCGGTTCTTCCGCTCGCCGCCGCTCACGATCACACAGCCGACGTGCAGTCGTTCGCACGGCGACCGGGTCGAGATCAGGACGGCGGTCGCCATGAAGTAGTCATCCCACGAAGGACGGGCTTCAAAGCGACTGGCCGCATCGGCGATCAGATCGACCGGCGAGGAGACGCCAACGGAAGAGGACGAGGAACCGGACATGCCTCCTCGTTAGCCGGCGCCACCGAAAAATCCACCTCGAAAGCCAGCCCCCTTTCTGCCAACCGCTAGAGGATGCCCACGCTTTCCGAACTCGTGACCTACTGCGACCAGCGCACGCGACGCGATGCGTGGAAGGATGCGCCCGGCGCATGGAACGGACTCCAGTTCGCCAATGACGGTCGCGTGACGAAGATCGGCGCGGCGGTCGACGCCGGGGTGGCGCCCTTCCGCAAGGCCGTGGCCGCGGGCGTGGACTTCCTGATCGTGCACCACGGGATGTTCTGGGACGCCCATCGCCCCCTGACCGGCCCGGCTCACGAGCGCATCACGACACTCGTCCGCGGCAACTGCGCCGTGTACTCCAGTCACCTGCCCCTCGACGGCCACGCTGAGTTGGGCAACAACGCCCTGCTCGCCCGCCAGCTGGGCCTGAATCCCGAAATTCCGTTCCTCCTGAACGAAGGGCTGCCGGTCGGATGGATCGCCCGCCGGGCCGGGCGCCGCACCGCGCTGCGCTCCAGGCTGGAGGCGCTTTATCCGCGAGTCATCGCGCTGGAGTACGGCTCCAGCGCGCCCAAGGCCGTTGCTTTCTGCAGCGGCAGCGGCAACAGCGCCGTGCCCGCACTGGTGCGCGAGGGTGTCGACACGCTCGTCACCGGCGAACTGCGCGAAGAATGGTTCACCTACGCCCAGGAACACCGGCTCAACCTGTACCTCTGCGGCCACTACGCCACCGAGGTCCACGGCGTCAAAGCCCTCGCGGCCGAGCTGTCGACCCGTTTCGGACTGCCGTGGAAATTCATCGCCACGGAGAACCCGCTGTAGTCCCCTACCCGCCTCAACCCTTTACGCGTCCGACCCGTCATGAAAAAAATCGCGATCCTCAACGGCCCCAACCTCGACCGCCTCGGCAAGCGCGAGCCGGAGATCTACGGCCGCGCCACGCTCGCCGACCTCGAGGCCTCGTTGCGCCAGGAGTTTTCCACCGGAGTGGAGCTGGAATTTTTCCAGTCCAACCACGAGGGCGCGCTGATCGACCGCATCGCCAGCCTCGCGGACCGCAAGTTCGACGGCGTGGTCATCAATGGCGGCGCCTTCACGCACACGAGCGTGGCCCTGCGCGACGCCCTGCTGGGCGCGCACCTGCCCACAGTCGAGGTTCACATCTCCAACATCTACAAGCGCGAGGAGTTTCGCCACCAGTCGCTGACCGCACCGGCCTGCCTGGCGGTCATCACCGGGCTCGGACTTGAGGGTTACTTCGCGGCCGTCCGCTTCCTGCTCAAGCGTTGAACGCCATGACCGATCCGCTCCCCCCGTTTACCCGGGCGGACGGCGAACAGTGGCACGTCGGGCACACCCGGCCCCGCTGTGAAAAAAAATTCGCCGACCTGCTCCGCGCCGAGCGCATGGAGCACTACCTGCCGCTGATCACCAGCGTGCGCAAGTACGGCCGTCAGACCAAGCGCTTCACCAAGCCGCTCTTCGCCGGCTATGTCTTCGTGCGTATTCCGACGGAGCGCCGGGCCCGCGTCTTCCAGCAGGATCTGCTGGCCCGCCTCATCCCGATCGACAACGAGGCGGGCTTCCTGCGCCAGCTCGAAGACGTCCGCGTGATCGTCGCCTCGGGGCTTGAGCTGAGCCTGCACCCACTGATCCATCGCGGCACGCGGGTACGGGTCATCGGCGGACCGCTCCAGGGGTTGGAGGGCGTGGTCGACAATCCGGCTGATCCGCAGGGTATCGTCCTCGCGGTCGACGTGTTGCAGCAGGGCCTACTCGTGCGCATCCCACTCGAGAATCTGCGCCCCTTGCCCTGAGCGAGGGTTTGGCTAAGCGCAGGTGGAAGTGGGACTCAGTCGATCCAGTCCAGAAGTCGCGCAGAGACGCAGAGCCGCAGAGACAATCACCTGAAGAGGGGATCGTGTTTTGAAGCTCTGCGTCTCTGCGCAACCTCCGCGGTTCGCGGCTGCGTTGCTCTCGTGTTAGGAAATGAACCTAACGCATCACCCAGAGCCAAGCTCCCAGGTGCATGGTCGCGCAGGCCGCCAGGGCTGCGGCCACATCATCCGCGACCACGCCCCAGCCATCCGGCAGATGCTGGAGGCGGGAGATGCCGAAGGGTTTCAGGATATCGAACAGGCGAAAGAGCCCGAATCCCGAGAGAAAGATCGCCCAGGGCGGCGCGATCGAAAGCAAGGAGGTCCACCCGAGGAAACACAGCGGCATGGCCACGAATTCATCGAGGACGATCGAACCGGGATCACGCTGGCCAAGGCGAAACTCCGCCTCGCCGCACATGGCCACAGCAAAGTACGCCCCGATCGCACTGAAGAACAGATTCCCGATCGGTCCGAATCCGTAGAAAAACAGGGTGAAGTAGAGCAGGCCCGCAAGCGAACCCCAGGTGCCCGGTGCCTTGCGCATGCGTCCGACGGGACCGAGGGTGGCAATGGACACCACCATCGTCGTCGGCAGGAAACGCGGCCAGATCGGCTGCCGGAGTCTCATTTGTCGGCGTCCTCGAACACCACGTCCTTGTAACGCCAGATGTAGGCCGTGCCCGAACTGACGGCAAACGCAGTCCCGAGGATGAAGATGCCCAGCCCGGTCTTGTGAATGATCTCACTGTAGGGGCTGAGGTCGAAATTGAAGAAATAGGCCATGTCGGTCGTCAGCATCGGGACAAACAAGAGGAACCCGATTGCGATCAGCTGCGTCAGGGTCTTGGTCTTGCCACCCTTGTCCGCCGAGACAATCACGCCCTTTGACGCCGCGACCATGCGCATGCCCGTCACGAGGAACTCGCGGCACATCGTGAGCAGCACCCAGACAACCGGGATGGTGCCCTGGTCCACGAAGACGATCATCAGGCCCAGCACCATGATCTTGTCGGTCAGCGCATCCATCAGCTTCCCGAAGGTGGAGACCAGGTTCATCTTGCGCGCCAAGTGACCGTCCAGCCAGTCGCCAATCGCGGCGGCGATGAAGATCCAGAACGCCAGCGTGGCCGCGCCCAGCCAGGACTGGTACATCAGCCAGGCGATGAGGAACATCGTCGGGATGCGGGAGAGCGTGATGAGGTTGGGCAGATTCATCGCCGGATTTCCCGACAACACCGCCCGCTGCGCGCGAAGGCAAGGTTGGAGATGGCCAACGCACGCTTGCGCCCGGACGTACGTCATGCGTTACTCCGTCGACGCGTCCTCGCGCGTCACCGAGCCGCCATGCGCCACTGCATCTATCCCGGGACTTTCGACCCGATCACCTACGGACACCTCGATGTCCTGGACCGCGCCACCCGGCTCTTTGACCGGGTCACGGTCGCCGTCGCGGAAAATGCCGGCAAGGGCCCGCTCTTTAGTCCGCAACAGCGGCTTGAGCTGATTCGGAGCAACGTCACCCGTCACCCAAATGTTGAAGTCGTCATCTTCGGCGGCCTGCTGGTCGACTTCGCCCTCAGCCTGAAAGCCAACGCCATCATCCGCGGCCTGCGCGCGCTGTCCGACTTCGAATTCGAGTTCAACATGGCGTTGATGAACCGCCACCTCCAACCCGTGGTCGAAACGATTTTCGTCATGCCCAACGAGGCCTACAGCTACTGCAGTTCCTCGTTGGTCAAGCAGGTAGCCAAGTACGGCGGGGACGTTTCCCACTTCGTCCCGCCCAACGTCGCCACCGCCTTGCGGACCGCCCACGGCAAAGCCTGAGGCCAGACTGGCCCGGGATCGCAACTGCGGCGTTGCCTCGCGCCTTCCCGCCGGGCAACGTCCGCCCTTTATGAGCGCAGAGCAGAACGATCCGGCCGCCCCGGCGGCCCCCAGCGATTTCATCCGCGACATCGTCGCCCAGCATGTGGCGGAGCGTCGCTATCCGCAGATCGTGACGCGCTTTCCGCCCGAGCCCAACGGCTACCTGCATATCGGCCACGCCAAGTCGATCTGCCTGAACTTCGGCATCGCGCGCGAGCAGGGCGGCGTGTGCAACCTCCGCTTCGACGACACCAATCCCGCCAAGGAGGAAATCGAGTACGTCGAGTCGATCACCACCGACGTCCGGTGGCTCATCGCCGGCTGGGCCGACCACTGCCTCGGCTTCAAGCCCAAGGGCGCCCACCCGGCCGCGGTCACCAGCAACGGCCGGCCCGACAGCTACCTTGCCCCGGTCGCGCCCGGCCCGGACAGCGAGCCGTTCTTTGCCTCCGACTATTTCGACACGCTCCACGCCTACGCCATCGAACTCATCAAGCGGGGCAAGGCCTACGTCTGCGACCTGACGCCGAAGGAGACCGAGGACTACCGCGGCGCCCCGGATAAGCCGGGCAAGGACTCGCCGTTCCGCAACCGCAGCGTCGCCGAGAACCTGGACCTGTTCCAGCGCATGACCGCCGGGGAATTCCCGGACGGCGCCCGTTCGCTGCGCAGCAAGATCGACATGGCCTCGCCCAACATGTGGCTGCGCGATCCGCTGCTTTACCGCATCCGCCACATCCCCCACTACCACGCCGGGGACAAATGGTGCGTGTACCCGCTTTACGACTACGCCCACTGCCTCAGCGATTACCTTGAGGGTGTCAGCCACAGCCTGTGCTCGCTGGAATTCGTGCCCCACCGTGCGCTCTATGACTGGGTGCTCGAGAGCCTGGACCTGCCCCGCCCGCTGCCGCACCAGTACGAGTTCGCGAAGCTCGCGCCCACCTACACGCTGCTCAGCAAACGCAACATCCTCCGCCTCGTGCAGGAGAAGGTGGTCACCGGCTGGGACGACCCGCGCCTGCCCACCCTCTCCGGCCTGCGCCGCCGCGGCATCCCCGCGAGCGCCCTGCGCAAGTTCGTCACCAGCGTCGGCGTCACGACGTTCAACAGCGTGACGGATATCGCCGTGTTCGAGCACGCCGTGCGCGAGGAGCTCAACGCCTCGGCGGCACGCCGTCTCGCGGTGCTCAAGCCGGTCAAGCTTGTCCTGACCAACATCCCCGCCGGCGAAACCGTCGTCTGCACTGCCACCAACAATCCGCAGGACGAGAACCCGACGACCCGCCCGGTCGCGCTCACCCGCGAGGTGTTCATCGAGAGCGAGGACTTCGCCGAAGTGCCACCGCCGAAATATTTCCGCCTCAAGCCCGGTGGCGAGGTCCGCCTGAAGTACGCCTGCATCATCACCTGCGACGAGCTCGTGAAGGATGCCTCCGGCGCGCTCGTCGAGATCCGCTGCACGGCCCAGCTCGACACCCGCACCGGCCAGCCCAACGCCGACAAGAAGGTCAAGGGTACCATCCATTGGGTCAGCGCCAGCCAGTGCATTGACGCCGAGGTCCGCCTCTACGATCGCCTCTTCACCGTGCCCGAGCCCGGCGCCGAGGAGGATTTTATGAAGGTGCTGAACGCAAAGTCCCTTGAGGTCGTCACGGCCAAGCTCGAGTCCTCGCTCGCGGGAGCGACCGTGGCGGACCGTTTCCAATTCGAGCGCCTGGGCTACTTCTCGCTCGATCCCAAGGACAGCGCCCCAGGCAAACTCGTCTTCAACCGGACGATCACGCTCAAGGACACGTGGTCCAAGGCGCCGGGCAAGGCCTGAGGTTGGTTGTCTTGGGAGCGCGGGCCGCTGGCCCGCTGTTTTTGTAGGGGCGTGGCTCGACCACGCCCTCCGAGGGCGCGCACGAGG
>DASWVY010000025.1:0-1509 GCA_036401075.1 Opitutaceae bacterium
ACCAAATAGGGAGGCTATGCTGCGGCCCGCAGTGTCTCCGGGTAGGTTGCTTGAGCGTAACGGTGACGTTGCGCCTAGAGGAATGACTGTCCACGACAGAACCCGGCTTACCGGCCGGCTCCGCCGCTTTCCAAAGCGCCACCGGCGCTTTGGAAAGCACCAAGGTTTGCTGCGCAAACCTTGGGCCCCAAGCCGTTGGCCTCCATACCCCCGCCCGCGCTGTGCGCTCGCCGCCCCCTGACTCAGGGGGCAGATAAAGGCGAGCGATCACAGGGTTCCCTGTAGGAGCGACGTGAGTCGCGACCGCGAGCCTCCAGCTTCGATAGCGCTGGCTATGCGCCAGTTCCGATCCGCAACGTTGTCTCGCCCTCGAACACGCCCTCAGGACCGAAACGCCGCTCGCTGATCCAGCCGCGACCCGTGTGGTCGATCGCGATGAGCGTACTCGCGCGGGTGCCGTAGCGGGAATCGCGGATGAAGGCGGGCGAGAGCCTGCGTTCCAGTTCGAAGCCCACGCCGGTGTCGGGAAGGCGGTCGTCGGGTGCGGGTGTTTCGTCCGCCAACGCCTTCCACAACGGATCGATATCGTCGTCGCCTGCGGCGATCCAGGCCGCCAGCCGCGCTTTCAGCGCCACCGTTTTCGGCCATGGCTCGTCGAGGTCGCCGTTGGAGAGTCCGTGTATACCCGCCGCCAGCGGGATGCGGCGGGGTGTGGGGTAGTTGCTGAGGTACTCGCAGGTGGTCGCGTCGGCCAGTACCAGGTTGAAGGGGGCGAAGGACTCCGCCGCCACCAGCAGGCCGGCGCTGCGATGGTCGGCGCCATCGGGCGAGGCCAGGAATCCGGTTGCGAGCTGGCCCCGGGAGGGGGCGCCGGGGACGACGATGGCCGGATCACGCACGTTGGTCACCGTTGCCACCCGGCCCTGCCGGTCGGTGCCGACCCAGGTCCCCCCTGACTGCAGGTCACGGCCGGCCAAGATGTCCGCCGGTTCCGACCAGAGGGCCAGCCCTGCGGTGGGACGGGCATGGAATTCGTCCCGATTCCCGGCCAGCACGAGCCGCCATCGAGGGTGGACGTTCCAGGCGAGCGCGACCAGGCACATGCCCCGATTCTGGACCCCCAGTCTGCGCACTTCCACTCCGCGCACCCTCGGCAACAGGTGCGCCATGTGAAGCGACGGTCACCTCACTGAATCATCGCCCAATCTCAAAATTTGAGACTAAACAGCGACTTGTGGATAAGGCTTGAACAAGTCTCTGAAGTTCGCCGCAAACCATTGATCCGCCAAGCGATTTCGCCTTCGGTTTCCTGTTGACAACCCTGTGCGCGGTGCTAAGGTGGGCAACAGAGGGAAAACCGGGGTTTTGGTGGTTTTTCGTGGTTCAATGACCGTCCAGCGGCAGATCGAAGGGCAGGGGTTGTGTTTCAAGGTGAGACCGCCATCACAGTGGACGACAAGGGACGGCTCGCGGTGCCCACCGCGTACCGCGATGTCGTCGCGCGCGACT
>DASWVY010000026.1:0-13631 GCA_036401075.1 Opitutaceae bacterium
GAGGGCGAGGCCATCCGCGTCCACCCGCTCGTCTGTACCGCCTACAACGCCGACTTCGACGGCGACCAGATGGCCGTGCACGTGCCGCTCTCCCTCGAGGCAATCATGGAGTGCAAGCTCCTCATGATGGCGACGTCGAACATCTTCTCGCCGTCCTCGGGCAAGCCGATCCTCACGCCGTCGCAGGACATCGTCCTCGGCGCGTACTACCTGACGATCGAGCCCCGCAAGAAGCCGGCCAAGGATGTCCACGTTCCGCTCCTCAGCGGTTTGCAGGAAGTCCTCTTCGCCAAGGCTGACGGCGCGCTCAAGATGCATGACTGGGTCGAGGTTCCGAACCCCGATCTCGGCCGTGACACCGTCTTCGGCAACAAGGAGAAGCACGTCGTCCGCACGACGGTGGGCCGCGTGATCTTCAACCAGATCTGGCCCTCCGGTCTCGGCTTCATCAACTTCCCCGTGCCGAAGGGCAAGCTGGGTGACCTGATTCTCAACACCTACAAGGTCGCCGGTGATTCGATCACCGTCGAGACCCTCGACAAGCTCAAGGAGCTCGGTTTCCAGACCGCGTTCCAGGCGGGCATCTCGATCGGTATCGACGACATGATCATCCCCGAGGACAAGAAGGACATCGTGCGCGACACGCGCTCGAAGATCACCGAGGTCGAGGGTCAGTTCAACAAGGGTATCATCACCGAGGGCGAGCGTAAGAACAAGGTCATCGACCTTTGGACCGCCGCCACCGACAAAATCGCCAAGGCCGTGTTCGCCAAGCTGGAGAACAATGATGGCAAGACGGAGGTTAACCCCGTCTACATCATGATGGACTCCGGTGCGCGCGGTAACAAGCAGCAGGTCCGCCAGCTGTGCGGCACCCGCGGCCTGATGGCCAAGCCCTCCGGCGAAATCATCGAGCGCCCCATCCTGTCCTCGTTCCGCGAGGGCCTGACGGTTCTCGAGTACTTCATCTCCACGCACGGCGCCCGCAAGGGTCTCGCCGACACCGCGCTCAAGACCGCGGACGCCGGCTACCTCACCCGTAAGCTGTGCGACGTGGCCATGGACGTCATCATTGCCGAGGACGACTGCGGTGCGCGCGATGGCATCTGGAAGAAGGCCATCTTCGAAGGTGACGACGAGATCGTCGGCCTCCGTGAGCGTATCGTCGGCCGCTGCTCCAGCGACGACGTCCCGAACCCGCTCAATCCGACCGAGATCCTCGTCGAATCCGGCGAGCTCATCTCCGAGGAACTGGCGACCAAGATCGTGGACGCCGGCATCGAGCGCGTGAAGGTCATGTCCCCGCTCACGTCGAACAGCCGTCATGGCATCGACGCGAAGAGCTACGGCATCAATCCCGCGACCAACCGCATCGCCAAGATC
This sequence comes from Opitutaceae bacterium, assembly GCA_036401075.1. GTDB lineage: Bacteria > Verrucomicrobiota > Verrucomicrobiia > Opitutales > Opitutaceae > CAMAXB01. The sequence goes on from DASWVY010000026.1 coordinate 1,384, forward strand.
GGCGACTCCGTCGGCATCATTGCCGCCCAGTCGATCGGCGAGCCCGGCACGCAGCTCACGATGCGTACGTTCCACATCGGTGGCGTCGCCTCGGGCGGATTCAAGACCCCCGAGATCCGCGTCCGCTCCGGCGGTATCGTCAAGTACAAGGGCCTGCGCCTGGTACCGACGGCCGACGGTGCGAGCATCGTGCTCAACAAGACCGGCACCATCCAGATCATCGATGCCGAGGACAAGGAACTCGAGTCCTACAACATCGTGGTCGGCTCCTACCTTCCCGTCGGCGACGGCGAGAAGATCGACAAGGGCGAGGTCCTCGCCCAGTGGGATCCGTACAACGTTCCCGTCCTCTCGGAAAAGGGTGGCTCGCTCGTGTTCAAGGACATGATCCCTGGTGTCACCGTGAAGCGCGAACTCGACGAATCGTCGGGCCGCATCGCCACGGTCGTCATCGAGCACAAGGAGGATCTCAATCCGCAGATCGAGGTGCGCGACGAGAAGAACAAGCCACTCGCGGCCTATTCGATTCCCGTCGGCGCCCAGATCGCCGTGCAGGAGGGCGACAGCATCGCCCCCGGCGCGCTGCTCGCCAAGACTCCGCGTCAGGCGTCGAAGACCAAGGACATCACGGGCGGTCTGCCGCGCGTGGCCGAGCTCTTCGAAGCCCGTCGTCCGAAGGATGCCGCCGAAATGGCGCGCATCGACGGTGTCGTCTCGTTCGAGGGCACGCTGCGCGGCAAGCGCAAGCTGATCGTCCGCAACGAAGAGACCGCGCAGGAGGAGGAACACCTCATCCCGACCGGCAAGCACATCATCGTGCAGCCGGGCGACGTGGTCCACAAGGGCCAGCACCTCACGGAAGGCGCCGCTGATCCGCACGAGATCCTCGAGATCCTCGGGCCGTCCGCGCTGTATGACTTCCTCATCAGCCAAGTGCAGGAGGTTTACCGCCTGCAGGGCGTGACGATCAACGACAAGCACATCGAGATCATCATCCGCCAGATGCTCCGCAAGGTTCGGATCACCGATCCGGGCGACAGCGAGTACTTCTGGGGCGAGCAGGTCGATCGCGCCGCGTTCCTCGCGGACAACAAGCGCATCGAGGAGGCCGGCGGCAAGCCGGCCGAGGCCGAGCCGATCCTCCTTGGCATCACCAAGGCCTCGCTCGAGACCGAGTCGTTCATCTCCGCCGCCTCCTTCCAGGAGACGACGCGCGTGCTGACCGATGCCTCGACGCTGGGCAAGATCGACAACCTCAAGGGCTTCAAGGAAAACGTGATCATGGGTCACCTGATCCCGGCCGGCACGGGCCTGCCGACCTACAAGAAGCTCCGCATCAGCCTGCCGTTCGGCGCCGACCTCCCTGAGGTCGAGGCCAAGGCGCCTGAGGCGAGCTAAGCCTCCGGGTCTCCCTTCACTTCAAAGGCCGCGAACGCGAGTTCGCGGCCTTTTTCTTTTTCCAGGGGGAGGGGGCGGAGTCGGTTCTGACCACCCCGGACGTCCTGCCGCTGCCTGCTCGGTCAAGGCGCGGGAACCATCGCGTTGCGGATTGCGCTTGGTGCTCGTCGGGCTTTGCTGGTCGGCGCCACAAAACGAACGTCAGTCCACCTGGGAGGGTGCGGCCGTCGCGGCCCACGCTCCGATCTAGGAGTGATTTCGGAATTTCCCCGCCCAATCGCGACTCTTCCCTGCATGCTGCCCTTTGCCCTCACCATCTTCACCGGCGCTTTCCTGCTTTTTCAGGTCCAGCCGTTGATCGGAAAATACATCCTGCCGTGGTTTGGGGGGAGCCCCGGGGTCTGGACGACCTGCATGCTCTTCTTCCAGGCATTGCTGCTGGGCGGTTATGCCTATGCGCACTTTTCCACGACCCGGCTAAAACCCCGCAAGCAGGTGATCGTCCACCTCGCGCTGCTGTTACTGGCGGTGCTCCTGTTGCCCATCACGCCGTCCGAGTCATGGAAACCGGCTACGGCCGGTGATCCGGTCGGACGCATCCTGCTGCTGCTGACCGTGACGCTGGGCGTGCCCTATTTTGTGCTCTCGTCGACCGGGCCGCTACTGCAGCACTGGTTCAGTCTGACTCGCCCGGGCGTTTCGCCCTACCGGCTCTACGCCTTGTCCAACATCGGTTCGCTGCTGGCGCTGATGAGCTACCCATTCTATTTCGAGTGGGCCTTCACCCGTCAGCAGCAGGCGGCGCTTTGGTCGGTGGGCCTGGGAGTCTTCGTTCTCGTGTGCGCCTACTGCGCCCTTCTGGTCCGGAAAGTGGATGTCACGACGGCCGGTCGCGGGGAGTCGCAGGCCGGGGGAGCTGAAACGGCCTCGGAGCCCTTGCTCATGGACAAGGTGATGTGGGTTGTGCTGCCGGTTATTGCTTCTGTGCTGCTCCTCGCGACGACCAACAAGCTGTCGCAGGACGTGGCGGTTATCCCGTTTCTCTGGGTGCTCCCGCTGGGATTGTACCTGCTGACCTTCATTCTCTGCTTCGATCATGCGCGCTGGTACCGGCGCGATCTCTTCGCCGGGTTGCTGGTCATCGGCATTGGCGTGGTCTGTCATCTTCTTTTCGAGGACAACGGCGCGCCGTTGGGGCTGCAGGTGGTCGGCTACGCGTTCACCCTTTTCGTCGCCTGCATGGTGTGCCACGGCGAACTCTATCGTCTGAAGCCGGCGACGTCCCATCTCACCGCATACTACCTCTACATTTCAGCGGGTGGCGCCTTGGGCGGACTCCTCGTTGGCGTGATCGCGCCGATGGTGATCAATCAGTACCTCGAGCTGCAGGTCGGTTTATGGGCCCTGACCTACCTGATGGGCTATATCTGCCTCAAGGAGGAGAATCGCCGCCTCACTCTGAGTGCCGCGATCGGAATTCTGGCTCTCGCCGCGATCATGCCGGCGCTGCAGGTGAACGTGCTCGATGGCGGCTTGAGCCTGCTGTGGGGCGATCTCGTCGACGCCTATCGCGGGTTTTATTCCGAGCACTGGAAGGAGGCGCTGCTGGTCGTGATGCTGATCGGGGCTTGCTTCTTCGACCGCCGGCGGGGCTTCCTGCGCGAGTGGCAGCCGCGCATGGGGGGCTTTGTGATGTTCCTCGCCCTCGCGCTGGCGGTGACCTTCTTCGTCGAACTCCGGCAATCGAGCCGCTTCGTGATCGAGGGAACCCGTAATTTCTACGGCATGCTCAAGGTGGTCGAGTTCAACGCGGACGACCCGACGACCCATTACGACATCCTGCTGCACGGCGGCACCACCCACGGTCTCCAGTTCCGGGATCCCCTGCTGGGGATCCTGCCCACGACGTACTATGGCGAAACCAGCGGGGTGGGGCGGGCGATCCGCAACCTGACCGGTCCCGTCCAACCGCGAAAGTACGGCTTGGTCGGACTCGGCACGGGTTCGCTCGCGACGTATGGCGAAGCGGGCGACTCGATTCGAATCTATGAGATCAACCCCGAGGTCGAGCGACTGGCGCGCAGTCGCTTTCGTTACCTTGAGCAGTCGCCGGCTGAGGTCGAGGTCGTCCTGGGCGACGCCCGTCTCTCGCTGGAGCAGGAACTCAAGGCGGGGCAGTCGCACCAGTTTGACCTGCTCGCGCTGGATGCCTTTAGCAGCGACGCGATTCCGGTGCACCTGCTGACCCGCGAGTCGATGGAACTCTACCTGGCACACATGAAGGAGGACGGGGTGATCGCCGTGCACATTTCCAATCGCTATCTGGATCTCGAGCCGGTCGTGGAAAATCTCGCACGCCACTTCGGACTGAGCTTCGCCATCATCAACGACAACGAACCGGAGAACTGGTGGGTTTACCGTACGACCTGGATTCTGCTCTCGCGCAATCACGCGTTTCTGGATCAGCCGGCGATCGCCGAGTTCGTGTCCGCCCCGCCTTCGCGGGAAAACGACGTTGGCTTGTGGACGGATGACCAGGCCAGCCTGTTCAAGGTCTTGCGCTAGGGCAGGGAAGTCGTTTCTTGCGCCGCGATGAACTTCCTCGTCACGACCCTCGGCCGGCTGCGTGCCATCGGTTTCCTTGAAGGCCTGTCCTTTATTGTGCTCCTGGGTATCGCCATGCCGCTGAAGTATTTTGCCGGCCGTCCGGAAGCCGTCCGCGTGGTCGGGATGGCGCATGGTCTCCTCTTTCTCCTCTACCTCGGAGCAACCGTTCAGGCAGCCTTGGAGTACCGCTGGACGTGGAAGCGCACCCTCGTGATTGCGGCCGCCAGTCTGATCCCGTTTGGACCTTTCTACGTGGATGCCAAATTCTTGCGTGATTCCAAGAGCGCTCGCTAGACGAGGTCTGTTGCCCGTATTGTGAGTGAATTGTGAATAACTCCGCCTTGTCAACCCGCAGAGCAAACCAATGCTCATGATCCCTCCCGCCAAAACGGTTTGTAGAGCTTAGCTCCCTGCCGTTTATCGCCCGGCCCTTGTGGCCGGGCGTTTTCTTTGGTGGGGTGGGAAACCGCCGGAAATCAGGGTTTAAGTCTTGTGTTCCTGGGAGCACGGCCGAGCATCCGACCCTTTCGCCTCATTCTTCGCGCGTCCCTCGGTCTTCACTGACTGACGAACACCCGCCCGCGACGCCAGATTACCTCTGGATTTCGCGCAATGTGTGGTTTTCGCCAGAAAGTGCTTGCCGAGCTTTTGACGCTTCCCCACTTTCTCTCCTCTTTTCCCAAATTTTCATCCTTCACTCGTATGCCGACCATCAACCAACTCGTGCGCAAAGGCCGTCGCCAGATCAAGGCGAAGTCAAAGTCGCCTGCGCTGTCTGGCAACCCGTTCCGCCGTGGTGTCTGCGTGCAGGTCATGACCCGCACCCCCAAGAAGCCGAACTCTGCCATCCGTAAGGTTGCCAAGGTTCGTCTCACGAATGGCAACGAGGTCATTTCCTACATCCCGGACGAGGGCCATAACCTGCAGGAGCACTCCATTGTGCTCGTGCGTGGCGGTCGCGTGAAGGATTTGCCCGGCGTTCGCTACCACATCGTGCGTGGCACGCTCGACGCCACCGGCGTTGAGAAGCGTCGTCGCAGCCGGTCCAAGTACGGCGTCAAGCGCCCGAAGGAAGCCAAGAAGTAACCCGCGCCCCCAAGGAGAATTTAGACCATGTCACGCCGTCACAGAGCCGACAAACGCCAAGCCGAACCGGACGTTCGCTATAACAGCCCGCTCGTTGCCCATCTGGTCAACGTCATCATGAAGAGCGGCAAGAAGAACGTCGCCGAGCGCATCGTTTACGGCGCCTTCGAGAAGGTTTCCGAGAAGCTGGAGAAGGGCGACCCGGTCGACCTCCTCATCGGCGCGCTGGAAAACGCCCGTCCCCGCCTCGAGGTCAAGAGCCGCCGTGTCGGTGGCGCGACCTACCAGGTTCCGATCGAAATTTCTTACGAGCGCCAGGAGAGCCTCGCGCTGCGCTGGATCGTTGACGCCGCCACGGGCCGCAAGGGCACGCCGATGAAGGACGCCCTCGCCGCCGAGATCATCGACGCCTACAATAACACGGGCTCGGTTGTGAAGAAGAAGGAAGACACGCACAAGATGGCTCAGGCCAACCGTGCGTTCGCCCACCTCCGCTGGTAAGGCAAGAAGGTCCCATCATGTCCGTCGAATCTCCCAAGATCACCATCGTCACCGACAAGGCGAAGATTTCGCCCGTCAACGCGAAGGGTCGCCCCTTCCCGCTCGAGTGGACGCGCAACATCGGCATTGCTGCGCACATCGACGCCGGAAAGACGACGACCAGCGAACGCATCCTTTTCTATTCGGGCAGCGTCCACAAGATGGGCGAGGTCCACGAAGGCACTGCGGTGACCGATTGGATGGAGCAGGAGCGCGAGCGTGGCATCACGATCACGGCTGCCGCCATCTCCTGCGCCTGGAACGCCTCGTGCGGTCCGTGGAAGGGAATCAAGCAGCGTATCAACATCATTGATACGCCCGGACACGTGGATTTCACCGCTGAGGTTGAGCGCTCAATGCGTGTCCTCGACGGCGCTGTGGCTGTCTTCTGCGCCGTCGCCGGCGTGCAGCCCCAGTCGGAGACCGTGTGGCGCCAGGCCAACAAGTACGGCGTTCCGCGCGTTGCGTTCATCAACAAGATGGACCGCACCGGCGCCGATTTCTTCCGGGCCATCTCCGAGATGCGCGAGAAGCTCAAGGCCAACGCCCATGCCCTTTTCCTGCCGATCGGCAAGGAGGAGAATTTCACGGGTGTCGTCGATCTCGTGCACAATGTTGCCTACATGTTCGAGGACCCGTCCAACATGGACCTCGACCCGAAGCTGCACCCGATTCCGGCGGAGTACGTCGCGCAGGCCAAGGAGTATCGCGAGAAGCTGATTGAGGCCGCCTCTGATTTTGATGACGTCCTCGCCGAGAAGTACCTCGGTGGTGAGGAGATCACCCCCGCCGACCTCCTGATCGCGGTCCGTAAGGCCACGGTTTCGATGAAGTTTACGGGTGTCATCCCAGGCTCCGCCTTCAAGAAGAAGGGCATCCAGCGCCTGCTTGACTGCGTCGTCAACTACCTCCCGTGCCCGATCGACGTTCCGCCGATGCGCGGTCAGGATAGCGACGGCAACGAAGTCGCTGCCACGGTGGACGACAATTCCAAGCTCGCCGGCCTCGCCTTCAAGCTCTGGACCGATCCGTTTGTCGGAAAGCTCGTCTTCTATCGCGTCTACACCGGCACCCTTCAGAAGGGCATGTCCCTGTACAACCCGCGTACCCGCCGTTCCGAGCGTTGCTCCCGTCTTGTGCTCATGCGCGCGATGGACCGCGAAGAGATCGATATGGCGTATTCGGGCGACATTTGCGCGCTGGTCGGCGTCAAGGACGTCATCACCGGCGACACGCTCAGCCACGAGGACTACGACATCCGTCTGGAGCCGCCGTCCTTCCCGGAGCCGGTTATCGCGATGTCGATCGAGCCGAATTCCAAGGCCGACCAGGAGAAGCTGGGCACCGCGCTGCAGCGTCTCGTGGCCGAGGACCCGACCCTCCGCGTCAAGACCGACCCTGACACCGGTCAGACGATTCTTGCCGGCATGGGCGAGCTTCACCTCGAAATCATCATCGATCGCATGAAGCGCGAGTTCAAGGTCGAGGCGACCTCGGGCAAGCCGCAGATTGCGTATCGTGAGACCGTGACCAGCCCCGCCGATGGCGAGGGCAAGTTCATCCGCCAGTCCGGCGGTAAGGGCCAGTACGGTCACGTCGTGCTCAAGATCGAGCCGAATGAAAAGGGCAAGGGCGTCGAGGTTCTCAACGAGACCGTCGGTGGCTCGATTCCGAAGGAATTCATCAAGCCCGCAACCGAAGGCATTCTCGAGGCCGCCAACAATGGTGTCGTCGCCGGTTACCCGGTCGTCGATGTCATCGTGCGCCTCGTCGACGGTTCCTTCCACGAGGTCGACTCGTCCGAAATGGCGTTCAAGATGGCCGGTATCTTCGGCTTCAAGGACGCGATGAAGTCGGCCAAGCCGATTCTGCTCGAGCCCATCATGGGCGTCGAGGTCACGACTCCGGAAGAGTACCAGGGTGATCTCATCGGTGACATCAACCGTCGTCGTGGTCAGATCGCCGGCATGGAAAACAAGAACGGCGCCTGCATCATCTCCTCGACCGTTCCGCTTGAGAGTCTCTTCGGCTATGTGACCGACATCCGCTCCCTCTCGAAGGGTCGCGCAAGTGCCTCGATCACGCCTTCCCACTTCGAGCAGGTCCCGAACTCCCTGCTCACCAAGATTGTCGAGTCTTCCACGAAGGCTCCGGCCCGCACCTAACCCTCGTTCTTTGTCCCGCATGAAAGGTCAACGCATCCGTATCAAGCTCCAGGGCTTCGACTATCGAGTCATCGACCAGTCGGCCCTTGAGATCGTCGAGACCGCCAAGCGCTCCGGCGCCCGCGTCTCCGGCCCCATCCCGCTGCCCACGCGCATCGAGAAGCTTTCCGTCAACCGCTCCCCGCACGTCGACAAGAAGTCCATGGAGCAGTTTGAGACCCGCACCCACAAGCGGCTCATCGACATCATCGAGCCCACCGCCCAGACCGTGGACGAGCTGAAGAAGCTCAACCTCCCGTCCGGCGTGGACATCACCATCAACGTCTGAGCCCTCAAAAGCGCAGCCAAGCAACAGTTTCACCAACAGTTTAGCGGCTCTTCCGGTGGCCTCCACCGGATCCTCTAATGTAGGTCCTACGAAACGGAACCCTCCACCTACCGCTTAGCCCATGATCAGTACACTTATCGGTAAAAAGATCGGCATGACCCAGGTCTACGACGCGCAAAACGTCCTAGTCCCGGTCACCGTCGTTGAAGCCGGACCCTGCGCAGTGGTCCAGGTCAAGACCGTCGAGACCGACGGTTACAACGCAGTGCAGCTCGGCTTCTCCCAGCAGAAGACCAAGAACGCCTCCAAGGCGGAATTGGCTCACGCGAAGAAGGCCGGCCTCGAATCCGCTCCCCGCGTTCTCAGCGAGGTCCGCCTCGCGGACAAGCCGGACGCCAAGCTCGGTGACGTTGTCACCGTCGAAGCTTTCAAGGAAGGCCAGTTTGTCGACGTCACCGGCGTGACGAAGGGCAAAGGCTTCCAGGGCGTCGTGCGTCGCTTCCGCGTCGCCGGCGGTCCCGCCTCCCACGGCTCGATGTTCCACCGTCGTATCGGTTCGGTCGGCATGCGCCAGACCCCCGGTCGCGTCTGGAAGAACCAGGCGATGCCCGGCCACATGGGCCAGGTCCAGCGCACGATGCAGAATCTCCGCATCGTGAAGGTCATTGCCGACAAAAACATCCTCCTCGTGAAGGGTGCCATCCCGGGTGCCAATGGTGATGACGTCATCGTCCGCACCGCCATCAAGGGTCAGCCGAAATCCGCCTAACCCAGAGGAACCGCAGACATGAAACTCACCGTTTTTAGCTCCGACGGCAAGACCAGCAGCGAGAAGGAATTCTCCGGTCTGCCCACCTTCGAAGGCGACCGCGGCCTCCAGGCCGTGAAGGAAGTGATCGTCGCGATCAACGCCAACAACCGCCTCGGCACGCACTCGACCAAGACCCGTGGCGAAGTCCGCGGCGGCGGCAAGAAGCCCTGGCGCCAGAAGGGCACTGGCCGTGCCCGCGCCGGTTCCATCCGCTCCCCCCTGTGGGTCGGTGGTGGCGTTGTCTTCGGCCCGAAGCCCCGCGACTACTCCAAGAAGATCAACTCGAAGGTGAAGGCCCTCGCCTTCAGCCGCGCGCTCTTTGATCGCGCCGTTGCCGGCGAAATCGCCGTCATCGAGGCCTTCGCCGTCAAGGCCGCGAAGACCAAGGCCGTCAACGAAGTCGTCACCCGCATCGCCCCCAAGGGCAAGGTGCTCCTCGTCGATGCCCCGTTCAGCGCCGAGGCCAGCCGCGCCGCGCGCAACATCGAGCGCGTCTCGCTGCAGGAGGCCGCCAAGCTCAACACCCTCGATCTCGCCAAGTACAAGAAGATCGTCGTGAGCTCCAAGGCCCTCGAGCAGATCATCGCCCGCGTCAATGGAGGGAAGAACTAATGCACTCTGACAAGGTCCTCAAACTCGTCCGTCTCACCGAGAAGGCCAACAAGCTTTCCTCTGAGCTCGGCCAGTACACCTTCGAGGTCTTCCCGACCGCGACCAAGGGCGCCATCGCCCAGGCCGTCGAGCAGGCCTTCAAGGTCACCGTGAAGCGCGTTAACGTGCAGCACATCCGGGGCAAGAACAAGAAGAGCCGCACGGGTCGCCCGAGCAAGGCCTCTGACTTCAAGAAGGCCATCGTTACGCTGAAGGCCGGCGACAAGATCGAGCTCGTCTAACCGCGCGCCCGACCCACCAGGAGAAACCCACCATGGCACTCAAGATTACCCGTCCGCTCACGCCGTCCCAGCGCTTCACGCAGCTGAACCGCTCGCCGGAACTCGCCAAGAAGCGCCCAGAGCGCGCCCTGACCGAGCCCAAGCCGAAGACCGGCGGCCGCAATGTTTATGGTCGCATCACGTCGCGTCGTCGCGGCGGCGGTCACAAGCAGCTCTACCGCATCATCGACTTCAAGCGCTTCGACCGCCTCGACCAGCCGGCCACCGTGCTGACCCTCGAGTACGATCCGAACCGCTCTGCGCACATCGCCCTCGTCCAGTATCCGGACGGCGAGAAGCGCTACATCATCGCGGCCAACGGCCAGAAGCCAGGCGACACCATCGTCGCCTCGAACAAGGCCACCACGAACGACTTCATCGTCGGCAACAACTTCCCGCTGGAGCTGATCCCGCCCTCCACGAAGCTCCACTGTGTCGAGCTCGTCCCCGGTCGCGGCGCCCAGATGGGCCGCACCGCCGGCACCTCGATCGAGCTCGTCAACATCGAGAACGGCGCCGCGCAGCTCAAGCTGCCCTCCGGTGAACTCCGTCTCGTCAATGCCAAGTGCCGCGCCACCATCGGCGAGGTCGGCAACGGCGAGCACAACAACCAGTCCCTCGGCAAGGCCGGCCGCAATCGCTGGCTCGGCAAGCGTCCCCGCTCCCGCGGTGTGGCGATGAACCCGGTCGACCACCCCAACGGTGGCGGTCAGGGCAAGTCCAAGGGTGGTGGCGGTCGCCAGCATCTCGTTTCCCCGTGGGGCCAGCTCGCCAAGGGCTTCCCGACGCGCCGTCGCTCGAAGCCTTCGAGCAGCCTCATCCTCACCCGCCACAACGGCCGTCCGCCGCGCGGCAAGAAGTAATTTTAACGATACCTCATCATGGCTCGTTCCATCAAAAAGGGTTTCTTTGTCGACTACCACCTCCTCGAGAAAATCGAGAAGGCGATCAAGAGCGGCGGCAGCAAGAAGCCCATCCAGACCTGGTCCCGCCGGTCCACCATCACGCCGGATTTCATCGGCCACACGTTCAACGTGCACAATGGCAAGGCGTTCGTCTCGGTGTACGTCACCGAAAACATGGTCGGCCACAAGCTCGGCGAATTCTCGCCGACCCGCGTCTTCAAGGCGCACGGCGGCATGACGCGCAAGGAAATCTAAGTCCTTTTTAACCCATCTATCCGAACCCAAAAGGGCAGGGCGGTCCGCCACCCGCGGACCACTGCTGTCGCCTCCCGTAGGAATCCCTCACTCATCATGGAAGTTCAAGCCATCACCCGCTACGCGCGCATGTCCCCTAAGAAGGTCCGCGAAGTGGCCCGCACCATCCAGGGTCGCAAGGCCCCGGCCGCCGTCGATCTCCTCTCGGTCATCCCGCGCAAGTCCGCGCAGCTGATCGCGAAGACCCTCAAGTCCGCCATCGCGAACGCCGAGAACAACGGCAATCTCTCCGCCGACAATCTCGTCGTGAAGTCCGCCATCGTCGAGATGGGTCCGGTCCTCAAGCGCTTCAAGGCCGGTGCCCGTGGTACCGCCATGCCGCGTCGCAAGAAGATGTCGCACATCCGCATCGTCCTCTCGGACGGCAACTCCAACTAACTTTCCGTCATGGGCCAAAAGACCAATCCGACCGGGTTCCGCCTCGCCGTCCGCCGCAACTGGCAGTCCCGCTGGTTCGCCCGCAAGAAGGACTTCGCCAAGCTCCTCCACGAAGACCAAGTCATCCGTGACACCCTCATGGAGAAACTGAAGCAGGCCTCCGTGCCGCGCATCTTCATCGAGCGCGCCGGCTCCCGCGTCCGCGTCAAGATCTTCACCGCCCGCCCCGGCATTGTCATCGGCAAGAAGGGCCAGGAGGTCGAGAACATGAAGGTCGCCCTCGGCAAGCTGACCGGCAAGGAAGTCCTCCTCGACATCCAGGAGGTCAAGAAGCCCGAGGTCGAGGCCCAGCTCGTCGCCGAGAACGTCGCCCTCCAGCTCGAACGCCGTGTCGCCTTCCGCCGCGCCATCAAGAAGGCCGTGCAGATGGCCATGTCGCTCGGCGTCGACGGCATCAAGATCCAGTGCTCGGGCCGCCTCGGCGGTGCCGACATCGCCCGCCGCGAATGGCAGCGCCAGGGCCGCATCCCGCTGCACACCCTGCGCGAGAACATCGACTACGGCTTCGCCGAGGCCCGCACCCTCTGGGGCAAGATCGGCGTCAAGTGCTGGATCTGCAAAAAGGACGACGCTGCCTAAACCCAACTGATTAACGATGGCCGATTGAGGATTGCCGCCCGCAGCGCCTCCCGGCGCCGAATCGAAAATCCCGAAATCCAAAATCGAAAATTACCATGGCTCTCCAACCCTCCCGCACCAAGTACCGCAAAACGATGAAGGGCT
>DASWVY010000027.1:0-3115 GCA_036401075.1 Opitutaceae bacterium
CGTATGCGCCGTCTACGCCCCATTGATTTTTCAGTTTCAACTACTGGGTCATGCTACCTGAGGGCCGGATGTGAGCTCATCGGATAGTATCTGACGAGCTCATTGTGAGGCCTTGATGCGAGCGGCATAGGCCCATGGCATCAGGTCATCGATGTGCTTGGCGAGGTGGCCGTTTGCGAGGCGGGTAAAGAGGTCGCACAGATAGGCGTAGGGCTCTACGCCGTTCATTTTGCACGTGCCGATCAGGCTGGCAAACCGGGCCCAATTTCGGCCCCCTTCGTCGTGCCCGGCAAAGAGGGCATTGCGGCGGTTCATGGCCGGTCGGCGGATCGCGTTTTCCACCAGGTTGGAGTCGATATCGACGTGGCCGTCGTCCAGGAACAACCGGAAGCCGTCCTGTCGCGTCAGCATATAGGCCAGGGCTTTTCCAAGGTCGGACTTGCGTGAGATTCGATTGGCTTGCGCTGCGAGCCAGGAGAAGAACTCGTCCACCAGCGGAAGGGACAGGTTCTGTCGAACTGCCCGACGATATTCGGGATCTGCACCGCGGATACTGTCTTCGATCTTGTAAAGCGCGGCGATCCGCACCAGCGCCTCGTCAACGATGGGTGATCCGCTCTTTGGCGTGGCCTTGATCAGCTTTCTGCGCCCGTGTGCCCAACAGAACGCCAGCTTCAAGGGATCGCCGCCCATCCGGTCCAACGTGGCAAGATGAGAATAGCCGCCGTAGGCATCGACCTGGATTGTGCCGTTGAACCCATTGAGGATCTCAGCGGCATATTCGCCTTTCCGCCCGGGCCGGTAATGGAACACCACGCCCGGCGGCGCGGAGCCCTTCCAGCCGCGGTCGTCACGCAACACGGCCCAGAGATAGCCGGTCTTCGTCTTACCTCGTCCCGGATCAAGAACCGGAGCCGTTGTCTCGTCGACATAGAGCCGGGTGCTTTCCCACAGAAGCCGTTTGGCCATGTGATCGACCACCGGGGCGATTTCGCCGCCCGTGCGCCCCATCCAATCGGCCAGCACCGTGCGGTCGATCGGCACCCCGTGTCGCGCCATGACCTCGGCTTGCCGGTTGAGCGGCATATGTTCGGAATGCTTGGAGACGGCAATCTCAGCCAGAAGGGCTTCCGTTGGCCAGCTTCCTTCCAAGAGATGCGCCGGCGCTCTGGCCTGGACGACGCCCGCTCGACCCTTCGGGCAGGCATATTTCGGGCGGATCGTGACGATCACCTCGTAGCGCGCCGGGACCCGGTCGAGCCGTTCCGTCCGGTCTTCGCCGATCCGGACCATGTTGCCGCAACCGCAGGCACAAACGATGCTCTCGGGCTCGAGCACTCTCTCGACCCGCGGCAGGTGTTCGGGTAGTGCACGGGCCTTACGCTCCTTGCGAGGAGCGGCCTTGTCCGGATCGGATGCGCTGGCGTCGATCTTCTTCTCGACGGCGGCAATCCGCGCCTGTGTTTCGGCGATCGCCGTTTCAAGGTCTTCCAGCGCCAGTTCCATCTGCGCAGGATCGAGCTTTTCCGATTTCGGCCCGAACTTCGTGCGCCGATAGTCGTGAACCTGACCTTCAAGCTTTTCGACCAGTTCCTTCAACTCGGCGATGAATGCGTCCTTTTCGGCCACCACCGCCTGCTCATGCTGACGTGCGGCGCGCTCGACCGACAGCTCGAACTGCATCGCAGCAAACGCCTTCACCACCTCTGGCGGAAGGTCCGGAAACAGGCTGAGATCAAGCGGCGACGACATGCGCCCTTATAGCAAGGAAGCACAAAAAAACCAAATAAAACAATGCAAAATGGCCGGACATTCATCCTGCCGACGACGGCGCGCTCACCCGTCGCGCCATCACCCGCCGCCAGTCAAGACCTTCGAACAAAGCCTCATATTGACCCCTTGATAGACGCATCGTCCCATCCTGAACCTTGGGCCAGGCAAAGCTTCCATGTTCAAGAATTTTGTAGGTTAGCACCAGCCCTGTGCCATCCCACACCAGGATCTTCAGGCGATCACCGCGTTTCGACCGGAAGATCACAGTCACCCCGGAATGCGGATCAAGCTTCAATTCGGTCTGCACCATCAGAGCTAGCGCCTGATGCCCACAGCGGAAGTCCACCGGCCGCGTTGCAATCAGGATCGGCAATCGTTGGCCAGCGACGATCATGACACTCCTCGCACAGCGCGAACCAGAGCAGCGACCCGTTCAACCGGCACATCGCCAGGAACCCGCATCACAACGTCCGGGCCAATCTCCAACGTCAAAACCTGCACCTGCGGCCTGTCGGAGGCCAGCTTTGGCAGCGACAAAGGATTGACAGGCTCAGGCGGCTCCGCAGCGATTGCCAGAGGCACGAATGCCGGCTCGATGCCGTCGTGCTGGGACGGCGTTGCTGTCGCCGCAAACGGCAACACCAGAATGCCGTCGCGCACTTGACGTCGCCAATCGGAAAGCTGGTTTGCTACAACACCGTGACGGCGCGCGACATCCACCACGCGCACACCAGGCTCAAGGCTTTCCGCTACAATGCGAGCCTTCACATCATCCGGCCAACGCCGGTTACCCCGGCGCGGCTCAACAACCTCATAGCGACCAACAAATCCATCATCCATCATTCAGCTTCCAGATACGCCTGGAAGCCTTCTCGCATGCGCAGCCATGCTCAAAAAGCAGCGGACCCAATGGGACAGAGACGGCGCTTACCGTCCGCCTCATAGGTCTCCTGAATGATCGCCAGCTTCTCTGCCGTGCTCCAGCGCCGCCGACGTTCCGGCCCGGAGAGAACTTCCATCTTAAAATTGCTGCTAGTCATATTACCAACATTACTCCTACACACTTAGCTAAGTGGGGGAGCATGTCCGGGCCTTTCGGGGGCTAATTCACAAGCCGAAGACATAGTCGGTTTTGGAGGAGCTTCTTGAACAGTGGCAGACTTGTCGTCGATAACGGTTGTTGCCGCTGGCGAGGCCCAAGACGTCCGCTTTTGGCGCGAAGCGGACGACGCCTCGTGGCCTGAAGCGGGTCATTGGCCTTCACCAGAAACCTTCGCGAAACACGACTTCGCGACCGAGTTTGCGGCGGGACTTTCGGTACCGGGAATTGAGTCTTTGCGCG
>DASWVY010000028.1:0-48615 GCA_036401075.1 Opitutaceae bacterium
GCGATTTCTTCGGGCGAGCAGTCTCGATGAGCTGCCGGAACTATGGAACGTCCTGAAGGGCGAGATGAGTCTGGTGGGCCCGCGGCCCCTCTTAGTCGAGTACCTGCCTTACTACACCGCCGAGGAAGCCCGACGTCATGACGTTCGTCCCGGCATCACCGGCTGGGCCCAGATCAACGGACGTAATACGCTGTCGTGGGACGAGAAGTTTAAGCTCGATCTCGAGTATGTCCAGAAGTGCAGTCTCTGGTTCGATCTCAAGATCCTGGCGCTGACCGTGCTCAAGGTCTTCAAGCGCGAGGGGATCGCGGCGAAGGGGCATGCGACGATGCCGAGCTTGGTCGAAGAGCGTGGCTCTCGACCAAGCTCGGCATCGTCGCAGGTTATTGGTTAACGGTTATTCGTTATTTGGTCCGATCCCAATAACACTTAACAAATAACCGGTAAGCGCGGTTACCGCGCCGCACAGCGGCGGATCACCGCGATGACCCGATCGTGATTGAGGTCCGAGGCACGCGTAGCGCGCCTCGGAGTTAAGGGTTAATCGTTATTGGTTACTGGGACGATCCCGGTCAGCGTGCCACGCCGCTGAGTTAGCGGTTGATCGTTAGTTGTTAGTTGGTCCGACCCAATTAACCATTAACGGATAACCAATAACCGCGGTCACCGCGCTGCACAGCGACGGATGACCGCGATGACCCGATCGTGATTGAGGTCCGAGGCGCGCGTAGCACGCCTCGGAGTTAACGGTTAATCGTTATTGGTTAATAGGCCGAACCCAGCCACCAGCACTCGCTAGGTCGAGGCGGGTACCCATGCGTGAGGGTTTGTTTTTGGGGGAATGGATTTTATCCCGATGGAGCGATAGCTGCGTCGCGACGGTCTTACCCCATTAACCAGTAACAAATAACCAATAACTTCGACGTTATCGCGCTACCGCGCGAATAACGTCGATCACCCTATCCTGATCCGCGTCGCTCATCGAGGAGCCGGACGGGAGGCAGAGGCCGTGGGCGAAGAGGCGCTCGGAGACGGCGCCGCCGATCATGGGCACGCCCTTGAACACCGGCTGTAGGTGCAGGGGTTTCCAGACGGGACGGGCTTCGATATTCGCGGCTTCAAGGGCGAGGCGTGTGCCTTCGCGGTCCGTTCTCGCCTTTGCGGGATCGATCGTGACGCAGGTCAGCCAGCGCGTGGATCGCGTCCACGACGGCTCGGGCATAAACGCCCAGCCGGGCAGGTCGCTCAGGGCTTCCGCGTAACGGGCGTAAATCGCTCGGCGGCGGTTTACCCGTTCGGCGAGCACGCGCAGCTGCCCGCGACCGATCCCGGCGAGAACATTGCTCAACCGGTAATTGAAGCCGTTGACCGTGTGCTCGTAGTGCGGCGCGGGATCGCGTGCCTGGGTCGCGAGGAAGCGCGCGCGATCTGCGAGTTCTTTCTCCGCGGTTACCAGCATCCCACCTCCCGAGGTCGTGATGATCTTGTTGCCGTTGAAGGAAAAAATGCCGATCCTTCCGCGGACTCCAGGAGATCCGCGGAAGGATCGGCATTTTGGGTTATTGGTGGCCGCATCGCGGCGGTTATTGGTTATTTGGTCTGAGCTGCTGGGTTCTGACCCCATTAACGAGGAACCATTAACTAATAACTTCTTGGAGCCGTCATAGGCGGCTCCAAGCGCCTCCGCCGCATCCTCGATGAGGATGACGCCGTACTGTTCGCAGAGCGCGGCGATCGGGTCGAGGTCAGCGCATTGGCCGTAGAGGTGGACGAGGATGAGCGCCTTGGGCAGCTCCTTCCGCGCGGCTGCAGCCTTGAGGGCCTCGGCCAACAGATTGGGATCCAGGTTCCACGAGGTTTCGTCGCTATCGATGAAGACGAGCCGTCCCCCTTCCTGGACCACAGGGTTGGCCGATGCGATGAAGGTGAGGCTGGAACACCAGGCAATGTCGCCGGCCTTGAAGCCGATCAGCTTGAGCGCAAGGTGCAGGGCGGCCGTGCCCGAGCTGAGCCCGACCGCGTGTGGCGAGCCGACGGCGGCTGCGAACTCACGTTCAAAGGCGTCCACATGCGGCCCCACGGGCGCGATCCAGTTCGTGACGAAGGCCTCGCGAACGAATTCGAACTCCGTGTCACCCATGTGGGGCGGGGAGAGGAAGATGCGGGGCTGGAGCGCGGTCGAAGGCATCGGTGCTTGCGAATGCCGCATGGGCGCGGTTTGGGCAAGACGGAAGGCGATGTGATGTCTGAGAGCTGAGTTTTCTGGAAGTCAGAGGTCGGAGGTTGTGTCAGAGTACAGAGGTCAGTGGTCAGATGTCAGACTGCATAGAGAGGAAACCTGAAACTTGAGACCTGAAACCTGAGTTGGTGCGGTCAGGACATCGGTAGCAGGTGGGCGGTTCGTGGATCGGAGGCGGAGTGAGGTTGTGAACGGAGACCTAAAACCGGAAACCTGAGTTTCGGAAGTCGGATCAGTAGTTAGAGGCTGGAGAGTGTACTCTGTTGCATACTTGCAACCCGGTGTCGGTCGCCGTTCTTGCTACGCAAAAGGGAGGCCGGGGGCGTGGGCCGCTGGCCCGCTCGATTGTGAATTGCGGAACTCGGATTGCGGACTGTGGACGGAAATGCCTTCTGAGCGGGCCAGCGGCCCGCGCTCCCAACAACGTGAGCCTCGGCGGCAGGAGGGGTGTGCTGTTGCTGTATACTTGCAGCCGGGCGCCGGTCTGCCGTGCACGCTAAGGGTGATAAAGCACGCTAGGGCGACGACGGCGAGTGTCCCTCGGGCGCCAGCGAGCACAAATTGAGGCCGCGGGCGCGGGCCGCTGGCCCGCTGAATTGGCGATTGGAACGTAGGGGCGCGCCTCGTGCGCGCCCTCCGAACCGGGCGTGGTCGAGCCACGCCCCTACAATAAACACTGACTTCTGAAAGCTGATTCCTGACCGGTATTTCTAAAACTCAGGTTTCAGGTCTCACGTTTCAGGTTTCCCAGTTTGTTTGACGGTCAGGTTATTCCTGATTGCACTGATTGTTCCGGCTTCATGAAGAACCACTCGCGCAATCCTTTCGGCGCTTCCTCGTCCGATTGGCGTGATGCCTTCACGCGAGCGGTGACCTTGGTTTTGCTGTATTCGGCCGTGCTGATCGCGTGCCGGTATCTCGCTTATGAGGTTCGTTTCGACTTCGTGGTACCGGAGATATTTCAGCAGGAGCGCCTCCAGTCCCTGGCGATCGTGCTGCCGATCAAGCTGCTCTTCCTGCTGTTGTTCCGGCAGTTCGGCAGCCTGCTGACTTACTTTAGCGTTCCAGACTTGATCCGGATTACGCTGGCGATGGGCGGCGCTAATCTCACGGCCTACGCCCTGCGCGCGGTTGTCACGCCGGATCAGCTGTCTCCGCGCGGTGTCGTGCTGACGGATTTTGTTCTGGCGGTGGGCGCGCTTGGCCTCATGCGCCTCGGGTTCCGCATTTATCGCGAGCGTTATGGCAGCGGGCAAAAAACCGACGGGCGAGCTGTCCGCCGCATCGTTGTGATGGGCGCGGGCGACGCCGGAGCGGAATTTGTGCGTGAGGCGCTGGCGAAACCGTCGCTTCGCCTGAAACCCGTCTTTTTCCTCGACGATGACTGGCGCAAGCATGGTCACAGCGTTCATGGCGTGCAGGTGCTGGGGGCGCCGGAGGACATCGTCCGGTTGCGCAAGGACTACGCTGTTGAAGCCTGCGTTCTGGCCATGCCCTCGGCTCCGGGCAAGCGGCTCCAGGAAATCTACAAGCTCCTCGCGGCCGAGGAAATCAAGGTCGAGATCGTGCCGTCTCTGTCCGAGCTCGCGAGCGGGCGGGTGCAGGTGACGAAGATTCGCCCGGTTCAAGTGGAGGATTTGCTGGGCCGCGCCTCCGTGGACCTTCGCAGTCCCGAGGTCGCTTCGTTGGTGCAGGAACGGGTGGTCATGGTAACCGGGGCGGGTGGCAGTATCGGCAGCGAACTCTGCCGGCAGATAGCGACGTATAATCCGCAGCGCCTCCTCATGGTCGAGCAATCCGAGGGGAGTCTTTTTGTGATCGAGTCGGAGATGAACGATCTGGGCTACCGCCATGTGGCGACACCACTGGTGGCCGATATCCTCGACGAGGCCCGGATGCGGTTCATTTTCAGCCGTTATCAGCCCTCGATCGTCTTTCACGCTGCGGCGCACAAACACGTCTTCATGATGGAGCGCCAACCGGGCGAGGCGGTGAAGAACAACACCCAGGGCACGCGCCAATTGGCCGAATGGGCGGCTGAATACGGGGTGAGCAAATTCGTCCTGATCTCAACCGACAAGGCCATCAACCCCACGAGCGCGATGGGCGCAACCAAGCGCCTCGCAGAAATGCATTTGCAGGCGCTGCAGTCCCGCATTCGCGGGACTGGGTTGGAAGTTGGAGGCTGGAAGTTGGATGTTGGCCAGCCCTCTGCGGCGTCCGAAACAACCCCCAACCACCAGCCCCCAACTGACAACACCGATGAAGCGGGTCGCCCGGCGACCCGCTTCATCGCCGTCCGCTTCGGCAACGTCCTCGGCTCCTCGGGCAGCGTGATCCCGATCTTCAAGCAGCAGATCGCCGCCGGCGGGCCGGTGAAGGTCACGCATCCCGATGTAACGCGCTATTTCATGACGATCCCGGAGGCGGTTGGGCTCGTCCTCCAAACCGCAGTGATGGGCGAGGGCGGCGAAATCTTCGTTCTCGATATGGGCAAGCCGGTGAAGATCGTGGATCTTGCGCGGCAGTTGATCGAACTCAGCGGGCTCCGTCCTGAGGTCGACATTGAGATCAAATTCATCGGTCTGCGTCCGGGCGAGAAACTCTACGAGGAGCTTCAGCACCACTCCGAAGCGCTGCGCGCGACCGCGCATCCGCGCATCATGCTGCTCGCGAACGAGCAGCCGCATGACAACGCCTGGGTCCGCCGCTGCATCATCGAGGTCGAGCAGGGTGTCGGCCTGCTTGAACCCAATCAGCTCAAGCTCGCGATCAAGGCGCTGGTGCCGGAGTACAATCCGCATCTGGATTAGCGCCCGACGCTAATCCAGATGCGGGGTTATTGGTTATTTGATTTTGGTTAATGGGCCGGCGGTGATGCCAGCTGATGGGCCAAAGGCTTGCCGAATCCGTGAGGCGTTTGTTGTGTAGGGACTTCTTGATGACTCCGCTTCGTTTACTGACCGGCATCTCTATAGGAGCCATTCCGCTCTTACTCGTAGCGGCCAACGACAAACGAGAACCGCATCTACGGCTAAGAAGTGCCGCGGCGGTGGCTCAGTTATCGGTTAGTCCTGATTCTTTCAACGACTCTAACCCCAATAACCAAGAACCAATAACCAATAACGTCGGCAGGAAGCCCGCGCCTCTAGCGCGGTACTTCGTGCCGGGCCCCCTCGGCTATGAACCAGGGGACGCGCCTCCGGCTTCCGGTCCTCGCGCGTATCGCACGCGAGCCTACAGCGGTCTCGACACGCCGGAGGCACGGGCGTGGGGCGAGGCCAACGGGTTGGGGGGGCGTCCGGCGTTTTCGCACAACCTCGACTCCGTGTTTCCGGCTTCGCTCTACGCCACGCACCCGGAATTTTTCCCGTTGGTCAACGGGTTGCGCCTGCGGCCACCTCCCGGACCGACGCGATGGAATCCCGACCTCGCCCGACCTGATGTGGCGGAGCACGCGGCGAAGGTGGCCGGGGAATTTTTCGCCACCAACCCCGAGGCGGACAGCTTCGCTCTCGGGACCAACGACGGGCTGATCTTTGGGGAGTCGGAGGAGTTGCTAGAGCTGGTCGCCCCGCGGCGACCAGC
This sequence comes from Opitutaceae bacterium, assembly GCA_036401075.1. Lineage (GTDB taxonomy): Bacteria > Verrucomicrobiota > Verrucomicrobiia > Opitutales > Opitutaceae > CAMAXB01. The sequence continues at coordinate 5,828 of DASWVY010000028.1, forward strand.
TCTAGCAACTCGGTTATCAGTTAATGGCGAAGCGTTAATGGGCTCAGACCCCAATAACCCTGAACAAGTAACCAGTAACCTCCGCGAAGCGGCCCCTATTAACCATGAACCAATAACCAATAACCCCGACTCCGAAACCAGCTCTTTAACTGCGGCAACGAGCTGGTTTCGGAGTCGGCCCAACTACTCCAACCTTGTCTTCACCTTCATGAACCGGGTGGCGGAGCGGGTGGCGCCGTTGCACCCGGATAAGTACCTCGGCGCACTGGCCTATTATTGGTCCGAGAGCGCGCCGGATTTTCCCGTGCATCCGAACGTGATGCCGTTCCTGACCGCCGATCGCTCGCAGGGGTATGATGCGGCCTTCCGCGCCGAGGAGGCGGCGCTGCAGGCGCGCTGGAGCCGCGCACTCGGCGCGGTTCCAGCGGGGTTGGAGGTTGGAGGATCGAAGTTGGAGGATCAATTCCGGCAGGCGCGCCGTACTGCGCCTGATCAATCGGTCGATGAAGGTTCCGGCAAACGAACTCCCAACCTCCAACCTTCAACCTCCAACCTGCGAGGCGCGGTGCAACCGCGCCTCGGCCTCTACGACTACCTCTATGGCTATGGCTTTCTTATCCCTCGCATCCACGTTTCCCTGATCGCGCCGTACCTGCGCGAGGCGCGGCGGCTCGGGTTCACCGACTACTACGCTGAGATGGTGCCCAACTGGGGACTCGACGGTCCGCAGCCCTGGCTGGTGGCTCAGTTGCTGCAGGATCCCGAGGCCGATTCAGGGACGTTGCTGGACGAGTACTATACCCGTTACTTTCGGGAAGCGGCGGGGCCCATGCGGCGGTTTTTCGAGGAATGCGAACGGCTCTGGCTGGAGCAGCCCGGATCCGTGTACTGGTTGAAGCACTACCGGAACGAATCTCAGGCCGCGCTTTTTCCTCCCGCGGCCTGCGCAGCCCTCCGGCGGTCGCTTGATGACGCGGCCCGTCGCGCCCGGAGCCCGGAGGTCGCGCAGCGCGTGGCCTTTGTGTCCGACGCCTTTGGGCTGACGGAGCGGTTTTCTACCCTCCATGTCACCCGAACCGCCCTGACGAGTTGGGCGCTCCAGCCGAGGGCGGTCCCGGCGGAGGGGCAACGGCTTTTGGCCGCCTATACCCTGGCCCGGGCGGAGTTCGTCGCGTACGCGGCGACGCTGCGGGAGCGCGCGCCGCTGGCGATCCATGCATTCAAGGCGGAGGACTTTCTCCAGAACGATCCGACGTGGATGGCCGTGGTGCGTCTCCTTGCCCTCGGCTCGGTGCCGGAGCAGGCGGGCGATCAAGAATCAGAGGTGGCCAAGGCTGTCCGAGCTTTGACCGGTCAGACGAGCCAGCTGTCCGGAGGCGGTCAAGCGGTCGTGCTCCCTGGACGCGAACGGGCGCGTGATGGCGGGTTCGAGGGCCAAGGGTATCCGGCGCGGCGCATCGCCGGCCTTCCGTATGGCATCGACGCGCCGATGGTGTGGGCCAGTGCTGCCGAACCGTGGGAAACGATGCGATTCGCCTTGGACGCCTCGGCGGCGCGTTCCGGCCGGCAGGGGGTTCGCATCGCCGGGGCCTTGGGGGCCTCGCTCTTTCAATGGCATGAGACGACTGCGGGACGTTCTCATGTGGCCTCGATTCGTGTGCGCGGTCGCGTGACCCCGTCCTGCTACGTCACCCTGACGCTGACCTGGACGGATGAGAAGTACCGAACGATCGGTGCACGCACCGTGGCCCGCCTGCCGGAAGGCGAATGGCCAGACTGGGTTGAACTGGTCATCGGGGGCGTGGCCCCGGAGGGCGCGCGCGCGGTCGTGGTCGGCCTGTCGGGGCAGAACCAGATCGACGGTGCCTGGGCGGAGTATGACGAGGTGTCGCTGCAGGAATATTGATCCAGCGGACGAGGGATCACTCTTCCTGCAGCGAAGTTAATGGTTAGTCGTTGCTGGTTACTTGGATCGGGCCAGCGGTCTCCTGAACCCATTAACAATTAACAAATAACTAATAACCAAACTTCCCTGCACCATTGACGCACCGGAGCAATCCACACCTGCTGGTCCCATGTTTAGGGCAGTCTTTGACTGTGGTCGGCCCATGAACCATTAACCAATAACGCTTAACTCATCTCTGCGCGCTCACCCGCAAGCATGCCTCCGATCCGAGCATCCTCTTCGCGCAAGTCCCGAACCTTGCTGGCGACTAAACCCAGCGAGGACGCTGGACCACCGGTCGACCCCAAGGAGCGCACGGTTGTCTGGTTTCTGTTGGGAGCGGCGGCGGCCACGGCCTGGATGATTGGGGGTGTGCGTCCGCCGGGGTTGATCGTGGCCTGTGTGTTCTCGGCCTTGGCCTTTGTCTGGGCGCTGCTGCCGCGAAGTTTCTTTCCCGATTACCAGCCGTGGAGGCGTCTGCGGCGTTTCCCGATTTTCTGGTTGGGGCTCGCCTTTCTGCTTTGGGGTCTGGTCCACACCCTGAATCCCTCGAGCCGTGCCCAGGTGGATTTCCAGCGCGGGCTTTGGTTCATGTACCAAGTTGAGCCACTCGCGTGGTTGCCCTCCGGCGTGGATGCGCCCTTCGCCCGCATGAACGGCTGGCGCATGCTGATGATCCACGGTGCGGCCTGGCTGGCCGCTTGTGCGGCTTGGGTCGGCCTGACGCGGCGGCGCTCATCGCGTGTGCTCCTGACCGCGCTGGTGCTCAACGCAGTTGTGATTGCCCTGGTGGGTCTCGCACAGCGGGTGGGAGGGAACGGCAAGGTCCTCTGGTTCATCACCCGGCCGGCGGGTGCGGATTTTTTTGGGTCGTTCTTCTACGTCAACCACGCCGGCGCCTTCCTGAATTTTTCGGCCGCCGGGAGCTTTGCCCTCGGATTCTGGCATGCGCAGCGGGCGGAGCGCATGGGCGATCGGTCCAGCCCAGCCGTCATCTTTGGCCTGTTGGGTGGGCTTTTGCTGATCGCGGCGCTGATGACCTTTTCCCGCGGGGCGGCCCTGGTGGCGAGCCTCACCCTGGTGGCTGTCGCTCTCCTGTTTATTGTGGTGCAACTCTGGCGCCGGCGGTCCGGCCTTCTGGTGGGGGCTGCCGTGCTACTCGCCCTCCTCGCAGGCTACGGTGCGCAGATCCTCGGCGCGGGAAGGACTCTGGATCGTTTCAAGGATTTCGCGGGAACGCGGATGGAGATAACCTCGGGTGCGCGCGCCATGGCAGCGCAGGCGACCTGGGACATGGCGCGAGACAAATTGTGGACCGGGTGGGGGCCCGGGGCGTTTCAGTATCACTTTCCCAAATACCAGAAAGCCTATCCCGAAATCTATGGGAGCACATGGGAATCACGCCTGTTCTGGGAACACGCCCACAGCGACCCGGTGCAACTGCTCGCGGAGTTTGGGCTCGTCGGCTTCGGCTTGCTCGTGGCGGGTGGGGGCTGGTGGGCCTATCGACTGGTCTGCGTCCGCTTCTGGCGAAGCCCATGGCTGCTGTGTCTGGTCGGCGGGGGCGTGTTCCTGTTCATCCACGCCAACTTCGATTTCCACTTCTATAACCCAGCGATCCTCATCGCGTGGTGCCTGGTGTGGCCGATCGCGGTGCAGTGGCGGGAGTTTGAGGTGCGCGGCACCACGCCGCGCGGTTAAGGGTTAATGGTTACGCGTTAATGGGCTAGGCTCTTATGAGCCGGAACCAGTAACTGATAACCGCCGAGCCGAAGCTCCGGATCCCATTAACCATTAACAATCAACAATCAACCGCGCGGCGACTCGCGCCGCGCTCCTTGACATCAATCCTAGCGGCATCATGATGCCGCTATGCGCACCACCCTCACGATCGACGACGATCTGGCGGTCGAGATTAAGCGACGCGTCCGGCGGAGTGGGGCGCCGTTTCGCGACGTGGTGAACGACCTCTTGCGGGCCGGGATGGCGGCGCCGGCTGCGACGGCCACCGTGGCTCCCCACGTCACGGCCGCGCACGATTTTGGACTGGGTTCCGGGCACGATCATGTCCGGGCTTGGGACCTGCTCGCGGCCGAGGATGCGGCGGAGTATCGGGCGAGCCAGCCATGAGCCACGCTCCGAAGGTGGCGCGGCTTGGCCGCAAGAAGCTGATCGGATCGCCGGACGATCAATCCGGCGCGTTGAGGGCAACACGCACCACCGTTCCGCCCTGCTGGGCGGCCGGTACGTGTCCGCGATTCTCGCTCCGCGAAATCTAGGCACGCACCCTCTGACCCTCCTTCGCCGAGGCTTCGGCGGGCAGACCGGCCTCAGCGAGGCCGGCTACAATGATCAGGATTCGGAGATTTTAGTGCGCGATGACCCTCGTTGATCTCAATCTGATCCTCTATGCGACGGACGCAGGCTCGGTGCACCACGCGCGAGCGCGCACGTGGTGGGACGGCCTGCTTTCCGGTAATGAACCGGTGGGAGTGTGCTGGCTCGTGCTCAACGGGTTTATTCGGCTGACGACCCATCCGCGGATCATGCCCCGTCCGCTCGCCGTTCCGGATGCCGTGGCGCGAGTCGATGCGATCCTCGCCCGGCCGGCGGTTCGCATCCTCGAGCCAACGCCCGAGCACTGGTCGGTCTATCGGAGATACCTGGCTCAAAGCATCCATGGCGGCAATCTTGCGAACGATGCCTATCTGGCCGCTTTGGCCTCTACCCATGGCGCCGTGATCGCGTCGGCCGACGCCGATTTTGCGCGCTTCAAGGACGTGGTGTGGGTGAACCCGATTGGGGCGTAGCGCGCTTCGCGCGCGGTTAATTGTTATTTGTTACTGGTCAATCGGGCGTGGTCTGAGAATTCCGACGTCCTGCATGCAAACGGTCACCCATGTCCCTACCACACTCGCACCGACCGTGGATCGCACCATTAACCAATAACAAATAACCAAGAACCAAGAACGGCCCGCCACCCATTTTCTCTCATTTTCCGTCAATTCGTGCCGAATGGGCGATTAGCGGGACGGGGGAGGGGCCGGCGTCACGCTAATTCTCCCTCGGTAGAAAAAGTTCCGTGGGAATTTTTTATTTACTTTGGAAGACCCGCTCCCTTCGCTCTTTCGCTGACTTTGACCAAACCACGACGACCAGTGACTCCCACCCATTCGCGAAAGTCCTTCTTCGGCAAAATCGCGGGCCTGATCGCCGCCGTCGGCCTCACGCCCCGGCTGCTTGCCCGTACCCCTGAGGCTCCGGCCCAGAATTCTGCCGTCTCGTCGCCCACGCCGTTCACGCTCCGTCCCGACACCCGGGCCGTCGCGCGTCGCGAGGAAACCGTTTAACCGTCCGGCCTTCCGGAGACCCAAGGACCATGTCTAAATTGTTCCCCAAATCGGCCAACCGCCTGCCGCTGCAGATCATCGTGTATCTGTTCCTGCTCGGCGGCATTGTGACGGCCGCCACGACCTACTACGCGACGCCGAAGTACACGCGCGTCGGCTACGCCCCGGTCCAACCGGTGCCGTTCAGTCACGCGTTCCACGCGGGTCAGCTCGGTCTCGACTGCCGTTACTGCCACTCGACCGTCGAGAAGGCCGGACACGCCGCCGTCCCGACCTCGCAGACCTGCATGAACTGCCACAGCCAGGTCAAGACCGACAGCCCGCTCCTCGCTCCCGTCCGCGAGAGCTACGAAACCGGCAATCCGGTTCCGTGGGTCAAGGTCCACCAGGCGCCCGACTACGTTTACTTCAACCACTCGGTCCACGTGAACCGCGGCGTCTCCTGCGTGGAGTGCCACGGCAAGATCAACGAGATGGAAGTCGTCACCCACGCCCAGCCCCTCTCGATGGGCTTCTGCCTTGAGTGCCACCGCGAGCCCGAGAAGTTCATCCGCTCGCCTGAACTCGTGACTAATCTCGACTGGCAACATCCCGGCGGTGCCGCCGGCCAGCTCGAGCAGGGCAAGAAGTTCGTCCACGACTGGAACGTGAAACCTCCGCAAAGCTGCTCCGGCTGCCACCGCTGATCCGCCGACGATGAAACGCCAATTTCACCATCCCGCACCGTCCCCGGCTGAGCTTAACGGCCCGCGCTATTGGCGCAGCCTCGACGAGCTCACCGCCACGCCCGGCTTCAAGGCCCAGCTGCAGCGCGAATTCCCGGAGGATGCCTCCAACCTGAACGGCGTCGACCGCCGCGCATTTTTCAAGCTGATGGCCGCGTCCTTCGCCCTCGGTGGCGTTGGTCTGGCCGCCGGCTGCCGTCGCCCTGAGGCCCACATCCTCCCGTACGGCAAGTCCGTGCAGGGCGTGATCCCCGGCCTCCCGCAGTACTTCGCCTCGGCCATGCCGGTGCGCAAGGGCGCGATCCCGATCCTCGCCGAGACCCACCAGGGTCGTCCGACCAAGATCGAGGGCAACCCGAGCTACGCGCCGTTCGGCGGTGGCACCAATGCGTTTGTCCAGGCGTCTGTCCTCGATCTCTACGATCCGGACCGCGCCACGACCTCGACCGTCCGCGGCGCCGCCGTGAACGCCGCTGTCGTCAATGATCTCCTCGCCAAGATCGGCCGTGAGGCCGGCAATGGCGCCGGCCTCGCGTTCCTCGCGGGCCAGTCCTCCTCGCCGACGCGCGCCGCCCTCGTGGCCAAGCTCAAGGCGAAGTTCCCGCAGGCCACCTGGGCCGAGTACGACGCCGTCACCGACGAGGCCCCGCTCTCCGCCGCGCAGGCCGCGTTCGGCAGCCCGGTCAAGCCGGTCTACCAGTTCGCCAAGGCCCGCCGCATCGTTTCGCTCGACGCCGACTTCTTCCAGTCGGAGTCCGGCTCGCTCTTCTACAGCCGCGAGTTCTCCAAGGGCCGCAAGGTCGTCAAGAAGGACGACCCGATGAACCGCCTCTACGCGGTCGAGAGCTCGTTCACCCTCGTCGGCTCGATGGCAGACCACCGTCTGCGCCTCGCGACGAGCCACATGCTGGCCTTCGCCGCCGCGCTCGCCGGCAAGGTGAGCGGCAGCACGACCTTCGCTCCTCTGGCCCAGGGCCTCGAGTTCAAGGATCAGGACAAGTGGCTCGACGCCTGCGCCGCTGATCTGCTTGCGCATAAGGGCACGTCGATTGTCATCGCCGGCGCCCACCTGCCTCCGCAGGTCCACGCGATCGCCTACGCGATCAACGCGGCCCTCGGCAACATCGGCCAGACGGTTGAGATGGTCGAAGTCCCGGCCGACACGGCCGTGTCGATCACGACCCTCGCCAACACGATCAAGGCCGGCACGGTCAAGACGCTCGTCATCCTCGGCGGCAACCCCGCCTACGATGCCCCGGCCGATCTCGATCTGCCCGCGCTGATCAAGACCGTCCCCGAGGTCATCCGCTACGGCTACTACGTCGATGAGACGTCCGCCTTGGCTGGCACGCACATCGCTGCCGCCCACTACCTCGAGTCGTGGGGCGACGCCCGCACGGCGGACGGCACCGTGGTGCCGGTCCAGCCGATGATTCTGCCGCTTTTCAACGGCCTCACCGAGATCGAGGTCCTCGCCCGCATCGCCGGTGAGACCGTCAACGATCCCTACACGCTGGTCTACAACACCGTCACGGGTCTCGCCCGCGGTGATGCGGCCGCCGCGTTCCGCAAGTTCCTCCACGACGGCTTCCTCGAGGGCAGCGCCTACCGCAAGGCGCCCGCCACGTTCAGCGCCAACGGCCTCGCGCCCCTCTTCGCGCTCGCGCCGTCCTACCAGGCCCTCTCGAAGGACAACCTCGAGGTCCGCTTCACGATCGACGCCAAGGTCGACGGCGGCCGCTACGCCAACAATGGCTGGCTGCAGGAGTGCCCGGATCCGATCACGAAGATCTCGTGGGACAACGCCATCCTCGTCAGCCCGCGCCTCGGCAAGGAACTCGGCATCGATCCCGCCGGCTCGGCCCTGCAGGTCGCCCGCAAGGAAGTCGCGAACTTCACCCAGGGCAAGGAAATGGCCCCGATCGCGGAGGTCACGCTCAACGGCCGCACCATCCGCGGTCCGCTGCACATCCAGCCGGGTCTCGCCAACTACACCCTCGTCCTCCCGCTCGGCTACGGCCGCACGGTGTCGGGCCGGGTGGGGAAGGGTGTCGGCCACAACTTCTATCCGCTCCGCACGACCGCCGGCCTGCATGCCGCGACGGGCGCGAAGATCACCCTCACCGGTGAGACCTACGCCCTCGCCAACACGCAGGAGCACTGGTCGATGGAAGGCCGCGACATCGTGCGCGAAGCCAACCTCGACGAGGTCGCCAAGGCCGACGGCCATGGCCTCGGCTTCGTGAATCACATGGGCATCGAGTCGCACTCCCCGCCGAACATGGGCGAGGAGAATTCCCTCGAGGCCCTCGCCGCCCTCTCGCCCGAGGAGCGCGCCAAGCGCAAGGCCGAGCTCGCGGTCACCACGCCGCGCGGCAACGGTCTCTACGAGACCCCGAACTTCGATGGCGTGCACCAGTGGGGCATGTCGATCGACCTCAACACCTGCATCGGTTGCAACGCCTGCATCATCGCGTGCCAGGCCGAGAACAACATCCCGATCGTCGGCAAGGACCAGGTCCTCCGCGGCCGTGAGATGCACTGGATCCGTCTCGATCGCTACTACTCCGACGGCAAGCTCGAGGCTGCGGCCTTCGGCGGTCCCGGCAACAAGGAGCTCCCCGAGGATCCCCAGGTTTCGGTTCAGCCCATCGCGTGCGCGCAGTGCGAGCTGGCCCCGTGCGAAATCGTGTGCCCGGTCAATGCGACCGTCCACGACAACGAGGGTCTTAACACGATGGCTTACAACCGGTGCATCGGCACGCGCTACTGCGCGAACAACTGCCCGTACAAGGTGCGCCGCTTCAACTTCTTCGACTGGAACAAGCGTTCCATCGACGAGCTTTACCTCGGGCCGCTGGGCAAGTCCGGCATGCCCGAGCTCGTCAAGATGGTGAAGAACCCCGACGTGAGCGTCCGCATGCGCGGCGTGATGGAGAAGTGCACGTACTGCGTGCAGCGCATCCAGCAGGCCAAGATCAAGCAGAAGGCTGCGGCCCGGGATTCCAACCACGTCGAGATCCCCGACGGCACGATCAAGGTGGCCTGCCAGCAGTCCTGCCCGGTCGACGCCATCGTGTTCGGCAACGTCAAGGATCCGCTCAGCGCCGTCTCGAAGGCCAAGGCCCTCGAACAGGACTACGCGCTGCTCGGCTACCTCAACATCCGCCCGCGCACGACCTACCTCGGCAAGCTCCGCAACCCGAACCCGGCCATGCCGGACTACGTGGACCTGCCGCTCAGCCGCCAGGAGTACAATTCCAAGAACCATCCCGCCCACAGCGAGGGTCATGATTCCCATGACCACGCCTCGGCCTCGTCCCTGAACGTCGGAGGACTCAGCTAATGTCCCACGCATCTGAACACGCCGCCGCACCGGCGATTCTCAAGGAGGTCAACCCGGCCCATTTCCCCCGGGCGACGCTCGTCGAGAACAACCGGAGCTTCGGCTGGATCACCGACAAGATCTGCGGGATCATCGAGGGCAAGACCCCCACCTGGTGGTGGGTCTGCTTCATCCTCGCCTGCTGTGTCGCGTCCTTCACGGTCGCCGGCATCACCTACCTCGTCGCCACCGGCGTCGGCGTGTGGGGCCATGCGAACCCGGTCAACTGGGCGTGGGACATCGTCAACTTCGTCTTCTGGATCGGTATCGGCCACGCCGGTACCCTGATCTCGGCCATTCTGTGCCTCCTGCGCCAGAAGTGGCGTACGTCGATCAACCGTGCGGCCGAGGCCATGACGATCTTCGCGGTCGTGTGCGCCGGTATCTTCCCGGTGTTCCACGTCGGTCGCGTCTGGTTCGCCTGGTACCTGTTCCCGATCCCGAACTCGAACGTCATCTGGCAGAACTTCCGTTCGCCGCTGGAGTGGGACGTGTTCGCGGTCTCGACCTACGGTACCGTCTCGGTCCTCTTCTGGTACGTCGGCCTGCTGCCTGACCTCGCGATCCTGCGCGACCGTTTCTTCGCCGCGGGCAACAAGGTCCGCTCGGCGCTCTACGGCTTCTTCGCCCTCGGCTGGCGCGGTTCCAACCGCCACTGGAGCAACTACGAGATGGCCTACCTCATCCTCGCGGGTGTCTCGACCCCGCTGGTGTTGTCGGTGCACACGATCGTTTCGTTCGACTTCGCCGTGTCGCTCCTCCCGGGCTGGCACACCACCATCTTCCCGCCGTACTTCGTTGCGGGCGCCATCTTCTCGGGCTTCGGCATGGTGCTGACCCTGATGCTGCCGCTGCGCGCGATCTACCGCCTCGAGGATCTGATCACGCAGTACCACATCGACTGCATGTGTAAGATCGTTTTGGCGACCGGCACGATCGTCGGCTACGCCTACGGCATGGAGTTCTTCATCGCGTGGTACGGTGCCAATCCGTACGAGGGCTTCGCCTTCATCAACCGCGCGTTCGGCCACTACGCCTGGGCGTACTGGATCATGATCTCCTGCAACGTCATCACGCCGCAGTTCTTCTGGTTCAAGAAGGTCCGCGAGAACACCTGGTTCGTCTGGGTCCTCTCGATCTTCGTCAACGTCGGCATGTGGTTCGAGCGCTTCGTGATCATCGTCACCTCGCTCGCCCGTGACTTCCTGCCGTCGAGCTGGGGTTACTACAGCCCCTCGATCGTCGAGATCTTCACCTTCTTCGGCACCTTCGGCGTCTTCAGCGTGCTGTTCCTCCTCTTCATCCGCTTCCTCCCGGTCATGCCCATGGCCGAGCTCAAGGCGGTCACCCCGCAGGCTGACCCCCACGCGGGCCACGATCACCACTAAGACCTTACGACCATGCCTGCCCAACCACACGGCCTGATCGCCACCTTTGACACCGTTCCGGACGTTTACCACGCCGCGGAACAGGTTCGCGACGCCGGCTACAAGTCCTGGGATTGCATCACGCCATTCCCGATCCACGGCCTCGACAAGGCCATGGGTCTCGGACGCTCCAAGGTTCCGCGCTTCTCCTTCGTCGGCGGCCTGACCGGTTTCACCACCGGCATGTCGATGATCTGGTGGACCGGCGGCGTCGACTACCAGCTGGTGGTCGGCGGCAAGCCGTACTTCAGCCCGATGTTCGCCTTCCCGGTGTCCTACGAGCTGACCATCCTGTTCACCGCGTTTGCGACCATTGGCGGCATGCTGTTCCTCAACGGCCTCCCGATGCACTACCACCCGGTGCTCAAGAGCGACAAGATCGTGCGCGGTCTGGACGACAAGTTCCTGATCGTGATCGATGCGCGTGACCCGAAATTCAACCTCACCGCCACCAAGGCCCTCCTCGAGAAGGCCGGCGGCAAGGACGTCTCCGAACTCGAGGCCTGAGCCATGCGCTACGTCTATCTCATCACCTTCTTCGTCGTGGTCCTCGCCGCGGGCGTCCTCGGCTTCCGCGGCTCGATCGCGACCAAGCCGCCCCTCGAGGTCTTCCCGGACATGGATCGCATGCCGAAGTACAAGCCTCAGGCGGAGTCCAAGTTCTTCGCGGACGGCCGCGCGGATCGCCCGATTCCTGCCGGCACCGTGGCCCGCGGCCAGGCCAACGCCGATGCGCACCTCTCCGCCGGCCGCTCGGCCAACGGCGAATTTGCCCGCGGCTTTCCGTCCGCCCTCCCGGTCGACAACGTGCTGATGGCGCGCGGCAAGGAGCGGTACGACATCTACTGCGCGGTTTGCCACGGGGCGAACGGCGACGGCAAGGGCATCGTCACGGCCTATGGCTGGGGCGCCCCCGTCAACTTCCACAGCGACCTCTACCGCGCCATGCCTGAGGGCGAGCTCTACAACACCGTGACGAACGGCAAGAACACCATGTTCGGCTACGGCGACAAACTCGACACGCGTGACCGCTGGGCGGTCGTCGCGTACCTGCGCGCCCTCCAGCGTGCGCACAACGGCAAAGTCTCGGACGTTCCCCCGGCCTTCAAAGCGGAGCTTGGCATCCAATGAGCAGCACTCACGCAGCAACCGTTTCCGGTTCCCTTCCCGCCACCGCGCCCGGCAGCATCGCTGCTGCCGCGAGCAAGGCCCTCACGATCGGCATCGCCGGCATCGTGGTGACCGCGCTCGGTCTCTTCGTCTCGGGCGGAGCCAAGGTTTCCTATTCCTGGCTGGTCGGCCTCACGTTCTGGACGGGCATCGCCATCGGCATGCTCTTCCTCGTGATGATCCACCACATCGTTGACGCCTCCTGGTCGACGGTCATCCGCCGCCAGTTCGAGCACGGCCTCGCGGCCTTCCTGCCGCTCGGCATCCTCTTCATTCCGCTGGTTGTGGCCGCCCTGGTCGACAAGCAGCTGGTCTGGAAGTGGTTTGATCCCGCCTTCGACCTCGCGAAGGTCGGCGGCTCCGGCACCGTCGGCGAGGACGTCCTCTGGGTAAAGAAGTCGGGCCTCCTCAATCCCTCGTTCTTCGTGGGTGCGACCGTGGTCTCCTTCGCCATCTGGATCTGGCTGTCCTCCCGCCTGCGCAAGGCGTCGTTCACTCAGGACCTCGACGGCGATCTCAAGTGGACCTCCCACAACCGCACGACCGCGGCCTTCGGCCTCGCGCTGACCGCGTTCTCGATGACCCTCTGCATCATCTTCTGGGTCAAGTCGCTCGACTACCACTTCTTCTCCACGATGTACGGCGTGTGGTACTTCGCCGGCTGCATCCGCGCGGCGCTCTCGGCCGGCGTGATCATCATGGTCTGGCTGTACATGCGCGGCGACTACAAGGGCATCCTGAACAACAACCACATGCACAGCATCGGCCAGCTGATGTTCGCATTCACGGTGTTCTGGGCCTACATCACGTTCTCGCAGTACTTCCTGATCTGGAACGCCAACGTGCCCGAGGAAACCTTCTGGTACAGCCTCCGCGAGATCAACAACAGCGACGGCACGCCCAACCAGTGGAAGTGGGTCGGCCTCTTCCTCCTGTTCGGTCACTTCTTCCTGCCTTTCCTCACCCTCATCCACTACCCGGTGAAGCTGAGCAAGAAGTGGATGCCGCGCATCGGCGTCTACATCGCCTTGGTCTTCCTCCTCGACCTGATCTACAACGTCTGGCCCTCGAAGAAGAACGAACTGGGCGATCCGCTGCCATTCCTCGGCGTGCATCAGCTCTGGACCCTCAGCGCAGTCGTCGGCATCGGCGGCGTGTGCGTCTGGGCCTACCTGAAGAGCTTCCCGACCGCCAAGCTGATCCCGATCCGCGACCCGCGCATCACCGAATCCCTCACGCACCATGAGTGACGCCTCCTCCGCCCCCAAGGGCATCTTCATCCCGGTCGTGGCCGCGCTCGGCGTCTTCGCCGTGTTCCTGGTCCTTCTGCAGCTCGCCCGCAATCCGGCCACCCCGGTGGCGAATGCGTCCAACGTGCCCGCGGAAGAGCAGTGGAAGTTCTCGGCCGAGGGGCGCAAGGCCCGTCTGACCGAGGTCCGCGCCGCCGCCCAGGCCACCGCCAGCGGCTACGGCTGGGTCGACAAGAACGCCGGTGTCGTGCTGCTCCCCGTGGAGCGTGCGATGCAGCTGACCGTCGACGAGCTCAACGCCAAGAAGTAACCCTCCGGCTTCGTTCCGCCCCTTCCTTTCCCCGTACCGCTCATGGCATCTGCTTCCCGCACCGCAACCGCCGCCGGTTCGTCGGCCTCGTCCTCCGGGACCGGGCGCGCCGCCCAGGCCGCGATCGACGCTTCGGCCCGCGGGCCGGTGTTGCTGTTCCTCGTCTCGGCGATCGCCTGGCTGCTCATCGCATCCGGCCTCACGCTGATCTCGTCGATCCAGCTCCACCGCCCGACCTTCCTCGCTGACTGTGCGTGGCTGACCTACGGCCGCAGCCAGGCCGCCGGTCTCAATGCCGCGATCTACGGCTGGGGCTTCAACGCCTCCTTCGTGCTGGTCTTCTGGCTCATGGCCCGCCTCTCGCAGGCCGCGCTCCGCGTTCCTTCCGTCCTGATCGTGGCCGGTCTGTTCTGGAACGTTGGCGTGACCCTCGGCGTCGGCGGCATACTCGCGGGTGACTCGACTTCGGTGCCGTGGCTCGAAATCCCGACCTACGCCGCGCCGCTGCTCTTCGTCGCCTACGCCTTGATCGGCGCCTGGGCGCTCGTGACCTTCCGCTCGGGTGGCTCGGGCCGCATCTTTGCCTCCCAGTGGTACCTGCTCGCGGCGCTCTTCTGGTTCCCCTGGCTCTACTCGGTCGCGCAGGTTGTCCTCTTCCTCCAGCCGTCCCGCGGCACCTCCCAGTCGGTCATCGCCGCGTGGTATTCCCACGGGGTCTCGAGCCTCTGGTTCACCGCGATCGCGCTCGCTGCGATCTACTACTTCCTCCCGAAGATCACGGGCAAGACCCTGCGTCACTACGACCTGGCCTCGCTCGGTTTCTGGACCTTCCTCGCGTTCTCGGCCTTCGCCGGCACGGCCTCCCTCGTGGGCGCCCCGGTCCCGGCCTGGACCACCGCGGTCGGCGTGGGCGCCAGCCTCTTCCTTATCGTCCCGGTGATCATCATTGGTCTCAACCATTTCCCGACCCTCGCGGCCGGTGCGGCGGCGCTCAAGTCGAGCCCCTCGCTCCGCTTCATCCTCGTCGGCATGATCGCCTTCACGGTCAGCACGCTGGCCTGGATCGTGACCTCCCTGCAGTCGGTCGCCGTCACCACCCAGTTCACGCTGGTCGGCTCGGCCCAGACCCAGACCGTGCTCTACGGGCTGTTCTCGATGGTTGCGTTTGGTGCGATCTACTTCCTCGCGCCGCGCCTCGCGCAGCGTGAGTGGCCTTCGCTGGCCCTGATCGGCGCCCACTTCTGGGCCTCGACCGCCGGCCTCGTCCTCTGTGTCGCCGGCCTGACGCTGGGTGGCCTCGCCCAGGGCGCGGCCCTCAACGATCCCGCCGTGTCATTCAGCGCGATGGCCTCGACGCTGTCGCCGTACCTCTTCATGAACAGCCTTGGCGTGATCCTCCTCGCCATCGGCCACTTGGCCTTTGCCGTCAACGTCGTCCGTCTCGTGCTGCAGACCGCCCTCTGCGGCGCGCCCACGGCTGATCTCTTCCGTGAAGCTCCTTCCCTGGAGGCCGCCCGATGAACCGTTTCTGTCTCATCTTCCTCGGCATCTTTGCGATCGCCGCCGTTTCCTGGTCTTCTCTGGTTTTCTCGAACCAGCGTGCGTACGGCGCCATCACGGCCCACTACGACGAGAATGAAGGCAAGGCCTTCCCGCAGCCCGCTCCCGGTCTCGCCGAGCGTGGAAAGCTGGTTTATCAGGATCTCGGTTGCGCCGCGTGCCACACCCAGCAGGTCCGTCGTCCGGGCTTCGGCTCCGACCAGGCCCGCGGGTGGGGTGAGCGTCAGAGCGTGGCCCGTGACTACCTCTATGAGGGTCGCGTGCTCCTTGGCTCGATGCGCCTCGGACCGGATCTGCGCAACGTCGGCGCCCGCCAGGGCGACGCCGCCTGGCACCTCCAGCACCTCTACGATCCCAAGCTCGTGAATGCTGAATCCTCGATGCCGGCTTACGCGTTCCTGTTCGAGACCCGCCAGATCGTCGGCCAGCCGTCCGCCAAGGCGCTCACGCTGCCGGCGTCGCACGCTCCGGCCGCCGGCTATGAAGTCGTCCCGACCGATCGCGCCCAGGCGCTCGCCTACTATCTTGCCACCCTCAAGGACGCCTACGCGTACCCCGAAACCAGCAACGTCTACGTCGAAGCCGCTTCGAAGGAAGGGGAGCAGAAGTAATGAGTGCCGATCCTCGCAATGTTAACCTCCGGGCCGAGGCGGCCGGGGCGTCCGATGAGAGCATTCAGGCCGTCCATGACGGTCTCCTGCACCAGCAGGTGGAGCCGAAGGAAGGCTTCACGCTGATGCCGCTCTTCCTCCTGGGCCTGCTGTCGACGATGATCTTCATCGTCAGCATCTATGTCGTGCACAACCGCGGTGGCTTTGACCCGCTGGTCCACGACGGTCGCTTTGACCCGAAGACGATGGGCGCCAGCGCCGTGGCAGCCGCTCCGGCGGATCCGCGCGTGGCCGGCAAGCGCTTCTACACTCAGGTCTGCGCGACCTGCCACCAGGCCACCGGTCTGGGCGTGCCCGGCGTTTATCCGCCGCTGGCCGGCTCCGAGTGGGTCAATGGCAGCGACGAGCGTCTGATCCGCGTCGTGCTCCACGGTCTTCAGGGCCCGATCACGGTCGAGGGCAAGAGCTACAACGGCGTCATGCCCGCGTTCGGTGCCGGCAGCTCCTACAACTGGAACGACCAGCGCATCTCCGACGTCCTGACCTACATCCGCTCAGAGTGGGGTAACACGGGCGCGCCGGTGACGCCTGAGCACGTGTCGGCCGTCCGCACCGGAGCCGAAGCCGCCCGCACCAAGGCGTGGAGCGAGGCCGAGTTGCTCGCGATCCCGTAAGATCGACCAGCCTGCGATTTGAATTCCAACGCCCGACGGCTCGCGCCGTCGGGCGTTTTTGCTTTCAAGGGTGAGCCATCCGTCGCATAGGACCGATGGCCCTGCTTCGCTCCCTGCTGCAGGCACTTACGCCGTGCAGATCGAGATCAGCAGCACCACGGCCGTCAACAGCAGGTAGGGAAACAGCCGGGCGCGCAGCGTCGGCGGCTCGGTGGCTGGCGGCGGGTGAGCACGAGGGGAGGGCAAAGGCGATGTGTTGATCATGATGTCATGATCGACCGTTTTCGCCCGCGCGTAACCGCCGGGCGCACCAATCATTCCCTAGGCCGCGCCGGGAAAATTACTCAGTCACCCAGCCGTTTGCCCGGGACTAGGTAGCCCTGCACGTAGTCGCGCACGGCCTCCGCCAGCGGGGTGCCGGCGCGGTCGTAACCCGTGGCCCGCAGTTTGCCAATGTCGGCTTGGGTGAAGTACTGGTACTTGCCGCGCAGCACCTCCGGCATGTCGACAAAATCGATGGCGGGCTCGCGACCGAGCGCGGCAAAAATCGCCCGGGCCAGGGTCAGCCAGGTGTTGGCCTCGCCTGAGCCGAGGTTAAATAACCCGCCGGCGTTGCGCCCGCGGTCGGCGAGGTGGAGCGTCATCTCCACCGCGTCTTTCACGTAAAGAAAATCGCGCTTCTGCTCACCGTCGCGGTACTCGGGCTTGTGGCTCTTGAAGAGCTGCACGCGCCCGGTCGTCTGGATCTGCTGGAAGGCCTTGTGCACGAGTGAGCGCATGTCCGCCTTATGGTCCTCGTTCGGGCCGAAGACGTTGAAGTACTTCACCCCGGCGATCCGATCGAGAAAGCCTTGGCGCTGCGCATACACGTCGAAGAGGTGCTTCGAGTACCCGTACATGTTGAGCGGACGCAGCCGCCCGAGGTTCGGGTCGCGGTCATCCATGCCCTCGGCGCCGTCACCGTACGTGGCGGCGGACGATGCGTAGACGAAGCGCGCCGACTGCGCGAGCGACCACGCCGCGAGTTCCTTGGTGAAGCCGAAATTATTGTCCGCGAGGTACGCCGCGTTGCGCTCGGTCGTGGCCGAGCAGGCGCCGAGGTGGAACACCGTCGAAAAGGTCCCGAACGCGGAGGAATTCGCCGCGATGCGCGCACGAAAGGCATCCGCCTCGACGTAATCGGCGAACGAGAGAGGCACGAGGTTGCGCCACTTCTCGTCCGTGCCGAGGAAGTCGGTCACGACTATGTCGCTCAATCCGCGCTGGTTGAGCGCCCAGACGAGCGCGCTGCCGATAAAGCCGGCGCCGCCGGTGACGAGGATGCGGCCGGAGAGACTCATGAGGATGCAGAGAGTGGGGAAGAAACCTGAAACTTGAAACCTGAAACCTGAGTTTGGACTCAGGCATTGGGTGGTTCGGATTTCGCGAGATCGGAAACTCAGGTTTCAGGTCTCCGGTCTCAGGTTTTGCCTTCTCAGGCGTCGCGCGAGAGCTCTTCCGACCGCGTCTTCGCGGCCAGGACGGTTTCGCGCAGGATGCCGCGAAAATCGTGCGCGGCCATGCGCTGGAGACCGGCGAAGGTGGTGCCGTTTGGTGACGTGACCTGGTTGCGCAGTTCCTCGGGTTCGGCCTGCGATTCAGCCAGCAGCCGGGCTGCGCCGAGCACGGTCTCCTGGGCAAGAAGCACGGCGGCCTCGCGCGATAGTCCGGCGGCGATGCCACCTTCCCGAAGCGCGGCCACGAATTCAAAGACAAAGGCCGGACCGCTGCCGCTGAGGCCGGTCACTGCGTCGAGATCCGGCTCGGGCACGGCGATGACCCGGCCGAGTGCAGAAAGGATTGTGTCGATCTTGGCCCGGTCCGGCTCCGCCAGCGGCTGCAGCGCGCTCCAGGCGGTGATGCCGGCCCCAATCTGTCCGGGCGTGTTGGGCATGGCGCGGACAACATTGCGGGCGCGCGGAAAGCTTTCGGCGAGACGGGCGAGTCGTTTGCCCGCAAGGATGGAAAGGACGAGCTTGCCGGCGGTCAGCTCCGCCAGACGGCGGTCGAGTCCGGCCAGTTGCTGCGGCTTGCAAGCCAGCACCAGCACATCGGCACGCTCGAGCAGGGCGGCGAGATCGCTGGCGGCCGTGATGCCGGTGCGCGCGGCCAGCTGCCGGGCGGTGTCGTCATCGCCGCCGATGCAGGCGAGGTCCGCTGGGCGGGCGGCCTGACGGGAGAGGATGCCGGTGACCATGGCACCAGCCATGCGTCCGGCGCCGAGGAAGGCGATTTTCAAGGTGGGATCAGACATCGGTGCTCTGGCGGCGACGCCGCTCGACGGGGTGAAGGAGAATGGCGATCATGCCGCCGCCCGGGCGGTCCTCGACCGTGAGGTCGCCGCCCATGTTGCGCAGGGCATGGCGGGCCACGGTCAGGCCCATGCCGACGCCGACCGTGTGCTTGCTGCTGATGAAGGGCTCGAACATGTGATCGCGGATCTCAGGTGCGATGCCCCGGCCCTGATCCTCGACGGTGATGCGGACAAATTTCCCTTCGTTACCGCGCTCGATCAACTCGGTGCGGATGGTGATCGGCCGCTGGCTCTCGGGCGCCTGGTCATAGGCCTCCCAGGCGTTGATCAGAATCTTGGACAACAGGTCCTCGAAGACCTCAACATGGGTATCGACGACGAGATCGCCCAGCGGATTTTCGATCGTCACCGGCGCGCTGATCTTGTGATCGAGCTGATAGCGGTTCACGCCGCCGGTGAGGAGTTGAGACAGCCGGAATTTCTCCGTGGGGAGGCGCGTCTTGATGACGAGTGAACTCAGCTGCTTGATGATCGTGACGATCCGCTGCACCGCCTCCTCGACGTGCTGGGCGTTCTTCTTCACCTGCTCGGGCCGGTCGTGGTAGACCTTGATCAGGTCGAGGTAACCGATCACGACGCCGAGGAGATTGTTGAGATTGTGGGCGATGCCTTGCGTGACGGCACCGATCGTGGCGGCCCGGCGGGCCTCGACCAGACGACGCTGGAGATCGATCATCTCGCGATTGATCGCCACAAACCGAAGCTGCGTCTGCACGCGGGCGAGGGTCTCATCGAGGTCGATCGGCTTGGTGATGTAATCGACCGCTCCAACCCCGAGTCCCTCCAGCTTGCCCTCCTTGGAACTGCGGGCGGTGATGAAGATGACAGGAATGGAGCGGGTCGATTCCTGCGACTGCAGCCGCTGGCAGACCTCGATGCCATCCATGTCGGGCATCATGACGTCGAGCAGGATCAAATCCGGCCGTTCGGCCGCGACCTGATCGAGCGCCTCCTGGCCCGAGTAGGCCGTGATGACGGTGATGCTTTCCCGCTCCAGCTTGCGTTTGAGCAACTGCACGTTGATCGGCTGGTCGTCGACCACGAGAATCTTGGGAGCTGGCATCGTGGGGGAGAGTGGGGATTCGCAGCCCGGATGCAATCCTAGGCCAGAGAGGGGAAATACCTACGCCAGAGGCGTTAAGGGTAATGTCCAATGACCAATGGACAATGCCCAATGATCAGACCTGCCGTTGGGCGGTCTAAGTTTCAGGGGGAGCGCTGGCCTTGGCGGACAATCCGTGTGCTGGCCAATGACTGGACGTTCGAGGGGCAAAGTCCGGCCTTGGTCATTACCCATTGGGCATTGGTCATTTCGCGCCGGAGGCGCGACGCGCTTTGACCGTGTTTTTCATCAGCATCGCCACAGTCATCGGACCCACGCCGCCGGGGACGGGGGTGATTTGCGAGGCGAGGGGCGAGACGGACTCGAAATGGACGTCACCGGTGAGGCGATACCCGGACTTTTTGGTCGCATCGGGCACGCGATTGATGCCGACGTCGATCACGACGACGCCCGGCTTGACCATGTCGGCCGTGACGAAATCCGGACGACCGATCGCTGCGATGAGGACATCGGCCTGACGGGTGATCGCAGGCAGATTGCTCGTGCCGGAGTGGCAAATGGTGACGGTGCCGTTGGCGCCCGCGCGCTTCTGCAGCGCGAGCAGCGCGACCGGCTTGCCGACGATGAGGGAGCGGCCGAGCACGACCACGTGCTTGCCCTTGAGGTCCACCTGGCTGCGGGCGAGCAGCTCCATGATGCCGGCGGGCGTGCAGGCGACGAAGCCGGTGTCATCCTCCTGCGCGACCTTGCCGAGATTGATCGTGTTGAAGCCATCGACGTCCTTGTGGGCGGCGACCCGGCGGAACACGGCGACCTCATCGATGTGCTTGGGCAGCGGGGATTGCACGAGGATGCCGTCAACGCCGGGATCGGCATTCAGCTCGTCGATCAGCGCGAAGAGCTCGTCCTGCGAGATGGTGACGGCGGGCAAGATGATGCGGCTGTCGACGCCGATCGCGGCCGCGGTCTGTTCCTTCTTGCGGACGTACGAGACGGACGCGGGATCCTCGCCGACGCGGACGAGGGCGAGGCAGGGGCGGCGACCGGGCAGGGCGGCGACTTCGGCCGTGAGTTCGGCAATGAGGCTGGCGGCGATGGCGTTACCGTCGATGAGGGACATTTTGAAGGAGGTCAGAAGCCAGAAGACAGAAGTCGGAGACGCTTACCGTCGCGTGGCGGCGGTTCGTCCCATTAACCAATAACGAATAACCAATAACCGCTGACGCGCGGCGCGTCAGCGCAGCTGCAGCGACTCGACTTCGATCACGATGTCGCGGGTGCCGGGGACCGGCTTGGCGGCGCCGTAGATGGCGACCGTGCGATTCAGGTAATTGTCGATCTGCTCGGTGAGCAGGAGCTTGCTCGTGTCGAGGTAGGCGTAGCGTTCGCCGCGCTCATCGGTGAGCTGGTAATCGTACGGCCGGCGGGGCCGGAGCGGATTGCGGGTCGAAACAAAGCGGCCCTGGAAGCCACGGGGCAGGGAGCTGGCGCCACCATCGCCCAGGTTAACCATTGGCGCGGCCTGGCCGGGGTTCGTGTGGGTGCCGCGGGCGGCGACGGGAACCGGCGCTGCGGCCAGCGGCGCGTTGGTCTGGGCTGGCGTGGAGGCCACCGGTGCAGGGCTGTAGGCCGCCGGAGCTGGAGCGGTGGTCGCGGGAGCCGGCGTGGTCGCGGCTGGAGTCGTGGCGGCGAGGGCCGGCGCGGCGCCGGAGACCTGGACGTAGCCCACGAGGGCCTTGTTGAGCAGGAGGTGCGTCCATCGGCCACGCAGACCGATGATCTCCGTGACATCGCCTTGGGCGGCGGTCGTGATCACGGCGGACTCGATCTTGGGCTCCTTGTGCATCGGCGCGCCGGGGGCGACGTCGAGACTCTTGGTGATATCCTTGTTCTGGACGAAGACCTCGTGCGGGCCGGCGAGGGTGACCGCGATCCAGCCGGCGGGCAAAATGCCGTAGCCGGTGACTGCCGTGACCGGCTCGGTGCCAGCGGGCAGCTGGGTGAGGACCGCAGCGGTGGTGTCGGGCCGGCTGTAAACCGCGGAGGCTTGGGCGAGGGGAGCGGCCGAAATCGGCAAGACGCTCGCAAGGGCGGCGAGGGACAGGAAAAGGCGATCAATCTTCATGGGCTTTGGCTAATTTCTTGGCGGCGTCGGTCTTTGGATGCGGCTTGGGAATCTTGAACAAGAGGCCGACCTCTTTGCCAGACAGTTGTTTCACCGCGCGGAGGGGAATCCCCCGGAGCGGGAAGGACCCGATCTGGTAGCGGCGGAGGCGTTTCACCTCAAAGCCGAGGGCCATGAACAGCTGGCGGATCTCGCGCTTCTTGCCGTGATGCATCCACACGTCGAGATCGGTGGAGGCGTTGCGGGACGGGTTCACGAGCGCGGCGCGCTCGACCTGCAGACGCTCGCCCTCGATCACGATGCCGGTGCGCAGGCGGGGGATGCGCTCGTGCGGGAAGGGGGTCGCGAGCTTCACGTGGTAGCGCTTCACCACCACGTTGCTCGGGTGCATCAGCTTGTTCGCGAGCTCGCCGTCCGTCGTGAGAATCACGAGGCCCTCGCTGTCCTTGTCGAGCCGGCCGGCGCAGAAAAAGCGCAAGCGGTTGAGCTCGTTGGGCAGCAGGTCAAAGACGGTCGCGGCGTTGTGCGGGTCGTCGTTGGAGCAGACGAGGCCGCGCGGCTTGTGGACGGCGAGGGTCATCTTGGGCTGGGCCACGGCCTTGACGCCCTTACCCTCGACCGTGACGCGATCCACGCCCGGGGTGATCTTCTGTCCGATCGTGGCAGCCTTGCCGTTCACCCAGACCTCGCCTGCCGCAACCAGCGCCTCGGCCGCCCGACGGGAGCACACCCCCGCGTCAGCGAGGTACTTCTGCACGCGGATAGGTTCGGACGAATCGGTCATGAGGGGAGTTGGCGTCATTTGGGCGGATGAAGCAAGCGCCGCGAAGCGGCGCGGTTATTGGTTAATGGTTATTTGTTCACAGGATGAACCGGCCGTCGAAACCGAGTTCGCCCGCTGAGGCCAATAACAAATAACCATTAACCAATAACCCCGGCGGCGTCAGCCGCCGGTTAAGGCTTGCGCGGCGCAAAACGGTTGCCCTCAATCCGGCGTTTTATGTCCTCATCTGACGTCCCCTCCGTCTTCACCAAGGATAATCCGTTCCCGGCTAAAATCGTCGAGAACCGCCTGCTCAACCGCCCGGGTTCCGCCAAGGAAACGCGGCACCTGGTGGTGGAGATCGCGGGCAGCGGCCTGACCTACAAGGTCGGCGACTCCCTCGGCATTTTCCCGACCAACCGCCCGACCGAGGTCGCCGAGCTGATCGAGCGTCTGCACGCCAGCGGGGATGAACTCGTCTCGCCGGCCATGCTCAAGCTGGCGACGCCGATTTCGCTGCGCGAGGCGCTGGCTTCGCGCCTGACGCTCTCCAGCCCGACGTCCAAGATCCTTACGACCTTGCTCGGCAAGGTCACCGATGCCGGCGAGAAGGCGAAGCTCGAGGCGCTCCTCAAGCCCGAGGCCAAGGAGCAGCTCACGACCTACCTCGACGAGCGTGAGTACGTGGACATCCTCGCCGAGTACCCGAGCGGCCGCCTGACCCCGCAGGAGTTTGTCGATCATCTGCGCAAGCTGATGCCGCGTCTCTACTCGATCGCGTCGTCGCCCAAGCCGCACCCGCAGCACGTGCACCTCACGGTTGCGATCGTGCGCTACCAGACCAATGGCCGCGAGCGCGTCGGCGTGTGCTCGACCTTCATGGCGGATCGCGTGCAGGTCAGTGTCACGCCCGTGCCGACCTTTGTCTCCCATTCGCACTTCGGCCTCCCGGATGATCATGCGACGAAGGACGTGATCATGGTCGGTCCCGGCACCGGCATCGCCCCGTTCCGCGCCTTTGTGCAGGAGCGTGTGGCCACCGGCGCCACCGGCCGCAACTGGGTGTTCTTCGGCGACCAGAAGAAGGCGACCGATTACCTCTACGAAGAGGAGTGGACCGATTACGTGGCCAAGGGCCAGGTTACGCACCTCGACCTCGCCTGGTCCCGCGACCAGCTGACCAAGGTCTACGTGCAGGACAAGATGCGCGCGAACGCGGCGGAGCTGTGGAAGTGGATCCAGGGCGGCGCCTATTTTTACGTGTGCGGCGATGCCAAGCGCATGGCCAAGGACGTCGACCAGGCCCTCCACGACATCATCGCTGAGCAGGGCGGGATGCCGATCGAGAAAGCCGTCGAATTCGTCAAGCAGCTCAAGAAGGACAAGCGCTACCAGCGGGACGTGTACTGACGGAGAGGAGCGAGAAGTGAGGAGACAGGATCTGGAATGCCGGGCCCAAGTCCCGGTTGAGGCACGACTTCACTTCTGGTTTTTCTTCTCGCTCCTAGCTCCTCGCTTCTAGCTACTTTTCTCATGCTCACCTTCAAGAATCGTACCGCCCTCGTGACGGGTGCCGGCCGTGGCATTGGCAAGGCCGTCGCTGAACTGCTGGCCGCACATGGCGTCACCGTCATCTGCGTCTCCAAGTCCGCCGACTCCTGCGGCGCGGTCGCCGCGGGCATCACGGCGGCAGGCGGCAAGGCCAAGGCCCTCGCGGTCGATGTCGCCGACGGCGCCGCCGTGGCCAAGGCCTGTGAGCAGCTCCTCGCGGAGTTCCCGGTGATCGATATCCTCGTCAACAATGCGGGCATCACCAAGGACGGCCTCCTTTTCCGCATGTCGGAGGACGATTGGAACAGCGTCATCCAGACGAATCTTTCGAGCTGCTTTCACTTCACCAAGCACCTCGCCCGCCCGATGACCCGCGCCCGCTGGGGCCGGATCATCAACATGGCGTCCGTTTCGGGTATCATGGGCAACGCCGGGCAGGCCAATTATTCCGCGGCCAAGGCCGGCATGATCGGCCTGACCAAGACCCTGGCCCGGGAGTTCGCCTCCCGCAGCGTCACGGTCAATGCGGTCGCCCCCGGGTTTATCAAAACCGATATGACCACGGAATTTGTAAATAATCCCGAAGCCTCCACGGCGATCCTGGCCCAGGTGCCCCTGAAGCGGTTTGGCGAGGCGTCAGACATCGCCCACGCGACCGCTTTTCTGGCCAGCGAGGAAGCCGGATACATTACGGGGCAAGTTTTTGCCGTTGACGGCGGCATGGCGATGTGAAGCCTCCGCTTACTCAGAGAACCACTATCATGGCCGACCAAAAAACCATCGAACAACGCGTCAAGGAGATCATCGTTAACCAGCTTAACGTTAACGAGGAACAGATTACGCCCCAGGCTTCGTTTCTGGACGATCTCGGCGCCGATTCCCTCGACACCGTCGAGCTGATCATGGCTTTTGAGGAGGAGTTCAAGGACGAGATCAAGGGAGAGATCCCCGAGTCCGATGCGGAAAAGCTCCAGACCGTCGGCCAGGTCATCGACTACATCAAGTCCAAGGCTGCCGCCAAGTAAGCCTCGTTTCCTTTCCGGCGTTCTACCGAGCCCCTGCGGGACTGTCTGGTAGAACGCCTTTTTGTTTTTGGACGTTCCCGCCTCAGCCATGGAAAACCTGCCGGACTCCGCCCGTATCGTCATCACTGGTCTCGGTGTCGTCGCCTCCCTCGGCCACGACGTCGATGCCTTCTGGACCAGCATCCTTGCGGGGCGCTGCGGAGTGGACCGGATCGCAAGCTTCGATCCGAAGGACCTGTCCTGCCAGATCGGTGCCGAAGTGCGCGACTGGGATCCGGCCGCCCACATGGATCCGAAGGAGGCGCGCCGCAACGACCGCTACACCCATTTCGGTTTTGTCGCCGCCCGCCAGGCCGTGCGCGATGCCGGCTTGGAGATGGCCCGCGAGGACGCCGACCGCGTCGGCGTGATCATCGGCTCCGGCATCGGCGGCATGTACACCTACGAGTCACAGCTCAAGGTTCTCGCCGAGCGCGGCCCGCGCAAGGTCTCGCCGTTCACGATCCCGTCGCTGATCGGCAACATGTGCTCGGGCTTGGTTGCGATCGACATCGGCGCTCGTGGACCGAACTTCGGCGTCGTGTCCGCCTGTGCGACCGCGACCCACGCGATCGGCGAGGCCATGCACATGATCCGCCGCGGCGATGCCGACGTGATGATCGCCGGTGGCGCCGAGGCTGCGATCACCCCCTTTGCCTACGCGAGCTTCTGCTCGATGAAAGCGATGAGCACGCGCAACGACTCGCCTGCGACAGCGAGCCGTCCGTTCTCGATGGGCCGCGACGGCTTTGTGATGGGCGAGGGTGCCGGCGTGCTCGTGCTCGAGTCACTCGCCCACGCCAAGGCGCGCGGCGCCCGCATCTACTGCGAGATCGCCGGCTACGCGGCCACGTGCGATGCTCACCACATCACGATGCCGGATCCCGAGGGCAAGGGCCTGTCGATGGCCATGACCCGTGCGCTCCGCAGCGCCGGCACGCGCCCGGAGGAGATCGACTACATCAACGCCCACGGCACGAGCACGCCGTACAATGACAAGTTCGAGACGCTCGCGATCAAGAAGGTCTTCGGCGACCACGCGCGCACGCTGCCCGTGAGTTCGACCAAGTCCATGACCGGCCATCTCCTTGGTGCCGCCGGTGGCATCGAGAGCGTGGTCTGCGTGAAAACACTGCAGAGCCAGATGCTCGCGCCGACGATCAATCTCCACGAACCCGACCCCGAGTGCGACCTCGACTACGTGCCGAACGTCGCACGCCCCGCGAAGGTCCGCACCGTGCTGAGCAACAACCTCGGCTTCGGTGGCCAGAACGCGTCGGTCGTCTTCCGCGCACTCTGAGGAGAGGAACCGGGATCCGCAAAACGGGATGAACCACTGATCAACACTCATGATCGCTGATTCAATCCAGAGCGTAATCCGGCTCGGATCAGTGGTTGTGAGTGAAAGTAAGTGGTTTAAATTCTGGGGCCGGATGGTTTCACTGGCTGTGTTGACGGTGAGCATGGGTGGTTGTTCGCGACCTTCGGTCGAGGCGCCGCCGACGAGGGCCGAGATCTGGGCTGCGATTCAGCCGCAGGCGCAGCGCTACCGGATCGATCCCGCCTTCATTTACGCTCTGGTGGCGGCGGAGTCGGCCTTTGATCCCGCGGCGCGCAACGGCGAAGCTCGCGGGTTGCTGCAACTCAAGCCCGCCGCGTGGGCGGCTGTGTCGACCGAACCCTACGAACCGACCGTTTGGGCGTGGCGTGCCAATCTGGAGACCGGCATCGACTACCTCGCGTTCACTCGCAGTGCCCTGCAGCGGCGCTCAGACGTGGAGTTTTCCTACCCGCTGCTGCTGGCGGCGTTCCATTACGGATTCGATTATGTCGAGGCGCGCCGCTTCGAGGTCGGCCGTCTCGAGTGCCCCGACAACCCGATCTACCGGGAACTTTGGGCCGGCCGTCTCGCGCCCGTCGTTCCTCCGCGCTGAAGCATCGGATGCCCGGAAGGGGATCTCGATGGGGTACGCCCGTTCGTGCAGAAACGCGACCAGGGCGTCACGACCAAAGGGAAACTCGCCGCCGGCGGGATCGAAGAGGAGCGTTGCGCCGGAATTGAGCCGCACGCGCACTGCGCCGCCTTCGCCTGCGGCCGCGAGAAACGGGTCAGGGCGGTAGGACCCGGCCCGGGCGGGATCACCGAACTCGGCGCAGGGGATCAGGGCAACGTGCGGGGACCAGATTCCGGGGGTGTGCACCACGACCAGGTTGCTCCGCGGCCAGAGCTGCATGCGCACGACCGACCGGCGGGCGCGCGCCAGGGTGGAGCCGGCGGCCATCCACGCGAGCCCCAGCCCTAACGCACAGACGGCCCATTTGAGCGGCGCGGGATCGAGTCCGGCGGGCTGCTGAACCCAGATGAGCCCGGCCACCCCGGCGGTCAGGATGACCGCGAGTCCGAGCGTGATGCGGGCGATCCAGCGTGTGCGGGCACCGTGGGGACGGGTGAAGAGAAGCGGGTAGTCCAGGGAAGCGGTGGGAGCGGTCGCGCGCACGCGAGGAGATTACCGCGATCAGGCGCGGTCGGCCATACGCATACTTGCGCAGCGTGGGGGGACTTCTGGGCGCGCGGGCCGCTGGCTTGGCAATTGGAACGTAGGGGCGCGCCTCGTGCGCGCCCTCCGAACCGGGCGTGCACGAGGCACGCCCCTACAAAATGATCGTGATCGGAGCGGGCTGGCGGCTCGCGCTCCCTGCCTGGGGCCAGCGGCCAGAGCCAAACCGCTTAGCCACAGATGACACAGATCCACACAGATGGATTGGGATCTTGCAGAACAAAGGATCGAATCCGTTTCGTTCAGCGGTATCTGTGCCCATCGGTGTTATCTGTGGTCTTTCGGGTTGGAGTTCTCATCGGCCCGCCTGGACACAAAAAACCCGCGACCGGTGAGGTCGCGGGTAAAGGGAAGGGGACCGGGCGTGAAGCCCAGCGGACTAGACCTTCTCGACGAGGCCGGCCTTGATGGCCTTGACGGACACCCAGACACGCTTCGTGCCGCCGTTGGCGGTCTTGATGCGGATCTTCTGCAAGTTCGGGCGGAACTTGCGCTTGGTGATGGTCGTCACGTGCGTGCCGATGCCTCCGCTCTTCTTGGACTGACCCTTGCGGTGAATGATAGAGCCCTTGACGGGGCGCTTGCCGGTGATTGCACAGATTCTGGCCATGGTTTCGAGTTGGTTAAAGGGTCGAGAGTAAAGGGCGGCTTCGGCGTGAATCAAGGGGAAACTTGGATGTTCTCGCGTCGGGCATGCAGGACTTGGAATTTCCGTCCAAGATGCGCGGGGTGGAGGAGTTGCATCAGGCTCCGTTTTCGCTCGGTCAAGCGCGTTGCATCGGCGCGGAGGGCGGATTCGAGGTAGGCGGCCGCATGGTGAACGAAAAAGGCCTCCTGGGCCTCGGTCCGCGGGGTCGCAAAGCCCCGCGCGGCCAATTCGGCGGCCAGCCAGTCCCAGCAGATATGGCAGGTCAGGTCCTGCTCGCCGGGCTGGGCCAGGAGGTCATTGGACTGGGTGTGGCGGTAATAGGCCCGGGCTGTGCCTTCCGGGCATTCGCCGGCCAGTTCCGCCCAGGATTTGCCGTAGTCGAAGGCAATGAATAGCCCGGTCCACGGCTGCGCCGCGATGGTCGCCGCCAACTGGGCCGCAGCGCGGGGCGCGTCGATGCGGTAGCCTTCGGGGACATCGTTTGGCCAGCGGCCGGGGTCCGCCACCGGGCCCAGATCCACCTCGGTCAGGGTATCGGCCTCGAGTCGTACCCCCGTTTCCCGCCAGCCATCCGCCCGCCGGACCAGCCGGCGGAAAGGTTGGGCATCAAAGAGTTCGTTCGACACGACGATACACGGTCCCTCGAGGCTGATCGGCTCACCGACGCGCAGGGTCCGGGCCGTGGCGAACGGGTGGGCGACTCCGGCGAGTATCCCCGCGTCCGTTTCGGCGCCGATTTCCACCCACGTGAAGCGCGAGGGATCGCGGCCTGCGAGCAGGGCGACGGCCGCTGCGACCGCGAGTTCGCCAAAGACTGGCCCGCTGGTGCTGGCGGTGTAGAAGTCCGTGCCGGCGCCATAACCCACGCGCTCCCGGTTGCGCCGGTAGTAGCCGAGTTTGGGGTGATACAGGGCCAGCGCCATGAAGCGATCAAACGCGAGCACGCCGTCGGGTCCCGCCGCGGCGCGAAAGGCGGCGGCGAAGGCGGATGAGACCGGGGAGAGACGGGATGGCGACAAACCCATTTGTTTACAAAGCCGAGGAGTTGGGCACAGTTGTGGCCATGCTCAAACGCATTCTCTCCGTTGCCGCCGGCGTGCTGCTCGGTAGCGTGCTGGCCCTCGGTGCCGCCCGCCTGTCCGCCGTGCTCGGCTTCTGGCCGGCCAGCGATGCGGACCGGGCAACGACCCAGGTGCGCGATGTGCTGCGGCTCGTGAGCGAGAACTATGTGGAGGACAAGCCGGTCGAGTACTCCGCGCTGACCAAGGCCGCGCTGCGTGGCGTGGTCGAGTCCCTCGATCCGCATTCCGATTTTCTCGAGCAGCGCGACTACCGCTCCCTGCAGGAGGACATGAGCAACGAGTTCGGTGGCATCGGCATCCAGGTCGAGCGGCGTGAGAAGCGCGTGGTGGTGATCGCCCCGATTGCCGGCACCCCCGGTGAACGCGCGGGCATCCTCCGAGGCGACGAGATCATCAGCGTCGATGGCGAGGTCTTTGAGGAGGCCTCCATGGACGCCGTTGTCAGCCGCTTGCGCGGCAAGCCCCGCACCGACGTGACCGTGGGCTTTCACCGGCCCGACACCGGCAAGGATTTCAGCGTCACCCTTACCCGTGAGGTCATCAAGCTGGAGAGCGTGGCCGACGTGCGCCTGATCGACCGCCAGGTGGGCTATGTCCGTCTCACCCAGTTCTCCGAGCGCACCGGCGAGGAGTTCCTCCGGGCGCTTGAGCGCCTGAGCGGCGAGGGCATGACGAGCCTGATCCTCGACTTGCGCAACAACCCGGGCGGTCTGCTCGACGCCGCCGTCGCGGTGGCGGAACCGTTTTTCAATCGCAACGAGCTGATCGTCTACACGCAGGGCCGAAACCCGGCGGATCGCGAGGAATTCCGCGCGAGCACGACCACGCCCCCGTTGAATCTGCCGGTGGCGGTCCTCGTCAATGCCGGCAGCGCGAGCGCCGCCGAGATCGTGGCGGGTGCACTCAAGGACACCGAACGCGCGGTGATCGTCGGTGAGCGTTCCTTTGGCAAAGGCTCGGTGCAGTCGATCTTCCGCCTGCGTGACGGCGAAGCACTGCGCCTGACGACCGCGCGCTACTACACGCCGAGTGGCATCACCATTCACGAGAAAGGCATCGATCCGCACGTCGAGGTTGTCATGACGCCGGAAGAAGACGGCAAAGTCCGCCTGCAGCGGGCACGTGACGACCTGCAGGATCCGGTGGAGTTCAAGCGCCGCTTTGGTTTCGAGCCGATTGAGGACCGCCAGCTGCAAGCCGCGCTGGATGTGCTGCGGGCCTCACGCCTGATCCAAGAGCGACTCACCCACGTGGTGCCCGGCAGTAAGGGGACGAATTGATTGAGTGATTGATGTAGCCGGGGTCGCTGACCCAGGTCCGCGATTCGCTTCAAGCCACCGGGGTCAGCGACCCCGGCTACAACGCAATCCATCCGGCTTCCGCAATTCTGTCATGATTCTCGCCCTCGAAAGTTCCTGTGATGAAACCGCCGTGGCGGTGTTCGATCCGGCGCGCGGTCTGGTCGGCGAGTGGATTCACAGCCAGGTGGCCTTGCATGGCCGCTACGGCGGCGTGGTGCCGGATCTGGCTACACGGGAGCACCTGCGCACGTTTGGCCCTCTGCTGGCCCGCGTGGGGACGGAGACGGGCTTTCCGGCGATCAGCCGCGTGGCGGTGACGCAAGGACCGGGCCTGGCCGGATGCCTCGCGATCGGCACGGCGGCGGCGCAGGCCCTGGCGCAGGCGCTCCACGTCCCGCTGGCGGGCGTGAATCATCTGCGTGGGCATGCGTTCTCGCCCTTCATCGGACTCCATGCGGCGAACCCGGCGGCGTTTTCCCGGCAGCTGGCAAGCCTGCTGCCGCATCTCGGGTTGATCGTTTCGGGAGGGAACACGCTGCTCTTTTCGCTCGGGACCGATCTCGTGATTCGCGTGATCTCCTCGACGCGCGACGACGCGGCCGGCGAGGCGCTCGACAAGGGCGCGAAGCTTCTCGGGCTGGGCTATCCGGGCGGGCCGCTGATCGAGAAACTCGCCGCAACCGGGCGGGCTGACGCCTACGATTTCCCCCGGGGGATCGGCCCTCGCATGGAGCTGGATTTCAGCTTCTCGGGCCTGAAGACCAGCCTGCGCTACCTGCTGGAAAAGATGACGCCCGACGAGATCGCGGCGCGGACGCCCGATCTGTGTGCGAGTTACCAGCAGGCGGTGATTGATGCGCTGGTGCGCAAGGCCTCGTCCGCGCTCACGCAGCCCGCCGGCGATCCGTATCGCAGCCTCGGCCTGTCGGGTGGCGTGGCCAACAACCGCACGCTGCGCGCGGCCCTCGACGCGGCGGCCCGGCGTGCGCGCGTCCCGCTGCTTTGCGCCGAGCCCAAGCACACTGGCGACAACGCCGGCATGATCGCCTTCGCCGCCTGGGCTGATCCGTCCGTGAAGGCCACACTCCCCGGCGCCCTCGCGATTGAGCCGGGGCTGGCGCTGGCCTGAAAAAGCGAAACCTGAAACCTTAGTTTCCAAATCTCTGCCAAAGGTGGCGGGAGCTTCCAGCTCCCGATCTGAGCGACGGGAGCAGGATGCTCCCGCTACCTTGAACGCATGTCCGGCGACTGCCGCGGCGGAAGTCCTGCCGGAAACTCAGGTTTCAGGTCTCAAGTCTCAGGTTTCCTAAAGGTACTCCCGGCGCAGATTGCTCGGCAGCAAACCGAGTTCCTCGCGGTACTTTGCGACCGTGCGGCGGGCGATCTTGATGCCGCGGGCCTGCAGCTTGGCTACGATCTCCTGGTCGCTGAGCGGCTGGCTGCGGTCCTCGCCGGCGATCAGGTTGTTGATCATGTCCTTCACGCTGGTGTTCGACACCGCGTCGCCGCTCTGGGCCTGGTAGCCCGGGGTGAAGAAGAACTTGAACTCGAACACGCCATGCGGCGTGCGGATGAACTTGTTGGCGATGGCGCGGCTGACGGTCGTCTCATGCACGCCGACCTCGTCAGCGATCTGTGTCATGGTCAGCGGGCGCAGCTTCGACACGCCGTGTTCGAAGAACTCGACCTGGACCTTGATGATCTCGCGCGTGATGCGCTCGATCGTCTGCTGGCGCTGCTCGATCGAATTGATGAGGAACTTGCCTGAGCGCATGCGCTCGCGCAGGTAGTCGCGCTCCTGCTTGCTCAGTGTGCCGCGCGCGATCATCTCGCGGTAGGTGTTCGAGATGCGCAGGCGAGGGATGTAGTCGCTGTTGAGGAGGATTTTCCACTCCTCGCCATCCTTCTCGACCGTGACATCCGGCACGACGACGCGGTTGTTGTCATCGGCAAAGCGCCGCCCGGGTGCGGGATCGAGCGTGCCGACGACCTCGATCGCCTCCTGCACATCGTCCATGCCAGCCCCGAGCTTGCGCGCGATTTCCGGGATGCGGCGGCGAGTCAGAAGGTCGAAGTGATCGCGGAGAATGCGGGCGGCCAGGCTGTCGCTGCGGCCCTTGGCGGAAAGTTGGAGCAGCAGGCACTCGCTTAGGCTGTGGGCGCCGATGCCGGGCGGGTCGAAGGTCTTGAGCAGCTTGGCGGCCTCCTGCACCGCCGCCAGTGGCAGCTGGGTCTGCAGCGCGATATCCGCCGGGGTCTGGGTCAGGAATCCGCGGTCATCCAGACATCCCACGAGGTAGCGCATGGCCGCGATCACCTCGGGCGACGTGTCGATCAGCTCGGCCTGCTGCATGAGGTGCTCCTGCAGCGATGTCTCGCTGACGAGCGAGTCGAAGAAATGCTGGCGCTTCTCGGCGTCCTCCGACGTGTAGGGTTGGGCGCCGCCGGCGTTGGCCATGTGGTCGCGCCAGTCGTCGTCGAGCTTGTTGAGGATCTCGAACTCCTTGGTGAAATCGAGGGCCTCGCGCTGGTCGGGCGTGTCGTTGGAATTCTCCTGGTGATCGGCGTCGACCTCCTTGTCGAGGCTCACGCCCTCCATGGGGAGCTCCTCGAGGGTGGGGTTGCTCTGGAGTTCCTCCTGAATGACCGAGCGCAGGTCCAGCGCGGCCACCTGAAGGATTTTCAAGGATTGCCGCAGCTGCGGCGCCAGGACGAGCGACTGCGTCTGACGCTGGCGTAGGTCTTGGCTGAATCCGGGTCCGCTCATGGTGGTGCCTCGCGGCGGGTCAGCGGGAGACCGCGGCCTTCACGGGCACCGGATTGATCGAGAACGAGGGCGAGGTGCCGGGCGGGACGTAGCCCATCAGTTGCTTGATGTAGACCCCGAGCTTTTCGTTCGTGGGTCCGTAGCGGTCGGAATAGAGATAGAGTTCCAAGTCGTTGAGCATGTCGTAGGCGGTCTGGTACCGCTTGTCGCGGTCGCGCTGGAGCGCCTTCTGGAGGATGACCTCGAGCTTCTCGTCGATGTCCGGACGAAGCGTGGAAAACTTCGGGATCGGCATGGACAGGATGTTGCGGCGGGACTCCATGCGGTCCGGCGCGCGAAAGATGTTCCGGCCAAGCAGGATCTCGGTGAGGACGATGCCGAGCGGGAAGAGGTCGGCGCGCTCATCGGTGACCGCGTAGCTGGCCTGCTCAGGCGAAAGGTACTCGTCCTTGCCCGCGATGACCTTGCCTTCCTCGTTGTACATTAGGTCCAGGGCCTTCGCGATGCCGAAGTCGGTCAGCTTCACGTCGCCCTCGTAGGCGATCATGATGTTCTTTGGGCCGATGTCGCGGTGGACGATGCTCAGCCGGCGGCCGTCCGCGTCGCGCTTGCTGTGGGCGTAGGCTAGACCGCGGGCGATGCGGGAAATGATGAAGGCCGCCAGATCGACGGGAACGGCCATGCCGGTGGTGCGGTGCTTGTCGAGGAACTGCTCGAGATTCACCCCATTCACAAATTCCATCACCATGAAGTACTGCCCCCCGGTCTGACCGAGGTGGTAGGTCTGGACGATGTTGGTGTGGATCAAATCCGCGACCAGGCGGGCCTCGCCGATGAAGTTCTTCTGGAACTCTTCGATGGCGGAGTATTCCTCGCGGATCAGCTTGACTGCCACCATCTTCTTAAACTGGCCGGCCCCGCGCTGGATGGCCTCGTAAACGATGCCCATGCCGCCGTCGGCAATCTTGCGCGTCATCTCGTAGTGCAGTTCGTTGAAGACGTGTTTGATCGCGGCCACGGAGCCAGCCAAGCCGGCGGAGGCGGTTGTGGCAAGAGGGGAAGTGGAACCTAGCACGGAATCTGCTACAGGGTAGGAGAGTCCGTTGACAGAGACCCGAACCGGCCTACGTTGCCGGCATGGTTACGCTCTCACCGAGGGCCGCACAGCAGGTGCGGTCCATGCAGGCTGAACTCAACGCACCCGACAAGGTCCTCCGCGTCTTTGTCGAGTCGGGCGGCTGCTCGGGTTTTCAGTACGGGATGTCCTTCGACGAACCCAAGGCGGATGACCAGCGCTTCGAAAGCGAGGGTCTCGCGATCCTGCTCGATCCGGCGAGCCATGCCTACCTCGACGGGTCCCTCATCGATTTCGACGACGGGCTGCAGGGCAAGGGCTTCGAGATCAAGAACCCCAACGCCCAGAGCACCTGCGGCTGCGGCAAGTCGTTCAGCTGAGTCGGCTCGATCCGGAACGGATCACCGAGTTCATCGACTCAGGATTCGGAATTGGGTCACAAAGAACGCAAAAACTCCGTGGGTTGGTTCGTGCATCTTACGGCGCCCTATAGGGCGCTCCGACGGCCTGCCTACGCAGAAAGACACGCTTCGTGTTTTTCGTGGCAATCACTCCGATTTCTACTTCTGCGCCGAATGCAGGGCGACGATGCCAAACGTCAGGCGCCGCACGGTCACATCCTTGAAGCCCGCGGCGCGGATCTCGTCCGCCTTGGCGGCATGATTCGGGTACTGCTCGATTGAACCGCAGAGGTAGTCGTACGCCTTCTTGTCACCGGTGACGACGGCCGCGATGAAGGGCAGCACGTTCTTCAAATAGAAGTAGTAGAACGGCCGGAACCATCCCCGCGGCTGGGAAAATTCGAGCACATGCACGTGCCCGCCCGGACGTAGGACGCGGTGCATCTCGCACAGGGCCTGATGCCGGTTGGCCATGTTGCGCAGGCCAAAGGAAATCGTGACCGCATCAAACGCGGCGTCGGGGAGGGGGAGGGCGAGGCCGTCACCCGGCCGGAAGGAAACATTGGGATACCGCCCGGCCTGCTGCTTCTTGATTTCGGCCTCGTCGAGCATCGGCTGGCAGAAATCCATGCCCGTGATGGCGGTGTTGGGGGTGAGTCCGCGTGCGAGGGCAAAGGCGACATCGCCGCTGCCGGTCGCAAGATCCAGCACATCCTTGGGCGTGTGCTGCGCCACGGTACGCACCAGCACCCGTCGCCACCACACGTCCGCCCCTCCGCTGAGCAGGCGATTCGCGACGTCATAGCGACGCGCGATGCGGGCGAACATGGAATTGACGGCAACCGGATCAGGCATGGAGGGAAGGGAGGAGCGTTGCGGTGCACGCTCTGGAGTCGAGGGCGAAGGTGATGTCGAAAAGAGGTCGGATGTCAGAGGTCAGAAGTCAGCTTCGGTCCTCGGATTTTTGCGAAGATGTATCGGTGGTGGCTGCACCGTGATCGGACTGACCTCTGACTTCTGATCTCTGGCGTTCAAATCAGCCTCCGGTTGATTTGAACGCCGCCACCACCCACGCGGAGATCGCCTTCTCCGGATCGGCGGCGACTTCGCGCGTGATGGGGATGGTCTTCGAGTCGCCGTCCTTGGCGATCAGCTTGAGGCCGTGGTGGAAGTTGCGGAACTTGTCCTCGCAGAGCGCGCGGATCGTCTTGTCGGCCTCAAGGCTCTGCTCAACCAGCAGGTCGATCGCGTCGTCGTTGAACGTCAGCTCGAAGCCGTAGTCCGCCTTGAAGCGATCGGCAAAGGCCTGCAGGTCGGCCCGCAGGACGTCGCGCTGGCGCACCGCGTTCTCGCGCAGCAGGGCCCGGAGCGTAGGCTCGGGGTCGGTCACCGTGGGCGCATCGATGCGGAACGCCTTCAGCCCGGTCGAGGGCAGCTCGAACTTGAAATTGCGGAACACACGCTCGAGCACGGTCATCAGGCCGCGCGCCCCGGTGTTTTCCTCGTAGGCCCGTCGCGCCACGGCGGAGATCGCGTCCGGGGTGATCTCGAAATCAATCCCGTAGCCCGCGAAGTCCGCCCGGTACTGCTGCAGAATGCTGCCCTCGCTCGTGACGAGGATCTGCTCCAGGTCGGTTGCGGCCAACGGCTGGCAGGCAACGCGGACGGGGAGGCGGCCGACGAACTCGGGCTCCATGCCGTAGTCGATGATGTCACGCGACTGGGCCAGACGCAGGTAGTCGCTGTCGTGCTCGATGCGCGAAACGCTGGCCGCCGCAAAGCCCACCTGGCTGCTCTGCATTCGCCGCTTGATGCTTTCGGAGAGTTTGGGGAACGCACCACTGACGATGAACAGGATGTGACGCGTGTTGATCGTACGCTTGCGCGCACGACCGCCGCGCTGGGTGTCGAACATGGCCTGCATCTGCGCGGCGAGGTCATTCTGGCCGGTCAGCGAGACTTCGGTCTCCTCCATCAGCTTGAGGAGATTGATCTGCACCCCGCGGCCTGAAACATCGCGTCCCCCCGTGGAGCCCGAGGCCGTGGCGATCTTATCGATTTCGTCGATGTAGATGATCCCGTACTGGGCGAGCTCTACATCGCCGCCGGCCGCTTTCACCAGATCCCGCACGAGGTCCTCGACGTCACCGCCCACATACCCCGTTTCAGAAAACTTGGTGGCGTCGGCCTTGACGAAGGGCACGCCGATCAGGCGGGCGACGGTCCGCATCAGGTACGTTTTGCCCACTCCGGTTGGGCCGAGCAGCAGGATGTTCTGCTTGGCGTAGTCGCGGTCGCGCAGCGCCGGATCTTCGAGGCACTGCCGCACGTGGTTGTAGTGATCGCAGATCGCCACCGACAAAACCTTCTTCGCCTCCGCCTGCTGAATCACGTAGCGATCCAGGTAGTCCCGGATCTCGCGCGGCTTGAGGTTAAAGGCGCGAATTCGCTTCAATTCCTCTTGGTTCCCATCAGGTTGCGGGTTGCCACTCGCTGGCGGTGATTCGGCTCCGGCGGTCGATTTTGGGTCGAACATCGCGCGAAAAGGGCTGTCTCTGAGCAGGTCCCGAAATTGCTTAGGCAGTTGCTCCATCGGGTTTTGTGAATCTTTGTCACTCATGAGCTCGAAAATTTTGTGCTTCGGGGTTGACGTAATCGTTGGGTTGAAAATAACTTAGGAAAATCCTGTTGGGCCACAAGGAAAGGAAAACTATGTCTGAAAACCTGCCAAATCTGACCAAGCGCGAGATCGTCCTGGAAATCTACGAGAAGACCGGGTTCCCGCAAAAGGAAGTGGTTGCGACCGTGCAAATGACGCTCGACATCATCATGCGCGCGCTGGCCGAAGGTCGCAACGTTGAGCTGCGTAATTTCGGTGTCCTCGAGGTGCAGCGCCGCAAGTCGCGCATCGGACGCAATCCGAACAAGCCGGAAGCCGAAGTCGTTATCCCGGAACGGGCCGTCGTGAAGTTCAAGTCGGGCAAGATTCTGAAGCAGATGCTGAAGAAGCTCGATATCCAGAAGCTCACGTAAGTCAGCGTCGTTCACCTTCCTTTCCCTCAAGGCCGGGCCTGTGCCCGGCCTTTTTCGTGGCCGGACGGGCAGGGTGATTTTTCGATTCGCCCTTCCTCCGGCCTCGCCCCAACGTCGACGCTCCATGGCCGCGTTCCAATCCCTGCCCGGATTCCGTGAGTTCTATCCCGACGCCTTTGCGCGCCGGAATCATGTCTTCCGCCTTTGGCGGCAGGCCGCGCATACCCATGGTTTCCAGGAGTATGATGCGCCGGTCCTCGAGCCGCTCGATCTCTACAAGCGCAAGTCGGGTGATGAAATCGAGGCCCAGCTCTTCAGTTTCACCGACAAGGGTGGACGCGAGGTTGCGCTACGTCCGGAGATGACGCCCACCGTGTGCCGTCTCGTCGGCGCCAAGGCGAACTCGCTCAAGCGTCCCATCAAGTGGTTCAGCATCGCCGAATTTTATCGCTACGAGCGCGCCCAGAAGGGGCGGGAGAGGGCCTTCTTCCAGTTCAACGCCGACATCTTCGGCGAGCCCGGCCCCGAGGCGGAGATCGAACTCCTCGGTCTCCTCGTGCAGTGCCTGCGCGGCTTCGGCCTGACCTCGGCCGATGTCTATGTCCGGCTGAGCGATCGCAACCTCTGGTTTTATTACCTTGAGGCGCTGGGCTTCAGCGACGAGCAGTCGCGCGGCATCCTCTCGGCCGTCGACAAGTTCGAGAAGATGGGCGACGACGCATTCAAGGGCTACACCGATGCGCATGGCCCGCTCGATCCACAAAAGAAGGCGCAGATCCTCGACTTCCTCAAGGTGACGACCCTCCCGGCCCTCGAGGCCGCGCTCGCTGGGATCGGAGGCGAAAAGCTCGCTGCACGCCTCGCCGACTGGCGCACCGTGCTCGCCGCGATGGACGCCATGGGCATCGCGGATTTTGTCACCGTCGACCTCGGGGTGGTCCGCGGGCTCGCTTACTACACGGGCTTCGTGTTCGAGGCCTTTGACCGCAAGGGCGAGCTGCGCGCCATCGCGGGCGGCGGCCGGTACAACGACCTGGTGCAAAAGCTCGGCGGCCCCGACCTGCCGGCGGTGGGCTTTGCGATCGGTGACGTGACCATGGCGCTCCTCCTCGAGCAGCGCGGTCTCATGCCGGCTTTCGTGCAGTCGGCTGACGTCTATGCAGTGATCGGCGGACCGGCTGCGCGCAAAGCGGCCTTCGGTGACATCGCGGCCCTCCGCGGCGCCGGCTTCAAGGTCGACTATCCACTTAAGGACGTCGCCTTCGGCAAGCAGTTCAAGGCCGCGGCCGATTCCGGCGCCAGGCTTGCCCTTATCTACGGTGACGACGAGGTCGCAAAGGGCGTGGTGAAAATCCGTGACCTCACGGCTCGCGAGGAACACGAAGTCCCTGCCGCCCAAGCCGCCGAGGCCGTCCGAGATTTCTTCAGCGCGGGCAGCTGAGGAGCTTAAACGCATAGGGATCCGGTCGAATGATCCACGGCTTTGAACCACAGATAACACAGATTCTCACCGATGAGGTCGCGCCGATTTCAGAGGGTTCGGATCTGTGACCATCTGTGTTATTAGTGGTCAATCAGGTTTGGAGGCCTGGTTGCTGGGTAGAGATTGAATCCGCGATCATCCGCGTGATTCGCGGGAAAGATCGGCGCGCCCTAAGCCAAATCCGCCGGGCCAAACGCACCCGGGAGCAGGGCGGCGAGGGTCGTCTCGATCCGTTCGCGGCCGTCGCAGATCGAGATCACGCGCGCGTCCGGACCAAATTCGTTGATCACCTGACGGCAGGCGCCGCAGGGCATCGTCGCCGTCTTCGTGGGCGTGTAGACGACCACACAGCGGAGGTTGCGCTGACCCGCAGCAACCGCGCTGAAGATCGCGGTCCGCTCCGCACAGTTGCACAGGCCGTAGGATGCGTTCTCCACATTGCAGCCGCTGAAGATCTTACCGCCGTCGGTGAGGATGGCCGCGCCGACGCGGAACTTGGAGTAGGGCGCGTAGGCCTGTTTGGCCGCGGCGCGGGCCGCGTGTTCAAGCTTGCTCAACTGGACAGGCGTGGGGGCTTTCACCGCACGGAGTCTGCACTCGTCTTCGGCTTCGGGGCGAGATCATTTGCGGTCACCGGCGGCTCGGGCGCGACGGACCGCCACAGGTACCAGCTCGCGACGGATCGCCACGGCCGCCAGCGCTCGGCGTGACGCAGGAGCGCGGCGGGCTTGGCGTCACGGCCCTTTCGATACAGCCGCGAGAACGCGAGCCGGATCGCGAAATCGCCTACCGGCATCACGTCGGGCCGCCCCAGCCGGAAGAGCAGCAGCATGTGCACCGTCCACGGTCCGATCCCGCGCACCGCGGTCAGGCGTTCGATCAGTTCGTCATCCGCGATCCGCCGGGCCTGCGCCAGCGTGGGCACCGTGCCCGCCTCGGCCTTGGCCGCCAGATCCCGCAGCGCCAGGAGCTTGGCCGCCGACAGCCCGGCGGCGCGGAGTGATTCATCGGAAAGCGTTAGCAGACCAGCCGGAGAAGGGGCGCCGGAAAACAGGGCGTTGACCCGCGCGTGAATCGCCGCAGCGGCGCGGGCGTGCAGCTGCTGATAAATGATCGCCCGCATCAGCGCCTCAAAGAGGCTCCGCGTGGTTTCCAGCTCCAGCTGGCAGGGCCCGACGGTCGTGATGACCTCGCCCAGCACCGGGTCAGCCGCCCGCAGCGCTTGAGTGGCGGCCGTGACATCGTAGGGCAGGGCCTTCACTCGGCAAAAAGCTGGTCGCCCTCAATCGCCAGCAGGCGGAGCTTGGTCTTGATCCCGCCGGGCGCGGAAAATCCGGTCATGGTGCCGTCCGCGCCGACGAAGCGGTGGCAGGGGACCAGTAGCGGCCACGGATTCTGGCCGAGGGCGGTCCCGACCGCGCGAGCCGCCGCTGGCGGTTGGCCGATCGCCTTAGCGAGGCCGCCGTAGCTGAGCGTCTGCCCAGCTTTGACCTTGAGCGCCGCAGCATAGAGCTCGCGTTGAAACGCCGAGACCCGGGAGAAAGCAAACGGCACATCCGCGTAATCCTGCGGTTCGCCCGCCAGGTGGCGTTGAACGCGGGCCATGAGATCGCGAATCCACGCCGGAACGTCGCTCTCCGCCACGGAGGCTCCATCCGAACCGAGCAAGCGAAACCCGGTCACTTCGGTCCCTTCCCACACGATTGTGCACGAACCGAGGGCCGTGGTGAAGGTGTGACTGGGCATGGCAAAAAAATGCCGCACCCGCCCGGGCCCGTAAAGTCCCCGCTTCGCCGAATTTCAGGCAACCAATTCCCGCGCATCCTGGGCCATGTCACGTATTGCGTAGCTCGTGGCTTGGGTGGGGCGCTTATTGGGTTGGCAAGAAGCGGGGGTTGGCGATTCTGGGCGATCGCATGCCGAATGGGTTCTACACTGCCTTTGACGAGGAAACGCTGGGCGGGCCGCGCAAGGCGGACTACCGCACGCCGTTCCAGATCGACCGCGACCGCGTCATCCACTCCCACGTCTTCCGCAAGCTGCAGTCAAAGACGCAGGTGTTCCTTTCGGGTGAGTACGATTTCTACCGTACGCGTCTGACCCATTCGATGGAGGTCGCGCAGATCGGGCGCTCGATCTGCACCTGGCTGCTCAAGCGCGGCGCGCCGCTCGCGCCGGATTTTTACCTCGATAGCGATTTGGTCGAGGGCGTTTGTCTGGCGCATGACCTCGGGCATCCGCCCTTTGGTCACTCCGGTGAGCGCACGCTCCAGGAACTGATGCGCGTCCATGGTGGGTTCGAAGGCAATGCGCAGACCCTGCATCTGCTCACCGAAACCATGCACCAGACCGAGACCGCGGTCCGCGGCATGCAGCCGACCCGCGCGCTCCTCGACGGGGTGCTCAAGTACAAGAAGCTTTACCGCGAGTACCCGCCGTATCCGGCGAATCACTTCCTCTACGATCCTCAGGTAGTCTATCGCGATTTCGTGTTCGAGGGCGCGGCGATTCCTGCGGCGATGCACGCGGGCGAGACGCTCAATGGATTCAAGAGTGTCGAGTGCCAGATCATGGACTGGGCCGACGACGCCGCGTACTCGCTCAACGACATCGTCGACGGCGTGAAGGCGGGCTTTCTCACGCTCGAGCGCATCGAGCAGTGGGCCGCGGGCGAGGCGATCGACGCCGAGCGCCAACGCTGGCTCGACCAGCTCGCCGCGGCGGTGCGCGGCGACCGGCTGGAGAATGCCTTTGCGCAGAAGATCGGGGCCTTCATCACCGCCTGCCGGCTGCGGGAGCGCAGCAACTTCATGTCGGAAAAGACGAACCGCTATCGCTTCGAGCTCATCGTGGCCCCGCAGGCGGAGCGGGAGGCGGCGTTTTACAAGAAGATGGCCAACGACATCATATTCGAGAGCCCGCAGCTCCAGCAGATGGAGCACAAGGCGCGGCGGGTGTTGTTTCATCTCTGGCAATCCTGCTGGGACAATTACGTCGTGAAGAGCGGCCGCGTGATCAACATCCTCCCGCCGCAGGTCGGCCGGCTCATCAACGCCGAGAAGACGCGCCAAGGCAAAGCCCGCCGCATCTGCGACTACCTCTGCGGCCTCACC
>DASWVY010000029.1:0-75793 GCA_036401075.1 Opitutaceae bacterium
CGCCCATGCCTCCTGCTCCTGCCCCCACGCCTGCTCGATCTCGTTGATTCGTTCCTGGCCCAGCGGTGGTAGTTGGCGCATGCCCACACCCTAGCAGATATCCTTCATCTGTATAGTCCAAAAACAATTAGCTATTGGTATGATTCAGGGCGTTAATGAGGCGCTTTCGTGTGGGGTCTACTTTTGTCGTCGGGTGACGATTGGCCGTGTCATCGGCGATCTTTGGCGTTAGGTTGCTACGATGAAGTTCAAGGTGACACGAGGCCAGATCATCGCGCGGGGGCTGAGCAACCGCTGCCCTAACTGCGGGGCGCGGTCACTTTTCAAGGAGGGGACGCTCTTTGAGGTGAACCCCGACTGCGGCAATTGCGGGCTCAAGATTGAGCGCGACGAGGGCGGGTTCCTGGGAGCCTTGTCCCTCAACTATGGGGTGACCTTGGTGGCCTTTGTCACTCCCGTGATGCTGCTTGCAATCTTTGGGGTGTTTTCATTCCGAACCGCCGTGATCGTGGGTGGCATCGGGGCGATCGCTTTCCCGGCGATTTTCTATCGTTCGTCCCGCAGTTGGTGGCTGATGAACTACTACCTGGTGCTGCCGCAGCACCTCCCCGCCAACCTCCCGCCGGTGCCCAAGGGTGAGGACGAAAATATCTAAGTGATTGATGTAGATTGGGTCGCTGACCCCGGTCGGGGATATTGAGAGAAAGGTCGAGCCCCGGGGTCGGCGACCCCGGCTACATTGAAACCGGCGCGTCGTTGCGCATTTGTGACCTGATCGTCGCGAAGGGGTAACGTCCGGCCGCTATCGTGGGCATGCTCGCAGGCTGGCTCTGCCGCCTGATGGGCGCCCACTTTGCACCTAGCCCTCGTCACCGAAACCTACGCTCCCGAAATCAACGGCGTCGCCATGACGCTGGGCCGGCTGGTGGACGGCCTCGATCGGCGTGGCCACCGGATCACGATCATCCGGCCGAGCCAGCGGCACGAATCTCCCAAGTGCACGGTCACGCACCGCCTCGCCGGCGAACAGATTCGTCTCCCGGGCATTCCGCTGCCCGGTTACCCGCAGCTGCGGATCGGCCTGCCGGCACGCTCCCGGCTCATTCGTACTTGGAAACAGCGGCGGCCGGATCTGGTCCATGTCGCGACCGAGGGACCGCTGGGCTCATCCGCGATCTCCGCGGCCAAGGCCCTAGGCATCCCCGTCACGTCGAGTTTCCACACCAACTTTGACCAGTACACGCGCGACTACCGGCTGGGCTGGCTCAAGCCCCTCGTCGCGAGCTGGCTGCGGCGCTTTCACAACCGCACGCTCCGCACGTTTGTGCCGACGCGCGATCTGCAGGACCGTCTGGCGGCCGACGGCTACCTCAATCTCAGGATCCTCTCGCGGGGCGTCGACACGGCACTCTTTACGCCCGAGCGCCGCGATGCCGGCCTGCGGGCTTCGTGGGGCGCGGGCCCGGATGATCTTGTGGTCGTCCATGTCGGCCGGATGGCGGCGGAGAAAAACTATCCGCTCCTGTTCCGGGCCTTTGCCGCGATCAAGTCCGTGGAGCCCCGAGCCCGGCTCGTCTTGGTCGGCGATGGTCCGATGCTGGCCGTGTACCAGCGGCAGCACCCGGATGCGATTTTCACCGGCTTCTACACGGGGATCAACCTGGCGCGCCACTACGCCTCCGGCGACCTCTACCTGCACCCGAGCTACACGGAGACGTTTGGCAACGTGGTGACCGAGGCGCTGGCGAGCGGACTGGCCGTCGGGGCCTTCAACTATGCCGCGGCGCGGGAATTCATCCGTGACGGCGAAAACGGTCTGGCCTGCGCTCCGGCCGATGAAACGACCTTCATCGCGAACGCGATCAGGCTGGCGCGCGAGCCGGCGTTGCGCCGGCGCTGCTCGCAGCACGGGCGTACGACGGCGCAAACCCTGTCGTGGGATGCCGTGATCGACGGTTTCGAGCGCGATCTGACCCAGGCGCAGGATGAATTTCGGTCACCTCCGCGCACAACCGGACGGGTGCCGGCCGACGCCCTTT
Organism: Opitutaceae bacterium; assembly: GCA_036401075.1. Classification (GTDB taxonomy): domain Bacteria; phylum Verrucomicrobiota; class Verrucomicrobiia; order Opitutales; family Opitutaceae; genus CAMAXB01. The sequence goes on from DASWVY010000029.1 coordinate 2,040, forward strand.
CGACTTCGTCATGAGCAAACCGATCCTCCATGTCCGCTCGGCCATCCTCTCGGATGTGCACCTGGGTACGCCGCACTCCAAGGCCGACGAAGCGGTCCACTTTCTCAAGCACGTCCGCTGCGAGAAGCTCTACCTGAACGGGGACATCATCGACGGCTGGCGGCTGCGGCGCGATGGGCGCTGGACCAAGTCGCACACGCGCTTCATCCGACGCGTGCTCACCATGGCCCAGAAAAAGGACACGGAGGTCGTCTACCTCCGGGGCAACCATGATGATTTCCTTGGCCGACTCCTGCCGATGCGCTTCGAGCGGATCCAGGTGGTCGAGGACATCGTGATCGAGACCCCGCGCGGCCGCTACCTCATGCTGCACGGCGATGTCTTTGACGGCGTGGTGAAGAACATGGTCTTCCTCGCGCACCTGGGCGATGCCGGCTATGCGCTGCTGCTCCGATTGAATCGCGTGTACAACGCGTTCCGCCGGCTGCGCGGCAAGGAGTACTTCTCCCTGAGCAAGGCGATCAAGGCACGGGTGAAACAGGCGGTGAGCTTCATTGGAAAGTTCGAGGACCAGGTGGCCGCACTCGCGCGCAGCCGCGGCTGTGTCGGCGTGATCTGCGGGCATATCCATACGCCGGCCGACAAGATGATTGATGGAATCCACTACCTCAATTCGGGCGACTGGGTGGAATCGATGAGCGCAATCGTCGAGCATCACGACGGCCGCTTTGAGCTGATCACGTTCGACGAATTCATTCTCCGCTTCCCGCTGGACCGTGCGGCCGACACGGCGGAAGAGGCGGCGGATGACCTGCCGCTGCCCCAGGAGCTGCAGGTGGCGGCGGCGACGCTGCTCGCGTGACAATGAAACGCATCTTGATCTTCTCGGCCAGCTATGGCGAGGGTCACAACTCGGCGGCGCGGGCGCTGGAAACAGCCTTCAGCGAGGATCTGGGCGTCGACGCTCGCATGCTCGATATTTTTGCGGAGATCGCGCCGCGCCTGGATCGGATTTCCCGTCGCGGCTACCTGGAGATGATCAACCGGGCTCCGTGGCTGTGGAGTTCGTTCTACGGCTGGCTTGATCGCTCCTCCTTGGCTACGCAGCTGTTCACGGCGATGGTGCCGCACCGCAATGCCCTCGCACGGCATCTGCGGGAGTTTAAACCCGATGCGGTGTGCAGCACCTATCCGCTTTACGGGTGGCTGTTCGACCAGCTGCGGCGTCGTGGGGAGACGCTGCCACCCCTGTACACGATCGTGACCGATGCGCTCACCATCAATTCCCTCTGGCATCGGGTGCCGTCCAGCCGCTGGTTCGTGACCGACCAGGGATCGGCGGCCGGGCTGCATCGAGCGGGTATCCCGCCGTCTCGCGTCACGGTCTCCGGGTTCCCGGTCGCGCTCAATTATGCCGACCGTACGCCCGAGCTGGTGCCACCCGAGGTGAAGGCAGGCGCACCGCAACGGATTCTCTACATGATCAACTCCGGCAATGCCTCGGTGTTGCAGACCGCTGAGCGCCTCATGCGCCAGCCGGGACGAGAGGTGACCATCACCGCGGGTCGGAATGAGGAGTTGCGTGAAAAGCTCGAGCGGCTGGCGCAGGGGGCGCCAGCCCGTGTGGAGGTGCTGGGCTGGACGAAACGGGTGCCAGAGCTGCTGATGACCCATCACCTCGTGATCAGCAAGGCGGGCGGCGCGACCACGCAGGAATCGATCAACGCGCTGTGCCCGATGATCGTTAATCAGATCGTGCCGGGGCAGGAGGAGGGCAACTGGGAGCTCTTGCGGACGCACGGCGCGGGAGCTCGTGCCGAAACGCCCGAAGCGATTGCGCAGACGGTGGACGCTGCGTTTGCCGAAGGCGGGGCACAGCTCGCGCGCTGGCGCGAGGCGCTGAAGACCTTGGCGCGACCGACGGCGGCCCGTAATATTGTGCGCCAGGTTCTGGACGATTGCGCGGTGAGCGTGCTGGCTCAGGCCTCGGGCAATTCCCGGCGGTCGGAGTCGCCGATGAACGCGACCTGATCAACGCGCCAGCCGTCGGCGGTCAGGCTCCAGCGTTGGCGCTCGCGGTAGTGGACCCGCCAGCGCGCGGCCTGGCCGGTTGCTGGATCCCTTTCGCGCCGGATCATGGTCTGCGTGATCTCGACGCTCGCTTCCTTTCCGTTGGCTTCGATCAGGTCAATCCGGGTCTCGAGGGATTCAATCTCGATGCGGCCGAAAAGGGCGCGGGTTCTCGTCAGGTAGGCCTCGCGTTCCACGACGGCACCGGAGCGGTCGACGACATGCCAGTCTTTGGTTCCCCAATGGACAATCCCATCGGCATTGCGGGCGAGGATCGCGGCGCGAATATCAGCGAGGCGTGCCGGAATCTGGTCCTTTGCCTCCTGGGCAGCGACTGTCACGGCGAAACAGGCGGCGAGGAGGCAGAGCAGAAGTGAGGCGGTGCCGTGTCGCATGGGTGATCGGCGGGTATCGGCGCAAGCCGAGGCGAGCTTGAGTTCCAGATGGGAGCGGGAAGTCAGAACTCGCCCGTTCCGCCTTTGAATTTTCTGCGCGTGGCAGCCCCGAAGCGAACGCCCGCCTTTTTCATGGCGGCAAGATGGGCTGAATCGTGGTTTCCGGTGCCGCCCAGGCCGGCGGCGATCACGGTGTCACACTCGTTGTCGTCCATGAAGCGAGTGGCCTCGAGCAGGCGCTTCTGCCCATCGCGGGGGATCACGATGAAGCCGTGCTTGTCCGCGTGGATGAGCTGTCCTGGCTTGATGCGCGTGCCGAAGACCTCGACCTCGACGCCCCAGCGGAGGGGCCAGCAGTAGGCGTGGCTGACGGCGAGGCGGCGGGCGAGGGCCTTGAATCCGACAGCCTTCATCTCGTCGAGATCGCGGACGGCTCCATCGGTGATGGTGCCGACGCAGCCGAGGGCGCGGGCGTTCGTGGCTCCGACCTCGCCCCAGAAGGCGCCGTGGCAGCGGGGGCGATCGGCGTCCTGAATCACCACGATCTTGGGCCCGGGAATCGACGCGAGATACTCGCGGTAGCGGACGAAGTTGTCGGGCTGCTCCTTGATCACGCTCGGGTCACCGCCGCCGATCACGGCGGTGACCGCATAGCCGATCATCGGCCCCATCTCGGGCATAAAGTCATGCGTCTCCTCCGCATTGACGATCGCCAGTGGATCGGACCGCGAGATCTGCTCAAGGGCGTTGGCGATCGAGGGGGAGTTCCAGCGACGCAGCTTCTGCAGATCGCCCACGCTGAGCAGGGACATGACGGGAGGCCGGAGCGGGTGAGGAGCCGTGCTTACTTCCAGGCCGACGGATCGAAGACCGTTGCGGCGATGTAGCGGTAGGGCTTGGCGCCGGGCTGCACGGCGTTGTTCCAGTAGTAGATGAGGATCAGCTTGCCGTCGGCGCGCTGGGCCATGACGGGATAGCCGATGTCGCGGTTGGCGCCGTCGCCGACGCGCAGCGGGATTTCATTGCCCCAGGACTTGCCGTTGTCGGAGCTGAAGCGCACGGCCATGCGGGAGCCGTACATGCTGCGATAGGCGTAGCCGAGGGCGAGGCGGCCGTCCTTGAGGCGGACGAGGGCCGGCGGCGAGCCACCCTGGCCGGTGTCAGCGACCGGGTCCTTGGCGCGCGTCCAGGTGGCGCCGTTGTCCTTGGAGTGATGGGCAGTCATCAGGTCGAGGCTGTCGCCGGTGCGCGTGCGGATCGTGGTGAAGATCTCGTTTCCAGACAGGCGTTCGGACGAAGGCATGATGTCAAAGCCGGCATGCTCCTCGCCGAGGTAGCTGAGGAACTGCCAATTCATGCCACCGTCGGTGGTGCGGACACTGGCGACGCGACCTTCCTTCTTGTTGGCCTTGGCCGTCGTGATGATCGCGGTGAGGCTGCTCTTGCCGTCGATGAAGTAGTCGTTGCGCGTGGCGACGCCGGCGGTTCCGAGGTTAGGGAAGCTGTACGGGCCAGCCCAGGATTTGCCCTTGTTGGTGGAGTGGTAGAAAACCGAGGGACCGTCGTCGTTGTTGTTGAGACGGGCGAAGGCCAGGACGAACTCCGGGTGGGTAAAGTCCATGGGCTTGTCGAGCGGCTTGGCCGCGACGGCCTTGTCGGGATCGATCGTGTGATCGTAGGCGACGCCCTTTTGGCCGGCGTCGTAGGCGTCCTCGATGGCCCACGTCTTGCCGCCGTCGAGACTGCGCGCGTACTTGTGGCGGGCGGTCTTCTGGTCGTACGTGTGCAGGCCGCGGGCCTCGGCGTACTTGGCCTCGACGAATCCCACGAGAATCTCGTTGTTCCACATCCAGATGCCGCCGTTGGCCGGCCAGGCGGCGAATCGGCCGTCCTGCTGGTAGACGATGGAATGTTCAATGCCGGCGCCAGTCGGGGCGGCCGGGGTCTGCGCGCGGCCGGTCAGGGCAGCGCCAAGCCCGCAGACGAGGGCAAGAAGGGTGGAGCGGATCACGGAGGACTTCATGGCAGTGGGTAGTTGCGGTGGAGAGCGCAGGAGGGGAAGCCTGCTTGGGAGGAGACGGAGCCGGCCTGGAGGCGGGATCCGTGACGGGTAACGGACGTTTTGCTAAAACGTTTTAGGATTCTCCGAAGGGAATGAGGTGAGTCAACCTCGAAAGGTGTGGATTGCGGCAGGGAAAGCGAATGCAGGGCGCACTTCGTCGAGGTTTTCGGTCCGAAGAGATCGCGCAGAGACGCAGGGCCGAGGAGACGACAGAGGTCAGGAATCAGAGGTCAGAAGTCAGTTCAAAACAGAGACGTTCGATTCTGGCATCAGCACCGATTTTTTGAGGAGACGGTTCGATGCCTTCTCTGCGGCTTTGCGCCTCTGCGCGACCTCTGATCCTAACGGATGGCTTAGTTGCGGATCCAGGCCTCGTTGAAGACAGCGTGTTTGATCGACTTGCGATCATTCGCGTCGAAGTGGCTGAAGGTGGCGTGGATCAGTCCGTCGCGGCCGACAATGATGGCCGGGTAGTGGGAACGGACGGCGGGATCATCGATCAGCGCCCGCTGGTAGGGCCACGTCTTGCCACCATCCTCGGAGAGCGCGACGGTCAGACGACTGCGGCCTGTTTCGGTGTCGTTGTTGACCAGGACCCAGTGGCCGTTGGGGAGGGTGACGATGTCGCAGGCGGTGCCGGAGTTCGCGAGGGTGGAGTCCTGCACGAGCGACCAGGTCTGACCTTGATCGGTTGATCGACTGACATGCAGGCGCTTGGGCGCCGGTCCGTTGTCACGCATGTAAGCCACGAGCTCACCGGTGGCGGTCTGCGCGATGGCGGGCTGGATGTTGCCCGCGCCGACCAGCGGCGTGCTGGTGTGCCAGTTTTCCCCGCCGTCGTCGGTGTAGGCCATGAGAGACATGCTGAAGCCATCGGAGTAGAGCGGAATGATCATACGTCCGCTGGCGGTGAAGAACGGCTTGTTGCGGGTCTGCCAGCCCATGCGGCGGAAGTACGGGTAGCCGAGCTGGGTCTCGTCGGTGGAGCCGTCGAGCTGTGGCACGCGACCGGCGCGCTTCATGTCCTCGCCCTTGGCGAGAGAGACGATCCGCGCGCCCTGCGTGGCCCAGCGCTCGCCCTGCGACGCGAGGGCAGGGGTGGCGGCAAGGTAGGCGGCGTAGTCCCGGACCTGCCGCTCGACCGAGGCGACGAAGGGGTCGCCGGGCTGGATGCCCCGTTCGGTCTTGCCGCCGGGCTTGAGGAGAAGCGAATCCTGCCAGGTCCAGCGCGGGGAACCATCCGTATTCAGATAGTCGGTACTGAGCTGGTACTTGAGCAGGGAGGTCTCCCACTGATTGGCGATGATCGTGATCCACATCAGCCAGAGCCGGCCCTGCGGATCGAGGAAGAGGACGGGGTTGCAGTCGGGAAACTCCTTCACGTCGGCCATCACGAACGGCGCGCTCCACGTGGACGCACCCTTCTTCTTGCGGGCGCCCATCACGCGGACGTCATCGGCCCAGCGCTCGCCGCTGCCCTGAAACCAGCCCGCGAGGAGATCGCCGTTCGGAAGCTCGACGATCGTCGACCCGTGCGCGTGTTGATCCTGCACCGGGAATATCAGCTCCGTCTGCTGGACGGGGTTTTGTGCTAAAGCGTTTTGGCAAAATAGCCAAAAAAACAGACCGAGAGTCGAAGCGGGAAAGCGCAGCCAGCGGCCGCAGAAGGGACGTTTCATGGGGTGGAGCGGGGTTAGGGGCGGAAATTTTGTCGTTCCGGCCTCGCAGAGGGTCAAGCCCGGGTGGCAGGTGCGGGGAAGGCCATCCCGAAAAATCTGCTTCCGTTTTCCCGGGCGGAGCCTACGTTTTCGCCCTCACGTCTGGAGAGGTGGCAGAGTGGTCGATTGTACCTGACTCGAAATCAGGCGTGCCCGCAAGGGTACCGAGGGTTCGAATCCCTCCCTCTCCGCCATCCTTCGCTCAATGAGCTACGGATGGCATGTAAGCCGCCACGGGCTTTGGGATGGGTGCGCCAAAGGTTTGAGATGATCCCGTTGTTTTCGAGGCCTTCGCGGCCGGCGGGAGCAGCGGGTGCCGTCAAAGAGCAGCGCGCCTGCACTGGCCCTGCAAGCAGCCATTCCGGGCGTTGCAGGGCCGAATCTAGGCCCCTTGGCGACCGGCGGGGGTCTTGGGAGCTGGCTCGGCAAAATCCTCCTCCGCGAGGGTTATGCCCTTCTTCGCCAGAGCCCGCACCAACTGGTCGATTGACAGCGGCTGCGCCTGCTGAGGCCGGCCGGGCCGCAGTTCCTTGAGCCGTGCCTCGCGCTTCTCGGCCGAAAGCTCCCGGATCTGGGGCTTGCCCTTAACCATGACGACTTCGTGGTCCTCCAGGCGCGCAGCTAGGCCCTTAACAAGCGAGCAGCCCTCAGGAACGGCCGGAGGCCGCTGCCCAACGTGAGGATTGAAGCCTGTGGTCAGGATCTTGCCGGTGGAATCGTGGACGAGGTAGTGCATCAGCGCATTGCAGCTAGGATAACCAGGGTGCGGGAGCCCGTAGAAATGCCAGAGGTAGCCCCGTACCAGTTGACATCGACTGTGTGCCAGCCGGCCGACACGTAAGGCGCCCCGATCAGGCTGGGATAGTCGTTGTAGGCACCACCGCCACCCGAGACGAAGATGGTCCCGTCCATCTTCAATTCCAAGGTATGGTTCACTGGCCCGCCAGAGTAACCTTGCTGCATGGAGAGGAACACAGCGACGAAGGTGGCGACCGGCACGTAAAAGCTCACGCTCTGCACCACCTGGAAGTCGGCATTGCCGTAGTAGGTCCCGCTGGTCTGTTCCGTCACCGGCACGATCACCGCATTGCCGGCGATCTTGAGTGTGCCGACCTCAGCGTCGCCGATCTTGGCGGAGGTGATTGCAGCGTCCTGGATCTTCGCTGAACTAATGGCCGCGTTGGCGATCTTGGCGTTGGTGATGATCGCGTCGGCAATGTTAGCCGTATAGGTGATGATCTCATTCGCCCCCACAGCGGCGGCGGTGATGGCCCCGGCCGCGATCGTGCCAGCTGTAACGGCGTTGGCGGCCAGCTTCTCCGCCGTGATCGCGTTCGATGCGATCTTCTCGGCAGTGATGGCGAGGGAGGCCAGTTTCCCCGTCGAGATCGACTCGTCGGTGATCTGGGTCTGGGTGATCTGGCCGGTGAGGTCGACCGTCGCCACCTCCTTGGTGAAGGCCCCGGCCGTCGCGTTGTAGCGATAGAGCTTCTTGTCGCTCTTCAGGTAGACCGTGCGGCCATCAAAGTTCCCGCTGACCGGCAGCGAGTCGACCAGCTCCACCAAGGTCATGCCTGGCACGATGTCCGCGAGGTTGATGCCCGCCCTCGTGGTACCACTGTGCGGGCCCGAAATGCTGCTCTTGCGACCGTTCACACCCTCGACCTCAAACCAGAAGTAACGGAGGGCGCTCGATGGAAGATTCTCCAGGAAGTAGAACGACTGCGGGTAGAGCGCGACAGCCTGCGGGTTCGCCGGCCTCGTGTTCGTCGTGGCGAAGTAGATGAAAACACGGGCGACCGGCGTGTTGGTGGGTGGCACCCACTCAGGGATAAGCATCGTCAGGCCTGCCGTGATGGAAACCGACGTGACGGGGTTGGGCGTTACACCGTCGTCTGGCCCGAAGCCACCTGTGCCCGCCGCAACGGTAAAATCGTCAGACTCCACCTCGCTGAAGCCCGTGCGCTCGTCCCATGCGCGGACGATGATCCGCCACGTGCCATCCTGCGGCCAGACGACCGGACACTTGAACGCGAAGAAGGCCTTCTCGCCCGGCGCCACGTCTCCAGAAAGCAGGGTAAACTCCGCGTCTACCACGCTCGACACGATCCGCGCCGCCTGCACCTGGTAGCGCACCAGGTCGCCGTTCACGTCGCTGATGTCACCGCTGATGTTGTAGCCGTTGCCCACGCGCATCCCGCTCGGGATCGTGTCGAGGACGATCACCGGCAGCTCATCCGCGCGGTCGCGGAAGTGGTACTCGATCGCATCCGCGTCCGCCAAATCGAGCGTCGCGGCCGCCGTGTAGGGCTGGGCTTTGAAATAGCGGGTCGTATCCTCGACAAACTGCCGGTGCGTGTACCGCACCAGCTCGTCGCGGTACACGAGCCAGACCTCGTCGCCGATGCTGCCCGTGCCCGCGTTGGAGCCCTGGCGGGCGCGCAGGCACGTCAGGTCGCGATCGCTGCCGCTGATCGCGATCGCGCCGATCGACATCACCTCGTTACCGAGGATGAGGAGCAGACGGTCGTCCGCCTGGTCGTCGGCCGCCTGCGCAGCGAGGCGATCGATGTCGAGGTTGTCGGCATCGAGCGTGATCTCGATGGTCGACGGGCCAGCCACGGCCGTCACGCCTGAGCGGAGCGTGCCCCGGATCGCCCAGGTGTTCTGCTGGCCGAGCACGCTGTAGCTGCCACCATCGGGCGAGGTGTAGAGATTGAGCCCGATCACGCCGCGCGCCTTCACCGCCGTGTTGCCCTGGTGTTCCGATTGCGGGCGCTTCGCGAGCAGCGCGATCTGGATGCCGAGCGGCGTGCCCGCGAGCTGCGTGGTCAGCTCTAGGATGCGGACGTCCACCACCGGCATCGGTTGCGTCGAGCCGAGGTTCGGCTGCAGGTTGGCCGGCGGGACGTAGGCCGCCGGGTAGATACCGCGCTCGGCCACGTAGCTGATGCTGATCGTCTGGCCGCGATAGGGCTCAGTGATCCGCGTGATGCGCGAGGTCTGGTCCAGCTCGTATGGCAGCCAGTCCAGATTGAAGTTGTCCCCCGCCTGCAGCGGATCGCCATCGGCCCAGCGCGCTCGCGGCCGGCGCACGTCGAAGGAGCCCTTGCTCTCGCCCTCCGCCAGTGTCCGGGCTCGCTCGGCCGCGTAGGCACGGGCCTGATCGCGGTCGATGATCGCGAGCGCCGTCACTGTCTCAGGCTGCACCCGCTGCTTGGCACGGGCGCTGGCACGGGAGCTGCCCTTCTCTACGTCCTGGCGGAGCTTCTGAGTGCGATCGCGAAACGTCACCAGCACCTGGTTGCGCAGCTTGGCCATCGTGGGCGCGCCGATCTCGGGGCTGCCGACGATGTCATGGTGCGAGATCTCGGTCAGGCCGGAGGGCACCGTGCCATCATGCGGGAAGCGGCCGGGCACGATCTTGCCGGCCGAGATCCGCGCCCACCCATCAAACAACTCGAAGAACTCGCGCAGCACCTCGCGGATCGGCCTGTCGCGGTCGAGCGAGGGAGCATGGCAGCCCACGCTACCGACGACGGCCGCCGAGAGGGTTTGCCAGTCTGCTGCCGTCACGATCGAGGACGCACCGCCCGCGCCGAAGACGGGATTGAGCAAAAGCTCGAGCCCGGCCGCCACGATGCTCTCGCCCTGGGAGCTCTCCTGCGCGGCAAAGGTCCCAACCTCGGGCTTGGGATAGCGGCCGAGGTGGGCGCGGATCGTGGGCGCCGTGTTGCTCTGGCCGAAGGCCACGCGCTTCCCGATCATCAGGCCCTGATGGCAGTAGCCGGGATGCTCCTGTTCTGGGTCGGCCTCACCGATCGGCCCGAGGAGAATGTCGTCGACGGGCTGATCCGCGCGCCCCCAGTAAAAGTAGAACGTGCCAACCGAGGTCACAATCTCTGCCCGCCAGTAGTTGGGATGCTCCGGGTCGTCCGGCCGGGTGATCTCACCCTCCCAGACGATCTCCTTGGCCACCTCGATCGCCGTGATCTTGTCGACAAGCCCGACGTTGGTGATGCCGGCGAGGTCGCCGAAGTATTCGTAGCCGGTCGTCTGGGTCTGCTTTCCGACTTTCTGCCGGATCTCGCGGGTCTCAGGGTTGAGGACCTGCTTGATAACCCACTGCAGCGGGCACCAGTCCACGCCGGAGAAGTACCGCACGGGAACGGCCTTCTGGTTCGAGGCGACCTCGCTGGATTCGATGCCGGCCACCTTGGGCGCGGCGCTGGGCGTGCGAGATCCGAAGCTCATGCAGTGGTCTCCATCAGGCGGAGGACGTAGAGGGTGCGGGCGGTGAGTTTCTTGTCGTTGAGTGGGGTGCGGATCACGCCGTCACCCTCGACCGCGTGGACGATCTCGGCGTAGGGCGTCACGATCGCGAGGTGGTGATCCACCCGGCCGCTCTTGATGCCGATGAGATCCCCAGCCATCAGCCGCTCGGCGGGCGGCACCATCACGAAGCGGCCGGCGATCTCCGGCGTGGTAAGCAGAAAGAGCAGCAGCTGCGGGTATGTGCTGTGGCGGGCGTGGTCGAGCGAGTAGCCCGGCAACTGCAGGCGCGGGATCGCATCGATCTCGACGAGCACCTCGTGGATGAGATTCACGCAATCAACGCCGGCACCACGGCTCGCCGCATGCGCGAAGAACGGCGTTCCGAGCCAGCCCTTGAGCGAGTCCCAGAGCCGGTGCTGGCAGGGCGGCGCTTGAAAGAACGGCCTCACTTCTTGCCTCCCGCCGTGTTCGTCTCACGCGCTGGCACCGAGATATTGTCCGGCCCGATGTGGCGGTGCCCGCCGTATTTCACGGTGTTGCCGAAGCGCTGGCACTCCGTCCACGTGCCGCTGCAGCCCGGCCGGAAAGTGATCGTGTCGCTCACGGCAAGGCCACGGAAGGCCCGCTGCAGCGTGAGCCGCTGCTGCCCGCCGCCGAGGTCCTCGCTCGTCAGGATGTCGCGGCCCTCGTAGGTCAGGCCCGCGCCGATTTCGGCGTCGCCACCGGCAAACGTGTCGTCGGTCAGCGTCCACGAGGGCGGGTTCGCGGTAATGCTGACCACAACCTGCGCGCCGGAGATCGAGACGACGGTCCCGGTGAACGTGAAGTCGGCGATGTCGAGGCCGCACCCGACGCTGCCCAGCTCGTGGTTGCAGCCCTCCTGGAGAAAGAAGCGCGGCACCTTGATGTCCAGCAGGCCGCCGAGGACGGAGGTCGGCGCGCTGAGCTGTCGGCCTCGCCCGGTCGGTGTGCCCGCGATCTCGCCGCTGTAGCGCAGCACGGGCACGGGCGTCTCCGCCTCGGGTTCGATCTCAAAGACATCGACATCGAGCGGGGCCTCCAGCTTCCGCTGCAGGATGAGCATCCACGGATGGCTCGCGCTAACGAAGGACTTCAGCGTGATAGCGTCGTCATCGAGCATCATGCCCTGGCTGATGCGATCGTGTTCGATCAGGGCGGGCGTGTACGTGACCTCAACGGAATCCTCCGTAACCGTGATCGGCTTAGAGTAATCCGTGAAGCGCCAGACGACCGGCGAGGTCGGCGTGCGCAGGGTGTGGCGGTAGAGATAGGCGCGGGCCGGCTGGGCCGGCGTCTCACCCTCGATGCCCTCGACTTCCCAAGGCACCTGCCAGAAGGCGAGCTGCGTGCGGGCCACGGCTCCGCCGTCGAAGGCCAGCTCCAGCTTGTCGGCCGCGAAGCGGACGACGGTCTCGTGAGGCGTCGCCGGATCATCCGCCGCAGGCTTGAACCACCACGGCATGGCGAGCGAAGCCACGCGGCCCTGATGCGCCACGAAGGTCGCGAGCATCGTGCGGATCTGTGAGCGGTCCTGCAGGAGGAAGCTCGCCTCCTGGCCCCACTTGAAAGCGATCTCCTGGCGCTCGATGCCGCGCACGCGGCCGACGCCGATCGTCACGTACTCCCGGCCCGTCTCGCTGCGGTCGGTCATGTCGCCCGTGTAGTTGGGCGAGAGGGCTTCCGGCCAGGTGCCCGGCGTGGCCGTTGCGTTGATCTGGATGCGATAGTCCCACTCCGAATCCTCCAGCACCGTGATCTCGACCTCGCAGCCGCCCTCGTCCGTCCATGGCCGTGCGTCCGGCTGCTCCTTAAGGCGGCCGAAGAGGAGCGGCGCGTACTCGATGCCTGAGGTGAGCGAGGCGTTGCCCGCGAGGATGGCGCCGTCCGAGAGCCGCACCAGATAGGCCGGTGTGTGGATGCGGTCGGACCATTGCGCCCCGGTCAGCTTGTCGCACCAGAGCGGCACGGCCACGAGTGCATCGCCGAGAGCGGCGAGGCCAGCCCGGAGCGCGCCGGCCTCCGCCGCCGTCGTGAGAAGATAGCTGCAGGTCTGCGTGAGCAGCGGCGTGGGATTGCGCGGCTCGCGGTTCTCACGGCCGCTGCCGCCGCTGGAGAGGTCGGTGGCGAAGCTGTAGCTGATGCGCAGCGAGCCGTCGTCTCGCACGTTGGGGACGAGGAGGAGCAGCGCGACGTCGCGGTCGTTGTGGGTGACGATCGAAAAGCTCACGATTGGATGCCAAAGGCGCCGGGATCGCTGGTGATGATGTCGCGCACGACGACCTTGAACTCGGCGTCATTGCGGAGGCGCTCAGCGAGCGAACGACTATCGACGAAGAAGATCTGCTGCGGCTTCGCGGCGCGACCGGCCAGGCCGGCGACGGTGCTGCCGCTCGCGGCCAGAGGCGGGCCGCCACCAGCAGCCGTGAGCTGCGACGGACCGGCAACGCGCAGCTCCTCCAAGCGGTCCGGGCCGCCAAAGCGGGCCACGTCGCCCTGGGAGAACACCGTCTCGCCACGGTGGACGATGCCGGCGGGCTCGTCGGCCGCGCCGTCCCCCGTGTAGCCACCCTTCTGGAAGCCACCGAAGGCCGCAAGGAGGGAAGCGAGGAGCGCGAGACCGATGATGGCGGAAAGACCGAAGGAGCCCGCGCTGGCAGCGGCGGCGTTGGTGAGCAGCGGGCCACTCTTTGCGGTCTCTGCTGCGATCGTCTCGGCGGTGTCCTTCTTGCGGAGGAGCGAGCCGAGCGCAGAGATCCCGGTCATGGTGGCCTTCGCGAGACCACCCGTGACCACCCATTGCACGCCCATCTGCACGACGAGATCGAGGAGCTGCTTGAAAACGGAATCGCCCAACTCCAGCGCCGCTGAGCCCCAGTCTTTCGTGCCGGTGATCCATCCATGGATGCCGTCGCCGATCCCGCTCACGGTCGCGCCCAGGCTGTTCTGCAGCGCCCCTGCAACCTGCTCGCCTTGCGATCCCAGCGAGGCTGCCCAGTCCATGCTGCCAATCGAGAGCGACTGATCTAGCCCAACTGCGCCGGGGTTTTCCAGCGGGTCATTGATGCCGCGCACGGCCGCTCGACTGCGAAAGAGCCGCGAAGGTCCGCCGCTCACGTTGAGTTCGGCTTCCTGCCTCAGCGCGTTCGCCTCGATCAGCATCTTGTTCATCTCGGCACGCCGCTGCAGCTGCGCGTCCGTGAGACCGCTGCGCGAATCAAGATTCGCGACATCGCCGTATTCGGCCTCACGGATCCGGTCCATTAGGTTGGCTTGCTGGTGGAGCAGCGCGATCAGCTTCTCTCGCCGCTGGCCCTCCAGGAGCGTTACGTCGGAGCTGATGAGCGCGGCCTCCTTCTGCATCTCGGCAAGGCGGAAGCGCAGCTGAGAAATGCCGGATGCGTTCGGATCGGAGACGTCGCCGCCTCCGGTCGATCGCGGCACGATGCTCTGGGCACTGAGTCTCCTGCCCTCGGCTTCGACGAAGGCCTGCATCGCCTCTTTTCCGAGGAAGAGCTGCGCGGCAGCGTAGCCGATCCCTCGGCCAAAATTCATGAAGCCGGTCGCGGCCGTGCCCGCCGCTTTCGCGAGGTCGTCGATCATGCTCGGGTCCATCGCGAGCACGTCGCCGATCATCGACCCCACTGCCACCGTGGCCCGGTTCTGGAGCTGCTCGATCTTCTCCTTCGCTTCCGCCAAGCGCGCGACGACGTCGTTGGCCATCACGCCGTAGCTGTTGCGGATGTCCGTGGAGAGCTTCGCGAAGCCATCGCGGCCGAGGCGCTGCAGGACGGAAATCAGCTGCGGAGCGTTCCGGGTGCCGAGGATCGCGAGCGCGGAGTTAAAGGCGCGGTTCTGGTCTGCGGCCGAGGAGACCGCACGGGCCACGGCCTCCAGCTGGTCCTCCAGGGCGAGCCCCGTGAGCTTTGCAGCATCAATCCCGAGGGAGGCGAACTCGCGACGCAGCGCACCCGTGCCATCACTCGCTTCGGTGGCGTTCTTCTTCAGCTGCGTGAGCGCTTGGACGACGGTCTGCATCTCGGCGCCTGCATCGCGGCCGGCACCGACAAGCACCTGCAGGGCCTCCGCCGTGATCCCGAGGTTGTCCGACACGTCGTCGAGCCGATCCGCTAGAGCGATCGCTTGCATGACGGTCCCGCGCAGGGAGTTCGTCAGCAGGTCCATGCCACGCCGCGCCAGATCGATGCCCAAGCCGGCTTTGAGGGTGCCGGTGAGCGTCTGCGCCTGCTTGTTGACGTCGGCGAGGCCCTGCTCGGTACGGTTGAGGCCGTCGAGCCGGTCGCGGATGTCGATCAGGATCTGGAGTGTGGCTGCGTCGGTCATTTACTTTTTCTTTCGCTTGGAGGGAGCCCAGCGTTTGCCGGCGTGGGTGGAGGCTTGGCCGTTGGCGGTGGCGAGGAGCTGCGCCTGGTACTCGCGGTAGGGCTTCTGGTGTTCGGCCTCAGTGCTGAGGCTGGCCGGGATCGCGAGGCGGAGAGCTTTAAGGAACGTGTGCGCCCGGCGGGCCTCGTGGCGCTCCTCGGCCTCCTGCAGCTCGATCAGCTGCAGGAGCGTGAAGCCGTCGAGGATCTCGTCGTAGGTCCGCCCGGTCAGGCGGACGGCTTTTGTGACGAGACCAGCAAGGCTGCCATTTTCTGCACCACCGGCATCAGTATCTCGTCCGCCTTCAGCAGCAGCGGCGCCTGGAACTGCTTCGCCTCGATCTGGCGATGCCCCCACGCCGCCGCCCTGGTAAAATTTAGACGCTTCGCGGCCTCCAGGAGCAGGACGTGGGACTCGTCGTGCAGATCGTCGGCCCAGCCGGCCGGGACGGGCTCCCAGCCGGTGGCGTGTTCGTTCTCGTCGAGGGTCTGGCGCTGGCACACGAAGTCCAGGAGCGCGGCCTCATCGGTGCAGAGGGCGAGGATGGTGCCGAGGTGGCGCGCCGGCATGGAGCGGACGCGGACGAGGATCGAGCGATCGCCCTTGTCGGTGCGGACGACGGCGCGGATTTCTTCACCCGAGAAGACGATCGCCGTCTTGGTTGGGAGGTTTGGCGTGGAGGACATGGCGGCGACTACTTGAGGATCGGGAGGAGTGCGGTGAGTACCGAGGGCGGCACCGCGTTGGCATCGAGCTTGAGGTCGTCCTCCGGGATCTTCGCGAGGTCGACGGTCACCGGGTCTTTCGTCGCGTCGTTCCAGAGCGCGATGAACTTGGCGGTCAGCTCGGGATCGGTGGCGACCTTCTCGGGCGCACCCGGCGAGACCTGCTTGAGCAGCGCCTGTCGCGTCTGCTCGAAGGCTTCGAGCGGGGTCTTGATCGCGGCGACGTTGCGGGCGATCACGAGCCGGGTCTTTCCGCCCAGCTCGTAGGCGGTGAAGACGACGGCGGAGGGCTTGCCGTCGCCCTGCGGGACGACGCGCTGCGCGCCATCGAGGGCGGAAAGCGCAGAGCCGAGTTCAACGAGCTGAGCGTACTTGAGCTTGAGCGACTCCGCGTTCAGTCCACTCGCAAGAGCGACGAACAGGAGGATGAAGGACATGGTTTTGGATTTCATGGGTGGAAAAGGTTTAGAGTTTGTCGGCGGCGATCAGGTAGGTGCTGCTCCCGACCTGCACGCGCAGGCCGACGTCCGCCGTGCCGATCGTGGTTTCTTCGCCGAGTTTCCAAGCGGCGGCGGAGCCTCCGGTTGGGGCTCCGGTCGTGACTGCGCTCGCGACGAACAAAGATGCTCCGTTTTGGATCCTGACGTTGTTCGTTCCGTTCTTCGGACGCATGATGATGTCACCAGCGGCGCTGTCCAAATAGATGTTGCTGCCTGTCGTGCTTAGGACGGCGCCTTGCGAGTCAGTTGTGAACGATAGAGAGTTGGTAGTGGTAATCGCTCCGGCGAAGGTTGCGTCCCTGGTAGACGCGATGGTCAGCGCCAAGGTCATCGCCCCGCCTGCAGGACGAGTGTAGAACTGAAGCTGCCCAGCGGTGTTTCCGTCCGTGGCATTTTCCTTGGACCCTTTAATGCCACCGAAGGAGGTGATCGTCGTGCCGGTATAGGCACCGTTAAACTGGAGGCTTCCGCCCTTGTTTATCGCGAACGAGTCTAGGCTCGTGAGCGCGGCAGTCGAAACTCCACTCGTGATATCTCGATAGTTATCGGAGACCGTAAGCCGGGACGTTGCAGTTCCGCTTGAACCGATATTCGTGAATTGCGAAGCATCGATCGTCAGAGCTGTGGTGGCCGTACCCGCAGTCGTGAGCGTCTTGAGCGCAAGCCACACGGCAGAGTTATCCGTGAGACTATTCAGCGCGTAAATACCCGCGCCGTTGAGCAATCCATTCGTGTTGGTCCATGCGAGTAAGCGATCCTCGACCGGAGACGCAGTGGAGCCGTTGGCGCTCTTGTAGCGGTAGAAGCCGGTGCCCGCGACGATTGACTTTGCTGCGAGTAACCCGCCAGACGACTGGATCGCGCCGGTTGCAGCCACACCCGTGGCGTCAGTAGTTGATTTGAACGAGATAGCACCCGTAGATGTCGTGTTAAACTCAACGGCTGTAAAGCCGTTGACCATATCGCGGAGGCGCAGAACCGAATCCGCGCTGTTCATGTACATCCGCCAGTACTGCGTGGTGTCGGAGTAAAAATTTAGAGTTGAACCTCCGGCACTAGCGGATCGCAAATTGACCTCCCCGCCGAATGTCGCAACGCCTGTCACCGGAGCGAAGGACAGCGGCGTAACCGCCGAAGTCGCATCGACAATTGAGAAGGTGTTACCGGACGTCCTAAGCTGCCACTCCTGCGGGCTACCGCCGCCATCCTTCAGGGAGAGCGTCGAGATATTGCCTGAGTTGATCGTCAGCGTTCCGGCATCTGTCGTGTTACCGATTGCAAGGTCGCGGGCGAAAACCGCCGCATCGGAGTACAGCGTGAACGCGGCGACGTCCGCGAAGTTCGCGAAGCGCGCGACGTACTGCGTTGATCCCAACGTCGAGCCGCCACGCGACAGAATACCGTACCCCCCCGAGTTCGTGTTCGAGAATGCAGATGACGTTCCGCTTGACGTGGAGTGCGTGCTGTCGATTCGACCGCCGGCATTGATTCGCTCGGCTACCGCGAGACCGCCAGCCACCGTCAAAGCACCGGAGGCGGTGGACGCGCTTGGCGTCGTGTACTTGATCGCGACATTTCCTGAACCGATGGCGGCACCCGTGACGGTCATCCATTCGACGAGCGCAGTTTCGTCAGTGAAGGAAAGCGGACCGCCAGAGCCGGCGTAGATGCCGTAGTTGCGGCCGGAAGCAGCGGTGTTGCGCAACTGGATACCCGAGCCCCAGCCGGAACCGCTGCTCGTGATTCTCAGGGCAGGATAGGTTCCGTTGCTCGTCGCTCCCGAATCGATCAGGATGCCACCGATGAATGGGGTGATCGTCAGCGCCGTGTTGCCTGCGCTTGTGGCGAAGGTCGTCGCCTGCGTGATCGTAGTCGGAAGGCGCGCAGCCGCTAGCGTACCGCTGCTGATGTTACTCGCGTTGAGAGCGGTGAGCGCTGAGCCGTTCAGTGCGGGCAAGGTCGCAGGAAACCGCGCGTCGGGGATCGTGCCGCTGCCAAGATTCGATGCGTTCAGCGCAGTGAGGTTCACACCCGAGAGCGCCGGCAGCGTTGCGGGGAATCGGGCATCAGGCAGCGTGCCGCTGCTGAGGTCGGACGCGCTGCGCGTGGTGAGATCGGCAATCGAGCTGCCGGTCTTGCTGACGTCGGCCCAGTCGATCACGACCTGAGCGCGGGCCGGGGCGATCGCGAGGGCCGCGAGGAGAAGGAGTGAGAGGAAGCGTTTCATGGCGTTGGCAGGGGGATTGCAGGCGGTCGTCAGACCAGCTGCTGGATGAGGGTGAGCGTGGCGTAGGCGCCCGCGATCGTGCTGCCCTTCTGCTTCACCTTGCCGCGCACGATCGAGCCGGCGGTGAGCGGGAGCGGCGTCTCGTGGGTGATCTCGGCGTAGACGGCGCCGGCCGGGATCGTCACCTCGCGGCCGAGGGAATCGCCCGCCGAGTTGACCAGCTCGATGATGGCATCCGAGCCGGTCGGTGCCTTCTGCAGCGAGATCTGCAGGCCGAGGTTCACGCAGGCCGCCGGGGCCTTGTAGTAGCCGAACTCCTGGTCGAGCGTCAGATTGCCGATGAGGTTGAGCGAGGCGGTGTGCATGTTGGCGTTGGTTGGGTCGGTGACGATCGGCACCCAGTCGATCGGCGACGGGGCGTCTCCGGTCGGCTCCTGGTCGTTGGCCAGGTCGCCGATGCCATCCGGCGCATCGGTCGTCGGCGTGGCCGGCGTGCCGTGGGCGTCGGGGCTGTCGGAGGTCGGCGTCGTGGCCGGCAGAGAGATGCCGGTGGGCGCGGTGTTGTCGGGCGTGGCAGGGGTGCCCACGCCATCCGGCGCATCGTTCGAGAACGATGGCACAGACCCGGCCTCGTCCGGCGAGGAATCCGTCGGCGTCGTGGCCGGCAGGGTGATGCCGCTCGGGCCGGTGTTGCTGTGCGTGAAGGATGGCGTGGGCATGGCCGGGATGATCAGCGGAGGGAGCCGGTGTTGAGCGTGCTGAAGAGGACGTGCGCCTCGACGTTCACGTCCACGAGGTTCTCGCCGAACTCCACGTCGCCGGGGATGTTGAGCGCGACGTAGTAGTCCTCGGTGCTCACCAGCACGTTCTTGTGGTCATAGACCTGCAGCTGCAGCCAGCCGCGGATAATCGGGTCACCCTCGAGCGGATTGAACTGGCCGCCAGCACCCGTGATCGGGAAGGCGGCGGCAGCGCCGTGGAGCATCTTGTAGATCAGATTGCTCATCTCCATCCACTTGCCCTTCAGGATCAGGCCCTTCTTGGTCGCGATGCGATCGTAGAGGACGCGCGCGCCGGGCGCGGGTGCCATGAAGTCCTGAATCGTGTTGTTCGGGCTCTTGGTCCATTCGGACACACCGGCGGCGAGCCAAGTGGTTTCCGAGCCGTCGGGCTTGGACGTGCGGCTGGCGGTGCCGGCCGAGGGCGAGGTGAAGGCCTTCCCCTCAGGGAAGAAGTAGGCGTGGCAAGCGAGTGCGAGGCGTTCGGTGTTCATGATGTGAGGATCTTGGATCTAGGTAGGGATGGGTGGCTGGTTCAGGAGAAAGGCGGTCAGGTGGTCGGCCAGGGCGCAGTCGGGTTGATGATCTCTTCGCCCGAGGGCGTGCTGTAGCTCATCACGAAGCACTCGCGGCCGGGGGAGTCCTTCACGTCGCTGTCAGCGATCTCGATCTCGGCACCCTCCTCCGGTCGGAGGACGACGTGCGGGAGGCCGAGCTGGCAATTCCGGATGAGGTGCTCGACGACGAGATCCTTCATGGTCAGCACGCCGACATTGTTCGCGCCGCCGAAGACGGCCGCATTGCCGCCCTGGGTCCAGGCGCGGTCGGCGATCAGGAGGTCAAAGGTCGAGATCCGCGTGGAGCGGTACGTGCGGCCCTCCTTGCGGTTCTCGTAGTTGTCGCCGCCGGGGACGATGATGGCCACGCGCTGCTTCACGATCGTCAGATCGGTCAGGGCCTCGCGCAGCTTCTTGTTCTCGTGGAAGTCCACGCGCTGAAAGAGCTTCTCGCCCGTGAGCGTCGGGTGAGGGATGAGTTCGAGCTGCGCCTTGAGCGCGGCCAGGATGGCGGAGGTGCGGACGAAGCTCATGCGGTGGTGTCTCCTTGCCCGGTGATGCGCTGCCGCAGGCGGGCGAAGCGCAGTTTGATCGCAGCCACGGCCGCACCCATCATCGCGCCCACGGTGGGGAGCACGGAGGGATCGGGCTTGTGCGTGGTCTTGCGGACGAGCCAGTAGAGGACCTTGCCGTCGCGCAGCTCGCCCGGCTTCACGGTCGTCTGCAGCGTTCCGTCGGCGCGCTTGCGGCGGACGAAGCGGATCGCGGTGCTCGGCCGGCGCACGAGCGCCCACTGGAGGCGGCCGGTGCGCGGGTTGGTGACGAGCTGGCGGTCGAGGTCGTTGAACTCGCGGGCGCGCACGCCGTGGGCCTCCGGGGCGTTCTCGTCCGGGATCGTGAGCATCTTCGCGTTCACCGGGCGCACGACGCCGCCGAGCAGGCGGAGGCGCAGGCCGATCTGGTTGATGTTCACGGCCGCGCCCTGGGCGACAGCGCGAGTGTTCACCGAGCGGGCCGCTTGCGCGTAGTAATTCCGGCCGTGCTTGTGGCGGGAGTCGTTGAGGTCGAAGAGATGGTCGCGCACCAAGTTGGCGGCCGCACGCGCGCCGACGAGGGCGATGCCTTGGCGCTGCGACGCATCGCGCAGGCGAGCGATCAGCGGCGTGACTTCATCGATCGGGATCGAGAGACCACTCATGCGCTGCCCTCCGGCTGGAAGTTGAAAACGCCGTCGGCGTCGAAGCGGCCGAGGCCCGTGTCCTCCACGGCTTGGCGGAGCCAGCCGTCGCGCACCTCGGGCGAGGCCTTCAACTCGGCGTTGAGGTCAAGAGGCTGCGGGAAAAGCTCGGTGCCGGGATCGATGAGACCCAGCTCCTCGGCCTCTTCGCGGCCGATGTCGCGGACATCCATGCCGGAGTTGAACGCGAAGGGCGGGTAGTCGTTGCCCAGGCTGTCGTCGAACATCGATCCGAGGCGGCGCCAGACCGGGTCGGTCTTCAGCGCGATCATGCGGTCGCCGTAGAAGCGGCCACCGGCCTCAGCCCAGCGCTCGGCCCAGTTGCGGCGCTTCGAGGAGTCGGGCGGGCCAAAGGCGCGGAAGAGTTCCTGCGCCGGGTACTCATCCAGGACGTCCGGCTGCATGCCCTGCTCGCGCCAGCCGTAGCCCTGCGCGGTAGCGACGTTGGTCTCGATGATCAGGCGGCGACGTGCGAGCGAGGACAGGTCTTCAAGGCCGCCGGCTTTCTCCGGATCGGGCTGATAGCCCTCGCGGTCGAGGAGCTGCTTGAGCGCGAGCGCGGCGGTGGCCTGGTCGCCCGTGCCGGTGAGGACCGCGTTGACGCCGTCGGCCATCGCCTGGAGGCGCGAGGCCAGCGTCACCGTCGCGGAGAACATCGCGCGGCGGGTGATGGCGCCGCCGAGCTGGCGGAGATCGGCGGTGCGGCCGGTCGTGGGCAGCAGCGTGCGGATCTCGGCCGCATCGAGCGCCTCCTCGTAGGGCATGGGGGCGTTGAGGATCACGGCGCGGCCTCCGGGGCTGGTGCGGGCGGGCGCAAGGCCGCGAACTCCTGAGCGAGGCCAAGGGAGTCGATCTCCTTGCGGTTGCGGGCGAGAATGAAGTCGAGCTGCGAGAGATGGCGGGCCACGATCTTGGCCTTGGCGTTGAAGCCGCAGCGCTTGCCGTAGGTCGGTGCATCGACCGACTGCGTGCGGAATAACTGCAGCTCGTCCGCCCACGCGGCGCGCTGGTTGATCAGCTTGAGCAGGAGCGCCCGGTAGTTGTCCTCGATCGGGATGCTCACAGAGCCCTCCCTTGCACAAGGTTTGACCACGGGTTTAGGATGGAAGGGTGAACGATGCTTTCCTTCTCTTCCTCGGTGGTCTGCTCGGTGCGTACACGAACCTTGTCACCTCGACTTACTTGAACTTCCGCGCGCAGAAAGCTGCGGCGTTCTCCAACTTCGTCGCTCTCACCACACCGGAGAGCCTTCGCGCCTTGATCCTCAATAATCGCGCGGTCTCCAGCTCGATGCAGCACGTCTGCGTGGTGCTGTTGACGGACGGTCACACGAAGGCCTGCGATGAGCTTGGCGAGCTTGCTAAGACAATTCAGGAGCGACTCTGCGAAATTCTGGTGACGCCGCTGCCCGAAACTATGGCCATCCAGGACCACACCCACCGATTCCTCGTGGGAGCGAGGCTCGTGCTTGCGGAGCGCAAAGATTCGTGGCCCGCAGCGATCGCTGAATTGAAGCCCAACTGGGCGGCGATTTTCTGGCCGTTCAGATAGAGCGCTCATGCGGTCCGGTCCTTTCGGCTGATGGACGGCTTGGCAGACTCGCTCGTGATGATGACCTCGCGGTAGGTGCGGCCCTTGGCGCCGGAGCGGTTGCCGATGCCGTTGGCGCGCTCGATCGCCTTCACCTTGTAGCCGGCCAGCATCGTGCGGATCTGCTCGCAGTCCTGGAATGTGACCATCCACTTGCCCTTGAGGGCGGTGACGGCGTTGCAGAAGCGCTGCAGGGTGACTTCATCCCAGCCGGCATAGGCCGCGCCGCCGCTGTCGAAGTACGGCGGATCGAGGAAGAAGAACGCCTCGGGGTGGTCGTAGGTCTTGAGAATCTGCTCCCAGGAGCGGTTCTCGATCGTGGTGCGATCGAGCCGGCGCGACATCGAGCGGATAGCGATCAGGCGCTGGGAGCGCGAGGGCAGCTCTTGCGTGCGGGTGATGGCGAAGGTCTCGCCCATGCCGCCAAAGCTGAGACGGTTCCGGATGAACCACCGGGCGGCCCGCTGGATCTCCGTGAGGCCGGGCTGCTGGAGGTAGTCCTCGAACTCCTGCCGGGAGTTCAGTACGAGATCCATCTCGTCCAGGAGCGGATCTAGGTGGAACTTGCAGCAGCGATTGAAGGAGACGAGATCGCGGTCGATGTCGTTGATCACCTCGTGGTGGCTCTTCTCCTTCGCGAAGAACACCGCGCCGCCGCCGAAAAAAACCTCCACGTAGCTCGTGTGCTCCGGGATCAGCGGCAGGATGTATTTGAGCATGCGCGTCTTCCCGCCCGGCCGGCTGTAGGCCGGACGCGCCTTGGGAAGATCGGGCTCGTGCTCCTCGTACATGGTCAGAGATTGCGCAGGGTCGTCGCGGTTGCCTGGCGGGCGCCGCCGCTGACTTTCACGACGGCAGAGCCGCCCTGGACGTCAGGGACCTCGGCCGACACCGGCTTGCTCACGAGGAGCTTCTTCTCGCGCAGCGCGATCAGGGTGCTGTGCGCCAGCTCCAGCTGCTTGTCCTGGTCCTTGGTGAGAGCGATGCCCAGGCGGCCGAGCATCGGCGCGATGATGAGGTAGCAGACATCGAGCTTCAGCTCGGGCGGGATCGTCAGCTCCGTCGCGTCGACGACGTTCTGCGGATTGCTGGCGATGTAGGCTCGGACCTTCCGGATCACGTCGGTCGCGACGTTGGTGAACGGATCCGCCTGCCCTTCGGCGAGTGCCTCCTCGCGCAAAGCCTCGACCTGCTCGGCGACGAGGTAGTCGTTGAGATCCGTGGCGGCGATGGAGATCCAGGCGGGCATGGTGGGCGGGTTCGGTGGTGGTTTCTAAAAAGCCCCGGCCGGCGGGCGCCGGGGCTCGAAGAAAACACGCAGCGCGTGCGGAGCGCTTAGGCGTTGGTGATGTTCAGGCGGGCGACACCGAGCGTGCTGGTCGCCACGATGATCTCGTAGTGCTCGACCGTGATCTCGATGAACTTGTCGGCCGGACCGGTGACCTTGCGGTGCACACGGAAGCGACCGCCACCCGTCGGCGTGTAGAACTGCTTCAGGTTGGAGTCGTCGTCCTTCATCAGGCCGTTGCGGGCGCGGAAGCCGAAGAACTGCGACGTAACGATGCGGGACTTGGCCGTGGCGCTCGACTGATAGAGCGACTTGTCGATCCGGAGATCGTCGAGCATCAGCGAGCCCGCGACCTGGGCCGGGGTCTGGGACAGACCGGCGAAGGCGCCGGCCTTGTCGCTGGCGGCCATGCCGGCCGAGCGCAGGTTCCACGCGGGCAGACCCATCAGGCCGCGATTCGGGAAGACGCCCGTCGCCTCTTGGGCGGTGGCGAGCGCGGCCTTCATCAGCTCGTCGGGAGCCGTCGAGGCCGAGAAGACCGCGCCGGAGCCGGCGGAGAGCGCCGCGAGGGCAGCGACCGCGCGGCGGTACTTGTTGCGGGCGATGCGCTGGATGAGCATCGCGACAACCTGCTCCTCCGTGGTGGAGCCGCCGTCCTCATCGGTATCGAGGACGTAGCACAGACCGCGATTGCGGGTCTTGGACTGCGTCTCGGTGCCGGCGTACTCGACGCGCTTGAACGCGGCGCCGATCGCGCGCTCGTCGTCCTGCTCGGTCATGAAGTCCTTCGAGGCGTCGGTCTTCTTGAAGTCGAAGCGACGGCTGACCGGGACCGGAGGCGCGATGAAGTCCGCGAGATCCATGAGGTTCTCGGGGTCCTTGTAGCCAACCGAGAACTGGGTGAGAGACTCGCTGTGGGTCGCGCCGACAAGGCGGGACTCGTTGGCGAGCATGATGACGCCGCGCTCGTGCTCGGCGTAAGGCTGGACCGGCTTCTCGTTGGCGAGGGCGATCAGCGGAAGGGTGCTGGCAATGGTCTTCATAGGATGGGTGGTGGCGGTGGTCTGAGTGTCTGGGCGGTGAGTGGTGGAGGGTTGCCGGGCTGATTAGGTGGCGACCACGCGCTGCGTCGGGAAGCAGGGCACGAACTCCACGAGATCACCGTCGCCTGCGGCCGTCTTGAGGGCGCGGCCGATGATGTAGTAGGTGCCGTTCGCGGTCGGCAGGGTCCGGAGTTTGCCGGACGCGGCGGAGACGATGAGGGCACCGGCCAGGATCTCGGCGCTAGCGACGCCGATCTGGCACTCGCTCTGCACGCCGAGCAGGTTGACGGAGACACCTTCCTCAGCGGCCGACGGTTCGTCGGTCGCGATGCCGAGCGGGATGTCACCCGTGCCGCAGAGCGCGACGTGACTCGAGTCGGAGCCGGGCTTCACCAGCAAGTAGCGGGTGGAGATCGCGGCGTCCGCGAGGAACGTCATCTTGGCGGGCTGGAAGCCCTCCGCGACGTTGGCGAGGAAAGTGAGGGCACGACCGTGAGGGCGGGAAGCGACGAGCCACACGAGGGCGGCGAAGATCGCGACGATGCTGACGATGAGGGCGATGGTATTCATTTGGCTGGGTTCTAGGTTCGGAAGGAAAGTTTCGGGATGGTGTGGGTGCGGGTCGTGGCGTGTGGCGGGATCAGGCGGCGGGCGCTTGGCCGTCCATCTTGGCGATGAGGGCCTTGCCCTCCTCGGTGGCCTTCACGGCGTTCCATGCGATCTCGTAGGCCTCGCCGTGCTTATCCACGCGCTCGTTGACGAGGTCGGTGAACCGCGACTTGGCTTCGCTGGCGGGCTTGCGGTCGCCGAGATTCTCGGTGCGGCCGTTCGTCTTGAGCTTCGGCTGCTCGGCCGCGAGGGCCGGGGCCTCGTTGGCGAAGTCGCGCTCCAGGCGGCTGAGCCACACCGGGCGCTGGGCCTCGATCACACGGCCGGCGCGGATCGCGCTGTCGACCAGGGCCTCGTTGCGGGCCGTGGCCGTCGCCTTGTGCTGGGCCTGCTCGTTGGCGAGGTCGGCCTCGACCTTCGTGAGCTTTTCCCGGAGCTGGCTGGAGACCGTCTGCTCGTTGGCGAGAGCAGTCGTCTCCGGGCGCGCGGCGAGGCTGGTGGCGACAGGCACCGCAGCCACCAAGGCCTCGGTGATCTGTTCGTCGGTGGCGCTCGCTTCGTTGGCGAGGGGGCGGCCGAGGGCCGCGAGGAGGGCGATGAGTTGTGCTTTCATGGCGGGATCAGTTTCGGGTTTGGCGTTGGCGAGAGAGTGAGTGGGCAGGTTGGGCCGGCGGGTGAGGCCGACGCTGCGCAGGAGCCGGGGGCGGAAAACCGTGCTGCCACCCTCGACGACCTTGATGCAGCCCCAGTTGGGGCTCGGGTACTTGAGCCCGCCCTGGATCAGGTCGGCTCCGCTGGTCGAGAATACCGGGCGGCCCCAGAGGCCGTCGTCACGGGCTTGGAGGTCGGCCCATTGGCCGTACTCGGTCTTGTCCTTGTAGATGTTGGCGAAGTCCGGGTGGTCAGGATGCCCGGCGAAGGTCGGGATACCGACGACGAGGCGCTTGAGCTGGCCCCAGAGGCTCTTGAAGTTCCGCACGATCTCCTCGGCATCCGCCTTCTCGAAGACCTGAAGTCCGCGCGAGTTCGGCCAGCGGCCGTAGGGCGCGATCTGAGCCCAGCCGTCGGCCGTTTGGAGTTCGGACTCGTTGGCGATGCCGGTCAGATCTTCCAGGCCCTCGTTTGCCAGATCCGTGAAAGATGGGTTCAACCCCGCTGCAGGAAGGCCTCTTGCAACCCTTGCAACGGCTCCAGCCGCGATTCTGGCCCAGATTACGGGTCTTGGTCCCAGAACCGGGGCGGTAGCGGAAAATCGGGCAGAATTTAAAAAAAGCGATTTCATGAGGTTTTTCCGGTCTTTTTGGCGTGCTGGGCGAAGCCGTTGACCAGGGCGGTCCCGATGCCCTTCTCGATCTCGGCGGCGAGCCGTGGGGTCCGGGCGAGGGCCTGCTTGGCCAGTTCCGGCCAGGAGGCGGCGAACCGCTCCAGGGCGGTACGCTGGGCCGCTGGGTCGGAGATAGCCTGGATCTGGGCGAGCCGGTCGAGGATCGGGGCGAGGACCTCCCGCTCGGCGATGCCAGCGCGCGCGGTCACACGGGCCACAAAGGCGACGAGGTCCGGGTCGGCCTCGTTGGCCAACGTGGTCTGGGCAAAGGGCAAGGCCGGGCCGGCAGCTGGCGCGGTGGCCAGCTCGTCGCCCTTGTCCGGCTCGGGCCGGGCGTAGCGCCGCAGGAGGGCCTTCTTGCCGATCGGCACGCCCATCTTCACGAGGGCCTCGTCGATCTTCAGCTCCAGCTCCTGGTTGAGCTTCACTTTCGGCTGCAGCTGGAAGTAAGCGAGCGGTTCGGTGCCGAAGCGGTAGCGGATGACGGCCTCGTCCAGGTACTGCTGGCAGGTCTCGGAAACGATCATGGCGTCGGCCGCGCCCAGGATGTCGGTCTCGCTCTCCTGCGGATTGCTTCCGGTTCCCTCACCCTGCTGGCTCATGGTGCCGAGGTCGGCGCCGCGCCAGAGCCGGGCCAGGGCGCGGTCCATGCGCTCGACCAGCTCCTTGTGCGGGCCGGTGCTGCTCGCGTTGACCTCGATCGGCTTGATCGTGGAGCCGGGGCTGGTGACGAGAGCCCAGTCCTGGGCAAACGCCGCGATGGCCGCCTTGAAGTCTTCCCACTCCTGCGTGCCGGGCGCGGCCGTCGTCTCTCCGTGCAGACCGGGCATGCCGAACTTGTCGCAGAAAATCAGCCAGGCCTTCAGCGGGAGGTGCTTGTAGAAATAGCAGATCGAGCTGGCGATCATGAGGCCGGCGCCGACCGTCACCATCCAGCCATCGGGCTCCAGCTCCTCGCCTTTCCATGCGCCCTCGGTGGGCAGGAAGCGCAGCTGGCCGGTCGTGTTCTCGAAGAAGCGCAGCGGCGTGAAGCGCAGCTCGGCCGTCAGATCCGGGCCGCTCGGATCCCAGACGATCTCGTGAACGGCGTACTTGTGGCCGACCGAGTGCAGCATCTGCTTCACCAAGGTCGAGACGCCGCCGCGCTGGTTGCGATCGAGCGCGTGCGTGACGGTGAGATTGTTGTAGAAGGCCTCCAGCGCCTCCTTGTGCTTCTGGGCCTCCGGCGAATCGTCGACCGGGAGGATTTCCCAGTTGAGCAGCGCGCCATCCAGCTCGCGCTTTTCGGAGACCGCCTTGAGCGTGTCGTCCCGGTCGCGCATCTTCTGCCAGATCATGTCCGCGTCGCGCAGCTGCCCGAGGTCGAAGTCGTCGGCCGCGCGGGCGATCTTCTGGGCGCTGAGGCCACGGAGACCCACGTCCATCGCCAGCATGGCCTGCTGGACGCGCTCCGCACCCAGGCGGCTCTCGGTTTTCTTTTTGGATTTGGCCATGGTCAGAAGGAGAGCGAGCCGGGCGTGCCGGAGAGGTTGAGGTGCCGCGTGCTGATGCTTTCACCGGCCTGCTCGGCCGTGGGGCGATCGACGCGCTCAAACCGGAACGGCAGATGACCGTCGCCGGCTGCCCGCACCATCAGTGCAAGGGCTGTGCAATCGTCGGAGTGGCCTTCGCGAGTGCGTGGCGCCCAGTAGTTGTATTGCCCGTTCGCCACGACTTGCTGCATCGAGTGCAGGTCTTCTCGGTGGTGTCGGCTGATCGGGATGCGGATCTTCGTCGGGGCCTCGAACCGGCGGCGGAGCTTCGGGAAGATGTCGCGCTTGAAGCCGGCGGTGAACGTGCACAGCTCGATCTTGCCGAACAGGTGCGCCTCTGGATCCCAGCGGCCGAAGTCCTTGACCAAGTAATCGCCGAGGCCGACGCCGGGGCCGGTGTAGTCGAAGCAAACGCGGCGCGACGCCTTGATGCGGCTGCGGAGCAGCTCCTGCTGCGTCGGGGTGTCGATCCCGCGCAGGCGCAAGATCTCGCGCACGACGAGGAGGTCGCCGACCTCTTCAGCCGTGATGCAGACGGTCGGGTCGTTCTGGCGGCCGAAGTCGATGCCCGTGACGAGGCGGCGATTGCCGGGTGCGGCGAAGAGCGCGGGATCGGCAAACTCCGTTGCGTCGGTGCTCTCGGCCAGCGCGATCAGCTCGTAGGGCAGCAGCACGTTGCTGCCATCGAGGAACTCGCACTCGAACTCCTGCGCCCAGCCCTCGGGATCATCAAGGCCGGCCTTCAGCTCCTCGATGAACTGCTCCCGCGTCTTGCCGGACTTGTCGGCAAGGCCCGCCGCGACGGCGTCGTGGATCGTGGTGCGGTGCTTGGCGTAGCCGTTGTTCTTATCCCAGAGGTCGAAGAACTTGTTGCCCTTGCCGTTCGCGGTGCTGGCGATCCGCAGCTTGAAGGTGCCCTTCAGCGGATTCGAGATGGACGGGTAGATGCCGCGCCAGATCAGGTCCGGGTCGTCGTGGAACGCGAACTCGTCGAGGATCAGATTCGCCGAATAGCCACGGGCCGTGCTGGCGTTCGCGGGCAGCGCGATCATGCGAGAGCCGTTGCCCCAGCGAATCTCGGCGGACTTGATCAGGGCCTCGGAGTGCTCGCGCTCCTCGAAGTAGTCGGCGGCGGATAGCTGGAAAGCCTCGGCCCACTGCTTCGCCTTCTCCATGAACTCAAGCGCCTGGCGTTCGCCGGCAGAGAGCACGACCCACATGTCGCCCTTCTTCGCGGCGCTGTCGCGGGTGGCCTCGGCGGCAAGGCCCATGGACTTGCCGATCTGGCGCGACGCGAGCCAGATCTTGAATCGCGCATCGTCGTCAACGACCTTGCGCTGGTATGGCAGGAGGATGTCGAGCGGCGAAATCATTTGAGACCGAAGATCTCCTTCAGCTTCGCCTGGCGCTGCTCAGGCGTGAGTTGCTCGTCGCGGGTGACGCCCTCGGCGGCATCCGCCTGGGCGGCCTTCTTCTCCAGAATCTGGATGCGGCGCTCGGCCAGATCCTGGTCGCGCTCCTTCAGTTGCAGCTTGCGCGTGTCGCCGATGATCTTCGCCAGCGTGGCCAGCTCGTTGACGTTGCCGTTGCGGGCGTAGGCGTGCTCGAACGCCTTCTGCTTGATCAGCGCGAGCGTGGCCTCATCGAGCTTGTCCTCACCCTTCAGAGCTTCGGCCACGACGTGCTCCGCAAATTCCTTCGCCTGGCTGGATCGCAGCGTGAAGCACCGCGTGGAGTAGAAGCGCGAGAGGGCCGCGATCGAGGTCTCGACGCCGAACTCCTTGCGTAGCCGCACGACCGCCTGGTCGTAGGGCAGGTTCTCGTCGACCAGCCACGCGATCAGCTGCTCGCGCTGTTCAGGCAGCAGCGAGTCGAGCTTGGAGTCGGAGCGAGGTTTCTTCGACATGGTCAGGCGGTCGCGATCAAAGTCTTGCTGCCGGCCGGCAGCGTGGGCGCTGTCCAGGCACCGTATTGCTTAGCCCTCAGGAGGGTCCGCATGGTCGACGGAAGACCGGCCGGCAGGTGAGGTGCGACCGCGTGCGTCTTCACCGGGAGATAAGCGGTGGCGGCGGTCGCAAAGGAATCCACGACGGGGGACGTTGGAGCGGGTGCGCCGAGGCGAGGATTGTTCGTCTCCGGTTGCCGGTGCGTCGTGGAAAAGGAATTGCCCCGGATCACGTAGGTGGTGACCGCCACGAGGACGGCGAGCACGCCAGCCGCGAAGAGCGCGAGCATCACCCAGATCAGGATCTTGAAGAGGGCGATCATGGGTTCTCGGCGTGCCATGCGCGGCCGTTCTCGGAGAGTTTCCACTTGAGCCCGGTCTCGCCCTGGATGCTGACGAGGCGATTTTGCAGATCGGCTTGGCGCAGGGCTTCGTCGATCTCGGTCTTGGTGGGAGCCGGCACAACGTGCAGCCCGATCTCGGCGCGGAGGATGTCCTCCGGCATGAGCAGGTCACCCAGGGCGGCGAGGATGCGCACGAGGGCGCGGTCGATGCGGTGCTGGCGCTGGGTTCTCATTTGGCTTGGCCTCCCTTGAGTTCGGAGACGGCGCCGACGAGCGTCGTCAGGCGATCGTGCACGCCCTTGATGTCGGTTTTGATCTCGGAGCGGATCGTCTGGTTGCTCTCCTCGATGCGCTGGTGGAGCCCACCGGTCGAGCGCGAGCGCTTCTCGTCGAGCTTCTGGAACCCGTCGCGGATCTCTCCGGAAAGGTCGTCCACGCGCGAAGCGAGCGCCTTGTGCTCTTCCCTGGTGGCGAACTGGTGGTGCAGCGGCGGCGTCGCCTTGGGCTCGTGCTGATTGGCCTCCTCGCGCTTGGCGCGGTTGTAGTCCCAGAGCCACCGCGTGATGAACGCCAGCGCCAGCAGGGTGACACCGTACTCGGAGACGGTCGGCTGCGTGGCTTCGGTGGCGGCGAGGAGGAGGAGCGGCGTCATTTGTTGCGGAGGGCGGAGAGTTCGGCGCGAAGGTCGGCGATGATCTGCACAAGGGTGATCTCGTCGGCGTTGCGCTCGGCGATGTAGGCGGGGCTCACCAGCTGCAGCGGCGCTGCAAGGGTGAAGCTGCGGCCTTGCCCTGGTTGGACCTCGTTGTGCGCCACGGCGCGGATCTGCGCGGCGTTGGCATCATCGGGCAGCGTCAGCGTCGTCCCCGCCGGAAGGAGCAGCCGGTAGGCGTTGCCCGCCTCCGTCGGGTTGATGCTCGGCCTTGGCGCGGTCGAGCAGCCGGCGGCGAAGAGCATCAGCAGCAGCGAAATTGTCAGCGGCCTCATGCTCGATGATGGCGTCCTCGATCTCGCGCAGCTGCCGGGCGCGATCGTCGGCGCGCTCGATGGGAGTCGGCGCACGCTTGCGCCGGACCACGAAGACGAGGAGCGGGACGAGCGCGCTGGCAAGGGCGAGGATGGCGAGGACGAGTTGCACACGGGTGGGCTACTTCGTCAGCTGCTTGACCAGGGCGTTGAGGACGGGCTCGACCTCGTATCTGGTCGCGACCCGCTGGATCTCCTCCTTGATCTCCTTCTGCTTCGCCGCGACGGCCGGGATCTTGGTCGCGGACTCGATGCCGAGGATCAGCGTGCGGCTGATCTTCTGGGCCTTCGTCGCCTCGCCCTTCTGCCAGATGGCGACGAGGCCGGTGAAGAGCGCGATCACTGCGGCGATAGTCTCGCCCGAGAAGTACCAGGGAGCGGCGGGCGCGGCTTCCTGAGCGAAGGCGACGGACGGGATGAAGAGGACAGCGAAGACCAGGGCGATCAACGGCAGGAGGCGGAGCGAGCGGCGGATGATGTTCATGGGAGGAAGCGTGGGATCAGATGATCCGGCCGTTGGGGCGCGGCATGAGCGGGCGCTCGCCATCCGTGGCCGCCGGGTGCGGCTCGGTCGCAGCAAGGATCGCCTGGGCCCATTCGCGCGCCTTGGCGGTCGGCATGCGCAAATTGTGACTCTCCCCACCCGCGAGCACCGGGAGCACGACGTGTCCGGCCTTGACGGCCGGGGTCGAAAACCCGAGAAGCGGAATCGTGCGGAGAGCCATTTGAGGCCCCCACTTTAGCGATCCGCTCGGGAGAGCGTTACCCTAGCAGTCGCTGCTGTCCGTAGAGTCCGCAAATTTCCACGTCATGTGGAAATTTGGCCCCTCTGAACGGACACAAAAAAGCCCCGACCGGCGAAGGTCGGGGCGAGAAAACCGGGCGGGATCAGCGCGAGAAAGTCCAGCGCGTGAGACCGCCGTCCACGAAGGTCAGCGTCGCGTCGTCGTAATGCCAAAGCAGAATCTCGCGGCCTACGCCGCCGCTCTGCGTCTTCTCCCTCGGGTATCCCATCACCACGGCGACGTGCTGCGGCGTCATGCCGACGAGCAGGCGCTTGTCCCTGAGGGCGGCGTCGAGCGCGGAATCCGCCTGCGCCTTCTGCGCAGCCGCAGCGGAGGCTTGCTCAACCTGCCGCTGATCGTCGGCCTTCACGCCGAAGTAGAAGATCACCGCGAACAGGACAAAAAAGCCGACCACGCCCGCCGCCACCTTCGCCCAGAAAATAAAGAAGCGCTGCATCATTGAGCGCTTAGGGCGGAAAATGTCGTCGAGGGGATCGGCGCTCACTGGGCCTCCTTCAGTTTCTCCAGCCGCCTGCGAAGCCGCTCAATTGGAAGCGCCTCGGTGACTTCAAAGAATGCCCCAGGGATCCCGCCGGGGAGCTGCTCCGCCAAATCAAGGTAAGCCGCGAGATACTTTTCTATCTCCGCCCTCGTCGGAGCAGGGGGTGGTAGCGCAAAGGAGGGATTGATGCGCATTTTCTGCCTATCGGGGCTAGGGTCTTCTACCCGGCCCGAAGGCATACCGTAATCGGCTTGCGACTCTTCAACTTTAGCGGATTGAACTGAATTCAACCGCTCAAGGTCTCTAATCCGGCACTTCATCGTCTCGCTGAAGGTGCCCTTTCCGCTCCGGAGCTTGGAGACCCATTCCTTGGTAACGCCCAGCTGGGCAGCGGCCTGCGTCCCGTCCCACTCGGTGGTGTGCATCAGATCCCTGAGCCGCTTGGCCCATTGAACTGTAGATTCACTATTTTGGCTTAAAGTCATTAAATCGTGTTGACTGGGACAGGTTCAATTAGTTGAACTAAGTGCAGAGTTTCAAAATGACCCACCAAAATCAAGCCCGTATTGCGCTGCGGAAAAAGATGGCGGCCCGTGACGTTCGGGTAAGCCAGCTCGCGGTGTCACTCGGACACGACAAGGCCGTGATTTCCAAGGCGATCAACCACGGCAAGTACCCGCGAGTAATCGCGAAGATCAAGGAGGTGCTCAGTGCCTAACGAGACCAACACGGCCCTCGTAGTGGCGTATCGGCATTTCTGCGACGCCACGACCACCGATGCGGAGCGCGAGGCGATCCTGCGAGCGATGGTCGAGCACTTCGACGGACAGGAGGGCGAGACCGCCGCCGCGATCCTTCACCACCGCGACCAGGCCCGCGCTCAACAGATGCAGCTCAAGGGCCTCCTCGAAGGCATCCGCTGACCATGCCCACGTCCGCACCCAAGGTTAATCTCGCCGCCTGGCAGGAGCACTTCGACTTCGTGCTTCCTCGCCGCGAGATGCTCCGCGCCGAGGAGATCGGCGCGGCCTTGGGCGTCGACGCGCGCACCGTGCATCGCCTCTTCGAGACCTACGAGAACGGCGTGCCGCGCCTCCTCGGTCACTCGATCAACGCCGGGGCGGGCGAGCGGGAGCACCGCCGCTACCGCCGCGACAGCGTGATCCTCTACCTCGCCGAGCGGGCCAACTACGCACCCGAGGATCTGCGTCTCCGCCTCCTCGAAGTCCTCGGCAAGCAGTCCCTCTCCGAACTCGTCCTTTTTCAACAAGCCGTCGGCGAACTGATCCGCCGCAAGCAGTGCTAACCCTCACCATGCCCAAGTCCAAAACCAACGCCCTCACTGTCGTCCAGTCACCTGAACTCATCGCGGCTCCCGCCGTGGTCGCCAAGCTCCAGAAGGCGACGATCGAGCAATTGCTCATCGTCAACCAGCTCGGCGTCGAGCGCGCCCACCGGGCCGTCTTCGTGGGCTTCCTCCTGACCCGAGTGAAGGCCTCGCTCAAGCACGGCGAGTGGGGCGCGTGGCAGAAGGAGAACGTCCACGCCTTCAAGAAGAGCACCGCCAACCACTACATGCGGCTCTTCGCGGTGTTCTGCGAATCCATGGAGATCCAGCTGCCCGATCTGATGGCGCTGCCGGTCAACAAGGCCAAGTCCCTGGTGAACTCCAAGGGCAACACGCCCGCCCATCGCTTCGCCGCCAAGCTCAAGGAATTTGTCGGCGAGCGTTCCCTCTCCGAACTGCTCGACGAGCACGGCATCCGCGACGCCGGCAAGGTCGGCGGCGCTCGCGAGGCCGGATCCTCGACGCCCGCCACGGTCGATCCCGAGGCGCTCTACCAGCAGAGCCGCGACGAGCTGGGCCTGATCCTGTCCCGCGCCGAGGAGGCGTTCCTGAAGGAGAACCGCCTGCAGCACCTCGCCGGGCACCCGGAGGAAGTCCTCGGCGTCGTTACCGGCCTCCGCGCCCTGGCCGACAAGGTCGAGGCCGCCGCCCAGCCCCTGATCAAGGTTTAACCCCAGCCCCTTTTCGCGCCATGAGCAACGCACTCGCCACCCGGTCCCTCGCCCCCGCAGCCTGCCTATCGTTCACCACGCCGCTCGCGGACCTGGGCGAACTCTCGGCGCTACCTGAGGCTCGCCGCACCGAGGTCCAGGTGACGCTGCGTCTGCTGGAGCGCGTCCACCAGCTGCGCGGCAACGGCAGCCTGCAGACGGCCTGCCAGACCGTGGCAGCGACCTCGCGCCACCTCATGCGGGGCTGCTCGGCCTCGTCCCTCATGCGGAAGTATTACGCCTACCTCGGCAGC
Organism: Opitutaceae bacterium; assembly: GCA_036401075.1. Lineage (GTDB taxonomy): Bacteria > Verrucomicrobiota > Verrucomicrobiia > Opitutales > Opitutaceae > CAMAXB01. The sequence continues at coordinate 37,286 of DASWVY010000029.1, forward strand.
GTGGACGAGACGCACCCCTCGGGCGACTGGCGGGCGCTGGTCGCGAACTACAAGGGTCCCTCATCGCTCCCGGCCGAGTTCGTCTCCTACGTGCGCGGGCTCGCCGAGGACAACCACCGCAGCATGGCCGCCGCGTGGGAGCTGGTGCATGAGCAGTGGCGCTCGGGCTATCCGATCCCCGGATACGGCACGTGGGCCGAGTACCACCTCAGCCAGTACCCAGACCGGCCGATGCCCAAGGTCTGCCCTCGCGCCTTCCTCCCGTCGGGCTGGAGCAAGCGTAACCTCTACCGCAAGGCCCCGAACAAGGGAGCCCGCTCGCTCGCCCAGCGCGGCCTCGCGGCGTCGAAGAAGTTCTTCCCGAGCGTCAAGCGCGACCCCTCCAGCCTGCGCCCGATGGAGATGATCGTGATCGACGACTTCGAGCTAGACTGCCTCTGCGTGTTCCCCGGCAACGCCGAGCACAAGCCGCAGATCGGCCGCGTCGCGGGCCTCCTCGCGATGTGCGTCGGCACCCGCCGCAAGCTCCACTGGGGCATCGGCCAGCGCTTGGAGCGCGACGAGCGCCAGGACGACGGCACGATCAAGACGATCCGCACCGGCATCGCCCGGATCGACGTCCAGCTCTTCCTCCTCGGCCTCTTCGAGAAGTTCGGCCTGCCGAGCTACAAGGTGACGATCCTCTGCGAAAACGCCGCAGCCTCGATCAGCCCCGAGCTGCAGCTCGCGCTGGAGACGCTCTTCGAGGGCCGCGTCGAGGTCGAGCGCACGGGCCTCATCGAGCACAAGACCCTCACCAACGGCTTCGTCGAGCGCGGTGGCAAGCCGTGGGAGAAGGGCTGGATCGAGAGCGCGTTCAACTCCCTCTGGAACACGCTCGGCTCCATGCCCGGCTACAAGGGCAGCAACCAGCGTCTCAATGGTCCCGCCGATCTCGACGCCAAGATCGCCTACACGAAGCTCCTGATCGGTCAGGGCGAGCGTGCGCTCAACCTCCCGCCCGAGGACATCATCAAGCTGCGCCTGCCGTTCCCTTCTCCCGAGGCCGTCGAGCGCGCCTTTGCCTGGGCCTGCTCCGTCTCCGACCGCCGCACCGATCACAACTACCTCGGCTTCTCCCGCGTCACGGAGTTCCTGCTGGAGGAGGGCGGCGAGCCGCAGCCGTTTGCAGCGCTCGCTCTGCTGCCGGCCTCTGCGCAGGCGCAGGTCCAGATCGTCGAGCGCAACGAGGCCCCCGTTGAGCGCTGGCAGCGTCTCGGGCAAGGCGTCGTCTTCACGCCGCTCCCACGCGCCGCGCTCGCGCTCCTGGTCCTCACGCCCAAGCGCGTGAGCTACCGCAACCACTCGGTCACCTTCGAGCACAACAAGGTCGGCTACACCTACGTCGACGCCAAGGGCGACGTGCTCAGCGGTCTGCCGGACGGCACCGAGTTCCTCGCGTTCCTGAACCCCGGCCAGCCGCACGAGCTGCACCTCGCCACGCTCAAGGGCGCCTACGCCGGCACGCTCACCCGCCTCGGCGGCGCCAAGGGCATGGTCGACATCCGCGACAAGGACGCCCTACGCGAAGCCGGCGGCGTCGCCCGCCAGATCGTCAACCGAACCCTCGCCGAGGTCCGCGAACGCCACGCCGACCAGGACGCGCAGCTCGCCGTCGATCGCCAGCACAACGCCGAGATCGTCGCGGCGCACAAGGCCGCCACCAAGGGCCTCAGCACCGCCGAGAAGATCGGCCGCGCGGCCGGCGAGACCGCGCAGAAGGCCGTCGAGGCCAAGGCCGAAGCAAAGGCGCTGCAGGGCGCCGACGACCTCGACGCAACCAAGCTCTTTTAACGCAAAGGCCGGCAGGCGTTCGAGCGCCCACCGGCCAGAGCAAACCACAACGCCAGGACATTACGCTAACATCATGGTCACCGCAGATACTCCCATCAGCACCGCAGCCGGCCCGCAAGCCTCCGACGTCGAGACGCCCGAGGTCACGACCGGCCGAGCGCTGGTCAATCAGGGCGACACCGTCCGCGCCTCGTGGCGGTTCTCGCTCGACGCCGTCCGCAGCAACATCGCCTACATGAGCCCCGATGCGAAGGAGCTGCTCGTCTGGGCCTTCACCTGGAACATCGACAAGGCGCACCCGCTGCACTTCGACAGCTTCTGCGACTCCATCGGCTACGCGCCGAACACCGTCTACAAGGTCTACAGCGGGAAGTATAAGCACCCGACGACGGACGAGAATCACCCGATGTTCGGGAAGCTGATGGATTGCCCGGCGAAGCTCGTGAAGGCGATCCGCGACTTCCGCCGGCTCGCAATCCAGCGCGCCAAGATGGGCCAGCAGCACTTCGTGCACACGCCCACCGCCAAGCGCATCTACTGGGCGATCGAGCAGGCCCGCAAGAGCCGCCGGCCGGTGATGGTCTACGGCGGTTCGCACATCGGGAAGACGGAGACCTTCAAGCAGAACTGCGTGGACTTTAACCACGGCAAGACGGTGCTGATCGAGATCGAGGCCGTGAACGGTCTGCGCGGCCTCCTGCAGGCCATCGCGATCAAGCTGGGCATCAGCCCCAACGCCAACACGCCCGACCTCATCGAGCGCATCTGCAAGGCCCTCACGCCCGACATGGTGCTGATCCTCGACGAGGTCCACCTCCTCGCGAACGTCTACCGCGCCGGCAGCTTCTTCGCCTGCATGGAGCAGATCCGCCGGATCTGGGACCGCGTGAAGTTCGGTCTCGTCATGAGCTACACCGACCTCGGTTTCGCCAAGGCGGAGAAGGAGCGCAAGCGGGAGCTGGTGCAGATCTTCAAGCGCGGCATCCTCCAGGTGAACCTCGGCGCGGCCCCCACGGTCGCCGACGTCCAGGCCATCATCGAGAGCAGCGGCCTCGAATGGTCCGAGCGCCACGAGGAGTTCACGATCTCCGGGATCAAGGAGAAGCCCTTCGCCGCGCTCAAGCAGATCGCCGAGGAGAACGGCATCGCCGCGATCATCGAGCGCATCCGCTTCGCCAACGAACTGGCGGCCGACGCCCAGCGCGACCAGTGCAACTGGCAGGACTTCCTCACGGCTCACTTCTCGATCAAGCAGCAGGCGATCGCGCCGGCCACCGGCTGGGACAAGGAGGCCGCATGAGCCCCGCAAACAAGGACGTAGTCGCCACCGTGGATTCGCTCGATTGGAAGTACGTCCAGGACGAGCTGCCCGACGACCAGACCACCTGCCTGATCGCGACCGACTTCGACGGCAGCGACGAGGTCGAGATCGCTTACTGCGCGGGCGACGTGTGGCTCTACCCGAGCGGCGAGGCCGTCACGATCCCGGTCTATGCGTGGGCCTACGCCCCATCCAAGCCGGCGAAGAAGGGAGGGCGCTGATCATGGCCTCCGATTCCCAGATCCTCCGCCTGCAGCGCAAAGCTGCGCGGTTCATCCGCCACGCCGACGGCTGCGTGAAGGGCCTGCCCACCGAGCCTGGCTCCATGCTGCTCGACACCTGGGCCGACTCGGCGATCGAGAACCTCTCCGAGGCGCTCTTCATCCTCACCCGCGTCAAGATCCTCGCCCGCGGCCACCGCGCTGCCAGCCGCGTGCGGCCGGCGCCGGTTGTGCTACGGCCGAGGGTGGCCCTTGTGAGCACGAAGGGAGGCCAGCGGTGAGCGCGTTCCCGTACCAGGCACCCTGCACAGTGCTCCTGCGCTGCAATCAGTTCGCCGAGGTGAAGCAGCACGTGAAGGACACGCGGGCTTTTCGCCTCCTCGGAAATCTGCAGGGCGAGAACCAGCCCGAGCTTTGGCGCGGCGACGGCCGCTGGCTCGAGTCCGGCGAACGCCACGACCTCGACATCATCGGCGTCGTGGTGGGCCGGGACAAGGCCGACAACACCGTCCAGGTCGAGCCCCTCGCCGGCGCCGCCGGCAAGAAAGGCCCGCTGTGAACACGCTCACCCGCCGCACCGCGATCCTCCTGGTCGCGCTGTTTCTCGCCACTTGCACGACGTCTGCCGTCTGGCTGCGCGTCGCGCTCAACCCGTACCCGGCCGACGTCCAGGCGCTCCTGGATCGCGGCGCCACCAAGTAATCCAACCACCCTTACCATGAGCACCCTCACCACCACCACCGCCCTCAAGGAAATCGAAGCTCTCGCCTTCCGCTACTCCAACGACCGCTCCGAGCTGACCGCCCTCGCCACCGCGATGGACAACGAGATGCGCGCAGTCGTCGCTCGCTACCGCAGCAACCTCAACCGCCTCGCCGCCAAGGCCGAAGTCTCGCAGAAGAACCTGCGCGAAGCGGTCGAGGCCCACCCGGAGCTGTTCGTCAAACCGAAGACCATCGCCTTCGCCGGGATCAAGGTCGGCTACGGCAAAGGCCGAGGCACCGCGACCTGGGAGGACGACGCCACGCTGATCAAGCGCATCCGCTCCTTCTTCCCGGCCGAGGTCGCCGAGACCTACATCCGCACGATGGAGGAGCCCATCGTCGACGCGCTCAAGGAGCTGGACGGCAAGACGCTCGCCCGCCTCGGCGTCACCATCGAGACGACCGGCGAGTGCGTGATCATCAAGGCCGTCGAGGCCTCCGCCGATAAGCTCGTGAAGCGCATCCTCAAAGAGGGCGCCCGCGAGGAAGGGAGCGAGTCATGAGCACCGCCGCTGCTTCTCCGTTCGTCCGCGTTGTCCAGTGGATCGTGATCAACGGTCTGCTCCTCTGCGCGCTCTGGCTAGGTTGGTTTGAAGGCGTCGAGTGGGCGCGGAATCTGTTCACCTTCGTCTCGGGGTTCTTCGCGCTGCTCAGTCTCGCGCTGATTTCCAAGGATCTGAAGGAAGGCATGCGCAAGCGTGGGCGGACCGTGCCGGCGCCGTTGGATGGCCTCCTGTATGCCGTCTTTGTCGGTGTGCTCGCAGCCATGGGTTCCTTCTGGGTGGCCTCCGCCTGGGTGCTCATGTGGATGATCGATTGCTACGTCTTCTCTGAGACCAAGGGAGGCGCCAAGTGACGCCCCAGCGCCGCAAGCTCCAACGGCTGGCCCGGCAGGCCCGCGCCACCTGCCTCATCCAGCTCGCACTCCTCCTCGGGGTGCTGGGCCTCATGGCTTGGGACTATCTCGGCGACGCGCCGACCCCGCTGGTGATCGTTGGAATGATCGCCTGCGGGATCGTAGCGATGCTCGTCCAGGCCTTCTACGAGGTCCGGATCTGGCCCCAGCAAAACGACCTCCGCATCCGCGACGACGAAGTCTAAACCGTGTTCTCGCGCCGTCAGTTCCTCGCCACCTTGTTCCCGGCCCTCGCCGGGAGCCCGGTGGCGTTGAACGCGGCGGAGGTCACGAAGCATTCCTCGCAGTTTACCCGCCTGCAGCCGAGCAGCTCGCTCAACACCGAGGAGATGGTTGCCTGCGTCGCGCCGATCTTCACGCGGCACATCACCAAGGAGGCGGTGATCAGCCGCTACGAAATCTTCCCGTTCCGCGTGTCCTCGACGGGATCGATGCGGCCGGCGATCGGTGACGGCGACGTGGTGCTGATGGAGCGCGCTCCCTTCGAGGTGCTCGCCGTGGGCGACATCGTCCACGCCATCAGCGGCGACAACAACCTGATGCACCGGCTCATCGGCGGCGACGCCAAGGGCTACGTGATCAAGGGCGACAACAACCGCTGGCGCGATCCGTTCCTGGTCACGCGCGAGACCTACGCCGGCTGGCGGGTCTTCGCGACCTTCTACACCCGCAAGTCATGAAATTCCTTACCCTCTTCATTCTCCTCGCGGCCACCGGGCTCGCGCAGCCGCTCAACCAGGAGCGCTTCCTCTACGCGGTCCGGCAGGTCGAGACCGGCAACGGCTGGGATGGCACGCCCGGACGCCACGGCGAAGTCAGCCACTGGCAGATCACGCCCGGCGTCTGGCGCCAGCACACGGCCCTCCCGTTCTCCCTGGCGCGAGATCCCGCCCACGCCAAGGCCGTCGCCGCCAAGCACGCGCGCTGGCTTGCGGCGGGCCTGCAGCGGGCCGGCTACACGCCCACGCCCGCCCGCGTGGGCACCGCCTGGAATGTCGGTCTGGAGGGCTTCCTCCGGTCCGGCGGCCGGATCACCGACCACGGCCAGCGCATCGCCAACCTCTACGCCGCCAAGTGAGCATCCGCCTCAATAGCTACTTCTCCGGCTGCGGCCTGGTCGAGATCGGGCTGGAGCGGGCCGGCGTCCCGGTCCAGCAGAGCTTCGAGATCGACGCCGCCTGCTGCGCCACGCAGCGGCGCAACTTCAAGCACGAGGTGATCGAGGGCGACGTCACGCGGAAGACCGTGGCGGCCGACAAGGGCGCCAATGCGATGATGTTCACCTTCCCCTGCAACCGTTACTCCAGCGTGGCCGATCTCCACGGGACGCGGACCGGCGACGATCTGTTCCTCCACGCTTTCCGGCACGCGGCCCTCGCGCAGCCCGACGTCTTCGTCGTCGAGAACGTCCCCGGCATGCGGAAGTTCCCGGTCGTCATGGAAGCCATGACCAAGCTGCCCGGCTACCACGTCAGCACCTTCTGCCCGGTTCGCAGCGAGCTATGGCTCCCGCAGCGCCGCGACCGGCTGATCATCTTCGCGTCCCGCCGGCCGTTCGCCTGGCGCCCGCCGACCAGCTCCCGCCGCCGCAGCCTCGCCTCGATCCTGGAGAAGGACCCGCAGATCGAGATCCCGAGCTACGTCACCTCCCGGCTGGGCGGCAAGTACCGCGATCAGCCGATCATCAGCGACCCGGCACGCGGCGACATCGCGCCGACCTGCGTCGCGCACTACGCGAAGGACCAGAGCACCCGGCTCGTGGTCGATCGCCGGTTCCCGCATGGCGTCCGGCCCTACACGGTCCGCGAGTACGCCCGCCTGCAGGGCGTGCCCGATTCCTTCGTCTTCGTCGGCACCGACAACCAAGCCTACAAAATGACCGGCAACGGCGTGAGCGTGCCGGTCGGTGAGTGGATTGGCCGCGAGCTGAAGCGGTACTTCGCGAATTGAGGCAACCCCATGAACTGCGTCCACACCGTGCCCCAACCCCAGCAGGGCGGAAGCGTCCACGGATACCTCGGCGATTTGGATTTTGTGGTCATGATCGCGAGGGCAGTCTCTGCCCTCTATTTTCGAGTTTACGGGGATTTGCACCGGCCCGGCTTGTGCGCGAATTTCTCTGCGAGAGGGGTGAACGCATGAGCCCCGACCAGATCCGGAAGTACCGCGTCCACGTCGCGCAGTGGCAGGCCGCCCGCAAAGAGGCCGGCAAGCCCCACGACGACGCCGCACGCTACGAGCTGCACCGCCGCTGCACCGGCCGTGCATGCTCCTCGACCGCGTTCACCAACGCCGAGCTGGACAAGGTTCTCCAGGCCATGATGGCCGAGATCGATCCGGCCGGCTTCGACGAGCAGATGCGCCTGCAGGAGTCGCCCGAGCTTCGGATCGAGGACTACCGCTGCCGCTGCCACGACGCCGTCGCCGCCATCGTGGGCGACGACGTCGCCCACCGCCGCAACTACCTCGCCGCGATCGTGCGCCAGGTGAGCTACGGCAAGGCCACCGCCCTCGACAAGATCAGCGAGCGCCAGACCCAGCAGGTCATGGGCATCCTTGAGCGCCGCGTCCGCCAGATCGAGAAGGACGCCCGGAAGATCGCCAACACTTCGCCGGCCACGGAGCCGGCGCCGTTCTAGCATGAGCGCGCCGAAGATCACCGCGAGGGACGTCCAGCGCCTGGTCGCTGTTCTCGGCGAGCAGACGGAGTGGGCCACGGCGGCCGAGCTGGCGGTGTTGATCTACGGCACGCCCTCCGAGTCCAACAAGCGCCGGATCCGCCTGGCGGCGGCCGCCGCTGGTGACGGCGTGGTGAGCTATCCCGGCAGCCCCGGCTACAAGCTCTGGCGCCACTGCACCTTCGAGGAGAAGTACGCCTGCCCGGCGAGCTTCAACGCGCAGATCACCGACATGAAGATCCGCCGCGACATGTATCGCGCCCGCCTGCACCGGGAGTACCCGGCGCAATTCAATCCCACCCCCGAGCTGCGCCCCTCCCGCGAGCAGCTCGCCCTGCTCTGAAAGAATCAACGCGTCAGTCCTCAACTTTTTACACCATGGCCGAGAACTCAAAAATCAGTTGGACCACGCACACCTTTAACCCGTGGATCGGGTGCTCGAAGGTCAGCCCCGCATGCCGTCTTTGCTACGCGATGATGTTGATGGCCGTCCGTTACGGGCGGGTCGAGTGGGGTCCCGGCAAGCCTCGCTCCCGCACCTCGAACGGGAACTGGAAGAAGGTCCGAAGCTGGGATCGGCAGGCAGCCAAAGATGGCACCCGCCCGCGCGTGTTCTGTGCCAGCCTGGCTGACTGGCTCGACCACGAGGTCCCGATTGAATGGCTTGCGGACCTTCTCGAACTGATCCGGACGACGACGCACCTCGACTGGCTTCTCCTGACCAAGCGCCCCGAGCAGTGGCGAGCACGGCTTGAGGCCGTCTGCGAGATCGACGGAGACAGCATCGCGTGGAGCTGGCTCAAGGGAAACGCTCCGGCGAACGTCTGGTTTGGTTTCAGCGCCGAGGACGCTGGCTGGTTTGACTGGCGCTGGAACTACGTGAAGCACATCCCGGCGCGAGTCGTGTTCTGCTCGAACGAGCCGAGCCTTGGGCGGCTTGTTCTTCCGGCCGACTTCCTCGCCCTCGGGTCGAAGGCATGGGTCATCAACGGCGGCGAGAGTGGCCACGGCTGCCAGCCGATGGATGAGGCGCATCCAACCGAGACCCTTCGTCAGTGCCAGGAAGCTGGCGTGCCTTTCTGGATGAAGCAGATGGGGGGCGCGGTCGATTCCCGACACGAACTCAGCGACATCCCCGAGCACCTCCGCGTGCGTCAGCTTCCAATCGCAACCTAAGGAAACGAAGGCCCCGCCATGGTACGCATGTTTAAACCACAGTTTGCGCCTCTTGTTCAGAGCGGCGAGAAACGGCAGACGGTGAGGCCGACCCCTAAACGGATGCCCAAGCCGGGCGAGCCGCTAAGCCTTAGAACGTGGACCGGCCTGCCGTACCGTTCCAAGCAGCGCGTGCTCCGTGAGACGACGGTCGCGGAGGTCCGGGGAATCCGGATCGATGAGCAAGGCGTCACGCTCTACGACGGCGCGGCGGGCTACGCTCCGAACCAGTTCAACTTCGCCCAGGCGGACGGTTTCCCGACGTGGGCGGACATGCGCGACTGGTTCAAGGCCCAGCACGGCCTCCCATTCACCGGCATCCTGATCAAGTGGTAAAACCATGAAGGTCTGGGAAACACACCTCGACGCCCGCGCCGACAGCGTCAGCGACCAGGCGGAAGCCGACACCCGCTGGCTGAGCCAGCACACCGGGATCGATCCGGCCGAGCGGCTGATGAAGTTCGACCGCTGGCTGCGCCGGCAGCTCCTCAATCGTTTCATCTGGCCGCAGGACGGAGCGAAGCGGGAAAAGCTCCTCCGCCAGTGCGCCGCCGAGATGCGGACGATGTTCCGGGATCTTCACGGCCGGGGCTGGCTGCTCGACGGCACCGCCCTCGCCCTGGAGGTCAGCAAGCTATTCGACCCGATCGCCAAGGCCCAGCGGGCCGGCAAGGTCGGCGAGTTTTACCCCTATTTCCGGGCCGCCGTGGCCCGCTACGTCGGCCTCAACGCCGAGGAGATCGCCGCCCACGCCCGCCGGACGGGCTCCCACCACGGCACGCAGTCCGTCGGCGCGATCCTCGGCGCCCTCAAAGTCGGCGGCGCCAGCCTCACCGAACTGCTGGCGACCCGTGCCGAGGAAGTCGCCGTGGCAAAGCAGGAGACCCTCCGCGTCCGTCAGGCCCGCCTACGCCGCCAGGAGACGGCAAGGAAGGCCGACACCGAGGCCCGGCTGCCGGGTCTCTGAACCGGAAGCGCACGCCGGCTGCAGAGATCCTGCAGCACACCGGCCGAATCGGTGCCACCGGGGCCGATTTCCTATCAAACCTTTGGCAAACCGGCCATTCCGCGCCGATTTCATCCCAAAGCTGCCCGAGGCGGGATTTATTGCGTAAGTGACGGGCGGACCGGATTTTTCCGGCTGATTTCACTTACTTCCACGGTTTCCCAAACCTCATGGCAAACCTCAGGCACAGCCGGCTTACGGAAGCCGCAAAGGTATCCCGGACAAAGGGATGGGAGCCCGACCCAGTCAGGGAGTGCGCAGCACTTGGCGGCCGCCAGCCAATCCCTCCTTCTCCGCATGAGCCCCAGGGAGTTACACAAACTCAACGGCGCTTCTTGTTGGCTGAGTTCAGTTGTGGCCGGGGTCGCTGACCCCGGAGATTGGAATTTACCTCGGACCGGGGTCAGCGACCCCGGCTATATTCGATGCTGATTTCAAACGACTTAGGGAATTGGGACTTATGAGGCGTCAGGCGCGTTCAGGCGTTTCGTCGCGCGCATTCCGGCGATGGCGATCGATTCCAGCCAAGCCAGGCGGCGGTCGGGCTGGGTCTCGTGGCGGACGGGGGGCTGGATCAAAACGAGCGTCTCGCCGTCGCGGACCAGCCAGCCCCAGCCGTCGGGGACTTCGTGCGCTTCCATGATGCCGGGTTCGGTCACGAGGTAGAGCAGGTCAGCCGCATGGTACGTGCGCAGGCGGGAAAACTTCACCGACGTGAGGAGCTTTTGCTGAAGCGCGTCCAGCTCGCGTTCGAGTCCATGCAACGTGTCGTGCCGCAGCCCGCGCAGATCGTAGCTGTCGAACTCGGCAAAGAGGGATTCGCCCCGGCGCAGATCGGGACGATGGCTCGCCACCGCGGCGCGCAGAGCCTGGACGCGAGTGGCGAGGGCGGCGGCCTGTGCGCGGGTCGCGGCCTCGTCGGCTTGATCGCGCAGGAAATCCGCGCGGCTCTGCTTGCATTCAAAGAGCGCGACGCGGCCCTCGGGTCCCGCCGGGTGACGCGAGGCGGCGGCGACGTCGGCGCGGTAGCCGCTGTGCGGAATGCGCACCTCGACGCCGGCGATCACGAGCCCGGCGGTGCGCGCCCATGCGAGAGCGAGTCGCTTGAGCATGCGGTGAGCCTGGGTTTCGCCGGACGGCATCGGGGTGTGCTTATCGCCCGATGAAGCGGCAGCGAGCGCAAGCGAGAAAGCGGTGGGCACGACCGATCGGAGGACTCACGCGAAGCCGCGAAGAGGCGAGGCAGACGGAGGCCAGGTGATCTGAGATTTGAAATCTCAGATGCGAGCCACTGCTCGCCCTACTTGGCCGCAACCGGGTCGAGCGTGCCGAAGCTGCCGGCGGGAGCGGGAAGGACGCGACCGATTTCCTGCAAGCGGTAGCCGAAGCCTGCGCCGCGGATGGTCGTGAGATCCAGTTGGCCGTCGCGACGGCGGTAGAGGCCTTCGTGGATGCGTGCTTCCGCGCGCGAGGCCTCGGGGTAAAATTGGGCGGCGTTGGCTTCCACGCCCATGATGGTCCCCACATGTGCGGCGAGCTGCACGTGTGGCAGCATCGCGAGCATCGGGTTCGTGAGATCCTGCACCATCAGCGTCATGCCGTGCGCCTTGGCCCAGCAGGCGCTGAGCAGGGCGCCGGTCTGCGTCTTGCAGGTCTTCAGGGCGACGCCGCTCCAACCCAGCTCGCGGCCGCGGGCGACATGCTGCCAGTCGTGCGCGCTCTCGTCCATGAACAGGGGTTTGCGGGCCGAGATGCCGTGCACGTCGATCGGGTATTTGTGAAGATCGTACGGGAACGGCTGCTCGACGTAGAGGATGCTGCCGTAGATCCGCGGGTGCTCAACCAGCAGGCGGTCGAGGATATCGATAACGTACTGCGGGTCGCGGGCAGTGCAGTTGAAGTCAGCCGTCAGCCACGGCACGTCGAGCTCGGCGGCGATCTTCCCGATGCGCACGGTGCGGGCGTAGTCCCACGCGGCGTCGTCGCCGCGCAGCTTGAATTTCAGGCAGCGCAGGCCGTCGCGACGAATCCAGTCGCGCAGCAGCACCGGGTAGTCGTCCTTGGGCTCCTGACCGGTAAGATCCTCGGGGCCGATCGCGTCGACGCCGCCGATCATGTGCCAGACGGGAATGTGGGCTGGCGCCGGGCTGACAAAGAAGTCCCGGGGATAGCGGCCGTCGAAGGACACGGCGGCACCCTCCGCCGGCACGAGGTAGTCGCCGAGATCGCGGTTGAGGTGCTCCGGTCCGTACATCTGGTACACGGGCTTTCCGCCCAGCTGGCCAAACGCATCGTGCAGCGCGAGGTCGAAGGCCGAGCAGCAGACCAGCGCTGCGAGCCAGGGCATCGGTTCGTCGAGGCCGCGGGCGGCGTTCAGCTCATCCAGCAGTCCGGGCAGCACGTCGCGCTGGAACGCGTGGCCGACCTCGATCGCATCGCCGGTGACGTCGAAGGCGGCCCAGCGTTCCGCGAGCTGGAGCGAGAACGTGTGCATGACCTGTTCCCGCGCCTCGTAGCTGAGGGCGCTCGGCCACACCCAGGTGACGGACAGGGGCGTTTCCCCCCAGCCGTCCACTTCCCGACCGTCGCGGCCCCGCACCCGCAGGCAGACCCGGGCGCAATTGACCCGTGTCACCACTTCCCGGCCAAATTTCAGCGGCATCCGGTTGTTTACCGGCAGGAAGTAGAGGGAGGCCCCGATGGGGCGGAGATCGGTCGGGTGTGGCATGGGGAGGAAGTCCAGCGACGAGGGAAATCGCAGCGGGCTTAGGCCAGCGGCTTTCCCTTGGTTTCGGGGGCGAGCCAGATGACGACCACGCCCACGAGGTAAATGCAGGAGAGGACGGAGAACGCGTTGGCCGTGGATTGCAGGATCGATGTGCCCTCGCGCGAGAACAGGCCGGTAAGGTTCGCGAGCTGCAGCGAGCCGATGGCGGCGAGGAGACGACCGATGTTGTAGCAGAAGCCCTGGGCCGTCGCGCGTACGCTGGTCGGGAAGAGCTCAGGGAAGTACAGCGGGAAGAAGCCGTAGAAGGCCGCCGTGATGCCGCCGATGAGGAAGGTCGTGAGGTAGAACCAGCTGCCCACGTTGCCGTCCGCGGCGAAGTTGTTCGTCTGGAAGAACAGGAGCGCCGAGCCGAGGCTGAGGAGGCACAGGCCGGTGTAGGTCGAGCGGCGACCGAAGCGATCCGCGGCGATGGCGGCGACGAAGGCCATCGTGATCGCGCCGAGTGCGGTCGTGATCACGGTGTGCTCAATGATGGGAAAGGAACCGGGTGGCACGAGGCCGCTGGCCCAGCGCGCCGCCTGCTGGGTGGAACCCCAGGTGCCCATCAGCGCAATGCCGGCGAGAACCGAGCCGAGCAGCAGGTGCTTCATGATGAGCGCGCGATCAGCCGGGGTGCTCTGGCCGGAGTCGCCGATGCGACCTAGGTAGCGGCGGAGCGGGAGCAGGAATCCCCACAGCACGACCACGAGACCGATGATCGTGATGAGGAAGGCACCGGTGCCGCCGACGGGCGACATGGGCGACCAGGACCAGATGACGACGAGGGCGGAGACGGCGGCCACAAATACGCCGAGCAGATCGATTGACGCCCAGTGCGAGGTGCGTCCCGAGTTTTTTTCCTCCAGCCACTTTGGCGACTCGTCGACGAAGAGGCGGATGAAGAAGATGATGATCGCCGGCGCGGCGCCGCTGATCGCGAGGAAGCGCCAGGCGCGGTTGTGGAGGAGGTAGTCGGCGGTTTCCTGACCGACGCCGATCATGCCGAGGAACGAGGTGACCTGCGCGATGGACTCGTTCAGCTTGAGGCTGAGCAGGCCGGTGAGGAGGAAACCGACGTTGGCGGCGGCGCCGATCATGCCGGCGATCCACGCGCGGTTGCGGTTGCCCCAGATCTCGTTGACGAGCGCGACGCCGAGCGCCCATTCGCCGCCCATGCCGAGGGAGGCGATGAAGCGCAGGCCGGCAAACTGCCACGGTGCGGTCACGAAGGCGCACAGGCCGGTGAAGATCGCGTAGGTGAAGATCGCGAGCGACATGGCGCGGACGCGACCGAGCTTGTCACCCAGCCAGCCGAAGAAAACGCCTCCCGTCGCGGCGCCCACAAGGAACACCGCGATGATGACGGTGAACCACTGGCCGCGGACAATCGGGGTGGCCTCGGGCAGCAGGTCCTGCAGGGCGGGCTGACCGATCAGGGGGAATAGCCCCATCTCAAAACCGTCAAACAACCAGCCGAGGATGGCTGCGATGAGGGCTGGGATGGCGCCGCGTTGGAATTTCGCTTTTTCAGACATGGGTGGGGTGGTGGCGAGGAGGGACCCTTCCTTCCGAACTTTGCCGGAGACCGGGACAGGGCGTTCGCTTAGTAGTTATTAGGGCAAGTCTGAGACTGTCGACGCTAGGTTTAAGGCGTGGCCGCCGCGGGTTCCTGACCGACGAGTGGCTGGGTGATGCGGAGGTAGGCGAACAGGTCGCGCAGCTGGGTGTCGGTCAGGCCTTCGAGCAGGCCGTCCGGCATGAGCGAGCGACCCATGCCCTGCAGGGACGAGATCTGGCTGCGCTCGACCGGGATGCTGATGCCCGCCATGTCGCGCAGGACGATCCGCTCGGCATCCTGCGAGGCGAGGAAGCCGGTGTGGGTCGCGTCCTCCTTGGTCGTGAGGATGTACGGCTCGTAACCCTCGCGGATCTCCGCGTTCGGATTGGCGATGTTGAGCACGAGCGTGGCGATGTCGTCGCGCTGGTAGGACGTGAGATCGGGGCCAAGTTCGCCGCCCTTGCCGTGCAGGCGGTGGCAGGCGTAGCACTGCTGAGCGTAGATCTCGCGTCCGGCGTAGGGGCTGCCCCGACCTTCGCGAATGACGTTCACGATGCGGGTGATCTCGCGCTCGGTTTCCTCGGGCATGACGACCACCTTGGCGCCGAAGGCTTGGTCGACGCGGGAACCAAGGGCGCCGTTGTCGACGAGGCGGAGCTTGTCCTGCATCTCGCGCGGCACGGCGCGGGCCTCAAACTGACCGGCCTGAATGGCATCCAGCATGGCCTCTGCGCTGCCGCGGCGGCTGGTGAGGACGGAGAGCGCGATGGTCTGCTCGTTGGCCGGGAGTTGGCTGAAGGCGGACAGGATGGCCTGGATCAGGGCGCGGTCGGGATAGGCCGCGGCGGCGCCAAGGACGGCGGGGCGGAGTTCGGCGCTGGCTTCCGTGACAAGCTTGGTCAGCACGGCGGCGGCGGGAGCGTAGGGCACCTCACCAAACGTGGTGGCGAGCCGGACCCGATCGAGGATCGGTGCGGACGGATCGGCGAGCCGCTGCAGCGCCTCGGTCAGCGCGGCGGGATCCTTCTGGCGCACGCGCAGGGCGAGCGAGCCGCCACCGGCCTTGACCATCGCATCGACGAGCGCCGGGGGCATGGCGGGGAGGGCGCGGCCGTCGAAAGCCTGCTCGAAGCCGGCGATCAGCTCGCGGCGGCTTTCGCCCTCGGGTGCGAGGGAGAGAAGACGGGCGCCGGCGAGAAGGTTCTCCGTGCCACCGCTCGCGGCGAGGCGGCGCATGAGACGGGAGGCGAGGTGCTTTTGCACCAGGGCGCGGGACCAAAGCGAGTTCTCCGAGGCCGTGGCAAAGAGGCCCACCACGGCATCGAGGTCGGTTGCGACCTTGCTTTCGAGCGCCCACCAGAGCTGCAGCGGGACGTACGGATCATTGGCGTCCTCGTCGTGGGCGATGAGCACCTCGATGAGGGGCAGTGCGCTGGACGCCGGGAGACGCTTGGCGGTGGCCGCGAGCTGGCTGCGGGCCTCGACGTTCGTTTCCTTGGCGGCCATGTCGACGATGGCCTGGGCGACGCGCGGGCTGAGTTCGGCGCGATCGCCGAGCAGGCGAACCGTCCAGGTGCGGACGTAGGGATCGGGATGAACCAGCAGCTCGGTCGCGACCTCGTCGTTGAAGCCGCCGCTGAGATTGAGCGCCCAGAGGGCCTCGAGGGAAAGCTGGCCGACGGTGCGCTCGGCGAGGATCTGGCGCAGCGGAGCGATCACAGCGGGGTCGCGGCGGTCGCCGAGGACCTGCAGCACGGTCTCACGGATCCAGCGGTTTTCGCTGCGGAGCAGGGCCAGCAGTTCGGTCGAGGGCTTGGTGATGAAATCAAACGGGGCGTAGCCGGCCTTAGCGTCGGCGGCGCGCACGCGGTAGATGCGGCCGTCGTCCTTGGTGATCTGGCCCTCGTGATTCCGGTAGTGGTTCACCTGGCCGTCGTACCAGTCGGCGATGTAGAGCGCGCCGTCGGGACCGTGCTTGATGTCGACCGGACGGAACCGGCGATCGGCGGTGCTGATCACGTTGTCGATATCCCGGGTGGCAAACGTGGCGCCGGTCGGGGCGATCTCGGACAGCGGGAGATAATTGTTCATCGGGTCGATGCCGATGAGGCGGCCGCGGTAGCGCTCGGGCAGGGTGCCGCCCTGGTAGATCACGAAATTGTGCGTGAAGCGCGCGACATCGGGGTGCGGCATCTGCGGGAAGTAACCGAACGCGTACGGATTGGAGAGCTCGCCGTGCTTGTCGAAGCCCTTGCGGAGGTAGCCACCCTGCACGTAGTGAAAACCGCGGGTGTTGCCGCCGTTGTGACCGGAGAACACGCGGCCCTTGTCGTCGATCTCGACGCCGAAGGTGTTGCCGCCGCCCTCGGCATAGACCTCGAAGCGGGTGGACTCGGGATGATAGCGCCAGATGCCCTGGCCGGTGATGTGGACGATTGGTTCCTTGTCGATGCCCGGGCGGACGATGTCGGCCGAGACGGTCGAACCCACCGCACCGTAGAGCCAGCCATCGGGACCCCAGCGGAGGGAGTTGGCGACGGAGTGTGTGTCCTCGAGATTAAACCCGTCGATTTTCACCACGGGCGGCCCGTCGGGCACGTCGTCGTTGTTGGCGTCGGGGTAATACAGAAGCTGGGGGGGGGAGAGCACCCACACGCCGCCGCGACCGCGGACGACGGAGCTGGTGATATTCAGGCCATCGATGAAGGTCTTCTCCGTCTCGAACGTGCCGTCGCCGTTCTTGTCCTCGAAGATGGAGATCCGATCCTTGCCGCGGAAAGGTGCCTTTTCCGGCGTGTCGTAGGGCGGGGCGGGTTTCTTCTTGTCGTAGACGATGCGCCAGACGCTGTCGCGCGCGACGGCGGTGAGGCCGGCGGGCTCGGGATACTGGAGGTACTGGACGACCCACATGCGGCCGCGTTCATCGAAGTTGAGGAAGACCGGCTGGGCGACGGTCGGCTCCTGCAGGACGAGATCGACAGCGACGTCGGTCGGGGTGCGGAGCTGGTTCACACCCACGCGCGTGGTGGGAATGCCCGCGGCCCAGTAGATGCCATTGCGTAGCAGGCGGGTGAAGGCGGGCTTGGCGAAATCGGACGGCATGCCGAGCGCGACATAGAATGATTTGCCGCCGCCCGGACGGTTGTAGGTCCAGGCGAGGGGCTCGGCGGGCTGGCCGGGGATGGTGCCGCTCAGGACGAGCTCGGTGCCGTCGCGCAGCGGCGTGTTGCGGTAGAGCCAGGCCTCGGATTCAAAGGGAGTCTGGACGCCTTCCAGCAGTGCGTGGCCGGCCTTGGCTGCGGTCGCTTTGAGGATGGGGCCGTGGCCGTGATGATTGCTGTAGTTGCCGCCGATGACATCCGCGTCCCACGTGGTCCACTGGGCATAGCCGGCAGGGAGCGTGCGGCCGGCGGCGGGAGAGAAGGGGTGGCTGGCGGTGCGGATGCCGACGACCGGCTTGCCGGCCTCGACGTAGCGGCGGATCACGGCCAGCTGTTCCGGCGGCAGGGGCCGGCGGCGGACGCTGATGAGCAGGAGGTCGGCCGTATCCAGCTCGTTGAGACGGGGGAAGGTGGTGTTGTCGAGGCCACCGGCGCCCTCGAGCACGACGACATTGAAATCCTTCTGCAGGTGCTCAGCGGCGAAGGCCGGCAGGGTGCGGGCGGTCTCGTATTCGTCCTCAGCAATGAGCATCACCAGCTTTTTGCGGGCGGGCTCGGCCTGGGCGAAGACGGAAACCGTTGCGCCGAACGAGAGCAGCGCGACGCAGACCAGGGAAAAGGATTTTTTGAGGATCGAAGTCGGCATGGGAGCGGGGCTTAGGGCCGGAACAGATTGCGGATAAATTTTACACGAAGATCGCCAAGTTCACCCGGCGACCGGACCCACGGGGGACGGATGGCCGGCTACGCGTTCTTGGCGATCTTGGGGTAAAATCCATTTCCAGTGCGACGAGCTTGGGGATGGTGCGGACGCCGATCAGGTCGGAGCGAATCCGCCAGCGGGAGAGAAAAGGGGCGCGGTTCATGGTGGAACCGCGCCCCGAGAGAACCCAACCAGGCTGACTTAGAGGCGGAAATTCATGCCCAAGTTAACCAGCGGGCTCATTTCCTTGATATTGCGGGTACGGTCGCCGAACCACTTCGAACCGGAGTCAGGCTCGTCGAAGATATTGTTGAAGTCGAGGTAGGCGTCGATCTTGTCCGTGACGCGGTACATCGTCTTCAGGTCAACCGTGCGGCGACGGATCGTGTACCACAGGCGGGACTGGTTCGCGTTGTAGGAGCTGAGGAACTCGTCCGTGTAGTTGTACTGGACGCGGACCGTGACCTTGCCGCGGATGTAGGAGATGCCGGCGTTGGCCGTCATCGGATTGAATCCGGGGACCTCGCTGGTGGACTGCAGGCCGCCGCCGCTCTCGTAGTCACCCTCGATATCCATCTTGGTGTACGTGGCGAAGGCGCCGAAGCCGCTCCAGAAGCCGGGCAGGTTGGTGAACTGCTGGTTGTAGTTCAGCTCAATGCCGCGGACGCGGGCCGAGCCACCGTTGTACTGGGTGGTCAGCACGTAGCCGGTGTAGCTGCCGTCGAAGCCGTTGTCGGCACCGCTGCCGACGACCGCGCCGCTCGCGGTGTAGATGAAGCGGCTGATCTCCTTGAGGAAGAGGCCGATCGAAACGACACCGGCGGGCTCGAAGTAGTATTCGGCGCTGAGGTCGAAGTTGTCGGCCTTCTGAGCCTTGAGGTTCGGATTGCTGGTCGAGATCGTCTGGCTGTCGTCGTTGACCGTCGTGCGCGGGATGAGTTGGCCGATCGAGGGACGGCCGATGTTGGTCGCGTAGCTCAGGCGGGTGATCAGGTTCGGGATCGGCGTGTACTTGAAGTGCAGGCCGGGGAAGACGTCCTGAGTGTCGCCTTCCGTGGACTGGCGACCGCTGTACTCGGCGCGGATGCGGCGCTCAAGCTCGGCATCGGTCACCGTGCCGACCCAGGCGGCGCGGCGGGCCTTCTCTTCCGGGGAGACGTACTGCAGCGCGCCTTCGCCGTAGACATCCGTCCGCTCGACGCGGACGCCGCCCATGACATTGAGTTTGCCGAGATCAACGTTGCCCATGATGTAGGCGGCCGTGATGGTCTCCTCGAAGTTCTGCTTGCCGGTGTACTCGACCGTCGTGTTGGACGTGATGTCGGGCTTGAAGTACTGGCGGTTGTTGGCGAAGACCGTGTCGATGCCCTCGCGGCCCTTGCCGCCGAAGTTGGCGTAAGGGAGCTGGCGGTAGCGGGACAGTTCGGTATCCGGATTGGTGAAGCCGCGGCCGAACTGGGCGAGATTGTCGTCGTTGATGCCGGTCAGGGGATTGGTGCCCATGACGCCGTCAGGTCCGACGTACGTGCCACGATAGGAGTTGTCGGTCAGGTCGCGCTTCTGCTGGCGGATGCGGGCGCCAACCTTGATCCAGGTCGGGGCGATCGTATCGAAGCGCTTGGTGAAGTTGACGGCTGCCCCAATGTAGCGGTCCTTGCCGTTGCGGATCGTGCTGTTGTAGAGATTCTCCTGATAGGCGGAGAGGTTGGTCAGATCGGCTCCGGCGGTCTGGGTGACATAGGGGAAGTACGGGTTATCACGCTTCTCGATGTCGAAGCCGATGTTGCGCGCGATGAAGGCCATGTAGCGCGTACCCGGGTAGTTGGTTTCTGCGTACGACTGATAGATGTCGTAGTCGAGGTCGATCGTGTCGTACTTGTGGACCGCGCCGAGTTGGAGGTAGTTGGACTTGGCCTGCTTATTCAGGTACTCGGGCCGGAGCTGGATGTTGCTGGCCGTGACCGGACGGACGCGGGTCAGCGTCTCAGTGAAACCGGGGATGATGCCACCCGTGCCCGTGAAGTTGCCGTTACCGTCCACGCCGGCGACCGACTGGTTGGTCTGCCACTGCTCGACGTACTGGTCCTTCTTCTCGTTGCTCTTGTCGGCCGAGCCATTGAGGTAGAAGCGGACCTCGTCGTTGAGCTTGTAGTCGATCTTGAGGTTCGCGCCGCCGCGGGTGCGGAGGATGCGGGAGTCGCGCCAGTCGAACTGGTAGAGGTAGGCTGGGGCGGTCGAGCCGTTCGGGACCTGCTGGTAGGAGGCCATCGACTCCGAGAGAATCGAGGGCACCACGCGGTAGCCGAGGTTCACGGTGACGCCGATCTTCTCCTTGAAGACCTCCGAGTAATTGAGCGAGTAGCTGCGGGGCTCGGGATAATCGGTGTCACGCGGATCCCAGGGACGCCACATGGAGCCGATCGAGCCGCTGATGCGACGCTCCGGGGAGCTGTCGAACGCGCTCTTGGTCACCAAGTTCACTGCGCCACCGATGGAGTCGCCATCCATGTCGGGGGTGGGTGACTTGACGACTTCCATGCGCTCGATCGCGTCGGCGTTGGTGTGCTCGAACTGGTACTCACGGGTGGAACCGGCGGAACCGGCGTTGGCCGCGCGGTTGCCGTTGATCGTGACCGTGTTGAGATTCTGGCTCATGCCGCGGATGCGGACATAGCGGATGTCACCGTCCATCGACTGGCCCTCGACGCCGGGGAGGCGGATGAGCAGGTCGGCCGGGTTGCCGGCGAGATTGCCGAAGGCATCGGCGGAAACGATGCTCTTCACACCCGGGGACTGACGCTGGAGGGTGATGGCTTGGGCGTTGCCCTCGCGCTCACCGGCCACGCGGAATTCGCCGAGGGTGTAGACGTCGGAGGTCAGCGTGACGTCCTGCCGGGTGGAGGTGCCACCGGCGACGCCGACGGTCATGGAAACGGTGTCGAGACCCGTGTAGGTGACCTCGATGACCACCTGGCCGGGAGCGACGTTGGCAAAGCGGAACATGCCTTGCTCATCCGTGAAGACCTCACGATTCGCACCTTGAAGGTACACGCGGGCGCCCTCAAGGGTGCGGCCGGTGGCGGCGTTGGTCACGGTTCCGGTCAGGACACCGAGGGAATTGGCTTGAGCGGACGTGGAAGCGCCTTGCGCACCCAGGTGGGGCGCCGGCGCGAGAGCAAGGCCGATCAGGGCGATCAGCGGCGGTACGGTTTTCTTTCGGTTCATGACGCTTTGGGGTTGGTATCTGACAAGGCGGCGGACCGACGCGAGGTCGGGCCGGGGGAGGTAAGTCCGGCGCTGGCCGGACAAAGCTGGGGGTGGGGGTGGGGTTCCGCAGGGGAGCAGAATCCGATCTCAGGCGGTAACGTGATCGATACTAAGGTAACGAAGCGGGGGCCTCTGCAATGGCCATTTTGTGCATAATAATACTGTTTTTTGTTCACGCCTGTGATTGCGTCGCGCCATGAAAACGGCGCCTAAGATTGCGCTTCTCGTGGAAACGTCGCGCGAGTACGGGCGCGGCATCCTGCGCGGGGTCATCCGCTATCAGCATGAGCACGAGCCGTGGTCCATCTACTTCAAGCCCCAGGGGCTCGGCGCCCGGCCGCCGCCGTGGCTGAACGCGTGGCGGGGTGACGGCATCCTTGCGCGCATCAATGACCGGCCGATGGCGCGCGCGCTGTCCAGCACCTCGGTGCCGGTGGTCGATCTGCGCAATGCGCTGCCGGACCTCAATCTGCCGACGGTGGCTATCTCCAATCAGACGGTGGTGCGGCTCGCGGTGGAGCACTTCCTTGAGCAGGGGTTTCGCCGCTTCGCCTTCTGCGGAACGCCGCGGGGGGAGAACCGCAACCAGGATGACCGCTGCGCGCTTTTCGAGAGTCTGGTGAAAGCCAAGGGCTTTCACTGCCACACCTACGAGCATCCGGCGGCGCCCTTTCGCTCCTGGGATGCGGAGCAGCGCCATGTGGCCGGCTGGCTGAAGTCGCTCCCCACGCCGATTGCGGTGATGACCTGTCATGACGACCGCGGCCAGCAGGTGATCGATGCCTGCCTCCGGGCCGGGCTCGCCGTGCCTGACGAGGTGGCGATCCTTGGCGTCGATAACGACCCTTTTCTCTGCAATCTCTCCACGCCGCAGCTCTCGAGCATCGACGTGTACCCGGAGCGCATCGGCTACGAGGCCGCGGCGCTGCTGCACCGACTGATGAAGGGTGGCCGGCCGCCGAAGAAGCCGCTGCTCTTTGATCCGCGCGGCCTGGTGGTCCGGCGGTCGACGGACGTCACCGCGGTGAGCGACCCGCATGTGGCGCAGGTCTCGCGCCTGATCCGCGACAACGCGGCGAAGCCCGTCAGCATCGAGCAGCTGCTTGCGGACATCCCTGTGTCGCGCAGCGCCTTGTTCCGGCGCTTCAAGGAACACCTCGGACGGTCGCCGAAGAAGGAACTGTCACGCGTCCGGATGGAGCGCGCCAAAGCCCTGTTGACCAACTCAAGCCTGTCGGTGGAGGAGATCGCGCGGCAGACGTTTCAGACCGATTCCAAGCACTTCATCTCGGTCTTCCGCCGTGCCACCGGCACGACGCCGATGGTGTATCGCCGGCAGCGGGCATACCATCAGCTGTAGCGCGGCGCGCGCTCGCGTGCCGACGGACGGCCGGCTTCAGAATCCGAAATTGAAACGGACGACGGGATTCCAATCGGCGGCGCCGTCGGAGATGCCGCGGTAGACGGCGAAGTCCCAGGACATGGATTCGGTGACGGAGTAGAACAAGCCCGCGCCGAGCACCGCCTCCCACGGCGCACCGCCGGAGGACTTGGCCACGTAGGCCTCGCCGTAGGCGTGAAAAGAGCCGGTGAAGGGGATGCTGACGCTCGACGACGCATGCCAGTAGGTGTCATAGCCGTCATCGTCGTCGTTGCGTGTGAGGTCGATCCCCGCCATCGCGTTAAGGATCGATCCGCCGCCGAGCGCGGCCTCCCACGGCACGATGATGCCACCCTCGGTGGCGTCGTTGCCGACATCGCCTGAGTTGGTGGGAAACTTGATGTAGGGTATGATCGCTGCGGATACGCCAAGGGACTCGTCCTCGTAGAACTTCCACTTGCTGCGCAGATAAAGATCTCCGAGGCCCGAGTTGCGTTCCTTGAGCCCGGCGGTGGTTACGCGCTGGCTGAGGAAGAGTTCGAGCCCGACCTGCACATCCCAGTTGGCGGTGAGGCCCGTGGACAGGAAGGTCGTGGCGGCCGCGATCGCGGTGAGCCGGTCGTCGCCTTCCCGGTCAAAGGTGAGGGAGAGCGCGTCCATTTCGATCAGGAAGTGGCCGGGCTTTACGGTGTGCGGAACTTCGGTGACCTGGGCGCGCAGGCAGACCGAACTCAGGAGGAGGAAGACGAAGGCAAGGCGAAGGGGCATGGTGGCGGGGGATGAAAGGGGGGCATCGGCTCGCGGGTGAGGCGATCAAAGCATTCGGGCCCTGCGCGGCGAGAAATACCACTCTTGAGAATCAGTATCGTCGAAATGGATATGTCAGCTGGCTCGCGGGCGAAAGGATTCAGGTCTGGCTTGGCGCGCTGCGGGTGCGACCAAAGAACCGGCGCCACGAAAGGGCGAATCCGGTCCACATCAGGATCACGCCTGCAAGGCAGGCGATGCCGGCGACGCCCTGGCCCACAGGGCCGAGGGCTTCACCGGTGTGAAGAAAGCGGGTCCAGCCGCGAACCTGGTTGCCGAGGGGCATGGCGCTGAACTCGTCGCGCCGGAGCGTGGTGCCGGTGTAAGGATCGACCACCAGGGTGGTGTTGGCCGTGCGGGGCCAGCTGCCGGATTCGCGAATGGTGAAGATGACGGGCTGAGCCGCGTTCGCGGCGACCGGGGTGGCCGCCGGTCCGCCTGGTCCGGGGCCGGTCGGTGGGCCTCCCAAGTTGATGGTGATTTGCTTCCAGTCGGGTACCTGCGTGCGCACCGAGGCCAGCGAGGCGTCGTAACCGAGGCGGGTCGTGCCGGGCGCCGGCGTGGCGAGCTTCACGGCGGGCGCCGCGGCGCCGGGCCCTCCGCCCGGGGCTGCTCCCGGGGGATTGAGCTGGGCGATCAGCGTTCCCGCCCACGTGTAGGAGATGGGGAGGGCGGTGGTGGTGATCACGATGATCGGCAGGGCGAACCACAGGCCGAGCGCGTTGTGCCAATTGAAGTCGCGGGCCTTGCCGCTGAGATTGAAACGCATCGTCGCGATACTCTTCAGGACGCGAGTCGACCAGCTCCGCGGCCACCAAAGGTAGAGCCCGGTGATGCCGAGCACAAGGAACGCGGCGTTGCAGGCCCCGGTGATGGCTTTGCCGAGGCCGCGGTTGTCACCGCTCAACGCGATGTAGCGATGCCACGACACCATCGTGGCCATGAAGCTGCGCAAGGCGGTCGGCTCCGGCGTCCGCACGTCGCCGTGGTAGGGATCAACATACACCGTTCCAGCGCGTCCCAAGCCGACGGCCACGGCGGCCTCCGCATCATCCTTGATGACGATGTTGGCGGGCTGCGCTTCCGGCTTTGCTGCACGGACGCGGGCAAGGAGCTCCTCGATGGCGAGGGGCTGTACGCCGGGGGCGCTGCTCACGCGTTGCGCGTCACGCTCCGACCACGCGATCAGTTCCTTCTCGTAGGCAAGGGCGGCTCCGGTGAGGGACATCATCCCAATCACCAGGCCGGCGATCAGCCCGGCGGCGAGATGCAGCCAAAAGATGGTTTTGCGAAAAGTCTTGGTCAGGGGAGCCGTCGGTTGAGCGGGAATCAGGCCTCCTGACGCGCGCTCTTCCAATGGGTTACGGCGTAGGGTCTCTTGAGAATCAGATTCAATGGGGGAGGGCTTGGCGCCTTCCCGTACCGTCAGTTTTGCTGCGCGGTGATTGCCAATCCGGTGCCGTCCTGAATCATCACGCTTAGCCGCTTTCGACTAACGCCCTTGGATAACTCCGGCCCCGTCATTCTTTTTCCTCCCAGCGCCGACCCGGTGCCTTTGGTCATTGATTCTCCGCACAGCGGGATGGAGTGGCCGGCGGATTTTCGTCCGCTCGCCTCGCGAGCGGCGATCCTCACCACGTGGGATGCCTTTGTCGACGAACTGTGGTCCGCCGCGCCGTCCGTCGGGGCCACGCTGGTGGCGGCCCGTTTTCCCCGGGCGTATGTCGACGTTAACCGTGCAGCGACGGACATCGATGCGGAAATTCTCGATACACCCTGGCCGGGTCCCGTATCGGCCACGGACTACACGCGTCGTGGCATGGGCTTGATCCGGCGGTATGCGCTGCCGGGCGTTCCGATGTATGACCGCAAGCTGAGCGTGGCGGAGGTGCAGCGGCGGCTCGATTCCTGTTATCATCCCTACCGTAACGCGCTCCGGCAGGTGATCGACGATGTCCATCGCCGGCACGGTGCGGTGTGGCATGTGGACTGCCACTCGATGAAGTCGCGCGGCAACGAGATGAACATCGACTCCGGCGAGGCGCGGCCGGACTTCGTGGTCAGCGACCGGCTGGGCAAGACGTCGGATCCGGCGTTCACGGCCTGGACCGCGGATTTTCTGCGTGGCCTCGGCTACTCCGTGCAGATCAACGATCCGTACAAGGGCGGCGACCTGGTGGCGTCATTGGGCGATCCGGCCCGCGGCCGGCACAGTATCCAGATCGAGATCAACCGGGCCTGCTACCTCGACGAGGCGGCCTGCGCACGCGGAGCGAATTTTGCCTCGGCACAGGCCAGCCTGACCCGCTACCTCCGGGCAGCGAAGGACTGGATCAAGACCCGCTCTTCATGAAAACCCTCTCCGCCTCGTCCGAAACGCGATTTCAGCGGGTGCTCGACCGGGTGGAACGCTTGGGTAATGCGCTGCCGCATCCCGCGACCCTGTTTCTCGGATTGAGCGTGGCCGTCGTGCTGGTCTCGTGGGCGGTCAACCGCGCAGGAGTTGAGGTGACGCATCCGGTGACCGGCCGGACCGTGGTGGCGGCCAATCTGCTCTCGCTGGAAGGCATTCAGCAGATCATCCTCGGCGTGCTGCCGAATTTCATCGGCTTTGCGCCGCTCGGTTCGGTGCTGATGAGCGTCCTCGGTCTCTCGGTCGCGGAGCACAGCGGGCTGTTGTCCGCCATGGTGCGCGTGATGGTGAGCGCCACGCCGGCGCGCATTCTGACCTGGGTCGTGGTCTTCACCGGGACGATGTCGCATTCGGCCGGGGATGTGGGCTACGTGCTCCTGCTCCCGCTGAGTGCGGCGCTCTTTCATAGCGTCGGGCGGCATCCGCTGACCGGATTGGCGGCAGCGCTGGCGGGCGTTTCCGGCGGCTTTGCGGCGAATCTGCTGCTGTCGCCGACCGACGTGATTCTGAGCGGATTGACGCAGGAATCCGCGCGGCTGATCGATCCGGCGTATGTCGTGACGCCGATGGCCAACTACTTTTTCCTCGCCGCCTCGGTCTTCCTGGTGACGGCGACGGGCACCTTGGTGACCGAGCGTCTGGTCGAGCCGCGACTGGGGCGCTACACCGGGGATGTCGTGCCGCAGCCGATCGTTCCGCTGACCGCGGCCGAGCGCCGCGGACTGCGCTGGGCCGCGCTGGGGTTGGTTGCACTGGCTGCTGTGATTCTCGGCGGGCTCCTGCCGGAAGGCGGATTTCTGCAGAATCCGAAGAAGCCAGGCTTCGTGGGCTCCTACTTTGTCGAGGGTCTGGTGTTCTTCATCTTTCTCTTCGGCTTGGTGCCTGGCGTGGCCTACGGACTCGGGGCCGGAACGATCCGGAGCGACAGCGACGTCTACAAGGGCATGCAGAAAAACCTCGAGCTCATGGCGAGCTACATCGTGGTGGTGTTCTTCATCTCCCAGTTTGTTAATCTCTTCGGTCAAACCCGGCTCGGGGTGATCCTCGCGATCAAGGGCGCGGCTTTCCTGCAGGAAGTGCAGCTGGGGGCGATTCCGCTGCTCCTCGGTCTGGTGGTCCTGACGATGATCGTCGACATCGTGTTCGGTTCGGCCTCGGCCAAGTGGGCCATCCTCGCGGCGGTGTTTGTGCCGATGTTCATGCTGCTCGGCTACACCCCGGAGCTGACCCAGGTGGCCTACCGGGTGGGCGACAGCATCACGAACATCATGTCGCCGTTGTCGTCGAATTTTCCGCTGATCCTGATGTTCGTGCAGCGCTACGCGCCCAAGGCCGGCATCGGCACGACCGTGGCGCTCTTCATGCCGTATTCACTCTGCAACTTCGTTTGCTGGAGCCTGTTCCTGGTGATCTGGCTGCTGCTCGGCTGGCCGGTGGGACCGGGCGCGGGGATTCATCTGGCCGGGCCTTGAGCGCGACCCGGCCTGATCGTTCTCGTTCTTCGTTCTCTTTCTCCTTCTCGATCCGGAGAACGAGGCTGAAACGGCTGGGCGCAAAAAAGCCGGCGGCCCTGCGGCACGCCGGCTTGAGGAAGTGAAGCGGCCCGACCTTATTCGCCGCGACGGGGCGAGGAACGCTCCGGCATCGGCAGCGGGGCGGTGCGCGAAGGCATCGGTGGATAACCCGGCGAGGTGAACGAGGGCAGCATGTCCTTGATCTTGACCGACTGGCCGGTCTCGAAGCAGCGGTTGGCCGCGAGGCCGGTCAGGATCGAGGCCGCGCCGCCGCGTTCATCGGAGGCCCGCATGTACTTGTCGGCAGGCGGATTCGGGAGGAAGATCTCGTCGAGCATGACCTTGTCGCCGCCGCCGTGGCCACCTTCGCCCGTCCAGGGCTCGATGTCGCGGGGCGCGCCGCGCAGCGGGATCACACGGGTGCGGACGCCACCCTCCTGGATGCCGCCCTGGACCGTGTCGGTACCGTTGACGTAGACCTGCTCAACGATGCTGTGCTCGATGCGGCCCTTGGTACCGTTGAAGGCGATGGTGTAGCCCTCCCAGGAATTGAAGGCATTGAGCGAGTAGGCCATGGTCGCGTTATTGGCGTACTTCACGATGACGTTCATCGTGTCCTCGATGTTGATCTCCGGACGGAACACGCAGCGGTCGCGGAAGTAGCCGTCGTGGCTTTCGTTGTCGAGATAGAGGGACTTGAGCGACGGGCTGGCGGCGAGATCCATGTAGAATCCGCACTTGTCCTTCTCGGGGCAGGTCAGGCAGCGCTCATGCGGGCCGCTGAGACCCATGCGCTTCGCCATCTGCGGGGTGTAGAATTCGCGCTTACCCACGGCCGTGACCTCGACCGGGTCGGCGCCGATCCACCAGTTGGCGAGATCGAAGTGGTGGGTCGCCTTGTGGACCATCAGGCCGCCCGAGAATTCCTTGTGGGCATGCCAGCGGCGGAAGTAGTCGGCGCCGTGGTGGGTGTTGAGGAGCCAGTGGAAGTCGACGGAGAGGATCTCGCCGATTTCACCGTTCATCAGGAGTTCCTTCACCTGGGTGCGGGGCGGAGAGTAGCGGTAGTTGAAGGTGACGCGGACATTCCGGCCGGTGCGGGCCTTGGCTTCGAGGATGCGGGAGCATTTCTCGGGCGTGGTCGTCATCGGCTTTTCCGTGATGACGTCGCAGCCGGCGTTCATCGCGCGGATGATGTACTCGTCGTGCGTCGAGTCCATGGTCGTGACGATGACGATCTGGGGCTTGGTCTCGGCGACCATCTTTTCGAAGTCGGCCGGCAGGTAGGCGGGCGCGGGCGTGGCACCACTGCGGGTCGAGCGGCGGCGCGAGACCTCCATGCGGCCAGGATTGCGGTCGCAGATCGCGACGAGCTCGGCGTGGGCCTTGTAGTCGCCCTCGATGGCGCCCTGGTACATCCCGCTGCGGGAGCCGACGCCGACGATGGCGTAGCGGCGGCGCGTGGACGTGGCCTGGGCGGTCACGATCGACGGGACGACGGCGGCACCGAGGCCGGCGGCCGAAAGGGTTTTGACGAAGGAACGGCGATCAATGGCGGCACCGTTATCAAGGGGAGTGGATGGGCTCATGGGGGTGGTGTTGGTTTTTCCGTACCGGCGAGTCCAGCCGGCGGGAGTGGGGAGGCATTGGGCGCTAGTCGGTAATATTTATTGGGAGAAAGCGGGAGATGCGCAAGTCTGCGGGCCATTTGGCGAAAAATTTCGGAGCGTCCGACGAGCCAACATGGTTCTTGCGCCTAGGGGGCGGGCGTCGCCTATCATGATCGCAACCCCCTCCTACCCATGCCTCGCCCTGTCACGCTGTTCACCGGCCAGTGGGCCGACCTTCCTCTTGAAAAGCTTGCGCCGCTCGCCCGAAAGATGGGCTACGACGGACTTGAGCTCGCCTGCTGGGGCGACCACTTCGATGTCGACCAGGCGCTTTCTTCCAAGAAATACCGGCAGGAGAAATGGGATCTGCTCAAGGCCAACGGCCTGACCTGCCACGCGATCTCGAGTCACCTGGTGGGCCAGGCGATCTGTGATCCGATCGACGAGCGGCATAAGGCAATCCTCCCGCCGGACGTGTGGGGTGACGGCGATCCCGAGGGCGTGCGCAAGCGCGCGGCGCGCAAGATGATCGTCGCCGGCCGTGCGGCCCGCGCGTTCTTCGATGCCCGGCCCGGCCCAGCGTCGAACAATCCTTTTCCGGCCGTCGTCAACGGCTTCACCGGCTCGTCGATCTGGCATGCGACCTACGCGTTTCCGCCGACGTCGCAGGCCTACTGGGACCGCGGCTTCGAGGACTTCGCGCGCCGCTTCGGGCCGATTCTTGAGGCCTTCGACAAGGCCAATGTGAACTTCGGCCTCGAGGTTCACCCGACCGAGATCGCCTTCGACATCGTCACTGCCCAGCGCGCGGTGGCCGCCGTCAAGGGGCACCCGCGCTTCGGCTTCAACTACGATCCGTCCCATCTGGGCTACCAGGGAGTCGATTACGTGAAGTTCATCCGTGTCCTCGGCGAGCGCATCTTCCACGTGCACGTGAAGGACGCGTGGTGGGGCCACGGCGACGGCACGGTTGGCGTGTTCGGTGGCCACACGACGTTCGGCGATGCGCGCCGCTTCTGGGACTTCCGGTCGCCGGGTCACGGCGACGTGAAGTTCGAGGACGTGATCGTCGCGCTCAACGACGTGGGCTATCGCGGTCCGCTGTCCGTCGAGTGGGAGGATGTGCGCATGGACCGCGTGCATGGCGGCACCGAGGCCGCGGCGCTTGTGCGCCGGCTGGACTTCCCGGCGAGCGGGGTGGCGTTTGACGCCGCCTTTGACCGCAAGAATCAATAATTCATCGCAGTTTTTTCCTCTCATGACGCGCAAGTTTCGATTTGGCATGATCGGTGGCGGTCGCGGCGCCTTCATTGGCGCGGTGCATCGGATCGCCGCCCTGATGGACGGCAAGGCGGAGCTGGTGGCGGGGGCGTTTTCCTCCGACGCAGCCCGCTCGCAGGCGTCGGGTGCCGACCTCGGGCTCGATCCCTCGCGGGTGTACGGCAGTTTCGCCGACATGGCGAAGGCCGAAGCTGCGCGGCCCGCGGGCGACCGGCTGGATTTCGTCGTGATCGTGACGCCGAACCACCAGCACTTCCCGCCAGCGAAGCTCTTTCTCGAAAAGGGCTTCCATGTCGTGTGTGACAAGCCCGTCACCTTCAACCTCGCCGAGGCGAAGAAGCTGCGCGCGATCGTCCGCAAGTCCGGCCGGCTCTTCGTCCTGACGCACAACTACACGGGCAATGCGATGATCAAGCAGGCGCGTTCGCTCGTGCGCGAGGGTGCGCTGGGCGAGATCCGCAAGGTCGTGGCCGAGTACTCGCAGGGTTGGCTGAGCACGCTGATCGAGGGCTCGGGCCAGAAGCAGGCGAGCTGGCGCACCGACCCGAAGCGCAGTGGCGCGGCGGGCTGCATCGGCGACATCGGCACACATGCCGAGAACCTCGCCCGCTATGTCACCGGCCTGCACATCGACACGCTCTGCGCAGACCTCACGGCCTTCGTGAAGGGCCGCAAGCTCGACGACGACGGCAACATTCTCCTCCGCTTCAAGGGCGGCGCCAAGGGCGTGCTCCACGCCTCGCAGATCAGCGTCGGCGAGGAAAACAACCTCAACCTCCGTGTCTACGGCACGAAGGCGTCGATCGAGTGGCGGCAGGAGCATCCGAATCAGTTGATCGTGAAATACCCGGATCGCCCCAGCGAGATCTGGGGGCGGGGCAACGGCTACGTTGGCGCCGAGGCCAAGCGTTTCACCCGCACGCCGTCCGGTCATCCCGAGGGCTACCTCGAGGCCTTTGGCAACATCTACCAGGAAGTCTTCCGTGCGCTGGCGGCGGAGGCCGCCGGCCAGCCGCTTCCGGCCGAGCTTGATCTTCCCACGATCGAGGACGGCGTCGAGGGCATGGCCTTCATCGAGACCGTGGTGAAGTCCTCCAAGCTGGGCGCCCGCTGGGTCAAGTTTCCCAAGGCTTAAGTTCTCCGGTCTTCGCTGCGGACGGATCACGTCCGCGGCGGGTTTGCTTTCTTCCTTCAACCCCCATCCCCATGAAGTCCCTCCTCGCAGTCCTGTTGGCTGTCGGCGTCGTCGGATCCGCGCTGGCGGCGTCCGCACCCAAGCGCGTCCTGCTCGTCACCACCACCACCGGCTTCCGTCATTCGTCGATTCCGCTCGGCGAGAAAGTCATCCGCGAGCTGGCCGCGAAGAGCGGTGAGTTCACGATCGTTTCCACCTCGGAGAGTCCGGATTATCCGACGTATCCCGAGCCGGGCAAACAGGGGGGCACCGGGCCGGCGCTCGACGCGCAGGTCGCCAAGGTGCTCGCGCCGCTGATGAATGCGCAGGCCCTGAAGTCCTATGACGCGATCATCCTGTTGAGCACGGTGGGTCAGCTTCCGCTTCCGGACGCCGACGCGTTTTTCAAGTGGGTCGCCGACGGCGGTGCGATTGTCGGCGTGCACGCCGCGACGGATTCGCTGCACGGGACGCCGGCGTACGCGCAGATGATGGGCGGGGCGTTTGACTATCATGGCAAGCAGGCCATGGGCGAGGTGGTGACGGTGGATACCGGACACGCGGCCGCGGCGGGTTGGGGCGCCTCGCGCTCGCTCCACGAGGAGTGGTACATCTTCAAGCTCTACGACCGCAGCCGGGTTCGCTCGGTGCTCAGCATGAATCGCCGGCCCGATGATGGCCGCGGGGAGGCCGGGGCGGCCGGACATTTCCCGGTGTCGTGGGCGCGCAGTCAGGGCAAGGGCCGGATTTTCTACACGTCGCTGGGGCACCGCGAGGACATCTGGGATCCGGTGGCGACGCCCCCGGGCACGACCACGCGGATGAATTCACCGGAGATCGCGCAGGCCTTTCAAGCCCACCTGCTGGGTGGCATTCGCTGGGCGCTTGGCTTGGCCCCGGGCGAAAGCATCCCGCAGCCGGAGTGAGGCGCCGAATCGCTCTAGGTGTTGGCATTTCCGCGCCTTCGGGCGCGGTCAGACCTGGGTCGGGGTCGAGGGCACGGTCCCGACATCGTCCTTGGGCAGCGTGAGGCTGAAGCGGCTGCCGCCGCTCTCGAGGCGTTCGTAGTGGAGCGCTCCGCGCAGCACGCGCATGTAGACGCGGGTGATGGAGAGGCCCAGGCCGAAGCCGGGGCGAGTCTTGTCGCTGCTGCGGCCAGCGCGGAAGAAGCGTTCAGCCAGGCGGGCGCGATGCTCAGGCGAGATGCCGGGGCCGGCGTCGACGACCGCGATGCGCCAGACGTCGCCCTCATCCCGGATGGAGAGGCGGACGGTCGAACCGTCGGGGCTGTACTTGAGGGCGTTGTCGAGCAGGTTGCGCACGGCCTGCTGTAGGATCACGGGGTCGGTGACCGCCGGGGCCGGAACTGAATCCAGTTCGATCTGCTGGCCGCGCGGCTCGGCGATCAGGGAGAATTCGTCGACGCATTGGGCCACGAGTTCGTTGATCCAGACCGGGTTCTTGTGCCCGAGGATGCCGCCGCTCTCGGCACCGGCCAGTTCGAGCAGGCGGTTGACGAGGGCCTGGATGCGGTGCTGCTCCTCGAGCATGCTGCCGATGATGTCGCGGTATTCGGCCGCGGTGCGCTCGCGCAGCAGTCCGACCTCGCCGACATTGCGCAGGGCGGTGAGCGGCCGGCGCAGCTCGTGCGCGGCATCGCCGACGAAGCGGTCGAGGTCGCGGAAGGCGTTTTCCAGCCGGTCGAGCGTGAGGTTGAAGACGGTGGCGAGCCGGCCCAGTTCATCGTGGGGATTGGCGACAGGCAGCCGGCGGCCGAGGTCGCTGGCGCTGATGTGGCCCGCCTCGGAGGCCATGAGATCAAGCGGCTTCAGCCAGCGCCGGGTCAGGGCATATCCGCCAAAGACAAGGACGGTGACGACGGCGGGCAGCGCAATAGCGATGATGCCGAGCAGCGCGTTCAGCGTGTCCGCCACCGGTGTGTGGATGTGAAAGACGCGGATCGTCCAGCCCTCGGCGATGCCGGGATAGGCGTAGGGCAGGCTGAGCGTGCGCACGCGCAGCGCTGGATTGAGGGTCAGGATGCTCACCGCCTCGCGGCCGGGCACGGGGGCGGTTCGCAGCGTGCCGGCATTTTCCTCGGCCAGCGACCACGCGCGATGCACGAGGCGCCCTTGCTCATCCCAGAGTTCAAACCACGGATTGCCCGGGTTCCACGGCGCGCCCGGAGCGAACTCCCGGCTGTCCCAGAGCATCAGGCCGGCGCTGGAAAAGGAGAGATGCTCGCGGACAATCTGGAGGTCCCTGCGCAGCTGATGGTCGATCGGGCGGGCGAGGGAGTTGGCAACGTAGAGATAGATGGTCGCACTGAAGGCGATGAGCAGGAGCGTCCCGCCGGTGGCGTACCAGGCGGCCAGGCGGAAGCGCAGCGAGCGCCGTTGCCACCAACCGATCACGCGGCCTCTCCACCGAGCCGGTAGCCGAGGCCGCGCAGGGTGTGGATCATCTTGTCGGAGCCCTCACGGTCGACCTTGCGGCGCAGGCGCATCATCTGGACGTCGATCACGTTGTCGAGGGATGAGAAGCGGTGCACCTGCCGCCAGACGTCGCGCTCGAGCATCTCGCGCGTCACGACCTGGCCCTGATAGCGTAACAGGTATTCCAATACATCGACCTCGCGCGGGGTGAGCGGAATCTCGACCCCGGCGCGGAAGGCGACGCGGGCGCGCGAGTCGAGCTGGAGGTCGCCGTAGGAAAGGATGTGGCCGGTGGAGAGGGCCGTGCGGCGCAGGAGGGCGCGGCAGCGGGCCATGAGCTCGGCAAAGGCGAAGGGTTTGGCGACGTAATCATCCGCGCCGCCTTCCAGCCCGCTCACCCGGTCGTCGAGGCCGCAGCGGCCGGTGAGCATGAGCACCGGGACCTGGGCGCCGCGCTTGCGCAGGTGGCGGAGCACGCTGAAGCCGTCGCGCCCGGGCATCGTCCAGTCGAGGACCACGAGATCGAACGTCAGGCGGTCGATGAGGCCGACGGCTTCATCCCCATCGGCGGCACTGGCCACGGACCAGGTTTCCTCGCGCATGCCTTCGGCGAGGGATTGCAGGGTCTTTGGCTCGTCATCAACGACGAGGATCTGCGGCGTGTGATGCGTGGCGGGGTGGGTGGGGGTACTCACGGCTTAGGGGTGGGGTTCCTGGTTGGAAAGCAATGAACGGATGAAGACCGGCGGGCTAGACCGGTTGCCTGCGCGGGCCGCAGCAGGTGGGCACGGAAGACAAGGCTTCGGATATGACAACGGACGGGGTGGGGATGGAATCACGCTGCCCGGGGTGAGGGAGCGGGAAGGGCACGATCCAGCGGGGTAGCTGAGTCGTGGTAGGGTTTGACGCGCAATGACGCTCGCGTCAATCGCACACCCAACCGGAGTGTAAGGTTCGTGTCGGGATCCGTCGGATCGCGAGCGGCCGGCCGCGAATGACGGAGTTTGGTGGAGACTGCGGCAGAAGTTGGCAGCGCTCCGCCTGTTTTGAGGCGCAAAAACGATTTCGCCCATGGGGGGACGCAGGCGCCATTCGACGTGCGCCACGGCCTGCCAGAAAAGCGTTCAATAACTGACGGAAAAGTCAGGAAGCGGGATTTGCGGCGCCTCAGGATCTTCCATGCCCTTGCGAATCCCCCTTTTCCGTCTGTGCACCGGATTACCGTTCGGTGTGATAAAAAAAGACGGTTAACCCAAAACACCCCAAACCATGACTAAGCATAGTCGCTATATGCTCGGCGGCGCGAGCTGCCTATGGTTGGCCGCGGGCCTTGTGGCCCAGACCAACCCGAATAATCCGGCTACGGCACCGGCTGCCGGTGCCCAAGAAACCGTCGAACTCGAAGAGTTCGTCGTTACCGGTGTGTTCACTGCGACCTCCGCCCAGGAGGCCACGGTGGCCATCTCCACGATCGATCTTTCCACCCTGACCCAGCAGGTGCCGGTTTCCGGCGTCGACCTGCTGCTCAACGTCCCCGGCGTGTTCGTCAACTCCTCCCTCGGTGAAATCCGCGGCATGGTGTACTCCCGTGGCGTTTCGGCCAACACCTCGGACGGTGCGAACGGCTACTACTACGTTTCCCTCCAAGAGGACGGTCTGCCGATCACGAACGTCAACTTCGGCAACTACGGCCCGGACTACTTCCATCGTCCGGACGTGATGCTCTACCGCGTTGAAGCGGTGCGTGGCGGCTCGGCCTCGATCACGACGGCCAACGCCCCCGGCGGCGTGTTCAACTACATCAGCAAGGTCGGCGGCGCCGAGTTTGCCGGTGAAGCCCGTGGCCGCGTCGGTGTGGTGGGCGACGGTTCGCTCTTCTACCGTGGCGATCTCGGTGTGGGCGGCCCGCTCGGTGAGTCTGGCTGGACCTACTACGCCGGTGGTTTCTACCGCGTGGACGAAGGTCACCGTCCGACCAACGGCTATCCGATGAACGACGGTTACCAGGTCCGTGCCAATCTCTACAAGGATTACGGCAATGGTAACATCAAGTTCTACGCGAAGTACCTGAACGACCGTAACCACTGGTACGAGTACCTGCTGGCCAAGAACCCGCAGGACCCGGTCCAGGGCCCCGGCCTCAGCCGCTACTCCACGAATCTCTGGCCGGCCGCCAGCCATCAGGTTCCCTATGGCTCCGCCGATGTCATGACGGATTGGGATGCGTCCGACAAGGTGCACTCCCAGCAGCGCACGTTCGGTGGCCAGTGGACGCATGACTTCGGCAATGGTTGGTCGGCCGCCGCGGCCGGCAAGTTCAGCCGCTCCTGGGCGGACTGGAACTCCAGCGCCGGTGTCGCGCCCCGTTCCCTCCAGTGGCCGAACTTCTACAGCTCGATGGGCTTCACCAACCAGAATGCGATCGTGACCTCTCAGGGCACGGTGGCGGCTGGTCGTCCGCTGCCCGGCACGCTGAACTTCTATCGCCGCGGCGAGCTTGTCGCCACGGTCACGTCGAACGGCAACTACACGACGAACAACGATCCGTCGAATCCGGGTCAGATCATCACCTACTCCAACCTGCCGAACAAGGACCTGAACATCGGTCTGGTGGCCCAGCCGTCGCTCAGCGCCGTCTGGACCAACTCCGGTCGTATCGCCTACGAGCACATGGATGAGGGCATGGGTAACTTCAATATCTCGAAGTCGACCGACAACATGGTCTTCACCGGTGGTATGTTCTACAGCTACGCCGAAATCGACAGCTACGGTGCTGGCGGCGGCAACGGCGCGATGACCCTCGAGGAACAGCCGGTCGTCCTCGACATCACTTGGACCCCGGCCACGGCGGCCAATGCGCCGGCCGGCACGTCGGCGGCCTCGATCGAGTCTGTCGCGGGTTGGGCGGCTCAGGGTCGTCCGATCCAGATGACCAATGTCAACGGCTACGCCAACCTCGGCGCCGGTATCGCCCGCAATGATGCCATCGCCAAGCAGGTTGCCTTCTTCTTCGGCCACAAGTGGGACATCACCGACAAGTGGAACGTCGATTGGGGCTTCCGCTCGGAGAACTACGCGGTCGACGGCGCCCAGCGCAACTCGGTCCGCAATGACCGCGCCGATGATCCGACCTACGGTGGCGCGGACGGCAACCCGAACACGCACTTCGATAATCGCTGGGTTCGTCTCCGCAATGATGTGGAAAACGGCACCCGTTACACGTGGTACTACGACAAGGATGTTGATTCCTTCTCCTGGTCGATCGGCACGAACTACGTGATCAACGATCGGAACTCGTTCTACGTCCGTTTCGCCGATGGTGAAAAGGCTCCGGATTACGGCTTCTTCCGCTCGTACAACTCGCAGTTCCGCCTCGATAAGCTCGTGCCGCGCCCCCAGACGATCGAGCAGTGGGAGCTGGGTTACCGTTACAACAACGGCCGCCTCGCCCTCACCGCCACCCCGTTCTGGAGCCGCCTGGGTGACATCTTCAGCAACCCGCAGGCGACCGAAGCGGACGGCATCACGCTCTACTATCCGGATCCGATCTTCAACGTCGTCACCTCCTACGGTGTCGAGCTTGAGGGTGACTTCCAGATCACGCAGCGCCTCAGCGTTAAGTCGGTCTTCACCTGGCAGGAGTCGGAAGGCACGGTCTGGAAGGAGTTCGCGGCCAATCAGAATGGCCGTGACGACGACGAGTACCGAGACTTCTCGGGCAAGCCCTCGGACAACAATCCGGACTTCATCCTGAACACGACCCTGAGCTACCGCACCGAGAAGTTCTTCTCGAACCTCGCGTGGAAGCACATGGGCGAGCGCCCCGGCAACATCTCGAACGTCATCATGCTGCCGCGCTTCAACCAGTTCGACTTCGCGGCTGGCTACAGCTTCTCGGACCGCTTCTCGGTCAACCTGAACGTGAACAACGTTCTGGACGACGAAGGTGTCATGACCTGGCGCGGTTGGGGCGTGAACACGGGTGACCGTCAGAGCTTCGTCACCCTGCCGCCCAACTATGAGCAGCAGACCCTGCAGTTCGTGCCGATTCCCCCGCGCGCGTACTTCCTGTCCGCCACCTACACGTTCTAAGCGGAACGTTTGATCGATTTCTTCGCGGATCCCGCCGGCCTCTACCCCTGACCGGCCGGGATCCCGAAGAAGATCCCCTTGGCCCCCGCCTGAAAAGGCGGGGGCCTTTTTGTTGGCCGGCGGTCAGCAGGCGGTTCTGGTTCTCTCCGTCTTGGAGCATTTTCAGGAAAACGGTAGCCGGGGTCGCTGACCCCGGGGATTGGAGTTTACCTCTAAAATGTCCCAGACCGGGGTCAGCGACCCCGGCTACACCTCAATCTAAACCGCTCAAACCTTAGGGATCCCGGCGGCCTCTCGACCGAATCGAGCGTCGGCGTGAGCGGGCCGACTACAATGTAGCACAAGCTGCCAAGTTGGGGCGGTTAGTGTCGTGGTCAAACGGCTGCAGGCG
>DASWVY010000030.1:0-37421 GCA_036401075.1 Opitutaceae bacterium
GTTGAGTTCGGCGCCGTTGGTGAGTTCAAGCGCCTCGAGCGTCGTGGCGACTGAGCCGCGGACGGTGACGATCTGCTCGCGGTTGGGTCGTCCGAGGGCGACCTGCAGCGGGCTCGCGGGCACGAGGGCGGCGCGGATTGGCGAGAAGTCGCGCCCGGCCCAGTGGTTCTCGATCAGGCGCGCGGCGGGTCGGTCGTTCCAGATTCCGGTGAGCGTGCTCACGGCATCGGTGAACTGCTCGGCAGATAGGCGGCGGACGGCGGGGCCGCGGAAGACAAAGTTATCGGCACTGCGCTCAGGCAGCGGGACCGACGGCAGCTGGTAGGCCCGGGACGTGAGGATGGTTTCGATCAGGTGCTTGATGTCGTAGCCGTGATCGGCGAAGTCCTCGGCGAGCCAGTCGAGCACTGCGGGACTCCACGCGGGTTTGTCCATCTCGTCGACGGGTTCGACCAAAGCGTGTCCGAGGAAGCGTTGCCAGAGCCGGTTGACGAGGGTCCGCGTCAGGCGGCCGTTTTGGCGGCCGGTGACGATCTCGGCGAGGCGGGCCATGCGCTCGGGGCGCGTGGCGGTCGGGTCGATCGTGCCGAGCGACGGATAGAGAAAGCGGGGCGTGGCGGTCTCGCCCGTGGGCTTGTCGCATTCGACCATCTCCAGCTTGTCGTCGCTGTAGACTCCGGCGAGTCCGTAGGCGTCGGCGAGAGACCAGTCGTCAATGAAGCTGTCGTGACACGAGGCACACTTCAGGTTCACGCCCATGAAGACCTGCGAGACGTTCTGCGACGCCTGCATGGCGGGCACCATGCTCGCGTTCACGACGCCGCGCCAGACGATGCCCTTGGTGAAGCCCTCGGATTCAGGCGCGGGGTAAACGAGCTCGCGAACGAAATGGTGGTAGGGCTTGTTGACCTCGAGTGAGGCGTACAGCCAGGGTGTGATGCCCTTGCGCCCACCGTCGATGTAGCCGGTGCCCTGATAGTCGTTGCGGAGAAGATCATTCCAGAACGAAAGCCAGTGGGTGGCGTAGTTGCGGTTGTCGGCCAGGAGTCGGCGGACGAGCTGCCGGCGTTTGTCGGGATGCTGGTCGTCGACAAACGCATCGAGCTCGGCCGGTGGCGGCAACAGGCCGACGACATCAAGCCAGACGCGCCGCGCGTAGACCCGATCCGAAACCACGCGTGGCACGCGGATGCGGTGCGCGGCGAAATAGGGTGTCAGCAGGCGATCAACCGGATGGTCGGTCGGTTTGCCGGTGGTCAGTTCCGGTCGTACGGCCTCCAGATTGTCCGGCTCCGGCCGGGCAAAAGTGATGGCCGGGTCCCAGACCGCGCCCTGGTCGATCCAAGCCCGCAGGAGTCCGATCTGCTCCGAAGTGAGACGCTTGCCCTTCTGAGGCATGACGAGGTCCTCATCGAAGCCGGCGACGAGTTCGATCAGGTAGCTATCAGCGCTGTGACCCGGGGTGATCGCCTCACCCCAGTCGCCGCCGAGCATGAGGTTGGCGCGGTCGTCGAGGTTGAACCCGCCCTTGTCTCGACCCCGTCCGTGGCACTGGAGGCAGCTTTGCTCCAGGATGGGTTTGATCTCGCGCGCAAAATCGACCGTATGCGCGGCGGGTGCGGGCAGGCGGTCGATTTGCTCAGGCGTCAGGGCATGCGCGACCGGAGCCACGATTGTGGCGGCAAACACAGCTAAAAAACCGGACCGGGGCATGGTGGACGGCAGGGAAAACAGGCAGATCCTGCGAGGGATCCGGGGTGAGGTGGGTATCGTCAGCCCAATTCAGGAAAGCAGGTGAGGCGAGTGCGATCTATTCGGACGGTGGGGATTGACGGGGCGCTACCGGGCCCGTTCTCGCAGGCGGGTGAGATGGAGCCGCAACTCGCTCTGGAGTGCGGCCGACGCGGGATCGCCGGAAAGGTTGTGCAGCTCCGTCGGATCGCGGACGAGGTCGAAGAGCTGCTCGTACTCGAACTCGGGCCAATAGATGTACTTCACGTCTTTTCGGACGACGGCCCACGACGTCGGAATGCGGTCGCGCGAGGTGATGGTGGGGTGCTCGTAGAAAAATTCCTCGCGCCAGTCGGGCAGGCCGGGTCCGAGGTAAAGCGCAGAGAAATCACGTCCCTGTATACGTTCTGGGATGGGTAGGCCGGCGGCGGCTATCACCGTGGGCGCGACATCAATGTTGAGCACGCGCTCCTCACGCACCCCGCCGCGCCGTTGGGCGGGCACGCGAGGGTCGTGAACGATCAAGGGCACGCGCAGGGCCTGCTCATAGGGATACCATTTGTCGGCGAGGCCGCGGTCGGCGTGAAAATAGCCATTGTCGCCGATGAAAACGATCAGGGTGCGTTCGTAGACCCCCTGCGCCTTGAGTTCGTCGACGATGCGTCCGACCGCCTGATCCAGCTCGGTGATCAGCCGGTAGTAGTTGGTCATGTACGTCTGGTAGCGCTCGGGCGTGTCAAAGCGCCAGCCCCAGCGGACGCGACCCTCGTTGGCGGGTGCCGCGAGGAAGGGGGGCAACGCGGCCAGGTACTCCTCCGTGGCAAGCGGAGATGGCGGGATGGTGACGCCCTCGTACGCGGCCGCGCTCCATGGCTGGGGAAGGTACTGTTCGGGCGCACGGTCCTCGGCATGTGCGGCGAAAAACGATACGCTCAGGAGGAAGGGCTTGTCCGTCGGACGGGTCCGAAGAAAATCGAGGGCGTCGCGGGCATTCTTCTCCGTGACGTGGATCGGTTCGCCGGTTTCGGATTCGAACCAGTGCTTGGTTTCGTACTGGCGGGAGAAATCGAAGTCGCCGGGTCGAATCGCACCGACACCGTATTTGCCCACGAATCCACTCCAGTAGCCGGCGGCGCGCAGCTGGGCGGGATAGGTCTGGGCGAAGGCGGCGGGGGGGATCGCCTTGCCGAAGGCGTCCACACCGTGGCGGGACATTGTCTGGCCCGTGAGAATCGAGGCGCGACTCACCATGCAGATGGAGGTGGTCACGCGGGCCTCGCTGAAACGGATCCCGTCCGCAGCGAGGGCGTCGAGGCGCGGGGTGCGGATGACGGGGTTGCCGGCGGCGCCGATTGAGTCCCAGCGATGATCGTCCGACACGAGCACGACCACATTCATCGGCGGCTCGGCTGCCTGCGCTGAGGCTAAGCTGAGAGCGCCGAACAGGGCGGTGAGGCGCAGGGAGGAGAGAATCATTTTACGCAGCGGAATCCCGCGTGGTTCGATCCGGTGGAAACGTCGCCGCGCCCGCGGGCGCCGACGGCGTAGCTGGAGCAATATTGGTCAGTGCAGAGAAACGATCCCCCCCGTTGCACGCGTTTCGCCACGCCCGGCTCGGCCGGGTCATGACTGGTGGCGGGCCCGGTCGGATTGGCGGGCACGCCCTGCGCGGCGAGCGTGGCGTAGGTGTCGGTCCGATACCAGTCCGAGCACCATTCCCAGACATTGCCCGAGAGATCGTACACGCCGTAGGGGTTGGCGGGAAAGCTCTTCACCGGCGCGGTGGTGCGGAAGCCATCCTCGACGCTGTTGCTGAACGGGAACGGCCCCTGCCAGAGGTTGGCCATCCAGCGTCCCTCGGGTTTGAGCGCGTTGCCCCAGACGTAGGGCTGGCCAGATTGCCCCCCGCGTGCGGCGAATTCCCACTCGGCCTCGGTCGGCAGGCGCTTGCCCGCCCATTTGGCGTAGGCCTCCGCGTCAGCGTAGGCGATGTGAACGACGGGGTGTTGCTCGCGTCCGGCGAGCGAGCTGCCGGGGCCGTCCGGCATGCGCCAATGCGCACCGGGCACATAGCGCCACCAGCCGGAAACGTCGTTGAGCGGAACAGGGCCGGGCGGAGCGGTAAAGACAACGGCGCCCGGTTTCAGGGCGCTGGCCGGGACACCCGGGAAATCGCGGGGATCGAGCGGGCGCTCCGCAATGGTCACGTAGCCCGTGGCCGCGACGAAGGCGGCGAACTGGGCGTTGGTGACCTCGGTTTCGTCCATCCAGAATCCATCCACCTGCACGCGATGGATGGGCAGGGCGTCGGGCATCGGCTGTTCCACCACGCAGAAGCCCAGGGCCGGATCTTCGGCCCCACGCGAAAACTCGCCGCCGGGGATCCAGACCATGCCGGGCGGCGCTTCGCCCGGCGGGCGGCCGGAGGCGACCACGGTGGGCTTGAAGCCGGGTGAGGACGGCGTGGCGGGCGCATTCGCCGTGTTCTCGCGTGGGCTGCAGCCGACGGCGCAGCCGACCCAGCAGGTGGCGACGAGGAGCCAGCTTCGCGAGATCATGGCGCAGGGAAAGCGAACCAACAGGTCGCTCATTTCGCCTGCGGTAGCGCGGCGACGCGTTCGATTTCAGTCTGGAGCCGGGCGGCGGCGCGCTCGGCCGCTTGCGTGTACTGTGAGCGATAGGTCTCCCCGCGGGTGTAGCCGACGTGCGCGAGCCACGACTCGGAACGCAGGGTGCGGCGGTCGCGGACGAGCGGCAGGAGTGGGTCGGCGTTGATGCGGGCCAGCTCCGCGTCGAGGGTGCCCGCGGGCGGCGTGAGGCCAAGGCCGGCCGCAATGACCCGCGCCATCAGGAGATGACCGAGGTCGCCGGGATGAACGCCGTCCGGCGTGAACGTGAAGGACGGGTCGGACTTGCGTTGCTCCGCGAGGGCGGCGCGCATCGCCGTGTGGAGATCGATGACCGAGATGTCGGCTGCGCTGCGGGTGCGGACCATGGCGCCGAGTTCGGCGAGGACATCGTCGTAGCCGGCGAATGCCTTTTGATAGCCGTAGACCGTGGCGTCGGCGGGCGCGATTCGCTGCGGAATGGGCAGGGGATCGAAGATGGGCGGAGTGATCAGGACCAACTTGGCCCCGGCCGCGCGGACCTTGGCGATCAGGACGTCGAGTCCGCTTGAGAACGCAGCCAGCCGGTCGGGTGATGACGGGTGGTAGATACCGTCGTTCATGCCATAGCAGGCGAACACGACAGTTGGTTTGATCGTGCTGAGCGCGCGATCAAGTCGGTCGAGCCCGTTCGGGCGGGGAGACGCCTGGCCCGGTTCGGTCAGCCCGGAGATCGTCTCGCTGCCCAGGCCGATCGAGATGAGGTCACAGCGCGAGCCGGGAGCGAGGCGATGCAGGTAGTATTCGAGGAAGGTCACGTAGCGACCGTCCTGCGTGATGCTGTCACCGAGCATCAGCACACGCTGACCGGCAAGGAGGGGCGGGGTCGAGGCGGCCGAGCCGGCGTTGAAGGCCAGCGTGAACGTAACGACCAGAGCAAGGAGGAGGGGGCGTCTCATGGGGTAATAAAGATTAGCGGGAACGCCGGCTGTTCGGCAATCCGGGACTGCGCGAGGCATGGTCCTGAGTTCGTTCTCGATCCGAGAACGCGTAAGCGAATGAAGAACGAGAATGATTCTGTACGCTACCCGCGCACGCCACTGGCGAGCAGGGTCTCGAAGAACGGTTCCTGTTCTTCGCGCGCAACGGTGGTCACCTCAACCTGCTGAAATCCGGCTTTCTTAAGGAAACCATGGAGGGCGCTTTCCTTGAAGCCCAGCCA
The DNA here is from genome assembly GCA_036401075.1 of Opitutaceae bacterium. Classification (GTDB taxonomy): domain Bacteria; phylum Verrucomicrobiota; class Verrucomicrobiia; order Opitutales; family Opitutaceae; genus CAMAXB01. Next base: position 5,560 of record DASWVY010000030.1, read on the forward strand.
GACGTCCGCGTAGAGCTCGCGGGCTTTTTCAAACCCGTGCTCCTTCAGATCGAGGACCAGCAGCTGTCCGCCTGGCCGCAGGATGCGCGCGGCCTCGTTGACCGCGGTTTGGGGGTGCTGCGCGTGGTGGAGGGCCTGCGAGAGGATCGCGAGATCGACGGACTTGTCGGGCAGCGGAACCGCCTCGATGTCTCCGAGCTTGTAGGCGAGGTTGGCCAGGCCATTGCGGGCGGCGAGGTCGGTGCCAACCTCGACCATGCGCGGGGAATTGTCGATGCACCAGACCTTCTCGGCGCGACGCGCGAGGAGTTGGGAAACAAGACCCTCGCCGGCACCGAGGTCGGCGACGGTGATGCGCGGGATGAGGCGCAGGGCGAGATGGCCAATGGCCTCCCATGACCGGCCCGGGCAGTGATGCTTGCCGAGCTTGCCCGCGATCAGGTTGAAGTACTGTTCCTGGTGGGCCCGGCGTTTGGCGAGGGCGCGGTCGAGGTTTTCCCGATCCTCGGCTAATTCCGGAAGTTCCGCGACGGTCTCGGTGGCGGCGCGCAGCAGCGCGACCGTGCGTGTTGGCAGGTTGGGGCGGAGCGAGTAAAAGGATTTTTTGCCGTCACGGCGGTCGTTCACCAGCTCGGCCTGACGCAGCTGGGCCAGTTGGGAGGAGATGCGCGACTGCGCCATGCCGAGGATTTCCTCCAATTCACCGACGGAAAGCTCCTCCCGCATCAGGAGGGAAAGGATACGCAGCCGGGTGGGGTCGGAGAGGAGCTTGAGGGTATCCCAGGAGGCGTTCACGGGCCGGTACGGTGAGGAAAGGTCCGGGATCGGGCAAGAGCGGAGGCGGATGGGATCCTAGCCGGACTCGTTCTCATTCTCGTCATCGTTCTCGTTCTCCTCCGAATTCGGCTTTTCGAGCCCGATCCGGAGAACGGGAAAGAGAACGAAGGACGAGAACGATTGAGCCCCGCATGCACAAAAAAGCCACCGGCGCGGGCCGGTGGCTTGAAAGAAAAGGAGAGCGTTGAGCCTTAGGCCGTGTAGCGGCCGATCGAGACGATCTCGTAGCTTTCCTCGCTGGATCCGATGCGCACGGTGACCTGATCGCCGGGCTTCTTGCCGAGGAGGGCCTGGCCGAGCGGGGTCTTGTAGGCGATGATGGCGTTCTCCGGATCGCTGTCCCACGCGCCGAGGATCTTGTAGGTGGTGGACTTGCCGCCCTTGAGATCGCGAACCGCGACGACACTGCCGACGCCGACTTGCTCGGTGGAGGCTTCCTTGAAGTCGGTGATGCGGGCGCGGCCGAGGTCCTTCTCGAGGAGCGTCTTCTGGGCCATGAGGACCTGCTGGTCCTGCTTGGCCATCTTGTACTCGGAGTTCTCCTTCAGGTCGCCGTGCTCGCGCGCGGAGGCGATGGCCTTGGAGTTCTCTGGAATCTTCTTTGAGACGATCGTGTCGTACTCCTCGCGCTTGCGGTCGTAGCTCGAGCGGGAAACGAGGAGCTGCTCCTCCTTGGCCTCGGCATCGGTGGCGACGAGCGACTGGATGTTCGGGAAGATCTTGATGAAGCGGGCGAGCAGCGACTTCTTGGTCAGTTCCTCGAAGCCCTGGTTGAGCATGAGGGTGTTGGCCAGATCGCGGGCGGTCTCGGGATCCGCGGTCGAAAGGAGGTCGGCAATGAGATCGGTGTCCTCGCTGAGGATGTCGGCCAACGGGATGCGGCGGGCGCTGGCGGCCTGCAGGGCCTCGTAGTCGATCGCGAAGAAAATCGCGCCGAGGAGGCGGGGCGTGATCAGCTCGTTGAGGAGCTTGGCAAACTTCTTCGAATGGCGGTTCTTGACTACCCACAGGAGGACCGGGGCGCGAAGGTTCTGCTCGACCTGCCAGCGGCGAAGGGTCGAGGCGAGGTCGTCGGCGTAGCCGTTGTCGACGAGGAAGTTGATGCACTCCGTCGTGAACTTGCCCTGCGAGGTCTTGAGGAGGGTGAAGACCAGATCGCGGTATTCGATCGGGTGGGCTTCCTTGGTCAGGTCGAGGAAGCGGCCCTGGAAGTGAACCGGGATCTTCTCCGAAATCGTTACGAGATCGCGCGGGTTGGCGATGAGTGAGACCTGCGAGGGTTCGAGAGCGGCGACTTCGACGCTGGCCAGACGGGCAAGATCGTCGCGGACGGCGGCGCCGTAGAGACGTTCGGCGGCGTCGAGCTGGTTGCTCTCCTTCACGGCCTCGGTCACGCCGGCGAGGATGGTCTTGAGGTCGGCCTTGATGTTCTTCTTGTCCGTTGCGCCAATCAGTTGCTCGGCCAGAGCGATGCGGCGGCGGGCGGAGCGGGTGCCGTTGAAGGCCTCCGTGATCTCGTCCTCAGCGGAAACGGGGGTCTCACGAACGAAATAGCACTCGGTCTTCTTGGCCGGGACGGCGATGCGCGGGTCCTTGGCGATGGCCTTCTTGGCCGTGGACCACCACTTCTTGAACTTTTCCTCACCCAGCACCTGAGCGAGGGTGATCTCAAGGTCGATCGCGGTCGTGGCGCTGTTCGGGTAGGAGGCGAGGGTCTCGACGACGAGCTGGGCCGGGTTGTTTTCGACCAGATCCGCGACCTTGGCGGCCTCGGTCTGCTTGCGCACCAGGATGTGATTGGAGGGCAGCACGTCCATGGTCGTGATGCAGAAGGCCGGGTCCATCAGGTGGCCCTTCTTATTGGCGAAATCGATCGTCAGCTTCTGTGACGCCTCGTCGTAGGCCTTGATCAGGCCAAATCCCCAGCTGCGATGAATGCAGTAGGAGCCGGGCTCCATGGCCTCAAGCTTGGCTTTGGCCGCCTTGAGGGACGGATTCTTGGCAACGAGCGCAGATACAGCTTCCGAATTCATAAAAATGGGATGGGACGTCCTGAACCGATAAGTTGAGTGCATGGGGATGGGTGATGTCAACCATCCCGGTCCAGACACTCAAATGGGGCGGTGGAAGCCCCTTGGCCCGGCGGGTTAGCGCTTGGCAATTCGAAGTGCGGGGCCGAACGTGGGGCATGACACTTTCTGAACCGGGTGCCGGCGCCTCCAAGGCTTGGCCAATGAGCGTCCGTCTGCTGGTACGGTGGCTTGATCTGAATGAGCGCGTGGATGCGCTCCTCGAAAGCCTCCCCCGTGACCTCCCTAGGGTCGAGCGGGCCCGGATGCAGAGCCTTCTTTTTGGTGCGGTTCGCCATCTGGGACGGATCGAGGCCCACTTGTCTCCGCTTTTGTCCAAGCCACCACGGACCAAGCTGCGGGCGATCCTGTTGCTGGCGGGTTGCGAATTGATCGAAGGTGGGCCCGAGGGGCACGTGGCCCGGGTCGTGCATCATGCGGTCGAGCAGACCAAAACCCTCGCCAGCCCGTCCGAGGCCCGGCTGGTCAATGCGGTTGTGCGCAAGCTGGCGGCCGCGCTCGAGGCCGAGCCGGCGCCCGGTCCGCAGGCTTCGGCCCACGCGCTGGCCGCTTACTATTCGCATCCGGCCTGGTTGGTGGATCGCTGGTGGGTCCAGTTTGGCGCGGGCCCGACCCGGGATTTGCTCGCGTGGAACCAGCGCCCGGCCCCGTTGTATGCGCGCTGGCGCGCGGCCGAGGGTCCGGATGCGACCCAGCTTGTGGCGCTCAAGGAAACGCCGTGGCCGGGCTTTTTTGAGATTCGTCCGGGCCATTGGGCGGACGTCGAACCGCTCCTGTCGGCGGGCAAACTCTACATTCAGGATCCGGCGACCCGGTTTGCGGTGGAGCTCATCGCGCCCAAGTCAGGCGAAGCCATTCTCGATGCCTGTGCGGCACCGGGAGGCAAGAGTCTGGCCCTCGCTGATGCGCTCGGCTCCGGCAAGCTCGTGGCCTTTGATCTGCCCGGTCCGCGCATCGACCGCCTGACCGCCAACCTCGCGCTGGCACCGTCGACGGTGAACGTGGCAGTCGTGCAGGGCGATCTCACGCAAGGTGCGGCCCGATTGTTCAACGAGCACGGTCTCGCGATCGAATACCCAGCGGTGCTGCTCGATGTGCCGTGCTCGAACACCGGCGTGATGCGCCACCGCGTCGACGTGAAGTGGCGCTTGCAGGAGGGCGATTTTTCGAAGCATGCGCGCCAGCAGCTCGCGTTATTGGAGTCAGCCTCCCGCTTTGTGGCTTCAAAGGGTCGCCTCGTGTACAGCACCTGCAGCCTTGATCCGGAGGAGAACGAAAAGGTCGTGGCGGCCTTCATCCGCAAGGCGGGCACGCGCTTCAAGCTGGCCGACCAGCGGATCAGTCGTCCGTGGGAATCCGGTCACGACGGCGCAGCCGCTTTCCTGATCCGGCGGATCGACTGAGCGGGGAACGTGGCTGCGGAAGTTGCCCGCGAATCTCGCGAATCGATGCAGATTCGATCCACTGATTTTGGAACCACGGAATACACGGAACACACAGAAATGAATTCGGGAACCAGATCTAACCCTTCCGTGTATTCCGTGGTTTCCTCCGGATCGGATTCGCGCTGATTCGCGCGAATCGCGGGCGGCGCGCCTAGGGCACGAGATCGAAGACGTCGATGGACCGGGTTGTTTCGGTCCGGCCCTCGAGGAAGGTGAGATCGACCCGGACGGCGGTGCGGGCGAGCTCCTCGAAGCGCAGCAGATTCCATTGCTCAACGGGTTCGCCGTTGATGCGGACAATCAGGTCGCCGTTTTGCACACCGGCGATGTCGGCAGGCGAGCCGGGCACGACGCTGTCGACCCGCCAGTAGGCGGGGGTCTTGGCGAAACCGAGCCCGGTGCTGCGGCGGACCGGGCTTTCGATGGGCGCAGTGCTGTCCCGATAAAACGTCACCCGGCCGCGCGCCTGATCGAACGTGACGGCGAAATGCTTGAGCACCTCGCCCCCGAGCGAGGACAGTTGGTCCGTCAGATGCACGATCGGACGGGGGAGGACATAGTTGCCGATGCGCAGGGTCTCGCCGAGACGACCAACGGCCTGGATTTCCTCGCCGGCGAGTGTGGAAACGGTCGCGCCCGGTCGGGGCGGGGAGGCAAACGCGGGATCGATGCCGACCGGGTTGAGATTGAACGGACCGTCGCTGCCCGAGTCGATGAGCACGAGCAGGGTGCGGTCACCAACCTGGACCGGAACCAGCGGCACGCGCGAGGTGGCGTTGAACGTGAAGGACGAACCGGGCGTCAGTGCAGGTGCGCCGACCGGCGTGAGCAGCACCCGGGAGCCCGGATAGTCGAGCGTGAGCAGGGTGTCGCGGAACAGGGGGAATCCAAGGATGCCATCAATCTTCACGCCGAGGTGGGCGGAGAGTGTGGACAGATCGTAGACCAGCGCCTGGACATCCTCGAACCGCGCCTCGCCCAGCTCCAGTCGGCGGACCGCGACGCTGGGCAGCGTGGCGGTGCGGCCATCGGCCCCGCGCACGCGAACCTGCGGGCCGTTGTAGTCCGCCGGGCCCGAGCCCACGCGGTTGGCAAACTCCGGCGAGAGCAGCGTCACGGAGGAGCCGGTGTCGACGAGGAACCGGGCCACGACCCGACGGTCTTGGCGCGACTCGATGATCAGGTGGCCACCAATCTGGGTCGCCGGCAGGACGATCAGCTGGGACTCGAGCCGCGTGCGTTCGGGCTTGGGTCCGACGGGCGCGGTCGGACTTGAGCAACCCGCCAAGCCAAGCAGCAGGGTGACGAGGAGTGGGCCGCGCAAAAAGGAGACCCAGCCTGATCGCCGGGTTGCATCGACGAGAAGACGGCTCCGGGGGTTCATCGTTGCGGTCGGGGCAGGCGCAGGCTGAGCAGGCCGGCGACCACGGCCAGCACGGCTGCGGTGCCGTAAAGCGACTCAGCCCCGAGCGTCCAGTAGACGATGCCGGCGGTGATGGGGGTGATGGCGCGGGCGAGGGATCCCAGCGAACGGTAAATGCCGAGCACGCGTCCCTGTTCCTCCGGACCGGCATAGAGCGAGATGAGGCCGCTGGTCGACGGATTGACCAGACCACCGCCCAGCGCCAGCAGGCCGACGCCGAGGTAGAGAATGGCCGGCGCGGGCGCGAAGCCGACCGCGATGAGGCCCAGGGTGGAGCAGCCGAGACCACCCGCGAGCACGGAGGTTTCCTTGGATCCGCCCAGCAGTTTGCGGACGATGTAACCCTGGGTGATGATCGAGCAGACGCCGAGGAAACCCATGAGAAGGCCATTCTCCCTCGCGGTGTAGCCGAAGCGCTCGGCACTCAGGAAAACGAGCGAGGTTTCCATCGCGACGAACGCGAGCGAGTAGATGAAGGAGACGAGGTTCACGCCGCGCACGGCGGCGTTGTTGAGCCCGAGGATGGCCGCGATCGGGTTGCGCAGGCGCGGGCTCTCCGCTTTGCCGCGGGCTTCGGCGGGCAGCGTTTCCTTGAAGCGGGCGGCGATCCAGACGAGGTTGACCAGGCCAAGGCCAAACGAAAGCAGGGCAGGGACGGAGAACGGATTGATGCCCCAGCGCGCCAGTTCCGGGAAGGAGTCGAGCAGGTTGATCCGCGCGGCGAAGGCGCCAATCAAGGGGCCGGTGACCAGACCGAGGCCGAAGGCCGCGCCGACCAAGCCCATGGCCTTCGAGCGCTCGGCGCGGGTGGTGACGTCCGCCACCGCGGCGGTGGCAACGGAAAGGTTTCCGCCGAAGGCGCCGGCGAGCAGCCGGGCAGCGAGGAAAACCCAGAACGAACCGCTGAAAACCCAGAGCAGGTACGACGCGGCCGTGCCCGCGACAGTGAAGACGAGCACGGATCGGCGGCCACGTCGGTCAGACAGGCCACCCCAGAAGGGGGCAAAGATGAACTGAAGGATGGAGAACAGCGAACTGATCACGCCGCCGAAGAGCACTTCAGGCAGGTGGCTGTTGTTGCCCAAGGATTGGGCGATGGATTCAATGTGACTCAGCAGCCAGCCGAGCAGTCCGCTTGTTCCCTCCATTTCGAGGTAGTGCCGGAGCAGATCCGGACCAAGCGGGAAGATGATCGAGAATCCAATCAGGTCGATGTACAGCGTCAGGAAAATGACGCCGAGAGAAAGACGGCGGGGAGCGGCGGATTCGGGGGCAGGCACGGAAAAGAGCGGAAGATAGACCGGCCGGGCCTCAGGCCAAGGCGCAAAAGGCGATTTGGCGGAAATCGATGGATCCGCTTGATCACCCTGCGGTGGCGGTCTGGACCGGTTGAATCGGCGATGATCCGGGCGGGGCACCTAGCCCAGCATGCTGCGCAGCTGCGCGCGCATGGCGTCGACCGTGAAGGGCTTTTGGATAAACGCGGCGGGGCCGTCTGGGCCGAAGCGCTGGCTGACCTCCTGCTCGGTGAACCCGCTCATCAGAAGGACACGGACGTCGGCCCGAAGGGCGCGCAGACGGCGCAAAACCTCTTCCCCGGCCATGCCGGGCATGGTCAGATCAAGGATGACCAGATCGTAGTCAGGGAATCGTTCGAACAGGGCGATGGCTTCCGCCCCATTGACCGCGGTTTCGACCGTGAGGCCAAACGACTGGAGCATGTGGCTGCCCACGAACCGAACGGCGTCCTCATCGTCGACGAGCAGGATGCGTCCGCTGTGGCGCCAGGGCGTGCGGCTGCCGGTTTTGACCGGCACGGTGGGCTGGGGCGCTTCCTTCGACGCGGGCAGCAGGAGTCGGAACGTGGCGCCATGGCCCGGCGAGGTCTCGACAAAGAGCGCTCCCATGTGGCCGCGCACGATGCCCAGGACGGCGGCGAGGCCCAGACCGCGTCCGGCGAACTTGGTGGTGAAGAAAGGATCGAAGATTCGGGCCAGTGTGTCGGCGCTCATGCCGCAACCCGTGTCTTTCACCTCGATGAACACATAGGTTCCTTCGGGTACGCTCGGGCTGAGAATGGCCGATCGCAGCAGCGCACGGTCGGCCTGCACCACGCCGGTGCGGAGCGTGATATCGCCCAGCTGCCCGCCGAGCGCATCCGAGGCGTTCATCACCAGATTCATCAGGATCTGGCGCATCTGGGTGGCGTCAGCCATCACGGGAGGCAATTCGCTCGCGAGATGGAAATGAAGCCGGGCCGACTTGCTGATCGAAAGCCGGAGCAGGGGAACCGTGCCCTGAATGAGTTCACCGAGGTCGACCGGCTCGATGATGAACCGCCCCTTGCCGGAATAGGCCAGCATCTGCTTGCAGAGTTCCGCCGCCCGCAAGGACGCGGATTCGATCTCCTTGACGTGAATCTGGATTGGCGATCCTGCGGGCAGAGTGTGATTAAGCAGACCGGCGTTGCCGAGAATGCCGGTCAGCAGGTTGTTGAAATCGTGGGCAATGCCGCCGGCCAGCACGCCGAGGCTTTCGAGTTTCTGGCTCTCCTGCAGCTTGCGCTCGAGGGTGGCCTTCTCCTGTTCGGCCAGCCGCTGCGCGGTGATGTCGCGCTGGGTCCCCCAGGCGCGGATCAGACGAGCGCCCTCGCGAATGCCGACCAGCGAACTGAGGAAGATGCGCTGGCGTCCATGGCGATCCGTTTCCCGGATCTCGGCATCCTGCACGCGAAAGCCCTGGGTCACAAACGTCCGCAGGAACGACCGATTGAACTCGCTGGCGGGATCCTGCAATTCGCGCAGCCGGGTTCCGATGAAATCGGCTTCGGTGGCGCGTCCGTACATGCGGGCCATCGCTTGATTACACTCCGCCAGATAGGCGTGGTTGCAGATGAATTCAATCTGCTGTTCGGGCGAAGCCGAGTCGGGCCAAGGCTGGTCGAATTCGCAGCGCCAGATCGCCTCGGCGCTCTGGGCCATGAACGCCCGGTAGCGTTCCTCGCTCTGAGCGAGGGCGTGTTCGGCCTCGGTGCGCCGTTGCACGTCCTGCTCAAGCGCGTGCTGGGTGGCGCGGAGCTGGGCGGTGCGCTCGGAGACCTGCTGCTCGATCTGCACGGTGTAGCGCAGGCGTCCGTGCAGCAGGAGGCTGAGCACGCCGGAGACCACGATGCCGAGGGTCAGGATCGCGTAGGGTTGGCGGCGCGAGACGTTCTTCATCCACGCTTCCGAGGGACGGAAGATCAATTCCCAGTCGCGTCCCCAGAGATCGAAGGAAACCCGCCGGGACTGTGGGTTGACGAAGGCCTCCACGGTGGGAAGTCCATTGGTCTGGGTGGTTCCGTCCTCCCGATGGAGCGCGATGATGCCGTCACCGTTGCGGGCCGTGCGGTCAACCACGAGCAAGTCGTAGCCGACCGCGGCGATCCGGTCGGGTGCTTCCGCGAAGAAACGATCGAGCCGGAACACCGCCATGAGCAACCCGCGGAAATCGCCCGCGCGGGACGAGATGCCCGGTTGGGGCAGGCGGTCGAAGACCGGACAGTAGATGACGAAGCCGCGCGCGGTGGAGCCCGATACAAATAGCTGGGTGATGCGCGAGAGCATGATGCGGCCCTCGGTCCTCGAGATGTTGATCTCCTGGTGGGACGTGCCCGATAGCAGGTTGAAACCCAGCGCCGGCTGATTGGGATCGAGCGGCTCGATGTGGATCAGCGGCACGTACTCGTCCGCCTCGGCGGCGCGCACGAGTTGGCGCTCCGCGTTGAAGTTGAGGAACTGGTATCCGGGCCTGACGATGCGGCCGATGCTTGCTTCCACGGCCGCCCGGTCCTTGCCGGCCACCAAGGGCGCCCACTCCAGCGCTCCGATCCCGGGATAGCGGGCAATGATGTCGCGGGTGGCGCCCAGGAACTCCTCATAGCTCACGACTTCGGAGAAGGTGTAGAGCGCGCGCAGCGAGTGCAGGCTGTCCTCGTAGCTGCGCGTGGCCGCGCGCAGCGCCCTCACGCGGTTGTCGACTGCGGTTGCAATGCGGGCTTCCAGCTGATCCCGGTCCGCTTCACGGATCGCGAGATGGGCCGCGAGCGAGACGAGCACGCCACAAACGAACACGATGCCGGCCACCAGTGCAGGTCGCGCGAAGCCGGAAATGGAGTGAAAAATCGAATCACGACCCGGCACAGGCGGGTGGGAAAGCGCGCCGCGGCCGGCATCGGCAATCGATTGGGCGCGTGGACCTTCAGGGCCAGCCGCTGGATTCATTGGCTGCATCTCATCATGAACGGCTCTTTTTGCAATAGCCGGACTGGAATCGGTTCACGACAGCACGCGCATGATGCGCTCCAGCAGGCGCTCGGAGGTGAAGGGCTTCTGCAGAAATGCCACCCGGCGCAGGGAGGCAATGCGGGGGCTGACTTCGCTTTCACTGAACCCGCTCATGATGACAACCGGAAGCTCGGCGTCGAGGGACCGCAGGGCATGAAGGGTGTCGAATCCATCCCGACCCGGCATCGTGAGATCAAGCAGCACAAGCACATGCGGTCCATCGGCTTGAAAGGCCAGGGCTTCGTCCCCGCTGGCCGCGAGGTCGGCGGGATAACCGAGCTTATCGATGATCTGCCCGACGGTTGTCCGCACCGACTCCTCATCGTCGACCACAAGGACGCGGCCCGGGGGGAGGCGAAGGACCGGGGCCGTCGCCGGCTCGACGTCCAAGCCGGGACTGGACTTTGATGCCGGCAGGAGCAGGGAGAACTGGGTGCCGCGGCCCGGTTCGCTTTCCACGGCGAGAACACCGCGATGACTGCGCACGATGCCCAGGACTGCGGCCAGGCCCAGGCCGCGTCCGGCAAACTTGGTGGTGAAAAAGGGCTCAAAAATCCGGGCCAGGGTTTCAGCATCCATCCCGCTTCCCGTATCCCGGACTTGCAGCATCACGCAGTCTGCGCCGGGGGCGAGGTCTCCCGGGTGCGCGCGGGCCAGCAGCTCCGGGTCGGCGGGGCCGGCCGAGGTGGAGACGACAATCTCTCCGGCGCGGCCACCGATCGCATCGGAGGCGTTGATCACGAGGTTCATCAGGATTTGCCGCATCTGGGTGGCGTCGGCTTCGACCGCGGGCAGCTGCGGGGCGAGGTTCAGCGTAAGGTCGACGTTTTTCCCCAGCGAGATCCGCAGCAGGGGCAGTGTTTCCCGCACGAGGCGGCCGAGATCAACCGGCCCGACGACGAAGCGGCCCTTGCCGGCATAGGCGAGCATCTGCTGGCAAAGTTCGGCCGCCCGCTGGGAGGCACCCTCGATGGCCTGCAGGTGCAGGAGGAGGGGCGCGTCATGGCCGCGCGCGATGGATGCGAGGCTGGCGTGACCGAGTATGCTCGTGAGCAGGTTGTTGAAGTCGTGCGCGATCCCGCCCGCGAGCACGCCGATGCTTTCGAGCTTCTGGCCTTCGAGCAGCTTGCGTTCGAGATCGAGTTTTCCCTGCTCGGCCCGTCGCCGGTCGGTGACGTCGATGGCCAGGCCTTCGACAAAGGCGAGCTGGCCGTTGGCCGTGTAGATGCCGATGCCCCGGTCCAATACCCAGCGGGTTTCACCGTTCTTGTGCCGGATGCGGTACTCGACCTCGAACGTCCGGTGCTGGCGCAGACTTGTGTGCATGGTCTGCGTCGAGGAGTCCGCATCTGCGGGATCAATCAGGGTCGCGTAGTCGACCCGCTGGGCGGTGAAATCGTCCGACGGGTAACCCGTGAGGGCGAGGCAGCCTGAGCTGACGTACACCGGTGTGAGCCGTTCGTCTCCACGGCATCGATACGCCATGCCCGGGAGTTGGCTGAAAAGGCTGTCCAGCTGCCGCCGGCTTTCGCTGAGTTCGGCCGTGCGCAGCTCGACCTCGGCCCGCACGAGCTCGCTGCGCCGGCTCATGGAGCGCGTAAGCCCGGCGGCGAGCCCCGTGAGCAGCAGGCTGCCGGCGAGTGCGACCAGCGGTGCGATCGAATGCTGAGCTGTCACCCAGCCAGGGTGTGGGCGGTAGTGGACCGTCCATTCCCGGTGACCGAAACGCAGCGGAAGTGTCAGCGCCCAGCGGCTGGCAAAATCGTCCGGCGTCAGCGGAGGGCTTTCCTGCGCGGTGTGCTGGTAGATAACGTTTTCGCCTCCTGTGGGTGCCGGCTCGGTGATCAGGACTTCCTCCACGTCGGAGCTGCGGTCGGTCCACGCGCGGGCGAGCAATTCGTCGGCGATGAAGACACCTTGGACAAAGCCTCTGAGCTGCCGCGGTTCGGCGCGTTCTCCAGCTGGCTCACGCACGGGCATCGTCATGACAAAGCCTCCGCGTCTGTCCGGCCGCTGGGCGAGGGGAAAGGTGAGTGACAGGACGAGATCGTCGAGCGCGGCGGCGCGCTGCAGCGTGGGGTACGTGGGCGCGGTGGTGACGTCATAGCCGAACACCACTTCGTTCCCGGCCACGGGCTCGCAGTAAAGAATCACCAGGTGCTCTTCCTTGGCTGCTGCAGGGATGAAGTTCCCGCCGCCGATGTTATCGCGAAAGGCGAAGCCGGGCATGTTGCGTCGCCCCTCGGCTTCGACCGAGGCTCGTTCTCTGGCGGTGACGCGCTGGACCCACTGGTAGGCTTGGATGCCGGGGTTGCGCTGGATCAGTTCCGCCGCGGCGGCGCGGAAATCGTCCGAACTCACGGCAGCGGCGCCGGCGAACCGGCTACGGAGGCCGTAGAGCCCCTGCTCGTACGTGCGCAGCGTCTGCAGAATCAGCGTATGCCGAACTTCGGCGTGGCCGCGAAATTCCTGCAGGATTCGGCGGTGTTCAGACCGGTCGAGCCACCACGTCAGCAGGACCGAAAAAACGATTCCGAGGACGACAACAAGCGGGACGGGCTTCAGTCGAATCGGCACCGCGGTGGAGGAGGGCCTGCTCATGCGCCCTCATCTCTGGCAGGGTGCAGGCCGGGGAGCCATCCCGGAGTGATGACTCCGGGATGGTGGTGCGAAAGCGAATCAGAGCCGGTAAGGCAGCGGGTACTTGGCCGTGAGGACCGCGACGCGCTGTTTGGCGTCGGCGATGGCCGCCGCCTCGCCCTCGGTGCCGATGGCCTTGAGGACCACGTCGATCGCGCCCGCGATCGCCGGCATGTCGGCTTCGACGAAGCCGCGGGTCGTGATCGCAGGCGTGCCGAGACGGATGCCTGAGGCCTGGAACGGGGAACGCGTTTCGAACGGAACCGTGTTCTTGTTGCAGGTGATGTGGGCGAGATCGAGCGTCTCCTGGGCCTTCTTGGCCGTGAGCTCGGGCAGGTTGGCCCGCAGGTCGACGAGGAAGAGGTGGTTGTCGGAGCCGCCCGATACGATCTTGTAGCCAAGCTTCTGGAAGGCTGCGGCAAAGGCGCGGCTGTTCTTCACAACTTGCTCGGAGTAGGCCTTGAACTCGGGCTTGAGCGCCTCGCCGAAGCAGACGGCCTTGCCGGCGATGACGTGCATGAGCGGGCCGCCCTGGTTGCCGGGGAACACCGCAGAATCGAGCGCCTTGGCGTGGATCGCCTTGGAGAGAATCAGGCCGCCGCGGGGACCACGGAGCGTCTTGTGCGTGGTGGTGGTGACGAAGTCGGCGTGCGGGACGGGCGAGGGGTGAACCCCGGCGGCGACGAGGCCGGCGATGTGAGCGATGTCAGCGAAGAGGTAGGCCCCGACGCTGCGCGCGATCTCGCCCATGCGGGCGAAGTCGATCACGCGCGAGTAGGCGCTGGCGCCGACCGTGATCATCTTGGGCTTCTCGCGCAGGGCGATCGCGGCGAGTTCGTCGTAGTCGATGAGGCCGGTGTCCTCGCGCACACCATACTGCACGAACTGATAGAGCTTGCCCGAGAAGTTGGCCGGATTGCCGTGCGTGAGGTGGCCGCCATGGCTGAGGTTCATGCCGAGCAGCTTGTCGCCGGGCTGAAGCACGGCCGCGTAGACGGCCGCGTTGGCCTGCGAGCCCGAGTGCGGCTGGACGTTGGCGTACTCGGCGCCGAAGAGCTGCTTGGCGCGCTCGATCGCGATGGTCTCGATCTTGTCCACGTGCTCACAACCACCGTACCAGCGGCGGCCGGGATAGCCCTCCGCGTACTTGTTGGTGAGGACGCTGCCTTGGGCCTCGATCACCGCCGGATAGGTGAAATTCTCGGAGCCAATGAGCTCGATGTGGCTCTGCTGGCGGGCGAACTCCGCGGCGATCGCGGAGTAAATTTCAGGATCAAGGGACTTGAGCGGCGTGGCGTTGAGGGACATGCGGGAAAAAAGCGGGATGCGGAGGAGCCGAAAGGAGGCTCCAAGCCAGCTTTCTAATCCGAAATCCGCAATCCGAAATCCGCAATTAACCGGATCAGCGCTTCAACGCCGGAAGGGAACGCAGAAACTCGAGCACGCTGGGGATCGCCTCGACCATTTCGTCGCGGCTGGCCTCGTAAAGCGGCAGTGGGCCGCCATAGGGATCGGCGATCTCCTTGTCGGCGCTGCGCGGCATGAACTCGCGCAACAGGAAGACGTTACGTGGCGGCGGATCGAGCGAAAGGTTCATCATGGCCCGGTGGCTTTCGGTCATGACAAAGATCGCGAGCGCACCTTCCACGAGTTCCGGAGTGAGGGCCTGGCTCTTGTGGCCGGAGATATCCAAACCGACCTTTTTGAGGGCCTGGACCGAGTTTGCGGAAACCTTGTCGCCGTTGCGTGCGGCGACACCGGCCGAAATGACCTCGATCGACTTGAGCGGTTCGGGCTGGGCCTTGAGTGCGTGCGCCAAAAGCGCTGCCGCCATTGGGCTGCGACAGATGTTGGCGGTGCAGAGCGTGAGAATATATCCGGGCTTGGCCATGCGCTGAACGGAAGGGGACAGGGAATTGGCCGAAAGGCAATCCGGGTCAGAGCCGCTTCAGCGCACGCAGACCGCGATGGAGCTGCACCGCGCGCTGGAGCACGGGGTCGGAGACGGGGGGCACGGTGGGTGCTTCGGCGGTGGCTGGCGCAGCGGGAGGGGTGGGCGTAGCGGGTGTCGTCGGCACTGCGGGCGGAGGCGGGCCATCCGGGGGGCGGTTGCCTGCGCGGCGCGCGCGCAGGATCGCGGCTTCGTCCCGGCGAGCCTTGACCAACGGAGGCGTGACGAGGTCCGCGAGGCTGGTGCCTTGCTCGAGCGCTTCGAAGGCCTTGCGGTCATCCTCGGTGGAAACGGAAACGCGGATGTCGGTCTCGGGTGCGCCGAGGCTCCCGATCGTCAGAACGGTGGGCGCGCGCGTCTCGAGGAAGGCCGTGATGGCCGGCGCCGTGGCCTCGCTGACGAGGACGAACCGCACGCCGGACAGGCCGAGCAGGCCGCGCAGGCGATCAATCCCGCCGGAGCCGGCCTGCGTCGCCTGACGGAGATCGACCACCAGCGGCCCGGCCGGGACGGAGAAGGCTTCGCCATCGACGTCACGCAGACGCAGGTAGCTCAGACCTTCGCCCAAATCGCGGACCTCGGCCGCGTGGGCGACCAGGGTGGCGAGGGCCGTGACGAAAAGAAAACGAACGATGCTCACGAGCGATTGAGCTGACGCGCCCCGATGTCGCGGCGGAAATATTTGCTGGTGCAGTCGATCTGGTCACACGCGGCGTAGGCCTGATCCGCAGCCTCGCGGAGCGTGGGGGCCATCGCGGTGACCCCAAGGACGCGGCCACCGGCGGTCACGACCCGTCCCTGACTGTCGCGCGCCGTCCCGGCGTGGTAGACGGTGACGCCTGTCGGCAGCGCGGCGGGAATCGTGATGGGATCACCCTTGGCAAACTGGTCGGGGTAGCCGCGCGCGGCGATCACGACGCAGAGCGAATGCTCCGGCCGGACCTTGAGGGTGAAACCGCTAAGCTGGCCGATGGCTGCGGCCCAAAGCAGGGCGAGCAAGTCGGTCTCGAGCCGGGGCAAAACGACTTGCGTCTCGGGATCACCGAACCGGGCGTTGTATTCAATCACGCTCGGGCCGGTGGGCGTCAGCATGATGCCGATAAAAAGGGTGCCACGGAAATCGATGCCCTCGGCGGCGATCGCCTCCACGGACGGACGGACGATTTCGCGGTCGATGCGGGTGAGCAGATCGGGCGTGACGATCGAGGCGGGCGAGTAGGTGCCCATGCCACCGGTGTTGGGCCCGGTGTCACCGTCGCCGATGCGTTTGTGATCCTGCGAGGTGGGCAGGATGACGTAGTCTCGCCCGGAGACGACGACGAGGATCGAGGTTTCGTCGCCGAACAGGCAGTCCTCGATCAGAATCTGACGCCCGCTCGCGCCGAAGCGTCCGCCTTCGATCATCGAGCGCACGGCATCCTCGGCTTCGGCGAGGGACTGCGCGACAACCACGCCCTTGCCGGCGGCGAGGCCGTCGGCCTTGACCACGATCGGAGCGCTGCGCGCGCGGAGGTAGGCGATGGCGGGAGCGACCTCGCTGAAGATTCCGGCGGCGGCGGTGGGGATCTTGTGCTTGAGAAGGATCTGCTTGGTGAAGATCTTCGAAGCCTCGAGCCTGGCGCCGTCGGCCTTGGGTCCGTAGGCTGGGATGCCAAGCTTGGTCAGCTCGTCCACCAACCCGAGAGAGAGCGGGACCTCGGGGCCGACCACGACGAAGTCCACCTGCTCGCGTCGCGCGAGCGCGACAAGTTCTGGGATATTGTCCGCCGCAACCGGGAAGCACGGCACATCAGCCGCGATGCCGGCGTTGCCGGGAGCGCAGATCACGCGAGGACGTGCGGGCGAGGCCAGGAGGCTGCGCACGAGCACGTGTTCACGGCCGCCGGAACCGACGACGAGGATGGAGCGAGGGAGGGAGGTGGACGGCACGAAGAGGAAGAGGGCGGGCTGGGCCTGCGGTGAAAAGCAGAAAAGCCGGAATGCGTTTACAGCACCTGCAGCTTGTCGCGGTAGAAGGCGACGACCTCGTCGGGATCGTCCGTGAAGAGGATGTAGTCGGCCATCCAGGCCGGGGCGCGCTTGTCGTTGATCATCTGTTCGACCTGCTTACGCAGATCGCCCCAGAACCGCGCGTTGAAGAAGACGTAGGGCACGCGCGGGCGGATGCCGAGCTTGAGGTTGCACAGCTCGATGCCGATTTCCTCCAGCGTGCCGACGCCGCCGACATTGAAGATGCAAAAATCCGCCGCCTCGAACCACTTTTGGCGGAAGTGACGGGAGTTTTCCTGGAAGGTGTTGAAAAAATCGACACCGAGTTCCGGAGGCTGCGCCTCGAGTTCGAGGAAGCAGGCGCCGGTGAGGGCGCCCTTGCCGCGCGCCTGGTCGGTGGCGAGACGCATGACGCCGCCACCGCCGCCGGTGAGCACGCCGAGGTTGGAACCGAGGAAGTTGGTGAGCTTGTCGACCAGCGACGAGATGCGATCGGTGTCGACCTGGTCGAGTCCGACCGCGGAACCGTAGAACGCGAGGATGGTGGCCTCCTGGAACTTGCGCGCGGTTTCCTCGCGGACGAAGAAGCCGTGGTCGCGCTTGTAGGTGTGGAGGTAGAGATCCTTGGTCAGTTCGTCGTACCAATAGACCTTGATCCCGATGGCGTGGAACGTGTCGAGGCGGGCGTGCGCATTGCTCGACAGGAAATAACCATGGGTGCGCGAGGCGCGGCGGAAGATGAGCCGCTTGAGCTTCACGTCGCCGAGGCGGGTGATCAGCTCCATGTGCTCCAGCAGGTCAGGGAAGAAGTCGACGACGAGCGTGTCGGCGTCGGCGGGAGCGGCGTCCAAGCCTTGAATCAGGGTGCGGCTGCCGACCGGGCAGGCCTCGCCCTCGAGCAGGCGTCGGAGTTCCTCGTCGTTGGCCCGGACGAGAATGGCGCGGTTCTCCATCGTGGCGCTCTGGCCACGGACGGTGATTTTGGTCTTGGGCCGGGCCTCGCCGGTGTCGCGGGCCGGGAACTCGTCGAGGCACTTGAACAGGCTCTGCGTGGTGCCGAGCAGCCGCTGGCGCTTCTTGGTCAGCGTCTTGGCCTCCGGGTCGGTGTAGGGCGGGGCGCGGAAAACCTCGAGCGAGACCATCGGGTTCACCACCGGCTGGTCGCCGGTGTTGTAGATCTCGAGCATGATGTTCGTGCCGAACGTCTTGATCGGATCGAGCAGAATGGCGCTGGTGTGCAGGCCGAAATTGCCCTCGCCCGGGTTGAGGACGACGTAGTGCTCCTTGAGATACATCGAGCAGCTGGTCAGGATGCCCGAGTGCGGGGCGATCGCGAGCGGGGCGGCCTCGTGGCGGACCTGGACCTTGTCGATGAATGAGCGGCCGGCGTGACCGCTGACGATGTGCTCGAAGTTCACCCGCTGCAGGCGGGGATTGAGCGTGTAGTTCACCGGGTGCGGGGTGAAGAAAACGCGGCCGCGGCTGTCGATCGAGAGGGTCCGGGGCAGCTTGAGCAGGTTGTGCTGCAGGGCGGTCCAAATCTCGGTGCTGGAGAGCTTGGCCGACGCCGGAGCATGGAACAGCCGGCCGACCGGCGTGCCCGGACGGAGGAGCTTCTTCCAGTAGGGGGCGTTGGGGAAACTGGAATCGTAGATGAAGGCCTCGGCCTCCAACTCCAGACGGTTGCCGGCCACGACCGGAGCGCCCAGCAAGAGCATCTCGATGCCGATGCGGGCGAGGGAGCTCCGCTCGGTAAAGCGCAGGCCGGAGAGCTTCGCCTTGAGGAAGTCGAATTCGGGCGGGTTGCGCGGCCAGAAGCCGACCGTCACGGTGACACTGCGCTCATCCTTGGGGCGTACCGACAGGATTTGTCCGTCCTGGCTCGTCCAGAATTGATCGTCGTTCATGGCAGGGTCGGATAGCCAATTCATGCGGTGGCTTGGACTCAAGCGGATAGGTTAGGATTGCGTTTCCGGGGGTTCCGCCCCACGTTCTTTAGCTTTTACGCAACCGGGAGCCCTGCTCTTGGTCTGACTCCAAGTCTCTAATCCACCCATGAAACTGACCCAAGTCCTGAAGCTCTCCCTCTGCGCCCTTGGCGCGACTGTTGCCCTTCGCGCCCAGCCCGCACCCGCGGCGGCGCCGGCCGCTGCGGCGGCCACGTTCACGGAGGCTCAGCTCTGTGAGACCTTCGGTTGGTTCGTCGGTCGTCGCATGGGCATTGCGGAGCTCGAGTTCACCCCCGCTCAGATCGAGGCCATCGTGGCGGGGCTGCGCAAGGCGGCGACCGCGGGCGACGCACCCTATGATGTTGCGGCCATCGGGCCCCAGCTCGATACGTTCATCGCTCAGAAGCAGGCGGCCTACGGCGAGAAGCTCAAGGCCCAGGGGGAAGCTGAAGGCCAGGCCTTCCTTGCCCAGGTCAAGCAGAAGCCCGGCGTGCAGACGCTTCCGAGCGGTCTCGCCTACGAGATCGTCACGCCTGGTACTGGCGACTTCCCGAAGCCGACCGACACGATCCGCGTCCACTACACCGGCACGCTGGTCAATGGCACCGTCTTCGACAGCTCCGTCCAGCGCGGCGAGCCGATCACGCTTTCCCTTTCCGACGGCGTCATCGACGGCTGGAAAGAGGGCATGCAGAAGGTGAACAAGGGCGGTAAGATCAAGCTCTACCTGCCCCCGTCCCTCGCTTACGGCGACCAGGGCCAGGGCATGATCCCCCCGGCTTCGACCCTCATCTTCGAGGTCGAACTGCTGGAGATCAATCCGCCGGCGGCCGCGGCCCCCGCGCAGCCCTGATCGAAATTCGAGCTCTTGCGCTTTCAAGGCGGTCTCGCGTATGCGGGACCGCCTTTTTTGTGAGCGAATAAAATTGGGACAATTACCCCGTCAGGTGTTGCCCGCGAATCGGCGCGAATTCGATCCAGGATGAGCCACGAAATACACGGTACACACGAAATCTTTCGATCCTCAATGCATGGACTTCGTTTTCGTGTGTTCCGTGGTTTCTTTTCTGAGTTCGCGCCGATCCGCGCTGATTCGCGGTCGATGCGGGATTTGCTGGAATTTCGCCTCAGGCGCGCGTCTGCGCGGCGTAGCGGCGCAGATCGAGGGTGTGGCGGCCTTCGGGCGGGAAATCGATCTTGGGGATGAACCGGGTCTGCCCGACCGTGTGCGGCCAGATTTCCCAGCGCTCGGCGTGGCGGGTACGTGCCTCGGCTTCGTCTCGCGGGCGGGCGGCGTAGGGGGAGCTGCGGGGGTTCCATACATGCCAGCGGGCGGCGGAGACGACGGTCAGCGTGTGGCGATCGACCCATTCGATGAGCAAAGGGGCATGGACGGGAATGTGGGGATGCAGCGCGGGCGTGAGGTAGAACGCGCGGAAGCGGATGCCGCAGGCGGAGGCGCCGGGGCTCTCGCGGAACTCGCAGGGCAGGCCGTTGACCAGCAGGAGTCCTTGCTCAAGTGCGGCGGGTTCCAGCGCGGCCTCGATCCGGTCCATGCTCGAGTCGACCGTGCGCGAAACGGTGCCGGCATTGGGCGACTCACCGAGGAGCGGCCAAGCTTCCAGTGCCTGGCGAAAGACCACGCACGGAGCGGGCTGGGTCTTGTCGGCGGGCGAGCCCAAGGGAAGTTCGCCGAGTTTCGGGAAACGCCATTCCCAGAGCGGGCGCAGCCACTCGATGTCGAATGGAATGCCGTGCGCCTTGAGGTCGTCGCAGATCGCAGCGAGATCGGACCAGACGAAAGTCGGCAGAAAAAAACGGTCATGCAACTCGCCGGCCCAGCGGACGAACGGTTCCTTGAACGGATCGGCGGCGAGGCGGGCGAGGATGGCGCGCACGAAGAGGGCGGTCACGCTCATCGCGGTGGACGCCGGATGGGTTTCGAAGGCGCGGAACTCGACCAGGCCCAGGCGGCCGTTGCCGGCAAAGGGATTCCAGAGCTTGTCGACGCTGATCTCGGCGCGATGGGTGTTGCCCGAGCGATCCATCAGGAGGTCGCGGAAGAGCAGATCGAAGAGCGGCAGGTTTTGCGGCGTGCCGACCTGCTCCGCACCGGCGCAGGCGATTTCCAGCTCGTACAACGCCTCAAACGTGGACTCGTCGATGCGCGGAGCCTGCGAACTGGGGCCCAGGTAGGCACCAGTAAAGGCATAGCTGAGGCCGGGGTGATGCTGGAAGTAGCGGATGACCGACGGCAGCAGCGCAGGGAACGCGAAGAAAGGGGAGGTCAGTCCAACCGGACCGCCGAACACAAGATGGGCCCCGCCACCGGTGCCGGTCTCGCGGCCGTTGAAGTGGAGCTTGCGCGCGCACAGTCCGGTCTTCGCGGCGGCGGCATAAAGTTGCGCAAGCTGGCGGTCGTAGTCGCGCCACGTGGCGCAGACGGCGAGGTTGACCTCGATGACGCCGGGATCCGACGCGAAGCCGATGGTAGGCAGGCTTGCATCCGTGGGCGGCGCATAGCCGCCGAGGACGCAGCCGGTGAGCTTGAGCGCAGCGAGCACCGACTCGATGCGTGCGATCAGATCTAGGTAGGCGACAAGCGTGAGGGGCGGGATGAAGACCGTGATGCTGCCTTCGCGGAGTTCGACCGTGAGGGCTCGGCGGAGATTTTTTTCGCCGAGCCGATCCAGAGGAAGGCGGAGTCCGGCGAGACTGTCGCCGGAGAGCAGGGTGGTGGCGCCGGCGCCGAGTGCCGGGCGCCAGTCGTCGGAGATCCATTGCCGGCCGTCGTTGTCGAGCGGCAGAACCCAGCCCGTGACGTCGGCGGGCTTGGCCACCTCGGCGAGCGGGAGGGCGCGGCTGGCGTCGAGTCCGAGCGCAACGGCGAGTTTGCGGACAACCTCGGCGGTTTGTGCGGCCGAGTGATCGCCGGGGGCAAGCGAGTCCTTGAGCCGCATCGGATCCTTCCACAGGGCCACGCCATCGGCGCGCCACTGGACGAGGAGTGCCCAGCGGGGTAGCGGTTCACCTGGGTAGTGCTTGCCCGAGGTCTCGAGCACCACCGCGCCCGGGTGGGAATCGAGGATGAGTTGGCGGGCGAAGCGGCGAGCGAGGTCGAGTTTGGTCGGCCCGAGCGCGGCCACGCTCCACTCAGCACCCTGGGGCTCGAAGGGAATGAAGGTCGGCTCGCCGCCCATCGTCAGCAGCACGCCGCTGCGCGCGAGCGAGGCCTCGGTGGCTTCGCCACAGGCGGAGATTTTTTTCCAGACGGCGTCGGTGTAGGGCGTGGACATGGTCAGTCGATCTTTTCCACCACCACATCGGTGTGCAGCGAGGAGGAGGCCGTGGTGGGGTTGTAGTAGGAACCCTGGATGGGGTTCACGCTTTCGGCTTGGGCAGCATGGGCGACGGGGATGAACGCGTCGTTGCACCAGAGCCCGTGGGTGGGGTCGAGGCCCTTCCAGCCGGCGCCCGGAAGGTAGACCTCGGTCCAGGCATGCATTGCCCCAGCGGTGCGATGGTTGTCATCGGCGGGGGCGTAGAGATAGCCGCTGACGAAGCGTGCGGCGAGGCCGAGCGTGCGGCAGAGTTCGACGAAAAGGACGGCAAAGTCGCGGCATGCGCCGGCGCCGCGCTCAAGGGTTACCACGGAAGGTTGGATTCCGCCGGTCTCGCGGCGTTCGTAGGTGAATTTCTCGAAGACGAGAGCGTTGAGCTGGCTGAGATAGCTCACCGTATCTGCCGGACGGTTGACGAAATGCTCATCCAACCAGGCGCGGAGTCGGCTCTGGGTCTTGTCAAAGGGCGGAGCGAGGTAGGGTCCGAGGGCGAAGTCGAAGACTGGCTCGTAGGCGAAGGGAAAGCTGGCCGCGTAGAGCTTGAGAATGAAATCGAACGGATTGTCGTCGAGGGTCTCGATCTCGAATTCGGTGCGAATGTTCAGCGCATCGGCGCGGTCCCAAAAGTGGGCCCAGGTCAGGGCGTTGTCGTGCGGGTCGCGCACAGCGAAGACCTTTGCGCTCGGCGAGATGTTCAGGCTGAAACTGCGCAGGCGGTGGAGAGGAGATTCGCGGGGCCGAAGATAAAGGATGTGGGGAGAGAAGCCGACCTCCCGATCGTATTGGTACCGGGTGAGGTGGGAGACGCGGAGTTTCATCGGGGAAGGGGAGGGACGGGAGTGGCGTTCCGTATAGCCTAAAGCTTGCCGTCCAAGGCGGATTTTAGGTCGGCGACGAAAGAATCGATGTCCTCCTCGCGGGTGTCCCACGAGCACATCAGCCGGCAGCCCTCGGCCCCGATGAAGGTGTAAAAGGACCAGCCGGCCGTGCGGAGTGCGTTGGAGACGGGAGCAGGGATCTTGGCGAAGACCGCGTTGACCTCCGGCTCGACGATGAGGCTCACGCTGGGCAGGGCGCGCAGCGCGGTGACCAGACGCTGAGTCATGCGGTTGGCGTGACCAGCGTGCCTGAGCCAGGCCCCGTCCTCGAGCAACCCGACCCACTGAGCGCTCAGGAAGCGCATCTTGGAGGCCAGCTGGCCGGCCTGCTTGCAGCGGTAGTCGAACTCGCGCGCGAGGGCGGGATTGAAGAAGACCACGGCCTCCGTCGTGTTCATGCCGTTCTTGGTGCCGCCGAAGCAGAGGACTTCGACCCCGGCTCGCCAGGTGAAGTCGGCCGGAGCCAGCCCGTCCCGCTCGCGGAGGCGCGCGGCGGCGTTCGAGAAACGGGCGCCGTCCATGTGGACGTGCAGGTGGTGCCGGCGGGCTACGGCGGTCAGCGCGGCGATCTCGTCGCGCGTGTAGACCGTGCCCCACTCCGTGGATTGCGTCAGCGAGAGAACACGAGGTTTGGGGTAGTGGATGTCGGTGCGCTTGAGCACCACGCGATCAACCTCCTCGGGCGTCAGTTTTCCGTTGGGGCCGCCGGCGGTGAGGATCTTGGTGCCGTTGGAAAAGAATTCCGGCGCGCCGCACTCGTCCGTCTCGATGTGGGCGGTCTCATGGCAGACCACGCTGTGGTAGCTCTGGCACAGCGAAGCGAGGGCAAGGGAGTTGGCCGCGGTGCCGTTGAAGACGAAGAAGACCTCAGCGTCGGGCTTCTCAAAGACGGAGCGGATGAGGTCGCAGGCCTTCTGTGTCCAAGCATCCGTACCGTAGGACGGCACGCGTCCGGCGTTGGCGGCCCCTAGGGCGGCCCACGCTTCGGGGCAGATGCCCGAGGTGTTGTCACTGGCAAAGTGGTGGTTGGGCCGGGGCTTTGACATGGCGGCATGAGAGCAGCAAAGCGGGTATGACGCTAAGGTTTTCTGCGTGGGGGCTGGAGCGAATTGTGTTTGGCATCGCCCGCCGGCGCGCGTTACGTCGGCGGCTGCACGCATGAGCCCACCGACCACCGATGTTAACCTCTACCTCGTGGGCTTCATGGGGACGGGCAAGACCACGATCGGTCGGGCCGTGGCGCAGCGACTGGGATTCCGGCTGCTCGACAGCGACCACGAGATCGAGCGGATTCGCGGCAAGACCATCGCGGATATTTTCGCGCAGGAAGGAGAGCCCGTGTTTCGCGCGATGGAGCGTGAGTTCATCCTGACCGGGCATCCGGAAAGCGGCTGTGTCATCGCCTGCGGCGGCGGCCTGGTGGTGCAACCCGGGATGTTGGAGGAGTTGCAGAAGCGCGGCGTGGTCGTGTGCCTTCATGCCTCGATCGAGACCATCCTCAAGCGGACGCAGGGCAATCGCACGCGTCCGCTCTTGAACGGGGAGGTCGATCCACTGGTGCGGATCCGCGAGCTCTATGCCGCGCGGGAGCCAATCTATAAAAAAGCGGGCACGGTCATCCTCACCGATTCCCGTCCGACGAGCGACATCATCGCCCATCTTCTGCGTTCCTATCGGCGCGAGGCGGGTGACTGGAGGCGGGCTCATGCCGGTGCCCGGCGCTGATTCGTCGGTTTTGCGCGGCCGCCTCGAGGCGCTGGGCTTCGATGATGTCCGGGTGGCGCAGGTCGCGGGCCGTGCGCCCGGTGCCGAGGGCCTCGGCGCCTGGTTGGCGGCCGGCTACCAGGCTGACATGGCTTGGATGGACCGCTCGGCTGCGAAGCGGGCCGATCCGCAGCAGGTGCTGCCGGGCGCGCGCTCCATGATCATGCTGG
This sequence comes from Opitutaceae bacterium, assembly GCA_036401075.1. Taxonomy (GTDB): domain Bacteria; phylum Verrucomicrobiota; class Verrucomicrobiia; order Opitutales; family Opitutaceae; genus CAMAXB01. Next base: position 30,362 of record DASWVY010000030.1, read on the forward strand.
GGATCAGCTATTGGCGTGCCGCCGCGCCCGGCCGTGAAGGCGGGCCGCGCTGGGCACGCTACGCGCTCAATGAGGACTACCACGACACGATCAAGCCGGCGCTGATCGCAGCCGGGGAAGTGTTGCGCGAACTGTATGGCGTTTCTGGTGACGACTATCGCTTCTACGTCGACACGGGGCCGGTGCTGGAGCGCAGCTGGGCGGCGGAGGCGGGGCTCGGCTTCACGGGCAAGAACTCGATGCTGATTTCCCGGCGACATGGAAACTGGCTTTTCCTCGCGTCGATTCTCACGCGCATCGACCTCGTGCCCGACGAACCGATCCGCCGGCGTCCGCCCGAGCCCGGTTCCGGCGTCGGCCTGCTCTGCGGCAAGTGCAGCCGTTGCCTGGATGCGTGCCCGACGCAGGCCTTTACCGCGCCGGGTGTGCTCGATGCGCGCCGCTGTGTTTCCTACCAGACGATCGAGAACCGCGGCATCATCCCGCGTGAACTGCGCGCGGGCATCGGCCTGAGGATTTACGGCTGTGATACCTGCCTCGAGGTCTGTCCGTGGAACCGATTTGCGCAGGAGGGCCGCAAGGTGCTGCTCAGTTCACGGCAGGAACTCGCAGAGCTGTCGCTGCGGGAGATTCTTGAGCTGACGCCCGAGCGATTCGCCGCGGTCTTTCGCCGGACGGCGGTCAAGCGGCTCAAGCTCGCGGGGCTGCTGCGCAATGCCTGCATCGTGGCCGCCAACGCCGGCGCGACCGAGTGTGTTGACGCCGTCGTGGCGCTGGCCGGCCATGTCTCGCCGGTTGTGCGCGCGCATGCGGTGTGGGCGGCGATTGAGTTGGGAGCGCGTGCGGCGCTCGAGCCGGCGCGGGCCGGCGAATCAGATCCGCTCGTGCTGGCGGAGTACGAAACCGGGACGGCCTAGCGGCCTTGAAACGCGCGATCCATGGCCTCGACGAAGCGCGCGGGCGGGCGCACGGGTTTGCCGGCGTGATCGATGAAGGCGTGGAGAGTGGAGCCGGTGGCGAGGAGTTCCGTCCCGAGGAGAACATCATACTCGAGGCGAATGCGGAGGAGCGGACGTTCCCGCAGGGTAGTCACGATCGTGAGCGTGTCATCGTAGCGCGCCGGCTTCAGGTAGCGCACGGCGACTTCGAGCACCGGGAGGCGGAAGCCGCTTGCCTCGAGATCGCGGTAGGGCAGGCCCTGCTCGCGGAGCAGGGTGGTGCGGCCGACCTCGAACCACGGCAGGTAGCTGCCGTGATACACCACGCCCATCATGTCAGTCTCGGCGTAGCGGACGGCGATCTCGGTGCGCGATTGAATCATGGTGAAAAGTGCCGGCCGCAGGCGCGGTGCCGTCAATCGGCCGGGTCCGCCGCATCGACTGGGCTGAACAGCAGCCGGGCTGAGTGGGACCAGTTGTGCTTGCGCGCCCAGTCGCGTCCCGCGGTGCCCAGGCGCTGCCGGAGATCGCGGTTGCTGATGAGTTTTTCGAAAGCGGCCGTGAGTTGGGCGGGATGATGCGGCGGCACGAGGAGGCCGGTCACATTGTCGACCACCGCCTCGGAAACACCGCCGACCGCGTGCCCGACGATGGGCAGTCCGTGGGCGGAAGCTTCGAGGTAAACGAGCCCGAAACCCTCGACACTGTGGCCGTAGTCGATGCTGGTCATGGCAAACAGATCGGCGCGGTCGTAGACCTGGTCGAGTTCACGGTCCGGCAGGTCTCCGAGAAACCGCACCGGGAAATCGCAGCTGGCCGCGGTGCTGCGCAGGCTCTGTTCGTACGCCGGCTTGTTGCCGGAACCGACGATCCAATACTCGATCTGCTGGCGGAAGCGGGGAGCAAGCGCCTGCAGGGCCTGCAGGGCCAGCAACTGACCTTTTCGCGGGTGCAGGCGGCCGACCGTCAGCACGATGATGCGACTGTCACGCGGGGTCGGCGTGGGATTGATGACGGCGAAATCCGAACGGAGTGCGCCGGGCGTCAGGAGCGTCTTCTCGATGGCCTCGGGGAAATGGGTCCAGAGCAGTTGCTGGGTGTAGTTGCTGAGGACGCTGATGCGCGCCGCATTGCGGATGAGGCGGCGGGCGAGAGGGCGGATGAAGGGGTTGCGATGGAACTTCAGAATCTCCGACCCGTGGAAGGTCAGGACCAGACGCTTTGGCCGGAACGTCTTGAAGTGCTGGAGCAGCATCATGGCCAGCATCGGGCCGGGTTCGGGCAGGTAGACGGTGGCGTAACGGAGTTTGCGTCGCGCGGCGATCAGTTGGAGCCCGAGGCGGAACTGGCAGCTGAAGTCATGCGTTCCCTTGATGGGCATGCGGTGCATGCGGAACGGCCAGGGCTTCTCGGCCTGGCCGGTCGTGGCCTGGGCCCAGACTTCGACATCGTAGCCGAGACCGGCCGAGGCACGGGCGATCTCCTCCGTGAACGTGGCGATGCCGCCGCGTTTGGGGTAAAATTCGTGCGTGATGAGGAAAACGGAGTTCCAGGTGGACTGGCTCATTACGAAGACGCCTTGACTAGAGCCGGACGGTCCGGACGCAAGCCCGGTGAACAGCGTCCGGGCCATGCGATTCTGGGGAACCCGATCTCCGTTCGCGCGTCCGTCATGGAAACGACACGATGCAACGCTGTGATTTCCCCGGGGCCGCAGAAAGTGAGGCCAATCTGAGTTGCTGTCGATTTGCAATCTGCTTGTGGCATGCCGGCGGCTAGGCTCGACCCCTAAGAATTGCGTTTACATCCAAATTGCCCGCAACTTACTACTTACATCATGGCAGATGCAGCTATTAATGGCCAAGGGTCGAGAGCCCCACTTCAGGCCACCGCAAAACCCTTCACGCCCGAGGAAGAATCGACGTTGCGTGATTCGCTAAAGCGCTGCTCTCCCGCCACCATTGAGGCGGCGTTGGCCTATCGTAGGACCCACGAGGCGAGCCATTTGCCCGCCGTTATTATCGGTGTGATCGAGCGTTTTGTTGAACCCGACCTTCGGGCCAAGCTCAAGGAAGCGGACGACGAGCTTCGTTTGGTTGAAGATCTGGGCATCGACTCCCTGACCATGATGGAGATCGTCATCATGGTTGAGGATGTGCTGCAGATGCAAATCAACAACGATGAGCTGCGGAATCTTCGGTCGGTCGGTGATGTTAAGACCTTCGTGGATTGCCGGGTTCGTGGATTGCCGCCGCCGCGCCCCACGCAGTTTCTTCCGATTGAGCAGATCATCTCGGTCATGCCGATCCAGCCTCCCTTCCTGTTCCTGAACGAGGCTGCGATCAACAGCACGGGTGCGCAAGGGAAGTACAAGATTTCGGGCCAGGAGTTTTTCCTGCAGGGCCACTTCAAGGATAATCCCGTGATGCCCGCATCAATGATGCTTGAGGCGCTGGGCCAGCTGGCGGTTCTCTTCCTGATCGAGAGCACGTCCGGGGACGAGGGGAAGGCCATTGACCCCTCCAAGATTTTCTTCACCTCGTGCGAAGGCGTTCGCTGCCATCGTATGTGCAAGCCGGGCGATGTCTTGGCGCTTACCGTCAAGCCGAAGCGGACCAAGATGCCGCTCGCGACTTTCGAGGGATCGATTCGCGTGGGCAATGAGAAGGCCGCCATGGCCGAGGAAATTACCCTGACCTTTGCTTATGTTGAATCGGCTTCCCAGCCGGTTGCGAGCCCGGCGACGCCCAAGACCAATGGCAAGGAGCGCCCGGTCACCTCGCCACCGCTCGCGGCTGCGTTCAACGCCTGAATTGCCGGCGTTGACGATGGGGCGCTCACCGCTCCATATCGTTAGCGCCCTTTAGATGGCCGGGATCTCTCCCGGCCCGCTCCCTTCGGCCGGCCTCATGTCCAAAGTCTTTATCACCGGACTCGGTTTCATCACCAGCATCGGCAATGATGCACCGCAGGTGGCGGAGAGTTTGCGGACATTGCGGCATGGATTCGAGGCGTACCCGCCCTTCCAGAAACCGGAAGTCCCGGTTAAGGTGGCGGCGCCGGTTCGGGGATTCTTCACCGACTCGGTGGATCCTGAAGACTGGACTTATCCGGAACGCTATCGTGTACGCCGCGAACATCTCCGAAGCATGGGTCCGCACGGACTCTATTCCTTTTGCGCGATGCAGCAGGCGATCGCGGACGCGGGGCTTGCTGAGACGGAGGTCTCGAACGACGAAACCGGCCTCTTTGCCGCTTCGGCCGGATCCCCCTATCTTCTGAGCTACTTCGTGCACCGGATGCATGATCTCGGGGTCATGCGTTGCTCGCCGCTCGGGATCGTCGCATCGATCGCTGGCACGGTTCAGTTCAATCTTGTCGCCCAGTTTCGTATCCGTGGCGCCTCGACGGGCTTTGCGTCGGCCTGTGCGTCGTCGGCGCATGCTTTGGGCTATGCCTATGACGAGATCAGCCTGGGCCGGCAGCAGCGCATGTTCGTGGTCGGGGCCGAGGACGGCAATGTCGACACGATCCTGCCCTTCGCGTCGATGCGCGCCCTTTCGCTGAATGCTGATCCGGAGACCGCGTCGCGCCCCTTTGATGTGGGCCGTGATGGTTTTGTCGGCACCGGAGGAGCGACCGTGTTGATCCTGGAGAGTGAAGAGGAAGTGATGCGGCGCGGCGCCAAGCCGTACTGCGAAGTGGCCGGGTGGGGGCAGGCCTCCGATGGGCACAATGTGGCAATCTCACATCCGGACGGCGCCGGCCTGCGCAATGCCATGGAACGTGCGCTGCGCTTTGCTAAGATCGACGCGAGTGCCGTCGAGTACATCAACGCCCACGCGACCTCGACGCCGATTGGCGACCTCTCCGAAGCCCGCGCGATTCATTCGTTGTTCGGCCCGGTCGGGACTCGTCCCGCGGTCAGCTCGACAAAAGCGCTGACGGGGCACGGGCTTTCGCTCGCCGGGGCGATGGAGACCGGTTTTTGTGCGCTGGGCATTCGCGACGGCTTCATGCCGGGCTCTGCCCATATTCAGAATCTCGATCCGGGCATGGGTGACCTCAACATCCTGCGCAAGACGGTCGAACACCGTCCGTCTGTCGTGTTGAACAACAGCAGCGGATTCGGCGGCGCGAATGTCTGCGTTGCCCTGAGGCCTGCCCGCTAACGTGGCTGCGTCCTCCTTTCCGTACCGCACGGCTTTTGTGACCGGTGCATCCGCCGGACTCGGACGAGCCTTCGTTCGCATGCTGCTGGCGGAGGGCGTCAAGGTTTGGGGAACGGCACGCGAGACGAATCGGTTGGCGGAGTTTGCCGGTCAGGACACCTTTGTGGCGGTTGCGCTCGACTTGTCTCAGCCGGAACAGGCAGCCGCCGCCTTTTCTGCAGCCGACGAGAATGCGGGTGGGTTTGATGTGGTGATCAACAACGCAGGCTATGGCGTCTTTGGTCCGTTCGACGCGACCGATTTCCAGGTCTGGCAATCCCAGATCGACGCCATGCTGACGACGACGGCGCGGATTGCGCACCTTGCCTTGCGAGGCATGCGTGCGCGTGGTCGGGGGGCCCTGGTGAACGTGGCCTCACTCGCGGTGGAATTTCCCCTGCCGTACATGGCTGGCTATAACATGGCGAAGGCCGGCCTGTCGGCGTTGAGTGAAAGTTTGATGGTTGAAACTGCGGGTACGGGCGTCACCGTCCTCGATTTTCGCCCGGGCGATCACCGCACCGGATTCAACCACACCATGCAGTCCCATTCCATCGATCCTGTCCGTGAGCCGCGCCTTGCGCGGGCCTGGAAGGCGCTGGAGGCGAATCTCAATTCCGGACCCGAGCCGGAGCGTGCGGCGGTCGATCTCCACCGCGCCCTGATGCGACGCCGGAGCGGCGTGGTCCGCAGTGGATCGTGGTTCCAGGCCTGGCTCTCGCCCCTGCTGGCCCGGATCGCGCCGCTGGGTCTGAAACGCGCTGTGATGGCCCGCTACTACGGAGTGTCCTGACGCCGTGGCCAAGGTACGCATCCTGGTTCTTACCTCCAGCACCGGCGGCGGGCATGACGCCCGGGCCGAGGCGTTCGCGGAGTGGTGTTTTCAGCTCTACCGCCATGACGTTGATGTGCGGATCGAGCAGATGCTGGAAAAGTCGTCGGTGGTGAATCGCAGCGGGGTTGATTTCTACAACTGGATTCAGCGCAAGTTTCCCGCGCTTCACACCGCATTCTACGCCTTCGTCGAACTGCTGGCGATTCTCAACCGGCGTTCCGTCACCCTGGGACGCAGCTATTACCTGAAGGTGCTGCGCGAATACCGGCCCCACCTCGTATTCAGTGTCCACGACTGCCTGAATCGTGGTTACTTTCAGATGGCCCGGGAAGAGCTCGGCGCGGACAAGGTGAAGTGCGCGACCTATTGCGGTGAGTTCTCCGGTGGCTGGGGTTACTCGATCAACTGGATCGAGCCCACGGTGGATTTGTATTTCTCGCGTACCCCGACCGCACGGGATTTCGCGGTGAAAAAGGGTGTCCCGGTGGATCGTACCCGGGTGCGCGGGCATCTGATGAAGCCCCGCTCGCATATTGAGATCTTTGGCCCGGCCGAGCGTACGGCCTACCGGACCAAGAAGCTCGGTCTGCGGCCCGATCTCTTCACGGTGTTCCTTGCGACCGGGGGCAATGGGGCGAACAACCACCTCGAGCTGCTGCCGAAGCTCGCGGCGCGTGCCGATCGCTGCCAAGCGATCGTGATCTGCGGTCGGAACAAGGAGACGTTCAACGAGATCATCCATTGGCGGGCGAACCACCCAGAATTCAACTGCTACGTCGAAGGCTACTCGGACAACGTTCACCTGCTGATGCAGGTGAGTGACGTGGTGGTGACCCGGGGTGGCACGACCACCTGCGCCAAGGCCCTGCATTTCGGATGCCCGATCATCTTCAATGCCTTTGGCGGCATCATGCCGCAGGAAAGCCTGACGTGGAAATTTTTCGCGAACGGTGCCGGCTCCGCCAAGATTGAACAGGCGGGCCAGCTGGAAGCGCTGTTGGCCCGCTGGCTCTCGCCCGCCGACGGGTTTGATGCCTATCGCGCGGCGTTCGTGCAGCTGCGCTACGAGGAGGACC
>DASWVY010000031.1:0-31507 GCA_036401075.1 Opitutaceae bacterium
CGGGCGCGGGGCCGACACGGGCGTCGGCATCGAGGGCGCGGGCTTCTGGGGAATGGTGGGGGCCGAGACCGGGCGCGGCGGCGCGGGCTGCGGGGCAACCGGGCGCGGAGCGACGAGCGGCGCAGGCGCGGAAACCGGGGCAGGCGCAGACGAAGCGGCGGCCGCAGCGGCAGCCTTGGCCTTGGCCTGCTCCTCGCGCTCGCGGGCGATGTCGTCCTTGGACTTCACGAAGACGCCAGGCGGCAGCTTGACCACCGGAGGCGATCCGGGGGCAACAGGGACGGGAGTCGGTTCAACCACAGGTGCCGGCGCGGCAGCCGCGGCGGCAGCAGCAGCGGCGGCCGCCTTCTGCGCGAACTCCTTGTCGATCTCCTCCTCGTAAATCTTGCTGAGGGTGCTGGACACCGACTTGGTGTCAGCCGAGACGTAGCCACGCTCCTTCAGCAGGGCCAGCAGTTCTTTGCCGTCCATGTTGTGGCGCTTGGCGAGTTCGTGAATGCGGATGCTCATCAGTCTTTATTGGCGGCGGGAATCGCGGAGTCGGAAAATTAAAACGCAGGATGCGGATCGCGCAAATCAGCCGCGGGCGGCAGTGACCTTGGCGAGAATGTCGGCGGCCTCTTCGGCGGTAAAGCCCTGGCCCTGGAGATCGTCGGCTTCAACCCCGTCGAAGATTTCGAGCGAGACGAAACCGGCGGTGATCAGGCGCTTGGCGAGGCTGGCGTCGATGCCAAGGCCGGTAGCGAGCTTCTTGGTCGCCTCGTCCTGGACGTCGACCGTGACGGCCTTGTACTCCTCGATGTCGATCTTCCAACCGATGAGGCGGGAGGTGAGACGGGCATTCTGGCCCTTGCGGCCGATGGCGATCGCGAGGTCCTCGTTGGCGACGCGGAGGAGAATACGGCGGCTCTTCTCGTCGAGGATGATCTCGCGCGGCACGGCCGGCTTGAGCGCCTCGATGATCATGGCCTTCGGGTCGGCAAAGTAATTGATGATGTCGATCTTCTCACCGTTGAGCTCGCGCACGATCGTCTTCACGCGCGCGCCGCGGGCGCCAACGCAGGCGCCGACCGGATCGACCTTGGGGTCGGTCGAGATGACCGCCATCTTGGTGCGGTAGCCGGGCTCGCGGGCGAAGGCCTCGATGCGGACGGTGCCGTCGGCGATCTCGGTGACCTCGACCTCGAAGAGGCGGCGGACAAACTTGGGGCTGGCGCGGCTGAGAATGAGTTCGGGGCCACGGGGCGTGCTCTCGATCGCGAGGAGCAGGCAGCGGACGCGGTCGCCGGGCTGATACTCTTCGCCGGGAACCTGTTCCTTGCCACTGAGCACGGCCTCGGCCTTGCCGAGATCAATGTAAATGTCGTTGCGCTCCTTGCGGCGGACGGTGCCGGTCACGATGTTGCCGACCATGTCCTTGAAGTCGTCGTAGATCCGGTCCTTCTCGAACTGACGCAGCTTCTGCATGATCGCCTGGCGGGCGGTCTGCGCGGCGATACGACCGAGGAAGGCAGGATCGATCTCCTTCTCAATGAGGTCACCAAGCTGGGCGCCGGGCTTCAGGGCCTGGGCCTTTTCGATGTGAATTTGCGTGCGCGGATCGCTGACCGAATCCGAGACCTTGAGCACCGCCCAGGCATGCAGCTGGCCATTCTTCGGATTGATGTCGATCTTGAGCTCCTGACCCGAGTTAACTCCCTTCAATGCCGCAGTTTTGATGGCATTGACGATCGCGGCGATCATATCGGCACGACCGATCCCCTTTTCTTTCTCCATGTACTCGAGGACGGATAGGATTTCGCTGCTCATAGGTCGTTGTGTGTAGAAAAAAAAAGCGGGCCGAAGGCCCACTTCTAGGAAAGTGAACTGGAATTGGAAGGTGGAAAATAGGTGCCGGTCTAAAGGCATGTCAAGCCCCGCGCCCCCGGTTTTCCCTCGGCGGGACCCTTCGTCACGCCTGACGCTCCTGCTCCAGCAACCACCCCAACAGACCTTGGGCCAGACCATGACTGGTCGGCGTCGGCCCGCCGTCCACCAACCCGAGGTCACGCAATCCCGGCCGGATCAGCGCCGGCAGATCGCCCGGGTACCAATGCTGCCAGAGTCTGCCCCACCCTCCGGCCCGGTCCGCCTGGTCGGCGGCCACCAACGGCAGGAAGCCATCGCAAATCAGGTTGTCCAGTCGAGTGCCCCTGACCGCTCCACCACAGACATCGCGCGCGAAGATTTCCCTGAGGGACGGAAAGTCCCATTTGCTCCGGATCGCGCGGGTATCGGCATCGGCGCCCCCTACCCCAGCGAGCCCATCCGTAGCCGTCACCGCCAGCGCCGCGCGCAAGCGCTCCGGCCAGTCGGGGACCGTCGCCGCCCACGCCGCATACTGCCGCAGCCGGACGCGAGGCTGATTCGCCGGCCGCACGCCCTGCAGACTCCAGGTCTCGCGTTCCGACTCGAGGGCCCCCGCAACGTCAATTTTACCGGAACCCCACTCGACCAACGGGTAACGTGACGCCAAGCGCAACATGGGCGTACGGTTAAAGCGGTAGCCAAGGATCTCCAGCGCGGCGTGGTGACAGGCCTCAACCCAACCGAATTTAGCGAGGCGCAAGCCGGCAAAACGGACCTTTTGAGCCCAACGCGCCTCGGTTTGGCGTCGGAACTCGCCCCGGAGTTCAGGCAGGGGCCGCCGGCCCAGTTCCTCCATCAACCGCGCCGAGGGTCGATTAGCGAGGAACTCGATGGCGGCGTTGGCCGCGTACTCCTCGAGATCGTGATAGAGCCGCGGGAGCAGCGCGAAGATCGGGATCGGTCGTCCGCCCATCCCGTACGTGTAGGCCAAGGCCGGCGGAAACAGGACCACGTGCAGGATCACATTGTAGTAGGCAGGATCATTCGTGTGGGCATGGGCCGCCCAATCCTGCGCCCGCAGGTGAAGTTCGATATCACCGGTCAGAGCCTCCCCCTCAAGTTGCAGCCGAGCGTCGCGGAAGTCGGGTCCGCCCAGATGATTCCAGCGGCCAGGATAAACCACCTTCAGCCGCCGGCCGTCTGCCGTCCGCGCATCTCGCGGATCAAACTCCCGCCGCGCCCACAGCCGCTGAAAGAGCTTTTCGGGAAACGAGAACGGCCCATCGACACCCAAGACCTCGGCCACGGCAGCAGCCTCGGAACAGGAACCGGTGGTCATGGGTTTCATTAGTGCAATAATAATGCATTATTAACCCATGTCGAGCGTTTGTCCCCATCCTTTGACCACAGATCGCACCGATGACCACAGATCCCGGCCGGTCGCACGAACCGCTCGAGGAGTTCTACTGGAGGAAGACCGGGAGAACCGAATTCTGGATGAGGTCGAGCCCAGCCATCGTTCTCGTTCTCCTTATCGTTCTTCGTTCTCCCCTGAGATCGCTCACCCCCAAAACCACAAGCCCAAGGAGAACGAGAAAGAGAACGAAGAATGAGAACGATGGATTCCGACCTCCTGCCCGCCTCCGTTCCCTCCTGTTCAACCCTCTGAATCTGTGTCCATCTGTGTGATCTGTGGTGAACCCCGTTTCTTCATGAAAACCCTCCGCGTCGCTCTGGCCCCGTTTCTTTTCATCGTTCTCACGGCCGCGTCGGCCCTCGCCCAAGTGCCGGCGGACGTCGTCGCGAAAGTCGACGCGCTCTTCGCCAAATGGAATTCACCGGACGCACCCGGCGTGGTGATCGCGGTGAGTCAGAACGGAAAGATCATCCTCACCCGCGCGTACGGCAGGGCGGACCTCGAGCACGACCTTCCCAACACCGACACAACGCTCTTCGAATCCGGCTCGGTCTCGAAACAATTCACGGCCGCGGCCGTCGTGCTCCTCGCGCAGCAGGGCAAGCTCGCACTGAGCGACGACCTGCGAAAGCACATCCCCGAGATTCCTGACTACGGCACACCGATCACGCTGCGCCACCTGCTCAATCACACCAGCGGCCTGCGCGACTGGGGCAGCCTCGCTAGCATTGCCGGCTGGCCGCGCGAACTTCGCAGCCACTCCCAGGATCACGTGATCGACATCCTGCGCCGTCAGCGCGGACTCAACTACACGCCGGGCGATCGCTACTCTTACACCAACTCCGGCTACAATCTTCTCGCCATCATCGTCACGCGCGTGAGCGGCATGCCCTTCGCCGAGTTCTGTCGCGTGAACCTTTTCGAGCCGCTCGGCCTCAAGCACACGCAGTGGCGCGACGACCACACGCGCATCGTGAAGAATCGCGCCACCGCGTATTCAACCCGCAGTGACGGCAGCTATGCGATCGACCAGCCGATCGAGGACGTCCACGGCAACGGCGGCCTGATCACCACGTTGGCCGACCTGATCACCTGGAACGAGGCGATCGCCGCCAACAAGCTCGGCGGCCCAGGTTTCACCGAGGAGATGCAGCGCAACGGGATCCTCAACAACGGCAACAAAATCGACTATGCCTCAGGCCTGATGGTCGGCACGCACCGCCGCGTCCCCGAGGTGGCCCACACCGGCTCGACCTCCGGCTACCGCGCCTTCCTCGCCCGCTACCCCGTGCAAGGCCTCGGCATCGCCCTCCTCGCCAACGCTGGCAACGTGAACCCGGGCGCCCTCGGCCGCCAGGTGGCCGACATCTTCCTCGGCGACGCCGTCGGTCCCGTCCCGGTCGCCGCCGCACCCGAGCCCCCGCCTCCGGCCCCGACCCTGACCGCGGCCGAACTGGCGCCCCTCGTCGGCGAATACCACTCGCCCGACATCGAACTGACGCTGCGCATCACGCTCGAGAACGGTGAACTCATCGCCCACCGCCGCCCCGCGACGCGCATTGTGCTGAAACCAGCCGCCGCCGATACCTTCACCGCCCCCGGCCTCGGCCGCATCCGCTTCATCCGCGACACCCCTGGCTACGTGACGCAACTCAGCGTGCAGCAGGAGCGGGTGTACGATCTGCGGTTTGAGCGAGTGGTTAAGTGAAGATCCAGAGCGGATTCCAGGTGAACCGGGAAATCTAAATTGACAATGCATCTGCACAGATGCATCTCTGCCGCTGTAAAACGCAGCGACCTGATTTCAAGCCCGCGCAAGATGACCATCCGGGAACTGCTCAACCTCACCAAGACGCTGGAGACGAAGGTCCATTCCGCCCTGGCTGTGCCGGTTTCGCCGCCGCTCAGCCTTGGCGAGGTCAAGGTGCTCGAGGTGCTCGTATCCGAGGAAGACCCGCTGCCCATCCGTGAGATCGTCGCCCGAGCTAACCTCGCCCAAAGCTGGGTCTCCACCGTCGTGAAGGGCCTGGAGAAGCGCGGCTGGGTGAAATTGCAGAGCGATCCCAACGACGGTCGCGTAACCACGGTGGCCGTGACGAGTGCGGTCGCGGCGGGCGCCAGAAAAGCCCTTTCCCGCAACGCACTCCCGGTTCTCATGGAAATCGCTCCGCACGCCAAAAAATCGGAGGTCGAGGCCGCAATCAAGGCCCTGAAACTCCTCGCCAGCGCCTGATCCATTTGGCCAGCCCACGCGATCCCTGCCCTTTCCGTCCGCCAGCCGGCACATCCCAACTCAACAACATCCCCACCATGAAACGCCTGATTCGCTCGCTCGGAGTTCTCTTTGCCCTGCTCGCCGCCAACCTGGCCAGCGCCGCCAGTTTCGAAGGCACTTGGACCACCCAGACGCAGACCGAGGGCGGTCCCTTGATCTACACGTTCATCTTCGCCGTCGGAGCCGACAAAGCCGTGACGCTGCGGGTGAACTACAGTCTCGCGGTGGTCGGGATGGGCGGGGACGCCGTGGTCTCCGATCTCAAGATCGAGGGCGACACCGTGTCGTTCAAGGAAACCACCGACTTCTCCGGCTACGCCGTGGTCGCGAGCGAATACAAGGGCGTGCTCTCCGGATCCGAAATCAAATTTGAGAAAACGTCGAATCCGGGCGGTACTACCAACGTGGTTGCGACCAAACGCAACTAGCCAGTAGCGACCGCAGAGTTGGCCGCTTCACCCCGTTTCGGCCGTCTCGTGGATTGCCAAGCGGCGCCAAGGCCGGTTTTCGATAGGCCATGCCGCGCGCGCCCAAGCCCCCTGCCCTGACCAAGGCCGACTACGAGTTGCTGGCCCGCTTCCGCTACACTCTGCGCAAATTCCTCGGCTTCAGCGAAGCCGCCGCAACCAGCCGGGGCGTCACCCCGCAACAGTACCAAGCACTGCTCGCGATCGAGGGGTTTCCCGGGCGCAACTGGGTTACCGTCGGCGATCTCGCGGAGCAGATGCAGATCGCCCACCACAGCGCCGTCGGGCTCGTCAACCGGATGGAAACGCTGCGCCTCGTACGTCGGGCAAAATCCAAGGAAGACGGACGCAAGGTGCAGGTGCGGCTGACGGCGAAGGGGCTCGCCCTCCTGGAAAAACTCTATCGCGCGCATCGGGAGGAACTGCGCTCAGTCGGCCCCCGGCTGATCGGAATCCTGCGCCGGGCGTCCGAACCACCGCACCGACCGGCGGCCACGGCCGGCTACGCCAGCCCGGCCTGCAGCATGCCGGAGATCGACGACTAGCGTCGGCAGGCGATCGGGATTAGCCGGGCGCGATGCGCCCCGCCCGCCGCCGCCAAACTTCCGACGTCACCAGGCCCCACTCAAAGTCCCGCCGCGACTCCCGCTCGAATCCATGCTGGGCGAGCAATGGGTCGTGCGGCGTCAGGCTTCGCGCCGGCAATCCGACGGTGCAGCGGAAAAAAGCATACATCAGTCCGTGAACCGCTTTCGCCCGCAGACGTGCAACGCCATGTGCAGGCACGGCAAAATCGACCACCAGCCAGACGGCATCCCGCGCCGCCAGTCGTGAAAGATGTTCAACGCCCCGGGTCAGCGTCGGGGCCGGGAAGCAGTCGAGAAAGAAGCAAGTGACGATCGCATCGAAGTGGTCGGCCGCATCCCACGCGAAGGCATCGGCGATTTCCCAACGAATCCTACCCGGGAAATGACGCGTGCGTTCCATCCCCAGCCGGGCCATGGCCGGGCTGGCCTCGACACAGGTCAGCTCCGCCGCCGGATGGCGCTGCAGGCAGGCCTCGGCAAAACGGCCGTGACCTTCACCCACACTCAGGATGCGCCGGCAGCCTTCCAGTTGATCCAGCCCGTGCATCCGCGCCCGCTGAAGCCGGTGTCCGGCGGTCAACGTTTCCAGCGCGTTGTAGCACGGTGCCAGTCGAGCGAAGTTCACCGGGAATGCCAAATCAACCCAGCCACCCAACCGCCCACGGCATAGGCCAACACATCGCGGATGTCCGCCGTCGCCCGGGAAAAGAGCAGCGGGCCCACGCCCTCGGCAGCCACCGACCAGACGACCACCGCCAGCGCCACCTCACTCCAGGCCGGCGGCTCATCGGTGTGACGCACACCGAGCCGTCGCTGAAGCCAGAGTAGCGGCGGAAGCGCCGCCGGGATCAGCAGCAGGTCCGCAAAATGGTGCCGCATGAACGCTCCTTTGGCCGCGGAAGGCAGCAGCCAGCGATTGACCGCATAGCCCACGCACGCCGTGCAGCACAACCAGTCGCAGGCGTACCGGAACGTCCTCAAAGCAGGGCACAGATCGCAAGCCCCACGCCGAAGGAGAGCAGGATCTTCAACACCGGGTTCAGGTAACCGTACGATTCGTGGTTGATCATGGAAGGAGGGTCCGGCTTTTCCCGGCCATAACAGCGAGTCGCGCGGGCCGACCATCGGACGGAAGGTTGGATGCGCCGGATTTCATCAAAATCAGCGGATCACGATTATATCGTAGTACGAGATTTCAATGCTATTTCGATCCGGCGTCGCGGGTGAGGCTTCCAGCGGCGGAAAATCGGCGCTTCAGCACTCAATTGGCTCGCGAGCACTCCATGAATCCTGCTCATATGATCGCTTTTTCCCATGCCGCCGTCCTTCCGGAAATCTCACGTCGCCCTCGCCACGCTGGGCGCCATCGTGGCCATCTCGGTGCTATCCTTCTTCGCTTCGACGATGCAGGGTCTGATGCTGCTGGGTTCGTTCGGCGCCTCGGCCCTGCTGTTGTTCGTGCTGCCCGAAGCCCCGCTTTCCCAGCCACGCAATATTGTCGTCGGACATCTCGCGGCCTCATTGATTGCGCTCGGTTGCCTGGCCCTGTTCGGCCCGCAGTGGTGGGCCATCGGCCTGGCCACGGGATTGGGCGTCGGCTTCATGATGATCACCCACACGGTGCATCCACCCGCAGGCTCCAATGCAATCATCGTCTTCCTTTCAAAACCCGCGCTCGGATCCCTCGTTCTCTCAACCGTCGCCGGCACCGTGACGCTGATCGCGATCGCCTTCGTTTACCATCGGACGACGCGCCGCCACCAGTACCCACTGTCGTGGCATCGCCGGCCCGCCCTTGAGCAGACTTGAGCGACCCAAGTCGCGCCGGCCGTCGCTCGGGCCCGGCCGCGCCGGGTTAATTTCCCCTGATAATCAATGAGTTACATTCATGGGAAGGCCATAAATCACACCTCCACGCGGCCTAATTGATATCAGAAGTTGTCTAAGTAGTTGAATGCGAGCGCCGTTCATCCCTTGCCCCACCAACCGGGTATCCCCTGCATCAACGAATGCCTCACGACCCCGCTTTCAAACGCCCCCAGTATCTGGATCTCCTGCTGCCCGATGTCG
The DNA here is from genome assembly GCA_036401075.1 of Opitutaceae bacterium. Classification (GTDB taxonomy): domain Bacteria; phylum Verrucomicrobiota; class Verrucomicrobiia; order Opitutales; family Opitutaceae; genus CAMAXB01. The sequence continues at coordinate 8,665 of DASWVY010000031.1, forward strand.
CTGACACCGTCCGCGCCATGGCCCGCCAACGTTCCTGCGACGCCGAAGAGCTCGCTCAGGAAATCATCGCCGGCGCCGAGACGCGCGATCACGCCTGGGCCCTGACCGGCCAGCGTGCGACCCAAGCAGCCTGAGAACGTGTTTCTGAAATGCCCGGACGTGCCGGGTATTTCAAAACCACCTCCAGGCCAGGGTCAGGTCTTCGCCCCCAGTCCAGCATGAGTGGGCCCGAGTTGCCGGCGCACGGCGGCCGCAAGCTCGTCGATTGAGTAGGGCTTGGCCAACAATTCGCGCACGCCGACGGCGGCCATCGCCTTGGCTTCCAGCATCGAGCTGTGGCCGCTCGCAATGATGATCGGGAGATCCGACCGCCGCGCATGAATCCGCGCCGCGAGCTCCAGCCCCGTGAGTCCCGGCATCGTTTGGTCGGTGATCACGAGATCGAAGGCATTCGGATCACGCTCGAAACGCTGCTGCGCAAGCTGACCGTCGGGCTCAAGCACGATCGAGTAGCCCAAGCGTTCGAGGGCAAGGCTCCCGGCGCGTGCAACCGTGACCTCGTCCTCAACGAACAAGATGCGCTCACCACTTCCGCGGTTGTTTGCGAGCGCCGGCACAGACGCCATTTCCCCCGCCGATCCCGCAATCATCGCCGGCAGGAAAACCTCGAACGTCGCGCCATAGCCGGGCTGGCTGAACAGCCGGATCGCCCCGCGATGATCGCGAACGATGCCGTGCACGACGGAAAGCCCGAGTCCGCTCCCCTCCCCTGGTCCCTTGGTGGTGAAGAAGGGTTCGAAAATGCGCTCCTGGATCTGCGGCGCAATGCCCGGGCCTGTATCCACCACCGTCAGCCTCACGCAGAGGCCGGGCGCCAATCCGGGCAGTGACCGCGCGAGCGACGCTTCCACCGTCACCACGTCGAGGCGGATCGTAAGCCGTCCCGAACGCTCGCGCATCGCATACACGGCGTTGGTCGCGAGATTCATCACCACCTGGTGCAGCTGGGTCTCGTCCCCTTCCACCGCCGGCAAGTCGGCAGGCACGTCGGAGACAAACTCGATCGTGGCCGGGCAGGTCGCGCGCAGCAACGTACCCGCCTCCCCCACCACCCGCGCCAGCGACACCGGCCCGATGGTTCCCACACCCTTCTGCGCCCGGCTGAAGGCCAGGATCTGCCGCACCAGTTGCGCGGCCCGTTGACTGGCGCGTGCAATCTCGTCGAGGTAATCCTCGAGCACGGGCTCGCCCGTGGCCTCGGCCCGGGCGAGCGCGGTGAAGCCGAAGATCCCGGCGAGGATGTTGTTGAAATCGTGCGCAATCCCGCCCGCGAGCGTGCCGATCGCCTCCATTTTCTGGGATTGCCGGAGCTGACGCTCGAGCGACTTATGGGAGGCCTCCGCGTCCTTTTGCGCCGTGATGTCGATGGCCACACCCACCAGCCAGAAGACGCCCGGGGCGATCCGCGTCACAGCCACGGATTCGCGCAGCCAAGTCACCTGGCCCGCACGCCTCAGTCGAAATTCCTGGATGAATCCACCCTCTCCGGTCTCCATCGCCCGGCGACTGCGCGCGTCCATCTCGCCCTGCTCGAAGATCTCGAACGCCTGCCAGGGACTCGCATCCGTGCGCGGCTTCGCCTCGCCCGTCAGTCGGGTAAACAGGCCGGAGTCGTAGACCGTGGTGCGCCAATTCCAGTCGATCGCACCGAGCGTGACGCTGGCTTCCCACACCACGCACTCGGCCTGACGCAGCACGTGCTGGAGTCGCTCCTCGCTCGCCCGCAGCGCGCCTTCCGCCTTCTTTTGCTCGGTCAAGTCCTGCGCGATCGCGAGGAAACCATCGAGCGCCCCGGTCGCGTCGTGGAGCGGGGTCAAACTCAGCAGCACGGGAACGGCCGTGCCGTCCTTGCGCACATAGGTCCATTCACGATCCTCGGCCCGCCCATGGCGCGCCTGCGCGACGAGGGCCTCATACCCACCCGCTGAGGGCAACTCGCTCCGGCCTGCAAGATCGCCCGGCCGCGTCTCCAGTTCCGCCGGCAGGTGCAACGCCACCAGGTTCATGCGGCCCTCGAGTTCATCCCGCGTGTAGCCGAGCATCGTTTCCGTGCCTGCGTTGCAGGTCATGATCGTTCCGTCCGGACGGGTGCTGATGATGCTGAAGGCCGCGCCGTCGAGCACGCCCTGCAGGCGGGCCTGCGTCGCGGTAAGCTCCCGGGTGCGCGCCTCGACGAGTTGCTCGGCCCGTAATCCGGAGGACTTCAGGTTGAGGACGAGACCGGACAGCAGCAGCGTCGCCAGCGCGGAGCTGCAGCCCACCCAGGCAAGTTGGGCCGAGTCGGCGCTCACGTAGTGGGGCCCGCGCTGCCAGCCCAGTTGGAAACGCTGTCCCGCCATCTGCAGGTGCGTCACCCGGGCGAACACGGGCAGAGGTCCGCTTCCAATCGTCACGAGGTTGGACCCTTCAACCCGGATCGGCTGGTCGGTCGCGTAGAGCAACGTTTGCCGGGTGAATTCACCGTCCTCAAAAAAATGCAGGCTCAAGGTCTCGCCCATCGGCCCCAGGGCACCGGCGAGAAATGTATCGGGAAAGAACTGCGCGTAAACCCAGCCGAGATGGGCACGCCGGCGTTCCTCGACCGTGCTGATCGGCGCGCCTTTCGAATAGATCGGGACATAGAGCAGCAGACCTGCGCGACGTTGCGTATCGCGCGAGCCCGGAACCCGACGGCTGATATGGGGCTCGCCGGTGTCGCGCGCGCGCTCCGCCGCCTCCCGCCGGCTCGGATCAGTCGAAATATCCCGACCGATCGATCCGGTGTTCAGCTCCACCGGCTCAAGCAGCGTCACCACATACTTGGTCGCACCGGGCCGCTCGTTCGTACCCGGGAATGGCCGCACGTCAGGATTGGGATAACCGATCGACCGCATCCTGGTTTTCCATGCTTCAATCCCATTGGGTTCGACCGGGAAGATGATGCCCAGACCATTCATGCCCGGATAGCGGGTTCGCATCTGCACGGACTCGATGTAGGCGCGCCACTCGTCACGCTCCACGACCTGCGACGCGGTATAAAAACTCACGCCACCCCGGATCGCATCGACATAGCTGGTGATGCGAACCTGGATCGCCGCCTCGGCCGCCGTCACCCGATCGCGAAAGATCTCCTCCCGACGCTCGCGCCCGTTGAGTTCCAAGGTGGCATAAATTGAGCCGCTCACCAACCAGCCCCCGAGCAGGACCCACACCGGCAGCACCAGCCGGGATTGCAGCCGGTACAGCGGCAGCACGATCGCGGTCACCGCGACGGACGTCAGGAAGATGTGCAGGTGCAGAAGATTGAGCGAGACCGCGTCGCCATCCGCTCCCCCCAGACTGGTCAATTCAGCCGAGAGTCCCGCCACTGCCACCAGCAGTGCAGCCAACCGCGCCCCCGGCGCGCCAAACCAAAGCGAGGCGAGCAGGAGCGCAGGGAATACCGCGAAAAGATAAGTGCCGCCTTTGTTATAGACAAACGCCAGTGCGCTGGCGACGGCCAGAACAGCCAGCGTCGCGAGAAACTTTGCGATCGCCTTCCACCGCCAGCGAGGCCGCTCGGACCAGCCTGACGGCAACGCCAGCAACACCGGCAGAATCGTCAGTGCACCCAGCAGTGAGCCCGTCCACCACGTAAGCCACGAGCGCGACCAGCCACCCATGGTATCGCCAGCCAACACCGCCAGGCTCGCACCGACCACTGCGGCCCCCAACGGCGCAATCAGGCAAGCCGCGACATCGCCCACGATATCCGGCCACCGCGTCCGCACCCTCCGCCAAAGCCAAGCGCCCGCGAGCGCACCGCCGGTCTTCGCCACCATCAAGCCAGCGGCTGCCAGCAGAGAGATGTTCGGACTGAACCCATCCGCAACCAACGTGGCCAGAGCCAGCCCCGGCCACATCCCGAACCCAAAACGGAGCAGGAGCCAAATCGCTACCCCGGCGGCCGGCCGCATCATGGGCAGTTCGCCATTCAGGGCATCAAGCCGGATTTCCCAGTAACCGACCACGGCCAACGCAACCAAAGCGACCAGCCGAACAAGAAAGAACTTCGCTCCGCGGCTCGGCGGTGCGCTGGCTGGTGAAGAGGCCGTCACAAAAGAAGGGTCTGAATCGGAAAACGAATCGATCGAATCCACGGCGTTCCACCGCGATCCATCGAGGGGATCCCGCACAAAATCTACTTCGGCCCCAAGCAGCCAATCTTAATCCCTTTCCCGCGGCGTCCCGATGCGAAAAACGAATCCCTTGCATCAGCGCGGCTCCACAGGAAACCGCACGCCAGCTGCAGTTCGCACGCAGGACTTTCGAAACCCGCTCTCAACGCGGCTGCCCCCTCCCGATCTGGGTCAACTGACCGCAGCCCACTGCGCCGGCCGCTTAGAGCGAATCCCACGCCCGCGCCGCCACGGGATCACGGCCTTCATCGTACTCGATGTGGTCAACCACGGTCTCGATCGGTTTGCCCACAAGGCCGCTGTCCTGAATCCGCTGCGGAAGAACGTGCGAGCGCTCATCGCGCCAGCCCAGTTTCACGAGAAAACGATTCCAGATGTGACACTCCTCATCCGTGCGGGGCGTGCCGTGCGCGTGCGCCCAGGCAAGGGCCTCTTCATCCGTGGCACCCGCGAGCACGCGCTCGCGCAGGTCATCGTAGCGCACGCCAAGGAAGCGACAGCAGCGTGCGTCAAACTGGAGCTGTTTACCGTCACCCAGATTGGCTTGATACTCCGCTGGCAACTGACCGGCGGCATGCAGGCGGATCTTGTCGAACATGCGCCCGACATAAACGAGGCGACCGACCTTCGCATAACAACTCCGCAATCCAGGAACGTGGGGCATGCCCGATCAAACCCCGACGGAACCCGCGTCGGCCAGACCAAATCCGTGTACCGGCCGATGCGATGCGCGGCTGTGCCGAGCAGCACGGAGCCGGTGAGAATAAAGTGGATCGAACCGATCAACCTCGGCCGATTTCAATGGAGGCAACGGAGAGAAAGGAGAACGAGTTGTGTGCGCGAACCGGGCTCCGCATCGTTCTCATTCTCCTTCTGAGATCGACCTCTCTCCCAATCCACAAGCTCAGGGAGAACGAGAATGAGAACCATGAACGAGAACGATTGATTCGGAGCCACGACCTTCCGGCCGCCTCTGTTCAGCCCTCTGAATCCGTGTCCATCCGTGTTCATCCGTGGTTAAAACTCCGCCGATGAATCGCTGTCGCTCCAAACGCGCCACCTCCGTGTAACGCCAAAGCCTTTCAATCCCCTTGCACGGCAGCGCGCATGGTCCTCATATCCCGCGCATGAACAGTTCCTCTGTCGGTAAGTTGATTGGTTCCGCGATCATTGTGATCGTCCTTGTCCTGGCCGCCGCGCAGGCGACCTACGTGGTCGATCCCGGTTTCCGCGGCGTGCAGGTGACGCTCGGCAAGGTCAGCGATGACTTCAAACCGGAAGGCTTCGGCACAAAGTCACCCTTCGTTTCCCACATTATCTCAATTCCGGTCCGTCAGCTCACTCGCGATCTCCCGGCCGAGTGCTACTCGGCCGATCTGCAGCAGGTCGACGTGAAGCTCCGCGTGCTCTACCGCATCCCCGAGGCCTCGGTCGTGAGCATCTACAAGGAGTACGCCGGCGATCCCTTCGACACGCTCATCGCACCGCGCATCCAGGAAGCCCTCAAGGAAGTCACCGCCCTCCAGAGCGCCGAACAGGTCGTGAAGAAGCGCGAGGACATCAAGACCGCCGCGCTGCTGGCCGCCCGCGAGAAGGTCGGCAATATTCTCATCATCGAGGACATCGTGCTCGAGAACATCACGCTCTCGACTGAACTCGAGGCCGCCATCGAATCGAAGATGGTCCAGGAACAGGAGGCCGCCAAGGCACGCTTCACGCAGCAGAAGACCCAGATCGAGGCCGACACCGCGATCATCCGCGCCAAGGGCGAGGCCGAGGCCATCCGCATCCGCGCGGAAGCCATTCGCGACAACCCCGGCCTGATCCAGCTGCAGATCGTTGAAAAGTGGGACGGCAAGGCCCCGATGGTCATCGGCGGCGGAGCCGGTGAAGGCGGCGGCGGCGCCAATATCCTGCTGCCCCTCGGCCTCCCGAGCAGCACACCGTCCACGCCCGTGCGACGCTAAGCTGAATTTTCGAATTTCGATTTTTGAATTTCGATTTCGAGCAAACCTAGCCCGCAACCCCAGATTGGCCGCAAGAAGGCGCAAAAGGCGCAAAAACGGAGCCAAGCTTTTTTGCTATCCTTTGCACTTCTTTGCGTCCCATCACCTCCGACCCTGTCAGCCATGACCCCGCGCGCCCGCAATCTCGTCCTGTTCATGGCCGCTCTGCTGGTCTTCATCGGGGCCGCCCTCGCTTTTCCGCGCGTGCTGGCCTTCGCCGAACTCGCCGCACGGGAGCTCCGCGTGCTCTGGTGGCTGGTCCTGATCCTGGCGCTCGGCGTGTGGCTGGCGTTTTTCTACGGACGCAAGCGCGAGTAGTCCGGCCCCACCTCTCCCATGGAAATCAAACGCAGCAGTTCACGCTCGGCGGCGCCCGGTCCCGCTGACTGGTTCACAGGGGCGGTCAGCGTCGAGCCTTTGTTCAAGGCGGATCCGCCCGCCCGCGTCGCGGGCGCGAGCGTGACGTTCGCCGCCGGAGCCCGGACTGCGTGGCACACCCACCCGCTCGGCCAGACGCTAATCGTCACCGCGGGCGTTGGCCGCGTCCAACGCTGGGGCGGGCCGGTTGAGGAGATCCGCGTCGGTGACGTCGTGTGGTTCCCGCCCGGCGAGAAGCACTGGCACGGCGCCGCCGCAACCACGGCCCTGACCCACCTCGCGATTCACGAGCAACTCGACGGCAAGACGGTGGATTGGCTGGAGCCGGTCAGCGACGAGCAGTACGGGGCCTAGACAGAGACCTCGCTTCGCGAACGAGCGAACAGGGTTTTGAGTGGGAACCTAGCCGCCCAAAAACGCGATTGAACTGAGGACAGAGTTCGAAAGGCTACCCCCAGCTTGGTCACGGAGAGGTGGCAGAGTGGTCTATCGCGGCGGTCTTGAAAACCGCTGGGCCGCAAGGTCCCGGGGGTTCGAATCCCTCCCTCTCCGCCAGCATCCGAACATACTGGGCGCATGCGTCATGCTCGGAGCACAGGCCGCCAGATAAGCTTGGCGAAAGGAAACTCGCTGAACCCGCTCATGATATGCGCATCGTCGCATGCAGGATTTCAATGGGTCGCGGAGATTCCCACAGCAAAGCCACGCTCCATGCTCCTTTCGTGCACCCCATCCACCTTGTAGAACGCCATTTCTCCCCGCTGAAGCAGATCACCCCCAACGCCGCATCCGCGGCTTGCGGACTCAGCCGAGCCCCATAAAGTATACCCATGTCCACGGTGCCTGAAATCGAAGCGGCCATCGAACGGCTTTCTCCATCGCAAGTCCGTGAATTGGCGGACTGGCTCACTGATCGTCTGATCTCTGGCGAAACGCCTGCGATGCTCGCTGCGCTCGATTCCGGTATCCAGTCTCTGAAAACGGAGCCAACCGTTTCAATCGACGATGTCCGTCGGAAGATCAATGCATGGACGACTACCGGGTGACGTTCTCCGCGCAGGCCGTGCGCGATCTTGAGGAAATCGTTCACTTTATGGCCCAGAGAAATCCGCTCTCGGCGGAGCGACTTGGCTATGCGTTGATTGACACCGCTTCGTCACTTTCAGCCTTCCCGAAGCGTGGTCTGGCCATGCAAGGCCGTCGTGGGTTTTGGCGAATATTGCATCGCCCCTGGTTTTTGCTGTTTTACCGAATCGATGACGCAAGGCGCATCGTCGAGGTCGCTCGAATCTGGGACGCCCGGCAGGATCCAGCGACCTTTACGTTCTAGCCACGGCCGGGCATTGAGCTCCTCTGACAATTTCCTTTCCTTAACTGCACCGAGCACGACGAGCCGGGGCAATCGCCCGGCTCGCCGTGATGGAAAACTAGGGTCAGCCCGTCCGAAACAGGCCTGCGACCCCAGCTCGCGCGAATTCCCAGACGCTACTTCGTCTCGGTCGCGGACCCGTAATACAGGCTATTGAAGAACAGCTTGTACGTGCCGTGGGTCGTGGCGCGGAAGGTCGCCTCGAGGCCGAGGACCACGAGCTTGCCGGCGCCAATCGAGGCCTCAGCGGCGAGATCGCCACCCTCCAGGTACTGCTGGCCGATCGCCCATCCACTGTGCAGCGGGGCTTTCTCGTCGAACCACACCACGCGCTTCACATCGACCGAGGACCCGGCGACCGGACTGAAAACCGGGCTGTTATTGAAGAACACAAAGCCCTTCTCCGCCATGCCGAACGCTACCGGGTGCCGGTTGTCGAAGCTCGCCCGCAGGATCGAACCCGGGATGTAGTACTTGCCGCGCGGGAGCAGACGCTCAACGCCGTCCGCTCCGGTCTCAACGAGGTGATTCTTGATGGGCAGGCCCATCGCGTGGCCGATCTCCGCCGAGGAACCGAGCGCCACGATCGTGCCGCCCTCCTCCACAAAGCGCTTCAGCGGCGGAACCGTGCGCTGGGCCGTGATCGGGCCAAGCATGGAGCGGAATTCCTCCGGGATGCTGTCCGCCGGCGGGAAATACGCGCCGCCCATGCCCGCGCCCGAGGCGCCCATGCCGACGTCACGACGCATCATGTCGGCAATGAACGCCGTGCGCGCGTCCTCACCGGCACCGCTGCGCGGGAAGGTATCGCTGGGGAACACCAGCACGTCGAAACTCGCCTTGAGGTTGCCGGCATCCAGCACCTGCGGGAAGACGACCTCGAAGTTGAACTCGTACTGCTCCAGCAGCCAGCGCAGCCAGCCCGACGGCATGACACCGCCGTAGAGATCGATCAGACCGATGCGGATCGGCTTGAGCTTGAGGCTCTCGCCCGCGGGCTTTTGCGCGACGCCGACCGCCGGAATGCCGAGCTCGCGCGCCGCACGCTCAATGATCGGACGTACCGTCGCCGAAGCGGGAATCCAGATCGCGCCCGTGCCGAGATCCTGGCCGGCAACAGCCGGCTGATCCTTCAGCCAGTAAACCTCGCCCCCGGCCTTGAGCACGCGGTTGGTCAGAATAAAGGCATCGTTGATGCGATGACTGACGAGGTAGCCCGCCGGTGAAGCCGGACCCGAAACGCCGGCCGCCGGGGGCGCCTCGAGGTCGGTCTCGACGCGGACAAAGGGACCGGTGAAACCATCCTGGATGGCGTCAAAGGTGACGCCCATCTGGTTGGCGAGCGTCCAGCCCGCCACATCGTACGGCGGGATCGGCGGCCCGCCCGGATAGGCGAGGTCATTCGGGTGATCCTGTGGCAGGAACATATCCATCACGAACGGACGGAACGCCTGCGCGGCCTGCACGACGTAGGAGCCGGCAGGATACGACTTCTCGCCGACCTTGAAGGCGGCGGTCGCCTTGTGAATCGCAACGCCGTTCTTCATGAGGGCATTGATGAACTTCACCGCGGTCGGGAAATCGGGCTGGTCCGACGGAATGATGAAACCGCGCGGATCGCGCGTGGCCGGATCGCGCAGCACCTGGTTGTAGAGCTCGCTCGGAACCGTGCCGGCACCGAGGCCGCCGGGCGCCATGACGCCGGACCCACCGGAACCGGGGGCAACCTTGGCCGCGGCCTCGAGAGCGGCGATCTTCGAGGGCGTGACCGTCCAGTTGTCACGGCTGCCGCGCTCGATGGAGTTTTTGCCCATGCGATAGATATTGAAGAGCAGCGTCTCGCGATTGCGGGAGGCGTAGTCGAGAACCGCGTTGTTCATCTCGTTGGAGTACTCGATCGACTGGCGGTAATGCCACGTCTGCGGTTCGATCGGGAGCGGCCAGTCCCCCTTGGGCAGCTGCTTGGACGGCACGAGGCCGATCTTCACCGGCGTAGGCGCACCGATGATCTCGGTGAGGATGCCGATCTGGTTGTGGAAGTACGGCGTGGTGCGACCGCCACCATTCCACCACGTGGAGTAGTTGGCAGCGGAGCGCATGGACGAGCCGCCCATGCCCTTGGAGATCAGGCGCTCGTGCATGGCGGAGCCGACGCGGTCGATGCCGATCGGGATGAGCGGGTCGAGGTTGTAGTTGAAGGGATCGCGGAACGGCGGGATGAACACGACCTGACCCGACGGGCCGGTCTGGTGGTGATTCACCATGATCTGCGGGTACCACTCGCGGTAGAGCACGCGGTTGATGTTGGTCGTCTCCGGCATGCTCGACATGAAGAAGTCGCGATTGTTGTCGTGGCCGATGTACTTGTGGTACATCCGCGGCACGCTCGCGAAGGTGCGCTTGGCTTCGTCCTCCTCGCGCATGTACCAGTTGGCGATGAGCTCCACGCCGTCCGGGTTGGCGTTGACCATCAGGATGACGACGTCGTCGAGAAAACGCAGGTTCTCGTCGTCGTTGCGGCTGAGCAGCAGGTAGAGGTATTCGCTGAGCGACTGGGAGTGCTCGCTCTCGGACGAGTGCATGCCGCCGTCGAGCCAGACCACGGCCTTGCCTGATTTGGCCAGCGCGCGGGCTTGCGTGTCGTCGAGCCCCTCGGCCAGCGCGAGTTTCTTCGCGATCTGGCGGAACTCCTCGAGCCGGGCGAGGTTCGCGGGCGAGCTGACGATCGCCATGTACTGCGGGCGGCCCTCGGCGGTGTTGCCCATGCTGACGAGCTTCATGCGATCCGACTCGGTGGCCCATTTTTGCCACATGGCCGTGATCTGCGTGTAATTGGCCATCTTGTAGTCATCGCCGATAGCGAAACCGATGATGTCCTTGGGCGGCGTGATCGCCGTCGCAGCAGACAGGGAGGCGACGGCACAGCCGACGCCCAGCAGAAGAATGCGGAGCAGGTTTTTCATGGGCAGACAGGGTGCGGGGCAGTGCAACAATTCCGCCGGCATGAACGCAAGTTACGCGCCCCGGTTCAAGGCTGGCCCTGCGGGTATTCCCCCAGCTTAAGGCCACGGCCTGCGCAGATACTGGGAGGGCGCCGACGGCATGAGATCATACCGGATACGGGCGACGTGCGGCAACCCAACCCGGCCTCCGTCTCTTCCCCCTTACTCTCCCCGGCCCTACAGCCTCGCGGCTGCCGGCGCGTCCACGAGCCACACGACGCGGTCGGCGCAGCCCTTGAGGAGCTGCGACGGGACGTCGATCGGATTGAACGGCCCACGGTGCACGCGATGCAGGGCGTCGGCCTTGCCGGCGCCGAGCGCCATGACGACGATGAGACCGCAGGCCTTAAGGCCGGTCGGCGTGATCGTCAGGCGCCAGCCCTTGCCGGGAATCTCCTGGCCGCCGAAGAGCAGCCCGCCGTCGTCGCGCAGCAGCGGCGTGCCTGGGAAAAGCGAGGCCGTGTGGCAGTCGTCACCCATGCCGAGAAAACACACATCGTAGGCGCGCCCCGGACCGGCGAGGAGGAGCATCGTCTTGCGATAGGCCTCGGCTGCCTCAGCGACCGGCCAGGCCACGACCCACGGATGCCGGCGCTCGACGGGAATCGCGAGCGGCGCAAGCAGCAGACGTTCGGCGTTGCCGAAATTGCTCTGATCGCTGCTGAGCAGCACATGACGCTCGTCGCTGACCGTGAAGTGAGCGCGCTCGCGCAGCGCGGCCGGCAGGGCCTGCGTCCGCACACACCACTGGTAAAACGCGGCCGGGGTCGAGCCGCCGGTCAGCGCCCAGGTGAAGTTGCGCGCGGTCGACGCCGCGGCTTGGGCCGCCGTGAGGGCGACGGCCTGCGCGAACAGTTCATCCTGCGTGCCGATAATGACGCGGCCGTAGTCGGTCTTCGTTTCGGTCATGACTCAAAAAAACATGGCCTCGGCCAGGGCGGCTTCCGGTGGGAGCAGGCTGACGGCCCCGGGCATGGAGATCTTTTCGCAGCCGAACGCGGCCTCGATGCGAGCCGTGCCCTGCGCGAGTGCGCCGCGCCAGCGGAAGCGCTGGTCGTTGGCGTAGTCGAAAACCACGTCGAACGAACCGGCGGTGCCGGGTGGAAGCACCTGCGCCGTGTAGCGCAGCGACGCCGCGGCCGGATCGCAGTGCACGAGGCGCTGGCGGAACCACTCGAGCAGCACCCGGCCCTCGGCGCTCACGGAGGCCGCATGCGAGACGGTCACGCCGCGCAGGCCGGAAATCAGCGTGGCTGGAGCAAAGGCGCTGAGGAACTGGCCAAGCGACTGGCGCACAGGCAGCAGGCGCGCGTGCACGAGATCGCGCACCGCTTCGGGGCGCGGCCACGTGAAGGAAAGCGCATCGGCCGGCGCAATGCCGCTGTCGAACATGACCCGCTTGGATTTCCGCAACAGGTACTGGTAGGTGCTAAGGCTGCTGCAGGACGAGAAGCGGTGCGCCCAGTAATAGAGCGGCAGGTCAGTCGAGAGGCAGATCGAAACCTGGTCCTCGAGGAACTGACGCACGGACTGCGGGTAACTCAGCATCACGAACTCGACGCAGCGGGCGTCGCCTTTCGATTTTCCGAGGAAGCACTCGCCGTAGACCTTGGCGCGGATGTCGGTCTGGTCCTTGTCGTTCAACAGCGGACAGAGCACCACGACCCGGCTGGGGTAGCGCTGCGAGAAGCGCAGCGCGGCCTGGAACTGCACCTGGGCGTCCTCGAGCGTCGTGCCGAAGCCGAGATGGATCACCAGGTTGATCTGCGTCGCCTTGATGTCGTCGACGCCGGGCGCGGGACCGCCGGAAGCGGCGGTCTCGTCCCACATACGGGCCAGACTGCCCGAGATGGAGCCGGCCGGGACCTCAATCCCGGGAAGCGACTTGAAGATGGAAGGCATGGGGAAGGAATGAACAATGACCAATGTTCAATGACCAATGAATCGATCCGTAGGCCAAAAGGGCTTCACCAGCACCTCATTGGTCATTGGACATGGCTCATTGGGCATTTCGCGCCAACGGCGCGTCAGGGTTGCCGCCAGGCGTGGTTGTTGATGGCGAGGAGCGCGGCCGAGGTCGCGGGACCCCAGGAGCCGGCGACATAGTTGTCCATGCCCTCGCGACCCGCCGCGGCCCAGGCCTCGAGGATCGGGGTGCACAGCTGCCAGGAGGTCTCGGCCTCGTCACCGCGGATGAACAGGGTGCCGTCGCCGATCATGGCATCGAGCACCAGGCGCTCGTAGGCCTCGGGCGTGTTGGAGCCGTAGGTCGTGCGGTAGCGGAAGTTCATCTTCACCGGCTGGGTCCGGGTCTCGAGACCGGGGACCTTGCCGTTCAGGATGAGGCTCAGGCCCTCGTCGGGCTGGATCTGGAAGGACAGCGTGTTCGGCGCGAGGTCGAACTTGCCACTCTCGGCGAAGAGGGTGCCGGGCGGACGCTTGAACTGGACCGCGATCTCGGTCACGCGCCGGGCCATGCGTTTGCCGGAGCGCAGGTAGAACGGGACGCCCTGCCAGCGCCAGTTGTTGATCGACAGGCGGAGCGCGGCGTAGGTCTCGGTGTTGGACTGGGCGGCAATCCCCTCCTCCTCCAGGTAACCCTTGACCGGCTTGCCGCCCATGAGGCCGGCGGCGTACTGCGCGCGGGCGACATCACCGCCCGGACCGAGCGCGAGGGGCTGGATGGCGCGGAGGAGCTTCACCTTCTCGTTGCGGATCGACTCCGCATCGAGCGAACCCGGCGGCTCCATCGCAGTCAGCGCGAGGAGCTGCATGGTGTGGTTCTGGATCATGTCACGCAGACAGCCGCTCTGCTCGTAGTAGCCGCCGCGGGTGCCGACGCCGACTTCCTCGGCCACCGTGATCTGCACGTGGTCGATGAAATTGCGGTTCCAGAGCGGCTCGAAGATCGCGTTGGAGAAACGCTGCACGAGGAGATCCTGGACGGTCTCCTTGCCGAGGTAGTGGTCGATGCGGTAGACCTGATGCTCCTCGAAGACCGAGCGAATCGTCACGTTGAGCGCGCGGGCCGAGGCGAGATCCTTGCCGAAGGGTTTTTCGATGATGACCTTGGCGTGATGCGGCTGGCCGAGGTACTTGCTCGCGAGGCCGCTGGCGCCGAGGTTGAGCAGAATCGGGGCGAAGACGGATGGCGGAGTCGAGATGTAGAACAGCACCTGCACCTCGCGGCCGATGGTCTTTTCGATCCCGGCGATGTGCGCGGAAAGACGATCGAAGGCGGCCTTCTCGTCATAGCCGCCGGCGACGTAGCTGGTGTTGGCGGCCACGCGGCCCCAGACATCGGCTTTGAGTTCGCGGCGGGAAAATTCCGTGATCGCATCGGTCGCGAGCGTCCGGAACTCCTCGTCCGGAATCGCTTTGCGGCCGTAGCCGATGAGGAAGAAGTCGGCAGGGAGCAGGTTGTCGCAGGCGAGGTTGAAGATCGCCGGGATCAATTTCCGGGCGGTCAGGTCGCCGGAGGCGCCAAAAATCACGACCACCGTGGGAGGTGTGCCGCGATGCTTGCTGAGTCCCTGCAGGAACGGGTGACGCTGAGTGTCGGCCATGGCAATAGGGGGAGGCACTTTGTCGGGGCTAGGCGTCGCCAAATCAAGGCCGAATCCGGATCCGTGATGCGGACCGTGGGAGGCCACGGGCGAACCCCGCCCGCGGATCGCGCGAATTGGCACGCGATTGCAAACTTGTGTGTAGGGGCGCGCCTCGTGCGCGCCTTCAGAGGGCGTGGTCGAGCCACGCCCCTACAAAATACGAAAAAGGGATCCGGATCGGGTCCCTCGGAATTTCGTGTATTCCGTGTGTTCCGTGGTAATCCTTCTGAATTCGCGCCGATTCGCATGATTCGCGGGCGGTCCACTCACGGGCGGTCGTGCTTGGCGAAGAGCGGGACGTTCTCGAAATGGAGCAGTTTTGACGGCTGCCCGGGCGTTTCGGCCACTTCCACGACATCCAGGCGGAAGGTCGCCGGCTTGAGACGGAGCCCCCGCAGGTAGGCCAGCGCGGCACGGCGGAGGATCTGCTTTTTCTTCTTATTCACCGCAAAATATCCCGGCACCATCGCGTTGGCCGCACGCGCCTTCACCTCGACGAAGACGACCACGTCGCCTTCCTGACAGACGAGATCAATCTCCTCGCGCTCATCCGCCGGATTCCGCCAGTTGCGGGCGACGATGCGGAAGCCCCGGCGGACCAGAAAATCAGCCGCCGCATTTTCGCCGGCCGCACCCGCCACCGGGGCAGTCGAGCGACCGGAAAACCAGCCACGAAGGAAGCTCCACATGGGGAAAAGAGGTCGCGTGCGAACGCGCTTTCTCATTGCGACACAATGGATACGCTGACAATCCCAGATAACCGCTTCCGCGCTTCCCATCATGGCTGCCCCTTCTGTCGCGAATACCCTCCGCCGCTCGCTCCTGATCAAGGTCATCTCCAAGCCGGCGCCGAGCCGCGAGGATGTCAGCTCGGTCGTCGAGCTCACCTCGACCAAGGTCGTGGAAGCCCTGCAGGCGCAGTCGATGACCCTCTACCTCGTCGAGGGCAACGACATCTCCTTCAAGCACATCTATTACTCCCCGACCCTCTGGTCCAAGGAGCCTGCGAAGGAAAAGCAGTTCAAGGAAACCGCGGAAAAGCTGCTCGCGCTCAAGCTCCCGCTCGGCACCGGCAATGTCGGCAAGGTCATCTCCACCGGCGAACCCCTCTTCTTCACCATCAACGGCCCCGACGCGGCGTCGTTGAAGAATATGAACACCGGCTTCGAGGTTCGCTCGATGCTCACCGTGCCGCTCAAGACCAACGTGGTCATCGGCGCGATCCAGGTGCTCAACAAGGAGCCGGCCGCCGGCACCAACGGGCAGTTCACCGAGAAGGATCTCACCCTCCTCAAGGAAGTCGCGGAGTACTCCGCCACGCTGATTCAGCGCATGCTGGACCCGAAATTCCAGCTCAGCGCCGAGGACACCGCCAAGTTCGTCTCGCGCCTGACCGATCACCCGCTGGTGACCAAGGCCGAGGAGATCGAGATCGACGACAAGCTGGTCGAGGTCGTCGGTGACGCCGTCATCCGCCGCGAGGGCGTGTTCCCGCACAAGCGGCTTTCGCCCAACTCGGTTGCCGTCCTCATGGTCAACCCGCTCGACTACGCGAAGCGCGAGTCGTTCCAGCAGGCGACTGAGCTCACGATCGAGGAAATCCGTGTCGCCCCGGCGACCCTGATCGAGTCGCTGCTCAAGAAATTCTTCAAGACCGACGCCAAGAAGGGCGGCGGTGAAGGCGACGTCGACATCGACAGCGTGGCCGAGGTCATCAGCACCGCCTACACCTCCGACGCGGCCGGCGAGATTTCCGCGACGGATCTCGAGAGCGAGGACTCGGCCCCGATCATCCAGCTGACCAACCGCATCATCGAGGATGCGTACATCTCCGGCGCATCCGATATTCACATCGAGCCGATGGAGAAGGACCTCCTTGTCCGCTACCGCATCGACGGCGTGTGTCTGGAGAAACTCCGGCTGCCGAAGCAGGTGACCAACGCGCTCGTCACCCGCCTCAAGATCATGTGCAACCTGGACATCGCCGAGCGCCGGCTGCCCCAGGACGGCCGTATCGTCTTCAAGAAGTACACGAAGAAGAACATCGACATCGATCTGCGCGTCGCCACCGGCCCGATGAACTTCGGCGAGAAGGTGGTCATGCGTATTCTCGACAAGCAGAAGACCACCCTGCCCCTCCCCGCGCTCGGCTTCTCCGAGGAGAACCTCTCCCGTTACCGCGACTGCATCCGGCAGCCCTACGGCATGATCCTGCACTGCGGACCGACCGGCTCAGGCAAGTCCATGACCCTCTACTCCGCCCTCGCGGAGGTGAACACGCCCGACGTTAACATCCAGACCGCCGAGGACCCGATCGAGTACACCCTGCCCGGCCTGAACCAGATGCAGATGAGCCGGCAGATCGGCCTGACGTTTGCCCGCGCGCTGCGGTGTTACCTGCGTATGGACCCCGACATCATCCTCGTCGGTGAAATTCGAGATGAGGAAACAGCCGGCATCGCGGTCGAGGCCGCGCTCACCGGTCACTTGCTCGTGTCGACCCTGCACACCAATGACGCGCCTTCCACCGTCGTGCGTCTGACCGAGATGGGCATCGAGCCCTTCAACATTTCCGCGTCCCTCGTCGCCGTGTGCGCCCAGCGTCTCCTCCGCCGCGTCTGCAAGAACTGCAAGATGCCCTACGAGCCGCAGGGCCGCGAGCACGACCTGCTCAAGAAGGCCCTCGACTGGTCCGGTCAGGTCTACAAGGCCAACCCCCAGGGTTGCCCGATGTGCGGCGGCACCGGCTACAAGGGCCGCGTCGGTATCCACGAGCTCATGACCAACAGCGAGGAGCTCACCGCCGGCATCAACAAGGAGGTCGAGGTCGCCGAGCTCAAGCGTATCGCCATGCGCAACGGCATGAAGACCCTCCACCAGGATTCCCTGCTCAAGGTGAAGATGGGCCTCACGACGATCGAGGAAGCCCTCGCGAACGTGCCGCCGGATATGATCCTGTGACGAGGCGGCCGCGGCCGGCCGCCTAGCATTTGAAATTGCAAATCCGAGATTTCAAATTGTGCGACTGAAGGCATCAGCAACGGGCATTCGACGCGCAAACCGTGTCCTTAAGACGATGACGCTCTTCGAAGTTCCTCACCTAGCACGGCTTCGCGAAGCGCGTTGGATGAACCGACAGGGATCAACACAGTGGAGCGAAAATGAATCTCTCCGACGCTGACAAACCCTTGGAGCCTGTCTTCACCGCGTTCGGTTACGCAGCGTTCTGGGCGTTCATGTGGGAAGCCGAGTTGGCGGCCCTCGCGTGCACCCTTAAGAGGATTCATACTCCGGCGATTACTCCTACGGAACTCGATCAGTTCGACGCGCTACTACGATCGAAAAGAACTGCAGGCCAGATGATCGAGCGTGAGCTTGATGGTTTTTTAGTCGGTCAAGATGCGCTTCGAACATCCCTGAAGAAGATCACAGAGAGCAGGAATCGACTCATTCACCGCTTCTACGAGGAGCAAATCCCAAATCTGAATTCCGAAGACGGGCGGTCGCTGGCCGTAAGGGAGATCGAAAGTCTGAGTGCTCACCTTCGCGCTGGCTGCGCTTTAGTGAGGGATATTTACATGCAGCTTGCGTGCGCTAAATTCCAAGACGTCGACACGATATTGAAAAAGTCTCAAGATGACGCGCTTAGTCGATGGGAAGAATGAAAACCACAGAGCCCAACCAAGGCACTACAGCACAACGCGCTTCGTGCGTGGCTGATCGCTGACGTTCCCGAAACCGTAACAATGGAGAGATTCGGGCAAAAGACGTCAGGTCTTGACTCTTAACAGAGCGAACTCGACTGCGGCCGATGCACCGCGACCGCGTACCGTTCCGGTAAAGATGTGGCCGGGGTCGCTGACCCCGGTCTGGGATCTTTGAGAGGAAAGCACGAGCCCCGGGGTCAGCGACCCCGGCTACACCTCGCCTCATACCACTCTCGTCGGCTCGGCGAATCCGGCCGGAGCAATCGCAGCCGGATCGGACCGGCTGCGGCGGATTTGAGATCTCAAATCTGAGATTTCAAATCGTGCTCAGAAGAGCACGTTCCCGCGCGCATTCGGCGGCGCGCCGATGCCGAGGAGGTTGCCAAGGGTCGGCCAAAAGACGTCAGGTCTTGACTCTTGACAGACCGAACTCGGCAGCGGTTGGTGCACCGCGGGCGACGGCCGTTTCGGTAAAGAAGTAGCCGGGGTCGCTGACCCCGGTCTGTGATCTTTGAGAGGAAACCGCGAGCCCCGGGGTCAGCGCCCCCGGCTACATCTCGAATCTAAAACCCTCAATCGTGCTCAGAAGAGCACGTTGCCCCGCGCATTCGGCGGCGCGCCGATGCCGAGGAGGTTGCCGAGGGTCGGGACGAGATCATCCACGCCCACCTGTTCGCCACGCGTACCCGCTGGCACACCTGCGCCGTACCAGAGCAGCGGCACGTGCGAATCATAGTTGTAGGGGGTGCCGTGGGTCGTGCCGCTCGGGCTGCGATCGAAGAAGTAGGGCTTGGTCACGAACATGACATCCGGGCTGCGGCCCTGATGGTAGCTCAACCGCATCGACTCGCCGATCGCATCCATCGGACCGGACTGTTCAAAATCCTCACGGGTGAACACGCGCACGATCTCCGGCCGGGCGGCGAGGACACCACGCACCACCGCGCTCGCCGCAGCGACCGTGACATTCTTTGCTTTCAGCGTCTCAGGGAAGATATGGTAACCGCTGCCATCGCGCGTCGCCCAGCGCAGCGGCGCCGCCGCCTCGCCGAAGGCGGCGTTGAGCGCGGCAATCACGGCGGTGTCGAAGGCCTTAAGATCAAGGCGGCCCGCCTCGATGCCGCGCTGCGTCGCGAGCACGCGCTCCGGCAACGGCGCGATTCCGTGGTCCGCCGTCAGGACGACGGTGAAGTTCCCCGCCCCGACCTCGCGATCGAGGAAGGTGAAGAAATCCGCCAGCACGAGATCGAGTCGGATCAGCGTGTCCATGACCTCCCAGCTGTCGGGCCCGTAGACATGGCCGGTATGATCCGGCTGCGAAAAGCCAACCCAGAAAATATCCGGCCCCGCGTCCTTGCCGAGCCCCTCGGCGATCAGCGCCTTCTTGGCGAACTCCGCGAGCAGCACGGTGTAGGCCGGCGTGTAGGTGTAGGCTTCGTAAAATTCGCTGCCCACGGCCGGTTTGCCGCCGTCGATTTTTTTTGGAAACGTCGGACCGAGGCCATTGATCGTCCCTTCACCCGCCGCATCGTCTGCACCGAGCGCCGCGTAGGCCTCGGGCTTGAGCAGGAGGTTCCATTCGGAGCCGTAAGCGGCATCAACACGGCGCTCCGCATTGAAGGCCTCAACCCAGTCCGGGAGCGCGTTGCGGTAGAAGGTCGACGTGACGAAGCGTCCGCGGTCGATCCAGTAGCTGCCGTCAGAAAGTTTGCCGCCCATGAGAATCGCCGAGCGATCCTTGTTCGCCACCGAGATGACGCGGGAAGCGGCGCCGTAGCGCAGCTTGAGCTGATCGCCGATGGTCGTGGCCGCTGAATTGAGCGGCGAACGGCCGGCCTTGGCCTCGACCACACCGCCCGGGGAGCGTCCGCCCTGCACCTCGGCGCCGACCAGCGGATAGCGCGGATCCTCGACCGAGGCCATCTGCGTCCACGTCGTGCGGTCGATCCATTCATTGGCCACGATGCCGCTGAGATTGGCGTGCACACCCGATGCGATGACCGAGTGCCCGGCGGCCGTCTTGGTCACGCCGTGGCGGTAGTGCGCATTGCGAAAATCGAGCCCCTGCGCCCGGAGCCGCTTAAAACCACCCTCGCCGAAGTAAGGGGAAAAGCGATCGATGTGGTCGTAGCGGAGCTGGTCCACGCTGATGACCACGGTCAGCTTCGGCGGCTCGACCGCGTGCAGGACCGGCGAGAGGGAAAGAGCGAGACCGAGGAAGGACAGACCGATGCGCATGAGAGTGATCGCGACTGAGGTTGCAGGGAAAATCAATGCCAAGGGCCCGGGCCGAGGGCGAATTAACCGGATCGAAACAGAGGCATAAGCCCGGACGCCGCAGTGCGGTCAGCGCGCCGGGACCGGCAGACCGCCCGTCAGCGCGTTCGGCCAGCGGCCATCGACCATCGCCACGGGATCGAGGGCGGCGGGATCGACGACGACGTGTTTGATGCGCTCGCGGTGCCAAGTATAGACGATGTGCACGCGGCCGTCGGACGCCTGGATCACGGACGGATACGAGAACTGCTTCTCCGGAGCATCGAGATAGTCGAGCACGAGCGCGGCCTCCCAGGCCTGGCCGTCGCGGCTGACCGCCACGTTGAGGATGCCGCGGCCCTTGTGGCCCATGCCCGCTTCCTCGCGTCCGGAATGGTTGTAGACCAGCAGCGTGCGTCCGTCCTTCAGGGCGACGGCATCGAGGCCGGAGTTATTGTTCGGAACATTCAGCAGGCCGGTCGGCCCCCAGGTCTCGCCGCCATCGGAGGACCACGTTTCGGAAATCTTCCCCTCCTGCGTGCGGCAAAGCATCTGGATGCGTCCGTCCGCATGCCGGATCAGCGTGGGCTGGATGGTGCGGATCACGCTGTGGTCGTTGAGCGGCGCGCTCTGGGTCCACGTCTTGCCCTGGTCGCGGCTGCGCTCGACGCGCGCGGTCCACTTGCCGCCCTCGGTGCTGATTCCGGAAAGCCAGGTGCCGTCCGGGAGAACGATCGGTTTGTTCTTCGCCGGACCTTCGATGCCCGCGGGCAGGCGCACGGGTTTCGACCACGTGCGACCACCATCCGCCGACGTCATCACCATGCCCCACCACGCGCTCGGGCTGGGCCCGACCTTGTAGAACAGGTGGAGATCGCCGCCGGGCGGCTGAAAAAGGACCGGGTTCCACGTCGGCTGACGCGTGCCGTCGGGCTGGACGCCGTTGGCGACCTCGACCGCCTCCAGCCAGCGACCGCCCTCGTGGCGCGACACCCAGATGCCGACATCAGGATTGCGCTCGGCGGTGCCGCCGAACCACGCGGCGACGAGATGGCCGGGCGAAGCCTCGGCAATGGTGGCGGCGTGACACGACGGATAAGGCGCGGTCTCAAAGATGAATTCGGTCTTCACGACTCCGGCCGTACCGGGGACGGAGGCCGCCCGGGATAAACCTCCGGCCGCGACAGCCAGCAAAAAGACGGTCAAAACACGCAGGGCAGCCAGACGGCAAAGGGACGGGATCATGCAGAAACAGGGTGAGTCGACGGCAGGCCCGGCGACGGGGCATGGAACGTTCCCTCAACTTTTCGCCGCGGGCAAGCGATTCCACGGGATCGCCATGTGCCCGCAGGCCGCTGGCCCGCCAGATCGCGGATTGCGGTAGGGGCGCGCCTCGTGCGCGCCCTCGGAAGGCGTGGACGAGCCACGCCCCTACAAAAACTCGCGAAGCCGCCGCTGAAGAGCTGCGTCCGGGATTAAGGTGGAGCGGCTTGCCCTCAAGACGCTGGTTTGAGGATCGATTGTTTGCGCGCAAGTCAACGCGTTGAGGGCAACGCGTTCCACCTTCCCTCGCTTTACATGAGCCGGCCGGCCGGCATTTTCACCCGGCATGAAGATCGGTTTCATTGGAGCAGGCAGTGTAGCCCAGGCCTTAGGCCGGGCGTTCGTCGCCGCCGGGCATGACGTTCGGATCAGCAGCCGCGATCCCGGCAGCGCCAAGCTGCAAGCCTGGCTGGCCGAAGTTGGCCCGCGTGCCCAGGCCGTCTCGTTTGCCGACGCGGCCCACTTTGGCGAGGTCGTGATCCCCGCGGTGCAGCCATGGACGATTCTCAAGCCCTTGCTCGACTCCATCGGACCGGACGCCTTTGCGGGCAAGACGGTGATCGATCTGGGCAACGCCGTGGACTGGAGCGTGCGTCCGCCGCGGCAGGCCATACCCGACAGCTCGCTCGGCGAACAGGTGCAGCAATGGCTCCCCACGAGCCACGTGGTGAAAACCCTCAACATGATCGCTGCCGCCCGCATGGCGCACCCGCAGTACGCCAGCGGCACGCCGACCCTGCTCGTCGCCGGCAACGACGCGGCAGCCAAGGCCCAGGTGCAGGCCCTGCTCGGTCAGATCGGCTGGAGCGACATCGTCGACCTGGGTGACATCCGTCAAAGCCGCCTGCTCGAGGCCTTCATGATGACGTGCCTCTTCACCGAGTTTGCAACGAAGGCACGCGGCGGCGCCTTCGCCTTTTTGCGCAGCTAGAGCATTTCAAATAAATCTGTAGCCAAACGGAAGGCGCGCACGAGGC
>DASWVY010000032.1:0-70673 GCA_036401075.1 Opitutaceae bacterium
GACGAAGACCTTGCCGTCGCCGATCTTGCCCGTCTTGGCGGCCTTGACGATCGTGTCGACCGTCTTGGTGGCGACCTCGTCGGTCACCGCGATCTCGACCTTCACCTTGGGGAGAAAGTCGACGGTGTACTCGCTGCCGCGCTAGATCTCGGTGTGACCCTTCTGGCGGCCGAAGCCTTTGACTTCGGTCACGGTCATTCCCTCGATCCCGATGCCGGCCAGCGCTTCCTTCACTTCCTCCAGCTTGAACGGCTTGATGATGGCGATGATGAGTTTCATGGGTGTGGGTGAGTGGATGGAGATTAGCCGATGTAGCCTTCTTCGCCGTGCTCAGCCTGGTCGAGACCCTGGCGCTCAACATCAGTCGAGGGACGGAGACCGATCACAGCCTTCACGATGTAGGCGATGATCGCGGTGGCGACCACGCTCCAGATGATCGTGACGACGACCGCCTTGATCTGCTCCATGACGAGGCCTTCCTTGAGGCCACCGACCACAGAGTTGACGCTCTCGTCGGCGAAGACGCCAGTGAGGATGGCACCGAGAGTGCCGCCCACGCCGTGCACGCCGAAGGTGTCGAGCGCGTCATCGTAGCCGAGCATCTTCTTGAGGTAGGCAACCGCGAGGAACGGAATGACACCAGCGAGGACGCCCATGATGACCGCGGAACTGACCGAGACGAAGCCGGCGGCCGGGGTGATCACAACCAGACCCGCGACGATACCGGAGCAGAAACCGAGGACGCTGGGGTGTCCCTTGAGGGCCCACTCAACCATGGCCCAGCTGAAGCCGGCGATGGCCGCCGCGAGCGTGGTGGTGGCGAAGGCGTTGGACGCGATCGCATCGGCGCCGAGGGCGGAGCCGGCATTGAAGCCGTACCAGCCGACCCAGAGCATGCCGGTGCCGACCATGCAGAGCACCATCGAGTGCGGGGGCATCGGCTCCTTGCCGAAGCCGGTGCGCTTGCCGAGGATCATGCAGAGCACGAGCGCGCTCCAACCGGAGGTCATGTGAACCACGGTGCCGCCAGCGAAGTCGATCGCCTTGATGCCCGCGTCAGGATTGAGCGGTCCGCACATGAAACCCGTCGTCGACCACACCATGTGGGCGAAGGGGAAATAGACTGCGAACATCCAGAGGGCGACGAAGACGAGGACCGCCGCGAACTTCATGCGCTCGGCGATGGCGCCGACGATGAGGGCGGGCGTGATGATCGCGAAGCTCAGCTGGAACATCGCCCACATCGTGTCGCTGATCCAGTAGTAACCCGCGCCCGTGGCGCCGGGGTTGACCCCGTTCAGCATCGCATAGGAAAGATCGCCGATGAACGCGTTACCCGCGCCGAAGGCCAGACTGTAACCGACCGCCCACCAGAGGATGGAGACGAGGCCGGCGATGCCCATGCACTGCGCGAGAACCGAGAGGACGTTCTTCTTGCGGACGAGACCGCCGTAGAAGAGCGCCAGGCCGGGCAGCGTCATGAAAATGACCAAGGCCGTGCTCGTCATCTGCCAGGCATTGTGACCGGGACCGGGGCCGGGGATTTTTGAAGCAACGTCCGGCGTACGGGCCGTGTTATTGACGTACGCTTCGAGGTCAGCGAGCCGTTGCTCGACCGTAGGCTCAGCCGGAGCCGGAGCGGCGGCTTCCTGAGCCATGCTTGTGAACGCCATCAGGCAGCCAAGTCCCAACAGCGCGAGGATACGCAGGTTTTTTGTCAGCAGATTATTCATGGGCACTTGCACTAAAGCACGTGCAAGGCCACACCGGTGTTTTATGATATTTTTTTCACCGGAATCCACTAACCCCTGCGAATAAGCGATTTAATCGAATCAAATTTTTTCATCCGATTAGCCCGCCATTCACCCTTACAAGGACAACTTACTCCTTTTCGGGGGCCTCCGCGATTCGCCTAAAGCAAAACAGGCGCCCCGAAATTCGGGGCGCCTGCGCAAAAAAGGGAGCTGATGCGAAACTCAGAGTGCCGTCTCGCCGCGCTCGTCGGTGCGGATGCGGACCGCTTCCTCGATGTTGAGGATGAAGATCTTGCCGTCACCGATCTTGCCGGTCTTGGCGCTCTTCGCGATCGCGTCGACCGCCTTGGCGGCGACGTCGTCGCTCACCGCGATCTCGATCTTCACCTTGGGGAGGAAATCCACGGTGTACTCGCTGCCGCGGTAGATCTCGGTGTGACCCTTCTGGCGGCCGAAGCCTTTGACTTCGGTCACGGTCATTCCCTCGATCCCGATGCCGGCCAGCGCTTCCTTCACTTCCTCCAGCTTGAACGGCTTGATGATGGCGACGATAAGTTTCATGCGGGTAATTGGTTGGAGCGGGAACAGTGTTGGCCCTCCCTACGGTCGGCGCAAGCCTTTGTCCGCGGAAAGGGCACGGGAAGATCAGGATTTATGGGCCGGCGTGAAATCAGGGTAAGCTTCATTGCCATGCTCGTTGATATCGAGCCCTTCGGTCTCCTCCTCCACCGAGACCCGGATGCCGCCCAAACGCTTGAGCAGCCACCAGACACCAAGCGAGAGCGGAAACACCCACGCGCCCACCAGCAGCACGCCCTTGGCCTGGACGAGGGTCTGTTGCAGCGGCGAAAGCCCGGTCGCCAGCGCCGCCACCCGCGTGGCCACGTCGTTGTCATAGAACAGGCCGAGCGCGAGCGTGCCGAACACGCCGTTCACCAGATGCACCGCCAGCGCTCCCACCGGATCGTCGAGCTTGAGCTTGTCGAAGTAGATGACCGCGAACACCACCAGCACGCCGCCGATCAAACCGATCACACAGGCGGACGGAATGGTCACAAATGCGCACGGCGCGGTCACCGCCACCAGACCGGCGAGGCAGCCGTTGAGGATCATGCTCAGGTCAGGTTTCTTCAGGAGCAGCCACGCCGTCACGGTCGCACCGACCGTGCCAAAGACCGCGCCCATGTTCGTCGCCACCAGGATGTGAGCGATGGCTGCACCGTCCATGGCCGCCATGGTGGAGCCAGGATTGAACCCAAACCAGCCCAGCCAGAGAATCAGCACACCGAGCGCGGCCGAGGTCATGCTATGCCCGGGGATCGGATGGATCTTGCCCTCGCGATACTTGCCGAGCCGCGGACCCAGCACGATCACGCCGGCCAGCGCCGCCCAGCCACCCACCGAGTGCACCACGGTCGAACCCGCGAAGTCGCGGAAGTTGCTCGAACCAAGGTAGCCACCGCCCCAGATCCAATGACCCGAGACCGGGTAGATGAAGGCGACCAGCACGAGGCTGAAGACGATGAACGACGAGAACTTGATGCGTTCAGCCACCGCGCCGGAAACGATGGTCGCGGCCGTGCCGGCAAAGACCAGTTGGAAGAAGAACTTCGCCCAGAGCGGGACCGGGGTCCAGTTGATCGCCGAGTACACGCCCTCGTAGGTCGTGGTGGAAAACGGATTCATCGCCGCATAGGCGGCGCCCAGCGCCGGTGAGTTGTCGGGTCCGCCGACAAAGAACAGCCCCTGGGTGCCAAACCACGGCGTGCCGTCACCAAACATCAGGCCCCAGCCGATGGTGTAGAACGAGATCGTGGAAAGCGCGAAGACGATGAAGTTCTTCGCCAGGATGTTCACGCAGTTCTTGGCCTGACAAAGGCCTGACTCCACCAGCGCGAAACCGGCGTTCATGAAAAAGACCAGAAAGCCGGCCACCAGCACCCACATCGTATCAAGGCCGATCCGGAGGCTGCTGAGCGCCGCCGGATCAATCGCCGCCGGCGCGACGGAGGCGGCCTCCTGCGCAACGAGCGGGGCTCCGGCGATCAGCGCCAGAAACACCCCACCGGACAGACACGAGCGGGACCAGGACTGGATATTCATAGGGGAAGACGAAAGGGCGCCGACTGAATGCAACTGCGGCGGACGCAGAAAGTTGCAGCACGGCGTATGCCACCAGAATGCAGACCTCGTCAACCCCGGGCCTCCGGTGGTTTGATTAGAAATCGTTCTCGTTCCCGTGCTCATCCTTCGTTCCCGATCCGGAGAACGGGAAAGAGAACGAAGAACGAGAATGATTCGGCCGATCCGCGGCCGTAGAGACCTTACCTCAACCCTGCTCCGGGATGACCGTCTGGATGTGCAGCTCCTTGAGCTGCTTGGCGGTGACCGGCGTTGGGCTCTGCGCCATCAGATCCTGACCCTTCTGGGTCTTGGGGAACGCAATGACGTCGCGGATGCTGGTCGTGCCACAGAGCAGCGCGACCATGCGGTCGAGACCGAAGGCAATGCCACCGTGCGGAGGCGCGCCATAGGTGAAGGCCTTGAGCATGTAACCGAAGCGGCTCTCCACCACGTCGGCCGGGATCTTGAGGACGTCCTCGAAGACCTTCTTCTGCAGCGCGGGCTGGTGGATACGGATCGAACCGCCACCGAGTTCCATGCCGTTCAGCACGAGGTCATAGTGCTGGCCGCGGACGCGCTTCGGATCGCTGTCGAGGAACTCGACATCCTCCGGCACCGGCGAGGTGAACGGGTGGTGCGTCGCCGCATAGCCGCCGCGCTCCTCGTCATAGGACATGAGCGGGAAATCGATGACCCAGAGAAAGCGCCAGTCGTCGTGCTTGATCGTCATCTTGCCGCGCTTGACCAACAGCTGCGCCGCCTCGAGGCGGATGCGACCGAGGATCGCGCAGGCCTTGTCCCACGACGCCGCCGCGAAGAAAACCATGTCACCCTCCTCGATACCGAGTTGGGCGGTGAGCGCGGCCTTCTCGGCTTCGCTGAAGAATTTCACGATCGGCGACTTCCACTCGCCCTTCTCGGCCTTGATGAAGGCGAGACCCTTCGCGCCGAGCGACTTGGCGATGTCCTCAAGCGCCTTGAGCTCGCCCTGCGTGAGGTCGGCGAGACCCTTGGCGTTGACCGCCTTGATCACGCCGCCACCCGCCACCGTCGACTGGAAGACCTTGAAGGCCGAATCCTTGAACGTGGAGGAGAGGTCGGTCAGCTCGAGGCCGAAGCGCAGGTCGGGCTTGTCCACGCCGAAGCGGTTCATCGCATCGATGTAGGCCATGCGCTGGAACGGCGTGGCGAGGTCCGTGCCGAGCACGTCCTTCCACACCTTCTTCACCATGCCCTCGAAGATCCGGTAAACGTCCTCGCGCGTGATGAACGACGCCTCGACGTCCACCTGGGTGAACTCCATCTGGCGGTCGGCGCGCAGGTCCTCGTCGCGGAAGCAGCGGGCGATCTGGAAATACCGCTCCACGCCGGCGACCATCAGGATCTGCTTGAACTGCTGGGGCGACTGCGAGAGCGCGTAGAACTGGCCGGCGTGAATGCGCGACGGCACGAGGTACTCGCGCGCGCCCTCGGGCGTGCTCTTGAAGAGCGCGGGCGTCTCGACCTCGATGAACTCCTGGGAGTCGAAGTAGTCGCGGATGGCCTTGGTCGCCTTGTGGCGGACCTGCAGGTTCTTCAGCATCTTCGGCCGGCGCAGGTCCAGGTAGCGGTAGGTCAGGCGCAGGTCCTCGTTCACCTTGTCGCCGCCGACATCGTCGAGCGGGAACGGAGGGGTGTCGGAAAGGTTGTGAATCGTCAGTTCCGTCGCATCGACCTCGATCGCGCCGGTCGGGAGGGTCTTGTTCACCGTGCCCTCGGGCCGGGCGACAATCGTGCCAGCCACCCCGATGACGGACTCGGGCTTGAGCGTGGCAGCCTGGGCTCCCAGCGCGGCATTCACGTGCGGGTCGAACTTCACCTGGGTGATGCCCTTGCGGTCACGCAGGTCGACAAAGAGGATACCGCCGTGGTCGCGGATCGAATCGACCCAACCGATCAGGGACACGGTCGAGCCGAGATCGGCGGCGGAGAGCTGGGCACAGTGATGGGTGCGCTTCATGGAGGATGTAAGGGACAAGCTAAGCGGAAGCCGACACCGCCGGGCAACGGAAAACTGCCGGCCCGGTGGACCGGAATGACCAATGCCCAATGGGCGATGACCAATGAACGGAAGGCCCCCCGCTGGGAGCGCGGGCCGCTGGCCCACCGGATTGTCGGTTGCCGACTAAACCGATCAACTAAGCGGGCCAGCGGCCCGGGCTCCCAGGTTAAAACGCCCGCCGACCCACCGGATCATTGGGCATTGTTCATTGGATCTTGGTCATTCTCATTGCGCAGCAATGAGCGACGCTCCCGTCATCTCCGCCGGCTTGGGCAAGCCCATGAGGTGCAGCACGGTCGGGGCGATGTCGGCCAGGCGTCCGCCGGTGCGGGTCTTGGTGCCCGTCTTGGTGAGCCCGTCGCCCACGAAAAAGACCTCCACCAGATTGAGCGTGTGGGCGGTGTGCGGGCCCTTCAGTTCGTAGTCCCACATCTGCTCGGCATTGCCATGGTCGGCGCAGACGACGGCCTTGCCGCCAACCGTCCGCAACGCCGCGAGTAACTCCCCCACTCCGGCGTCCGTCGCCTCGCAGGCCTTGATCGTCGCCGGGAGCGAACCCGTGTGACCAACCATGTCCGGGTTGGCGTAATTGACCACGATCAGCGCGTACTTGCCGGACAGGATGGCTTCCTTGGTCAACCGTGTGACCTCCGCGGCCGACATCTCGGGCTGCAGATCGTACGTCGCCACCTTGGGGCTCGCCGGACAAGCGCGGTCCTCGCCCGGGAATGGCGTGGCGCGGTAGTTGTTGAAGAAGAAGGTCACGTGCGGATTCTTCTCCGTCTCCGCGCAGCGGAACTGTCCAAGGCCGGCCGCACTGACGACTTCACCTAGGATGTTTTTGAGCGCCTCCGGCTTGGGCGAGATGACCTGCACGGGCAGGCCTGCCTCGTACTCGGTCATCGTGGCGTAATACAGATCGAGCTTCCGGCCGCGGTCGAAGCCATCGAACTTGTCCAAGACAAAGGCCTTCGTGATCTCGCGCGGACGATCGCCGCGGTAGTTATAGAACACCACCGCATCGCCATCGGCGAACGTCGCGAGCGGTTTGCCGTCGGAACCGACAATCGCGGTCGCGGGCACAAATTCGTCGCCTTTCTGGGTCTCGCTCAGCGGCTTGTCGTAGTAGGCCTGCACGGCGGCCTCGGCCGACGTCGCCGTCGCGGCGATCGCACGGCCGGTGAGAAGATCATACGCCTTCTGCACGCGCTCCCAGCGGTTGTCGCGATCCATCGCCCAGAAGCGGCCCGTCACGGACGCGATGCGACCATAGTTCAGTTCCCTGAGCTTGGCCTCAACCTGGCGGATGTACCCGAGCCCGCCGGTGGGCGGCGTGTCGCGACCATCCGTGAAACCGTGAATGAACACGCGCTCACTTGGCAAGCCGTCGGCCTTGGCCTGCGCCAGGATGCCGTAGAGATGCTCGAGCATGCCGTGGACGCCGCCGTCCGACACGATGCCCATGAGGTGCAGCTTGGCCGTCGGCGACGCCTTGATGCGCGCGACCACCCCGTGCCAGACGGGATTCGTCGCGAGACGTTTTTCAGAAAACAGCTTGTTCAGGCGGACGAGTTCTTGGTCCACGATGCGACCGGCGCCGATGTTCTCGTGACCAACCTCGGAATTGCCCATCTGACCGTCGGGCAAGCCGACATCCAGTCCGCTCGCGCTGATGAGCGCAACGGGCGAGCCGGCGCGAAGGGCGTCGTCCGCCGGCTTGCGCGCCTGGGCGACGGCGTTGGTCAAAACCTGCTCGGGGTGCGAATTGCTGCCCCAACCGTCACGGATGATGAGAAGGACCGGCGTGCGTGAAGTGCTCATGGAAAATCAGCTCACACCGATGACACGCCGCCGGAAGGACGAAAGCGAAAACGTCCGGACCGTCCACCCGCGGAACACGCTCTCTTGATTTTCCGCACTTTGTGACGAAGTTGGCAGTAACGCTGCTCGTAGAAGCCAAGGAGACTTTCCGATGACCCTCATCATCCGGGACCAACTGGTGAATCCGCCGACGTGGTTTGCGTCGTTTCGCGACCTGACCTTGTACTGCTCGATCTTCCTGCAGGACGACATCGTAATCGAGTCCGACGATCCCGATCCCTACTACCGCTGGATCAAGCCGCGCGGCGGAATGGATTTTGTGCAGGATTTCGTCCGCCCCGGCACCGAGCGCGGCATTCACCTCGACTGCGAGCCCAACTACCCGCTCTCCGTCATCACCGACCGCATCGCCCCGGAAAACGTGCACCGGCTGATCGCCCAAGTCAGGCACCTGCGGAGACTGACCTGAGCACGAGCGAACGCAAACCGCCTGCGGACCAGCCAGCGCAATCCTCCGGCCGTTTGACTTTACCCGGATTTTTCCGACCAATGCACGCGCATGTCCAAACGCGCCGTCCTCCTCGCCAATCTCGGTTCGCCTGACTCCACGTCCACTCCGGACCTCCGGAAGTACCTGAACGAATTCCTCGGGGACGAGCGCGTGATCGACAAGCCGCGCTTCAAGCCGCTCCGCAGCCTCCTGGTTCACGGGATCATCGTTCCGCTGCGCGCGCCCAAGTCAGCCAAGGCCTACAAGGAAATCTGGACCGCCGAAGGCTCACCGCTCGTCGTGACCTCGAAAAGCGTGCAGAAAAA
Source organism: Opitutaceae bacterium (assembly GCA_036401075.1). Lineage (GTDB taxonomy): Bacteria > Verrucomicrobiota > Verrucomicrobiia > Opitutales > Opitutaceae > CAMAXB01. The sequence continues at coordinate 8,557 of DASWVY010000032.1, forward strand.
GCTCGCCGCCAACCTCGGCGCCGACACCCCGGTTTACCTGGCGATGCGCTACGGCAACCCGTCGATCGCCTCCGTCGTCGCCCAGATGGCCGCCGACGGCATCGAGGAGGTTCTGATGTTCCCGCAGTACCCCCACTACGCGATGTCCTCCTGGGAAACGGTCGCCGTGAAGATCTACGAGGAAGCCGCCCGGCTGGCGCCCAAGCTGAAGATCACGAGCGTCCTGCCCTTCTACGAGGACGACGATTACATCGAGGCGCTCTATCAGGTCACCAAGCCCTACCTCTCCCAGCCGCACGACCATCTCCTTTTCAGCTACCACGGCATTCCGGTCCGCCACCTGCGCGAGAGCGATGCCTCGAAGGGTCATTGCACCATCGTGCCCGACTGCTGCAACACCTGCTCGGCCGCCCACGCCACCTGCTACAAGGCCCAGCTCACCAAGACCACGCAGGCCTTCGCCCGCCGCGCGGCGCTCGATCCGCAGAAGTGGTCGATCTCGTTCCAGTCCCGCCTCGTCGGCGAACCCTGGCTGTCTCCCTACACCGACCACAAGTTTGAGGAGTTCCCCAAGGAGGGAAAGAAGCGGATCATCGTCATGACGCCCGCCTTCGTCGCCGACTGCCTCGAGACGCTCGAGGAAATTGCCGGCGAGGGTAAGGAGGAATTCCTCCACGCCGGCGGCGAATCGTTCCAGCACGTCCCCTGCCTCAACGACCAGCCCCCCTACATCGAGTTCCTCGCCGGCCGCGTCCGCCGCTGGCTCGGGGGCGAGACGCCGACCAAGACCGGCGTGATCCACCACGCCGCGACCCTGGCCAAGGCCTGAGACAGGAACGGAGGACAGAGAGAGGTCAGAAGTCAGAGGTCAGATGTCAGTAAAATCAAACCGCCTCGCTAGATCCCGGGGCCCCGCGTGCTCCACGTTCTCCAACTTCCGGCCTCTGGTCTCTGGTCTCTGTCTTCTGTCATCTGACCTCCGACCTCTAACCTCTGGTCCGGCCTCCGGCCGGACCGGGGTGTCTTTCCTATTGTTCGGTCCCACCGGTCTGCTATAGTCCGACGGTGGGCTTGCGGGAGGCGCAAGCACCCCGGCCGCCCACCGGCCGCCGATCACTCCATTTCGTTTGAGCGAAGTCACGCCAGCATCCACGTCGGATCAGGCGGGGAACACCCGCCGGGCGGCCGCGTCGCCAGCCCTCACAGCCCAACTTGCGCTTAACGCCAAAGGCCACATCGTCCAAGCCGGCGCCGGTGCCGGCCGCCTCTGGCAAACCGATCCCGCCAAACTCGCCGGCATGCCGCTGCCGACACTGTTCAGCTTTGAGATCGTCTCAGCCGATCCCGAGTGGGCGGAGGCCCAGTGGGATGTTCTGCTCGCCAGCGCCTTGGATCGCTCGATCTCGCTCGAGGCCCAGCCGTTTGAATCCGGTCCAACCAAGGTCCTGCTGCGAATCGAGACGGCGGCCGGCGGCGACGCCGCGTACTTCGCAACCGTCACACCCGCTGCCGCCGTTGTCACGGACAGCGGTCACGATGCCTCGCCCTCGAATCTCCTACCCGCCCACGGGCCAGTCGGTTTCTTCGATCTCAATTTCAAGTCCGGCCGCATCCACTACTCTGCGGCGTGGAAACGTCAGCTCGGCTACGCGGAGCACGAACTCGAGGATAGCTACGATTCCTGGCTCAAGCTGATCCATCCCGACGACTCCGGCGCCGCCCCGGACCAAGTCCGCAAGAAGCCGGCGGGCGCGACCTCCCGCAGTTTTTCCGTCGAAATCCGCATGCAGCACCGCCGCAGCCACTGGGTCTGGCTGCAGAGCAGCGGCGTGCAGTTCTTCAGCGCGGACGGCCGCCTCGAACGTGTGACCGGCGTCCACCTCGACATCTCCGAACGCAAGGAACTCGAGGAACAAAGCCTCCTCTCCGACGAACGCCTCGAGCGCCTCGCCGGCGATGACGCTCTCGCGGTCTTCGATCTCGATTTCGCCCACCAATCCTACTGGTTCTCGCCCGGCTGGAGCCGTCTGACCGGCCACGAGCCGGACAACGAAGCCAACGAACAACTGGCCGCCTTTAGCGCCGCGCTGCCGGCGGAAGCTGCGGAAAGCGGCGTCGCCGCCTTCCTCGAAGCACCCGCCTCAGGTCAGCCTTCGTTCCTCGCCCCGGTCACGCTTCGCCACGCCGACGGCGGCACCTGCCCCGTCCTGCTCGGCGCCCACCGCCAGTACTCGCGCAAACGTGAACTCCTGCGCGTCGTCGGCTACGCGGTCCCGCTCCCGGTCGCGACTGTCCCGACCGCCTCCCCTGCGACGACTGAAGCCCGGGCCACCGTCCTCACCGCCGTCGATCCGCTCCTCGCCAGCGCCCTCGGCGCCCTCGGCGAGGGTGTCATCCTTGCCGACGCGCAGGGCCACGTCGTTTACCTCAACGCCCGCGCCGAGCGCCTGACCGGCACCTCGCTGGCCACCGCCCGCGATCAGCCCCTCACCGAGGTCTTCCGCCTCGTCAACCGCTCCGACAGCCAGCCCGACGAGAGCGCGATCGATCTCGTGCTCGCCGCCGAAGGCACACCCCGTCTGCACACGGATCACGCGCTGGCCTCGGTCGGAGATGGCGCGCCCGTCCCGATCGCCTGGACCGTGAGTCAGGCCCGCGACGTGCACGACAAGGTTGCCGGGACCGTCATCGTCTTCCGTGACCCGAGCGAGATGACTCTCACCCCCGAGGAACTCATCCGCGCCAATCGCTTTGACTCCCTCGGTCAGCTCGCGGGCGGCATCGCCCACGATTTCAACAATCTCCTCACCACGATCCTCGGCGGCGTTTCCCTCGCCCGCGAAAACCGCGACTACTCCGGCCTCGAGGATGCCGAGAATGCCTGCGCCGCCGCCAAGGGCCTGACCAAGCAGCTGCTCGCCTTCGCCAAGGGCAGCGGCGGCGCCCACCAGCAGGTCGTCGCTCCAGCCGAACTCCTGCGCGATGCGATCCGCATCGCGGCCGCGGGCTCCACCGCGAAGATCCAGGTTGAGGCGGATGACAGCACCGGGCCGGTCCAGGTTGATCGCGGCCAGATGCTGCAGGTCTTCCAGAATCTCATCATCAACGCGCTTCAGGCCATGGCCGATCCGTCGAAGGGCGTGATCTGGCTGCGCGCCATCAACATCGAACTGGCCGCCGACCAACTGCCGCCCCTGGCCGCGGGTCGCTACGTGCAGTTCGAGGTCCAAGACAACGGCAGCGGCATCCCGCCGGCGATCCTCGAAAAAATCTTCGATCCGTTTTTCACGACGAAAAAATCCGGCACCGGCCTCGGACTCGCGACCGTGCTGTCGATCGTGCGCCGCCACGGCGGCCAGATCGGCGTCGACTCGACGCCGGGCACCGGCACCACGTTCACCGTCTTCCTGCCCATCGCCGACCGCCCGGTCGAGGTCGAGGCCCGCCGCGCGCCCTCACTGCGCTTCGGCACCGGCCGCATCCTGTTCATGGATGACGACCCCAAGATCTGCGACCTGACCGCCAGCATGCTGACCAGCCTCGACTACACCTTCGACATCGCGAAGCACGGCGAGGAGGCGATCACCCTTTACCGTCGTTACCTCAAGATCGGCAGGCCCTACGACGCTGTCATCATGGACCTCACCATCGTTGGCGGCATGGGTGGCGAAGAGGCCTTCCGGGCGCTGCGCGAACTCGATCCCGACGTGCGCGCAATCGTCTCGAGCGGCTATGACAACGACGAGATGGCCCAGCGCTTCCTCGATCTGGGTTTCTGCGGCTACCTGACCAAGCCGTACCGCGTCGGCGAACTCGGGAAGATCATCAAGACCGTGCTCGGCAAGTAGCGTCAGGGAGCGCGGAGGACGCATGCCGCGCCTCCTCTGTCACCCTCCACCTACGCATACGTGCGTACACGTGGCACCGGGCGGTTGACGAGGTCGACCTCGCCGCGCTTCCGTGGCATCGTCCCGCCACCGGCATGCGGCCGGCGACGGGCATTTCCTCATGCCTTCTCTGCGCCCGCTCGTCCTCCTCGCGTCGATCACCCTGCTCCTGCTCAGCCCTCTGCGCGGGCAACCCGCACCAGCCGTCCAGCCGGCGACCGCACGCGAAGTCGCCTACTGGACCCAGCTCCAGAAAGACATCGCCGATCTGCGCAGCGCCAACGCCGCCGCAGGCATCACCCACGGCCTGATCAATCTCGATCCGACTAAGATCAGCGCGGTGGCAACTCGCATCGAGGATTTCCTCGACCGCCGCGACCGCGACCCGGTCAGCGAAATCGGTCCTGATTTCGTCGCCTACCGCGAGACGCTGATGAAACTGATGGAATTCGCCCTCGCGCCCGTCACCGGAGCCGCCGCCTTCCAATCCAAGGGCATTGCCAACGGCGAGGAGCGCCTGATGGCGGTCATGGCGAATCAGAAGCAGATCGAGCAGATCGACGGCTACAAGCCACGGCTCGCCCTCCTGCACCAGGAGCTTTTCCAACGGGTCGTCGCCGCCGGCGGTCCCGCCCTGCTCTTTTTCCAGACCCTGGGCCTCGGCGACCAGCCCGCCGCGCCCGGCACGCTCGCCACGCCGGAAGAACGAGACGCGCAGTTCATCGCCGACAGCACCTCGATCCATCCCGTGCTCGGCGAAATCGTACCCGGCATGTTCATCGAGCCGCGCGAGAAGATGGGCGTTTCCGGCGAATCCATCATGCCCGAGTTGCTCAAGAGTTTCTCCGCCTTCCGTGAACGCTTCGCCGACGCGAGCAATCAGGACATGGAGCAGGTGCTGGCCGGCCAGCCTCCGACCAAGGACGATGGCAGCTTCAACCTGCCGCGCCGGCTGATCCAGCTCGAGCTCCTGCGCCGCACCCAGCCGGTCATCTACAACATCGCCATGAACGAGTGGCAGGGCGCCTTTGCCCGCTGGATCGGCAAGGCCCGTGAGATCTCGCCGGTCGGTCCAACGACCGATGTCGCCGTCGCCCCTGACAACACCTGGTTCGCGTTCAGCCCGGGCGAAGCGACCCTCGCGTTCCACGACGTCGCCACCGGCGCGCTGCGTCAGTCGGTCGAACTCCCGGAGGCGATCCGCGCCTTCGCCGCCACCAGCCGCGGCGACGTGCTCGTCTTCACCACCCGCGGGCCCTACATCGTCGATCCTGCGGCCACCCCGGCAACCATCACGTTTCAAGCCGAGCGCCGCAGCGTGTTCACCACCCCGCGCCTCGCCGCCTCACCCATGATCGACCGCCAGGTCTACGGCATGGGCGTCATGCCCGCCGTCGCCAATGACAACGGCGCCGAGACGACGTTCTCCACGCCCGACGCCACCAGCACGATCAGCGCGGTCGCGATCAGCCGCGACGGACGTCGCTTCGCTTATGGCCATGCCGGCGACAACGTCACCGGCAGCGGCACACCACGCTACGGTTTTGACGTGATTGAATTCGAGCCCGGCCGCGTCACACTCGACGAGGGCACGCAGATCAAGGTGAAGTCGGATCAACCGTTGATCCGCATGGCCGCGGTCGCGCTCGACCTTGGCACGACGGGCACGCACTCCGCCGCCGCGTGGTCCGGCCGCTTCGGCAGCACCATCACCGCCACCGATTTCACCGGCGAGAAGCCGGCTCGCACCATCCTCGCCTTCGACGCCCAGCCCTACACCTGGGTCAGTCTGATCGAGGGCAGCCCGCTGCGTGTCGCCGCCGGCACCCGCGAAGGCATTGTCCGCATCTGGGATGTCGCCACCCGCCGTCTCGTCGGCCGCTTCGAGGTGCCGGCCGGCCCCGCCGGCGTCGGCTACGCCCGGGTGGGCGACGATCTGTTGACCGTCGCCATCGGGGCACCGGGCATCCACCGCTGGAAGCTGGCGGACGGCACCTTGACCGCGACACTCCTCGGCGAGGCCCCGGCCCTTGATGCCACCGCCCTCGCCGCACGCGCAGAGGCGGAACGCGGTCTCGAGGCCACCCGCGACCTCGTGCTGTCGATCTACGGCAACGATGCCAAGGACGAGGCCGGTGACCTCCGGATCGTCGAACAGCTTCGCGGTGCGCACAGCGCCCAGCTCGATGCCCTCGGCCTGCGCAAGCTGGTCGAATACCGGTTCGCCACCGCGCGGGTGAACCAGATGTACGCCCTGCAGGACGACAAGCGCAACCTCGAGTCCTTCGAGCTCGGCATGAAGGACGTCGACGCCGGCCTGCTCGACGACTACCTGCTGCTCGCCACCGTGCGCTCCGGTCTGTACGCACTCGACGCCAAGCGCGACGACGCCGCGTTCCGCCGCCGGGTGATGAACCTGGTCGAGCGCGCCGTCGCGCTCTACCCCGGCGACATCGACTTCCAGATCGAGTTTTCCCAGGCCAAGGTGCGCGACTTTGCCTACCGGGGCGACTTCGCCGCCTCGCTCCGCCAGATCGACGAACTCGACCTCATCGAGCCGTCCAAGGCCCCGCACGCCAGCCTGCGCCTGTTCATCAACCACAGCGCCGCCAACGCGGCCGGCAACTCTCCCGCTGCCATTCCCTACTTCAAGGAGGCGCTGCGCTACACGCCGAACGATCAGAAGGACCGCCAGATCTCGTTTGCCGAATCCATCTTTGCGATCGGCGTCCAGGCCAAGGACTGGCCGTCCGCCCTCTATGGCGCCAATGTCATCCTGAATCTCAACCCCGCCAAGCAGAACGACCAGAACTTCATGTACTGGGCGCGCGAGGCCTACAAGCACGCGGGCGGAGGGAAGTGACATGACCACCCGGGCCGGCCTTGTCCTGATCCTCGCCAGCGCGACAGGCCTGGGTACGGCCGCCGCGCAGGGTACCGCCAACACAGCCGCCGGGCCGACCCGCGCGGAGGTGGCGCGGCAGGTCACGGAGAACCTGGCCCGCCAGTCGCCCGCCGAACGCGCGGCCGATCGCGCGTTCAATCTCTTCGTGATCGACCGGCGCTATGCCGAGGCGGACGCGGCCATCGAGGAGGCCCTCGCCGCCGCTGCGGCCGAGGGCTGGACCGACGCACGCCGTGCTCCCCTGTTGCTCACCCGCGCCGAGGTCCGCCACGCCACCGGGCGCTACGCCGGAGCGCGCGAGGATCTCGACCAAGCGCTGCCGCACGCGACCGCAGGTGACGTGGTCCGGGCGCGCACGCTCCTGATCGAGGTGGCGCGGGCGATGGGCGATTTTCGCGCCGCGAGCGAAACCCTGCGCAGCTTCGGGCCGGCCGTGCTCAACCCGGCGGCGGCAGGCGAGGCCCAGACGGTGCGCGCGGCCGGCATGACCTTGCAGCGCTACAACTTCTTCCTCGCCGAGGCCAAGAACCGCCGGGCATGGGGCGACCTGCAGGGCGCACGCGAAATGTTCGAACTCGCCGTTGCCCGCGAAAACACCTCTTCCGAGATCCTGCGTGAACTCGCCCGCTGCCTGCTCGCCGCCAACGAACCGGCCGCAGCCCTCCAGCGCGCGCACGAGGCCCTTTACCTCGCCCTCCACACCCGCGGCACCTCGCGCCGCCGGCCGAGGACAAGCTGGATCGACCTCGGCGACGCCGAGGTCCTCGCCTGCCTCCAGGTCGCCGCCGACTGCGCCCGGGCTGCCGGCGACGCCGCCGCGGCCGACGCCCATTTTGAAACGGCGATCACCCTCGCCAGGAAACTCAATCTGCCGGGCGACGCCCGCCTCGCCGAACTGGGGCGCGCGCGGGGCTGGATTGGATCCAAGGACGCCCGCGCCGCCAGCGTCACCAGCAGCTTCCTAAGCGCAATCGTGACGGAAACCGCCGCCAGCGCCGAGCCGCGCGTGCGCATCGAGGCCGCGACGCTCGCGGGCGAACTCGCGTTTGTCCAGGGCCGCCCGGCCCAGGCCGTCGAATTCCTCGAAACGGCGGTCACTGCCATCGAGGCCGTGCGCGCCACCGCCTCGTTCGAGGAAAAGCGCACCTACCTCGCCCTCCAGGCCGACAGTTACCGGCGCCTCGTCGCCGCGCACATCCGGCTGAAGCAACCCGAGCAGGCGCTGCTCGCGGCCGAGTCGCTCAAGGCGCGTCAACTGCTCGAACTCCTTCAGCCCGGCTCCGCCACGTCCACCCGGACCGAGGATCGCCTCGCCAGCCTGCGCGAGCTGCAGCGCCGCCTGCCCGCGGATGTCGCGGCGATCAGCTACGCCAATGCCGACTGGTCCCAAACCCCGCCGGCCGCAATCATCATCACGCGAGAGGCGATCACCGCGATCGAGCTTTCGGCCGGACGCATCCGCCTCGCCCTCGAGTTTCTCCCCCAGGCTGCCATCCTTGAGGCCCAACGCCGCGACGTGGATGCCGTCCGCTACGGCAGCAGCAATGAGATCACGCTTGGCGGTCTCATCGCCTATTACCGCGAGTGCCTCGACTGCCCGCCCGACCAGATTGCCGTGCGGATTGAGCCCATGCTCGCGGTCGGCAAGGTGCTCAACGATGTGCTCATTGAGCCGCTCCGCCCTGCGCTGGACGGACGCAAGCGCCTCTTGATCGCCCCCAGCGGACTGCTCGCCTACCTGCCCTTTGACACCCTGGTCACGGCCCAGGGCAACATGCTGGTCAACGATCACGCGATCACCCTCACCCCTTCCCTTCTCACCACCATGGTGCTCGCGGCGCGTGCGCCCGCGACCTACGAGCGGCCGATCCTCGCCTTCGGCGGCGCGATCTACGATCCATCCAGCTACTCGCAGGACATGGTCGCCTCCGACCGGATGAAGGAACAGTTCAGCCTGATGCTGGCCGCGCGCGAGGCCGCCTTCGCGCCGAACCGCAGTCCATACGCCGGCGTGTTCGGCGGCCCGATGAACAATCTCGCCGGCACCAAGGCCGAGGTCCAGATGCTCGGCGAATTGCTGCCCGAGGGCCGGATTATGCTGGGCGAAGAGGTGCGCGAGACGCGCATCCAGGCCCTCGCCGCAGAAGGTGAGTTCAAGAAGTCGCGCGTCATCCACTTCGCCGTCCATGGCGCATCGCTGCCCCAGCTGCCCGAGCTGTCCTGCATCGCCCTCTCCTATGAGGGCCACTACCGCAAGGACATGCCGGCCGGCCGCGATGGCCTGCTGCAGCTGAGCGAGATTCAGGCGCTCCCGTTGCGCGCCGAGCTCGTTACGTTGAGCGCGTGCCAGACCGGCCTGGGCGCAATCTTCGCCGGTGAGGGCGTGGTCGGACTCACCAGCGCCTTTCTCACGGCGGGAAGCAACCGCGTGCTTGCCTCGCTCTGGCCGGTCAACGACGCCAGCACCACGTTCTTCATGCAGCACTTTTATCGCCGTCACGTGATTGAGGGTGAGGCCGGCGACCTCGCGATGGCCGAAGTGAAGCGCGAGTTCCTCGCCGGCCGGGTCGGCGGCTTCCGCCATCCGCAGTTCTGGGCACCCTTCAATCTCTACGGCGGCGCCGACCTGCTCGAACCGGCACCGCTCTGAGCACCGACAGGCGCCACCGGCCGGGTGTCACGTATTGCGTGACACCCGGCCTTGGTGGCGCCTCAAGGAAAACGTTGTCTGAGGCCGGCCGCTGGCGCTCACTACGGCCATCATGTTGAGCCAAGGATTGCCGCGCTGGGTGGCGGTGGGCGGATTTACGCTCACCTGTGTGGCCGGCGCGGTGAACGCGGTCGGCTTCCTCGGCGTGCATCACCAGGCGCTCAGCCACATGTCGGGGACCGGCACGATCTTCAGCACCGAGCTGGCGCTCGGTCGCCTCGGTCCCGCGCTGCACGCGGGCCTGGTATTGGGTTGGTTCTTTCTCGGCTGCGTGCTCAGCGGGATGATCATCCGGCAAAGCACGCTCAAGGCCGGGCGACGGTACGGCGTCGCCCTCACCTGCGAATCCATCCTGCTTTTCTCGGCCGCCTACTTTCTGCGCAACGAAAGCAACATCGGCGACTACCTCGCCGCGATGGCGTGCGGACTCCAAAACGCGATGGCGACCAGCTACAGCGGCGCCGTGGTGCGCACAACGCACATCACCGGCATCATCACCGATCTCGGCATTGCGGTGGGCCATGCCGTCCGGCGCGAGCCGGTGGATCGCCATCGCGTGACGCTTTTTGCCCTTCTCGTCGCCGGATTCCTGGTCGGCGGCGTGCTCGGCGGCTGGGGCTTTCTCCACTTCGGTTCAGACACGCTGCTCTTTCCAGCGACCGCCACCGGGCTCGCGGGCATCGGCTATGCGCTGTTCAAGCACCGCGAGCGCAAACTGCACCATCCGCTCGCGAAGTAGAAAATCCTCCGCGCCGAGCCGCCCAATCGCAACGCGGGCATTTCAGGAAAGCTGTAGCCGGGGTCGCTGCCCCTGGTCCGGAAACTTGAGAGGAAAAAGCTCGAACCCCGGGTCAACGACCCGGCTACACTTCAATTCAAGCTGCGTTCAACGCGAAGGCTGAAAACGAAAAGCGACGGTCGTCCCTGGAATTTCGAGTTTCTTTGGCGTTGGGCGTTTCCCTCTTTCACGCCCGCCAGGTGAACGCGTGGCACAGCGCCACGCCCGCCGCGTCGGCCTCGTCGAGCGCGAGGGTGCGGCCGTGGCCGAGCAGGGCCATGACGGTGCGCGCCATCTGCTCCTTGCTCGCGCGGCCAGCGCCAACCACGGCCTGCTTCACGCGCAGCGGCGCGTACTCAAAGATGTCCTTTTCCCGCAGCGCCGCCGCCGCAATCGCCGCACCACGGGCGGCGCCGAGGATCTGGGCGGTTTGAAAGTTCTGTACGTAGATCGTCTGTTCGAGCGCCACGTGTTTCACCTCGAAATCACCGAGAAACGCGCTGACGGCGCGGTGGATCTCCGCCAAGGCATAGGGCATCGCCACCTTCTGATGCACCTTCACCGTCTGGCAGCGGAGCAGCACCGGCTGGCGCCCCGGCGTGAACTCGATCAGGGCCAAGCCGGTCCCGCGCAGCGAGGGATCGATCCCCAGCACCTGCCCCGCGAACGCAGGCCGGTTTAGGGTCAGCAAAGGGGTGGGAACACTGGACGCGGCGCGCGCGGATTTGGCCGCCGGCAGGACATTCCCGCCCGCCAGCTTCGCCGCCCACATCTGTCGCACATTCATCCGTCCCATGATGCTCCCATAGCCGCAAATCCGGGCGCTGGGCGCAAAGCGAAACGATACCAGAGGTCAGAAGTCAGAGATCAGCGGTCCGTTTCCGAGCCGTAATCCGCGATCGGTACTCCGAGATCTGCACTTCAAAACAGCAGCCGCAGCCCGGCCACCGCGCTTAAGGTCAGGACCAGCTTCTCGAAGAGCTTTTGGTCGATCTTCGTGACCAGCCGGCGTCCGAGCCACGAGCCAGCCAGGACCGCCGGCGCCAGCGCGAGGTTCACGCCGAAGCTGTCCGAGGTGATCAGCCCCAGGTCGATCATGAACGGGACCTTGAAGAGATTGAGCAGGAGGAAGAACACCGCCGCCGTGCCGACGTACTCCATCTTGGGCATGCGCGCCGAGAGCAGGTACACCGCCATGAGCGGGCCGGCGGCATTCGCCACGAGCGTCGTGAAACCAGCTACCACTCCGGTGAGAATGATCACCAGCAAGTGATGCATGGCAGGATCCTCTCCCGCCGAGGCGCTCCGCCGGCTCCGGATGAGGTGCAGCACCACCATCGAGAGAATCACGCTACCAATGAGGATCCGCGCCTGCCGGTCGTCGATCTTGCCCATCGCAAAGTAGCCCAGCACCACGCCCACACCCGTCCAGGGAAAGAGCTTCAGCAGGAACCGCCATTGCGCATGCGCGCGGTAAGCCGCCACCGCCACGATGTCGCCGAAGATCAGCAGCGGTAGCATGAAGCCACTCGCCAGCTTCGTTGGCATGATGTTCGCAAAGATCGCGATGAAGAGCAGGCCGAGCCCGCTGATGCCGGCCTTCGACACGCCCACAAAAAAGGCCCCCGCAATCGCCAGCGCCCACTGCCAGGGTTCGAAGTGCATCGGGTGGTGTTACAGGAGGAAACGGAGAAAAGCAGAGAATTTTATCTCACGCGAAGGCGCGAGGACGCGAAGTCTAATTTGTGGTTTTTCCCTGTGCCATCGTCCCTTCGCGTGAATCCGCAGGGAGGACTGCATCCCCCGCGGTTCCGGCCGCCTCCAACGGCATCTTCCGTCGCAGCTGGCCGCAGGCCGCATCGATGTCCCGGCCGCGCGGACGCCGGAAATGGGCGACCACCCGCTGGCTGCGCAGCTCGGCGATGAACGCCTCGGCCACCTCGTCCGATGAGGTTTCGTAGGCAACGCCACTCAGTCCCGCCCCTGTTGGATTGTACCGCAGCACGTTCACGTGCATGCGTCGCGCCGCGAGCAGGTCGGCCAGCTGGCGGGCCTGCGCGGGTGAGTCGTTCACCCCCTTGAGCAGGCAATACTGCACGGTCACCGGACGGCCCGTTACATCCTCGTAGCGTTCGGCCGCCGCCAGAATGTCGCCCGCCTTGAACCGCTTTCCGGCCGGCAAAAGGCGCGCCCGCGTCTCGTCATCGGGCGCATGCAGCGAAACGGCGAGGTGCACACCGAGTTCCGACGCCGCCAGGGCTTCGATCCCCGGAATCAATCCGACCGTCGAGACCGTCACTTGCTTCCAGCCCAGCGCGCCGAGCTCGGGTCCGGCAATCCGGCCAATCGCCTCTTTCACGTTATCCAGATTCAGCATGGGTTCGCCCATGCCCATGAACACGAGGGTCTGCACGCGCTTGCCTACCGCCCTCGCCTCGCGGCGTAGGTGCAGGAACTGCTCGACGATCTCACCCGGCGTGAGGTTGCGCGCAAAGCCGCCCTGCGCCGTCGCGCAAAAATCGCAGCCCATCGCGCAGCCGACCTGTGACGACACGCACCCGGCCACCCGGTCGTCGCGGAAATCCGTCATCATCACGGTCTCGATCGTACGGCCATCCGCGAGCCGCAGCAGCAGCTTGGTCGTGCCGTCGTCCGCCACCTGCCGCGCCGCCAGCGTGACGGAGCTGGTTGCGTACTCCGCCTCCAGTTTTTCCCGCAGACCGTGGGGCACGACGACATCCGCCCAAGGGATTTCACCCCCGTGCAGATAATGCGCCCGCAGAAGCCGCTCGGCATGCGAGGGCTTGAAGCCCCACGCACTCAAGCGGGTCGCCAGCTCGGCAATCGTCAGATCAGAGAGCGCCGGCTTCATGCGTTCGCCTCCGCGCGCCCAAACGCTCCGGCCTGCACCGCGAAGACCTGCCAAGGTCGGTCCTCTTCATTCGCAGGCGGCAGTGCCGTCCCTGTCGCGATGACCTGCGTGTCGGAGGCGATGGCCGTCCAAAAGCGCCGGCGCCGGCCGGGATCGAGCTCGCCCAGCACGTCATCCGCCAACAGCACAGGCTTGATGCCGCTTCGGCGTTGATAGTAGGCCGCCTGCGCCAGGCGCAGGGCCAGCACGAGCGAGCGCTGTTGGCCTTCCGAGGCAAAGTCCTTCGCCGCGCGTCCGTTCAACGTGAAGTCAAAATCATCCCGGTGCGGCCCCGCCAGGGTTGTGCGCAGCTGCGCATCCCGCCCGCGCCCCGCCGCCAGGCGCGCAAGCAGCGCCGGCTCGTCGCGTTCGTTCAGGTCCGGCGCATAGGCAAAGCCCGCCGGCTCGGCCTGGTCGGCGAGCAGACCATAGGCCGCAGTAAGGTCCGTCGCCAGCGAGGCCAGCCCCGCCGCGCGGGCCGCCATCAGCACGGCGCCGTGCGCCGCAAGCGGACGCTCAAACGCACTCAGTTGATCCGCGGGCGCTCCTTTTTTCAGCAGCGCGTTGCGGCCTTCGAGCGCGCGATGATAACCCTGCAGCGCCTGCAGGTACGCTCCGTCCATCGCCGCCAGCGTCAGATCGAGCCAGCGCCGGCGGCCGCTGGGACTGCCGCGGATCAGCTGCTGATCCTGCGACGAAAAGGCCACCGTGGGAAACTGCCCGAGAAAATCGCCCAACTTCGTCACCCGCTCCTGATCCATCCACACATCCTTGGATCCCGCGCGAAGCTTGATCGTGATATCTGTCGCGCCGCGCAGCTCATGGTCCACCGTGCACACGACGGTCGCCTCGGGCTGGCCGTGCGCGATCAGCAGCTTGGTCTCGGCGGTGCGAAAGGAGCGCAGCGCGGTGATGAACCCCGCCGCTTCCAGCAGCGCGGTCTTGCCCTGCCCGTTCGCCCCGACGAGGAACTGACGCGGACCGACGAGATCGAGCGCGGCCAACGGGACGTTCCGGAAATGCTGCAGGCTGATGCGGCGAAGAAACATGGACAGGCCGCTCAGAGCTTCGCGACGTTGGACGCTGCGGCGGTGGCCACCAGTTCGGGGCCGATCGCAATCAGCGCCGCCGCGAGCGCCGCCCAATCTTCGGACGTCGTGTCCCCACCGCCACTGACGCGAATGACCTGCCGCGCTTCCTGCGGCGCGACGCCCATCGCCGCGAGCACGTGGGACGGACCGTCCTGGCCCGTCGCGCAGGCTGAGCCGGTCGAAACCTGGAAGCCCCGTGCGTCGAGCTTGGCGACCCAGCGCACGTTGTCGGTGTGCGGCAGAAGCAGCGAAACCGTATTCCACAACCGCTCGGCTCCGGCGCCGACGATCCGGGTGCCCGGCAGACCAGCGACGACGGCCTGCTCAAACGTGGTGCGCACCAGCACCCGCGCAGATTCCAGCATCACATGACGCTGCTCCGCCTCAACCAGCGCAGCGACCAAGGCCGAAATGCCGGCGACATCCTCGGTGCCGGCCCGGTGCCCCTTTTCCTGCGAACCGCCGACCTGACCATGAAAGCCGTCCGCCTGGGGCGGTAGGTGTAAAAAACCCGTGCCTTTCGGCCCGCCGAATTTATGCCCGGCGCCAAACACCCAGCCCGCCGCACCCAGCCCATCCGCGGGCAGCTTGCCCAGCCACTGCGAGGCGTCGCACACGAACGGCACCTGCGCCGCTGCGCAGATCCGCGCCAGTTCCGGCCACGGCTGAAGCACGCCGGTTTCATTGTTCGCCGCCATGACCACGACCGCGCCCACGCGCTCGCGTCGACCGGCGGTCACGTCAACGAATAGTTGACATGATCGGACCGCCGCTGGCGTGACAACACCATCGCGGTCGACCGGAAGCCAGTCGATGCGACCAGGAAAATGGAGGCCGGCGGCCGCGAGCACGCAGGGGTGCTCGGTCGGATTGACGGCCAGGCGCGCAGTCGGCGCAAGGGTCGACGCCAGATGGGCGAAGATCGCGTTGGCCGCCTCGGTTGCACCAGACGTGAACACCACCCGCGCCGGGTCCCCTCCGAGCAGACGGGCGACGGTATCATGCGCGGCCTGAAGCCGCAAACGCGCCCGCGCGGCCTCGCGATAGGGGCTCGAGGGATTCGCCCAAAACTCGGTCGCGGCCCGCAGCCAAGCCTCGCGCGCGACGGGAGCGAGCGGCGTGGTGGCATTGTGGTCGAAATAGGGCATGGCAACAGTACGGTGACCGGAAGGTGCATTCGCAACCCGGGCGTCGGCGCGGGCAAACAAATTGTTTCCCCTCCAGCCCGCGGTCGCCTACATCTTCCTGAGCCGCATGTCCTTCGATTCCTCCCTCGCCCAGACCGTCCAGACCCTGCAGGCCCTCACCCAGATCCGCGCTGAGATCGATCGCGCCGGCGAGCTGATGCTCGAAACCCTGCGCAGCGGACGGAAACTGCTCATCTGTGGCAACGGGGGCAGCGCAGCCGAGGCCTCGCATTTTTCGACCGAGTTGACCGGACGCTATTTCAAGGATCGCCGGGCGCTGCCCGCGATCGCGCTCAGCGCCGATGGCTCGCTCGCGACCTGCATTGGCAACGACTATGGGTTCGACCACGTGTTCGCACGACAGATCGCCGGCCTTGCCCAACCCGGCGATCTGGTGGTCGTCATCACGTCGAGCGGCAATTCGGCCAATATCCTTGCCGCGCTTAACGAGGCGAAACGCGTGGGCGTGAAGAGCGTGGCCTTCCTCGGCCGCGGAGGCGGCAAGGCCCGCGGGTTGGCCACGGTCGATCTGATCGTTCCCGGCGACAGCGGACGCAGCGCACAAGAGGCTCACCTTTTCCTGATCCATCATTTCTGCGATCTGATCGACGCCGCGTTCTGAGCGGACGGAGGGAGGCCAGAGAAACCTGAAACGTGAGACCTGAAACCTGAGTTTCAGGAACCGTAAGGGTGCAGTCGGGACAAAGGCACCGGCTTTCGTGATCGTGGTGGCCCGGAACACTCAGGTCTCAGGTTTCACGTTTCAGGTTTCTGAACGTCGCCCTCCAGCACAGATGACCGAGCAGAAAGGCGTCACAGCTACCTCACGTCCAAGGACTTCAATGAAAAGGTTTCACCGTTAGCCACCTTTACGCACGGTCGGCGCCGGATAGGGTTTCCTTATCCCAAACCCCATGTTGGGACGTTTCAAAACCCAAACCCTGTAACGTCTATGACCCTCAAAAAAATCGCATGTCTCGCGAGCGTGATGCTCGCGCTTGCCGCCTCCCTGTCGGCGGCACCGGCGAGCCGCCAGAGCGGCCGCTGGCAGCAGTGGATGAACAACTATTACCTGAATCCGCAGCCTGAGCTCGTTGTCCAGGCCGCCCACGCACTGAGCAGCACGGGTTACTTCGAGCAGCCCGGCGCCGTGGCCACGTCGATCGGCTTCTTCAGCCAGGTCTTCGCTGCGCACCCGGAGCAGGTCGACTCGTGGCTCGCGCGCACGGGCGACCTTCCGCAGAACCACCGCCGGCTGATCGCCGTGGCGGCCTGGTACTCGGGTCACGCCTCGGGCGAAAAGCTCGTCCGACAGCTCGGCGTCTCGTCGGCCTATCGCGCCGAGATTGAGCGCACCGTTTCCCGCGTGCAGGGCAACGTGGCGACCACGCCGGTCCTGTCAGAATCCTCGATGAACCTGCAGTGGGGCGCCTTCCTCGCGACGGGTGCCGACCAGCATGTCGTCAGCATCCTCACGGGCATGGGCCGGGGCAATCTGGCCGAGTCGGCCCGCGTTGTCCTCGCCTTCAACGCCGCCCAGCACGACCGCGTGCTGGAGATCTGCCGTCAGCAGCTGGATCGTCAGCCCAATGAGGTCCGCTCGATCCTCCGCGCCGTCATCAATGACGCGGAGCGCAAAGAGCCCACGACCTGATTGCGCCGGGCCTGAGCCCAGCAAACCCAGACTCCTCAAGCCGGTCCCGCTTTCGCGGGACCGGCTTTTTCGTGGGCGCATGCTGGCCGATCAGCCGGGTCGATCTGGGAGCGCGGGCCGCCGGCCCGCTCCGACTCTCACGTAGGGGCGTGGCTTGACCACGCCCGGTTCGGAAGGCGCGCACTAGGCGCGCCCCTACGGTCCAATCCACAATTCAGCGGGCCAGCGGCCCTCCTGAGGCGGGCAAGCCCGCGCTCCCAGAAAGGAAGCCGCTCTCCGGTCCCTACTGAATCCTTTTCATACGCGAAAAACCGGTATGTTCCCTGCTTTTCAGCAGGATCATGAGCATCGCGCGGCTCCGTTTCGTGCTTCTCGCCGGCCTGATGGCGGCCACGGTCGCGACGTCGGCCGCGATTGAGATCTCAACGGAGACACTGACCGGGCTTAACCCGCGCACCCTGCCGAAATCAGTGGCAGGGTTGGAACTCCGCGGCAGTGCCACCGCCCCAATCAAGCTGGCCCTGACGGGAGCCGACGGCCGCCTTCGCCCCGAAGCCACGCCAGCGGTTGCCTTGTTGCGCGACGCCGCCTGGTCGCCCGACGATCCCGCTCGCGACGCCGCCGGGGAGTTCGAAGTGATGGTCGGCGCCGCCCGCCTCGTGCGCAACCACGCGCTGGCCGGGTTTGTCACGGTCGGAAATCACTTCGGCGCCCTGCAGCCCGGAACCGAGGCAGCCCTTCAGCGCACGGTGCTGATGGGCCTGCCCGTCGTACGGAGCGCACGTGACGGCGACGTCCGCGCCGCCCCGGGCGACCTGCTGATCTCCGCCGGCAGCCTTTCCGCCGCGGAAGCCCGTCGCATTCTCTCGTATTGCCTGATCAACTACGGATCCCTGCCCCCGGCGGCTGATCCCGCGCGGCCGACCCAGGCAGAAACCGATTCAATCCGCGCCCGCCTGCGTCTTTATCAGCAGGCCTTCGACCTTGCAAACGTGCCCCTGCTGGCCGCGTACAGCAGCGAAGCTGCCGCCATGGCGGCGATGCCGTAAGGCCCGCGACGGGAAATCCTAAATCCCAAGCGGCTAAATCCTAAAACGAGCCGCAGCACTCTTCCGGCTCCTTGCCCCTTAGTTGGATGATAAGGCCACTTCCCGGACGCTCCAGAGGGCGGCGAATGCACGCTCCGGCTTACGATCTAGCCGTTTGGGATTTAGGATCTATTTCCGGACACTCCGGAGAGCAGCTGGAAATTGATCTTGCCGGGGCCGGCGGCCGGGAGCGAAGCTGACCCTCCATGAGCACTCCCACCGTCCAAGAAAACGCAATCATCAGCACCAGCTATGGCGACCTCACCCTCGCCTTCTGGCCCGATGTCGCGCCCAAGACTGTCGAGAATTTCAAGAAGCTCGCCCGCGAGGGTTTTTATGATGGCACGGCCTTCCACCGCATCATCAAGGGCTTCATGGTCCAGGGCGGCTGCCCGAACACCAAGGCCGGCGCCAAGGGCATTCCCGGCACGGGCGACCCGGGCTACAAGGTGAAGGCCGAGTTCAACGCCAAGTCGCACGTGCGGGGCGTCATCTCGATGGCCCGCGCCGCGAGCCCGGACTCCGCCGGCTGCCAGTTCTTCATCTGCCACGGCGACGCCAAGTTCCTTGACCGCCAGTACACCGCCTTCGGCCAACTGATCGGCGGCGACGACGTCCTCGAGCGCATCGCAACCGTCCCGACCAAGTCCGGCGGCGGCGGCGAGAAGAGCACCCCGATCGACCGCGTCGAGGTCAAGAGCATCAAGATCGTCCCCGCGGCCTAAGTCACGCGCGATCCTTGACTGATTTCAGCCCGCGCCTTTCCGGCGCGGGTTTTTTGTGACCAGAGAATTACCTTCGTACCGAGCGAAGCGACATCAGCCACGGACACCCGTTCACAGGGATGGATTCAGGCCAGCCGCTCAATCCGTTGAACCACCGATAACACAGATGTTCACCGATGAGATTATTCCGATCCCAGATATTCTGGATCTGTGAACATCTGTGTTATCGGTGGTTGAATCCGAACTCATGGGAATTCGTACCCATGCGTGGTTAAGAACGACTCGCAGGATTAATCAGGACTCAAACCCGACCGCCCTGCGCACCGCCTCGTTGGTCACGCGGCCGTCGCGGGTGTTCACCCCCTTGGCGAGGCCGGCGTGGGCGGCGAGCGCGGCCTCCACACCTTTGCTCGCGATCATCACCACGTAGGGCTCGGTCGCCTGGGTCAGGCCAAGCGTCGAGGTCCGAGCCACCAGCGCGGGCATGTTCGGCACGGCGTAGTGAACCACGCCATGCTCCTTGTAAACCGGATCGTGATGCGAGGTCGGACGGATCGTCTCGATGCAACCACCTTGGTCGATCGCGATGTCCACAATCACGCTTCCGGGCCGCATCGTGTTGACCATTTTCCGCGTCACCACCGTGGGGGCTCGCGCAGCCGGGACGAGGACCGCGCCGACCAGCAGGTCGGCACTGGCCACTGCTTCCTCAATGTTGCCGGGGTTTGCATGCAACGTCACCACGCGCCCGCGATACTCGGTGTCGAGTGCCTCCAGCTTGCGCACGTCGAGGTCGAGCACCGTCACCCGCGCGCCCATCCCCGCCGCCATCTGCACGGCATGCGCCCCTGAGTTGCCCGCACCGATCACGACGACATGACCGGGCAGCGTGCCGGGAATGCCGCCCAGCAGCACGCCTGAACCTCCGTTCTGCGACTGGAGAAAAAAAGCCCCGACCTGCACGGAGAGCCGGCCGGCAATATGCGACATGGGTTTAAGCAGCGGCAGCGAACCATCCACGCTCTCCACCGTTTCATAGGCGATGCCGAGAATTTTTTTGCGCAGAAGGATACGCGTGAGGTCGACCCCGGCCGCAAGATGCAGGTAGGTGAAGAGCACCTGTCCGGTTCGCATCAAGGCATACTCCGAGGCGAGCGGCTCCTTCACCTTCAGAATCAGGTCGGCCGCCTTCCAGACCATCCGGCCAGTCGGCGCCAGCTTTGCGCCAGCGGCGGTGTATTCGGTATCGGTGAACCCTGCGTTCGCCCCGGCCGATTTCTCGACCAGAACCGTTGCCCCAAGCCCCGTCAGGCGGCGGCACAAGGCCGGCGTGAGCGAAACACGCATTTCGCCGTCCTTAATCTCCTTGGGGACGCCGATCACCATACACGCAGTCTATCCGCAGCCGGAACCGAGGCAAATCCGAAGACGACCCACCCGATCCGGAGAACGAGTAAGAAAACGAAGAACGAGAACGATTGTTACGAGCCTGGCCGACCTGCGCCGCGCTGCAGCCGGGCATGCGCCTCGGCCACCGGCAGGTATTTCTCGGCCCAGCGGCGCAGCCCAGCCTGCTCGTCGGCGGAGAGCGTCCGGACGACTCGCGCGGGCGAGCCCAGCACCAGGGAGCCCGGCGGACAGGTGAAGCCCTGCGGCACGAGCGCATTGGCGCCCACGAGGCTGCGGGTTCCGATCCGGGCCCGGTCCAAAATCGTCGCGCCCATCCCGATCAGGCATTCGTCCTCCACCGTGCACGCATGCACGATGGCGCCGTGCCCGACCGTGCACCAGGCGCCGATGACCGCGTCGAGGTCGTCAGCCAGATGAACGACCGCGTTATCCTGGATGTTGCTCCCCTCGCCCACGATGATCCGCGCGATGTCGCCGCGCAGGACCGCGCCATAGAACACACTGCTGCGCTCGCCGAGGGTCACGTCGCCGACCACCGTCGCATTGGCGGCGACCCAGAGGGCACGAGCGGTGTCCGGGGTGCGACCCAAATGGCGGGCAAGGCGTTCCTGTACGGTCATGACAAAGTTGGTTCTCGCCCCGGTCCGCCGCCCACGCAAGCTCGGCCTCAAACTCGCTTACCAGACATATGGAGCAACTTACCCACGTTGGACGCGGCCTGTTCGGTTTGGTCGCCCTCCTCGGCATCGCGTACGCCTTCAGCTCAAATCGCCGGGCCATTGACTGGAAACTGGTCGGCATGGGCATGCTGCTCCAGATCCTCGTCGGAGCGCTCGTCCTCCATGTGGACGCGGTCCGCGCCGGCGTCGACTGGGTCGGCAATCTCTTCGTCGCGATCCTCGATTTCAACGCGGCCGGCGCCGAGTTCCTGTTCGGCGGACTCGTGGCGGACAAGCGGACCTTCGGCTACATCTTCGCGTTCAACGTGCTGCCGACCGTGGTCTTTTTCTCGGCGCTGACCTCCCTCCTCTTCTATCTCGGGATCCTCCAGAAGATCGTCTTCGCCTTCGCCTGGGTGATGTCGAAGACGATGAAGATCTCCGGCGCGGAAAGCCTGTCCACCGCGGGCAACATCTTCCTCGGCCAGACCGAGGCTCCGCTCCTCATCCGTCCGTACCTCGCGGACATGACCCGTTCCGAGATTCTCACGGTCATGATCGGCGGCATGGCCAACATCGCCGGAGCCGTGCTCGTCGCCTACATCGGCATGCTCGGCGGCGAGGATCCCGCCCAGCGGCTGATCTTTGCCAAGCACCTCATCACCGCCTCCATCATGTCAGCTCCGGCCGCGCTGGTGGTCGCAAAAATCATGCTGCCCCAGACCGAGGCGATCAACCGCAACCTCGAGGTGTCCAAGGAGCGCATCGGCGCCAATTCCCTCGAGGCGATTGCCAACGGTACGACCGACGGGCTCAAGCTTGCGGTCAACGTCGGCGCCATGCTGCTGGTGTTCACCGCCCTCGTCGCGATGGTCAATGCCATGCTCGGCCAAGGCATCGGAGGGTGGACCGGACTCAACGACTGGATCGCCTCCTCCACGGACGGACGCTTCCAGGGCTTTTCCCTTCAGTACATTCTCGGTCTGGTCTTTGCGCCGGTCGCCTGGCTGATGGGCATCGATAGCGGCAACCTGATGATTGCGGGACAACTCCTCGGCGAAAAAACGATCCTCAACGAGTTCTACGCCTACAGCACGATGGGCACGCTGAAGACCAATGGCGTCCTGACCGACGAGCGGGCCATCCTGATCCTGACCTACGCGCTTTGCGGCTTCTCCAACATCGCCTCGATCGGCATCCAGGTCGGCGGCATCGGCACGCTCGCGCCGAACCAGCGTTCCACCCTGGCCGTGCTCGGCGTCAAGGCGCTCATCGGCGGCAGCATCGCCACCTTCCTCTGCGCCTGCGTCGCAGGCATGCTGATCTGACGCGCGCCCGCCGGCGGGCGCGGGTCAATGCGAGCCCGGCGCTACTTCTTGTACCACTGACCGTTCTCGCGCTGGACCCAGACGCCGGCGGCGCTGGCCGCGGCGATCTGCTTGGCAAAGGCCCGGCCGACGACCTCAGCGGAACTGCCCGCCTTGGACGCGGTGTCAGCAAAGACTTCCTGACGATCGGCATTCTCCGCGGCGGCCACCGAGGCGGCCTCATCGCCACCGGACCGAACCTCAAGAAACCCGCGATTATTTTCGCCCACAGCTTCAGAAACCTTGAGGCGATCGATCACCGGCACGCGCTCGCGCATCCGGGCCTTGGCGGCATTGGCGTCCGCGGCGAAAGCCGGGGCGACGCAGACAATGGCCGTGGCAAAGAGGGCGGAAAGAAAACGGGTGGAGGCGTTCATCGTGCGGCGGGGGTTGAAGCGGCGGACGGCGTGTTCACGGTGGAGGAATCACCGTAGATATCGGACAGGAGATTGGTGACCGCCTGCTCGACCTTGACGTTCACATCGACGGTCGCGTGAACCTGAATCGGGTCGAGTTTGACGTGCAGGCAGCCGGTCAGCAGACCGGCAATCAAGACGAGGGGAAGGCAGCGGCGCATGGGAGGAGGGTTCTAGATGGGACCCGGACTGGCAACGAAAGTTTCGTCGGAATTCCGCACCAACGAACCGACAGCGGTGCTAACCACAGATCACACAGATTTGCACAGATGCCCTGACAGAAATTCCGAATCCGGTAGCTATCTATCAGTGAGCATCTGTGCGATCGGTGGTCGATTCCGCACGTACCGACTACCGCAGATCGACCGAGAAGTCCTGTTCAACGCCCAGCTTGAGGACCTCGGAAAGGGGGCCGGCAACATTGATCTGAAAGGTCACCACTTCTACCACGCCGCCATCACCCACCGGTCGCCCCCGAATCGATACGCTGGCGGTCCGTCCGGCGGCATCGCCATCCGGACTTAGGTCAATCGAGAGGGATTGTACCTGAAGCGGAATCTGCCCGAGCTCGATTTCACGCAGGGTTTGGTGGGCAGGGTTGATCGGTGAAAACCAGCGCGAAAGCGGACCCAGCCAGGCCGGGAGCAGAACGAAGCGCGACGGCACCTGGGAGGTCAGAAAACCGGGACTCGCGGCCAGCGTCAGCGTCGTTGGCTCGGACGCGTCCAGACGCAGCCGGCCCTCGCCAATCTGAAAGCCATCGGTCTCGCTCCACGCCACGCGGACATCCCCGTTCACCCGTCCGTTCGCCTGCGCGAGTGCTGCGGGAACCAACTGGACGATGTCCTGCAGCCCCACGCGCGTCACGCGGATGCGCGCCGCCACCGCCAGTGGTTCAAACGTCGCACTGAACAGATCGGCTTCCACCGCGCCGCCGGCGATCTCCACCCGCGCGGTCGCAATGTCTGCCGAGGAAAACCCCACCAACTTGCCGCGCACGGCGAGCAGCCGCGCACCGAGTCGCAGCGTGGTGATGGTCTGAACCGAAAGATCAAACGGCACATCGCCCGCCAGCAGGCCGTCAATCGGTCCGCCGATGCGGCCTTCGATCCCGTCAAGCTGCACGCCCCAGACTCCATGCCAGGCCGACACGTCCTTGAGGTCGGCCACCATCCGGCCCGACACGCCTTGGTCCCCGGCTTCACCTTCGCCGGCGAGCACGAGCGTGCCTTTCACTTCGAGATCGAGCAGATCCGTGCGCCCAAGGTAGGCCGCCAGCACCGGCAGCCAGGTCGCGAGATCGATCCGCCCTTCCGTGATCTGCCAGCGCACCACCCCAGCGGCTGAGTCGAGGTCAAAGGCCACGCGCAGCTCGGCCCCTTCACCCGTCACGATCAACTCCCCCGGGCGCAGTGGCTCAGCGGAGCCTTTGAGCGAAACCTGCCACTGCAGCGTCCGGCCCGGCACCGGAGTGAACTCGCCGCGCAGATCACCCGCGAGCGGCGGCAGACTCCACCCCGCCGCCAAGCCGGCGGCGGCGAGCAACGAGCCAAGCACGAAGAGGGAGAGCCAGCGCACACCGGATAGGATTCGAAAAACCGGGAAAGGTTGCTAGCTTGATGTGGGATCCGTCGAACGCGGTCGCCGGCCAGCGCGCGCGAGCGGCGAGGGCCCAACGCGGCCAGTCCGGGACCTTGGGGAGGTAGCGCGGCTTGCCCGCAAGACGCTGGCTTGAGTGGCCAGCCAAAGATCCAACCCAACGCGTTGAGGGCAACGCGTTCTACCCCAGGAGAAAGACCGGCCTCAACGAGACCAGCTGCTAAATGGAATCGCGCAGCCGGATCACTTCACCGGAACCGCCGGGAGATTCCAGATCTCGCGGGCGTACTCACGGATGGTGCGGTCGCTCGAGAACTTGCCGACGCGGGCGGTATTGAGGATTGCCATCTTGGCCCACGCGGCGGTGTTGCGGTAGGCCGCATCAACCTTGGCGTGTGCATCGCTGTAGCGACGGAAGTCCGCCAGCACGAGGTAGGGATCGCCCCCGCCAAGCAGGCTGTGATGGACATGACCAAACGCCCCGGTCTCATTCGGCGTGAAGTAGCTCGAGCCAAGCCAGTCGATGATCGCGCGTAGCTCCTCGTCGGCGTTGTAAAGGTCCCACGGATTGTACCCGCGGGCCCAGAGCGCCTCGACCTCGTCCACGGTGTGGCCGAAGATGAAGATGTTGTCGTCCCCGACCTCCTCCTTGATCTCAACGTTGGCGCCATCGAGCGTGCCGATGGTGAGCGCACCATTGAGGGCGAGTTTCATGTTGCCGGTGCCGGACGCTTCCTTGCCAGCGGTGGAGATCTGCTCGGACAGGTCGGCCGCCGGAATGATGCGCTCGGCGAGCGAGACGCGGTAATTGGGCAGGAAGGCGACCTTAAGTTTACCGCCGATGCGGGCGTCCCCGTTGATGCGCGCACCGATCACATTGATCGCGCGGATGATGTTCTTCGCGAGATCGTAGCCCGGAGCGGCCTTGGCCGCGAAGACGAAGACGCGCGGCGCGATGTCGAGTGACGGGTTCTGCAGCAGGCGGCGGTAGAGTGCCATGATGTGCAGCAGATTCAGGTGCTGGCGCTTGTACTCGTGCAGGCGCTTGATCTGGACATCGAAGAGCGCGTCCGGCGAAACCGTGACACCGCATTCCTTCTCAATCAGCGCCGCGAGGTCGACCTTGTTGGCGCGCTTGATCGCCATGAATTCCTTCTGGAAGGCGCGGTCGTCCGCGTGTTTCTCGAGGCCACGCAAAAGATCGAGGTCGCGCACCCAGTCAGCGGAGCCGAGGGTCGAGGTGATGAGCGCAGAGAGGCGCGGATTGGTCTTCAGCAGCCAGCGCCGCGGCGTGATGCCGTTGGTCTTGTTCTGGAACTTGCCGGGGTAAAGCGCGTCGAACTCAGGGAAGAGATCCTTCTTCAGCAGCGCGGTGTGCAGAGCGGCGACGCCGTTGACCGCGTGCGAGGCGACCACGGCGAGATTGGCCATGCGCAGCATCTTCTGGCCGTTCTCCTCGACGAGGGAGCAGATGCGGAGTTTCTCCGAATCGCCGGGCCAGCGCGCGGCGACCACCTTCATCAGGCGAGCGTTGATCTCGTAGATGATCTGGAGGTGACGGGGCAGCACGCGCTCGAACAGCGGAACGCTCCACTTCTCCAGCGCCTCGGGGAGGAGGGTATGGTTCGTGTAGGCAAAGGTCTTGGTGACAATGGCCCAAGCCTCGTCCCAACCGTACCCCTGCTCGTCGAGCAGGATGCGCATCAACTCGGCCACCGCGACCGTCGGGTGCGTGTCGTTGAGCTGGACGGCCACCTTGTCCGAGAAGTTGTTCCAGGAATTTGCCGGGTTGCGGAAGTGGCGGCGGATGATGTCACGTAGCGAGCAGGCGACGAAGAAGTACTGCTGCACGAGGCGCAGCTCCTTGCCGTTCTCGGTCTTGTCGTTCGGATAAAGGACCTTCGAGATCGTCTCGCCGACGGCCTTGTCGTGCACCGCCTCGACGTAGCCGCCGCGATTGAACGCCGCGAGATCGAACTCCTCGGTGGACTTGGAGGCCCAGAGGCGCAGCAGGTTGACGGTGTTGGTGCCGTAACCCGCGGTCGGGATGTCGTGCGGCACGCCGATGATGCGCTTCGTGCCGACCCACTTCGGCTTGTAGTTGCCGCGGTCGTCAAAAACGTTCTCCACGCGACCATAGAGATGAATTTCCTGCGTGTACTCGGGACGAACGACCTCCCAGGGATCACCGAAGAGCATCCAGTTGTCGGGTGACTCGACCTGGTTGCCGTTGACGAAGGTCTGCTTGAAGAGGCCGAATTCGTAATAGATGCCGTAGCCGAGCGCCGGATAATCGAGCGTGGCGAGCGAATCGAGGAAGCATGCCGCTAGGCGCCCCAGACCGCCGTTGCCCAGGCCCATATCGACCTCGGACTCGCGCAGCAGATCGAAGTCCTGCCCGAGCGAGGCCAGCGCCGCCTTGGCGGTGTCAAACATGCCGGTGGCGAGGAGATTGTTGCCAAACAGACGGCCCATCAGGTACTCGAGCGAGAAATAGTAGAGTCGGCGGACGTTCTGCGCGTTGTGGACCGACTGGGTCGCGATCATGCGCTCATGCATCTTGTCGCGGACGGCCAGGACCGTTGCCACCCACCAGTCGCGGGGCTGGGCCGAAACCGGGTCACGCGCCAGGGTCGAGACGAGGTGCCGCTGGATCAGGGAGCGCAGGATCTCCACGTCCGTGTCCGTATGCGGGCGGCCAGTGGCAACCGGGACGGACGGGCTGGCGGAGGTGGTCTTCTTCTTCGAGGGAGTCGGCATAGGGAAAGGGATTGGCCTGAAGACCAAGTTTCGTGCCACCCCTGCCCCGGGGGAAGGCTATTTTTGAAAGCGTCGGGCGAGTTCACCCAAGCTTAACTCGACTTGCGTCGGCCGGCCCGCCGGGCTGGTCAGCGGCGAACGGCAGGCAAACAACTGCGTCACCAAGGCCCTTAAATCCGTCTCCCCCGCCGCGTCGGGCAAACGAATGGCCTTCGCGACCGCCAGCCGTGCCAGTTCGTCTCGCGCCAGATCGACCGCCCCTTCCGGAAAGCGGCCTTCCCGGATCGCTCCGAGCAGATCACGCAGGAACGGCTCGGCGTCGGCCGGCTCCATCCACGCCGGCACCGCCTCGATGCGGAAGAAATTCCGGCCAAACTCACCGATCTCAAAACCGTGGGCATTCAGGAACGCCAGGCGATCGAGCAACAAGGCCGTCGCCACCGGATCGAGCTCGACCGGCACCGGCAGCAATAGCCGCTGGCTGGCCACCGCGCCCGCCTTGAACTCAGCCTGCAGACGCTCGAACCACACGCGTTCATGCGCCGCGCGCCGATCGATCACGACCATGCCCGCCGGGGTTTCAAAGAGCGCATACATGCCATGGACGCGCCCGACATAGCGCCAAGCCGCGATCGCATCGCGAGCCAACGCCGTAGCCGGCGGCGGCAGCGCGGGTGCCGGGGCCACCGCCGGCAACGGTGAGGCGGACAATGGGGCCGACGGCGCCCCGGGAGCGGGACGCGGCGCAGACGCGTGCGCAG
The DNA here is from genome assembly GCA_036401075.1 of Opitutaceae bacterium. GTDB lineage: Bacteria > Verrucomicrobiota > Verrucomicrobiia > Opitutales > Opitutaceae > CAMAXB01. The sequence goes on from DASWVY010000032.1 coordinate 36,465, forward strand.
AACTGCTGACGCCACCCAGCACCGGACGCACGATGGCACCGCCCGGCGTGAGGGCCGGCGAGCGGGCCGGAGGCGCTGGCAAAAGCGGTGAAGCCAGCGGCGGCACCAACGGCGTTTCCACAATCGGCGTCGCCGCGGGAACAAGTTCGCGCAGGCGCTGCAGGACCGCGCGGATCACAAAGCTGCGCACCGCCGGCTCGCTGCGAAAGCGCACCTCGCGCTTTGCCGGGTGCACGTTCACGTCCACGGCCGCCGGATCGATATCAAGGAAGACAAACGCCGCCGGGTAACGTCCCTTCGGCAGTGACTCGTGGTAGCTCTCAATCAGCGCGTAGTTCAGCGTGCGGCTGTCGACCGGCCGGTGATTCACAAACGTGATCATCTCGTGCCGCGTTGCCCGGCCGGCGCCGGGACGGCCGATGAATCCGCTCAGACGCATCCCCGGTTCCTCGGCCGACAGCGGCACGAGGCCCTCGGCGAGCTGCCGGCCAAAGATCTCCCCCACCCGCTCCACCAGATCGGTGCACTCCGGCGAGCGAAAGATGATGCGACCGTCCTCGATCAGGGTGAAGGCCACGCGGGGAAACGCCAGCGCGTACAGCCGCACGCCCGAGACGATGTGCGCGGCCTCGGTCTGGTCGGTCTTGAGAAACTTGCGCCGCGCCGGCACCGAATTGAAGAGCTGCGCCACCTCGATGCGCGTGCCGACCGGACGGCCGCATTCGCGCACGTGGACGAGTCGCCCGCCATTGACGACGATCTCCGTCCCTTCCTCGGCCCCGGTCTCGCGGGTCTGCAGCGTGAACCGGGAAATGCTCGCGATCGACGGCAGCGCCTCACCGCGGAAACCGAAACTCGCCAGCCGGTTCAGGTCGTCCGCCTCAATGATCTTGCTCGTGGCATGACGCTCGAGCGCCAGCATCGCGTCATCGCGCGACATGCCTCCGCCGTTGTCCTCCACGCGGATCAAGGATCGCCCGCCGTGGCGAAACTCCACCTCAACCCGCGTCGCCCCTGCGTCCACCGCGTTCTCCACCAGCTCCTTCACCACCGCAGCCGGGCGCTCAATCACCTCGCCAGCGGCGATCTGATTGGCGACCCGGTCGGGAAGGATGCGAACTTTGGCCATGGAGGGAGACGAATGAGGAACGCTCTAGCGTCGGGCAGTCTGCGCGGGCGTCAATCGCGGGAATTGGTCTCCGTGCCGCCAAGGCATACCCAGCCAAGCTCATACCGTTTTGACCACGGATGAACACAGATGGGCACAGATAAGTCGGCAGCACGGAGCGTCTTCATCGCTCACCTCTGCATAATCCGAGTGATCTGTGTCGATCTGTGGTCATCTGTGGTGAAATGGATGAGTCAGCTCTAAGACTTAGGCTGCGCATCTTCCTTCGACGATCCGGGCGGGCGGATTGACTGCAGGTCGATCAGGTTGGCCAGGTACGTCGCGGCGCGAAATGGTCGGAGGATCGCGTTGCCGATCACCAAGGGCTCGGGCGAGGCCCGGGTGTCCTCCGGCAGCCGCGCCACGCGCGACGAGATCACCACCGCACTGACGAGCGAGAACACGAAGAACGCCATGAACACCTTCACATCGATCGCCGGGCCCGGACCGGAGCCGTCCTTGAGAAAAAGCCCCCAAAGGATCGGCGAGCACCCGCCGAGGCAGGCCGTGACCGCACCGTAGATCGCCACCATGAGCGTGCGATCCTCCGCCGGAACCACCTTCGGGAGATAATTGAGGTAGGCCACATTCCAGCAGGCCACCGCCGTGCCCAACACGAGGTAGGCTCCGCCAATCGCGCCCAATCCGCCCGCACCAGTCTGCAGAAAAATGAACCAAAAAACCGCCACCGCCGCGTAGAGTCCGACCGAGAGCAGGAGAAAACCGCGCGCGCCGGTCGCGTCAATGCGCCGTCCAATCATCCACGCCGCGGCGATCACGCCGATGTAACGCAGCACCTCGAAGCCCATGATCTGCCAGGCGGCCAGCGCCGGCACGACCTTGAGGTAGTAGGCGGTGAAGGGCGGGATCGAGGTCGTCACGACCGCCGCCCAGACGGACAGCCAGAGAAAACTCCGAAACGGCGAAGGGGCGAACATGTGCCGCGGTGTATCACGTAGCACCGTGGCCAGGCTGATCGCGGTCGGGTTCGGTGCATCCGGCAGTTTGCGCAGGGCAAAGAAGCTCAGGGTCGATCCCACCAGCGCGATCACGTACTGGAGCAGCAGGGCCGGGTAGACCGGCAGCGTGGCAAACAGCAGCGCACTCGCGATCAACGTGCCGACCCCACCGACGCCGGAGAAGAACTGGTCGCTCGCGAAATAGCGTCCACGCACGCCGATTGGCAGGATCGAGTACAACCACGGGATGATCGCTGCCGCACCGATCGAACGGAAAAAGCAGAAGAGAAAAACACTGCCGACCAAGGCATCGACCATCCATGCCTGCGGTCCGTAGCGTGGCGCCAGGACTGCCAGCAGCACGGGCACCGAGAGAAACAAGCTCCGCATGCCCCACCCGCCCAGCATCACACGCTTGTAGCCGTGCTTCGGCAGCAGCGCGGTCGAGATGATCTGGATCGGCGTGAGGATGAAGACGAACGAGTACGCGAGCCCGACCTGAAGGGGCGATGCGCCGAGCTGCTCGGCAAAGAGCACCATGGGCGTGCCGATGCCGATCTGCCACGACAGCGCATTGAAAAATCCGAAGACCAGCCCCGCACGAAACGGAGCCAGTTCCGGGTCAGCGTTGGCGGTGGGAATCAGCCGGGAGAGCACGTCGGAAGCCGGCCGAGCCGGCTCAGGCCAGCCGCTTCCGCCAGCGCGCGAACTGTTTCTTCACTTGGGCCGGACCGGGCATGCCCGTGCCGCGGCGCAGGTTCAGGCCGCGCGCGAGATTAAAGACCGAAGGCCAGTCCGCGCCGTAGCCCGGATGGATCTTGCGCACCTCGTCCACGGGAAGCTGGTCGAGGCGGACATTATTTTGCTCCGCGAGCTTCACCACCGCACCGACCGCATGATGCGCCTCGCGGAAGGGAACGCCGCGCGCCACGAGGTAGTCGGCCAGGTCGGTCGCCAGCAGCGCCGGATCGGCCACCGCCGCCGCGCACCGCTCGCGATGCATCGTCATCCCGGCGATCGTGCCCGCAAGGACGTCGGTACAGAGCGCGGTCTGGTCAAAGCTGTCGAAGACCGGCGGCTTGTCCTCCTGCAGGTCGCGATTGTAGGTCAGCGGCAGGCCCTTCGCGAGGGTGAGCAGCGTGTGCAGGTTGCCCTGCAGCCGGGCGGACTTGCCGCGGAGCAGTTCACACGAGTCCGGATTCTTCTTCTGCGGCATGAGCGACGAGCCCGTGCAGAACGCGTCGGGCAGCTCGATGAACTTGAACTCCACGCTCGACCAGATGATGAGGTCCTCGGCCACGCGTGAAAAATGCACGCCGGCAAGGGCACACGCCGCGGCGAACTCGATGAAGAGGTCGCGGTCGGCAACGGTGTCCATGGAGTTCTGCGTGACGCGTGGCTTGCCCTTGGCGTCAACGAAGCCCAGCGCCTTGGCGGTGAACTCGCGGTCGATCGGCAGCGTCGTGCCGGCGATGGCGCCGGAGCCGAGCGGGCACCAGTTGGCGTGATCGGCGACCACGGCGAAACGCTCGCGGTCGCGCTCCAGCATCTCAAGGTAGGCGAAGAGATGATGCGCCAGCGAGACAGGCTGCGCGCGCTGCAGGTGGGTGTAGCCGGGGATAAGCACGTCGCCGTCGCGCGTGGCGACCTCAAGGATCGCGCGCTGGGCCGCGAGGAGCTTGGCGGAGAGGGTCGCGCAGGCGTGCTTGAAGAACAGGCGCATGTCGGTCGCGACCTGGTCGTTGCGGCTGCGGGCGGTGTGCAGCTTGGCCGCGGCGGGCACGCGCTTGGTCAGCGCCTGCTCGATGTTCATGTGCACGTCCTCCAGTTGGGTGCTCCAGCTGAAGTGGCCGGCCTCGATCTCGGCGAGGATGGCGTCGAGGCCGGCGTGAATCGCGTTGCGCTCCGCGGCGGTGATCAGGCCGACATGCGCAAGCATGGCCGAGTGGGCCTTGCTCCCCGCAATGTCGAACGGGGCGAGTCGGTGGTCGAATGACACCGATTCGCTGAAACGCAGCATGAGGTCCGCCGGACCTTCGGAGAACCGCCCACCCCACGTGGCCTGGGATTTCTTAGCCATAATTGGACCCCAGCACAGAACCCCGGCGCAACCGGCGCAACGCGAAAGATGGTTTGCCGAGGGCGGCTTCCCTCGCACGCTGCGGGCATGCGCCGTTGGTTTGCCCTTCCTTTCCTGCTCGTCGCCCTCACCGCCGTCCGGGCGGGCGCGGCTGCGCCGGAGGCCGCCCTCGCACCGGCCTACGCCGAGGCGACGGTCGACAAGGTAAAGACGTCCATTTACGTCGGCAGCGTGACCCTCGACATGCCGCCCTTCCGGCGCGGTCAGAGCCGCTACGAATCAACCTACGCGGCCCGGGTCTTTCCGTATTTTTTCTACAACGAAAAGGGCCGGATCGAGATCGACCTGTCGGACGACGATCTGCGCAAGCTCGCGGCCGGCGAGCGCGTCCCGTTCACAGGCAAGGCTGAGAATCTGGACGGCGAACCCCGCCGGGTCGAGGGTCACGCGACGCCGGACGATGCGTTCTCCGGCACGATCAAGGTGCGCGTCTGGGTCAGCCCGAAGATCGAGCTGATCTTCAACTCACGCTACCGGTTCACCGGCCGGTAGGCGTTTGATGTAGCCGGGGTCGCTGACCCCGGTCCGAGAAGAATATCCTCAATCCCCGGGCTCAGCGAGCCCGGCTACATCGATCACCGTCACGTCGCCGTCGCAGCGCCGAGCCGCGCACGCACCTCGGCCACCGCATCGGGAATCGCGAAGGGCTTTTGCAGGAAGCCCGCCGCGCCGGCGCGGTTGATCTCCTCCTGCAAGGCATGGCCCAGCTGGCCGGTCATGAGAATGACGCGGATGTCGGAGCGGATCTGTCGCATCCGCATGAACGCCTCCCAGCCGCTCATCCGCGGCAGCCCGAGATCGCAGAGCACGAGCGCGATTGTGGCGTGATGGCGCTCGAAGGTCTCGACCGCCTCGGCCCCGTCGCGCGCCTTGAGCACCTTGAAGCCATGGCGCTCCAGGGCGAAACCGAGCGCATGCAGCAGGGAGTCCTCATCGTCCACCACAAGGATGGTCGCACCGGCACCCAAGCTGGTGTTGGGCGTGGGCTCGGTCGGCACCGCGGGTTCCGCGAGCATGGGGAAATACAGGCGAAACACCACCGTGTCACCCGGCAGCTGATCGCGCTCCACACAGCCACGATGACCGGCCATGATGCTTTCGATCGAGGCGAGCGAGAGGTCACGGCGGTTTTCCCACGGGATCCGCGCCGCGCGCCGCGGACTCAGGGTTGAAGGCGCGAGCTGGATCTCCAGGCCGGCATAAAGCGGTTCGCGCGCGTGGCTGAACTTCGCCTGCAGCGTCGCCCCGTTCACGCGCTGTGTGTTCAGGCGCAGGTGAAACCCGCGGCCCATCACTTCGTAGGCGCGGCGGCACAGCTCGTTGACCATGTACGCCATGTGCTTCGGATCGAGTCCGGCCGGACCGAGCAGCGGCTCCGTCACCAACTCGACCGCCGCGCGCCAGGTGTCGTTGGCGCCGACGTTGCGCGCGAGTTCGTCGAGCAGGACATTGAGATGGATGCGCTGCAGCGACGGCACCGATTGGCGGGTGATGTAGAGGGTCTGCTTGACGAGATCCGCCGCACGCTGGACGGCGTTGTCGATGCCCTGCACGGCCGTCTGGATCCGGCGCGGATCGCTGCCGCTATCCGCGAGGAAGGCAGTGTAGCCCATGATGATCGCGAGCAGGTTGTTGTAGTCGTTGCTGATCGAGCTGGCGGACGAGAGAAAATTCTCGGCCCGGTGCATCTGCTCCAGGCGCGCGTCGCGACTGACCTCGCGCTCAAGATCAACCACCGTGGTGACCCGAAAAACCTCCCCCGTCGGGGCGGTCAGGCGGCGATCCGAAATCTGCGCAAAGATCGGCCGGCCGGACTTGTGCAGGTAGGTGACCGGCGGCACGGAGGTCTCACCCGCAATGATGGCCGCATGCGCGCTCGACGCCGTGAACGCGACCTCGGGGGGATGCAGCCTCACCAGCGAGCCGCCCACCAGTTCCTCCGCGGTGTAGCCCGTGATCGAACAAAACGCCGGGTTGACCGAACAGATGCTACCGGCCGCGTCGGAGAGGCAGAAACCGACATCCACCTGCTGCCACGCAGAAGCCGCCAGCGCGGCAAAATCGGTCGGGGCGGGTGCGGGGTTGGAGTCGGCCATGAGTCGAATCAGGAAGCCCAATGAAAGACGATCGGACGGTCGAGCGACGGGTGCAGGCTCTGGTGGACCGGGCAGGCATGGGCCGTGCGCTCCATCAGGCCCTCCGGCAGCGCAGTGACCGCGATGGGGAGCCAGACCTCGGTCGCGAGACGGACGATGCGGCGTGGCGCATCCGCCGACATTTCCTTGGTGACTTCAAAGCGCGCGCCCTTGAGTTCCACGCCGTGTCGACGGGCAACAATCGCGAGGGTCGTGAGGATGCACGTGCCGAGCGCGGTCCCCACCAGGTCGGTGGGCGAAAACGCCTCACCCCGGCCCTGATTGTCCTTGGGGGCGTCCGTGACCAACGAATTGCCCGATGGACCGTGCAGGGCGACGCAGTGAAGATCCCCTTGGTATTCTCCCGTGACTTTGACCATAGACGGCGATGAGTAAGGCAACTGCATCTCCACCAAGTAAACGCAGAAATATCCTCTCTGGGGCAAATTCCCGGGCTGTGCACCAGTGAACACACTAGCCGAGCACGCGGGCCGGACGAAACCGCACCCGGCTTTGCCCTTGTAGGCCGGGGCGTGGCCGCCTAGGAAAACAGCGCCTTGGGTGCCCGTAGCTCAACTGGATAGAGCTCTCGCCTTCTAAGCGAGCGGTCGTGGGTTCGAATCCCGCCGGGCACGCCACGCCGACCTTGTTCCGCCCGCCCGTCCGGATCAGATCCTTGCACGATGTCCACGCCCACCACCCTCCTCCTGCTCGGTGCGACCGGTGCCGTCGGTTCGCAGGTACTCGCGCTGGTCGGGCGGGATCCGCGCATCGGACGCGTCATTTGCCCAACGCGCAAGCCCCTGCCCGCCCACGCGAAGCTGCTGAACCCGATCGTGGATTTTGCGGCCCTGCCCGCGGCCGACTGGTGGCGGGCCGACGCCTGCATCTGCTGTCTGGGCACCACGCTCCGCCTGGCGGGCTCGGCCGAGGCGTTCGACCGGATCGACCGCGGCTACGTCCTCGCCGCCGCGAAATGCGCGCGGGCCGCCGGCACACCGGTCTTCATCTACAACTCGTCCGTCGGCGCCGACGCCGCTGCGCGCAGCCTCTACCCGCGCACCAAGGGCCGGATCGAAGCCGAACTGGCCGCGCTTGGCTTCGTCTCGCTCACCCACGTGCGGCCCTCGCTGCTCGACGCCGGTCCGCGCCCCGACTCCCGCCCAGGCGAACGTTTCGCGCTGGCCGTGATGAAGCCCCTCGCCTTCCTCCTGCCCCGGCGTATCCGGCCGATCACGACGGCCGCCGTCGCGCGCACGCTGCTCGAAGCCGCGCTTAAACCCGATCCGGGGCTGCGGATCATCGAGTCGGAAGCCATCCCGGTTTAATCGAGCCGGAATCGTTAGCTCCAACTGCGTTCTCGCCGGACCGAGGGATGCAATCCCCGGAGACGTCCGCCAAGGGGGCCTGCGCTCCCCGGGTTTCATCCAGTCTTGCCAAATCGGGATATGTGTTCATATGAACACATATCGTTTTATGCTCACCGAAAAACAGGAGGCGATTCTGGACTATGTGCGGGAGGTGCAGGCCGAGCGCGGCATGCCGCCCAGCACCCGCGATATCCAGAAGCAGTTCGGCTATGAGAGCCAGAACGCCGTCATGAATCACCTCCGCGCGCTGGCCAAGAAAGGTGCCATCACGCAGATCGACGGCCGCACCTGGGGCCTCAAGGCCACCGCCGTCCAGGGGCAGCTCTTCACCATCCCGGTCTACGGCACCATCCCCGCCGGCAACCCCGTCTCGTCCGAGCAGACCGCCGACGAATCCCTGCCGATTGACCCGCGTCTCTTCGGCATCGAGCACGCCCGCCGCCGCCAGCTCTGGGCGCTGCGCGTGAGCGGCGACTCCATGATCGAGGCCCACATCCTCGACGGCGACCTCGCCATCCTCGAGCGCCGCGAACCGCGCGAGGGCGACATCATCGCCGCCCTGCTCGACGAGAACACCACCACCCTCAAGCGTCTGCGTTACGCGGGCGGCCAGCCGGTGCTCCACCCGGAAAATTCGCGCTACCCGGATATTCGTCCGCAGAGCGGACTGGAGTGCCAGGGCGTCCTCGTCGGCGTGATCCGTCGTTCCCTGCGCTGAGCGCGTCCGCCACCGGCCTCGTGTGACGAACGCGCCGAGGTACGTATTGCACTGGTCTTCCGCGCTGACTCCCGTTCGGCTGGAGACGTCGCCCCTTCTGCCCCGCTTTCGCCGACGTCATGACCAAGCCTGCCCTGCCCGCTGCTCCGTCCCCTTTGCCCATCGTTCCGCCGGTCTATGGACCAACCAATCAGCCGCCCGCCGAGGCAGCGCTGGCACCGGTCAAATATTACGGAGCCGTTATCGGCCTGGATCCGGCCAAGGAACAGACTTATCGCGAGCTGCACGCCCACGCGTGGCCCGAGGTGCTGGCGGCACTCAACCGGGCGCATGTTCGCCACTTCAACATCTTCATCACGGAGATCGAGGGACGGCGTTACCTGTTCAGCCATTTCGAATACACCGGAACCGACCCTGAGGCCGATTTCGCCTCCATCGCCCGCGATCCCGTGACACGGGACAAGTGGTGGCCACTCACCGACGCGTGTCAGATCCGCCTCCCCGGAACGCCGGCCGGTGCGCAGTGGCGCCCGATGGAACAGGTCGCCCACCTGCCCTAGCTACTACCCCCCATCCCAATCACGGATCGAACCAACCACAGATAGCACCGATTTCACCGATCCCGACGGACGGAGAAAAGCCCTTAAAGCCAAGATCCCGCACGCAGTCGCGCAACAACGAGCGACGGCACGAAACGCCGGATCTGTGCCCATCGGTGAAATCTGTGGTTAAACTCAGGCTTCTAGATCAACTCCACTTGCGCCGAGCCCCCACCCCATGAACAACGGAACCCTCCTACTCCTGTCTCTCGTCGGCAGCGTCGTCTTTATCGTCGTGGCGACGACGCGCTGGAAACTGCACCCGTTCCTCGCCCTGCTCTTCGCCGCGCTCGCCGTCGGCGCTGGCGGCGGACTCGCGCCGGCCCAGACTCTCACCGCGCTCACCGGCGGCTTCGGCCGCACGGTGGGCTCGATCGGCATCGTGATCGCGTGCGGCTGCATCATCGGCCTCGCCTTGGAGAAAAGCGGCTGCGCCCAGGTCATGGCCGCGTGGGTGCTGAGACTCACCGGGGAGAAGCGCGCCATGCTCGCGATGTCGGGCACCGGCGCGTTGGTTTCGATTCCGGTGTTCTGTGATTCCGGATTTGTGATTCTCTCGCCGCTCGCCCGCTCGCTCGCGCGCAAGACCGGCGAGTCGCTCGCCGGCTTCGCGGTCGCGCTGTCCATGGGCCTTTACGCGACGCACTGCCTCGTGCCACCGACGCCGGGACCGATCGCCACCGCGGGCGCCCTAGGGGCCGGACTCGGAAGTGTGATCGCGTTTGGCGTGCTGGTTTCGATTCCGGTCGTCGCCGCCACCTATGCCTATGCCCGCTGGATCGGCGGTCGCCTGCGCATCGAACCCGGCGAGGAAACCACCCCGGCGGCCGCCACGCATCAGCCGGCCGTGGCCACCCCGGGTACGCTGGCGGCGTTCGCGCCGATCATCCTTCCGGTCGTGCTCATCGCCCTGAAATCGTGGGTCGATGCCCCGGATCGTCCGCTCGGCGAAGGCTTCGCGCGTGTCGCCCTGTCCACGATCGGCGATCCCAATCTCGCGCTCCTCCTCGGCGTCCTGACCGCCTGGTGGGTGGTGCGGCGGCATGGTCGCGCCACCTTCAGCGCGTGGACGGGCAACGGTCTGCAGGATGCCGGCACCATCATCCTCATCACGGCGGCGGGCGGTGCCTTTGGCGGCGTGATCCGCGAAACCCCGCTGGGCGGCCTGATCGGATCAGCCCTCGGCTCGCTCCAGCTCGGCGCCCTCAGCCTCGTGGTTCCCTTCATCATCTCCGCCGGCCTCAAGACCGCGCAGGGCTCATCAACCGTCGCCATGATCACCACCGCGTCGCTCGTTGCGCCCCTGCTCCCCAGTCTCGGCCTGGCCGAGGGACAGGGCCCTGTCCTCGCCACCCTCGCCATCGCGTCGGGTGCGATGATGGTGTCGCACGTGAACGACAGCTTCTTCTGGGTGATCACCCAACTCTCCGGCATGACCGTCGCCCAAGGCTACCGCACGGTGGCGGTCGCGTCGGGCATCGCCGGACTAACCGGCATCAGCGCTGTGCTGCTGCTCGGTCTCGCCCTCAACTGAACCCACGCTTCACACCGGCAGTCAGCCCAACCCAGGTTCACGAGTTCGAACACCTTTACAAGTTGGAGTGTTCACTCCGCCTCGCTGCGGTCCAATTTAGCGTTTTAACACCCCGACCCCATGTGCCCACTTCCGCAGAGGTAGCAGCGCGCTGGCATGGCAGTGTGAATTTCTCCGTATTCAGGGTGTGAAAAAGACGACCGGCTTACGCCTCAACGATGCGCGAGAAGTTCAAGATAGGGCTTCGCCCAATTGGTGCCGTAGACTTCTGCAACGAGCTTGAGGTGCTCAGGTGGGGCGTCGGCTTCGATCTGGTCGAGAAACGCGAGAAACTGGTGGTCTTCGTCGGCGCGCAGCGAGAACAGCTTGGCTGAACCGTTCAACTCACGCCGCAGCTCGCCCTGGTGCGCAAGGTGCGAAATCTCCTTGTCCACGAACATGGCGTCGCAAAATGGCGCGTAGGCTGCGACGACATCGACGTCGTTGAACATTCCGCCGCCAGGAAACTTGTCGGGCTTGCGACCGGAACGGACATCGCGCGCGAGGGTGGCCCAGAACAGGGCGGCCACCCGAGCGAACGGAACCGTGCGAATCGCCTTGGACGCGAAGAACTCGCGCACGCGAGCGACGCGACTCGGAACGTCGGAGATCGTGTCCGCGCACTCCGCCAAGAGGTGCTGCACGAGGCTTACCGACGGCGGCGGATAAAGTTCGGTCAGATTTGCCGGCGGCCCGTTGGTTCGCGCTGCCGCCATCTTCTCGACGAAACGCGACTGCTCGATCAGCGGCTCATCCAGCACGACGTCGAGTTGTCCCTCGAAGAAGCGGTGGAAATCGAAGTCGGGCATGTCGACCCAGAGTTGGCAGGTCTCATGCACTTGCTGCGTTTGCGCCGCGGTGGTCGCCCGCAATTCCTGGGCAACGCCGGGCAGGTTGTAATTCATCTCGACGCGAAGACGATCGAGCCACGAGTCGGGGTTACCGTGCAAAGCGAAGTCACGGGAAACTTGCGGATTTACCTCCGCGCCGTTGTGCCAGCCACGGAAGGCGCGGAGCAATTGCTCGTAGAAAATCTGCTGCGGGCGAGCAAAAGAGACGCCATGCGAAAGCTGCCGGAAAACTCGGCGGAGCTTTTCATACCGCGTATCAACGATGGATTCGTGATCCTGCACCGGCGAATCCGGACAGACGATCAAGTGCAGCTTGTTCAACCGGTCGAGCTTCTCGAAGAGCGTCAGGTAAAAACCGCCCTTTACGCCCTTCGCCTTCGCCGGCGCCGTAGGATCGAGTTCCTTCATCATGTTGCTGATGACGAACTGATCGACGTAGATCAGTTTCTTGCGGAGCGGCGGCAGTGGGTAGCGCTTGTCGAACCAGCAATTGATGCAGCGCCGGGTGTATTGGCGTTCGGCGATCATGAGCACGCCAAATTTGCCCTCGACTAGGCAATCGGGGCACTGGATGAAGGGCGGGTTTACGAACTCCTTCACCTTTGGCGTTCGCGTGCGCGGCATCATAGCGAATCGCTCGCGAGGATGCCGTCGCAACCGCAGCTAGCCAGATGGAATTGCTCGCCGCCAGTGGCAGTGCAGCAGGGAACTGGCACCGCACTGCACCCCGATTCCGCGCACCGGCGCCGAGTTTCCCGAACAATTACGTCGATGAACAACCATGGCTGTCGGTGGCCGCGTTGCCAGTTAAGTCGGTTTTTGAAACAGAAAACCCGTTAACCTTTAAGGGTTAACGGGTTTAAAAACTGGCGGGATGGACGGGACTCGAACCCGCGACCTTCTGCGTGACAGGCAGACGCTCTAACCAGCTGAGCTACCACCCCGTGGAAACGGGAAAGAGTGCGGAACGTAGAATCCGAGAAACACAAGTCAAGCGTCCTTTCGAAGAGTCCTACAATCCCGCGCTGAACGCGTTGCTCAGTGCGCCCGGCGCTCCCGACAACCCTGCAGTACCCGCTGCCACTCAGTGACTTCGCCCGGAAGACCCCAGCGACGCAAGGATGCTTCAATGGCGGTCTCCGCCGGCTCCTCCACCCGATGCCGCGGATCGCCCGGCAGATCCGGGCGCACGCGCCGGGCGAGCGCCCAACAGGCCCACGCCCGGGCCTGGCGTTGCGCGCGGCGGGGCTCGTTCATCCGGTCGGCATAGTGTTGGAAATGGACGCGCGGGTTGCCCGTGAACACCCCTTCCGGCGTATGGGCCAGGAACCAGGCCATCGCCGCGTAAGGCATCGGCCAGGACGTCACGACGGCCTCATCCCCCGTCAGATCGGCCCCCATGGCACGGTCGAGGCAGAGCATCGCACGGGCCACGCGGCCACCCATCCAAAGGTACTGACCGTACTCAAGGGCCGTGCCGTAGAAAGCCGCGCCCCGCTCCTCGCCATGACCGTTGAACGCCCGCCAGTCCATGGCGGCGCGCGGGAACGGCAGATGCGGACAGGGCGGCAGGTTCACGGGCGCAAGCCGTGGCGGGTCGAGCGACAGGCGTCAACCGCGGTCCGTCGGCCCGTCCCCTCCGAAATCATTCTCGTTCTTCATTCTCTTTCTTGTTCTCCCGGTTCGATGCCGGGGTTGGGATTCCTGGAGCGGTTCGACTTTCGGCCGAGCCTGCACCCCCGCAGATGATCTAAAACCCAAACCGGGAGAACGAGAACGATAACGAGAAAGAGAACGAGGGCAGAGCGGAAGGTGCGCCGGATCGCATCCCTTTGCGAAAGAAGGCTTGGCGACACCCGCGACTTCGCCGAGAACCGGCCCGTGGCCGTATCGTCGTCCGAACCCCATCCTGTCCACGCGCTCAGCGGCTGGCGCGCCTTCGTGCTCTGGCCCCTCGGCCTGATCATGCGGCTCTGGGGCATGACCTTGCGCTTCGAGGCCTCGCCTGCGGACCGGCAGGTGCTTGAGCAGCGCGACCAGCCGGTGTCGATGATCCTCTGGCACAACCGGCTCTTCCTCGCGGCCGAATTTTTCCGTCTCTTTCGCCGGGGCCGCCCTTGCTTTGCCCTCGTGAGTGCGAGCACGGATGGGGCCTGGCTCGCGGCCTTCTTCGGGCTGGTGGGAATCCAGACTGTGCGCGGCTCCAGCAGTCAGCGCGGACGCGAGGCGGCACTCGCCCTGGTCGATGTGCTCAAGGCCGGACACGATGTCGGCATCACCCCAGACGGACCGCGCGGACCGATTTATGAGTTCAAGCCGGGCGCCCTGATCGTGTCGCGCCGCGCCAAGGTGCCCCTGCTCCTGCTTGGTTTCGAGCTCGAGTCGGCCTGGGAGTTGCGGAGCTGGGATCGCTTCCGGCTTCCGCGCCCGTTCTCGCGCGTGCGGATGCGCGGCGCGATCGTGCCGCTCGCCGCGCAAGGCGGACAGGAGAATCCGGTCGCCGGGATTGAGGCACAACTGGCGGCGCTCAATCCCGACGCACCGGACGAGGTTCTGGCGATCGTCTGACGACGCTTACGATCAGAACGTCGGGACCAGGACCACGGCCGAGCCAGGCTCAGCGATGTAGTCGCTGCCGGCGCTCCACGTCAGGTCGTTGACGAGGAACTTGAAAATCACCGGGCGCACCGCGCCGGGGAGCGTGATCGACCATTTGTCGTCGTCCACACAGTCGAGGGCGACGCCCTGATTCCAACTCAGCCCCGGGCCTTCACCACGGAGGAACAGGGTGTTGCCAAAGCCGATGTCGATCTTGGCCGTGATGGTCGTCACCCGCGGCGCAACCACCGGATAAACCGGGAGCGGCTTGGGCGCAGTCTTGACGGCCTTGGCCGCCTTGGCGGGTTTGGTGCCTTTCGCGACAGCTTGCTTGGGAGCCTTGGTCTGCTTGGCCGGCTTGGGCGCCACAGGCTTCGGAACGACGGACTTGACCTGTGGGGCGGCAGGCTTGGTGGACTTGGTGCTCTTCTTCATGACGGAGGATGGTTGCGTAGCGTTGGACGTACGACAACCCCATGGTCCTCGCACGATTCAGACCTTCAATAGCAAATTGGAGACCACGCCGGATAGCCGGGAATCTTTTCGTGTCCGTCACCGGAGGCGTTCACGACGGAAGCGAAGTATCTCTTTCTTTGGGAGAAGTTTAAGGGTAGATGCGCGGGCACACATCCTTCGCGAGACAGACCGTCCTTTATGGCGACACTCCCCACTTACTCGAAGGCTGGCCGTGCCATCCGAAGCTCCTGAGGAGCGAAGGATGGTGGAGCAGATCGGGATCAAACCGACGACCTCGTCGTTGCGAACGACGCGCTCTATCAACTGAGCTACTGCCCCGTGCTGGGAGGTGTCGTTTTGGTCAACGCACCGCCGGGAGTAAACACAAATTTCTCAGGCGGCCGGGAAGGGAGACTGCGTGTCCCCTGCGACCCGCGCGAAGACCATCTTGCCGCCTGCGGAGGGCAGCACGCTCGTGATCTCAGCCTGCACCCGCGCGCCGATCCGATCCCGGGCACCACCGACGACCACCATTGACCCATCCTCAAGATAGCCCACCGCCTGCCCCTCCTCCTTACCCGGCTTGACGAGTTCCACCTCGATCAGCTCGCCCATCGCCAAGACCGGACGCAGGGCCTTGGAAAGCGTGTTGAGGTTAAGCCACTGGACACCCGCAAACTCCGCCATCTTGGCCAGACTGTAATCCGTGGTGAGCAGCTTGGCGTTCATCGACTGCGCGAGGAACACGAGCTTGGCGTTGAGCTCGGCGCGCTTGGTCACGTCGCTCTCCGGAATGCGCAGATCGAGATTCTTGATCTTGCGCAGCTCGCCCAGCATCTCGAGCCCGCGCCGCCCGCGCGCCTGGCGCAGCGGATCCGGGGAATCGGCGATGCGCTGGAGTTCGTTCAGGACAAAACGCGGGATGACCAGCGCGGCGCTCAGGAAGCCCGACTCGCATATCCGGGTGATCCGTCCGTCAATGAGCGCGCTCGTATCGACGACAACCAAGGGAACATCGACCTCGTGCGGCACGAAACGCACGTACGGGATGACGAGGTTGAACTCATCCTTGCCGCGCAAGGCGATCACGGTGCAGAGGTAGGTCAGGATGATGAACAGCGCCAGCCGGACGAGGTAGATGGTCTGCGGGTCACCTTCCTCGAGGAGCGGCGACGTGCTGATCAGGTAGGACACGCCGGAGCCGACGACCAGGCCGAAGGTGATCGCCGAGAGGCCCCGGAGCGAAAAGCCCTTGAGGAGAATATCCACGAGCACGACGAGGATGCCGATGAGCGAGCCCATCGAGATCGCCAGCAGGCGCCGGTCATCCCAATCGGGAATCGAATAGCACAACAGCCAGCCCGCAGCCGCACACAGCAGGACAAAAACCAGACGGATCGGCAGAAGCGTCTTGTTCATATCCCAAGGCAAGGACCGGCTTTTGCCTTTTCAGGCTGGAGATGCTCCATATACCCACGCTCGCGCTGAGCGCATTTCATGACAACCCAATACTGGCTGGTGAAATCCGAACCCGAGGCCTATGCGTGGGGCCAGTTCGTCAAAGACAAGCGGACCGCCTGGACGGGCGTGCGCAATTATCAGGCGCGCATCCACCTCAACGCGATGCGCAAGGGCGACGAGGTGCTCTTCTACGAAAGCGTCACGACCAAGGCCGTCGTCGGCCGCGCAACGGTCAGCAAGACCGCCTTTCCCGACACGACGGCGGAGGAGGACGGTTGGGTCGCGGTCGAACTCAAGGCCGGTCCCGCCCTGCCCCAACCCGTGACACTCGCCGCGATCAAGGCTGAGCCGTCCCTCAAGGACATCGGCCTCCTGCGCCAGAGCCGGCTCTCAGTCGTCCCGCTGTCGGCGGCGGATTTCGCGAAGATCGTGAAGCTCGGTGGCTGAGTGCGCGGCACTCGTTCCCCAACGCGGGCTCGACACGAGCCCCGGCATCGCGTTTTGAAAGGACGTGCTGGATACGCTCGTCATCCTCGCGCCGGGCTTGCTCGGCGGCTCCGTTGCCCAGGCTGCGCGCGCGCGTGGTCTGGCCCGACGCATCGTGATCTGGGCCCGTCGCCCGGAGGTCCGGCACAAGCTCGAAAGCCAGCCTTGGTGCGACGCGACGTCCGCGACGCCTGAGGCGGCGGTGGCTGGAGCCAGCCTGGTTGTCTTGGCCGCGCCGGTTGACCGTATCGTGGAGCTCGCGCGTCAGATCGCTCCGCATCTGCCCCCCGGAGCCATCGTAACCGATGTCGGCAGCGTCAAAGGCGACGTCTGCCGCGCCGGCCATGCGGCGATTCATGGCGCCGCCCATTTTGTCGGTGCGCACCCAATGGCCGGCGGTGAGAAGACCGGCTGGGAACACGGCTCCGCGTCGCTGTTCGAGAAGCGCACCGTGTTCGTCACGCCGCTGCCCGAAACCGACGCCCAGGCCGCCGAGACCGTGGCCCGCTTCTGGGCGGACATCGGCGGCGAGGTGACCAGCCTGCATCCAGATCGCCACGACGAGATCGTCGCGCATATCAGCCACCTGCCCCAAGCGATCGCGACGAGCCTCGGGACATTTCTCGGCGCCAAGGATCCGGCTTGGCGCAATCTCGCCGGCAACGGTCTGCGCGACACGACCCGCATCGCGGGCAGCGATGCCACGATGTGGATTGAGATTTTTCAGCAGAACCGCGACGAGGTCCTGCGTGCACTCCGAGCCTACGAGGACGAGTTGCACCAGTTCCAGACCGCCCTCGCCAACCGCGACTGGCCCGAGCTCCGCACGCGGCTTGAGCGCGGCAAGGCGTGGCGCGACGGCTTCCGGCCGTAAGCGCAGGCTGGTCACCTGAGAGCGCGGGCCTCTGGCCGCCCTGATCGATCCGATCTGAATCCGGCGCGAATCCGGAGTTTGGCCACGAGAAACGCAAAAAACCTGGGGCGATTTCGTAGATCTCACGGCGCCTTATAGGGCGCTCGGACAGTCTACGCGCACAGCAAGGACGATCTTCGTGTTTTTTGTGGCCATCCTCCGATCTGAAAGCGGCGCGGAATTTTGCGCGAACAAGGCCTCGCCAAGGTCGGACGATTTCGGCTAAACCATCCCTTCCATGTCGTTGCCCGATCTGCTTCCGATCCAGCCCTTCACGCACCCGGTGCGCGGGGATGTCGTGCTGCCCGGATCAAAGAGCCTGACCAATCGCGCGCTGCTGTTCGCGGCGTTGTGCGATGAGCCTGTGTCGCTCACCCGCGCGCTCTTCAGTGACGACACCCGCCTCATGGGCGCCGCGCTGCAGACCCTCGGCTACGAGGTCGTCCTCGACGAGGCGGCGGGAACGATGCGCGTGGCCGGACAACGTAAGGCGTTTCCCGGCGGTGAACACACCCTGTTTGTCGGTTTGGCCGGTACCGCGGCGCGCTTTCTCACCGCGTTGTGCGCGGCGGCTCCCCGCGGGACCTATCGCATCGATGGCGTGCCGCAAATGCGCAACCGCCCGATGAAGGCGCTGATCGACGCGCTGCGTGGGCTGGGCGCCGACATTCACTGCCTCGGCGAAGAGGGGTTCTTCCCGCTCGAAATCAAGGCCCGTGGCCTGCGCGGCGGCACGGTGGCGATCGACGCAAGCGCCAGCAGCCAGCTCCTCTCCGCACTCCTCATGGTGGCCCCGCTGGCGAGCGGACCGATCGAGGTTCAACTCGTGAGCCAGGTGCGCTGGACCTTTGTCGAGATGACCCGCCGCCTGATGGCGGAGTTTGGCGTGGCCACGCAGGTCGATACCGGGACCCAGATTTTCAAGGTCAGCCCCGGACGTTACCGCTCATCGGGCACCTACGTGATCGAACCCGACGCCACGGCCGCGAGCTACTTCCAGGCCCTGCCCGTCGTGGTCGGTGGACGGTTGGGCTACCCTGGACTCCGCCCGCCGGGCGCCGGCCTGCAGGGGGATTCCGCCTTTATCGATGTTCTGACGCGCGCCGCCGGACGGAGTGCGGGCGTCACGATTGAGGAGGACTTCCACGAGATCTCCGACACCTTCCTCACGCTCGCGGCGATCGCGCCGTTGCTCAAAGGGGTCACGCGCATCACAGGCATCGCGCACACCCGCAAGCAGGAGACGGATCGCGTCGCGGGCATGGTGAAAGAACTGCGCAAGCTCGGCCAGGAGGTGGTCGAGGAGGAAGGTGCGATCACGATCACACCGCGTCCGCTCCAGACCGGCGTCGAGATTGAGACGTATCACGACCACCGCTTCGCGATGAGCTTTGGCATCCTGGGATGTCACGACCTGCTCGGCAACGGCCGCCCGTGGCTGTCGATCATCAATCCCGCCTGCTGCGCGAAAACATTTCCGCACTTTTTTGATTTGCTGGAGTCGCTCCGCACAAAATCCTCGGCCTCCTGATGGGCTCCTCCCCTTTCCTCATTGTTGCGATCGATGGCGGCGCCGCCTCCGGCAAGTCGTCGACCGCCCGGGCGCTGAGCGAGCGGTTCCAGCTCATGCACGTCGACACCGGCTCGTATTACCGGGCGATCACGGCCGAGCTGCTCCGGCAGGGGGCGCGCGCCGAGGATGTTGGTGCCGTCAAGACCGTGCTCGCCCGCCTCGCCTTCGGCACCCGCGTGGCGGGCCGCAGCGCGCAGATGGAGATCGGCGGGCGCGTCGTGCCCGAGGCCGAGATCCGCAGCCCGGAGGTCAACGCCGCTGTCTCCCACTTCGCCGCGATCCCCGAGGTCCGCACCCAGCTGCTCGCCTACCAGCGCGGCCAGGCCGAGGTGGCGCAGGCGCACGGCTTCCGCGGACTGGTGATGGAAGGCCGTGACATCGGCTCGGTGATTTTCCCACAGGCCGATTTCCGTTTCTTCCTCCACGCCGATCCGGTCGAGCGTGCGCGCCGCCGCGCCCAGGAGGGCCAGACCGACTCGATCGCCGAGCGCGATCGCCTCGACTCGTCGCGCAAGACCGCTCCCCTCACCTGCCCGCCCGGGGCGACCGACATCGACTCGACGCTGCTCACGCTGCCCGAGGTCGTGGACCGCGTGTCCGCCGCCATCGCCACCCGCCTGCCCCCCGCCACATGAACCGCCGCTACAACCAGGGCGCGATGGATCGCGTGTACGGGTTCTTCCACTACCTGTCCGCAATCGTGTACGACATGGCGTTCCGCGGGGACGTTCTCGGCCTGGACAACCTGCCGAAGAACGGCGCCTTCCTCATCGCGTCGAATCACGCCAGCCACCTCGATCCGCCGATCATCGGCAGCCAAGTGCCACGCCAGATGTGTTTCTTTGCGCGCAAGACCCTGTGGAAACCCGGCCTCGCCTCGTGGTGGCTGGACGCGGTCGGCACGATTCCGGTGGACCGCGACGGCGGCTCGGATGTGTCGGCGATCAAGCGCGTGCTGCGCGCGCTCGGCGACAACAAGGCCCTGATTCTCTTCCCCGAGGGCACGCGCTCACCGGACGGCAAGCTGCAGAGCGCCAAGCCGGGCGTGGGCCTCATCGCCTGTCGGACGCAGGTACCGGTCGTGCCGGCGCGCATCTTCGGTTCGTTCGAGGCGTTTGGGCGGTCGGGCCCGCTGCGGCTGGGCACACCCGTCACGGTGGTTTTCGGACAACCGCTCTCCCCAGCCGCCTACGATGATCCCAAGGCCGGCAAAGAGCGCTATCAGCGGGCCAGCGAGGTCATCATGGCAGCGATCGCGAAGATCGAGCAGCCAGGCACTCGCATTGTTTAGCAGACAGACTCAGGTGGCTGCCGCCTCATCCTGCGCTTCGATACTTTCAATCTGATTGATCCGAAGCGTTTCGACCCAGCCGTCATTTTTCGCAAACACGAGCGCCGTTCGCGACGGAGCCAGCGCCACAAAGTCCGGATGAGGGACATCAACAATCCGGCCACTCGCCATTTTGAGGGTGAACGGCTTGGAACCGTGCAAGAGATGGAGAATCGTATCGAGCGTCACGTTCATGACCAAATCAGAAGCCGCCTTTAACGCAATATAATTTCATTTAAGTCCCGACGCCTTGCGGGCCCGTCCCACCACCCCACTGGCGATCGCCCGGGCACGTTCGGCACCTTCCTTCAAGACCGCTTCCACGTAATCGAGGTTGGCAGCCAGTTCCGCGCGGCGCGCGCGTGCAGCGGCAAAGCCGGTCCAGTAGTGCTCGAAGAGGGCTTTCTTCAAATCGCCATAACCGAGGCCTCCCGCGCGAAGCCGGTTCTCGTAATCGAGCGCGACGTCGGCCGGCGCCACGAGCTTGAGCAGTTGCACCGCGAGGTTCTGATCCGCGTCGGGCTTGGGCTCGGCCGGAGTGCGGCTGTCCATGACGATCGACATGATCTTCTTCTTCACCGCCTTCTCGTCGCCGAAGAGCTCGATCGTGTTGCCGTAGCTCTTGCTCATCTTCTGGCCGTCGAGGCCAGGGACCGTTGCAACCTCGGCCTTGATCGAGGGCTCGGGGATGACGAAGGTCTCGCCGTAGGTGAGGTTGAACTTGATCGCGATGTCGCGCGTCATCTCGACGTGCTGCTTCTGGTCGCGGCCCACCGGGACGATGTTCGAATCGAAGAGCAGGATGTCCGCGGCCATCAACACCGGATAGGAGAACAGGCCGAAGTTGGGCGACAGGCCCTTCGCCGTCTTGTCCTTGTAGCTGTGGGCGCGCTCCAGCAGGCCCATGGGCGTGAGCGTGCCGAGGATCCACATGAGTTCGCAGACCTCAGGGATGTCACTCTGGCGCCAGAACACGGCCTTCTTCGGATCGAGTCCGCACGCGAGAAAATCGAGGGCGACTCCGAGCGTGTTGGCCCGTCGCTCGGCGGCGTCGGTAAGCGACGTCATCGAGTGATAGTCGGCAATGAAGTAAAACGCCTCGCCGCGCTCCTGCAGCTCGATCGCCGGCTTCATCATGCCGAAGTAGTTGCCGATGTGCAGGGTGCCCGAGGGCTGGATGCCAGAAAGGATGCGAAGCATTCGCGTAGTTGGATTTCGGATTTCCGATTTCAGCCAGCAAAAAAATGCAGGGCTTATTCGCGCCGCGGGACGAGAGCGACGGTCGCCCGGGTGCGGGCGATGGTGGCGGGCGGCAGGTAACCGGCAAAGGCCACCGTGGGCATGACGAGCGAGCGCGGGCCCAGCAGAGTGCCGGGATTGAGCACGGCGTTGCAGCCCACCTCGGCGCGCTCGCCGATGATCGCCCCGAATTTGCGCAGGCCGGTGTCGACCAGTTCACCCAGCAGGCGCACGCCAACCGTCTTTTGGTCGAGGCGCAGGTTCGAACACACCACGCCGGCACCGAGGTGGGCGCCGCAGCCGAGAATGGAATCACCCACGTAGCTGAAGTGCGGCACCTGCGCGCCGTCCATCAGCAGGCAGTTCTTGAATTCGCACGCATTGCCGAGCACGCAGCCGGTGCCGACGATGACATTGCCGCGAATGAAGGCACCGGGCCGGATCTCGGTGTTCGGTCCGATCCACGCCGGTCCGATGATCGTCGCATAGGCCGGCAGCTTCACCGACGGGTCGATGTACACATGGCCCTCGATGTGCACGCCAGGTGGGATTTTCGGCAGAGGCGCGTCGAAGCGGAAGCCCGCCAGGGCCGGCCCGATGCGCCTGAGCCATTCCCACGGCGCCACGTCGGCGGGAAAATGCGCGGCAAAGAGCGCCAGCGACTGGGGCAGATCGAAGAAATCAGCGGCTTTCACGGCCTCATTGTTCGGTGATTCCAGCCCATAGTTCCACGCTATTTATCCAAAAACCCGCAGACCGGAAGCAGACATAACCACAGATGGGCACAGATTTGGGTACCGTCCCGATTTGCCAGACTAAGCTGCCGAATCGTTCTCGTTCTTCATTCTCTTAATCGTTCTCAGATCGAGAACGAAGAACGATTAGGAGAACGAGAACGAATCAAGGACCGCACCCAATACAAACGTTCCAAAAGCAAAGGACCCCCGGCACGGATGCCGGGGGCCTTGATTCACGGGAGAGCGTGAGCCCTGCCGCTTACTTCTTGAACATCGGCCCGTTCGGGTTGTTGAGCGAGAGGATGTAGGCGGAGAGGTCGGCGATCTGATCCTCGGTGAGGTTGTTGATCATGCCCGGGGGCATCATCGACGTGGCCGAGTCCTCCATCGAGACGATCTTGTCGCGCGGCACCTGCGTGATCGCGGTGTAGTCGAACATGTTCGTCGACACGCTGATGTTGTCCGCCGAGGCATTGGCCACGCGGCCGGTGACGATGGTGCCGTCATCGAGCTTGAACTCGGTCGCGGCGAACTGGTCGCTGATGACCTTGTTGGGTTCGATGATCGACTCCATCAGATCGCGCACCGTGTAGCGGCCGCCGGAGCCGGTGAGAACCGGACCGACCGTGCCGCCCTCGACACCGAAGCCGTGGCAAACCGCACAGGCAACTTCGCCGAAGAGACGGCGGCCCGCTTCGAAGTCACGGCCACCGGCCTTGAGCTTCGCATCGATCACCGGGGTGAGCTGATCAACCGTGTAGTCCTTGACGAACGGACGGTCGACGACGCGCTGGAGCGGCGAAACCTGGGTCGGCGTGATCGCGATCACGTCCTTGAGCGCGGTGCGCTCGGCGTCCGTGAACGTCTCGAGTGCGCCCGTGCGGATCGCGACGATGGCGCGCAGGAACACATTGCCGCCGCGGTAATTCGCGTAGGCGTGGATGAACCAGCGGAGGTAGGTCTCGCGCAGTTCATTCGTCCAGCCGGCCTTCTGCAGGCGGAGCTGCAGGGCGTAGTCGATCTGCTCCTGCTGCGTCGGCGCGGTGCTCAGGAGGGCGACCAGCTTCGGCGTGGCCTCAGGCGACTCGAGGTAAACCAGGAGGCGCGCGAGCAGACCATTGATCTCCTTGGCGCGGGCCGGGAAGAGGCTGTTGAACTTGGTCGCGAGACGGCGGCGGTTTTCCTCCGACGGGCGGCCCGTGCGGGTGAAGACGAGGGTGTAGGCGCGGGCCAGATCGGTCTGGTCGGCCTCGTTCAGGCTGGCCCAGTTGATCTTGTCGAGCGCGGCGAGCATGCGGGCCTGGAGGGCCGGATTCTCAACCGGACCCGTCTGCGGCTTGTGCGAGGCGCCCATGGTGCTCGCGCGGGCCAAGGCGGCGATCGCGGCGATCGCGGTGCGGGGATCGGACTCGTTGAGCGCGCGTTCACGCCAGCCGGCAACGTCCTGCCACTCGAGCGCGATGCGCGCGGCGTAGCGGATGGCGCGGTCCTGGCTGGAGAGCTGGGCCCAGGCCGTGTCGACGGCGCTCTCGTGCTGAATGCCGTGGAAGGACTCGAGGCGGTGGCGGAGCTGGCGCTCGGCAAGGCCGCGGGTTTCCGGGGCGGCGGGAGCGGTGCTCTCGGTGCCGACGTAGGTGACGCGGTAGAGCGCCGAGTGCGTCGAGCGGCCGCCAACCGTCATGTACATCGCGCCGTCATACGGGCTGATGACCACATCGCTGACCGGGAAAGGCGAACCGGCGACGAACTCCTCGACTTCACCCGTGTAGGTGGCGCCGGAAGGCGTGAGATGGATGGCGTAGAGCTTGCCCCAGCTCCAGTCGGAGATGTAGAGCGCGCGCTGGTACTTGGCCGGGAACTTGGCGCCCGTGCCGAAGACCGAGCCCGTCGGGGAGCCGGAACCGATGTTCACAACCTCGCCGAAGCTGTCGAAATAGTACGCCGGCCACTTGTTCGTGATGGTGCGCCAGCCGAAGTCAGCGCCGCTGATCAGGTGATTGACGCGCGTCGGACGGTACCAGGGCGTGCCGATGTCCCACTCCATGTCGGCGTCGTAGGTGAAGAGCTCACCCTCGGCGTTGAAGGAAACGTCGTAGGGATTGCGGAAGCCGAAGTTCATCATCTCCCAGTGCTTGCCCTCCGGATCGGTCTTCACGACGTAGCCGCCGTTGGGCTGCTGGCCGTCCGAGAAGCCCATCAGGTTGGGCAGCAGGTTGTCGTTGCCGATGTTCGACGGGTGGGTCGACGAATCGAGCTGGGTGAGGTAGCTGGCGTTGCCGACCGTGAGGTACAGCGACTGGCCGTCAGGCGACAGCGTGATCGAGTGCACGCCGTGCTCACCGGTGCCGGAGAGGTTGCGGATGATGCGGACGTCATCGTACTTGTCGTCCCCATCGGTGTCGCGCACGCGGTACAGACCCTGCGTGCCACGCTCGTTGGTCATGACATAGAGGCTGTTGAAGGCGTAGAGCAGGCCGTGGGCGCCACCGAGATCGATCTCGATCGGCTCAACCTTGACCTCCGCGGTGCTGCCGGCGGGCGGAAGCGTGACGCGGTAGAGGCCGGACGTTTGGTCCGTGACGATGAGGCGGCCCTTGTCGTCGATGGTGAGACCGACCCACGAGCCGTAGGCCGCGCGGGGAACGGTGTAGACGAGTTCGGCCTTGAAACCTTCCGCGACGCGGAGGTTGCCGACGGCCGAGGGATTGGCGACCGATTGCGCCGAAAGCGGAGCGGCGACGGCCAGGAACAACGCAGCGGGCGCGAGCGCGCTGAGAAGCTTACCGGGGATACACTTGATCATGGTTTTTGGGTCAGGCGTTGGGACGTTGTAAGAGGGATCAAACGACCGGATCAGAGGCCGCCACGACCACCGGTCATGCCGGAGGCGAGGGTCTGAACCTGGTCGGAGTTGAGGCGGTAGGGCGACGACGCCTGGAACTTGGCGAACTCGGCGGCGCGGACCTCGGCCAGCTTGGTCTCGGCGGCGCCCCAGGCTGCGATGCCCTGCGTCAGGCCGGCGGCATCACCGGAACCCTGGAAGAGGTGGACGTAAACGGTGCGCTTGGCATCCATCACGCCACGAATGGCGTCGCGGACGGCCGGGATCTCGTTGAGGCGGGTGATCTCGGTCTGCTGGATATCACTGAGAGAAACCACGACCGGGCCCTGGTTGCCGCCCATGCCGCGACCGACATTGAGGCTGGCAAATCCGTCGCCCGTGTTCGCGGCCTGGCCGGCAGCCGGAGGACCACCGCGACCGCGGCCGCCACCCGCGCCACCGATCGTGCGACGGCGACCGCCCTCAGGGCGGACCGCCTGCCAGACGAGGACACCGGCCTGCTCCTTGTTCAGCTTCTCGGGCGAACCCTGAATCTTGGCGAAGGCCGCGGCGCGCGCCTCCACCAGCGCCTGCTCCGCCGCCTGCACGGCCGCGGCTTTTTCGCGGATGTTGGCCGTGTTGGCCGGATCGGAGTAGACGGCAAACGTCAGGTTCGCGCGGGCCTGCGACACGGCCGTTTCCTGGTCAACGAACGCATTCTCAAACTGGGCGATGGCCACATGCTGTGCGGCGGTGGCGCTCTTGAGGCTGAAGTTGGAGCCGACGCCGGGCGCGACGGTGGGGACTTGCGCGAGCAGCGCGGCGGACGGCAGCAGAAGCAGGCCGGCCAAGATCAGGGAGGACGGGGAGCGACGAGGCATGTTAGCGGGTTTCATTGGGCGTTGAGTAGGGGGACGGGACAAAGCGGGAAAAGGAACCGACTGGCGCATCAGTCCGACAATGCGGACACGCTTGGGTGGAGGGTCACGAACACAGGGGGTTTGGGCGGCAAATCGTACGCGGGGAAAGGCGCAGATGGACGAGGCTAAGAAACGGAAGGTGGAAAATACTGCAACCTTTTGGGAGATGAAAAGACGAAAGTTCCGATTCAGCGGTTACGGATGGTGATAAGCCGGTGTGGCTGGCCTCGCTGAGGCCTGGGGCTGAGGTGCATCGCGCCTGGATTTCGCTTATCGAGCATCTCGGACACGTAACGGCCGCCCGGCAGGGCGGAATGGTGGAGCGGCTTGCCCTCAAGACGCTGGATCGAATCCCCGGTCGCATATCCTCAAACCAACGCGTTGAGGGCAACACGTTCCACCTTTCGATCACCGGCTTCCGCGAGGTCAGCTACATCAACAAAAAGGCCCCGCGCGACCGGAGTCGGCGGGGCCTGTGGGATTCCGAGTGAATCAGGAACTTACTTCTTGAAGACGCGGCCGTTGCGGTCGCCGGCCGACAGGAGGTAGGCGACGAGGTCGGTGACCTGCTCGTCGTTCAGGTTGTTGATCATGCCGGGGGGCATCATCGACGTGGCCGAATCCTCCATCGAGACGACGTTCGCGCGGATGATCACCGAGGTATCGGTGTAATCGAACATGTTCTGCGAGATCGTGATGTTCTCGGTGTTGGCGTTCGCGACGCGGCCCGTGATGACCGTGCCATCCGTCATGTGGAACTCGGTCGCGGCGAACTGGTCGCTGATGACCTTGCTCGGCTCGATGATCGACTCCAGCAGGTCACGCACGGTGTAGCGGCCGACGGCACCCGTCAGGTCAGGACCAACCGTGCCGCCCTCGTAACCGTAGGCGTGACACACCGCGCAGGCGACTTCGCCGAAGAGACGGCGGCCGGCCTCGAAGTCACGACCACCCTTGGCGAGCTTTTGCTCGACGATGGGGGTGAGATCATTGACCGACCAGTCCTTCACGAACGGACGGTCGACGACACGCTGCAGCGGGGAAACCTGCTTCGGGACAATCGCGAGGATTTCCTTCAGCTGCTCCTTCTCCTCTGGCGAGATCGTCGCAAGAGCGGCGGTGCGGATCGAGACCAGGCCGCGCAGGAAGGCGCTGCCGCCGCGGTAGTTGGCGTAGGCCTTGATGAACCAGTTGAAGTACTCCTCGCGCAGGGGCTTCGTCCAGCCGACGGTCTGCAGACGGAGCTGCAGGGCGTAGTCGATCTGCTCCTGCTGCGTCGGCGCCGTGCGCATCGCCGCGACAAGCTTGGCCGGTGCGCTGGGGGATTCGAGATAGACCAGCATGCGCGCCAGCTGCGTGTTCACTTCCTTGGTCGCGGCCGGGAAGAGAGCGTCGAACTTGTCGGCGAGCTGCTTGCGCGTGGCCTCGGTCGGCTTGCCCGTGCGGGTGAAGACGAGCGTGTAGGCACGCACGAGGTCGGCCTGATCGGCGTCGTTGAGGTTGGCGAAGTTGATCTTGTTGAGCGTGGCCAGCATCTTGGCCTGCAGCTCGGGATTGTCCTTCGGGGCGATCTGGGGAAGGTAGCCGGTGCCCTTGGTGCTCACGCGGGCGAGGGCCGCGATGGCGGCGATCGCGGTGCGGGGATTGGTTTCGGCGAGGGCCTTCTGCTCCCACTTG
The DNA here is from genome assembly GCA_036401075.1 of Opitutaceae bacterium. Classification (GTDB taxonomy): domain Bacteria; phylum Verrucomicrobiota; class Verrucomicrobiia; order Opitutales; family Opitutaceae; genus CAMAXB01. Next base: position 64,189 of record DASWVY010000032.1, read on the forward strand.
GCGCGGTCCTGCCACTCCAGCGCGATGCGTGCGGCATAGCGGATCGCACGGTCCTGGCTGCCGAGCTGCGCCCAGGCGGCGTCAACGGCACCCTCGTGCTGCACGCCGTGGAAGGCCTCGAGCTTGCGGCGGGCCTCGCGGTCGGACTGACCGCGGAGATCCAGCGGAGCCTTGGCCGTCGACTCGGTGCCGACGTAGGTCACGCGGTAGAGCGCCGACTGCGTGTTGCGGCCGCCAACCGTGAGGTACATGGCACCATCAACGGGGCTGATGACCACATCGCTCACCGGGAAAGGCGCGCCGCCGACAAACTCCTCAACCGTGCCGGTGTAGGTCGAGCCCGACGGGGTCATGTGCACGGCGTAAAGCTTGCCCCAGCTCCAGTCGGAAACGTAGTAAGCGCGCTGGTACTTGACGGGGAACTTCGCGCCGGTGCCGAACGTGCCGCCGGTGGGCGAGCCCGAGCCGATGTTGGCGACCTCGTTCATGCTGTCGAAGTAGTAGGCCGGCCACTTGTTCACCAGCGTGCGCCAGCCGAAGTCGGCGGCGCTCGTGAGGTGCATCACGCGCGTCGGGCGGTACCAGGGCAGACCGATGTCGAGCTCCATGTCCGCGTCGTAGGCGAAGAGCTCGCCCTCGGCGTTGAAGTTGACGTCGTACGGATTGCGGAAGCCGAAATTCATCAGCTCCCAGGTCTTGCCGTCCTTGTCGGTCTTGAGGACGTAGCCGCCGTTGGGCTGCTGGCCGTCCGAGAAGCCCGTCATGTTGGGCAGCAGGTTGTCGTTGTTGATGTCGGCCGGATGACGCGAGGCATCGACGTCGGTCAGCTGTGAGGCATTGCCCAACACGACGAAGATCGACTGACCGTCGGGCGAGAGCGTGAGCGAGTGTCCACCGTGCTCGCCGGTGGCAGGGATGTTGCGAAGGACGCGCACCTCGTCGTACTGGTCGTCGCCGTCGGTGTCGCGCAGCCGGTAAAGGCCCTGGGGCGTGCGCTCGTTGACCATCACATAGAGGCTGCCGAAAGCGTAGAGGAGGCCATGGGCGCCGCCGATGTCGACATCGATGGGCTCGACCTTGACCTGATCATTCGAACCGATGGCGGGCAGCGTCAGGCGATAGAGGCCGGCATACTGGTCGGCGACGATGAGGCGGCCCTTGTCGTCGAAACACATGCTCACCCACGAGCCGAGCTCCGTGCGCGGAACGGAATAGATCATCTCGGCCTTGAAGCCGGTCGCGACGCGCAGATTGCCTACGGCCGAAATCGGCGCCGCGGCCACGCCCGACTGGGCAAAGGACGGCAGGGCCGGCGTCATCGTCAGGGCAGCCAGCGCCAGAGCGACGAAGCGGGAGGAAGAACGGGAAAGTTTCATGAAGAAGGAAGAAAAGAGTGTTTGGCCGGAGCCGATTACAGGCCCTGCTTGGCGTTGATGTTCCACGTCGCCAGGGTCGTGACCTGATCGGCGCTGAGTTTGAGCGGCGACGAGGCCTGGAACTTGGCGAATTCCGCGGCCTTGGCCTCGGCGAGCCTGCCTTCTGCCGCCGCCCAAGCGGCGACCTTGGCCTTGAGGGCGGCCTCATCAAGTTTGTCCTGGTAGATCTGCGTGACCACGGCGCGCTTCGCCGTGCGCACCTCCGCGGCGAGTTTCTCGACCGCGGGCAGCTCGTTGAGGCGCATGACCTCGGTCAGTTGCACATCGCGCAGGCGGACCGGCTCCGGGCCGGTGGGCGCAAGGCCACCGCGATTATTGACGCCGAGACCGGCGAAGCCATCGCCGCCGGCGCCGGTGGCCACCGGTGGAGGCCCTCCGCGACGTCCGCCAAAGTTCACCCGTCGACCACCTTCGGGCCGGATCCCCTGCCAGATAAGCACGCGAACCTGCTCGGCGTTGAGTTTGTTCGGGGACGCCTGGATGGCGGCGAAGCCTTGAGCGCGGGCCATGGCCATCTTCTCCTCGGCGGCACGGACCTCTTCCGCCTTGGCCTTGATGTCGGCGGGATTGGCTGGGTCGCTATAGGTGGCAAAGGTGAGCGCGCTTCGCGCGGTGCCCACTTCCGTCAGGATGGGCATGATGGCCGACTCGATCTCGGCCACTGCCGCATTCTGGGCGTTCGAGGCGCCCGGCAAACCGATGATGTTGGGGGCGACCGTCGCCACGATCGTCGGTGGCGTCGCGGCGGGCGCGGCCGCCGGGGCGGCGGCAGGGGCTTGGGCAAACGAAAGCGCCGGCAGCAAAGCGAGGCCGGCGAGCATCAGGGCGGACGGGGTACGACGAGGCAGGAGGGGCTTTTTCATGAGGGACAGGGTTGAGCGACCAAGGGACAAGCAGACGGAAAGACAGACCAAAGGGAGCGAGCTCAAGCGCGAGCCAAGGGAAGGCCGCGGCTCAGGGGTAAGAGAGGCGGAAACAGAGGGGTTGGGAACGAGGGGTAACGCCCGAAACAGGATCGAATTGAAAGATAGTGACACTTTCTGACAGAACAAAAGCTCAAAATGAATATCCGCTGGGATCAGGCGCGGCGCACGTTGCATCCACGCGTGGATGCGAAAGCCAGACCGCAGCGAGGCACGACGACGCCAGACCGAGCTGAGCGAGGGGTAAAGGAATCCGGGGTAGCCAACCTTGGTGGAGACGCGTCGCCCCTGCCCCGGTTACAGCGCGATCGAAACGATCTGCGAGGAACTGATCGCGCCGGCACGAATCCGCGGCCGGCCCGCACGAATCCATTGACCCTCGGACGGAATTCATGCGCCATGGCCGCGCGTCGCCCCGGCGTCCACCCCACATGAGAGGCCTGCTGCCCTATCTCGATCTCACGCTGCGGCTTCATTTCCGCCAGAAGCTGGCGCTGTTCTATAGCTTTCTGTTCCCCCTGATTTTCCTCGGGGCATTCCGCGCGCTCTATCGGTGGGAGGCCGTTCCCCTCGCCCGTCATGTCGGCGAACTGCTCGCCGTCGTCGTCCTGAGCGGGGCCTGTCTGGGTCTGCCCGTCATCCTCGTCTCCGAACGGGAACGCGGGGTCTGGCGCCGCTACCGGCTCGCGCCCGTGCCTACGGCCACGCTGATCACTGGCATGATCACCGCGCGCTTCATCCTTCTCGTCGCATCCGCCGCGCTGCTGCTCGCGCTCGCCACCGTGGCGGGCATGCCCTTCCCGGATCATCCGTTCCAGCTCACGCTCGGATTTGCGGTCGTGGCGTTCACCTTTTCCGGACTCGGCCTGCTGCTGGCGATGATCGCCAACAGCGTGCCCGCAGCCCAGGCCCTCGGTCAGTGCGTCTTCCTGCCGATGCTGGTCTTCGGCGGCGTGGTGGTGCAACCGGCCACGCTGCCGGCCTGGGCCCAGATCCTTTCCACGTATCTGCCGGGTCGCTACGCGGTCGACCTCCTGCAGGCCTGCGCCAATGGCGGCGGGCTTGCGTCGGAAGGCTTCGCGCTCATCGCCCTGCTCGGCGTCGGCACCGCCGCCTTCGTCTCATCCGTGCGCATGTTCCGCTGGGACACGCAGGCCCGGCGGGAGTCCGGCCGCGGCGTGGTGTGGGCCGGCGTGACCGCCCTCGCGCTCGTCGCCGTCGGCCTCACGTCGACGCGCTTCACCAACATCGGCCCGATGGGACCATCGGCCGCGGCGCTCGCAGCCATCAAGGAAACGTCCTACGGGACCGGGGCCGAGCCCGAGCCTAAGGCAAACCCGGCTCCATCCCAGGCGGCTGCGACCGTCGCGACGCCCCCTCCCCCGCCAGCTCAGGCCGCGCCGGCGGTGACCGCACCCCAACCCAAGACCTGGCGTGACCTGACACCGGCCGAACTGGCCGCGATCAATATCGTGCTGCCGCCCGACGACGGTGTGGTCGCGCCCATGCCCGCTCCGGGCGAGACGCCCGATGCCGACACGCTTGCCTGGCTCGATTATATCCGCCCCAAGCTCCCGGACTGGGAATCCGGCAAGGTCGAGGATCCGGTGCAACGCGTACGCAACTACCTCTACGCGGCCGCCGTGCCCGACGTCGTGCAGATGGATCCCTTCGAGCGATTCTTCGGCCCGCTCATTTTGGATCACCTGATCGCTACGACGCCGCGCGACGATCTCGCCAAAATTCTCGGCTGGATCGTGCTGAACCCGGTCCACGGCAGTCTCATGGCCGCCGACAACGTCATGGCGCTCGGCATCGAGGTCCGCACAAACGAATTCGACGCCGTCCGCGAACGCGCCCGCTACTATGCGATGAAGTTCCTCCTGCGCGTGCAGGCGCTCCCAGCTGCACCCGCCCAGCCTTGAAAGTCGGCTGGAAGCGACCGCCCGCCAATCCCGCCACTCACCGCGCGCGACATAAGCTCCCATTAGAGGAACGAGACCCTTTTAATGCATTAAATATGCATTAATTAAATCGACATCTCTATGTGTGTCCTGAGATTCAGATCGCTCGACCGCAATCGAAGCTTACGCTCACCGTAATTACTTACGCTTGCCATAAGTATTCAGTCTGCCATCATGATTCAGACTTTCATCTGCGGAGAAACCGAAAAAATCTTCGCTGGTGAGGCGTCCCGTAAACTGCCTACCCAAATCCAAAACGTCGCCCGCCGAAAGCTGCGCATGCTCGCCGCAGCCGAGCGAATCGATGATCTCCGTATCCCACCCGCCAACCATCTCGAGGCCCTCAAAGGCGATCGCAAGGGACAGCACAGCATCCGCATCAATGACCAATGGAGAATCTGCTTCCGCTGGACAGACTACGGTCCGGAAGACGTGGAGATCATCGATTATCACTGAGCTTAGCAGCGATTCACGTACGCCATGCCCAAACTGAAAAATATCCATCCCGGCGAGGTCCTGAACGAGGAGTTTCTGCTCCCGCTCAACGTCACGCCCTATCGCCTCTGCAAGGACACGGGCATCCCCCAGTCGCGCATTTCCGAGATCATCAACGAAAGCCGCGGCATCAGCGCCAGCACCGCGCTGCGCTTGGCCCGGTACTTTGGCACCACGCCAGATTTCTGGCTCAGCTTGCAGACGGCCTACGACCTCGAAGAAGTCACACGCAAGGAAGGGAAATCCATCGATGCCGAGATCAAACCACTGGAGATCAAGCGAGTCGCGTAATTCCCACCCATCATTGCTCTCTCCCCGCTAAAGTCCGCGTAAAACGTCATGGCTGCGCTAGTTCCCACCTTCCACCTCCCCGATTACTTAGCCGAGGCACTCGCTCAGGAAGATCCGCCGCTCCGGCTCGTTCACGGCCTAAACGTCCCCAGCAGTCTCATCACCGATTGGTCCGGAGTTCCCAGTGACGCCGAAGTGCTGACAATTGATAGCAGCCTAGTGCCGAACCTCGGACAGATCAGCCGTTTCCCGAAGCTCCGCGTGGTCATCTGCGGTCGCCCCACTGAAGAATTTTTCGAAGGCATCAGGGATTTACCGCAACTGGAGGCGATGGAACTCCGGTGGGTTCTCCGCCCGGCAGAACTAAGGCGGTTCGACGGGACCCGCATAAGGCACTTGATGCTGAGTGTTGCGAGAAGGCCCCTCGATTTATCAATCTTGGAGGCATTCCCGAATCTACGAACCTTGCATTTCGATGGTTGTTCGAGGGTCGATCCCGATGCGATGCCCGAGCTTCCCGAGTTGAGGGGGCTATATGTGGGACGCGGCGTTTTTTCATGTTTAAAACTCCCATCCCTCCGCTTCGTCGAAAAATTCCCGAAGCTCAGGATTTTTCTGGGACTCGTTGAGCCCGAGGATCGCTCCCTTCGTCCGCTATCAAAATTAAAGAATTTGCAGATCATTTCGCTGGCGAATGTTCACGCGACAGAGGAAGTCGCTCGACTCGCTGGTTCTTTGCCACAGCTCGCCGAAGGGCAATTACCACCGATCTTCGGCGAAACGGGATCGCACTACGCACAGTGCCGGAAGTGCGGAGGAGTGAGTTCCATCGGCTGGAGCGCAAAGGCACTCAAGATTTGCCCCGTCTGTTACCCTGACAAGCTCTCAGCCTACCTCACGACGTGGGAAACCGAAAAGAAAGCAGGCTGGTCGTCCTAGTTGCGGCCGAATCTAGTCGCTTGCTCTCGCGGCCGGTCAAGAAGCCCAACTCTCGCAACTTTCTGAGTATGACGCGTCTGGACGCGAAAAGACCCCCAGTGTCACCACGGGGGGCCTTTCTAAAATGGAGCGGACGAAGAGACTCGAACTCTCGACGTCCACCTTGGCAAGGTGGTGCTCTACCAACTGAGCTACGTCCGCAAATGAGGGGACCAGAAGTAGGCGTTACCCGGTCCGCGTCAATAGGTTTTTTAAAAGGGCTTAATCCCAGCCCTTCCCGACGGTGCAACCGCCTAATACCAACGTCTAATTGCTAATAGACTTTAGGCTGGAGCGCCAGAGTTTGTTTGGATCCGCAGCCAGTCGTGGATCAGCCCAGCAACTTTGGCGGGTTCGCGCAGAGGGCGTGCCGCTGCCTCGAGGTGCCGCTGGAGGGC
>DASWVY010000033.1:0-1574 GCA_036401075.1 Opitutaceae bacterium
TCAGGTGCCTGCGCTGCCGGCGCGTTTTTCGGTAGAGGAATTTGCCTGGGTGATCGAGTCGCACCCTGAAACCGTGCGCCGCTACATCCGCGAAAATCACCACGGGCTGCGGACCAAGGGCCTGGTCAGCAGGGACACGCCTTACAAGCTGCAGCCGGGGGCACTTGGCCTTTTCGGCGTCACGGCAGAGATTGCGGCGCAGCGGCTGGCCTCTCGGCCACGAGCTGAGCTGCCCGCTTCGGGGTCAACTCTTTGAAGCGCGCACCATCGGCCTCGGTCACTCGTCCATGATAATGATCCCACAATTCCTCCTGGCTCTTGTGCGCGAGCAGGTAGGCCACCAGCCCGGGGTTTTTGGTGGCGGCCAGCAGGTAACTGGCGAAGCCGTGGCGGAGGCAGTTCTTGGGGTGTGGCACGCCGGCGGCCGCAAAGAGCTCGGTCTTGAGGTGGCGATACTCGCGCTCGGTGTAGGTCGTCCATTCGGACTCGGCGACGAGCGCCAGCCAGGCCCAAAGCACCTCAGGAAAGCCGGAGATGAAGTGGCGCTTGCGGGTCTTGAGCTGTCGTTTGGGCAAAAGGATGCCGCGGTCGGCGAAGTTGACGTCGGCTTTGGCCAGGCGGAGGGCGCTGCTGTACCGCAGGCCGGCGAAGGTCTCGACGGCGATGCGGGGCAGGATGGCACGAAAGCGGTAGCCGTGGCGCGTATCGAAATAATGGTGCGCCGTGTGCATCAGGCGAGCCGTCTGCTCGATCGTGAGGAGGCCCACGGTCTCGTGCAAATCGTCGCGCATCGGCACGAGGGCGACGGGATTGCGCTGGAGATGGCCGCGCTCGACATGATGCTGGAACAGCGCGTGCAGCGAGCGGCGGTAGGTGTTGAAGGTGGCATCGGCGGCGACGTCGTCGAGGCTGTCGATCCAGTCCTCGATCTCGTCGGCCGCGAAACTATCGAGGTCGCGGTGCTTGTGCTGCGCCTCGAAGCGGGCGAGGTGGTGGCTTACCTTTTTCTGCGTACCCGCGTCGCGCTGCCCGGCCTCGACCCATTTGGCGTAACGCGCGAGGTAGGCGGCGACGGCGTCGCCGACCTTGTGGGCGGAAGCCTCGATGCCGTTGTGTTGCAGCCAAGCCTTCCACCCGGCGACGACCTTCTGCCAAGGGTGCCCCTCGGTAGCGGCGAGAAAGGCGCGCCATTCGGTGATTTCCTGCCTCGAAGCCTGGAGGAAAGACCCGCTGAGCTTTTCGCGCACGAGGCTATCGTGGCGCCGATCGCGCAGAGCGGCGGTGGGGAAGAACTCGGTGGAGACCTTGCGGCGGATTTTCTTGAGTGCGGGATCCCAAATCTGCTCGCTCCATTGCACGGCGAACGGCTTGGGACGGCCCGGGCGCTCGAGCTTGCGCACGCCACGCGCGGCAGGCTCGGCGTTGTGGTTCGCATCTTTCGCGGACTGCGGTTCGCGGCTGGTTCGCATGGGGGCAATGAATGCCCTAGTAAACCAATGTATCCGACTGCAACGCTTAAGAGGGAGCGGGCATTTCTGACCCGCCCCCTCTCGCAAAGTGGCGCACTCGTAGGG
>DASWVY010000034.1:0-117820 GCA_036401075.1 Opitutaceae bacterium
CAGTATATCGCGTCGAATCGGGTTTGATCGTCGAAGCCTGGGCCGAGTGGGACAATCTGAGCAGTCTCCGCCTGCTCGGTCATATTCCACCATGAAGAAGACGCCGAACAAGGCGCCAGAGCCAACACGTATGCTTGGCACGTCGGCTGCGGAGCAGCCTTTGGTGCCAAGCACACGCGTGGCTCATCTTTGACGTCTGGGCGAAGAAAGATGAGTCGCTGGCTACAACCCGAGTACCTCGATTCGTTCCCTCTGTCGTTTTTGATGCGCCAGCGGTTTCCGCAATATTGGCTCCGCATTCACTCCTTACCTGATTCGAAGCGTTATCCGGAGGACGAAGGTGAGCGAGAGGTCGTCTTGCAGCGTTACGCTTCATTCGGGACGGCGCTCCTCGGAGACCAAGCGCCATGTTTCATCGTTCGCGCGCGATTTGCGACTGAAGAGCTCAGTTCCGAACTCCAGAGCTCATTGCGTTGGTCGCAGCTCCACAAAATTGAAGAGGAAGAGGATTTTTGGTGTTCATGGATTGCGGAGACGTCTTGGCGTCCCGAAACCCTCCGCGACCTTTTTATCGATATCGCTGAGGATCGTGATTCTCACGTTATGTTCGTCTCCAAGTTGTCGGACGCTATCTTTGCGCCATATGACGGAGGCGCAGACGGCTTTAGTTTCGACTCAGGTATGATCACGCGGCTGAAGCAGAAGTTTGCACCTTGGCACTCAGCACGCAGCGATGGTTTATGAAAAAGAAGAAGCCCAACCAGCCGTTACAGCCAACGCCGGGAATGCGCTCCTTTCGAATTTTGAGTCGCCAGCCCGGCGTGGCTGACCAGTGATCGATGGGCGAACAAAGATGAACGCACCCTCGCGCACAATGCCACCGTCGCCAGCACCCCAAAGGCGACGTTCATGACTTGGCTAGTTTTAGCTGCGATGCTCGCCGGACTGGCTTGGGGCGCCTTCGTGAGTGCGCCCTTGCGTTGGGGCTTCATCGGGACGGTCGCGCTCTTGGCTCTGCTTTCGGTGTTTCACCGCCGCCGGCTCAAACGCATCAAAGAAGAAAGAACGGAAGAATCCATCTGCTCTTTTTCACGCGCCTTGCCTGCGAAAGGTCACGATACATGGGTTGTCCGAGCCGCATACGAGGAGATTTCTCACCATGCAGGAGCACCCATCCGCCCGTCCGACGAAGTCGCGAAGTTCTGGGGCATCGATGGTGACGATTTGGACGATGCCATCTTGCGGATTGCCCGCAGAGCCAAGCGCTCGATGGACGACGTTCAGAAGAACCCGCTGTGCGGAAGAGTGGTCACAGTCGCGGACGTGATTGCCTTCATCGAGCACCAGCCCAGAGAGCCCATCCAGGGCATCACAGACAACTCCGGGGCTTCGCCCCTCCGTGTCTGACTGCCGACGTTCGGCAAATGAAAGCTTCTGCACGCGGAGGTATGCGACTCGGAGATTTCTGGGGCACGTGGCCTTCCGCCAGGATCGAATTTGCGCCGGACGAAATCTACATCGATTTCTTCGGTGATCACGCTGTCAGTAAGGAAGACATCGAGAAGGTGGTTCAACCGAGGGGGTCAGGCCGATAGCCGCAACAGGCTGTAAAAATCTACAGGATTTTCGGTGGAACTTGGTAGCGACACGAGAATCGGCCGTGGCTGAGTGGTGCGATGGCTCGCCGCCTACGTATCGAATATCCAGGAGCGATTTACCACGTCATCAACCGAGGGAACTTCAGGGGCGACGTCTTTGACGCCGAAGGCGCGGCCGCTGCTTTCGAGCGCACCATGTTTGAGGCCTGCGAGCGTCATCACTGGCGGCTTCATGCGTACGTGATTATGCGCAACCACTTTCACCTCGCATTGGAGACACCCGAGGCAAACTTGGTTCAGGGCATGCATTGGTTGCAGTCCGCGTACTGCACCCGATTCACGCGATTCCAGAAAAAGTTTGGGCATGTCTTTCAGGGGCGTTACCGATCAATCCTCGTCGAGGATTCTGCGGCGCTGTCACGGGTGGCCGACTACATCCATCTCAACCCGCGGCGAGCGCACGCCGTGCCGCCGGACGGCCTGCTCCGATTTCGCTGGAGCAGTCTGTGGCATTTCACCCGACCAGATCGTCCCGGGCCGCTCTACGCCCGTGATATCCTCCGAAGTCATGAGCTGACAGATCAGCCAGCGGATTGGAGTTGTTATGTGGAGCGCCTTGAGGTCCTCGCCGCCGATGAAGATGAGCAAGTCCGTTTAGGCCACGCGGACCTCTCCAGTGGCTATGCGATCGGTACTGCGGGTTGGCGCCGGGCGGTGGCTGAGCAGTACCAACATCTCGCGCTATCGCCGGGGCTTGAAGCGAGCGAAGCACAGACGCTGCGCGAGACGGTGTGGAACGCCCGGCTTAAGGCCGCGATGGGCGAACTCGGGAAAGCCGACGGCGATCTCTTGCGGGAGCGATTGAAGGGCGCACCTTGGAAAATTGAGTTGGCAGTGAAGCTGCGCGCGGCCGGCGTCCCGGCATGCTGGATCGGCCTGCGCTTGGGGATGGGCGGCCCTAACGCGGTCAGAGCTTATGTGAACCGCGGGCTGCGGCCTCAGCGGAGTGATTGATCGAATGGCTCAACGTCGAGCCGGCCAGAATCAATGGGAAAATTGTCCACCAAAGTTGCGCCTATCGGCCTGACCCCCTGGCGGCAGAAGCCCAGCGCTTGAGGGCCTGGCCGGTCAGAGAGCGGTCGCAGGCGTCGATGCCCTTGCGCGGGCCCGCATAGACGAGGTCGCCGCCGGCCGACCCGCCGCCGGGGCCGAGGTCGATGATCCAGTCGGCGAGGTGGATGACGTCGAGGTTGTGCTCGATCACAATCACCGTGTTGCCTTGGTCCCGCAGTTTGAACAGCAGGTCCATCAGGTTCTGGATGTCGACCCAGTGCAGGCCCGTCGTCGGCTCGTCGAGAATGTAGAGCACGCCGCCCTGCCCTCGCTTGCTCAGTTCCAGCGACAACTTGAGTCGTTGCGCTTCGCCACCGGAGAGCGTGGTCGCGGACTGGCCGAGCTTGAGGTAACCGAGGCCGACCGCATTCAGCGTCTCGAGCTTGTCCATCACGCGGGGAATGTTCCGGAAAAGCTGCATCGCCTCGCGCACCGTCAGGTCCAGCGCATCGGCGATCGACTTGCCGTGAAAGAGAATCTCGAGCGTCTCACGGTTGAAACGCTGGCCCCCGCAGCTCGGGCACGGCGCATAGGCGTCGGCCATGAACTGCATATCGAGTTTGATCACGCCGTCGCCCTGACAGCGTTCGCACCGTCCACCGCGGACGTTAAAGGAGAAGCGGTTTGCCTTGTAGCCGCGCACCTTGGCCAGCGGCACCTGCGCGTAGAGATCGCGCAGCAGGTCGAGCAGCTTGGTGTAGGTTGCCGGATTGGACCGCGGGCTGCGACCGATCGGCTCCTGGTCGACCTGCACCAACTTTTCGAAGAAATCGAGGTGTTCGATATGACGGTGCTTGCCGGGAATCGACTTCGCCCCGTTGAGCTTGCGGGCCGCGGCCGCGGCCAGGATATCGTTCACCAGCGTGCTCTTCCCCGAGCCGCTCACGCCGGTGACGCACGTGAGCAGGCCCACCGGGAAACGCGCATCGATCCCGCGCAGGTTGTGCTCCCGCGCCTCGCGCACCGTCAGGTAGGAACCGTCGGGCTCCTTGGCCTTGGCCTCGCGCATGACCGCCATCTTGCGCGCGAGATAAGGTCCCGTCCGGCTCGTGCTGCGCGTCGCCGCCATCAGCGCCTCCGGCGTACCCTGAAAAAGGATGCGCCCACCCTCGGTGCCGGCCTCGGGTCCGAGCTCGATGATCTCGTCGGCCAGCCGCATCGTGTCCTCGTCGTGCTCGACCACGAGCACCGTGTTGCCGCGATCACGCAGCTCGCGCAGGGTTTCGAGGAGCTTTTGATTGTCGTGCGGATGTAGGCCGATGCTCGGCTCGTCGAGCACGTAGATGACGCCGATTAGCCCCATGCCGAGTTGCGTGGCCAGCCGGACACGCTGGGCCTCGCCGCCGGAGAGCGTGGCGTAGTCACGATCAAGCGTGAGGTAGCCCAAGCCGGTCTCGCGCAGGAAGCGGAGGCGCTGCTCGATCCCGGTCACGATTTCCTTGAGCGCCGGATCTCCGCCCAACGCCGTGGCGAGGCTCGCTGCGATCGCATGGGCGGCGTCGACATCGAGTTTAAAAAACCGATCGATGCCCAGTGAGGTCAGCTCCGGGGCGGCGGGAGTCACGCTCGGGGACGGCAGCGTGATGCGCACCGCCGCGCTGCGTGCATTCAAGCGCGTGCCTTTGCACTCCGGACACATGCCGCTGACCATGAAGGTCGTGAGGCGCGCGCGAAAGCCCTCGCTGGAAGTCGCGCGCCAGCTTTCGTCCAGCATCGCCAGCACGCCGGGAAACGAGCCGTCCTTCGCTTCGCGCATGCGCCGGGCCTTGAACGCGAACAGGCGTTCCCCGGCTCCGTTCATCAACGTGTCACGCACCGTCTCCGGCAGGTCCTGCCACGGCGTATCGGCGTCAAAGGGCAACTGCTCCGCGAGCTGCTTGAGGATCGCGTTGTGCTTGATGATGAGATTCCGCCCGCCGAGCTTCCACGGCTTGATCGCGCCCTCGCGTACGCTCTTGGTCGGATCGGCCACGACCAGTTCGGGCACGAAGCGCAGTTTGCGCCCCAGACCACCGCAGGTGCCGCACGCGCCCTCAGCGTGGTTAAAGGAGAAATGACGCGGCGTCAGTTTCTCAAAGACGTCACCGCAAAGTTCGCAGGCAAGCGACTGGCTGAGTGTCAATTCGCGCCAGGGCGCGGTGGCATTTGCCTGGGCCAGCACGACGGCACGATCTCCGCCTTCGCGAAAGGCGAGTTCGAGCGAGTCGGCCAGACGACTGCGCTGGTCCGCCGCAGCGACGAGGCGGTCGATCACCAACTCGACCGTGAACTCGCGAGCACCCGTCGGCAGCAGGTTGGGTTCATCGAGGTTGCGGATCTCGCCCTCGAGACGCACGCGTTGAAAACCGCGCTGGCGCAGGCGTGGCAGTTCGTCGCGTAGCACGCTCGCCTTGGCCCGCATGAAAGGCGCGAGCAGGATGATGCGCTCGCCCGGCGCCGTGGCGAAAACGCGGTCGACATTGTCATCGAGGGAACGACGGACCACGCGTCCGCCATCCTTGGGACAGCGCTGCTCGCCATGCAGGGCCCAGAGCAGACGCGCGTAGTCGGCGATCTCGGTGACTGTTGCGATGGTGGTGCGCGGCGACGAACCGCCGGTGCGCTGCTCGATCGCGAGGACCGGCGAGAGCCCGTGGATAAAATCGACGTCGGGCCGCTTCAGCTGTTCGAGCACCTGACGCGCCTGCGTCGAGAGCGACTCCATGTATTTGCGGTAGCCCTCGGCATAGATCGTATCGAAGGCGAGCGACGATTTGCCGGAGCCGCTGGGCCCAGTGATCACGACGAGACGCCCGCGCGGCAGCTTCACCTCGAGGTTCTTGAGGTTGTGCTCGCGGGCGCCTTTGACGTGGATGTGGGTCGCAGCCTGCATGGTGCCAACCAGCACCGTATACAATTTTTGGCAGGTGCAAGGCCTGAAACGCATAATTCTCAGTCAATCGGGGAGTTCGTAGTTTTCGGTATCCGGTTTCGCCTTGTGCGAGGTAGGGGCGACGCGTTACCTTGTCGTCACCTTAGATGTGCTGGATTTACCCCCCGGCTACCCCACAGACCGTTTCTCCACGAAGCGGTTGTTTCGCCAACCAACCCTGCATGAAATCCCATTACCCGTCCGCCGTATCCTCCGGTGTTCGACGGTCCGGTCCGGCGCTTGCATTCGCCGCTCTGGCCCTTGTCGCCGCTCCGCTCCAAGCGATCACCTTCGAACAAGGCCTCCTCAGCGGAAGCTTTGACTCCACCTTCTCCGTCGGCGGCCTTTACCGCCTCGACGACCCCGACCGCCGGTTCTATGGCGTCGCCAACGGCGGTCTCGCCAACTCGGTCAACACCGACGACGGCAACCTGAACTACCGCAAGGGCTGGGCCTCTAAGGTCTTCAAGGGCACCCACGACCTCGAGATCGAGTATGGCGAGAACCTCGGGTTCTTCACGCGCGTCACCTACTTCTACGATTGGGAAAACAATGAATCCGAACGCGCACGGCGTCCGCTCAGCGAAGAGGCCAAGAAGCGCGTGGCCGAACGCATCGAGTACCTCGATCTCTACGGCCTCTATCGCTTTGAGGTCGGGGGTCGCCCGATCGACCTGCGCATCGGGCGCCAGGTCCTGAGTCTCGGCGAAAGCACGTTCATTCCGAACGGCCTCAATGTCGTCAACCCGGTTGACGTCTCCAAGCTCCGCGTCCCCGGCGCCGAGTTGCGCGAGGCATTCCTGCCCGTGAACATGGTCAAGGCCTCGATCGGCCTGACGGACAACACCACCCTGGAGGCCTTCTGGTTGCTGGAGTTCCGCCGCACGGAGATTGAACCCGCCGGCACCTATTTCTCGACCAATGATTTCGCCAGCCGCGGCGGCTCACAGGTTTACCTGGGCTTTGGCTCACTCTCGGACGGCACCCCGCTGGGCGCCATCTCGCGCGAGGCCGATCGCACGGGCGGCGACTTGAACCAGTACGGTTTTGCGCTGCGCACGCTGGCGCCGGGGCTGAACGACACCGAGTTCGGCCTCTACTTCGCCAAGTATCACAGCCGCGTTCCGCTCATCAGCGCGCGCACCCCGACCGGGCCGATCAACACGAACCTCACAGGACCGCTCACCGCCGTCTTCATTGGCACCGGAATGCCCGCCGCCAATGCAGCCGCGCAAGCCGATGCGATCTGGGGCCTGATCGTTCTGTCGCAGACCAACCCCGGCGCACTCTCGCTCACGCAGCTGGCCACGCTGGCGTCAGCGCCCATCCAGGCCGCCATTGCCGGCGCCCGCCAAATCGCGCTGCTCAACGCCGCGGCAGGCGGCCGTTACTTCACCGATTTCCCGGAGGGCACCAACATGATTGGCGCCAGCTTCAACACCGACCTGACCCGACTCGGCATGGCCTGGCAGGGCGAGGTCTCCTACAAGATGGACGTGCCGCTGCAGGTGGATGACGTCGAGCTCCTTTTCGCCGCGCTCTCCGCCCTCAATCCCGCGTTCGGCGCCAACAACCAGGTCGGGAACTACCTCGGCCAGTACGGCCGCGAAATCACCGGTTTCCGCCGCCTCGATGTCTGGACCGCTCAGAACACGCTGACCAAGGTGTTCGGTCCCATGCTCGGCGCCAGCCAGCTGACGCTGGTGGGCGAAGTTGGCGGTGTCTGGGTTCCGGATCTTCCGTCCAAGGACGTGCTTCGCTTCGAAGGCGCCGGAACGTACACGAGCGGGAACCCAGCGGCGATGATCGGTACCGGCAGCGCGCTGGCCGCCACGCCGCTCGAGGCCTTTGCCGATGATTTCTCCTGGGGCTATCAGGTGGTGGCTCGACTCGACTACACCAACCTCTTCGCCGGGCTGAACCTCACGCCCACCATCGCCTTCACGCACGACGTCTCGGGCAACACGCCTTCGCCGCTGGCCAACTTCATCGAGGACCGCAAATCGATCAACGTGTCGGCCGAACTGACCTGGCAGAACGCCTGGTCACTTGAGGTTCGTTACGTGGAGTTCTTCGGTGCCGGCCGCCACAACCTCATCGCGGATCGCGACTATTTCGCCACCACGCTCAAGTACTCCTTCTAAGAACGTCGTCATGAAACACCTTTCCTCTTCCGTTCTTCTGCTCGCCACCGCCGCCCTCGCCACCGCCGCGATTCCCGAGTCGGAGGTCGCACGGCTCGGCCGCGACCTCACCCCCCTCGGCGCCGAGCGCGCCGGCAACGCCGAAGGCACCATCCCCGCCTGGACCGGCGGCGTCACGACCGCCCCCGCGGGCTACTCCGTCGGCGATCACCACCCGGATCCTTTCGCCGCCGACCAACCGCTCTACACCATCACAGGCGCCAACCTTGCGCAGCACGAAGGGCGTCTCACCGCCGGCGCCGTGTCGCTGCTCAAGGCCTACCCGGACTACAAGATGGTCGTCTACCCGACGCGCCGCAGCGCGTCGGCCCCCGAGCGCATCTACGAGGCCACGCGTCGCCACGCTACGACCGCGCGCCTGACCGAGGGCGGCAACGGTATCTCCGGCACCGTGGTCGGCGTGCCCTTCCCTCTGCCCAAGGACGGCCTCGAGGTCCTTTGGAATCACCTCACGCGCTACCGTGGCGTGGCTGCGTCCCGCCAGATCGGCCAAGCCATGCCGAGCCGCGGAGGCAGCTACAACTTGGTTTCATTCGATGACGAATTCCTCTTCAACTACGCGCGTCCCGACATCACCGAGGAGGGGTTGGACAACACGCTGGTGTACTTCAAGCAGGCCGTGACGGCCCCGGCGCGTCTCGCCGGGACGATCCTCATCGCCCACGAGACGGTCGACCAGATCAAGGAGCCGCGCCGCGCCTGGGTCTACAACCCGGGCCAGCGTCGCGTGCGTCGTGCCCCGCAGGTTTCCTACGACAACCCCGGCACCGCCTCGGACGGCATGCGCACCAGCGACCAGTTCGACATGTTCAACGGCGCCCCCGACCGCTACAACTGGACCCTCGTGGGCAAGCGCGAGATGATCGTCCCGTACAACTCCTACAAGCTGCACTCCAAGAGCGTCCGCTACGACGACATCCTGAAGCCGCTGCACATCAATCAGGACCTCGCCCGTTACGAACTGCACCGGGTCTGGGTGGTCGAGGCTCGGATCAAGGACGGTGCGAGCCACCTGTATCCGCGCCGCACCTTCTACGTCGACGAGGACAGCTGGCAGATCCTCGCGGTCGACCAGTATGACTCGCGCGGTGAGATGTGGCGCGTCTCCGAGGCTCACTGCATCAACTACTACGACGCCCAGACGTTCTGGAGCACGCTGGAAGTCCACACTGACCTCGCCGCGGGCCGCTACCTCGCCATCGGCCTCGATAACGAAGGCAAGATGTACGATTTCGGCATCACGCGGACGCCAGCCGACTACAGTCCCGACTCCCTTCGTCGCGACGGCGTGCGCTGATTCGAGTCCTCTCGCCAAGCCCTGGGTTTGTTGCGGCCGGGGTCGCTGACCCCGGTTGCCTTCCCTTGTTGTCTTCGCATGCTCTCCATTCACAGGGGTCAGCGACCCCGGCTACAACAAACCCCTTCGCCATGTTGCTGCGCTCTGCCGTCCTTCTGCTGATTGCAGTCACGACGTGCGCCGCGCCGCCCGAAGCGTCCCGGCTGCTGCTTGACGCAGCCCGGAGCGGCGAGGCCATCGTCGTGGTCGGTGAACGGGGAGCGATTCTGCGCTCGGCAGACGAAGGCGCCAGCTGGACGCTCTCGCCCACCTCGGCGCTGGCCACCCTGACCGGCGTCGCGTTTGCCAACGACTCCACGGGTTGGGCGGTGGGCCACGACGGCCTCATCCTGCATTCGCGCGATGGCGGACGTACCTGGGCGGTGCAGCACGCGCTGGCCGACAAGGAGGCTTCGTTTCTGGATGTCTGCGTTCTTGATGCGCAACGGGCCATCGCCGTCGGCGCCTACGGATTGTATCTGTCGACCAGCGACGGCGGAGCGACGTGGACAAGCCGCCGGATGGGAGAAGACGATTTTCACTTCAATCGTATTGCGCGCGCTGCGGATGGCACCCTCTATCTGGCCGGCGAAGCGGGCACACTGCTGCGCTCGACGGATGCCGGAGAAACCTGGGACGACATCGCCACCGACTACGACGGCTCGTTTTTCGGTCTGCTGCCGCTGACGGACTCGATCGTGCTCGCGCACGGCCTGCGTGGACGGATGTTTCGGTCGGTTGACGCAGGGGACGACTGGCAGGAGGTGACGTCGGTCCAGACCGGCCTGCTCGCCTCGGCGATTCGGACCAGGTCAGGAGCCGTCATCGTTGCAGGCCAAGCCCGGAACTTTCTTGTCAGCACGGACGACGGACGGACGTTCCAGCCGTGGGCGACGGCATTGACCACAGCGGTGGCTGAACTGCTTGAACTGAAGGACGGCTCGATCCTCGCCATCGGCGAAGCCGGTCTCACCCGTCTGCCCGCGCCATGAAAGACACCCTTTCGCGCGTCGAGGAGGCCGTCTTCCGACGGCGCGGCCTTTACACCGCCTTCTTCCTGCTGGTGACGCTGGTGCTGGGCGTGTTCGCCGCACGAACCCGCGTCGATGCCAGCTTCAACAAGTCGCTGCCCACGGGACATGAGTACATCCAGACGTTCACGCAGTACCAGACGGAGTTTGGCGGCGCCAACCGCGTGGTCATCGCCTTGATGGCGCGCGAGGGTGACATCTTCACGCCTGAATTCTTTGCCACGCTCAAGGCCGTGACCGACGAGGCATTCTACCTGCCCGGCGTGGACCGCGCGCAGGTTCAGTCCATCTTCACCCCCAACGTGCGCTACCTCGAGGTCGTCGAGGACGGCCTCCAAGGCGGAAATGTCATTCCCCAGGGATTCACGCCGACCCCGGAAGGTTTCGAGCAGGTGCGGCAGAACCTGATCAAGTCAGGTCGGGTCGGCATGCTCGTCTCGTCCGACTTTACCGGCGCAGCGGTGATCGCATCCCTCCTCGAGGTGGATCCGCAGACAGGAGCCAAACTCGACTACACCGCAGTCGCCACCGCACTGGAGCAGACAATCCGTGAACGACATGGTTCAGAACGGATCGACGTGCACATCATCGGATTCGCCAAGGTGATTGGTGACATCACGGAAGGCGCGGCCGGTGTGTTTGTCTTCTTTATTGTCGCGATCGCGATCTCGGCGCTGCTCCTGCTCTACTTTTCCCAGTCGCTGATCCTCACGCTACTGCCGCTCTTCACCTCCTTCTGCGCGGTCGTCTGGCAGCTTGGCCTGCTCAACCTGCTCGGTTTCGGCATCGATCCGCTGTCAATCCTCGTTCCGTTTCTGGTCTTTGCCATCGCCCTCAGCCATGCGACGCAGATGCTGCGCTCATTCCGCTACGAGTACAACGTGGGGGGCAACGAGTACGCCGCAGCGCGGGCCTCGTTCAGCAATCTCTTTGTTCCCGGAACGATCGCCATCATCACGGACACGGTGGGATTTTTGACGATCTACCTGATCGATATCCCGATCATCCGGGAACTAGCGATCACCGCCAGCCTCGGCGTCACCCTGATCATTTTCACTGACCGCTTCTTCCTGCCCCTGCTCCTCTCCTGGACCCGGATGAAGCTCGATTTCCGCCGAAAGGTGAACTTCCGGCGCTTCGCCCTGCAGCCGACCTGGCGCCGGCTCGTCACGCTCACCACCGGACGCGGCTCAGTCGTCATCATCCTCGTTTGCCTGGGGCTCTGGGTGGTCGGACTGGTGCAGGCAGGCAAGGTGCCCATTGGCGACATCCATGCCGGCGTACCCGAGCTCCGCGAAGAGTCCCGCTACAATCGCGACACGGCGGTGATCACGTCGGAATTTGCCATTGGTGGTGATACGCTGACCGTGCTGGTCGAGACGGTGCCGAACGGCGTGATCGACCATGAGGTCATGTCGCTGGTGGATCGCTTTGCCTCGCAACTGCGCGGCATCCCCGGCGTCCAATCCACGCTCGCGCTGACGGACTATGCCAAGACGATCAACGCCGGCTGGAACGAAGGCAGCCTTAAGTGGCGCATCATTCCCCGCAATCCGCAGGCGCTGGCGCAGGCCGTCTCACCGGTCGAGACCTCGAGCGGACTGCTCAATGCCGACGGCAGCGTGATCCCGGTCATGATCTACCTCAAGGATCACCGCGCGGAGACGCTGCAAACCGTGGTCGCGGCCGTGAAGGCATTTCGCGCCGAGCACGGCACCGACCGCGTCCGCTTCCGCCTCGCCACGGGCAACGCCGGGGTGATGGCCGCGACCAACGAGGTCGTGGCGGCCGCCCAGATTCCCATGATGGTCTGGCTCTACGCCGCCGTGGTCGTGCTGTGCCTGATCTCCTTCCGCTCCTGGCGGGCCACCATCTGCGTGGTCCTGCCTCTGGTGATCGTCTCGGATCTGGCCTACGCGCTGATGGTCGCGCTGGAGATCGGCCTCAAGCCCTCCACCCTGCCCGTCGTCGCACTCGGCGCCGGCATCGGCGTCGACTACGGCATCTATCTCTGCTCGTCCGTCATGGAAAAGCTCCGGGCCGGACGCACCTACGACGAGGCGCTGGTCGAGTCGTTTGCCACCATGGGCACGTCGATCGTCTTCACGGGGTTCGCCCTCGCGATCGGCGTAGGCACCTGGGCCTTCTCGGCCCTGAAGTTCCAGGCCGACATGGGCGTGCTTCTCGCCTTCATGTTTCTCTTCAACATGCTCGGTGCGATGCTGCTCCTGCCGGCCCTGGGGCGGTGGTTTTTTCAACGGCGCTCGGGGAACGCGTAAGGCTGCGCGCGGTCGGAAGGAAATCCGATTTCGGCTGGCGTCCGCCGTCTGACTACCTTCCTCTCTAGCCCAGCATGTCCGAACCCGATTCCAAACGACTCCTCACCCCGGGGCAGCGCCGTCTGGTCGGCATCGCCGCGGGCGTGACGGCCTTCCTGGCGATTTCCGCTGCGATCGTGCTGGGGTTCTATGTGTTTGGCCGGCTGCTCGGCGTGTTCTCCGGCGTGCTCTGGCCGCTCGCGGCCGCCGGCATCCTTGCACTGATCCTCCGGCCGGTCGTCGACACGCTGCAGTCCCGGCTCGCACTGCGGCGCATCACGGCCGTGGTCCTGCTCTACGGCGCCTTTGTCCTCGCGCTCGGCAGCCTGCTGATTCTCATCACACCATCCCTCGTCGAGCAGATCCTCGGCTTCATTGGGTTTGTGCCCACGTTCTGGAACGATGCGCTGGCGTATGTGAAGATCCACTACCCAGACTGGGTCGGACTCGCCGAGCGCCAATTGGCCAACCCAACGATCAAACGCATGGTCGACAGCCTGACCGCCGAGGCGCAAGGCATGATCAGTCAGGCCCTGCCATCGCTCAAGGCAGCCGGCGTGGGTGCGCTCAGCGTATTCAGCTTCGTCACGCACCTGGCGATCATCCCGATCTATCTCTTTTTCTTCCTCCTCTCGAAGGGCGAACCTACGGTCAATCTTGGGAAGCACCTGCCCTTTTTCCGGCCAGATGTGCGGGACGACATCGTATTTCTCGTGCGCGAGTTCATCGCCATCGTGGTTTCCTTTTTCCGCGGCCAGCTGGTCATCGGCCTGATCATGGGCTGCCTGCTGGCCGTCGGCTTTTCGATCATCGGCCTGCGCTTCGGTCTCTTCATCGGCCTGGCGCTCGGCATCCTCAATATCGTGCCCTACCTCGGCACGATCATCGGACTGAGCATCGCCCTGCCCCTGGCCTTCCTGCAGCCCGAGGGTGGCTGGTCGCTCGTGGGGCTGGTTCTGGTGGTGTTCACGCTCGTGCAGCTGATCGAGGGCTGGTACCTCACGCCCAAGATCATGGGTGACCGGACCGGGCTGCACCCGGTCACGATCATCGTCGCGATCTTCTTCTGGGGAACGGCGTTCAGCGGCGTGATCGGCATGATCCTGGCCATCCCGCTCACCGCGTTCTTCGTGACGGCGTGGCGCCTCGCGCGGCACAAGTATTTCAAGCCGGCCACATGAAGTCTGCTCCAGACAGCGCGCCGGCCGAGTGCGCCGTGTGCGGAACGCCTTTGGCGCGCTCCGCGCGGGCCTGCCCGGAATGCGGCGCAGACGAGCGCACCGGCTGGAGGGAAGCCTCCGTTTACGACGGGATTGACCTCCCGGACGACGAGCCCGTTGCCAGCCATGCAAGATCGGGTCGGCCGGGCGGTCTGCCCTGGTACTGGCTGGCCGCGGCTGCGCTGCTGCTCTTTCTGCTCGGATTTTCAGCGCTCGGCTTGCTCTGATCCGCGAATCGCGCGTTCGTTCGGCATGGCGTGGGACGTTCAGTTCAAGGAAGGGATTCACCTTCCGCAGATCGACTGGTGGCTCGATGCACGCCGGGCGACGCCCCGATCGTTCGTCTCCCACGCGCACTCTGATCACGTGGCCCGCCACCGCGAGGTCCTTTGCACGGCGGCCACGGGACGCCTGATGCGCGCCCGTCTGCCGGGGCGGCGCACGGAGCACGTCCTGCCGTTTGGGGCCACCGAGCAACTGGACGAGGACACCACCGTGACCCTGTTCCCGGCGGGGCACATTTTCGGCTCAGCCCAGTGCCTGCTTGAGCATCGCGAGCACGGACGCCTGCTCTACACCGGGGACTTCAAGCTGCGGCGCGGATTTGTGGCCGAGCCCTGCGCGACGCCAGCGGCGGATGTACTCATCATGGAGACCACGTTCGGGCGGCCTCACTATGCCATGCCTGCGGCGGAGACGGTGTGGGCGGATCTCGAGGGCTTTTGCCGGACCACGCTTGAGGCCGGCCACACGCCGGTGCTGTTCGCCTACAGCCTGGGCAAGGCGCAGGAGGTGCTTGCGGGTCTCGGTCGCTCCCGGCTGCCCGTGATGCTTGAGGCCAACGCCTTTCGGCTCACCCGCATCCATGAGGAACTGGGGGTCGTGCTGCCGCCGTATCGGGCGTTCGATGCGCAAGCGGTTGCCGGCCACGTCGTGATCGCTCCGCCGCAGTCGCCGCGCACGGGCATCCTGGCGCGGATCAAAGCGCCCCGGACGGCAATCGTGTCGGGCTGGGCGCTCGATTCGGGCGCGGTCTACCGCTACCGGTGCGATGCAGCGTTTCCGCTCTCGGACCATGCGGACTACCCCGATCTGCTTCGCTTCGTCGAGCTGGTGAGACCGCGTTGTGTTTATACCCTGCACGGATTTGCCGAGGAATTCGCCCGGACGCTGCGCGAACGCGGAACCGAGGCGTGGGCCGTGGGGAGAACCAACCAGTGCGATCTCGCCTTCCCGTCCGTTCTCCCCTGAAGTTTTGCCACTTTTTCTGCACACGCTCCGCCTTTAGTGGTCTTACCCTTCATCCCTTTATGCTCCGACGCGGCACGACCCTCCTTTTTCTCGCCCTTCTCCTTCCGCTTGTGTCTCTGCGTGCAACCCCTTTTACCGCCTTCGTCGACGGCGAGCGCTATGTCTACAAAGTCGGTTGGGGCGTCCTGGGCGGCGCCGGCGAGATCGTGATCGCGGCACGAGCCGATGTGCTCAACGGCCGGCCGGTCATGCGCATCACGACCCAGACGTCCTCCCGCGGGCTCGTCCGCGGCATCTACCGCTACGACGACACGGCCGAGGTGGTCGTGGATCGCGAGACAAGCCGGCTGGTCTACACCTTTGAGCAGGGCGAGGACAGCAAGCGCAAAACCGAGAGCCGGACTGATTTCGATTACACGAAGGGACTCGCCCTGCACCGCGACAAGTACCGTCCGCACCGGAATAGCGACCTGCCGATCCCACCCGGCGACCCGATCGACCTCATTTCAAGTCTGGTCGTACCCCGCAACTGGGCGATGAAGCCGGGCGATGCCCGCGATCTGCTGGTCCACTTTGGCCGGGAATTCTTTCCCCTGACGCTGCACGCCGAGCAGTTTGAAACCGTCCGCACGCCGATGGGCTCCTTCAAGGCGCTGCGCCTCGTGCCGCGCATGGACAAGGAAAAGCCGCGCGGGCTTTTCGAGCGCGGAGGCGAGATCAAGGTATGGATCTCCGATGGCGACCGCCCCCTGCCGGTCCGCATGCAGCTCAAGCTGAACTTCGGCACGGCCACGCTTTCGCTGCAGGAACACACCGTGCCGGCGGCCGGCGCAGCCCTTTGAACGGATCACGCACGGTTCGGTTGCGGCCCGCCCTGATCTGAATTTTCAGATTTGCGCTTGGCGCTGCGCGCCCGGGTGTAGGTGCGACCAGACAAAGCGCCACGGCATCGCCGCCCAGTGCGGCCCCGCAAAGTCGACGCCGATCCGCGGCGTTGCCCGGACTTCATCTCGGGCGGGCCTGAAACCGTCGTCCTCGATCCAGAGTCCGGTCGCAGCCCGCGCCGCGAGCCCGTTGAAGCGCCGGTCGATGCCGAGGCCCTTCGTGAGTCGGCCGGGACCGGACAGCCCTTCGACCCCGCGGATCAGGATGGCGTTGGGTTGATCACGGGGTCCGGTCACGAGGTTGAGCATCTCGTGGATCCCGTAGCAAAGGTACACATACCAGACGCCGCCCGCCGCATACATGACCTCGGTTCGGGCCGTGCGGCCCCGGCGGGCATGACAGGCAAGGTCATCCTCGCCCTGATAGGCCTCAGTCTCGGTGATACGATGGGTACGCCGTTTGCCGGTCGCATCCCGAACCACCAGCTGCGTACCAATGAGGTCACGCGCGAGTGCAACCGTATTTTGGCTTTGGAATACTTTAGCTTTTATCGCGGTGGCCATGCCCTTTGATGGGTTTACGCTCTTCCTGCCGTTATCACGCCATGTCGCTGCTTCGCCGCAATCTCCGTCTGTGCACCATTGAGGGGCTCTACGCCACGCCGATCGTGTACCTGCTGCAGCCGGGCAACTTCGTGATCGCCGCGCTCCTGCCAGGCGTCTTTCACCTCCGGCCCGACATGTATGGCCTGATCGCCTCGCTCCCGTTCTGGGGCAACTTCGCGCAGGCGTTCCTCATGCCGTTTGTGGACCGGCTGTTCGCGGCCAAGACGGCCTCACTCGTTTTCTGTTCGTTCCAGGTGGTGTGCTGGGCTGCGCTGGCCTTCGCCCTGCCTTTCCTGCCGGTCGACGACCCCGCCGGCAGCGGCCCGTGGTTTCTCCTGATCTTTGCCTGTTCCGCCGCGATCACGGCCGTGACCGGCGTCGTCTGGACGTCGTGGGTGCAGGAATGGGTTCCGTGGCGTCTGCGCGGAAAGTACTTCGGCATGCGCAACCGCCTCATGCAAGTGGCGCTGATCGTCTTTCTTTTCCTCGTCGGCGACCTGATCGATCCCGCCGCCGCGGGTTCAGTCCGCGCGTTTCAGTGGCTGCTGTTCGGCACCGTCGCCCTACGCGTCGTCTCCGTTTACCTGCAGCATCGCACGCGCACGAGCTCGCCCGTAGTCCACACCGACAGCCGCGCGCCGTGGCGGGACCAACTCGCCGTGCTGGTGCGCGCGCCGGGTTATCTCTGGTTTATCGGCTTTGGTGCCGTGTGGGGATTTGCCGCAAATTTCTTCGGTCCTTTTTACTACGTGTTCATGTACGAGCAGGTCGACATGACCGTGCGCAATGTGAGCCACCTCGTCATCCTGACCTGCCTCGGCGGTGCGTTGTCCTATCCAGCCTGGGGCGCGATGGCCGACCGCTTCGGCAACAAGCCGGTCATGCTTTTTTGCATGATCGCGTGGCAGGTGCAGAACTTTCTCTGGTGCTTTCTCGAGCCGTCCAATCGCAACCTCCTCTATCCGATGTGGGCGTTTGGCGGCGTCATGTCTGCCGGCTTTACCCTCGGCTTGTTCAACATCCAGCTGAAGCTGATCCCGGCCGAAGCCAAAACGCTCGCGATCAGCATGAATCTCGCCGTGACCTCACTTGTGACGGCGGTCGCGCCGATCCTCGGTGGCTGGGTGCTGGGGCATTTCCTCGCCCAGGGCGCCAACGCGCTCGAACTCTATCACACGCTCTTCCTCGTCCAGCCCGTGCTGGCCCTGGCCGGCTGCCTGCTCCTCGTCCGGGTGCACGAATCCTCCGCCGCTCCGCTCGCCAGTGTGGTCGGAGCGATGCGCAATCTGCGCACCCTCGGAGCCGTGATGGGACTCGGATTTCTGGCCAATTTCTTCTTCGTTCGCCCAACGAAAAGACGCTAAACTTCCAGTCCATTGCCCTTGCCGGGAAAGGGCGGCTGGCTATCCTCGAGGAAGCTTTTTGTCGGGTATCGTCGTTTCCCCTGCGACTTTTCCGAACCACTCGCCCGGAAACAGGTCTACCTTCTGACATGAACAAGAACATTATCGTAGCCATCCTTGCTGTCCTGCTCCTGGTTGCCGCGATTTTTGGCTATCGCGCCTACCGCACCGGAGCGGAAAATGCCCTTGCCGCCCAGCGGGCCGAAGCCGAACGGGCTGATCTTGCCCGGCGCGAGGCGGAGAATCGCCAGCGCGCCGAGGCCGAGGCGGAAGCCCACCGGCTCGCGGCCGAGCAGGCCCGCCTGCAGGCGGAGGAATCCGCGCGGATGCTGGCCCAGTTGCGCGCCGAGCAAGCCGAAGCCGAGGCCGTGCGCCGTCGAGCCGAGACCGAAGCCCAGCGTTCCAGTCAGGAACTGGCCCGCCTGCGCGCCGAACGCGATGCGGCCCAAGGCGAGGCCCGCCTGCGCGCCGAACAGGCTGAGCGCGAGGCTGCCGCGGCTGATGCCGCCCGCCGCGAGGCCCTGGCCCGCCTTGAAGCCTTGGAGCAGCAGAAACGCACCGAGGCCGACCGTGAAGCCGCACGCTTGGCCGCACTCGAACGCCAGCGGGCGATGGAGGCCGAGGCCGCCGAGCGCGTGCTTCTGGCCCGCTCGATCCTTCCCGCTGATTACAAGCGCCGGCAGCACTATTATCAAAGCGTCGAAATGGTGAACGCCTCCGGCGGCGTCCTCGTCGCGTCCCCTGCTGAAGCCACGCCGGCAACGACGACGCCGCCTCAGCCTTGAGTCAGTCCGCGGCAAGCCGTCTCCCTTTGTGGGTAGTGTCGTCCTGAATTCGTTTTCGTTCTCTTAATCGTTCTTCGTTCTCGATCTGAGAACGAGTATAAGGACGAAGAACGAGAACGATTTGGCCGTTCACTCCGGCCAATGAGGACCGTACCCACCTGTGACGTCACTTGATCTGAAAATTCCGCCCGTCGTGGTGTGGATCGTGTTGGCCGGAGCCATCGTGGCCTGTGCCCGACTGTTTCCCACGGCCGGTTATCCGTTTCCCGGACACCGATTGGCCGCGGGCGGACTGGGGTTGCTGGGTATCACCATCGTCCTCGCCGGCGTCAGGGAATTTCGCCGGGCCCGGACGACGGTAAGTCCGCTGGCGACGGCACAGGTGAGTTCAGTGGTCACAGGCGGAATCTACCACTACACCCGCAACCCCATGTACCTCGGCATGGCGCTCGGACTCACGGGCGTAGCCGTCTGGAACGCGTCCCTACCCGGCCTCGGATTCATCCCTGTCTTTTGCGGCTATCTGACGGCGTTCCAAATCAAGCCGGAAGAGCGAATCCTGCTCGCCCGTTTCGGTCCGTCTTACGCCGCTTATCTAGGCCGGGTACGACGCTGGCTTTAAGTCTAAGCACCGGGAATCAAGTCCGTCAGCCGACGGCACCACGCCGAGCAACGGTTTCTGCTTTCCCTGCGCGATTCCCTTTGTTTGCTCGGGACGTCGTCTGATGAACGAACCGGAATCCACCGATCTTGAGCCCCATGTCTCCATGCGCTCGCTGGTGCTGGGGGCCATGCTCGCAATGATCGGTTTGCTTTTTTTCGCCGGGCTTCATGAAGAAGCCAGCCTGCGGGCCACGCGAAACCTGACCTCGGTTGCCATCGCCGGGGCGGCTGGGGGTGCGGCTTTCTCCATGCTCGCACCCTGGCGCGAATCCCGGGAACGGCAAAAATGGCTGCGTCATGTCGCCAGCGTCGTCGTCTACGCCCTAGCCGTGATCGCCGGGTTTCTGGCCGCGCGCTTTGGGCCATTCTGAGCGCCCCGGATTCCGCCGCTGCCCGCCGTGACGCCCTCCGATCTGTTTGTCAGTCCGTACACCAAACTCGGCGGCCTGGTCTGGGTGCCACGCATGCTGCGCAAGATTCGTTTGCATGAGCAGGGCCGTTTACCGGCCGATTACCTCCCCTACCTCGGCCTGGGATTTGACCGTCGCTGCGTTCGCTTTCTTCACGTCGAGTACGACGCGCTCGTTGCCCGCGTGCGAACGGGCGGCACTGATGAGGAGATCCTCGCCTGGTGCTTCGCCACCGGGCGCCAGCCCTCCGACGTCGAAATCCTCGTCTGGAACGAGTACATGATCAAGCGCGGCTGGCGTGACACCGACGCCCCGGTCGACGCGCTGCAGCAGTACAAGGAAGCGTATGGGCTCGGCCATCGCGCCGACATCCTGACCTATTTCGACTTCTATGAAGTCGACGAAGGCCGGAAACCCTAGCCGCCAACGCCGGACGCCAACCGGTTCGCTGCCTGCGGACACTCCCACTGTCCGCGAAGCAACCCTTGGATTCAGGCGGTCGATCCGCCACACTGAATCCGGTCGGAGTTCACCCCATCCTCCCCATGTCATCCTTCACCCTGCGCACGAGGGCGCTGCTGGCTCTGGCGAGCACGGGCCTTCTGGCGCAATCCAGCCCCGATCGGCTCGCAATTCCCGACGACACCAAGGACGCACGCTGGGTGCTTTCGCTCGCCCCCAAGGCGTTCCAGAAAAACCCGCAGCTTGATTTCAATGTCATCACCGAAATGACCGGCGAAGGGCGCAAGCGCCCGCGGCCTTCCTCCGCCCAGCCGGCAACCTTTGTCGCGCAGTCCGGCAAGTACCTCGCACTCGGCGACGGCGTTGCGCCCACGCTTTTGCCTCCGGTGGAAAAGCTGCAGGAGATCATGATCCGGGCGCTTGCCGTGAACCATTTTTTGCCGGCGATCGAAGGCGGTCCCACGCCCGACCTTGTCGTGGTTTTCAGTTACGGTGCACACTCCGTCAACGACGAGGATCCCCTGGCCGAATTGGAGCGGGCCAACGCGGAAGCCGAGGCCATTGCCGCCGGCGAGGATCCCCAGCCAACGCCCGCCAATGGAGTCAAAGGTTCGGAAGAATTGCTCGGTCGCGCATTGTCCGATCTGACCTTTCGCAAGGATCTGCTCGAACGAGCCGCGTTGATCGGCGGCACCCCGTTTGCCAACGAGCTCGCGGCCGTGATCGCCGAGCAGGTCACCCACGCCCGCTCCGCCGGAGCCCTGGGGTTGAGTTCCGGCCTCGGGCCGTTTCAACGTTTTCGCGAGCGCGACTCACGCACGCGTCACCTCGTCGAGGAGTCCTTCAGCTCGTGCTATTTCGTCATCGCGACCGCGTACGACTACGCGAGCGTGGCGCGCAACGACCGGATCCCGCTCTGGCGCACGCGCATGACCGTCAACTCGGCCGGCGTGAACATGACCGAGTCGCTGCCTCCGCTCATTGCCGCCGCCGCCCCGTTTCTGGGCCGCGAGATGCCTCATGCCGCCGTGATGACACGCCGCATTGATCGCAGCGGAACAGTCACGATCGGCGAAGCCACGGTGATTGGCGTCGAGCCGTCACCTCCCTCTGCCAGTGGGCGACCGGGATCACGTTAGCGGATGCGCCCGGATTGCGGGTTGCCTCGTAACCGCTCGCCCGCGAAGCTGACCGCACTCCTGTCGCTCCGTGGACATCATCGAGATTCCCTTTAACCGCTTCGTTGGAATGGAGCGCGCGACCACCCCTGATGGCGTGCTCTCGTTTCCGGCCGACGTCCGCTACACCAACCATCTGGGAACGGTCCATGCCGGGGCGATGCTCGCGCTCGCCGAGGCCTCCAGCGGGGAGTACCTGATCCGTGAGTTCAGCGACCTCAATTTTCCCGTGCTTCCCGTGGTCAGGCGCGTCGAAGCCAAGTTCCGTCATCCGGCGCGCGGAGCGATTCACACCACACTCCATGTGGAGACAAACGATCGCGAGCACTTCATCACGACCCTGCGCGAACGCGGTCGCGCGCGGCTCGACGTGCACGTGGATGTTCACGACGAACAGGGTGCGCACGTGCTGGCGACCACCATCGAGTGGTTTGTTGCCCGTCAGGATCACGCCACTTGAAACCGATCATGCGATCACGTCCTCATGAAACTCCGCCGCCCCACTGATGATTCCGTAGCCGGATGCGTCTGGCTTGCCCGCATTCTGGACAAGGCGCGCTGCCATCTGGCGGGCACGCTGCACCCGGATTTCGTGACCCCGTTCTGTCATCCGATCGCCACCGACGGAGCATTCCTCGCTCATTTCGCCCTGACCAAAGACGAACTACTCGCAGCCGTACGCGAGGCCGGTGCCGATGATGACCACGTCGCGCGGTGGTTTCTTGCCAGGCCCGCGAGCGCGGCGGACCGCATCGCCGCGTGGAATGTCCTCGCGCCGCACATCGGCAAGCCCGGCTATCCCATGGAGCGCGGCTTTCGCTTCATGGTCAGGCAGCTCTACGGCGGTACGCCGCCCGATCCCCGCATCGTCGGCGCATTCACGGCGATCGCCTACGACGAAGGCTATCTGGATGAGCTCTGCCCGCGTTAGCGCGGGCAGGCCCCGGGCAGCTCAATCGTTATCGCGGACGAGTGGAAATCCGAGCAAGCGACCTGCGGCCAGCATGCGCCGATCCATGGTGAAAAGGGGCCCCGCCGAGATGCCGGCAAACGTCGCCAGATGAATCGCGTCCAGCGTGCGCAGCGGCACCCGGGGGTGCACCCTCGCCATCATCTCCGCCGCATCGCGCACAACCGCACCGTCGAGTTCCACGAGATCCACCACCCCGTCGAGCAGGTGAATCTCGAACAATTCCCAGGCGCGCTGCCGGTTGTCAGGTGAAAGGACGCCGCTGCGCTCCTTCATCAGCAGCGCAGACCACAGCTCGGCGTATCCTAATTCTGACGACACAATGCCCTGCCCTGCGACCAGAGCCTCGCAAGCAGCTGAATCAGGTTCCGGCGTGTAGAGTTTGAGCAGGACCGACGTGTCCAGGTACATCGTTCACTCCCGCTCCCCCCGCGACTCGTCCACCCAGCCGGCTGAGTCCGGCGTCATCGGCATCGTGGCACGAAAGGCCGCCAACGGCAGCCAGGGCTTGCCGGTCAGCACCGGACGGTGACGCACCAGCATCGCAACGGGATCACCATCCGAAGTGATAACGATCTCTTCCCCGGCTTGGGCGCGCTGAAGCAGGGCCGAGAGCTGATCCTTGGCCTCGCGCACGGAAACCTCGGTTCGCTGGCGGAGCGTGGCGGCCTCGGAAACGCCGGGTTCAGCTCGCGCCTGAAGGGCTTTAGCCCCGAGAACGCGTTTGGATGTTTTCATGTGGCCACAATTGGCCACACACCAGGTGAAATCAAGACTAATGCCAATCAATATCTCTAGACAGAGGTCTCACACGAAGACGCGAAGGCGATCATGAGGCGGCCCCCCCTCCAGCGCTTTCGCCGCTTCGCGTGAAAATCTCCTCCTCAGGACCTAACCGAACGACGCAGGGCCCAGAGTGCCCGCGCCTGACGAATCGTTTCAGCCAGCACGTCGGGCGTGAGCGCCTGCTTCGGGTCGTCGCCGATACCGTCGCTGGGCTTCACGTGCGCCTCGATGCAAAGGCCGTCCGCCCCATAGGCGACCGCGGCCAGTGCGCAGGCGGGAACATAGGCGGCCTTGCCCACGGAGTGCGACGGGTCCACCACGACCGGCGCCCAAGTCTTTTCCTTGAGGAGTGGCGTGATGCTCTCATCCGGGTGGTTGCGGTAGCCATCGAGCGTGGGCGTGGTGCCGCGCGGGCACAGGATCACGTTGGGATTGCCGAAGGCCGCGATGTACTCGGCCGCGGAGACGAACTCGTTGATCGGCCCCATGTGAATGCTGCGCTTGAGCAGCACGGCCACGTTGCGGTGGGCGATCGCCTTGCCGATGGCGCGCAGGAGCGAGTAGTTCAGTGCGTTGCGCGCTCCGACCTGAAGCGTCGAGACCCCGGCATCGAGGGCGAGATGGATGTGGGCCTCCTCCATGACCTCGGTGTCGACCGGCAGCCCGGTGCGGCGCGACGCCTCCATGAGGATGTCGAGCGACTTGGTGTCGCCTTGGAAACTGTAGGGATTGGTCCGCGGCTTCCACACACCGCCGCGCAGGGCGTTGGCGCCGGCTTCCTTCACCGCCTGGGCGGTCTCGTAGAAATAATTGGGGTTCTTCGGGTCGATCGTGCACTGACCGGCGATGATCAGCAGTTCCTCGCCGAGCGTGACGGCGCCGACCTTGATGCGATGGCTGGCCAGATCGGAACGCCGGTCCATGAGCTTGAAGGGAGACTGGATGCGATCGATGCGCTCGACGTAGTCGAGACCCTCGAGGCGGTTGATCATCAGGTCGTCCCGCTCGTCGCCGACGATCGCATAGATCGTGCGGACGGCGCCGACGATCGGCTGGATTGTGCAGCCAAACGCCTCGACGATGCGGGTGATCTCGGCGACTTGCTCAGGAGAAAGACGATTGGATTTCGGAAGGATCATGGGAGGACGGTAAAAATAAAAAAGCCGCCTGAAGGAGGCGGCTGATTTGGCGAAGGGATCGAGGGTCGATGCTCAGGATTCGCGGCAGCCGCAGGCGTTCTTCGAGGTAAAATACCCCCAGAAGAAGAAGCGGCCAAAAAAGGAAACGGAGCGAAGCACGAATTGGGTGATGGGTAGACGGGACGATTTTGTCAATCGCGCAGCAAAACGCGCCGATCCGATTGAAACCACCTATCTGCACTGATGATCACTGATGAAGATTTCTGAATCAGTGTCTCTCAGTGAAAATAAGTGGTTACTTCAATTCAGGCCTTAAGCGCCGCGGCGAACTCTGCAGGCAGCGGGGCGACCGCCTTGAAGGCATGGCTGCGGCCGGCAAAATCGTACTCGAAGGACGTCTCGTGCGAATGGAGGAACAACCGTTTCTCACCCGTCCGCTTGGCAAACGCGCGGTTCGCTGGGAAATCGCCATAGGTCGCATCGCCCACGATCGGCAGATGGCGCTTCGCACACTGCACGCGCAGTTGGTGACTGCGACCCGTCTTGGGCTCGAGTTGGATCAGCGCGAGTGGCGGAGCGGCCGCACGCTGCTGACGCAGCACCGTCATCGCAGCTTCCGCCGGAATGTTGCCGCCCGTGTCAGTGCGCACCACCCCGCCCTTCTTTTGCACGGCCAGCCGATCGCGCCAGACCTGACGCGAAGCGGAGGGCACCCCGAACACAAGCGCCTGATAGGCCTTGTACACCTGTTTCCGCTGGAAGAGCGCGCGGATCTCCGTGGCGAGGCTTTCGCTGGCGGCCGTCATGATCACGCCTGACGTCGCCCCATCGAGGCGGTTGAGGAGCCAGAGTCGGCGCTGGCCACCGGTGGACGACTTCCATTCGAAGTACTCGCCCTCGGCCTGATAGCGTCCAGTGAGGAGCGAGCGGACCTGATCCGACGAGTCGTTCGGGTGCGACAACACGCCCGCCGGTTTCGCGAACGCGGCCAATCCGTTGGCATCCCGCGTGAGCAACTCCACCCCGCGACCCAAAGGAAGGCTGTCCCAGAAATCCGCCGGCTGCGCGCTCAATGGTAGTGGAACGTAAACGTGATCTCGGTCGACTCCCCCATGGCCGCAATCATGTCGTCCGACCACACCCCGTACGGCGCGCGCTGCGCGACCGCGTCCACGCACACGCGGCTCCAGATCGTGTCCGTCGAGCCATCGACGTTCACGATGGCCACATCGCCATCCTTGTTGAGTCGGAATTTCACCGTGACCTTGCTGTCGGCGAGCGGGTAGCTGACGCCGCCCTGCATCTTGGCCCGGATATTCTTGTCCCACTGCGTGTCGACCGCGTCGATGATGCGCGCAAGGTAGGCGCCGTACTCGGTGCGCAGCGCGTTGTGCGCGATCACCCCGAGATTCGAAGTGCCCTCCACGCGCTCGGAAAGAAAGGCCGGGCGAACCTGGCTGGCACTGAGCGTGGGGCGTGGAGCCGGCCGCGACGGATCGACGCGGAAGGCCCCGCCCGTGGCCGAGCCCTCGCGCTGCGCCGCGTCGGTCGTGCCCTCGATGCGCTCAGGGATCGCCTGCGGATTCTCCGGCAGCTTCACAATGTTGGAGCCGATGCCCTCGGCGGAATCGCCCTCGATCTTCTCCGTTCCGGGAAGCGGATTCTGGGCTTGGCGCGCGGCCTCCTGCAGCGCCTGTTCGATCTCCTGCACGACCTCAGGGCTCGGCGGCTGGACCTGGGTAATCTCGGCCGGCTCCTGGTTGCGGGAACCGGAAACGATGGCCGTCGACTCGACTTCCTTCTGTCCCTCAACGGCGGGCGCGTCGCTCTTGCCATCCGGGTCAGGAACCTCCTGGGCAACCTGCTGGTTCTGCGCGCCAAAATTCTGGGTTTTGTCCGGCGCGTTGTCCGGCGCATCCGGGTTGACCTCGACGAACTTCTGCGGCGGCGGCGTTTCCGGGGCGGCAAATGCATCCGGGGCAAGTTCCACGTCAAAGCTCGATGATGACGGATCGGCTCCGGCCGGCACCAACGCCGCCGAGCCGAAGTTGCGCTCCAGCTTGGGCGCCAGCCACAGCAGGAGGATGTGAATCAGCACGGTGCCGATCACCCCGATCTGGACGGAACGGGTGTCAGAATCCTTGGACAACCGCATCCACGCCGCCCGGCGGCGGGGCCCCGGACGTGTAGGCGGTTCGGAAAGGGTCGACATAAGCGGGAGCGAGCAAGTGAAACTCAGCTCAGGAGACCCGCCCTAGTCAAAATTTGTTTCGTTCTTTCCACCGGAAGCCCGACGATATTTGAAAGTCCGCCCGTGTAGCCGGCCACGATCAGCTCGGGATGGTCCTGGATCCCGTAGCCGCCGGCCTTGTCCAACGTCGGCACCAGCGCCAGGTAGCGCTCGATCGTGCTTTCGTCCAGCGGCTTGAAGGTGACCTCGCTCGATTCGCCGTCGTCGATCCTGAGCCCGGTCGCCTGACAGCGAAGCGCCAGGCCGGTGAATACGGTGTGGGTCCGGCCGCTCAAGCGCCGCAGCATGGCGCGGGCATCGCTTGCATCGACCGGCTTGTTGAGCGCGCAACCCTCAAGAAAGACCGTGGTATCGGCGCCGAGGACAATGGCCTCGGGATGTCGCGCAGAGACCCAGTCTGCCTTGAGGGCGGCATTGTGGGCGACCATGATGCGGGGATCCGTCGCCGGATCCTCGTGCTCGACCACCTGCGCCGTGACGATCTGGAATGCGACCCCCAGCGAAGCGAGCAACTCGCGTCGCCGGGGGGAAGCAGAGGCCAGGATCAGCGGGCGCACGGCCCGATCAATTGGACTGCTCGTTCAGCACCAGGCGAACGTCGCCGCTGGTGCGAGCCAGCGTCACACGCGAGAGATTGTACTGATAAAACGCCTCGACGACGTTGTCGCTGGCGACGGCGAGACTGTTCTGCGCGTCGATGACTTCGCGGTTGTCGGCCACACCCTGCTCGAAGCGGCGCTGGGCGAGCGCGAGTTCATCCTGCGCGAGGCGCAGGCTGCGCTCGGCCACGGCGACCTGAGCGAAGCGGGAGCGGGCGTCCTGGGACGCCAGGCGAACCTCGGCGCCGATCTGCAGGCGAAGATTGCGGACCCGGAGCTCCTGCGCCCGGAGGCGGGAGAGAGCCAGGTTGGTCAGGTTGCGCACGCGACCGGAATCAAAGATCGGCATGCTCAGGCTGACGCCGCCCGCCCACGTGTCCGCATTCTCGTCGTCAAAGATGACCTCCGAGGAGAGGCCGACGTTGCCCGTGATGGCCAGGGAAGGCAGGCGGTCAAATTTAGCGGCCTTGACCTCGAGCTTGTTCTGCTCGAGCAGCTTCACCGCGCGGAGGTAGTCGTAACGGCGCTCGAAGGCGGTCTGCTCGATGCTCGCGGCATAGGTCGGGGCCTCGACCCGGCGAACGGCGAAATCGGCCAGCGTGAGCGGCTCGTTCAGATCGAGGTCGAGGAGCTGCTTGAGGTTGAGCTCGCTGGACTGCACCACGGTCTCCTGCTGGAGTCGGGCCTGTTCAGCGGTCGCCAGCACGGCCTCGGCGCGAGTCACGTCGATCTGCGTGGCCACGCCGGTTTCGGCGCGGGTCTTGGCCAGCTCAAGGAGGGCCTTGGCGCGCGCGATGTTGGCGTCGAGGACGGCAATCCGACGCAGGTTGCGCAGGTGCTGGAAATAGGTCTGCGCAACCGTCGTCGTGACGGTTTCACGGGCCACATTGACGTCGAGCTCAGCCACGTTGATGGCGATTTTCGACGCGCTGTAGCTCGCGATATTCTGCGCATCGAGCAGGTTCAGCGTGGCGTTGAGCGTGCCGGAAAAGCGATTCGTGGGGGAATTCTGCGTGACGTTGCCGTTGCTGAACGAGGCCGAGCTCGAGCGGTTCTGGCTGGCGTTCAGATTGACGTTGGGCATCAGGGCCGCGCGCTGCTGCTGGGACGCGGCAATGGCCTGAACGGCGGCCTCGCGGCTGAGCAGAACCGTGATGCTCGTCCGATCCACGGCTTCCAAGGCCTCGCGAAGCGTAAGCGTCGCCGCATGAGCGACCGGCTGGAGCGCCAGCGCCGCGATGAGGGCGAAGGGAAGATAGGTTCGTGAACGGGAACGTGACATAAAAGGCGAATGGTTAGGCAGAAAGCATGCCGCAGGACGACATCGTCAGGAAAGGAGAATCCACACCGGCGCTTAATTCCTGCAAAGATGAAGCGAATGTGAGGACGACCATCAGTTGTCATGACGCTCATCTAATGCTCCCGGTTTCAGCAGCTTCCGAAGTGATATGCAGGTTGTCACTCACGGGAAACGCGTCCAACGTCCTCCCCTCCCACCGTCATGCGAATCGGCCTCGCCCAGCTCAACACCACCGTCGGGGATCTCACCGGCAATCGTCGCAAGATCCTCGAAGCCTACCGCACATTGGTCGCACAGGGCGCCGAACTGGTTGTTTACCCGGAGTTGGTCATTTGCGGCTATCCCCCGCGGGATCTGCTGTTTAAGCGTCAATTTGTCCCTGACGTGGAAGCCTGCCTGGCCGCGATCGCCGCGGAAATCGGCGAGGTTCCCGCCCTCATCGGTACGGTGGAGTCCAATCCGGCCCCGACCGGCCGACGTTGCTTCAACTCGGCGGTGCTCTGCCAGAACGGCCGGACGCTCTTCTCTGCCCGGAAGAGCCTGCTTCCGACCTACGACGTGTTTGACGAGGATCGCTACTTCGAGCCGGCCCAAAGCCCCGGTGTCTTCACGCTCGGCGGCAAGCGCATCGGCGTGACCATCTGCGAGGATATCTGGACGCATCCGGATATCGCCCCTCACAACCTTTACCATTTTGATCCGGTCAAGTGGCTGGCCGACGAGGCGATCGACCTGATGGTCAATCTCTCCGCCAGCCCGTGGAACTTCGGCAAGGGCGGCACGCGCCAGACCTTGGTCACCGATGCCGCGAGCCTGCTTGGCTGCCCGGTTGTTTACGTGAACGCCGTCGGCGGGAATGACGAACTCGTGTTTGACGGTCGCAGTCTGGTCGCCGACGCCCACGGCCGCATCCTGGCCGGACTCGAAGCGTTCAAGGACGACCATCGCGTCGTGGACGTCGCCCTAGGGGCCGCTGATATCGACACGCCCACCCCGGGGCCGGCCGTCCTCGCGCCATCGTTTGCCCAAGCCGGGATGAAGGATATCCACGATGCGCTGGTTCTCGGCCTCCGTGACTATGCTCACAAGAGTGGCTTCAAACGCGCGCTGGTGGCGCTGAGCGGAGGCATCGATTCCGCCGTGGTGGCGGTGATCGCGGCCGAGGCACTGGGCAAGGAAAACGTCATCGGCGTTTCGCTCCCTTCCGCCATCTCCTCGCAGCACTCGCGTGACGACGCGCGCATCCTGGCTGAAAACCTTGGCCTGCGCTTCGAGACCATCGCCATCGCGGAAGCGGTTGAATCCACGGAGCGCGCGCTCGGCCCGATCTTCGCCGGACGCCCGCGCGACGTGACCGAGGAAAACCTGCAGGCGCGCACCCGGGGTGTCATCATGATGGCGCTCTCGAACAAATTTGGCGCCCTACTCCTGACCACCGGCAACAAGAGCGAGGTCGCGGTCGGCTACTGCACGTTGTACGGCGACATGTGCGGCGGGCTCGCGGTGATCTCCGATGTGTTCAAGACGCAGGTCTACGACCTTTCGCGCTGGATCAACCGCGAACGTGAGATCATCCCGGTTAACACGATCGAGAAACCGCCGAGCGCGGAGCTGCGTCCCGGGCAGGTCGATCAGGACAGCCTGCCGCCTTACGATGTGCTCGATGCGATCCTCAAAGGTTACGTCGAGGAAGGCCTCTCGCGCCGCGATCTCGTCGCGCAGGGTTTTGCCGAGGCGGTCGTCAACGACGTCGTCCGCAAGGTCGATCTCAACGAGTACAAGCGCAAGCAGGCCGCCCCGGGCCTCAAGATCACCCCCCTGGCGTTCGGCGTCGGTCGGCGCATCCCGATCGTGCAAAAGTATGTGAGCTGAATCTGGAAGCTAACCACTGATTTTCACTGATGCGCGCTGATGATCCGATCTCGCCCGACTTGGATCCCGACGGCTACGCGCTCATTGGCGCCTGCTTCGAAGTGTATAATGAACTGGGAAACGGATATCTGGAAGAAGTCTACCAGCAAAGCCTGGAACTTGAGCTGGCTGATCGGGCTATCTCGTATGTGGCTCAACCAAGGCTCCCCATCGCCTACAAGGGCCGGCTACTGAGCAAGCCCTACGAAGCAGATCTGCTCGTCCGAGACAGAATTATCGTCGAGATAAAAGCCGTTAGGACACTGCTTCCAGAGCACGAAGCCCAGCTTTTGCACTATCTGAAATCCACCGGGCACCGCGTCGGTTATCTCGTAAATTTTGGCGCATCACCGAAACTCGATTGGCGACGGCGCGTACGATGATTGAATTTTATCAGTGTTTATCAGTGTTTCTCAGTGCTGATCAGTGGTTGAATATCTGAATCCATGTCCATTTCCGATTCCCTCTTCGAACGCGCGCTCAAGCTGATCCCCGGTGGCGTCAACTCGCCCGTCCGGGCTTTCCGTTCCGTGGGCGGCGCGCCGTTCTTCACCCAGTCGGCCCAGGGCGCCACACTCACCACGGCCGACGGACGCGAGCTGATCGACTTCGTCTGTACTTGGGGGCCGGCGATCCACGGACACAACCACCCGCGCATCAAGGCCGCGATCGCGACCGCGCTTGAAAAGGGCACGTCGTTCGGGACGCCGAATCCGTACGAGGTCGAGATGGCCGAGTTGATCGTCACGTTTTTCCCGTCGATCCAGAAGGTACGCCTGTGCAGCAGCGGAACGGAGGCGACGATGTCTGCCATCCGCCTCGCCCGCGGTTTCACCAAGCGCGACAAGATCATCAAGTTCGCCGGTTGCTACCACGGCCACTCTGATTCGCTCCTGATCAAGGCCGGATCGGGCGCCCTCACTCACGGCCATCCGGACAGCGCCGGCATCCCCGCCGCGTTTGCCCGCGAGACGATCGTGCTTCCGTTCAACGACGCCGCGGCGCTCGAAGCCGCCTTCGCCGCGAATCCGGGTCAGGTCGCGGGCGTGATCCTCGAGCCCTACATTGGCAATGTCGGCTTCATTCAGGCCGAGCCCGGCTACCTCGCCCGCGTCCGCGCACTCACCGCAGCGCATGGCGCGCTCTTGATTTTCGACGAAGTCATGACCGGCTTCCGCCTCGCCCGGGGCGGCGTGCAGGAGCTGGAGGGCATCACGCCCGATCTGACGACCCTCGGAAAGATCATCGGCGGCGGCCTGCCGGTCGGCGCCTTCGGCGGCCGGGCTGATATCATGGACCACCTCGCGCCCCTCGGCCCGGTTTACCAGGCCGGCACGCTCAGCGGCAACCCGCTCGCCATGGCCGCGGGCATCGCCCAGCTCCGGTTGCTCGACGAGGTCAAACCGTACGAGCGACTTGATGCCCTCGGGCGCCAACTCTGTTCCGCCGCTGCGGCTGCGGCCAAGGCTAAGGGGATCCCGCTGCAAACTCCGCAGGTCGGGTCGATGTTCAGCCTCTTCTTCACGCCCACCCAGGTGCGTGATTACACGACCGCGCTGACCTCGGATGCGAAGCTCTTCGGGCGCTTTTTCCACGCGTGCCTTGCGAAAGGTGTCTACTTGCCCCCCAGTGCGTATGAGGCATGGTTTCTCAGCACGGCTCATGCGGGCCGTGACATCGACCGCGCCTGCGATATCGTCTCCTCCGCCATCAAGGAACTATGACCCTCTCCCGTCCCGGCCGTCTCTGCGCGATCGTCCGACTCCTGATCGGGTTCGCGGCTGCGATGACGGTTGCGCGCGCGCAGCCGGTCGATGCGCCGGTGATGGCGCTCGACGAATTGCGCGCCGGCATGAAAGGCCAGGTCTGGACCGTTTTCCAAGGCACCACCCCGGAGCCCTTCGAGGTCGAAGTCACCGGCATCGTTCGCAATGCCCTGGGACCTGGAAAGTCGCTGATTCTTTGTCAGCTCACCGATCCCCGCGTGCAGCCGATGGGCGCCGTCGCGGGCATGAGCGGAAGCCCGCTCTACATCGACGGTAAACTCGCGGGCGCCCTCTCCTATCAGGTTCAGCGCTTCGAAACGGTGCGCTACGCCGGCTTCACGCCCGTCGCTGATTTGCTCGAAGTCCGCCGGATCGCGATGAACTCCGACGGCCGCGCGGGCTCCGGCGAAGCGGCTCCGGTCAGCGCGCCCGCGGGATCCGAGCCTCTCGCGCAAACGCAGGCGCGGGCCGGCGGCGGCGAGGGTTTCCAGCCGCTCACGCCGGTGTTCACGCTCGGGGGCATCGCGCCCAATGTGGTCGCCGCATTTTCCCCTCAGCTGCAGGCGCTCGGCCTTTCCGTCTCCACGCTCGGCGGCAGCGGTTCCAATCCCTCCGCACCCGCGCCTGACGCAGGCGGAACGCTGCGCCCCGGCGAGGCCGTGGCCGCCGCGCTCGCCATCGGCGACATCACGCTCGCCGGCACCGGCACGGTTTCCCAGGTCGACGGTTCGCGCGTGCTGGCGTTTGGTCACCCCATGCTCGGTCTCGGCGCCGTCGAAGTCCCGATGGCCTCGGCCGAGATCGTGACCATTCTCCCGTCGACGCAGAACTCGATGAAGATTTCCAACACGGGCGCGGTGATCGGCACCGTCCGGCAGGATCGCCTCTCGGCGATCTACGGTGAACTCGGGCCCGGACCGGCAATGGTTCCGGTGACCGTGACCACGCCAACCCGCACCCTGCAGTTCTCCACCGTGCGTCATCACCGCCTCACTCCGACCATTGCCACGCTCGGCCTGACCCAGGCGGTGCTGGGATCCAATGATGCCGGACTGACCGAGGGCTTCCGCGTCGGCAGCCGCGTGGTGTTCCCCGACGGTCGCGAAATCACCCACTCGGCCCTCTTTGCCGGTCCGCAGGGATTCAATGCCGGCCTCGATGGCTTTATTCGCCGTCTGACGACCTGGGTGCAAAACCCGGTGGAGGAGGTTTTTCCCAGCAAGATCCTGTTCGAAGTGGAACCGCTCGGGGGCAATCCCACCGGGAGCCTCGACATCGTACAGGTTTCCCGCCGCTCGGCCCGGGCCGGCGAACGCGTGGACGTGACGCTGACCATGCGCGACTACCAAGGGCGCCCGGTTCGCGAAATCGTCCCGGTCGACATCCCGGCCAGCTGGATCGGCAAACAGCTGGATGTGATCATCGCTCCGGGCGAGGAGATCGACCGTCTCGAGGGTGTGCCGGATTCCTACTCGGTGGCGAGCATCCGCACGATCGACGCCTATCTCGACGCGCTCGAGCGCGCGCGCCGTTCAGACGGGCTTTACGTCGCGATCGTGGAGCGCAACGCCGCGTTCATCGACCAGACAAACGCAACGCTCGATCTGCCCGGCTCGCTGGAGCGGATCGCGCGCGGCTCCGACGAGAACCGTTTCCAGAAACGCGAAGTGCAAACCGCCCTCTGGCAGAGGCACGTGTTCCCCGGAAAACTCCTGCCCGCCATTGTCCGCCGGCCGCTGGCCGTCATCGAATGACGCGCGCCTCGCGCGTCCGATCCTTTCTCATGATGCTCCGCTCCCTTTTCGGTGCCGTTCTGCTCGGCACCGGTGTCCTCTCCGCGCCGCTCGTCGCGGAGCCTCTTTCCAAAAAGCTCGAGATCGACTTCTTCCGTGACGTCCCGAGCCGCAACCTGAAGGGCCTCGCCGCCCGCTCGGACGGACGCCTGGTCGCCGGTCCCGTCCTCACACCGCTCACCGGTGAACTCCCAGCGGATTTGCTGTGGGCCCTCGAGCCTGCCGGCGCTGGCCAGTGGCTCCTCGGCACCGGCCCCGACGGCAAGGTCCTTGCGGTCACCATCGACCCGGTCGCTGCCACGTTCACCACCCGCACCCTCGCGGACCTTGAGGAAACCCAGGTGCTTTCCCTGCGCCGGCTTGCCGACGGACGCATCATCGCGGGAACCTCACCGCACGGCCGTCTGTACCTGCTGGCCGCTGATGGAACGGTCGAGGCGCAACTCGCGCTGCCCGTGGATTCGATTCTCGACCTGACCTTGGTGGACGCGGACACCGTGCTGGTTGCCACCGGCAACCCGGGACGCATCTACCGCGTCAAGCTCAGTGACTTCGCACGCGCGGGCATCAGCCCTGACAAGGTCGGTGACTCCGCCACGCTCACGGCCAAGGGCGCCACGCTGCTGGCCGAGATCCGCGATCGCAACGTGCGCCGCCTCGTCATCGCCGGCAACCGCCTCATCGCCGGGTCGGCCCCGCGCGGCAATCTCTACACCCTTCCGCTCGA
This sequence comes from Opitutaceae bacterium, assembly GCA_036401075.1. Taxonomy (GTDB): domain Bacteria; phylum Verrucomicrobiota; class Verrucomicrobiia; order Opitutales; family Opitutaceae; genus CAMAXB01. Next base: position 34,616 of record DASWVY010000034.1, read on the forward strand.
CGCCGCGCCTGGCACGGCCCCGGTGATCCTGCAGGAGAACCGCGACGCCGAGATCACGGATCTGTATCCGCTACCCAATGGCGACTTCTATGCCGCGGTTGTCTTTGCCGGCACCACGGCGGAAAGCCGGCTCAATCGTCCGGCCTCACCCGCCGACCGCCCGGCCCCGGCGACGGAACTGGGCGCGGCCGAACGCTTCCCGGGACGCAGCTCATTGATCCATTATCCGCTCAACGGCTTTCCCGAGACCGTCGCCGCGCGCGCGGGCATCGCCTTTTATCGCATTGCCCGCCGTGGCGACCTGCTCCTGCTCGCCGGCGGTGAGCAGGGTGATCTGCTCGCCTACAGCATCAGCGAGCGACGCAGCATGAACTTCGCCGGCAGCGAAGCGGCCCAGCTCAACGGCCTCGCACCCGCGGATGCCGAGCGCAACACCTTCATTCTCACCGGCAACAACATGGCTCAGCTGGCGCGCCTCAGCTTCACCCGCAGCGGCCCGCGCAGCGCGGAGACCCGTCGCCTCGATCTCGGCAGCCCAACCCGGCTCGGCAGCCTGCGCTTCAATCGCCTGCGCTCACTCAATGCCGCCCAAGTCTCCGTGTCGGTCCGCACCAGCCAGGCCACCGATGACCTCGAGGGCTGGACACCGTGGCAGCCCACGCAGGCCACGGCCGACGACGGCTGGAAAGGCGATGTCCCTCCGGGCCGCTATGCGCGGATCAAGATCGAGCTTCCCGCCGCGTCCCCGGATGATCTGCAGATCGACCGCGGCTCGCTCTTTCATTTGCCGCAGAACCGCCGCCCGCAGCTGCAGGATTTTCGCCTGATCGCCCCGAACTACGGCCTGATTCCGCGGGCGGAGCCACCGCCGGCGGCGACCACGACGCTCGGCCAGCTTCTCGGGGTGAGCGGGGCAAACACCCCCACTGAGGACCGCCGGCCCAACACGGTGTTGCAAAGCCAGGTCGTGCCGGCGCCGGGCACCCAAATTGCCTACTGGAATGTGACCGATCCCGACGGCGATGCGCTGGCCGCCACCTTCTCGCTTCGCCGCGAAGGCACCGAAACGTGGACCGACCTCGCCGTGGCGGTGAAGGATTCCTATGTGCAGTTCGAATTCTCCCACCTGCCCGACGGAATCTATTTCACGCGGCTCGTCGTATCCGAACAGTCACCACGGCCCGAGTCCGAGCGCCTGAGCGCCCTTTTCGAGACCGACGATCTCGTGATCGACCGCACCGCCCCGGAAATCCTCGCCGCCACCGCGGCACGGGCCGCCGGTCGCGTGACGGTCAGCGTGACCGGCCGCGACACCGCCTCAATCCTCGCCGGGGTCGAGTACCTCTTCAACAACGGGTACAGGCAGACGGTGGAGCAGCCGGCGGACGGCATTCTCGATGGTCGAGAGGAGACCTTTGTCAGCGACCTGCCGGAATCCGTCGTGTCCGGGGCGACGTCCGTGGAGATCATCCTCTACGACATGGTCGGCAACAGCACGGCGCGGCGGCTCGCGCTCTGAATGATTGATGTAGCCGGGGTCGTTGACCCCGGTGCTGGGCGTTGGGAATTTTCGGACCGCGGTCAGCGACGCCAGCTATACATGAAGCTCAATGGTCCGGCGTTGAGTTCGGGCGGAGTCTTGCTTTGCTTAAGCCGTCCCGTCGTTCTCCTCTTCGCGTTTAACCCCCGCCGGGCCACCCCAACCATGCTTGCTTCCCGTCGCCTCCTCTCCCTTTTCGCCCTGGCCCTCATTGCCGGCAGCCCCGGGCTGCGGGCCCAGACCGCACCGGCCCCGACCCCAGCTGCGGCTGCGGCTGCGGCTGCGGCGCCTGCCGCGCGGCCCCAGCCGGATCCCATCGATTTCAACGACACCGCCGGCTGGCAGTCTCTCTTCGATGGCAGCACGCTGGCGGGCTGGGATGGCAACCCTGCCGTCTGGCGGGTGACCGACGGCGCCATGGTCGGCGAGTACACGTCGCCGGAAGGCACGCGCAATCCCTCGACCTTTCTCATCTGGAAAGGCGGAGAGCCGGCTGATTTCGAGCTGAAGCTGGAGATCAAGATGGAAGGCGCGACCGCAGACAGCGGCATCCAGTACCGCGGCTATTATCCCACGCCTGCGGCCGGCGCCACGCCCGCCCCCGGCGCGCAGTGGGCCATCAACGGGTACCAGTACGACTTCAATTTCATCAACACCTTCAACGCCAACCTCGCCGAGGCCGGCCAGGGACGTGGCGTGATCGCCTTTCGCGGACAAATGGTGCGCACCGAGGCCGGCAAGCGTCCACGCCTGCTCAGCCAGCTGGGCACCTTTGACGGACTCGGCGGCCATTACCGGGTCAACGACTGGAACCAGATTCACCTCATCGCGCGCGGCAACACGCTCGTGCAGATGATGAATGGCCACGTCATGGCCATTCTCATCGATGAGGATGTGACCAAGCTCAAGACCAAGGGTCTGATCGGCCTGCAGTGTGCCGGCCCCGGCAGCGTCCGCATCTCCTTCCGCAACGTCTGGTTGAAGACGCTCTGACCGCGTCGCGCCCCGGCGCGCGCGGACCCTGGACTAACTCTCCGGATTCTGCGCCAGTTCACCAATGAGCCCCAGCTGGGCGGCGTGCAGCGAAAGCTGCGCCACGCGATGGAGTCCGGTTTTTTGCATCACCCGGCTACGGTGATTCAGCACCGTGTGCACGCTGATGCCCAGCTTGAGTGCGATCTCCTTTGAGCTGAGGCCCTCCGCAATATGCCGGAGGACGACACGCTCGCGCGCGGTGAGCTCATCCTTCACGGGCGTGTTTCGGCAGACGAGATTCTTGATCACCGTGCTCGTGTGCGTGCCGAAATACGTCTGACCCGCCACCGCGGCCTGCATCGCGGCACGAAACTCATCGAGCGAGCCAGCCTTCTCCACGAAGCCGGAGGCGCCGGCGGCAAAAGCCCCGCGAATGGCCGACGCCGAGAGATTTCCGGAAAACACCAGCACCTTGGACTGCGGACACGCCGCACGCAGATCGGCCAGCAACGTCAGCCCGGATGTCTGGGGCAGAATCAGATCCAGCACGATGACATCAGGCTGGAGCCGGCGGCACAGCGTCAGCCCCGGCGCCCCTTCCAAGGCGTGTCCCACCACCTTGAAGCGCGGGATCGAATCGATGACCGGGGTCATCATCTCGATGATCGCCATGTGGTCGTCGATAATGACCACAGAGACAGGCGGCGCAGTCAGTGCGTTTGGGTGGGATGCCATGAGTGCCAATTTGGACTTCAAAGTTAACCCACCTGTTTTACAAATTTCTATTAAATATGAAGTTAGCGCATCAAAATGAGGGCCCACCCTCACGTGAATGATAGTGCATTAATCCCATAATCAGCAGGGGAAAAACCCCACGGCCCATCCGCGATCCTAGGCTCGCGGATGGGCCCGATCGTAGACGTCCTTCAGCCGGGCGATGCTGACATGCGTGTAAATCTGCGTCGTCGCCAGGCTCGCATGCCCGAGGAGCTCCTGCACCAGCCGCAGATCGGCACCGGCATTCAGCAGATGGGTCGCATAGCTGTGCCGGATCTTGTGCGGCGTGAGATCGAGCGGCAGTTCGGCCAGGGCCAGGTAGCGCTTCAGCAGCAACTGCACCTGCCGCACCGGCAGCCGCTCGTGCCGGGGCGTGACCACGACCGGCGAATCCGGATTCGTATCCTGCGCGAACTCGTTCCGCCACTTGCTGAGCACGGCCGTGGCCACGCGGCCCAGCGGGCAGAGCCGTTCCTTGCGGCCCTTGCCAAGCACCCGGGCCACGCCGGATTCAAAATCGATGCGGCGGTAGTCGAGTCCGCAGAGCTCGCTCACGCGCAACCCGCCGCCGTAGAGCAATTCAAGCACCAGCCGATCCCGCCAGGCGGTGAACGCATCGAGCGCGCCGTTCTCAAGCAGGCGCTGCGGGCCCTGCAACAGCCGCACGACCTGCTGTTCAGTCAGAAACTTGGGCAGTCGCTTTTCCAGCTTGGGCAGCGGGACACCCATGAACGGATTGCCCGCCAGCCGGCCCTGCCGGTGCCAGTAGCGATAGAAGGCACGCAAGCCCGACACGTGGTTGTGCAAGGTTCTCCGGTCAAAGCGGTGCTGCGCCTCGATGACAAAATCGCGAAGCTCGCGCGAGCCCAGGCCGTCGAAGCCGCGATCTCCAAGACCGGCCGACTGCAGCCAGCGATAGAAATCCTCGAAGGCCTGTCGGTAGTTGCGAAGCGTATACGCCGAATAGCGGCGCTCCTGACCCAAGTGGTCGAGAAAGGGATCCAGCCACCCGGACACCACGTCCGCCGGCAGCGGGGGACGCTCAACGCGCGACGCCATGCCCGTCCTTGGCCTGCACCCGCTGCTCGACCGACGTCATGACCCCGACCGCGTGACGACGGAGCGCGCCCTCCGGATCAAGCCCCTGCGCGCGGGCCGCGGCCGTCAGCTCGAAGAGCATGCGGCCAAGGGTGGCGTCATCCAGGTGCGCGCCCACGGTCCGGATCTGCGCCGTGTCCACGACGTGGTCCGCCGGCAGCGACTTTTTTTCGATCTGCTTCCAGACCGCCTCGGCAAACATCAGCGCCGGCAGGCGGGGTGGCAGCTCCTTGAAAACTCCGGAAGGCGCCGGCGCATGCTTCTTTTCCTGCGCCTTGATCTCCTCCCACTTGACGATGACATCCGCCGCCGTCCCCAGCCGGGCGCTGTCGCCGAACACATGCGGGTGGCGCCGAATGAGCTTGTCGTTCACTTCGCGCGCGACCGCTTCGAGATCGAAGTGCCCGGCCTCCTCGGCCAGCTGGGCATGAAAGACCACCTGGATGAGGACGTCGCCCAGTTCCTCGCGCATGTGCGGAAAGTCGAGCCGGTCAATCGTGTCGATCAACTCACTGGCCTCGTCGATCAGGCAGCGCACGAGTGAGGCATGCGTCTGCTCCTGATCCCACGGGCAGCCGCCTGGCCCGCGCAGGCGGGCAATCGTGCGGCGAAGGTCTTCGATCGCGCTCATGGCGCAATAGGCGCAAGAAGGCCCCGAAAGCGCAAAGAAAAACCCGTGCATAAAATCCGAATGACGAAGAGCGAAGGTAGAATGAGTACGCCCGAAGATCGGCATTCCGCATCAATTCGTCCTTCGGATTTCGTCATTCGGGATTCTCCCGTTGTTTCTTGCGCCGGAGGCGGCAGTTTGCGCCACTCTTCCCTCATGTCCGACAAGCTCACCGAGATCATGGCCTGGAAGCGGCAGGAAATTGCCGCCCGGGTGCGCCCGGTCCTGTTGACGGAGCTGGCCGAGCTCAATGCCGCCCTGCCCCGTCCGCCGTCCTTCGCGGCCGCCCTGCGCCGGCCGGATGGAAAACTCGGGGTGATCGCGGAGATCAAGCGCCGCTCACCGTCCGCCGGCGCGATCGCCGCGGGCGTGTCGGCGACCGAACAGGCCCTCAAGTACCGTCTCGCCGGCGCGAGCGCGCTGTCGGTGCTCACGGACGAGAAGTTCTTTGGCGGCACGCTCGATGATCTCATCTCGGTGACCGCCCGCTTCCGGGCCGATCCTCCGGCCGTGCCCTGCCTGCGCAAGGACTTCATGGTCCACCCGATCCAGGTCCGCGAGGCCCGGGAAGCCGGCGCGAGCGCGATTCTCATCATCGTCCGGGCGCTCGATGATGCCGAGATCACCACGCTGCACGAGGCGGCGAAGGCGGCCGGGCTCGACGCCCTGTTTGAGATTCATACCGAAGCGGAGGTCGATCGCGCCGTTCGCCACGGCGCGCGGATCATCGGCGTGAACAATCGCGATCTGGCGATCTTCAAGACCGATCTCGGCCTCAGCGAGCGACTGATTCCCCGTTTCCCGCGCGACGTGATTGCGGTCTCCGAGAGCGGCATTTTCACCGCCGCCGACGCGGCGCGCGTCCAAGCCGCGGGAGCCCAGGCCGTCCTCTGTGGCGAGGCGCTGATGAAGGCGCCCGACCCGGGCGCGTTGATCGCGAGCTTCCGGAACGGCTGACATGGCCGACCCGCTGCCCAACCCGCTTTCCCCGTCGGCGACGCGCGACGCGCTCGCCCGGCTCGGCCACCAGCCCAAGCGTTTTCTGGGGCAGAACTTTCTCGTGGACGGCAACATCGTCCGCAAATCGCTCGAACTCGCGGAAATTGTCCCCGGCAACCGCGTGGTCGAGATCGGACCGGGGCTGGGCACGCTGACCGCCGCCCTGCTTTCCGCCGGAGCCGAGGTGTGGGCCGTGGAACGCGACGCAACCCTTTATGGCCATCTTCAGGCCACGCTAGTGCCCTCGGCGCCGGACCGGTTTCACCTCATTGAAGGTGACGCCGTGGAGCAGCCGCTGGCCGGTCTGCCCGTCGAGCTTGCGACGGCCGGATTCAAGGTCGTCGCCAACCTGCCCTACGCCATCTCGACGCCGTGGATGGACGCGGTTCTCAGCGGCCCGTTGCCCGAGCGCCTGGTGTTGATGCTCCAACTTGAGGCGGCCCAACGGTATGCGGCTGTGCCCGGCACAAAACTGTTTGGTGCCATCTCCATCTTCCTCCAGTCCTCCTACGACCTCGCGCCCGGGCACAAGGTCGCAGCGGCCTGCTTCCACCCGCGGCCCGACGTGGAGTCCTACCTGCTCCACCTCGTCCGCAAACCGGTTCCGCACCGATTTACCGAGGAGACCAAGGAGCTGATCCGGGCCTGTTTCCAGCAGCGGCGGAAACAAATTGGCGCCCTGCTCCGCGATAAACTGCCGGATGGCGGACAGGCGTGGATCGCGAGCCTCGCCTCCGCCGGTTTGGATGCCCGCGCCCGCCCGGAGGAGATCCCCACGATTCTTTGGCAAACGCTCGTGCCGGCTTGAAACCCGCTTAGGGTCAAGTACCCATAGAGGGATGATCCTGCGATCAATTTTGATCCTGGCCGTTACCGCAGTGGGTCTCTGCTCCTCCGGACGCGCCCAGTCCACCACCTTGGGTGAGCGCACAGCCGGTGGCCGCTACCGGCCGCCAAGCGGTGTCTACAGCGTCGCGATCCCGGTGTTGCCCGAACTGGGCGGACAGGTCGACGAGACCGAGTTTGTGGTCACCTTCCGCGATGCCTTCACGATGCACGCCAGCATTGCGTGCTTCCCGATGGATGCCACGCAGCGCTGGGAAAACGAGACCCGGGGACGCCGGGATTATCTCATCTGGTTCTTCACCAATTTCGTGCAGGGCGACTTTCAGCAGCGCTTCCCCGGCGCAGCCGTCGAGAGCGCAAGGTTCATTCCCAGTGTGCAGGACGGTGCGCTTCTCACCTACATGCTGCTCCCCGGCGGTACCATGTTCGTCGAGCGCCTTGCCATGGCCTCGGGTGAGGCTCCGCCCGTCGCCAAGCGCGGCAACCTGCTCTTCGTGCGCGGAGGTCATATTTACGTCCTGAGCATCGAGCTCGCCGAGAAAGTCCTCGAGCGTCGCACGTTCAACAAGACGGTGGCCGAGGAGGATGCGATGCTGGAAGCCCGGCTCTCCGATCTGCTCGCGAAGATGGAGTTTACGCCGGCAAAACCGTGAGCCGGCCGCTTGCGGCCGAAAATCCGAATGAAGAAGCACGAATGACGAATCCGACCAACCCGCCCCTTGGCTTGTGGATCAGGATATTCGGTTCGTAACTTCGTCATTCTGATTTCGGATTTCTGATTTCCCATCATGCCTCCTTTTGGTCTTCTTATTCACGGCGGCGCCGGTGTGCTCCTTCGCTCCGAGGTGCCGCCCGCGCTGGAACAGCAATGCCGCGCCAAACTCACCGAGGCGCTTGAGGCCGGCTATACCGTGCTAGCAGCGGGCGGACCGGCTCTTGATGCGGTCGTCGCCGCGGTACGCGTGCTCGAGGACTCTCCGCTCTTCAACGCCGCACATGGCGCCGTCCTGACCGCCGACGGGCTTTGCGAACTGGATGCGGCCATCATGGATGGACGAACCCGCGCCGCAGGTTCGGTGGCCGGAGTTAAGCACATCCGTAATCCCATCACGCTGGCCCGCGACGTGATGGAAAAGAGCCACCACGTCATGCTCGCCGGCGAAGGCGCCGAACGTTTCGCCGAGCACATTGGGCACACCCTAGTCGGCAATGACTACTTCCAGATCGAGCGCCGCCGCCAGCAACTCCGGCGGGCCAAGGAGATGGAAGCCCGCGCCTCCCAAAATTCATCGGCGCGCGTCGGATTTGTGACCGTGGACGACAACGACGATGGTCCCGTCGACCAGCTCGCAGCCGAACGCAAATGGGGCACGGTCGGTTGCGTGGCGCTGGATCAGCACGGCCATCTCGCCGCCGGCACCTCCACCGGCGGCATGACGAACAAGAAATTCGGCCGCATCGGCGACTCCCCGGTGATTGGCGCGGGCACCTACGCTGACGACGCCACCTGCGCCCTGAGCGCGACGGGGCACGGGGAATTTTTCATTCGCAGCGTGGTGGGACACGACGTCGCCGCCCAGATGGCCTACGCGAAGCGGACGCTCGCGGACGCCGCGTCCGCGACCATCGCCAAGGTCGGAGCCCTCGGCGGTACCGGCGGTGTGATCGCGCTCGATGCGCAGGGCAATTTCACCCTGCACTTCAACACGCCTGGCATGCACCGCGGCGTTCGCATGTCGACCGGAGTTCACGCCGTCATGCTCTACGGCGACGAATCCGCACCACGCTAGGCGCCCGCGCAGTCGACCAACGCCCTCCTCTTTAACCATGACGACCCCTTCTCGCCTGGCACCGGCCGCCCCCATCTGGTGGACGCTTTGGTTTGGCATCACCGCCGGACTTTTGGCGATTCACCTCACCATCCCCGTGGTCGAGGCCGCCCCTACGCCGAGCCCGCTCAAGCATCTGCCCATGATTCCGCTGCTGGCGTCGTCCGGCCTCCGCTGGATGGTGCTGCCGCGAATCACCGAAAGCCTGCGGGCTTTCCCCTTGTTTGTGATCGGACTCGCTCTGGCCGAAGGCGGATCAATCCTTGGCCTTTTCCTCGTGCCGGATCTGCGCCAGACGTTTCTGGTCCTTGGCGTCATCGGGCTCGCGCAGTACGTTCCGTTCTTCACGTCGCGTTACGGTTCGAGCTGACCCCAACGCGTTCTCATCGCTGATCCTTCCCTCCCTATGACCAAGCGCATTCTCGGCCTCGCGATTGTCAGCCTGCTCTGGCTCTCCAGCGCTGCTGCCCAGACCTCCGAAGTGCCCAGTCGGCGCGAAGTGCTCGCCGCGATCGAGACCCTGCGCAGCCGCTTTTTGAGCGCGGACGCCTTGAAGGCCGCTGAGGTGGTCACGCGCTTTGTCGAATTGAGCGAAGATTGCCTGATCGTGCTCGATCCGGAGGCCATTCCCTGGGCGGAGAACGCCGAGCTAGGCGACGCCGATTCACCGGAGACCATGCTCCGGTCGCTGCTGCTCGCGGCCTATTTCGCGGGCAACACCAAGGCCCAGCTCGATTCCGGCAAAGTCGAGGACATGCCTTACCCGGGATGGCTCTTTGTCATCCGCGCGTACAAGACGATTCAGGAGAAAACCGAATTCAGCGTCCCCTCCATCGACGAACTGGTGGAGATGGAAGAAAAGGGAACGCTGGAGCGCTACGCACGCATCCTGAAGGCCCGTCGGGACGCAGGTCCCGACGAGCCGGCGGAGATCATCTAGCGCCGAGGCGCCGCGTCAGGCGGCCGGCTTCGTGCCCACGGAGTGGAACGTCGCGTCAGCCGGCAGAATGACCCGCTGGCAGAAGTCGCCAAAGCCCTCGCCTGCGGCGCGCTCCGTGGCGTAGCGCTTGATGACCGGCGTTAGAATCGTGAGGACATCGTCCACCGTCGCGCTCGGCGAGATGAGGCGGTTCAGGCGCGTGCCATTGTACTTGGCGCCCACATACAAGGCGTACTTGCCGGGTGCCTTGCCGACCAGGCCGATCTCGGCGAGGTACGGACGGGCGCAGCCGTTAGGGCAACCCGTCACGCGAAGGCTGATCGCGTCATCACGCAGGCCCGCCTCCTCCAGCACCGTCTCAAAGCGGACCAGGAGATCGTTGAGCATACGCTCGCTCTCCGCGAGGGCCAGGCCGCAGGTGGGCAGCGCCACGCAGGAAAGCGCGTTGAGGCGCATGCCACTGCGAGCGTTCTCGTTGGCCAGACCGTGCTTGGCGAGAATGGCCTCGATCACGGGCTTCTGCGCGGCGGTGACGCCGGAGATGGTGACGTTCTGCGACGGCGTCAGACGGAAATCGCCAGTGTGGATCTGCGCGATCTCACGCAGAGCGGTGCGCATGGGCCAGCCGTCGATGTCCTTGATGCGGCCGCTCAGGATATGCAGGCCGTAGAACCACGTGCCATCCACGCCCTGCTGCCAGCCGTGCGGGTCCTGAATGGTCGTGAACTCAAACGGACGCGCAGGGGCGAGCGTGATGCCGGAGCGCCGCTCGACCTCGCCCTTGAACCAGGCAATGCCGCGGTCCTCGATCGTGTACTTGAGGCGGGCGTGCTTGCGGTTCGTGCGATCACCGTAGTCGCGCTGCGCGGCGATGACGGCGCCGCCGATCGGATTGACCTGGTCGGGCGTGATGAAGCCGATGACATCGGCCAGGCGCGGAAACGTCTCGGCGTTGCCGTGGCTCATGCCGAGGCCGCCGCCGACCGTGACGTTGTAGCCGACGAGCTTGCCGCCCTCGACGATGCCGATGAAGCCGAGGTCCTGCGAAAAGACGTCGACGTCGTTGGACGGCGGGATGGCGAAGCCGACCTTGAACTTGCGCGGGAGATAGGTCGGGCCGTAGAGGGGCTCGTTCTCGGGTTCGCCGCCGGCGACGAGCTGGTCGTCGAGCCAGATTTCATGGTACGCGCGCGTCTTGGGCAGCGCGTATTCACTGAAGCCCTTCGCGTGCTCGAACATCGCGCCGTGGGCGGCAGAGCGCTCGGGATTCGGCGGCGCCATGACGTTGCGGTTCACATCGCCGCAGGCAGCGATGGAATCGAGCAGCGCCTGATGCATGCCCTGGATGAGCGGCTTCAGGTTGCCCTTGAGGATGCCGTGAAACTGGAACGTCTGGCGCGTGGTCAGGCGCAGCGAGCCGTTAGCGCGCTCGGTCGCGAGTTGGTCGAGCAGGAGCCACTGGGACGGCGTGCAGCGGCCGCCAGGCAGGCGCACGCGCAGCATGAAGGAGAACGCCTTTTCGAGCTTCAGCTTGCGGCGCTCGTTGCGCACATCGCGGTCGTCCTGCAGGTACAGGCCATGAAACTTGGTCAGCTGTGCATTGTCCTCGGAGATCGCACCCGTCGACGTGTCGAGGAGTTCCTGGGCGATGGTCCCACGCAGGAAATTGGAGGCAGTCTTGATGCCCTCGTTGGCGGCGAGAGGCTTGGTCGCGGACACGGATTCGGGTGAGCTCATGGGCTGAAGGTTCAACGTGGGGCGTTAATCCCCGGATTTCAAGGGGTATTTAGTGTCTAAGGTTGGTTAGTTAAGATAAATAATACAATCGGTGGACCGCCCGGCCGGCGGGCACAAAAAAGGCCGGCCCCCGCTAAGGTGGGACCGGCCCGAAGGTGCTGGTAACCGCTTAGTAGCGGTAGTGTTCCGGCTTGTACGGACCCTCGACCGGCACGCCCAGGTACTTGGCCTGGTCGTCGGTGAGCTTGGTCAGCTTGGCGCCGATCTTTTCGAGGTGCAGACGGGCGACCTCTTCGTCGAGGTGCTTCGGCAGGCGGTAAACGCCGACCGCGTACGTGTCGCGATTCTTCCACAGGTCCAGCTGCGCGAGCGTCTGGTTGGTGAAGCTGGCGGACATGACGAACGACGGATGGCCGGTGGCACAGCCGAGGTTCACGAGACGACCCTCAGCCAGCAGGTAGATGCTGTTGCCCTTGGGGAAGGTGAACAGGTCGTACTGCGGCTTGATGGTGACGCGCTTGACGCCCTTGGCCTTGTAGAGGCGGTCGACCTGGATCTCGTTGTCGAAGTGGCCGATGTTACAGACGATGGCCTGATCCTTCATCTTGGCCATGTGCTCCAAGGTGATGATGTCCTTGTTGCCCGTGGTCGTAACGTAGATGTCGGCGACACCGAGAGTGGACTCGATCGTGTTGACCTCGAAGCCTTCCATCGCGGCCTGCAGGGCGTTGATCGGGTCGACCTCGGTGACGATGACGCGGCAGCCAAAGCCCTTGAGCGAGAACGCGGAGCCCTTGCCCACATCGCCGTAGCCGCACACGCAGGCAACCTTGCCGGCGATCATGACGTCGGTGGCGCGCTTGAGACCATCCGCGAGGGACTCGCGGCAGCCGTAGAGATTGTCGAACTTCGACTTCGTGACCGAGTCGTTGACGTTGATGGCCGGGACGAGGAGCTGGCCCTTCTCGTGCAGCTGGTAGAGGCGGTGAACGCCCGTGGTGGTCTCTTCCGAGACACCGCGCCACTCCTTCACCATCGCGGTGAAGATGCCCTTCTGGGTGCGGCCGATCTTCTTGAGGAGGTCTTTAATGACCTGCTCCTCGTGGGAACCGGAAGCCGAATTAACCCAGTCGCTGCCCTTCTCCATCTCGTAGCCCTTGTGGAGGAGGAGCGTGACGTCGCCGCCGTCGTCGACGACCATCTGCGGACCCTTGCCGCCGGGGAAGCTGACAGCCTTCCAGGTGAGGTCCCAGTATTCCTCGAGCGTCTCGCCCTTCCAGGCGAAGACCGGAACACCCGCCTTGGCGATCGCCGCGGCTGCGTGGTCCTGGGTCGAGAAGATGTTGCACGAAGCCCAGCGAACGTCGGCACCGAGCGAGACAAGCGTCTCGATCAGGACGGCGGTCTGGATCGTCATGTGCAGCGAGCCGGTGATGCGCACACCCTTGAGGGGCTTGCGCGCGCCGTACTTTTTGCGGAGGGCCATGAGGCCGGGCATCTCGTGCTCGGCGACGTTGAGTTCCTTGCGGCCCCAGTCGGCGAGACCGATGTCGCGCACGATGAAGTCCTGGCCCTTGGGCACGTTTTTAAGAAGAGACATGGTAATGGATTCGAGGGCTCAGGCCTTGGCGGCGTGCTTCTTGGCGGCGGTGCGGAGCGCGGCGACCTTGGTGGTCTGCTCCCACGGCAGGCCGTCCTTGCCGAAGTGGCCGTAGTTGGTGGTCTGGCGGTAGATTGGACGGAGCAGGTTGAGCTGCTTGACGATGTCGGCCGGCTTGAAGCTGAAGACATCCTGCACGGCGAGCGCGATGGCCTCGTCGGAAACGGTGCCGGTGCCGAACGTGTCGACGCAGATGCTCACGGGCTTCGGGTGACCGATGGCGTAGGCAACCTGGAGCTCGGCGATCGAGGCGAGGCCCGACGCGACGATGTTCTTGGCGACCCAGCGCGCCATGTAGGCGGCCGAGCGGTCAACCTTCGACGGATCCTTGCCCGAGAAGGCGCCGCCGCCGTGACGGCCCCAGCCGCCGTAGGTGTCGACGATGATCTTGCGGCCAGTGAGACCGGAGTCGCCCTGAGGTCCACCGATGACGAAACGGCCCGTCGGGTTGATCAGGTACTCGGTGTTCTTCGTGAGCAGCTTGGCCGGGATGACCTTCTTGATCACGTTCTCGATCAGGTAGGACTCGATCTCGGCGTGCGTGACGGCCTCGGTGTGCTGCGTGGAGATGACGACGTTGACGACCTCGGTCGGCTTGCCGTCGACGTAGCGGACGGAAACCTGCGACTTCGCGTCGGGGCGGAGCCAGTTCACCTTGCCGCTCTTGCGGATCTTGGTGAGCTCGCGACCCAGGCGGTGCGCGAACATGACGGGCGTCGGCATGAGCTCAGGCGTCTCATTGCAGGCGTAGCCGAACATGAGACCCTGGTCGCCGGCACCCTGCTCGGCGGTCTTCTTGCCTTCGACCTTCTTGGCGTCAACGCCCTGGGAAATATCGGCGGACTGCGCGGTCAGGTAATTGTTGATGAAGACGGTGTCCGCGTGGAACACATCGTCGTCATTCACGTAGCCGATGTCACGGATGGCATCGCGGATGATCTTGCCGAGATTGATGGCCTCCTCGAGGGCCTTGGTCTTGCCCGTCTTCTTGTCCTGAAGCTTCGGGATCGTGATCTCGCCGCCGACGACAACGACGTTGGACTTCACGAAGGTTTCGCACGCAACGCGGCTGGTCTTGTCGATGGCCAAGCAGGCATCGAGGACGCTGTCAGAGATCAGGTCAGCGACTTTGTCGGGGTGACCCTCACCGACGGATTCGGAGGAGAAGACGAAGGATTTAGCCATAAGAAGGTCGTCAAACCTCTCGCACCGGTCATCGATTCGCAAGTTAAATATCAACGCATGCGCATTTCATGATATGTTGTATGGCTTTAGGGGCCGTTTCGAGGGCTTGACGCGTCGCCAAATAAGCGGAGGTTGACGGAGTCGCCATGTCCAACCTCCCCCTGATCGACCCCGAGGCCATCAACAACTTGCGTTCGCTGGGTTCGGATGACGACGACTCGTTTTTGCGGGAAATCGTCACCCTCTTTCTGGAGGACACCCCCAAGCGTTTCGAAGAGCTCCGGGTGAGCCATGCGGCCGGTGATACGGTCAAGTACGCGCGTGCCGCTCACAGTGTGAAGGGCAGCGCCAGCAACTTGGGCGCGATGCGCGTGCGCGCGGTCGCGGAGAAGCTCGAGTACGCGGCGAAGCAGAGCGGGCTGGCCGGCCTGGAGTCGCTCCAAGCCGACCTTGAGCGCGAGTTCGCCGAAGCCCAGGTCGAGTTGCGCAAGCTCCTCGCCTGAGTCGGCGGCTTAGCGGTAAAGCGCCGTGGCCGGCGCGGTCGTGAGCACGTTGTACTGACGAATCGCGAGCCGCCACCATTCCGCCAGCGCACTGCCGGGCTGGCGCCAGAGCTCCTCATGGAGCCAGATCATCGATTCGGCATCGAGCAGGAGCGCCAGCTTTTCCTTTTCCGTGAGCCGCGACGGACCCTCGGCCAGCAGCCGGGTCCGCAACTGCACAAACCAGTCGCGCGCCTCCTCGCTGGGACGGCGCTGCTTCAGGAGCGAGACGTGCACCGCGTTGATGTAAGGATCCAACACCGCCTGCAGGAGCCCGTAGTCTGCCCGCAGCGGTTCGATCGGTGACATCTGCTGGTAACACTCGGCCAGGTTCTGCTTCAGCCGGCGCAGCTCATAGGGTGGCATCGCCTCCTCCGGAGTCAGGAACAGTTTGGCCCGCAGCGCGGCCTGTCCAAACGTGCGCTGGCTGAGCGCGATCGAGAGCGGGATCGACAGCACCAAGCCGGCAATCACCGGACTCAGCCACCAGAAGAACGCCGGCAGCAGAATAAAGGCCGACACGCCCCAGACCAGGCCGAACGCCGTCTGCCCGCCGTGCGTCAGGATCGCCTGGCGCCAGTCCGTGCCGTCATCCCCTGCCCCGCGCCGCTGCGTGACCCACGAGACGCCCTGTCCCAGCAACGTGAAGACAACAAACTTCGAATGGAACAGCATGTTCACCGGCGCGAGCAGGGCCGAGAGGACGATCTCGGACAGCGCACTCAGGACCAGCGGCGCCGGGCCGCCGAAACGATCGGCGTCCCGCCGGCGTTGCAGGGTGACCACGACCCCGATGATCTTCGGCAGAAAGAGCAGCGTCATCGTGAACAGGAACAACAGGAAGGCCTCGGGAATCCGGATCCATCCGCCCAGCAGCGACGTGGACGCCTCCGCCACCACCGCCGTCGCAGACACCGGGCTGATCACCTGGTTGAACAGGTGCACCGTGCTGAAGAGCAGGAAAAGCAACCAGAGCGGCGATGACACATAGGCCATCACGCCCATGAACAGGTGAAAGCGGCTCGCCGGCCGGAACCCCTTGGCTGAGAGCAGCCACGCATGCTGGAGATTGCCCTGACACCAGCGCCGGTCCCGCTTGGCGCTGTCGATCAGGGTCGGCGGACCTTCCTCATAGGATCCTTCGAGATCATGCGCCAGCCAGACCGCCCACCCGGCCTTGCGCATCAGCGCAGCCTCCACGAAATCGTGCGACAGGATGCGTCCGCCAAACGGCTCGCTCCCAGGCAGCTCGGGCAGCGAGCAATGCTCCATGAACGGCTGCAGGCGGATCACCGCATTGTGCCCCCAGTAATTGCCGTCGTGCTGCTGCCAGTAGTTGAGCCCAGCCAGGAAGAGCGGGCTGTAGAGCCGGTTCGCAAACTGCTGCAGGCGGGCGAACAGGGTCTCGCCGTTCACGAGGCGCGGCGCGGTCTGGATCAACCCCACGTGAGGGTTCTTCTCCATCATCCCAACCAGCTTCACGATCGTGTCGCCCGTCATGATGCTGTCGGCATCGAGCACCACGAAGTAGCGGTAACGCTTGCCCCAACGCCGGAGGAAGTCGGCGACATTCCCGGCCTTCTTGTTGATCTGCTGGCGGCGCTTGCGGTAGAAAATCTTTCCGAATCCGTTGACCTGTTTGCACAGCTCAACCCAAGCGACCTCCTCTTGGATCCACTGGTTCGGCTGATTCGAGTCGCTGAGGATAAAGAAATCGAAGTGCTCCAATCGCCCGGTTTCCTGCACGGACCGGAAGACCACGCGCAAGCCCTCAAGCACGCGGCTGACGTCTTCATTAAAGACCGGCATCACAATCGCCGTGCCGGCCAGCGGCGGAATCTCCCCAGTCGGCAGCGTCTGGGTGATCTGACAGCTGTCACCGCCGCGATTGATGACATAGAACCCGAGCATCGCCGTCACGAAGCCGATCGCGATCTGGGAGAAAAGGATCACGAACAGGCCGAGGAGGGCCCACTCGATGCCCTGGATGCCGCCATCGCGCCAAAGCAGGTCGGCCATGAACCACGTCGCGAGCGACGTCAGGACGAAAGCACAGGTGAAGAACACCGCACGTCGACGTGCGAGGCGGCGCTTGTCCATGTGGGGGAAGGACTGGATGCGCATGGAACTCAGCGGGTGGCGTAGAAGATTGCCGCGAGCGCTCCGCCGAACAGGAGCCAGAGCAGCAGCGTGCGCAGGATCGGCCACTTCTCGATTCGCTCCATCGTCTCGCCGGCGACCTCGCTGATCGTGCCGAGATCGATCGGACGCGGAACCATGCTGGAGACCGCCATGTCCGGGCCCGCACTCACGGAGCCGGCCCGCATCGCGTCAACGAAATCAGCCGGCACTTGCTTGAGGTCGAGAAAGGCGTACGGCCACTTGCGCGGACCGTCACTCAACAACAGGGCGACCCGGCCTTCGACCGCGATGCGATCATGCGGGAGATCAGCCTGTCCCAGGACCTGGCCAAACCAGGAATCCATCAGGGCCTCGGTCTCCTCCGCCGCCAAGCGCGTGGGATCGAGGTTCGGATTCTTTTCATGCCGCTGCGCAGCCCGCTCGAGAATCTGCAGGATCAGACGGCTCTGATGGAGTCGATTATGGATACGATGCGCGCGGAGATAGTCCTCAACCCGGACATAGGCGGCGTTCCAGCCGTCGAGGCTGCCCGTGCGGGGTCGGAAACCTGCGAGGGAAAATTCACCCGCGGCGGTACTCATCGCGGTGCTGGTGTTCACGGGGTCCATAGGTAAGTCCATGTCTCCGTCAGTGCCCCCTCGGCCGAACGCAGATAGCAACGCAGTTCGACCGGGCGACCGGAGCCATCCGGAAGGATCGCAAACGCCGCCCGCTGGCCGCCCGTGAATCGATTGCGCATCGCGGTGTGATGCTTGAGCACCGCGCCGCCCGAGACCGTGACATCCGCCTCCACCTCCACGCGTTCGCCCAGGGTGGCAAGCGGGCCGCCTTCAAATTCGACCGTGAACCGAACCCAGTCCGTGTCGTGGGTCTGTGAGCGTCCGATCCGCGTCGCCACGGCGCGTCCCGCCGGGGCCTGCACCCCGCCCTTTCCTTCCTGAAACCAGTGGATCCGGTAGGCGAGTTCGAGCGGCTGTCCCGCCGTCGGGGTCTTTTCCGGCACCCAGAAGACACCGATATTGTCCTCGGTTTCGTTCGGCGTCGGCAGCTCGACCAGACGCACACTCCCCCGCCCCCACTCGCCGATCGGCTCGATCCAGGCGCTTGGTCGCAGGTGATAATAGGCCTCGAGATCCTGGTAGGCCGCGAACGAGCGGTCGCGCTGCATCAACCCGAAGCCGCGGGGATTTTCGTCGATGAACGCGCTGGAACGAATCGCCCGCGGATTCACCAGCGGCCGCCACAGCCATTCGCCATTGCCGCGGGCAATCGCCAGCCCGTCAGAGTCATGCACCTCGGGACGGAAATCACCGTGCGTGGTGCCGGAATTTTCACCGTACCAAAACATGCTCGTGAGCGGCGCGATCCCAACCACGCCCGGCCGGGCGCCGGCGCGAAAGTGCAGCGACGATTTGACTTCGACCACCGTGGCGTCGCCTGGCGTCACGGTGAACTGGTAGGCGCCAGCCACACTGACGCTGTCAAGCAGGGCGTAGAGGATGACGTTGCCTGAACCCGGCAGCGGACGCTCGATCCAAAATTCCTCGAAGATCGGAAATTCCTCCGGCGTGGGCTCGCCGCTGTTCAGCGCCAGCCCGCGCGCCGAGAGTCCGTAGTGAAGCGAGCGGCCAAGCGCACGAAAGTAGCTCGCGCCCTGAAAAACGATGAGCTCATCGAAATGATCCGGACTGTTCAACGGATGCAGCACCCGCAATCCGGCAAAACCAAGATCGGCGGGAATCGCGCCCAAGTCGCGATCCGACTGGTAGTCAAAGGCCGATCGATCGAACGGGATCGGCGTCACCACGCCGCCACTCACCTCCGAAACCTGGATCGTCTTCTTCAGCAGGAAACCCGGATGCGCGAACTGCAATTGAAACGGAAGCCCGGCATCCGCCCACACTGACCGCTCGCGACGATAGCCGATGCGACGGAAATCGTCGTAGTTGAGCGCCTGCAGCGAGGCCGGAACGCGCGAAACGCGCTCCTGGTACGGAGCCGCCGCCAGGCTCGCCGCCCGCGCCTTGACCGTCGCAAAGCTGAACGGCTCCGCCGCCCCCAAGGCGCTCCCTGCGACCAGCGCGGCCGAAAAAATGAAAACGAAGATCTTCATTTATCGAGAAAGAATCCGCGCTGCTTTTCGGAGATCGGCAACTTTGCCCGCTCCATGACCTGGAGCAAATCCTCCCAGATCGCGCGCTTCGAACGGTTGGTTGGGTTACGCAAAATGTAGCTGGGGTGATACGTCACCATGACCGGCTTGCCGGCGAATTCCTTCCAGCGTCCACGGACTTCGCCGAGCGTCTTGAAGCTGCCAAAGCCGAGCAGGCCCTGCGCCGCGGTCGATCCGAGCGCGACGATCAACTCGGGATTCACGATCTCCAGCTGCGCCTTCAGAAACGGCAGGCAGAACGTCATCTCTTCCTCGGTCGGCGGACGATTGCCGATTTGCACGCCGCCCGGCGGCGTCGGCAAGTCCGGGCGCCAGTTCATGATGTTGCCAATGTAGACGTCGCTCCGCATCAGTCCCATCCCCTGAATCATGCGCGTGAGCAGCTGGCCCGCCGGGCCAACAAACGGTTCGCCCTGCACCTCCTCCTCCGCGCCGGGAGCCTCACCGCAGAAAAAAATCCGCGCGTCCAGATTGCCCACGCCTAGCACCACCTGCTTGCCGGGGCGAACCCGCTCGCGACACACCGGGTGTTGCGTCACCAGCGCCTTGAGCGCGGCCCAGCGGGTCGCCTTGTCGCCCGCGGGCAGCGAAACAAACGGTGGCGGCGGCAAGGTCGGTTCCGCGGGCACCGGCTTCACCACGGGAGAGGCAGGCCGGACCGGGCGCGCCTCCACCACCGGCGAAGCCACCACGGGCGCCGGAGCCGGAGCAGGTGCGGCGACCGCCGACGCCTGGGCGCGCAACGTCGTGACGGCCTTGCGCAGGGCCGCGACACTTTCCTCAGAAACGGAAAGGGTCTTCACACCGTCCGCCTTGAGGCGGCGGAGCTCATCCGTGATGGCGTTGAGCGCAGTGCGCATGGTCGATCGTCAGGAGGCCCGGTGGGCGGTCAGTTTCTCCACGTACTTGCCCAGAAGGTCGAACTCCAAGTTCACGCGGTCGCCCGGCTTGCGCGTATGAAGATTGGTGACGGCCAGCGTCGTCGGAATCAGCCAGACGGCCAGCGTATCACCCTCCACTTCGGCGACGGTCAGCGAGATCCCATCAATGGCCACGCTGCCCTTGGTGATCAGGTAGCGGCCGCACCCCACGGGCCCACGGATGCGGAGGTAGTGATCGCGGCCGCGCGGTTCAAAGACCTCGACCAGCCCGGTGCCATCAACGTGGCCGGTCACAAAATGTCCGCCCAGCTTGCCGCCAAAGGCCAGCGCACGCTCGAGATTGACCGGAGCCCCGGGCGCGAGCGACGCCAGGCTCGTCACGCGGCGCGTCTCTTCCAGCACATCGAACTCGAACCCGGTGGCGTCGAAACGCGTGACCGTAAGGCAGCACCCGTTGACCGCGATGCTGTCGCCCAGCGCACAGCCGGCCAGCGTCGCCTGCGCGCGAATACGCAGTTTCCACGCATCCGCCGCGGCGGTGAACGCCTCGACCTGACCTGCCTCTTCAATAATTCCGGTGAACATGATGGAGCGCCACAGTAAGTGCAGCCCGGGCGCGAAAGGAAGACGGAACGTCATCCCCGCGTCCGGTTCCCCGGCGCTCGGAATTATTTCAACTTCACGCGAAGCACGGCGGTCTCGCCTCCGCGGCTCGCCAGCAGGACATATTCCGTCTTGGCCGTATCCTTTTCGATCGCCGCGAGCTTCTCGGCCGCATCGGCAAAGGTCTTGATCTCCTGCCCGTCGATTTCCTTGATCCAGTCATCCGTGCGGAGCCCGGCCGTCGTCAGCGCCGTGCTGGGTTTGACGAAATGGGCGACCACGCCCGCATGATCGGCCACCTTGACGCGGCGGTTCACGCCATCGGCATAGGTGAACGCTCGGATGGTCAGACCCAGCTGCTCAAAATAACGGCGCTCCACCTCGCGCGGCGACGTCGGCGACTCCTCGAGGGTCGCGCTCAATTCAACGCGCTCGGAACCACGCAGCACGGTCAGCTTCATGACGTCACCGGTCGCGCGACGGTCGATCTCACGTTCGACATGGCCGACCACGGCCCCGTCGGGCTTGAGACGCGGCAGCGCCTTGCCGTCCACCGCAAGCAGGATGTCCCGCTCCTTCATGCCGGCCTTCTCGGCCGGACTGCCCTCAAGTACCTCGCTCACGACCAGACCCGCCTGGGACTCGAGTTTGAGAAATTTCGCGACCTCGGGATCCATCGGCTCGAGGCCGTTGGCGCCCAGCCAAGGGGCGGGCCGGCCAAACACATTTTTCGGGATGCGACCGAGGTTTGGCAGCACCTCGTCCGCCAGGAGGAACGCCGCGCATTCATCCGAGTTCACGAGCACGATACCTTGGCCTCCGCGCGTCCGCTCGGAGAACATCAGGTAGCTCTGACCAAAGTCGGAGGCGCCGAGGCCCACGAAAACGCCCTCGCGCGTGAACACCGGCAGTCCCGGCGAAGCGATCTCGATCGTGGTCACAGCGGTGCGCTGCGGCAGCGTCTGCACGATGGAGACGCGCCCGGTCAGAAAATAAGGCGCGAAATCCTCGTCCTTCTTGCGCAGGCCAATCCCGAAAACCTCCTCGGCCACGGACGGCGCCGCGGCGGTCGGACCGGCGAAGGCCGTCACGGGCACGAGCCCGGCACGGCCCTTCTCCTCGATTCGGATGAAGTGCCAGCCGGTGTAGATATCCTGGCCGAGGTACTCGCCGGCCGAGTAGTTCGAAGCCGGCTCGCCCGGACGATAGATGCGAAAATCCTTCAGCTGCGAAGGCGTGGCGCGGGGGCTGATGGCAGCCCCGGGCAGGATGATCGTGCCCTGATCGTCGATCACCGTGGCAAAGGCGAACGAGAGACGCCGGTCGAGTTCGGTCTCGGTGAAGAACTCGACCGCGACGACCGACTTGATGCGCTCACGCCAGAGCTCGGCGACGTCCGCCGCGCGGCTCGCGAGCGGGATCAACAGCACAAGCGCAAGGGAGGCGAAGGGAAATTTCATGGCTTCAAGACGTAGAGGGAGACGCGAAAATTACGGCGGGCTTCAATCAAAACCGGAGCGGGTGCCGCCTCGTAGGCGGCGTGGGCCGCCTTCACCGAGTCGAGGCTGGTGACGGGGGTGTCGTTGATCTTGGAGATGATGTCGCCCCGCGACAGACCCGCGACCGCTGCCGGGTATCCGGCCTGCACGCCGATCACGAGCACGCCCGAGTCGTCGGGCAACTGGTTCTCGCGGGCATAGGTGCGGGAGACCTTGCGCACACTCAGTCCCCATTTGTCGAAGGCCCACTCCTCGCCCACGCGGCTGACCAGCTGCTCGGTCACAACCTCGTAATCAGTGGTCTGCGCCCCGCGCTTCACGGTCAGCCGAAGCTTCGAACCGACCGGCTGGCTGGCGATCTGGTTTTGAATCGGAGGCAGCTGCTCAGGAAAACGTCCGTCGACCTTGGTCCCGTTGATCGCGAGCAGAATGTCGCCGCCGCGCAGCCCGGCGCGGGCGGCGGGCGAACCCGGATCCACGCTGTTGATGAGCATACCGGTGTTGAGTTCGAGCGAATAGAAATTTTCGAGGTCCCGGAGAACGCCGGGTGTGAGGCCAATGTAGCTGCGGGTGACGGAACCGGATTTGGCCAGCTCCGCCACGATGCGGCGGGCGGTGTTGGCTGGAATGGCAAAGCCGAGATTGTCCGCGCCGACATAACCACGCGAATTGATGCCGACCACCTCGCCATCCTCGTCCACCAGCGGGCCGCCCGAGTTGCCGGGATTGATGGCCGCATCCGTCTGGAGCCAAGTGTTGAACGATCCGGTCTCGTAGCCGCGCACGCCGGTGTTGTCCTCGAAGTAGCGGCGGTTGTTGGAAATGATGCCGCGCGTCACCGTGCGGGTCAGGCCGTGCGGCGTCCCCACGGCGAAGACCGTCTGGCCCGGCGACAGCTTGTCCGAATCACCGAACTCGGCGTGCGAGAACTTGAGGCCACGCCGCTTGATCTCATCGAGATCCAACCGGAGGAGCGCGAGGTCCGTCCAGTGGTCCCAGCCGACCAGCGTGGCGCTGACGCGCTCGAGATTGGCCAGCGTCACGCTGATCTCGATCGCGCGCGGGCTGGCGACGTGGGCGTTGGTGAGGATCAGGCCGTCCTCGCCCAAAATCACGCCGGAGCCAACGCCGCCCGTAAACCGGCGGGCGCCGTCCTCAAAGGCGACTTCCCGCACATCGATGCGCACCACAGCGTCGAGCAGGCGGTTGAACCCCCGCGAGACCGCGGCCGAGAGCGGCGCGACCGGGGCGAGAAAGAGAAGGAGCGACAGGGCGCGGAGCGCAATTGACCGGGCGGTTGAAAGCATCACAGTAGCGGGTTTCCTCCGATGGCAACGCATAGCAAAGACTACGACTTTTCTCAAATTGAGCCTCACTGGCAAACATTCTGGGAAGAAAACCGCTCGTTTCGCGCGGACAATGCCTCGGCCGCGCCGAAGTACTACGTGCTGGACATGTTCCCCTACCCATCGGGTGCGGGCCTGCACATCGGACACCCGGAAGGCTACACCGCCACCGACATCCTCGCCCGCTACAAGCGCGCCAAGGGCTTCAATGTGCTCCACCCGATCGGGTGGGACGCATTCGGCCTGCCGGCCGAGCAGCATGCGGTGAAGACCGGAACGCATCCGGCCAGCAACACGCAGAACAACATCACGAATTTCCGCCGGCAGATCAAGGCGCTCGGCTTCTCCTACGACTGGGAGCGCGAGATCGACACGACGGACCCGAAGTACTTCCGCTGGACGCAGTGGATTTTCCTGCAGCTCTTCAAGAAGGGCCTCGCCTACGTGGACGAGCGTCCCGTCTGGTGGTGCCCGGAGCTGCGCACGGTGCTGGCCAACGAGGAAATCGTCGACGGCAAGTCGGAGGTCGGCGGCTTTCCGGTCGAGCGCCGGAACCTGCGTCAGTGGGTCCTGCGCATCACCGCCTACGCCGAGCGCCTGCTCGAAGGCCTCAAGGGCGTGGACTGGCCTGATTCGACCAAGCGCATGCAGGAGGCCTGGATCGGCCGCAGCGAGGGTGCCGAATTGCTCTTCGCCCTGGAGAATCCCGCGCTGGGCGATCTCAAGGTCTTCACCACGCGGCCCGACACCGTCTTCGGTGTGACCTACATGGTCGTCGCCCCCGAACACCCGCTGGTTGACGGACTCACGGTCCCGGCGCAGCGCGCCGCCGTGGACGCGTACCGCAAGCAGGCCGCGGGCAAGAGCGATCTCGAACGCACCGATCTGGCCAAGGGCAAGAGCGGCGTGTTCTCCGGTTCCTTCGCGATCAACCCCGCCAACGGCGCCCGCGTCCCGGTGTGGATCGCCGACTACGTCCTCATGGGCTATGGCACTGGCGCCATCATGGCCGTGCCCGCGCACGACGAGCGCGACTACGAATTCGCCCAGCAGTACCAGCTGCCCGTCATCCCGGTGATCGAGCCGGCCGAACACACCGGCAACGGTGAAGCCCGCCCGCCGCTGCCCTACACCGGCGACGGCGTGCTCGTGCACTCGGATGGCTACTCCGGTCTGCCGTGGGCCGAGGCCAAAGCCAAGCTGACCCAGGATCTCGCCGCCAAGGGCCGCGGTCGCGCGATGGTGAATTACAAGCTGCGCGACTGGCTGTTCTCGCGCCAGCGCTACTGGGGCGAGCCCTTCCCCATTGTCTGGGTCGACGAGGCTTCCTATCGCAAGGCGGCCGCCCTCCGCGGCGCCGACCTGCCCGCGCAGCCGGTCACGTTCGTGCAGGACGGCGCGACGCTGTTCGCGCTGCCACTGCCCTCGGCGGCACTCCCGCTCACGCTGCCCGAAGTCCAGACCTACCTGCCCAGCGGCACCGGCGAAAGCCCGCTCGCGGGCGTCACCTCCTGGCTCGAGATCTGGCTCAACGTCGAAACCGGCGAAGCCGTGCCCGCCTCGCAGGCCCGCCCGGCCGGTGAGGCCTGGGTCCGCGGTCGCCGCGAAACGAATACAATGCCCCAGTGGGCCGGCTCATGCTGGTACTACCTGCGGTTCATGGATCCGACCAACGCCGAGGCCTTCGCCTCCCCGGAGGCCCAGCGCACCTGGGGCGTGCCCGATCTCTACGTCGGCGGCGCCGAGCACGCCGTGCTCCACCTCCTGTACGCGCGCTTCTGGCACAAGGTGCTCTTCGATCTCGGCGTGGTGCCGCACGACGAGCCGTTCACCAAGCTCTTTCACCAAGGCATCATCCTCGGTGAGGACGGGGAAAAGATGTCCAAGAGCCGCGGCAATGTCGTCAATCCCGACACGATCATCGCCAGCCACGGCACCGACACCCTGCGCCTGTACCTGATGTTCCTCGGACCGCTCGAGGCCATGAAGCCGTGGAATCCCAACGGCATCGAGGGCGTGCACCGTTTCCTGCAGAAGGTGTGGCGCGAGTGCATTGGCCGCGAAGGCGAGATCAACCCCAAGATCGTCGACGACCCGGCGGCAGGCGGCCCGGCGCTGCGCAAGCTCCTTCACGAGACGATCAAGAAGGTCGGCGATGACATCGAGGCCATGCGCTTCAACACCGCGATTTCCCAGATGATGATTCTGGTGAATGCGTTCCAGAAATCCGATCAGGTCGACCGGACGGCCCTGCGCACCCTGCTGCAGCTGCTGGCCCCCTTCGCCCCGCACATTGCCGAGGAACTCTGGGCCCGTCTGGGCGGAGCCGGATCCGTGATGAAAGCCGCCTGGCCGGCCTATGATGCCTCGCTCCTGGTTGCGTCTGAGCAAAAGGTCGTCGTGCAAGTCAATGGTCGCAAACGCGGCGAACTGATTCTGCCGGTCGGCACTGCCCAGGACGCCGCGCTCGCGGCGGCCCAGGCCAACACTGAGGTTGCGCCCTTCATTGCCGGCAAGCAGCCCCGCCGCGTCGTCTACGTTCCCGGGAAAATTCTTAATATTGTGGTTGAGTAACGAAAGGTTTCGATCCTATTACCTAGGGTGATCTCCCTAGTATGTTTGGGCATAAGTAGTGACGCCTTTACCCAAGTCGTAAATCTACTCACGCTTGGTTCGTTGCTGAAATGACCGGGGAGGCCTATTCTTCCACCATGAACACCTTCCTTGCACCTTCGCGGACGAAGCGTCTGGCCGTGTCAGCATTGCTGGCACTCATGACTGTTTCCGGCGCCTTTGCGGCCGCCAAGAAGAACCCGACGAGCAAGGTCTATGTGGCGGACCTGAAGGGCGAAGCCGAGATTGATGACGGCGAACGTGTTCGGGAATTGAGCGCCAAATCGGTTTACACGGCCCAAGGGACCGTGATCGAGACGAAACCCGAATCGCAGAACGCAATGGTTTTCTCCAACGGATCCGGCGTGTTTGTCGACGCGGACACCCGCATGGAGGTTCGCCGCTTTGTGCAGGAGCCGTTTGCCCCGAACCGCAGCGATATTGAGGTGGAGCCATCAATTTCTCAGACCCAAACCTACCTTGCCCGCGGGACGGTCGGCCTGTGCACGAGCCGGATGGTTGCCGGCAGCAGCATGGTCTACTCCACACCGCAGGCGTCGGTCAGCGTGCGTGGCAACAAGGCCGTGATTCAAACCAACGAAAACGAGACCAAGATCTCGCTCGTCGAGGGTGATGTCACGGTCCGCGCCGGCGAAGGCGATTCCGGCGGCCAGATCATTCGCGCCGGCCAGCAGGCCATCATCCGCCGGCCGCCCGGCCAGCCCCCGACGGTTGTTATCCAGCAGATCCCGCCCACGGAGCTGCCGGTCATTGACGAGCAGGTCTCCATTGCCTGCATGGCCCGTCGCACGGTTTATTTTGATGTCGCCGAGCGCGAGGATCTGGACAGCGCCACTGGCACGTCGTCCGCCCCCGTGACCGCCTTCGATGGCGCGGAGGAGGGCGATGGCGCGGCCACCGAGACCGGCACGGTTGATCAGCTGGTGGTGGTTCAGGTGGTTCCGACCGACCCGCGCGCCGACGTCCAGGATAGTCCCAAGAAGATTCCCTGACGTGGCCCGCGCTTTCCAGAACTCGGCCGCCCAAAAACGACGACTGCTGCGACTGGCTGCAGTCGTTGCTAGTTCAGCCGGCGTGGCCCTGCCCTCGGCCCACGCCCTTGTACGCTGGAATGACAGCCGTGAGCAGATTTTCCTGAACCTCGAGGCCAACGCCGCGTGGGAATCGAACATCTTCGCCTCCGCCGGCGGAGATGGCGACGTCACCACAGGTTTCACGGCCGGCCTCGACTACCAGCGTCGTGCCGGTCTGATCGGCGTCAACGCATCGATGTCGCTCGCGAGCGTCCAGTTCGCCAAGTATTCGGAAGAAAATTACCTGAACCCCAATCTGACGCTGGAGCTCAACAAGGATTCAGGCCGCACCACGGGTTCGCTCAGCCTGAGCGGCGTACGCGAGAGCCGGGCGGATCCCGCGGCCAACGTGCGAACCGAGGCCTGGAACTACAACACCGGCCTCAACCTCAAGTATCCGGTCATCGAGCGCTACTCGCTCGCTGGATCGGTTGGCTACTCGCTGCGCGATTTCGACGACAATTCCTTCCTGGTCGACCTCAGTTCCTACACGGCCTCGATCGACCTTTTCTACGTCTACACCAGCGAGCGCGACCTGGTCGGCGGCTACCGGCTCCGCCAGAGCGAGAGCAGTACCGGGGTCCAGTTTTTTGATCATTCCCTCACCGCCGGCATCACTGGAAAAATTTTCCCGAAGATCAGCGGCTCGGTTCGCGCCGGCTACCAGTTTCGCACGACGAAAGAGATCCCGGGCACGGTCGAGCAGGCAGATCATTCCTCGTGGACCCTGTCCGCCTCCACCACGTGGACGGTCAGCCAGCGCCTGAGTGTCACCAGCCAGTTGTCGAAGGACTTCTCCGTCACATCGACCGATGTGAGCGTGGACGCCTTCTCCGCCTCGCTGAATCTGCAACTCGCCCTGAGCGGCAAGATGACGATCTTCGGCGGCATCGACTACACCTCGAGTGACTACCTCGGCGAGGTCGGCGGCAACCGGCACGACACCATGCTGGGCTTCAGCGGCGGCATTGGTCGGACCATCGGCTCGCGCATCAAGGCCAACGTCTCCTACTCCTACTCGCAGAATTGGTCGACCGTGGAACTTTCGGACTTTGAACGGCAATCGGTTTCACTCAACCTCTCAACCCGGCTCTGAGCCGACCTTGACGATGCCCCGGTTCCTCCCCCGCTCCTTCCTCCCTCTTTTCACCGTATTTTCGCTTGCCGGCCTGGTGTTCGCCGCGCGCGCTTCGGCGCAGGGCACCGACGCGGCCACTGCGACGGAAGCGGCCTACGTCATCTCCCTCACGGACCGGATTCGCATTGAGGTCTTCGGGGAGGACGATCTCGGCACGATCGCCCGCGTCGACTCGAAGGGCACGGTCAACCTGAAGCTGGTGGGCGAGGTGCGCATCGCCGGACTCAATGTGAGCGAGGCCCAGCGGGCCATTGAGACCGCTTACCGCGACGGCCGCTACCTGCGCAGTCCGCAGGTCACGATCAACGTCGAGGAATACGCGCCGCGTGAGGTCATTGTTCAAGGCGAGGTCCGCCAGCCCGGCCGGTACAACCTTCCAGTCGAGGCCAGCTGGACCGTCGTCGACCTGATCAGCAAGGCCCAGGGCTTTACCGACATCGCCCGCGGCAACTCGGTCACCGTTTCACGAACCGGTCCAGACGGCCGCCGACAAGTCTTTACCATTGATGCGGAGAGCATCATCAAGGGCAAGCGCGGGACCAAGGACGGCGACAGCACCATCAAGCTGCAGCCGGGCGATGTCATCAACGTGCCCCAACGACTCTTCTAGTCCCGACCTTGTTCACGCGAAATGTCTGATCCTCTCCCCAAACCCAGCTCATCGTCGCACCAGCATCGGGACGATCATGTCGTCGAGCGGAAAACCCTGCGGGATTATTACATCATCCTGCGTGAGCGAATCTGGATCGCCCTGCCCCTGGCCCTCCTGACGGCGCTGGGCATGGGCTACTACCAGGCCCAGGAGGTCCCACTTTATTCGGCGACCGCCACGATGCAGTTTGAAAAGGCCGATCGTGTCGTCGTGGGCCAGGAGATCGTCGATCCGACGGTCACCAACGACATCGACCTCAACACCTATCTGCAGATTCTGGGCAGCGATAGCATGCGCAGCAAGGTGGTTGGGTCGCTCTCGCCCGACGAGGTGCGCATTCTGCAGCGTCCCTATCTGGCTGACCTCCAGCCGGGCGACGCCCCGCCCCACCCGGCTGGACTGATCGGCTCCGTCGGCGTCCAGTCGGTGCGCAACAGCCGCCTTATCCAGGTCAGCGTCACCCACCGTGACGGTGAGGCCGCCGCGTTGATTGCCAACCGGTACGTCGCGCAGTTCATGCAGTACATTTTTGACACGGTCAGCGGGAAGTACGGCGACTCCGTCGGTTTCCTCGAGAGCCGGGCCGAGGAACTCCGCCGTGAGGCCGAGGAGGCCGACAACCGCCTGCAGGAGTACATGAAGCGCCACAACTTGGTGTCGCTCGACAGCAGCACCAACCTGGTCCAAGCGCGCCTGAGCACGGTCAGCACCGCCCTGCAGAACGCACGGCTCGCGCGCATCGATATCGAGGAGCTCAACCGCCTGCTGGAAACCTACCGGCGCGACGGCCGCAACCTCCTCGAAATCTCCCAGATCGCCAATTACGGGTCCGTCGGTTCGCTCCGCTCCCAGCTCGACGCTCTCATGCGCGACCAGCAGGTCCTCGCCGAGCGCTACCTGGAACGGCACCCGAAGATGATCGATGTTTCGAACGCCATTGCGGTGGCGGAGAAGCAGCTCAACGAGGCCATCGAACTCGCCGTGGCCGATCTCAAGACCAACCTCGAGAAAGCCCGCGCCAGTGAACAGTCCTACCAGGTCGAGTACGACCGGGCGAATCAGGACAATCTCCGCTTGCGCGATCTGGCCGTTGAGTACCGCAGCCTCGAGACCCAGGCGTCGCTCAAAAAGGCAAACTACGCCCAGATCCTTGACCGCAGCACCCAGGCCACGACCAGCAAGAACCTTGAGCGCACGCCCGTCCGCCCGCTCGATCCGGCCACGGTCCCCGGGGCACCCTTTACCCCAAACATGTCGCGCATTATCCGCTCGTCGATCGGCATGTTCTTCCTCGTCTTTTTCGGCGTGGCGATCGGCCTGAGCTTTATTGACGACCGCATCAAGAGCGCGTGGGACGTCGAGTCCTTCATCGGCGTCAACCTGCTCGGAATCGTGCCCGACCTCTCGTCGCTCCGCGACGAAGACAAGTACTCGCTCGTGATGGGGAACAAGCAGGTGCCCGGGGCCGAATCCTTCCTCAGCGTCTACAGCTCGGTGAAGATCCACTCGAAGCTGGATTTCCCGAAATCGATTCTCGTCACCAGCACGATTCCCGGCGAGGGCAAGACCCTCATCTCGTGCAATCTCGCCGGCAGCTTCGCCCGTCACGGCAAGCGAACGCTCCTCATCGACTGCGACCTCCGTCGCCCGATGCTGCACCGTCATTTCAAGCAGCCCAACAACAACGGTCTGATTACCTGGTTCGAGAACGGCGCCAGCCTTGAGGGCGATATCACGCAGAACCCGCATCTCGGCATCACCCAGATCGGCGAAAACTTCTCGCTCCTCACCTCCGGTGGCCGCTCCAAGAGCCCGACCGAGCTGCTGGAAAACCCCATCTTCGGCCAGTTCCTCGAGCGCATGAAGAAGCACTACGACCTCGTCGTGGTGGATTCGCCGCCGCTTGGCGCCGTCACCGATTCGCTCCTCATCGCCGAGCGCACGGACGAGGTTATTTATGTCTGCCGTTTCAATCGCGCCTTCCGCAAGCACATCCGCCTTTACATCAAGGCCCTGCGCGGTGGTAAGAACGAGATCCTCGGCATCGTGCTCAACGGCCTGTCGCAGCGACGCATCGAGTACTACTCGAACTACCGATACTACCGGAGTTACAAGAAGTACTACGGCTCCGAAACCTGAGGTCGGACGATTTCCGGCTTCAGTCTGCGGTGCCGGATCGCATGCTCGCTTCCGTGCCGCTCCCGTCCGCCTTTCTCCCTTCCGATTTCTCGCCCACCAAGCCGGTCGTCCTCATCGCCGGCCAGGGACGCTACCCGATGCTCGTGGCCGAGGGCGTCCGCCGTGCCGGCATTCCGCTCCGCCTCATCGCCTTCGAGGAAGAGACTCCGCCGGCCCTGTTCGACTCCTTTCCTGAATCGGAGCGCCGGATGATCCTGGTCGGGCAGCTCGGCAAGATGCTCAACGCGATTGAGGAGTTCGGCGCCGGCAGCGCCATCATGGCCGGACAGATCACGCCCCGGCGTCTGTTCAAAGGGCTGCATCCCGACTTCAAAGCCACGCGCATCCTCCTCGGCCTCAAGCGCCGGAATGCCGAAACGATCTTTGGCGCGATCGCCAAGGAGATCGGCGAGCTGGGGGTTGCGTTGCTCGACGCCCGCAGCTTCCTCGACGATCACCTGGCTTCCGACGGATGCATGACCGGGCGTTCGTTCCCGATCGACGACGATTACATCGCCCACGGCATCCAGATCGCGCGCGAATGCGCCCGCCTCGACATCGGCCAGGGCTGTGTCGTGCGCAAGGGCACGGTGCTCGCAGTCGAGGCCTTCGAGGGCACCGACGAGATGATCCGGCGCGCCGGGGGCTTCAAGACCGACCACGCCCTCTTCGTGAAGACCGTCAAAGCCGCCCAGGATTATCGCTTCGACGTGCCCTGCTTCGGCCTCCGCACCCTCGAAACCATGCGCGAGGCCGGCCTTACCGCCGCCGCCCTGGAAACCGGCAAGGTCATCATGATCGACAAGCCGGCCGTGCTGGCCCAAGCCCGCACCTGGGGCATCTCCCTCCTCGGTTTCGCCTGAGGGCACCACGCGCTTGCGCCAGTCCCCCTGCCCCGACACGTTCCCGCCATGCAATCCGATGTGGTCGAAGTTTCCGTCCGGGGCGTGATGCCCACTGCGAACGGCTGCGCCGTGTTCCTTGGGAACGACGACAAGACCTTCGTCATCTACGTCGACCACTCCGTCGGCAATGCGATCCAGATGACCCTGAACGGGGTGAAAAAGGAACGCCCGCTCACCCACGATCTCATCGGCCACATCCTGCTCGGACTCGGCGCGAAGCTCGAGCGCATCGTGATCAACGACGTGACCGAGGGCACTTTCTTCGCGCGCATCCTCCTCCGCATGGAGAACGAACTCGGCCGCAAGATCATCGAACTCGACGCGCGGCCCAGCGATTCCATCGTGCTCGCCCTCCAGCAAAAGCGCCCGATCTACGCCGCGCGCAAGGTCTTCGAAACGGTCGAGGACATGACCGCCATCCTCGAACGCGTCCTCAAGCAGCAGGCCGAGGAATCCGGCGGCAGTGGCGACGACGACAAGTAAGGCCGCGATGTCGACCGGCAACCCCCGCCTCCCGGCCGGCATCCTGCCGGGCCTCCCGCTGACCGCCCTCGCCCCGATGCAGGACGTGACCGATCTCGCGTTCATGCGGGTCATCGCGAGCTACGGCGCACCGGATTACTTCGTGACGGAATTTTTCCGCGTTCACGCCCAATCCCGGCCGGAAAAGCACATCCTGCGTTCGATCGATGAGAACGCCACCGGCCGCCCTGTCTTCGCCCAGTTGATCGGCGAGGACATCCATCATCTTGAGCGCACCGCCATCGAGCTTCTCCGTCACCCGGTCGCGGGCATCGACCTGAATCTCGGCTGCCCCGCGCCCAAGGTGTACAAGAAGAACGTGGGCGGCGGACTGCTGCGCGATCCGGCCAAGATCGACGAGATCCTCGGTGCGCTGCGCGCCTGCATTCCCGGACTCTTCACGGTCAAGATGCGCATCGGCTTCGACGACACCGCCTCGTTCGACCGGATCG
The DNA here is from genome assembly GCA_036401075.1 of Opitutaceae bacterium. Taxonomy (GTDB): domain Bacteria; phylum Verrucomicrobiota; class Verrucomicrobiia; order Opitutales; family Opitutaceae; genus CAMAXB01. Next base: position 67,612 of record DASWVY010000034.1, read on the forward strand.
TCGATATCGTCAACTCCCATGGGGTCGACCTGCTGAGCGTGCACGGGCGGACGGTGAAGGAAATGTACCGCAGCGAGGTGCACTACGATTTCATCGCCCACGCGGCCGCGCGCTCTCGCTGTCCCGTGCTAGCCAATGGCAATGTCACCTCTGCGGCGACCGCGGTCCGCGTGCTGGCGCAGACCGGTGCCGCCGGCGTCATGATTGGTCGCCACGCGATCCGCAATCCGTGGATCTTCCGCCAATGCCGCGAGGTGTTCGCCGGCCAGCCGGCCACGGCGGTCACACTCGCCGATGTCCATGACTACATCGTACGCCTGTTCGAGGCCACGCGTCCGCCCGGGATTCCCGAGGTCGCGCACGTGAACAAGATGAAGAAGTACCTCAACTTCGTCGGCCAGGGCGTGGACCCCGACGGTCTTTTCTTGCGCGCGATGCGCCGCGTGCAGAGCGCGGCCGAACTTTTCGCGGTGTGTGACGAGCACCTGTTGCGCGAGCCCACCCGCCTGTTCGCCGACGAGCCCTATCCCGGGGTGATCGCGCGCCCGAACTGCGAGACGCCCGACGCCGCGGCCGACGGCTGCTCGCTCGAAACCATCACCGCATGACGCACCGGCGTCGGGTCGACGGTCGTTGACCCAACGCCGATCGCACTGGGCTCACTCCAGTCCGAGCTTCTTCCGCCCCTCCGCGGAGATCATGTGCGGGGTCCACTGGGGATCCCAGACGATGTGCACCTTGGCCGATTCGACGTCAGGCAGCGCCGCGATTTTCTTGCGCGCGTCTTCAGCGATGACCGGACCCATGCCGCAGCCCGGGGCCGTCAGGGTCATCTTGACCTCGACGACCTGCTTGCCCGCGGCATTTGCCTCGATCGCCAAGTCGTACACCAGCCCGAGGTCCACGATGTTCACCGGGATCTCCGGATCGAAACAGCTCTTCAGTGCGGCCCAAACCGCCGCCTCGGAAAACCCTTCCGCCGCGGCGGGAGCCGACGACTCTGCGGCAGGCGCATAACCGTCAATCGCGCTCGCATCGGCGCTCTCGATCCGGAAAAGCCCGTAGTCGGTGCGCACCGTGACATTGCCGCCCAGGGTCTGCACGATGTGGACCTCCGTGCCTTTATGCAGGGTGACGCTGTCACCAGCGGGAATGACGGTGGCGGGAATGTCCCTGATCAACGTGGGTGCGCTCATGAAAATAAAAAAATCAGCGAATGCGGAGATCAATCGGCAGCCGCGCGTACACGCCGCGCGGATCATTGAATTTATCGAGTCCAACCAAAGGCTCCTGCAGGCGCGCCAACCACCGCGAAGCCACGCTGCTGCGGGTCGCCGGGCGAATGCCCTCGATCATCTCGACCAAGGCCTCGGCCAGCGGCTTCTCGCGCGGAAACTCCACGATCCGGTAATTGTCACCCAGGCCCGCGGTGGACGCCGCATGGGCGAGCGCCGCATCCAGACCACCGATCTCATCCACAAGGCCAAGGTCCAGAGCCTGCGTTCCGGACCACACACGGCCTTGAGCAATCTCCTGCACCACGGTGCGATCGATCTTTCGCGCCTCCGCGACCTTGGTGATGAACTCCTCGTAGATCCAGTCGACCATCGACTGGATCACCGCCAGCTCACCTTCGGTCTTGGGCCGGGTGATCGTGAACAGGTCGGCGTACTGCCCGGTTTTCACGCTGTCGAACGTCAGACCGAGCGTCTCGTTCGCCAGCTTCTTCACGTCAAATTGCAGCCCGAAGACCCCGATCGATCCCGTGATTGTGCTCGGCTCGGCAAAAATGCGGTCGCCGTAAGCCGAGATCCAGTAACCACCGGAAGCGGCATACGATCCCATGGAAATGACCACCGGCTTGTCCTCCTTGGCCAGACGGATCTCGCGCTGGATGTGCTCCGAGGCCGTGGCCGATCCGCCCGGACTGTTCACGCGCACCACGATCGCATCGATGTCGTCGTCCTGACGCAGGCGGCGCAGTTCGCGGGCAAAACGGGTGCCGCCGACCTCGCCGATGTTGCCCTCGCCGTCAACGATCTCGCCCTCGGCGTAGACGACCGCGACCCGGCCATGGCGTGAAGCCGTCGCCAGACCCGGGACCGGCAGACGCGCGTACGTCTCCAGGCTGATCTGGGTAAAATAGTCGTCACCGTCGTCAACCCCCGTGCGCTCCTTGAGCTCGGCGAGCACTTCATCGCGGTACGCGGTCCGCGAAACCCATTTTGACGCGACCGCCACGTCGGGTCGGATCAGCCCTTCCTTGTCGACGAGAGCCTGAATATCCTCAGGCGTCAGGCCGCGACCCTCCGCAATGTCCGCAATCAGGTCGGACCAAATGTCGCCCAGCAACTGGGTGTACTGCTCGCGGTTCTCCGGGCTGAGGTCCTGGCGGATAAAGGGTTCGACCGCCGACTTGTACTTGCCCACGCGCGTGACCTGGACACCCACGCCAAATTTCTCAAACGCACCGGCGTAGAACATGGGTTCCGAAGCAAGGCCCGGCATGGCAATCATGCCATACGGATCGAGCACGATCTCGTCAGCCGCCGACGCCAGGTAGTACTCCAGCGTCGTCGCGTTTTCCAGGTAGGCCATGACCGGTTTCCCTGACGCACGAAAATCAACGAGGGCCTGGCGGAGCTCCTTGAGCGCCGCGAAGCCCGAGCCATAGCCGGACGGCGTCATCTCGCCCACCAGCAGAATCCCGGCGATGCGCGAGTCCTTGGCCGCGCGACCGATGGCGTCGGTGACCGCCCGCAGCTGGAGCGTCATGGGCTCGCCGCCACCGGTCAGGGCCTGGGTGATCGCGCTGCTGTCAAACTGCGGGGGCGCATCGGTCACGTTGACCGACAGGTCAAACACGAGGTAGGAGCGGTCCTCCACGATGACGGTACGGTTACCCATCATCGCGACCACGCCGAGCACACCCACCGTGACCACCACGGCGCCAAGCGCCAGGAGCAGAAACGCCGCCAGCGTACCCAGCAACGAGGCAAAAAAATGCTTCATGGGCCCACCGTACCCGGAAGCCGCGGTTCCTCCAGTCGAAAGGTGTATTCATGACACCGTTTCGTGACGATACTAGGGATTCTGAAGGTTTGCCGTCCACGGGCACACCCGCCACCCTCCTTTCCATGAGCGAGCCCTCGCAACTCCTCACCACCAACCGCAAGGCCCTGACCATCAATCTTGATGAGCAGAAATATGGCACGTTCGCCGAAATCGGCGCCGGGCAGGAGGTGGCGCGTGTCTTTTTCCAAGTGGGGGGAGCTTCGGGCACGATTGCCAAGTCGATGTCGGCCTACGACATGACGTTCAGCGACTCGATCTATGGCCGGGCCCCCCGCTATGTCTCGCGCGAGCGTCTGGCCACAATGCTCGACCATGAGTATTCGCTCCTGATCGAGCGTTTGAAGGACCAACGCGGCGACCGTACGACCTTCTTCGTCTTTGCCGACACCGTTGCCGCCAAGAGCTTCAAGGGTTCGAACGACTGCCACGGCTGGATGGGCATCCGGTTTCAGACCGAGCCGCAGGGTGAGCCGAGCGAGATCTACATCCACGTCCGGATGTGGGACAAGGACAACCAACAGCAGCAGCAGGCCATCGGCATCGTTGGCACCAACCTGATCTACGGCGCGTTCTACTACCTCAACGATCCGGCCAAGATCGTGGAGTCGCTGATCGACAACATCAGCGCCGACCGCATCGAGATCGACATGCTCAAGTTCGCCGGCCCGGCGTTCAAGGACGTCGACAACCGCCTGATGGCGCTGCACCTCGTCCGGCACGGCCTGACGAATGCCATCATGTTCAGCACGGACAAGGAAGTGCTGCAGCCGTCCGAGGCCCTCTACAAGAAGGCGATTCTCGTCGAGCGCGGCAGCTTCCGTCCCGTCACCCATGTCAACGTCGACATGCTCAACTGCGCCTGCGCGCAGTTCATGCAGGAGCCGGCGGTCAAGGGGAAGGACATGGTCGTTCTGATGGAGATCACGATGAACAACCTGCTCGCGTCCGGCGAGCTGGACGCCCGCGACTTCCTCGACCGCGTCGATCTGCTGGCTGACATCGGATTCACCGTCCTGATCTCGAACTACTCCGAGTTCTTCCGCCTGACGTCCTACTTCCGCCGCTACACCAAGGAAATGATCGGTGTGGCCATGGGCATCAACAACCTCCTCGAGATCTTCACCGAGCGTTACTACGAGAATCTCGAGGGCGGCATCCTGGAAGCCTTCGGCCGGCTGTTTCGCAATTCGGTCAAGCTCTACATCTACCCGATGCAGCGCAATGCCTACGACCGCTACATCGGCGCCTCGAGCGCAACCGCGCCCGCCGCCGCTCCAGCCAAAGCCGGGTTCACGTCCAGCGTTCTCATCACCGCCAAGAACCTCCAGGTCGCTGACCACCTGCGGAACCTGTATGCCCACCTGCTCGAGAATCACTACCTCGACTGCATCGTCGGCTTCGATCCGGCGATCCTCGGCATCTTTTCCCGCGACGTCCTCCAGCGCATCGCCGCCAAGGATCCTTCCTGGGAATCGATGGTTCCGCCGACCGTCGCCACCGCGATCAAGGCCAAGCGGCTGTTCGGCTACGTGCCCTGATCTTCCGCGGCCTGCGGCGGTCTCCCGCCGCATCGGTCTCAGGCCGGCTCGAACAGCGGCACGATCTTCATCCCCGGAACCGTCACCAGTCCACGATCGGTGATCCGGATCTCCGGGATGACCGAAAGCGGAATCAGATTAAACCCCATGTAAGGCAGCGTGCAGCCGGCCGCCGCCCAAGCGCGCTTGAGCTTGGTCGTCGCCCGCGCCACCACCCGGGCGCGCTCGTCCGAGAGCAGTCCGGCCACCGGGAGTGCCACCTTGGCCACCACCCTCCCCTTGCGCACGACACAGACGCCCCCGCGCATGGCCTTGATCGTCGCCAAAGCCAGCTGCAGGTCCGCCTCGTTGGTGCCCGCGAGGATGAGATTGTGGGCATCATGACCGACGGAACTCGCCACGGCGCCCTCGCGCAGCCCGAAGTCCTTGAGCAACCCGTGCGCGACCGCGCCGGATTTCCCGTGCCGCTCGACCACGGTCACGAAACACAGATGGTTTGCCGCCAGGACTTCGTTCCACGTCTCCCCCGGCTGGGGCGACAACGCCACCTTGTCGTGGAACAAAATGATGCCCGGCAACGCGGTCCGGATGACATTGGCCGTGACGGGCTTGGTGGGCAGCTCGGGCGTCAGCGGTGCACGCTTGCCCAGTTTGACCGTGTTGTACGCCGCGCGCGGATACCGGTAGCGCTTGCTCAGGGCTGCTTCTAGCAGGGGTGTGATCCGCCGGTTTTTCACCACGAGTTCGCCGCCGTACCAGGTCGACTGCGGCACGAGATCGTCATTGAGCAGCACCAGATCCGCCCGGCGTGCAGGAGCGATGCCTCCAATCTCGCCATCAAGGTGATAGCGCGTGGCCGGATGCAGCGATCCCAGGCTCCAGGCGGTCACGGGTTTCAGGCCGGCCACGACGGCCTGACGCGCGACCCAGTCCAGACCGAACAGAAAAAGATCATCGGCATCGCGGTCATCCGTGCAGACGCACACCCGCTTGGGACTAGCGCCGAGCTCCGTCACCGTCTTGATCGCCAGCGGCAGCGAGTGCCAGGGCGTCGTCGGTGGTCCACCTCGAAGGAAGATCCACAGCCCGTTCTCCAGAAAATCGTCCGCAATGTCGCGATCGATCGATTCGTGCGTGTCCGTGATCCCGCTCGCCGCGCCGGCGGCGACAAACTCGCGGCCGTAAATGTGCCCGCAGACCGGGCGCCCGCGCTTGAGCGCCGCCGCGAGGATCGCGTGACTGCGCGGATCGCCCATCGCCACCTGCACGAAGTCCATCTTTTCACCCAACGCGACCGCCTCGGGCCAGCGGTCGAAGAGACGCGCGATCTTGGCCGCCGTCAGGTCGCCACCAGCCGTTTCAAATTCCGGTGTCGTCGCCGGCACGGTGCTCGGCACCGTCAGGTACACCGACAACGGCGCCTGCCGCGCGTCTTCGAGCATCCATTCGACTCCGCGGTCGTCGCAGACGTTGCCGATCTCGTGACTGTCACAGAAGATCGTCGTCGTGCCGTTGAGCAGCGCGCCTTCAGCATAGGCGCAGGCCGTCATCATTGAGCTCTCGATGTGGACATGCGGATCGACCAGACCCGGCGCGAGCAGGCCACCAGCCGCCTCGAAGAACCGCGTCTTCATCCGCTGCTGCCGCGCCGTGCCCGCCGGTTTCACCACGGCAATGCGCCCCTGCTTGATCCACACCTCACGTCCCTCGTGAATCCGCTCGGTGTAGGTGGAGAGCAGCCGCGCCCCGGTGATCACAAGGTCCGGGGCCTCTCGCCCCATGGCCACGGCAGCCAAGGTGCGCGTCATCGTGTGCAGCGGGGCAACCGAGAAACGAGTAAGAGCCATACCCCGTGACTAGCACCAGGGATGCCAGCCTGCAGCGTTTAAATTTACCCCCAGGCAAACTTGCGATCCGCTTTAACCTTTGTTCATGAACGGAAAGCGTCCCAATATTAATTGAATCAAGTAAACTTAGTTGACCCTAATATTGGAGTGATTTAGCTCTGCTGCTAAGTGACCGCTCCCATGAAATCCACTCGCCGCACTCTCCTACGAGCCGCCCTCACGCTCCTGCTCGCAGCCGGCATCACCGCGTCATCCGCTTTCGCCGCCACGGCCAAAAAGCCGCAAGTCCTGACCACCTTCACCATTCTGGCCGACATGGCGCGGAACGTCGCGGGCACCTATGCTGACGTCGAATCACTGACCAAGCCCGGCTCCGAGATCCATGGCTACGAACCGACGCCTCGCGATATCGTCAAAACCCAGCAAGCCAGCCTTGTGCTTTGGAACGGAATGAACCTCGAACGCTGGTTCGAGAAGTTCTTTGAGAACGTGAAAGGTGTCCCGCAGGTCGTCGTCACGGACGGCATCGAGCCGATGGGCATCACCGAGGGCCCCTACACCGGCAAGCCCAACCCCCACGCCTGGATGTCGCCGACGAACGCCGTGCGCTACGTCGAAAACATCCGCGATGCCCTCACCCGCATCGACCCGGCCAACGCCGCCGGCTACGCCGCTAACGCGCAGGCCTACATCGCCAAAATCCAGGCCCTCGACGCGCCCGTCCGCGCCCAGCTTGCGCGTATCCCCGAGAACCAGCGCTGGCTCGTCACCAGCGAGGGCGCGTTCTCCTACTTGTGCCGCGACTACGGCCTGCACCCCCTCTACCTCTGGCCGATCAATGCCGACGCCCAGGGCACGCCCCGTCAGGTGCAAGCGGTGATCGATGCTGTCCGCGCCAACAAGATCCCCGTGGTCTTCAGCGAGAGCACCGTGAGCGACAAGCCCGCCCGCCAGGTCGCGCGCGAAAGCGGCGCCCGTTACGGCGGCGTGCTCTATGTTGATTCGCTGACCGAAGCCGGCGGGCCCGCGCCCACCTACCTCGCCCTGCTCGAACGCAACGCGCAGACGATCGTGACCGCCTTTCTCGGCAGCGCCCAGCCATGAGCAAGTTTTCCGCTACGCTCGACGTTCTCTCCTGATCCGATTTCCGTCATGCCGCCCTCCGCTCCGCTCACGCTCGAAGCGATCGACGTCGCCGTCACCTATCCCAACGGCAACACCGCGCTCAATCACGCCAGCTTCCGCCTGGAGGGTGGAACCATCTGCGCCTTGGTCGGCGTCAACGGATCGGGCAAGTCCACCCTGTTCAAGGCCCTGATGGGGTTTGTCACGCCGACGCAGGGCCGCGTCGAGATCGACGGTAAACCCGTGCGCTCCGCGCAAAAGGCCAGCTGGGTGGCGTATGTTCCCCAAGCCGAAGAGGTCGACTGGAGCTTTCCCGTCAGCGTGAGCGATGTCGTCATGATGGGCCGCTACGGGTACATGAATTTCCTCCGCATCCCGCGCGCCGCGGATCGCGAGGCCGTCGAGGAAAGCCTGCGCCGGGTCGGCATGTGGGACTACCGCGATCGCCAGATCGGCGAGCTCTCGGGAGGCCAGAAAAAGCGCGTGTTCGTCGCCCGCGCCCTGGCTCAGCGCGGCCGGGTCATCCTCCTCGACGAGCCGTTTACCGGCGTCGATGTGAAAACGGAGGAAGCCATCGTCGGCCTGCTGGGAGAACTCCGAGCCGAGGGCCGGCTCATCCTCGTCTCCACCCACAACCTGGGTTCGGTTCCTGAATTCTGCGACCAAGTCGTCCTGATCAATCGCACCGTGCTCGCCTTTGGCCCGACCGCCCAGGTCTTCACCGCGGAGAATCTCACCCGCGCCTTCGGCGGTGCGCTGCGTCACTTTGACCTCGCGCAATCGACGGTCCACGACCACGACGGCCGCCAGGTCACGGTGCTGACCGACGACGAACGTCCGCTCGTGCTCGGCCGGCACGGTCACCTCGAGTACCTCGACCGCACCGGCCGCGAGAAGCTCATCTCCGATCGCGAAACCGAGTCCGGCAAGACCCCGCCGCCGAAGAAGCCGTGACCATGGACGCCTGGCTCACTCCGTTTCAGTACGACTACATGCTCACCGCAATGTGGACGAGCGCGCTGATCGGCGGCGTCTGCGGTCTGCTGTCCGGCTTCATCACGCTCAAGGGTTGGTCGCTCATGGGCGATGCACTTTCCCATGCGGTGGTGCCGGGGGTCGCCCTCGCCTACCTCGCCGGGCTCCCGTTCGCCGTCGGTGCGTTCACGAGCGGCCTCCTCGCCGCCGGCGCCATGGCCTTCGTGAAAATGAAGACCCCAGTACGCGAGGACGCCGTGATTGGCATCGTCTTCACCGCATTCTTTGCGCTCGGGCTGCTGCTGATCTCGCTTTTCCCGAGCCGGGTTGACCTGAAGAGCATCATCTTCGGCAACATCCTCGGCATCGCCACCGCCGACGTAATCCAAGTCGTGATCGTCTCTGCCGTGTGCCTCGTGACCCTGGCCCTCAAGTGGCGGGACCTGATGCTTTTTTGCTTCGACGCCAATCAAGCCCGCGCGCTCGGCCTCAACGTGGGCTTCCTCCACATCCTGCTCCTGTTGCTGCTCTCGGCCACGGCCGTCGCCGCGCTTCAGGCCGTCGGCGCCATGCTCGTGGTCGCCGTGCTCGTCACACCGGGCGCCACGGCCTACCTGCTGACCGATAAGTTTGGCCCCATGCTCCTGATCGGCTCCGCGCTCGGGACGGTCACATCCTTCGTCGGCGCCTACGCGAGCTACTTCTTCGATGGCGCGACCGGCGGGTGCATCGTGACGCTCCAGGCCTTGATCTTCCTGCTCGTGCTGCTCGTCGCCCCCAAGCACGGCCTGCTCGCGGGCCGTCGCGCCAAGCAGCAACGCATCGCGGAGTCCGCCGCATGACCACGACTCTGCTCGAGCCCTTTCAGTATGGCTTCATGCTCCAGGCCATGGGCATGGGTGCACTGGTCGCCGCGGTCGGCGCAGTCCTCTCCTGCTTTCTGGTTTTGCGCGGTTGGTCGCTGATGGGCGATGCGATCTCGCACGCTGTGCTCCCCGGTGTCGTGCTCGCCTACATCGCGGGCATCCCGCTCGCGATCGGCGCCTTTGGCAGCGGACTGTTCTGCGCGGTCGCCACCGGCTGGATCAAAGCGAACAGCCGTATCAAGGAGGACACGGTCATGGGCGTCGTCTTCACCGGGCTGTTCGCATTCGGACTCGTCCTCTTTTCACGCACGCCGTCGGACCTGCACCTCGACCACATCCTCTTCGGCAACATTCTCGGCATTTCCTCGGCACAACTCTGGGAGACCGGCCTGCTGTCGATCGTGGTCCTCGGGGTGATCCTCGCGCTGCGCCGCGATCTCATGCTCGTCTGCTTCGACCCCAGTCATGCCCAGGCCCTGGGAAAATCCGTGCGTGGGCTGACCTACCTTCTCCTCATCCTGCTTTCGCTGGCCATCGTCGCTTCCATGAAGGCCGTCGGTTTGATCCTGGTGATTGCGATGCTGGTCACGCCCGGGGCCACCGCCCTACTACTGACCAAGCGGTTTGACCGGATGCTGGTGGTTGCGGTCGGAGTCGCGGTCAGTTCGGCCCTGGCGGGGGTCTACATCAGCTTCTTCCTCGATGGCTCCCCGGCGGCCTGCATCGTGCTTTTGCAAACCCTCGCCTTTGTGGGGGCTCTGCTCTTCGCGCCGGGACGGGGTCTGCTCAATCGCCCGCCCGTCAGCCGGGAACCCTCGGCGGCCTAGCCGCCAGGAATTCACCCACTTCCCCCTTGCCGCCCGGCGGCCGGGCTGGCCACACTGCCGCCCGATGTCGCAGACCTTCGCGAGGATCGTCTTTGCCTTCACGGCACTCTTTTTCGCCGCGTTCTTCCTCTGGCCCATTCTGCAGATCCTGAAGGGCGGGTTCATTGACGCCGACGGCCAGCTGACGTTCGCCTACATCACGGCACTGCTGGCCGATCCGGTCTACCTGGGCGCCCTACGGAACTCGTTCCTGTTAGCGTGCACCACCACGAGCATCGCGTTGCTGATCGCCATGCCGCTGGCGTTCATTTCGGACCGCTTTCTCTTTCCCGGCAAGGCGCTGCTCGGATCGCTGGTGCTCATTCCCATGATCCTGCCGCCGTTTGTCGGCGCGATCGGCATCAAGCAGATCTTCGGTCAGTATGGCGCTCTCAACGCGCTGATCATCGAACTCGGCCTGCGGCCGGTCGGCTGGACCTACGACTGGTTCGCGACGAGCCAGTTCTTTGGCGTGGCGGTCGTGAATGCCCTCTCCCTCTACCCGATCATCTACCTCAATGCCGTTGCCGCGCTCGCGAACGTGGACCCGGCGATGGAGGAAGCCGCCCAAAATCTCGGCTGCACGGGCTTCCGCCGCTTCTTCAAGATCACCCTGCCGCTGATCAAACCCGGCCTGTTCGCCGGCGGTACGATCGTCTTCATCTGGGCGTTCACCGAACTCGGTGTCCCGCTCATCTTCGATTATCCACGCGTCATGTCCGTGCAGATCTTCTACGGGCTGCGCGACATCGGCGGCAATCCGTTCCCTTACGCGCTTGTCGCGGTCATGCTCGTCAGCACCTGCCTCCTCTACGGCCTGGGCAAGGGCCTCTTCGGCCGCCAGAGCTACGCGATGATGGCCAAGGCCACGAGTTCCGGCGGCCCGCGCGCGCTCAGCCCCGGCCGTTCGCTGCTCTGCACCGCGCTCTTTGCCGGCGTGACCTTTGTCGCCGTGCTGCCCCACATCGGCGTCGTGCTCGTCGCCTTTTCCACCGACTGGTACCGCACGGTATTTCCCGCGGGTTACACGCTGGCCAACTTCAGCTCGGCCCTCGGCAACGACCTGACCGTGCCCGCCATCGCGAACAGCCTTAAGTTCGCCAGCATCTCCACGATCATCGACGTCTTCCTTGGCATCGCCATCGCTTACGTCGTCGTCCGTTCCAAGATCGCCGGACGCCAGGTGCTCGATTTCCTCGCCATGCTGCCGCTGGCGGTCCCGGGCCTGGTGCTCGCCTTCGGCTACCTCGCGATGAGCCAGGACGGAAAGTTCTTCGACTTCATCAATCCGGTCCGTGATCCGACCATTTTGCTGATCATCGCCTACTCCGTTCGCCGCCTGCCCTACGTTGTGCGCTCGGCCGTGGCCGGATTCCAGCAGACCAGCGAGACGCTCGAGGAGGCGGCCCAGAACCTCGGCTGCCCACCGCTCAAGGCCACGATCAAGATCACACTCCCGCTCATCGCGGCCAACCTCATTGCGGGCGGCCTGCTGGCCTTCGCCTTTGCGATGCTCGAGGTCTCCGACTCGCTCATCCTCGCACAGAAGCAGGCGTTCTACCCGATCACCAAGGCGATCCTCGAACTCTTCCAACTGCTGGGCGACGGCAAGTTCATCGCCAGCGCCCTCGGCGTCTGGGCCATGGTCTTCCTCGGTGTGACAATTGTCGGCATGAGCCTGCTCCTCGGCAAAAAGCTTGGAGCGATCTTCCGCGTCTGACGCAGAAGACGTTCGAAGCCCGAAATCCGAATGATGAATGATCGGAAGCTCCGCGGGGTTCGCCGATTCGTCATTCGGATTTCGTCATTCGGGGTTTCAACCATTGGTCATTGGGCACTGGGCATTGGGCATTCTGCCCCCACTCCTTAGTCCCTCATGTCCCTCCTCCTCATCGTCTCCCTGGTTTGGGCCTTCTCCTTTGGCCTAATCAAGGGGCGCTTGGCCGGACTCGACCCCGCCGCCGTTGCCGTCGTGCGACTCGCTTTCGCGGCCCTCGTTTTTGTCCCGCTTCTTCGCCTGCGGTCGCTCCCTGGCCTGGCCGCGCTGCGCTTCGCGGCAATCGGCGTGCTGCAGTTCGGCGCGATGTACGTGTTCTACCTGCGCGCCTTCGCCCACCTGCAGGCGCACGAGGTTGCGTTGTTCACCATCTTCACGCCGCTCTACATCGCACTGCTCGATGCGGCCTTCGCTCGCCGTTTCCGACTGCTGCACCTGGTGGCTGCGGGCGTGTCGGTGCTCGGCGCGGCGCTCGTGATGAGCGGTGCGGAAATGCGCCCGGGCCTGGCGGTTGGATTCGTACTCGTGCAAGCGTCAAACGTCTGCTTCGCCCTCGGGCAGCTCGCCTACAAGCGAGTCCGGAACGCGCATGCTGGCCTCAAGGACCGCGAGATCTTCGGCCTGCTCTACCTCGGAGCCGTCATCGCCACGGGCATCTTCTCGCTCTCGACGACCGACTGGATGGCTTTTCGCCCCAGCCTGGGGCAATGGGGTGTGCTCGCCTACCTGGGCGTACTCGCCTCCGGCCTGTGCTTCTTTTGGTGGAATCTGGGATCGCTGCGCGTGAACAACGGCACCCTCGCCGCCTTCAACAACGCCAAGGTCCCGCTCGGCGTCGCCTGCTCGCTGGTCTTCTTCGGCGAGCACGCCGATCTGCCGCGCCTGGTGGCCAGTCTGGTCTTGCTGCTGGCCGCGGTGATGATTGCTGAACGTCAGCCCGCCACCTGACTACGGCCGGCGGCGCGTGGTGAACGTGCGCTGGTGCCCGCTGGAGGGAATCGAGACTGTGTACGTCTGTCCGTCCGGTGCGACCGAGAGCTTGATCAGGTGACCCTCGCAGGCCTCCTCAGCATTGGCCACGAACTCGGCCGGCGCGTTGCCCTCCGGCCCAACCCGGACATTGCGGTGCACCTGGTACATGGCCTGCAGCGACGGCAAGGTCTGCAACGTGGCGAGAATCCCGGCCTCGGCGCCTTTGCGCGGGCCGTTGCTCATCACGGAAACGGTCGGAGCCAGCGTGCGGACCAGCGAGGGGTGATTGCTCTGGTCAAGGCCGTGATGCCCGACCTGATACACATCGACTTCACCGATCAGATCAACCGGCACCACGAGCTTCGCCTCCACATTCCACGTCAGGTCACCGCCCGCAAAGAAACGAAAGCCGCCAAACTCGAGCAGCAGGACCACGCTGTTCGCATTGTCCGACGTGTCCACGGCCTTGGCCGGGACTTCACCCGCGCGCGGATTCGCCGCACGGCCCGACGGCGCCGGGACCAAAACCTGATTCGCCGCCAGAACCCGAACTGCCACCGAGGGACGCGACGCCTCCGCTGCGCCGCGCAGGCGCAGCGTCATCCCCGGACTCAACAGGGCACGCTGTGCCGGAATCTCGCGATAGGGTTTTATCTGCAGCGGAAAGGTCGACGGCGAGCGCCCATCGGGATCGCCCTCCGGAATCCCTTTGTCGTGCACGGTCCCAATCGGAATGAGCTGCGCCAGTTCCGCCGCACCACCGAAATGATCACGGTGAAAATGGGTGATCACCACGTGGTCGATCCGTTCAAGCCCCGCCAGCTTGGCTGCGGCGTGAATGCGGCCGGCATCGCGACCACCCGGGTTGCCCGTGTCGATCAGAAGCGACTCGCCCTCCGGCGTCACGATCAGGGTCGAGCCACCGCCTTCGGAATCCACCCAATAAAAATCAAGGGTGCGATCAGACCGGCCGGCCAGGGCCGGAGCCACCGTGAGCAGAAACGACGCAAGCAGGAACAGACAACGCCGGGGAGAGGAATTCATGGGGTGCTCCGATCCAAGCTGATCCCACCGCCGCTGCCAATGGCGAAGACGGTATTGGTCGGCGGCAAACCCGGACGGTCAAACCACCTCAAGTTCCCGCCCCGCCGCCGCCTCCAGCCGTTGCAGGCCACGATCGACGATCTCGTCTGTTGGCCCCTCGATCAGCAGCCGCAGCTTGGGCTCGGTGCCCGAGTACCGCACCAGCACACGACCGCGGGCACCGAGTTCGCGCTCCAGCGCGCCAATCTCCGCGGTCAGTCCGGCGAGTTCAGCCATCGGACGTTTCACCTTCACGCGCAATGCACTCGTGCGTTGGGGAAACTTGCGCAAGGCACGACGCAGCTCCGACAGCGGCTTGCCCGTCGCGAGCATGACTTCAATCACCTTGATCGCCGCGACGAGACCATCGCCTGTGGAAAGGACATCGGAGCAGATCACGTGTCCGCTCGATTCGCCGCCCAGCGTCGCCCCGGAGGCGCGCATCCGCTCCATCACGTAGCGATCACCGATCGAGGTTCGAGCGACCGTGCCGCCTGCGGCCGTGATCACCGCGTCGACACCCAGATTGCTCTGCATCGTGACCACCAGCTCATTGGCGGCGAGCCGGCCGGACTTCAATGCATGCAGGGCCAGAATCGTGAGGATCTCGTCCCCGTCGAGCACCTCGCCCGTCTCGTCACAAAGCACGCAGCGATCGCCATCGCCGTCATGCGCAATGCCCAGTCGCGCGCCTTGCGCGCGGACCGCGGACGCCATCCGCTCGGGATGCTCGCTGCCGACCTCGTGATTGATGTTCACGCCGTCCGGCGCATCGCCGATGCCGACGACCTCCGCGCCCAGCGCGCGCAGCACGCGCGGACTGCTCGCGCAGGTGGCGCCGTGCGCCGTGTCCAAAACGATCTTCCAGCCCGCCAACGCGTGCCTGGGCAGAAGCGAGGCGATCGCCTCGCAGTACTGCGCCAGCGACGAGTCATCCGAAACCAGAGGTCCCGCTGACACCGGGGGAACCGCGGGGAGCAGCGCCTCGATCGCCGCCTCGTCCTCGTCGGTCAGCTTCACGCCCGTCCCGGCAAAAAACTTGATGCCATTATCCGAAGCCGGGTTGTGCGACGCCGTGATCACGACGCCCAATGCCGCGCTGCTCGCCCCCACGGTCCGCGCCACCGCGGGCGTGGGGACCACGCCCAGCAGGACGGGTTCGAGTCCCGCGGCCCTCAGGCCCACGGCCACTGCTGCGGCGAGGCTGGCACCCGAGGCGCGGGTGTCGCGACCGATCACGACCCGGCCTCGGCCTCCAGCCCAGAGCCCCGCGGCGAGACCGAGACGCTCGGCGAAGGCCTCGTTGATGACCGGACCGCCATAGGGTCCGCGCACGCCGTCGGTGCCAAAGTAGATGCGCTTCATGCAGGTCCGAAAAATTCGCGCGTCGCGGCGATCTTCGCCTTCACGCCGCCACCCAGCAAGGCGGCCCGCGCCGGCTCCACGCCTTCCGCGACCGAGGCCGTGCGCCCGGTGATCCAGAGCGCAACCGCCGCGTTCAGCACCACGGTGTCCACGAGGCCGACCGGCCCGCGTCCGGCGATCACGGCGTCAACGATCGCCAGATTGGCCGTAAGGTCGCCGCCGCGCAGATCATCAAACCCACTCGCGGCAAAGCCGTGATCCTCGCCTTTCCAGATGCCATCGACCGTGCGAAGACGCCCGAATCCGCGCACACGGTTCGGGGTTGCCGTCGTCAGTTCATCAATGCCGCGATCCGGCCCCATCACACCATGCGCCGCGAGACCGGCCGAGGTCCCGAGCAATTCCAAGACATCTGCCAGGCGCGGCACCCACGGTTCCGAGAACACGCCGAGCAGCACGTGCGCAGGTCGGCCCGGATTGATCAGCGGGCCCAGGATATTGAAAACGGAACGACGGCCCTGCGCGGCGAGCGCCTTGCGAACCGGGGCGATGTGCTTGAACGTCGGATGAAACCCAGGCGCAAAGAAGAAGGTGTAGCCCAGCTGCGCGAGGGCCGCCTGATGCTTGGCCGGCGGCGCATCGAGTTGCACACCCAGGGCGGAAAGCAGGTCGGCGCTGCCGCACTTCGAGGTGATGCCCCGGTTGCCGTGCTTCATTACCGGCACGCCCAGGCTGGCCAGAGTGAGGACGACCAGGCTCGAGATATTGAAACCGCCCGCGTGATCCCCACCCGTGCCGACAATGTCGATCGCCTGGGGCGCCCATTTGCCCACACCCGGATCGACCGCCCAGGCCCGAAACGTCCGGGCAAAGGCCGCGACCTCCGCCGCCGTCTCGCCCTTGTCGCCCAGTGCGGTCAGGAAGGCGATCTTCGGCTCGTCGGGCACATCAGGAGAGGCCAGATCAACCGACGCAGCGGCCACGTCATCAGCCGACAGGTCCTGACGAGCGAGCAGGCGGGAAGTCAGAGCAGCGAGCACAGGCATGACGGCAGGCAATCGGAAAAGGCGCCGCCGAGAAAAGCATAAACTCGACACTCCCCGCCTGTTCTGGGAGCAAACCGCGTGCGTTGCTTCATCCTCATCCTGCTCTTGACCCTCGCCGGAAGCGGACGAGCGGCGGCCGCCACCCCAGAATCCGCCGTCCAGAGCGAGCTCACGGCGCGCGACGCGATCATCCTGGGACTCGTTGAAGGGGTGACCGAATTCCTCCCGATCTCCTCGACCGGCCACCTGATCATCGCCAGCCGGACGCTCGGGCTCGACGCCGAGGCTCCGCTGCGCGACGAGGCGGGCAACCCCCTTTGGCACGAGGCCCCCAGCGAAGACAATCCCGCCGGCGTTCCCCTCACGCGCAAGCTGGCGGTGGACACCTACATCGTCGTCATCCAGGTCGGCGCGATTGCGGCGGTGGTCCTGCTCTACTGGGGACAGTTGATAGGGATCCTCCGGGGCCTCACGGGGCAAAACGCGATCGGCGTCCGGCTCCTGCGCAACCTGATCCTGGCCTTCCTCCCCGTCGTGTTTGTCGGCCTGCTGCTGGATGACTGGATCGACGCCAACCTCTTCTCGATCGGCGCGGTCGTCGCCGCGCTGGTGAGCGGGGCCGTACTGATGTTTGCCGCCGAGCGATGGCGGCAGCAGCACACCGGCGCGGGCACGCCGCGCAAGGAGCCGCACGAACTTTCCGTCCGGGAGTCGATTGGCATTGGCTGCATGCAATGCCTCGCGCTCTGGCCCGGGATGAGTCGCTCGATGGTCACCATGGTGGGCGGCTACTTCGCCGGCCTCAGTCCCGCCAAGTCGGCAGAGTTCAGTTTCCTCGTCGGTCTGCCCGTGCTGGGCGGCGCCGCCGCTTACAAGTTGATGAAAGCGGGCCCGGGTCTGCTCCAGGTCTTCGGCTGGGGCGAAATGCTGCTCGGCGCCGCCGTCGCCGCCATCAGCGCGGCGATCGCCATCAAGTTCCTGGTCGGCTATCTTGGCCGCAACGGCCTCGGCGTCTTTGCGGTCTACCGGCTCGTCCTCGCGGTGGTGCTGGCGGCGGTTTTTCTGATTTAGAAGGCGAGATTGCAGGCTGCTGCATTTATTGCATATTATTTGCTTGTAGATAATCTCAGGGATGGTTTGTCTGGCCACCGTGAGCACGGGCCTTCCCCCTTTCCTGCCAGCGAGCCTCGCCCGCGACACGGTCGAATCACTCCGACACGAGCAGGGATCCACCGCCTTTCGCCTCTACACCCTTCTGATCATCGGAGGCGCCTGCGCGCTGGCGGCACTCCCTCTCGTTAAGATCGATCGCTACGTGCTCGCGGCGGGTGTGCTGCAGGCGCCCGCTGAACGAACCGCCCTGCGCGCAGGCGCCTCCGGAACGATCGCAGAAATTCTCGTGCGGGAAAATGATCGGGTCAAAGCGGGGCAACCCCTGGTCCTCATCGACACCAGCGATCTCGACCAACGGCTTTCCCATGCCCGCGAAAATCAAGCGGAACGCGCCGTCGTCGCGTCCGACCTCGCCTTTCTGGCCGACCACGTCGTCCAACTGAAACCGACAGACGTCGCCGCCAATCCAAGCCAGACGCTCGAGGGCTTTGTCATTGAGGGCGTCAGCAAACTTCAGAGCCCCACGATTCTCAGCGCGTTTCGACACTTGGCGGCCCAGCTTCAGCCCCAGCTGCTGGAAGCGCGCAAGGCGAACTCCGAACTGACACGTCTCCGCCTTCTGGCTCGCTCCGGCCTGGTGCCCCCGGCCGAACTGGAAGCCGCTAGCTTCGAATTCGAGCGGCTGACGAAGGGCATGGATCTGCTGTTCCAACAAGCGCGGGCGCAGTGGCTGGCCCAGCTCCGCGAGGAGCGAAACAGCATCCGGGTCTCGCAGAACGATGAGCACGCGCTGCTCGAAGCGAGGAAACTCCGAACCATCACCGCCCCCGTTGACGGCGTCGTCCTGGGGATCGCCGCCCTGGCCCGTGACACGTTTGTCACCGCCGGGCAGGACGTGGGATCCCTTTCTCCCGATGGAGAACTCATCGTTCAAGCGTATGTGCATTCCCGCGACATCGTACGCCTTCATCCCGGTCAACGTGCACGAATCGAAGCAGACGTCTTTCCCACAGCGGTATGGAACCTGATCTGGGGGACGGTCATCGCCATCTCGGATGACCGCGTCGAATCGCCCCTGTCCACGACCCGCGGATTTCGGGTCACGGTCCAACTCGACCGGGCGACGCTCGCAACCTCCACCGGCCAGCTCATGCCTCTGCGCAAAGGGCTCGCGGTCGGAGTCCGACTGATCGTCGGTCGCGAAAGTCTGCTGAGCGTACTGCTCAATCGCAGTTCCGATTGGATCAGCCCCTTTGGTCGTGGCTAGGCCGTCACGATCCCCAGCTCCGGCACAGGTGTGCCGGCAAACCAAACAACAAAAGGTAAACAATGAAACACATGAGTGACAGTGAACTCGCCCAAACCCACGGGGGCTTGTGGCATACGACCGTTCTCACCGGCGCCGCCGTCACGGCGCTCGGCTACATGGCCAAGGACCTCTACGACAACTGGGACGTGTTCAAGCGCGAGGTCGCTCGCGGGTGGAATTTCATCTGAACAACGGAGCTACGATGAAACCACTCACTGCTTCAGAGCTTCAGACCGTCACTGGTGGAATCACACCGCTCGCTGACTTCGGTCAGTTCGTCGGCGGCTACTACCGGGGCCTTTTCATGAGCGGCAACGCGATCTTCTCGATCGGATGGGGCCTGGGCGCCGCCTACTTCCTGTAAGCCGCACTCCGTAGATGTTATGAACGCCGGGCAGCTCTGGCTGCTCGGCTGACCACGCCATGGATCGCAAATCATTCAAAGACTACGCAGCCCTCGCCGCCGGAGGACTGATCGGCTGGGTGGTGACCCATTTCGTTTGGACACGGTGGGATGACATCAAGTCAGCCGTGAGCGCCTTGTTTGGCGCGTAGCCCCGATCTTGTTCACCTCCACGAGAAGTCCGGGTGTTCGGCGCATGGCCGATTGAACCCCGGAGCGATGATCCATGTCTGATTTCAAGCAAAGGGACGCCACCGACTGCGGCGCTTGCTGCCTTGCGTTTATCGCCAAGCACTATGGCCGGCGTCTCTCCGTCGCCCAGATCCGCCAGTGGAGCGGCACCGGCCCCCAGGGAACGACCGCTCTCGGTTTGATCGAGAGTGCCGGGCGAATCGGCCTCACAGCGAAAGGGGTCAAAGGTGAAGCCGATGCGCTGTCATCGATTCCACTGCCAGCGATCGCTCATTGTCTGATTGATGGACGCCACCTCCACTTCGTCGTCTTGACGCGCTGGTCGGAGCGCCGGATCGAAATCATGGATCCAGCCTTTGGCCAGGTCGAGCGCTGGAGCCGCGAGCAATTCATTGCCGCCTGGTCGGGTGTCATGATCCTGCTGGCGCCCTCGGATGCAGTCATCGCAACCGAGACCGTCCGGTCACCGTGGCTCAAGTTTGTTCACCTCCTCCTGCCTCACCGGGGCCTGGTGATCCAAGCCATCGCCGGCGCGCTCGTGGCGACCGCGCTGGGCGTGGCCATGTCGATCTACGTCGAACAGATCGTGGACCGCGTTGTGCCCCACGCCGACCGCCGCCTGCTCAATCTGCTCGGATTGGGCATGGGAGCAGTCCTGCTTTTCAAACTGATCCTGAACTGGCTGCAGGGGCTCATCTCGATCACGCTCGCCCAACGGATCGATGCCGCGCTGATGCTGGCCTACTTTCGCCATCTGCTGAGGCTTCCTCAGCCGTTCTTCGACACGATGCGGGTCGGTGAAATCACCTCACGCGTTTCGGATGCCGCGCGGATCCGCCATTTTCTGAACAGCACGCTGCTCAGTCTCCTGCTCAACCCGCTCATCCTCGGGTTCGCGCTGACGTTCATGGTTTTCACCTCGTGGAAGCTGGCGCTGATCTCGCTCGCTCTCCTTCCTTTGAATGCCGCGATCTACTGGCTGGTCGATCTGGGCAACCGCCGCTGTCAGCGCAACCTGATGGAGCGCGGTGCCGAGTTCGCGGCCCATCTCGTTGAATCGCTCAATGCCCAGCCGCTGATTCGCCGCTTCCTGCTCGAAACGCACATCGTCCTGCAGGCCGAAACGAAATTGGTTCGTTTGCTGCGCGCCGTCCGCCGCTCGGCGTTGCTGGGCCAGGGCAGCAACATCCTCACGACCCTGATCACCCAGGCCTACCTGATCTGGATGCTTTGGATGGGAGCCGGCCTCGTGATCGACGCGGAACTGACTCCGGGACAGTTGATGTCCTGCTACACCCTCGCCACCTACCTTAGCGAACCATTTGCCGCGCTGATCGGCTTGAACACCTCAGTCCGCGAATCACTCGTCGCGGCGGATCGTCTGTTCGAAATCATGGACCTCGAACGCGAGAAGGACGAGGGCACGATTGAATTCGGTTCACGCCATGTCGACGATCTTCACTTCGAACGCATCACGTTCAAGCACCCGGGCCGTCTCGCGACGATTCGGGATTTCACGCTCACCATTCCGAAGGGGAAAATCACCGCGCTGGCCGGAGAGCCGGGCTGCGGAAAGAGCACGCTCCTTTCACTCATCCAGCGGCTCTATCTGATTGACGAGGGACGCATCCTGATCGGTGCGCACGACCTTCGTTATTTCCGCTTGGACAGCCTGCGCCGTCACCTCGCCGTCATGCCCCAGCAGGTGCATTTCTTCCCTGGCACCATCCTCGCGAATATTGCCGTCGGCGTCAGCGAGCCTGATTCTGAGCGGGTGCTCACGCTCTGCCGCGAACTCGGCGCGCTCGAGTTCATTGAAAAACTTCCACAGGGGATTCTGACCCATCTCACGGAGAATGGCGCAAACCTCTCAGGCGGACAGCGTCAGCGACTCGCGCTGGTGCGCGCACTCTACCTCGACGCCCCTATCCTGCTCCTGGACGAGCCCAGTTCGGCCCTCGATGCGGCGTCAGAGCGCCGTTTGATTGCCCTGCTGCAACGACAGCGGGACGAGGCGGGCAAAACCATCGTGATCGCAGCCCACAGCAAAAGCATCGCCGCGGCCGCCGATCTGGTGGTCGAGCTCAAGCTGAGCGGAGCGAGCTGAAGATCGGCGCCCGGTGACGGGCCGGAACATCCCTCAATGGGTTGCGATAGGCACCTCGCATCGGGTCCTTTATCTCGCTTGACGCTACGTTTAGCAGACCTTTATTTCATCACCTTTAACTCGATCACAACGGGCGTTGTCACGATGCCCTCCCTACTCTTAAACCGCTCTCACCATGGCTAATCCGAAACGCAAGCAGTCCAAACGCCGCAGCGCTAACCGCCGCGCCGCCAACGCCTTCAAGGCTCCTCAGGTCGCCACCGACCCGACCGACGGCAGCGCTTTCCGGCCGCACCGGGTTAACCCGAAGAACGGGATGTACCGCGGTCGCCAGGTGCTCGACGTCACCGTCTGAGCGCTCCGCGCACCTCTTTCTAACGCCATCCGCTCGTGATGGTTAACAAAACCGGCGTTTCCGGGCGCATCGCGTTGGACGCGATGGGCGGGGATTTGGGACCATCCGAAATCGTCGAGGCGGTCAAACTCGCGTTCGCCGAGTTTCCGGAACTCAACCCGGTCACGCTCATTGGCGACCAGGCGGTGCTGACACCCTTGGTGGCCAAGGCTGGACTCGCGGGACATCCTTCCCTCGATCTGTTCCATGCCTCGGAAGTCATCACCATGGATGACAAGCCGATGCAGGCCCTGCGCCGCAAGCGCGACGCCTCGATGGTTCGCGCCATCGAACGCGTCAAGGAAGGCGAAGCCGGGGTCGTTGTCAGCTGCGGCAACACCGGAGCCCTCATGGCTGGCGGCACCCTGCGCCTCCGCACCATGGAAGGCGTCGACCGCCCCGCCCTCGCCGCGATCATCCCGCGCGAGAACGGTCATTTCGTTCTGATCGACGCCGGTGCCAATCCGGAAGCTCGTGCCGAGCACCTCGTCCACAATGCGATCCTCGGCACGCACTACGCCCGGATCGTCCTCGGCATTGCCAAGCCCCGCGTAAGCCTGCTCACGATCGGCACCGAGGAGGGCAAGGGTAACAATCTCACCACCGAGGCCCATGAGCTGATGAAGCGCGTCGGCGATGTGATCAACTACGCCGGGCCGACCGAGGGCTTCCAGGTCTTCACCGATCACTGCGATGTCGCTGTCTGCGACGGCTTCACCGGTAACCTGCTCCTCAAGAGCTGGGAGTCGCTCGCCAAGTTCATCTCGGGCATCCTGCGCGACGAACTGAGTGCAGACCCGGTTCGTGCCGCCGGCGCCTTCCTTGCACGCGGCGCCTTCAACGCCCTCAAGCAGCGGATCAATCCCGAGCGCTACGGCGGCGCTCCCCTGCTCGGTCTGCGCGGCAATGTGCTCAAGGCCCACGGCTCGAGCAACCGCCACGCGATCAAGGCCGCCCTGCACATCGCCAGCGATGTCGTGAAGGCGGACATGAATCATCTCATCGAGGCCGACGTCGCTCGGGCCAACGATGCCATGCGGCCCGAACCCGCTGACACCACACCGGAAGCCTGAAGCTTCCTCCCTTCCTTCATGGGTTCTCCCGCAATCGCCATCCTGGGCACCGGCTCCTACACGCCGGCTCGGGTCATGACCAACGATGATCTGTCCAAGATCGTGGACACGTCTGACGAGTGGATCTTCACCCGGACCGGTATTCGCGAGCGCCGCATTGCCGCCGCCGATGAAGCCACCTCCGACCTCGCCGCCGCGGCGGCCGCCAAGGCCCTCGTCGACGCCGGCGTGAGCGCCAGCCAGATCGACCTGCTCATCGTCGCGACCATCACGCCCGACCTGCCTATGCCGGCCACGGCCTGCATCGTGCAAAAGAAGCTCGGCGTGCCGGCCCACGCCGCCTGTTTCGACCTCAACGCCGCGTGCTCCGGCTTCATCTTCGCCCTCGATACCGCGTGGGCGATGCTGAGTTCGGGCCGCTACAAGCATGCGCTCGTGATCGGCGCGGAAAAACTCTCCTCCGTCCTTGATTGGAAGGATCGCACCACCTGCGTCCTCTTCGGCGACGCCGCTGGCGCAGTGGTGCTCGGCCCTTCGCGCCGCCCCGGATCGGAAATCCTCGGCGCCAAACTGTACACTGAGGGTGGCTACACCGATCTGCTCTGCATTCCCGGTGGCGGCAGCGCCAACCCCGGGCCCGATGGTCCGGCCAAGGTCATCCAAATGAAAGGCCGTGAGATCTTTAAGATCGCGGTCCGCGAAATGGAGGATGCGGCCCGTGATATTCTGGAACAACATGGGCTCCATGCGGATCAGATTAGCTGCGTGATCCCGCACCAGGCCAATCTCCGCATCATCGATGCCATCGCGCAGTACCTCGAGCTGCCGCTGGACCGTTTTTACATCAATCTCGAACGCTACGGAAACACCTCCGCCGCCTCCATTCCCCTCGCCATTGACGAGGCCCGCAAGTCAGGCCGCATTCAACCCGGCCAGATCAGCCTGCTGGTCGCATTTGGGGCGGGCTTGACCTACGGAAGCGCGTTGGTTCGCTGGTAACACTTTATGCCCCTTCCCGTTGTCCGCGCTTATCGCGCCTTCGTCTTTGCCGCCTTCGCCTTCCTCCTGTCGGCCGGGCTGGCTCGCGCTGAGCTTGTCTGGACTCCGCAGGGCGGCTGGCGCGCCGAGGGTGGCGTTCTCTCCGGCTTGGTCGGCGAGGATGCCAACAATGCTCTCGAGCTGATGAACCGCGCCCGCACCGCCGAGGAAGCCGGTCGCTCGCGCGCTGCCATCAAGGACTACGACCGCGTCACCCGCCGCTACGTCAACTCGCTCTACGCCGCCGAGGCCTACTACCGCATGGCCCGCCTGCGCTTGGGCCGCCGCGAGTACTTCAAGGCCTTCGAGGCCTACCAGATTCTGGTCAGCCGCTACCCCAACACCCCTCGTTTCAACGAGATCATCGGCGAGCAGTACCGCATCGCCAGCGCCCTCCTCGACGGGGCCCGCAATCGCATGCTGGGTTTCATTCCAGGCTTCAAGGCCCCGGACCGCGCCATCATCTATTTCGAGCAGATCCTCGTGAACGCGCCTTACAGCGACTACGCGCCGCTGGCGCTCATGAACATCGCCCGCGCTCATCAGCAGATGAACTCCGACGCCGAGGCGATCGACGCGCTGGATCGCATGATCAATTTCTACCCGCAGAGCCTGCTCGCCCCGGACGCGTACCTTAAGCTCGCCCAGACGCACGCCTCCCTCGTCGATGGCCCCAACTACGACCAGGCAGCCACCCGAGAGGCGATCACCTACTTTGAGGACTTCATGATCCTGTTCCCCAGCGACACCAATGTCGCGGACGCCGAGCGTGGCCTGGGCGACATGAAGCAGATGCTCGCCGAGAGCAAAATGCGGATCGCGGATTTCTATTTCAACCGCCGCTCGAACTACAAGGCGGCCCGCGTCTTCTACAACGAGGCCATCACGGTTTATCCGGACTCCACCATCGCCGCCGAGGCCCGCGAACAGCTCGCCAAGCTCGATGCCGAGGAGGCCCGTCGCGCCAGCACGGCGCCCGCCGACGGCACCGCCGCCCCTCGTCGCAAGTTCCTCGGCCTGTTCTAGGCCCGACTGAACACGCCTCCGTCGCCATGAGGCCCGGTCTGATTTTCAGCTGCCTGTTCGCGCTCGGCCTTCTCGCCAGCGGCTGCGCGCATTACCAGCTCGGAACCGGCGGCAAACTGACGTTCCAGCGCCTTTACGTCGCCCCGGTGGCCAACGAAACGGCGCTGCCTCAGGCGGTCGCGCTCGTCAGCGCCCAGATCCGCGAAAGCCTCCTGCGCGACGGCCGCGTGACCCTCGTCAGCGCGGAAGCGGACGCGGACGCCACGCTCGTCATCACCTTGACGAACTACGGCCGCGAGGTCGCCACCGTCCGGCCCGACGACACCGGCCTCGCCCGCAAATTCAATCTCACGCTCGAGGCGAAAGCCACGTTGCGTGACCAGCGCACCGGCACGCTTCTCTTCGAGAACCGCGCACTCAGTTCGCAGCGCCAGGCGTTCACCGACAGCGGTCAGTTGCAGGCCGAGTACCAGACGCTCCCGCTGCTCGCCGCCTCACTCGCGGAGAGTGTGCGCAACGCCGTGCTCGACGTCTGGTAGGCTCGCGTCGCGCGCTTTACAGAGCAGGTCAGGGCCGTTCATGATTTCGGGCGTGTCCCTCACCCCGATCCTCGCCCCTTCGCTCCTCGCTGGTGACCACGCCAACCTCGCAGCCTCGACCGCCCTCGTCGGTCGACTCTGTTTGGCTTGGATGCATATCGATATCATGGACGGGCATTTCGTCCCGAATTTGACCTTCGGACCGCAGACCGTCGCAGCGCTGCGCCCCGCATCCAAACTCTTCTTCGACACGCACCTGATGCTCGACGAACCCCACCGGTACGTTGAGGCCTTTGCCAAGGCGGGTTCCGACCTGATCAGCATCCACATCGAGCCAACGTACGATCACGCCGCCACGCTGGCCCGGATTCGAACCCTCGGGTGCAAAAACGGCATCGTGCTCAATCCGGGCACGCCCGCGTCGGCAATTGAGCACCTGCTCGACCAGGTTGATCTTGTCCTTGTGATGACGGTGCAGCCCGGTTTCGGCGGACAGCCCTTTCGCACGGACATGCTGCCGAAGATCGAGCAGATCCATCGCTGGCGCACGGAGCGCAAGCTCACCTTCCGGCTGGAGGTCGACGGCGGCGTTGATCTGGTCACCGGCGCACAATGCCGCCAAGCCGGAGCCGATACCTTCGTCGCAGGCACGTCGTTTTTCCGCGCCGCCGATCAGGGCGCCTTTGCGGCGAACGTCGCCCGGTGGTGACGTCAGACGCCGGCGCGCTCAGTTCGCATCGCCACGTGCGAGGCGTTCCGCCTCGGCGTACTGCTGGCGAAACCGATTGCCCAAGTCACGGGCGAGCCGGATCTCCTCGGACTTGTCGCGGGCATTGAGCGCCTGCTTGATCGCGCCGTTGACCTGCTCGTACGAAACGGCGTCGAGGTTCTGCAGCACGGCCAGCGCCGCCGCCCGGCGGGACTCCGGCGCCGCGTTGATCGCGCGCCACGCACGGGCCAGCTCGACGTGCGTATCGAGGCACATCACGCGGATGACAAAGGACATCTCCCGGAAAATCGCGCTGGTCCACGCCGCCCGGTAGACGAGTTGCTCCTGCTCGTTGTACGGTTCGGCATCGGGATCCGAACGATGCGCCTTGAATTCCTCTCGATAGAAATCGCGGCGCACAGGCAGACGGCGCAAGGCGTAGTGTTCAGGGCCACCCGGGGTTTCCGGACGGAAATTCCACAGCTTCTGTCCCTCGATCGACATCACGAACTCAATGAACGCGACCGCGGCCTCGCGATTGGGTGCGCCGCGCATCAAGGCAATCGGATCAACCGAACTGACACTGCCGCCCATCGGGGTCGCGTAACCGATGTGATCGCCATTTCCACGGCGGCGGATCGCCTCCTCCTGCTGGCGCCCATAGAAATCGATGCACATGCCGACCGCGCAATTGCCAGCCGCGACGTCGATCGGCGGCTTTTGGGAAGTGTCCGTGAAGTACCGGCCATTGGCCCCGATGAGCTGCATCAGCGCCAACCCCTCGCGCCAGCCTTCACTCACCGCACGGGCCTCGATTGCCTTGGGATCAGCACCACCCGCAGCCTGCAGGGCGACCAAGCGGCGCTGCATCTGCTGCTGGATCACGTTCTCGAACGCCTTGGCGATCGATCCGCTCTTGGTCGGATCGGCCAGCGCCACCTCGCCGGCCAGACGCGGATCCTTGAGGTCGTCCCATTCGTGCGGAACCGACTCGACGCCCAGCCGCTCCAGCGAATCGCGGTTAAAAATGATGCCGTAGCTGCTGAGCACCGTGCCGATCCAGCGGCCGTCCTGATCCCAGTACTCCTCACCGGCGAACTGACGAGGAATCACGTCGTCTTTGAACCATTCAGGAAAACGTCGAACGATCCCGCTGTCCACGATGCGTCCCGCCTGCGCCTGCCGGACAAAGTCATAGGTTCCGCCGCCGAAAAACAGATCGATGCCCGAACTCACGTTTGACGCGAGGAACGCTTCCCGGGCCTCGCGCGCCTCCTGGCTGGCGTTCGGCGCCAGCCGCGGATTATGGAAGCCGGTCAGGACCTCGGAACTCCAGGGGCGACGGAGTTGGTTGGTCCAGTAGTTCTGAAACGACGCAACATACTCGCCCTCCAGAAACCGCGCGATCTCGCTCGTACCGCCGATCACGCGCCAGTCGATGGTGATCGTCCGGCCGGTCCGGGCCTCGTACCACTTACGGAAGCCGGCGGCGAATTCCTGCCGGATCGCCTCGTTGTGCGGCGTGATGACGACCAGGGTCTCATCGGTGCGGGCCGCCGCCGTTCGCGCCGGCCGCAGGGCAAACGGCAACGCGACGGTCGCAATCAGCGCAAGAATGATGACCGCCTGTTTGACCATGGCGCGAGGCAGGATCAACCCGTCAGGACAACCACATCCTCAACCGCCACGCTGGCGTGCAATTCGCCCGTGGTGCTTTGTCCCACATGACGCGGGTTGAGTTCGTAAATCTTCAGCGTGGTCCCGCCGGCCACGAAATCGTACTGCGCCACCTCACCGAGGTAGATCGATTCGCCAATCCGGCCGCGCACGGAGTTCACCGGCTTGGCGGCGCCACCAAGCGTCCAGCACTCCGGCCGGATCGACAGCGTCACGGCCGCACCTGCCGCCGGGCGCGCCGTCGGATCGCCGATCACGCCCTCGAACACCCCAATCGCGGTTTCGACCACGGCGTGGTCGCCCTGGACGCTGCGCACCGTGCCGGGAATGAAGTCGGTCTCCCCGATGAAGTGGGCGACCGTCTTGCGACGTGGGCGGCGGTAAACCTCGCGCGGCGATCCGACCTGCAGGATGCGGCCGCCCTCGAGGATCGCCATGCGATCCGAGATCGACAGCGCCTCCTTCTGGTCGTGCGTCACATACACGGTCGTCAGCTTGAACTCCTTGCACACGCGGCGGATCTCCGCGCGCATCTCCAGGCGCAGCTTGGCGTCGAGATTCGACAGCGGCTCGTCGAGCAGCAGGCAGCGC
Source organism: Opitutaceae bacterium (assembly GCA_036401075.1). Classification (GTDB taxonomy): domain Bacteria; phylum Verrucomicrobiota; class Verrucomicrobiia; order Opitutales; family Opitutaceae; genus CAMAXB01. Next base: position 96,318 of record DASWVY010000034.1, read on the forward strand.
GGCCGGATCACGAGCGCACGGGCGAGGGCCACGCGTTGCTGCTGGCCGCCGGAAAGCTGGTTGGGCCGGCGTTCGGCGTAGGCATCCATCCGCACGGAGGCGAGCGCGTCGCCAACCCGCTTGCGGATCTCGTCCTTGGGCACCTTCCGCTCCTCCAAGCCAAAGGCCACGTTCTCGGCCACGGTCATATGCGGCCAGAGCGCATAGCTCTGGAACATCATTCCGGTGTTTCGCTTGTGCGGGGGCAGCTTCGTCACGTCTTCGTCACCGAAGAGAATTCGTCCCTCCTCCGGGATGTAGAAGCCCGCCATGCTACGCAAAAGCGTCGTCTTGCCGCAGCCGCTGGGCCCGAGGAGGAAGAAGAGCTCGCCCGGCTCGATGGTCAGATCCAAGCCGTGCAGGGCGACCACAGAACCGAACCGCTTCGACAGTTGCTGGATGCGGATCGAAATCATGTGTGCGAGAGCGTGTTGAGGGAAGAATTCGGGCCGGACTGAGTCAAAGGAAATAACCGGCTTCTACCGCGGAAACCTTGCAGGTACGGCCGGCTTTCTGCTTCCGTACCTCATCGCCATGGCCACCTCCTCGAAACTCCATCCCGCCCACGCCGATTTGGATTCCATCCTCGTAACCGAGGACGCGATCAAGCGCCGGATTCGCAAGCTGGGCGCCGATGTCGCGGCCGCTTACGGGAAGGAGGAGATCACCGTCGTCTCCATCATCAACGGCGCCATCCTCTTCACCGCCGATCTGGTGCGCACGATCGCGAACCCGATCCGCTTGGACTGCATCCGCATCTCGAGTTACCGCAACGAGACCAAGTCGCTCGGCAAGCCGCAGCTGTTCCACAGCCTGACACTCGATGTCACCAACCGCCACGTGCTGCTGATCGATGACATTCTGGATACCGGCAAGACGCTCTCGATGGTGGTCGGTCTCATCCAGAAGCAAAACCCCGCCAGCCTGAAGACCTGCGTGCTCCTCGACAAAAAGGGCCGCCGCGAGGTCGAATTCGAGGCTGACTTCGTGGGCTTCCAGATTCCCGACAAATTTGTCGTCGGCTACGGACTCGATTTCGCCGAGCGCTACCGGAACCTGCCCTGCATCGGCGTGCTCAAGCCGCACCTGCAGAATCCGCCCGAGTGGGCATAGCACGTGCAGTGTCGGTGAGCGCAGGCGACCGCCTGACTGCTGGTTTACTATTCCCATCATGAAACACCCCGCCCTGCTCGCGCTCGGTTTGTTCTTCCTAGCCACGGCCGCCACTCAGGCCCAACCGGTGTTTCCGGATGCAACCCAGCGGATCCTGACCCACCGTGAGCAAAACGAGCTCATCACGCCGTGGATCAAGAAGCGCTTTGACACGATCCTCCCCGGACTGATGACCCGCGAGGGCATCGACATGTGGATCATCCCGACGCGCGAGTACAACGAGGATCCGGTCTTCGGCTCGATGTCGCCCATCACCTACTACGCGTCACGGCGCCGGACCATTCTGGTGTTCTTCAACCCGGGTGACGGCAAGCCGGTCGAGCGCTACTCCATCGGACGATTCGACTACGACCGGATCTACACGCCGGTCCCAGCCGAGAGCACCGGGCCCGCGCAGTACGGCGCACTGCGCAAACTCGTCGAGGATAAGAATCCGAAGGTGATCGGCATCAACGAATCCGACTCGTGGAATCATGCCGATGGCATCACGGCCAACGAGAAGCGCCGCCTGATGGAGGCCCTCGGGCCCGATCTTGGTGCGCGCGTGAAGTCGGCCGAGATGCTCGCGGTGGGCTGGCTCGAAGTGAAGCTGGCCGAGGAACTGCAGGCGTACCGGCACGTGATGACCGTCGCTCACCTCGTGATCCGCGAGGCGTTTTCCAATCAGGTCATCACGCCGGGCAAGACCACCACGCAGGACGTGGTCTGGTGGATGCGCCAGCGCGTCGCCGAGATGGGACTCGGCCAATGGTTTCACCCGTCGATCACGATCTGGCGCCAGGGCGGCACGCCCGCGACTTCGCAAGGCGTGATCCAGCCCGGTGACATGCTTCACACTGATTTCGGCATCGTTTACCTCGGCTTCTCCACAGATACCCAGCACCTCGCCTACGTGCTAAAGCCGGGCGAGACCGACGCACCGCAAGGCCTCAAGGACGGGCTGCGTGCGGCCAACCGGCTGCAGGAAATCACCATGCTCCAGGCGCAGCCCGGACGGACGGGCAATCAAGCCCTGGCCGCCGCCATTGCCCAAGCGAAGAGCGAAGGCCTCGTGCCGCAGATCTACTGTCACGCCATCGGCTATCACGGTCACGCCGCCGGGCCGCCAATCGGCATGGCCGACAATCAAGCGGGCATCCCGGTGCGCGGCGACGCCATCTTCCGCCCCAACACCTGGCACTCGATCGAACTCAACGCGACGCACCTCGTCCCCGAATGGGGCGGCCAGGCCGTGCGCTTTTCCCTCGAGGAGGATGCCGCGATTTTGGAGGACGGCCGCTGGGATTGGATCAACGGACGTCAGACGGAATTCTATCTGATCAAGCCGTAGGCGGGACTTCGCTCAGCAAAGGGAGGTTGGCACAGACTTGATATTCGCAAATAATATGCTTTTATTGAGATGTGCCATCAACGGCTGTCATTCCACTCGAGCAGATTCAGTCACGCATTGTCGTCTTAGGTGATCAACGCGTGGTCCTCGATCAGACCTTGCTCCTCTTTACGGACTATCGACGTCTCGCCTGAACGAGGCGGTAAAGCGGAACAAGGAGCGTTTCCCTGAGGAGTTTCGCTTTCAGCTCAACGCAGCCGAGTTCGCGCGTTTGCTGTCGCAATCTGCGATCGCAAAATCCGCGCGAGGTGGACGTCGAACCCTGCCGTGGGCCTTCTCCGAACACGGCGCACTCATGGCAGCGACCGTTTTGAACAGTCCAAGGGCGGTGCAGATGAGCTTGGTGATTATTCGTGCCTCGTTCGCCTCCGCCAGCTGATGACGAATCACAAAGCATTCGCCGCCAAGCTCAGCGAACTGGATGCCCGCATCGGCGCTCATGACGCACAACTCACTGCGCTCGTTGCCGCAATCCGCCAGCTTGCTGCAGCCGGCGAGCTACGACACCGACGCAAAGTCGGGTTTCACCAAGGCAATCGCTGAGTTGGACTATGGAACGAAAAGGGCCGCCCGATAGCGGGCGGCCCTTTGAATTTGTCGGAGTTCGCGGCAGCGCTTACGACGCGACGCCGGTATCAGCGGCGGGCTTCGTCGGCTCCTTCTGCTTGAACTCAAGCTTGTCGCCGTTGCGCACGACCAGCACGTCCTCGCCTTCCTTCACGTCACCACGGAGGATGGACTCGGCGAGCGGATCCTCGAGGTAGTGCTCGACGGCACGGCGCAGCGGACGCGCGCCGTACTTCTCGTCGTAGCCCTTCTCGATGAGGAGCGCCTTCGCCTCGGGGCTGAACTCGAGCGTGATCTTGCGCTCGACCAGACGCTTCGAGAACTTCACCAGCTCGATCTCGATGATCTTGATGAGATCGTCCTTTCCGAGCGGGCGGAAGAAGATGATGTCCGAGATACGATTGAGGAACTCGGGCTTGAAGACCCGCTTGGCCTCCTCGAGCACCTTCTCGCGCATCTTCTCATGATCCGAGAAGCTGCCCGTGGCGGCGGCGAAGCCCATCGATGTCTGGCGCTGCAGCAGGGCCGCGCCGACGTTCGACGTCATGATAATGATCGTGTTGCGGAAATCGACCACGCGGCCGAGCGAGTCGGTCAGGCGGCCGTCCTCCAGGATCTGCAGGAGCAGCTGGAGCACGTCCGGATGCGCCTTCTCGATCTCATCGAACAGGATGACCGAATACGGACGGCGGCGGACGGCCTCCGTCAGCTGGCCGCCCTCCTCGTAGCCGACATAGCCCGGAGGCGAGCCCACGAGACGGGACACGGCGAATTTTTCCATGTACTCGCTCATGTCGATCTGGATGAGCGCGTCCTGGTTGCCGAACATCTGCGACGCGAGCTGCTTGGCGGTCTCGGTCTTGCCGACGCCGGTCGGGCCGACGAACATGAACGAACCGATCGGACGGCGCGGATCCTTGAGGTCCGCGCGCGAACGGCGAAGGGCACGGGCGATCGAAACCGCCGCGAGATCCTGGCCAACGACGGACTTCTGAATCTCGACCTCGAGGTTAAGGAGCTTCTCGCTTTCCTTCTTCTCCATGCGGGAGAGCGGAATGCCGGTCCAGTCGGCGACGACCTGCATCATGAGGTCCTCGTCGATGTTCACACGCTTCTCGTCGCGCGACTTCTTCCACGACTCGGTGATCTGCTCCTGCTTGGTGCGGAGCTGCTTCTCCTTGTCGCGGTACTTGGCCGCCTCCTCGAAGTGCTGCTTGGCAATGGCCTCTTCCTTCTGCGCGCAGACCTGCTCGATCTCCTTGGTCAGATCCTCGATGTCCGGCGGACGGTTGAGCGCGGCGATGCGGGCACGCGAGCCGGCCTCGTCCATGACGTCGATCGCCTTGTCTGGGAGGAAACGGCCCGTGATGTAGCGATCCGACAGCTTGGCCGCGGCCTCGATGCCCTTGTCGGTGAAGACGGCCTTGTGGTGATCCTCGTACTTGCCGCGGATGCCCTTCAGGATGGTGATCGTGTCGTCGACGGACGGCGGCTCGACCTTGACCGACTGGAAGCGGCGATCGAGGGCGCTGTCCTTCTCGATGTACTTGCGGTACTCGTTCAGGGTGGTCGCACCGATGCACTGCAGCTCGCCACGCGAAAGCGCGGGCTTGAAGATGTTGGACGCGTCCATCGCCCCTTCGGCGGCGCCAGCACCCACGATGGTGTGCATCTCGTCGATGAAGAGGATGATGTTCTTGGCGCGCTTGATCTCGTCCATCACCGCCTTGATGCGCTCCTCGAACTGACCGCGGTACTTGGTGCCAGCGACCATGAGGGCGAGATCGAGCGTGATGACCTTCTTGTCGAGAAGGATCTCCGGCACGATGCCGCTGGAGATTTCCTGGGCGAGACCTTCCACGATGGCGGTCTTGCCGACGCCAGCCTCACCGATGAGGACCGGGTTGTTCTTGGTGCGACGGCAGAGGATCTGCACGACGCGACGAATCTCGTGCTTGCGACCGACCACGGGATCGAGCTCACCCTTGCGGGCCAACTCGGTCAGGTCACGGCCGAAGGCCTTGAGCGCAGGCGTCTTGACTTCCTTCTTGTCGTCCGGACCGCCCGTGCCGCCGCGTGGCGACGGAGCCGCGGCCTCTTCGCCCGGCGCGCCGGTTTCGCCACCGGAGAACTGCGGATCGAGCTCGCGCAGAATCTCGTTGCGGGTGCGCTCGATGTCGATGTCGAGGGACTTGAGCACGCGGGCAGCCACGCCCTCACCTTCGCGGAGCAGGCCGAGCAGGATGTGTTCGGTGCCGACGTAGGAGTGGTTGAGCGCCTTGGCTTCCTTGCCCGCGAGGGCGAGGACCTTCTTGACGCGCGGCGTGTAGGGAATGCTGCCCTGGGTCTTGGTCTCGGTGCCGGTGCCGACCTGCTTCTCGACCGCGGCACGCACGGTTTCGAGATCGAGGCCCATCTTCTGCAGCACGCTGACGGCAACGCCCTGCCCCAGCTTGATCAAGCCAAGGAGGATGTGCTCGGTGCCGACGTAATTGTGATGGAAGCGGTCGGCTTCCTTGCGAGCCAGCGCCAGCACCTGCTGGGCGCGCGGCGTGAAATTATTCATGGGTTCGGACATGGTGGTGTCTGAGTTTAGTTGTTCCCGTTCGTTGTGAAAGTGGGTCGGGCAAACGAAGCGAACTCGCTTCGGAGCCGGCTGGCGCGCAACGCGTCCCGCTCGGCCGATTCCAACTCGGCCTTGCCGGTGGCGTGCTGGATGTGGCCCGGCTGGGCCTCGATGAAGAGACGATCGATCGTCGTGCGCGACGTCTCGGGAAAGATCCCGAGGTCGACGCCCAGACGCAGGAGCGAAAGGAGGTTCATCGCCTCGCTCGAACTGAGCAGGTGGCTGTTCTGCAGGATGCCGAAGGCGCGGCCAATCTTGTCGTGCAGCTTGCTGCCGTCCGTCTCGAGCAGCTTGGCCCGGGCGTTGAGCTCATGCTCCACGATGGACTGGAGCACGCTCTGCAGGCGCTTGATGATGTCCTCCTCGGACTCGCCGAGCGTCGTCTGGTTGGAAATCTGGAAAATGCTGCCACTCGCATCGGAGCCTTCGCCGAAGAGACCGCGGACGACCATGCCGAGCTGGTTCACCGCGCGGACGACCTTTTCCATCTGGCCGGCAATGACGAGGGCCGGCAGGTGCATCATGGCGGACGCGCGCATGCCGGTGCCAAGATTCGTCGGGCAGGCGGTGAGGTAGCCAAGCGACGGTGAGTAAGCGTAGTCGAGGGTTTCCTCGAGCGTGGAGTCGAGGTCGTTGATCGCCGTCCAGGCCTTCTTCAACTGGAAGCCCGCGCGGAGGACCTGGATGCGCAGGTGATCCTCCTCGTTAATCATCACCGAGAACGTCTGCTCCTTGTTGATCACAACGCCCGCGCCGCCTTTGGAGCCCGAGAGTTCGCGGCTGATGAGGTGGCGTTCGACAAGGATCTGGCGCTCGAGCGGACCGACCTCATCGAGCGGGATGTTCAGGGCGCGCTTGAGCGGGCCGGTGCCGGCGAGCGCGTCGCGGCAGGCGGCCAGCACTTCCGCGCGACCATCGCGACCCGCCCAGCCCGGAAAGGACCGGCCGGTGAGGTTGCGGGCGAGACGGATGCGCGTCATGAGCACGACGGCGCACTTGCCGCTGGCCGTATCGGTCAGTTCGGACGGCGTGGCGATGAGGGACTCAACCGTCATGGCCTTAGCGCGTGGGCTTTTGCTCGAAGGCTTGTTTGACTTGGTGGATTTCATCGCGAAAGCGCGCGGCTTCTTCGTACCGCTCGGATTTGATGGCGTCGTTAAGATCGACCTCGAGCTGGCTCAGGCGCTCGTGGAGCGACTGACGATCGAGGGCCCGCTGCGGGACCTTGCCGACATGGCGGGTCCCCTTGTGCATGCCGTCGAGCATCGGCTCGACCATGCCCTTGAAGGTCTCGTAGCACTGCGGGCAGCCGAAGCGCCCGTGCTTCTTGAAATCGTTCTGGGTGAAGCCGCATTGCTCGCAGCGCACGCCGGCCGCCGGCGTGGACTCGGGCGTGAGGGACGCCTTGAGCAGCAGGTCCGCGAGGGAGAAGCCGCTCGGGTCGGTCACGCCCTTAGCCTGCGCGCATTCCTCGCACAGGTCCACCTTGTGCACCTTGTTGTTCACGATCTGCGTGAGGTGCACCGTGGCTGGCTTCGAGCAAAGGTCACATTTAAGCGGACTGGCCATGAGTTAATTATAGCACGTTCAATTCAACTATCGACCGAATGAGCCGAAAATGAGGGAGAGACGGCAACTTTTCCCCGTCCCTTGCACTCAGCATGCCAACACCGCCCAAAGCCGCAAGCCCGGGCGGTGGAGATTTCTGCGTACGCAACCGCGTCGCGACGGCACGGCCGTGCGCCAAGGTTGCGCGAAATGACTCACCTGCGTCCTGCAGGTCGTGGCTCAAATCCGGGTGCCTTCGACCAGCACGCGGCGGCGGAATGCAGCCAGAACCTTGGCGAACACCGGGCCCGGCTTGGCATTACCGATCTCGCGGCCGTCCAGCTTGACCACCGGAATCACCTCGGCGCCCGTCCCGGTCAGGAAAACCTCATCGGCATTCCAGACATCGTAGCGGGTCAGGTCGTGCTCCTCGATCACCACGCCGATCTCCTTGGCGATGTCGAAGATCGCGTCACGGGTGATGCCCTTGAGCGCGCCCTGCTGGGCCGACGGGGTGTAGATCTTGCCCTTGTGCACGATGAAGACGTTGTCGCCCGTGCACTCCGCCACAAAGCCCTGGTCGTTGAGCATGATCGCCTCGAGCGCGCCCGCCTGGCGGGCCTCGATCTTGGCCATGATGTTGTTGAGATAGTTGAGCGACTTGATCGCCGGGCTGAGCGCGGCCGGATTCATGCGGCGGGTCGCCACCGTCACGATCTCCAGGCCCTTTTCGTAATGCTCCTTCGGGTAAAGGGCGATCTTGTCGGCGATGATGAAGATCGACGGCTTCGGGCACAGCCAAGGCGACAGGCCGAGGTCGCCGACGCCACGCGTCACCACCAGGCGGATGTAGCCATCCGTCAGATTGTTCGCCCGGCAGGTCGCACAAACCGCGTCGCTGATTTCCTTCCGGCTCCAGGGCATCTTCAGGAGGATGGCCTTGGCCGAATATTCGAGGCGTTCGAGGTGCTCTTCGAGGCGGAAGACGTTGCCGCCATAGAGGCGAATACCCTCGAAAATGCCGTCTCCATAAAGGAGGCCGTGATCGAACACGGAGATCTTGGCCTCAGCCGAGTCCACCAGGTTGCCATCGAGGTAAATCTTCATCGCGGCTCAAAGTAGGGACGCGCGGCGCCGCTTGTCCAGCCCCGGACGGGATCTTTAGCCTTGCATACAATTAGTTGCAATACATCTGTAGTGCCCTTCCCTATGCACTTTACACCGCACCCCCTCCCTCGCGGTTTCACCTTGATCGAACTGCTCACGGTCATCGCGATCATTGGTGTACTCGCCGCCATCGTCATCCCTTCCGTCGGCAAGGTCCGCGAAACGGCCCAGCGCACCGTCGACGCCAACAGCCTCCGCGAAATCGTGAAGGCGGCCAGCCTCTACGCCGCCGAACACGACGACCGCCTGCCCGGCATCAATCTCTCCGCCTCCACCTTCCGTCCCTCTGGAACCGCCGCGACCACGACTCCTCACACGTGGGCCGCCGCCCTCGCGCGCGCCGGCTTCCTCACGGATCCGGCCTTCTATAGCTCACGACTCGATCCGCAGCGTCCGGCCACGCTGCCTTCGACCATTCTCGCCCGCACGGATTCCGGCCTGAGCCTCGATCCGGCCTTTGCCTCCATGGTCCTGAGTGTCGAGCTCGTCGCCGGCCTGCGTCTCAACCATCCCGCAACCACGCCCGTCGCTTTTACCCGCGGCCTCCAAACGGACGGGAACTGGAGCCAGGAAAAGGGCGTCTACGGCGACGCCGGCGGTTTCATCGCCTACCTCGGCGGCAACGTCACCTTCCACCGCTCCCTCGAATCACCCGGCAATCTCACCGCTCCCAATGGCCGCGCCACCAGCAATCTGCTTCAAGCCCTCCCCCATCTGGCTTCCGCCAGCGCCCAGAACCCGAACCCCCGTGTTTACGCCGACGACACCCTCGGCGGCATCGGACGCGAGGCCGGCGTCGTTTCCCTCCCTCCGCCATGACCGGGCCGGGGCAAAATTCGAACAGTCAACCCAAGGCTTCCCTCCGGCGGCCAAGTTGTACTAACTGATTGGAGACATGACCGTTTCGATCCCCTCGAACCCCACCTACATCATCGGCCATCGCAATCCCGACGCCGACTCCATTTGCTCGGCCATCGCCTACGCGGCCTTCAAGGAAGCCCGTGGCCAACAGGGCTACGTTGCCGCCCGTTGTGGCAATTCGAACGCCCGCATCGACACCATCCTCAGCCGCTTTCGCCAGCCGTTGCCCTTCTATCTGAGTGACGTCACCCCGCGTGTCCGTGACGTCATGACACGTGACGTGGTCTCGATCGCGCTGGGTTCCACCTGCGCCGAGGCCCTCGAACTGATCGACGGACACGACATCCGCATCCTGCCCGTCCTCGCTCCCGACGGCCGGCTCGTCGGGTGCACCTCGATCTTCCAGCTTGGGGGCTTTTTTATCCCGCGCCTCCGCGAACCGCTCGAGATGCGCCGCGTCTTCTCCAGCCTCGCCCACATCGCGCGTGCGCTCAAGGCCCGCACCGTCCACCTCGATCGCGCCGACCAGAGCGAGGAATTCTTCGTCCGTATCGGCGCGATGGATATCCGTTCGTTCGGCCGCTTCTCGGAGCAGGACGGCGCCCCCGCCTCCCAGTCGATCATCATCGTCGGCGACCGCTGGGACATCCAGCAGAAGTCGATCCAGATGGGCGTGCGCGCGCTGGTCGTCACCGGAAATCTGCCGGTTGACGAGGAAGTCGTGCGCATGGCCCGCGAACGCTCCGTCTCGCTCATCGTCAGTCCATACGACTCGGCCACCACGGCGTGGATCATCCGCACCGCCACGACGATCGACCGGCTGGTCGACCGCAAGTACGTCTCGATCAACGCCGACCTCCGCCTGACCGATCTGCGCAAGAAGATCGCCTCGTCCACCGCCCCGGCCTACGTGGTGCTCAATGACGACGGACGGCTCGAGGGCATCCTCTCGAAGACCGACATCCTCAAGCCGGTGAAGACCCGCCTGGTGCTCGTTGACCACAACGAGATGACGCAGGCCGTCGCCGGCGCCGACCAGGTCACGGTCACCGAGATCATTGACCACCACCGTCTCGGCTCGCTCAACACCCAGCAGCCGATCCTCTTCATCAACGAGCCCGTCGGCTCGACCTGCACGATTATCGCCGATCTGTTCCGGCGCGAGGGCCTAACGCCCAACGCCGACATCGCGGGCATCATGATGAGCGGCATCATTTCCGACACCCTCCATCTCAACAGCCCGACGTCGACCGAGAAGGACTCCGAGATCCTGACCTGGCTCGCGGGCGTCGCCGGCGTCAATTCGCGCAGCCTCGCCGACGCCATCTTCAGCTCCGGCTCCGTCATCCTCGCCAATCCCCCCGAGAAGGTGATCCGTTCCGACTTCAAGATCTACGACGAGGACGCCGTCCGCTTCGCCGTGTCCCAGGTCGAGGAACTCGGCTTCGGCAATTTCTGGCAGCACGCCAAGAAAATCGCCAGCGCCCTGGACCAACTCTGCCGGGACGAAAATCTCGCGTTCGCCTGCCTGCTGGTGACGGACATCAACACCCAGAACTCGCTACTGCTGGTCAAGGGAGACCCCGCCTTCATCTCGCGCATCAACTATCCGCACGTGGAGAAGGATGAGATTTTCGACATGCCGGGCGTGGTCAGCCGCAAGAAGCAGCTGATTCCCTACATCGGCAGCCTGCTCAAGGAACTCCAGTCCGAGGGCATCCTCCCCACCCCCGCCAGCCGTTCCCGCGCCCCGTTCCCCACGCCGGTCATCGCCTGAGCGGTAAACGCCCACGAATCACGTGAATCATCGCGAATTCAAACCGGGTCACCACGAAACACACGAAAATCCCTGAACTCAGGGTTCCGATCCGTCTTTCTTGGGTTCCGTGGGTTTCGTGGTGGCCATTCCACGTTCCGCCCCGGGTAGATTGGCGTGAATTCGCGGAGATTGCGGGCCACGGCTTGATGCCGGTCATCGCCTGAGCGATCCGTCCGGCGCTTCCACGGGAATGTCGCCCGCATCTGCATCCTCGTACGTTTGCCGGGTGCGGCGGCTCGCTCATGGCCGGAGCCACGAATCCAGCAAAAAGCTGTAACCTCAGCGGGATAGGTACGTCATTTGCTCCGCAGCGCGGCCTTCCCGGCACCGCCTCACCTTTTTCCAAATCCTCCCTTCAACCCTACCTCCCCGCTGTCATGGCCAAATCCGGAAGCTTCGGCAAAATCGTTACTTACCTCGTCGTACTCGCAGCCGTGGGAGGCGGCGCGTGGTACTACTTTAAAAAGAAGAACGATGTCCCGCCCCAAGTGACGTCAATCACCGTCGGCCGCGGTGAGGTGATCCAGGCCGTCACGGCCACGGGCGCACTCGAGGCGGTCGTCGAGGTCGATGTCAGCTCCCAGGTCTCCGGCCTCGTGGTCGACGTGCTCGTGGACTACAATGACCAGGTGAAGGCCGGCGACGTTCTCGCCCGCCTCGACCCCTCCACCTACGAGCAGCGCCTGAAGTCGGCCGAGGCCGACCTCGCCTCCACCGAGGCCAACAACACGCTCGTCCGCCTCAACACCGAGCGCACCCGCGAACTGCGCACCAAGAATCTCGTCTCCCAGCAGGAACTCGATCAGGCCGAGGCCACCCTCGCCCAGTCCAACGCCACGCTCCAGACGCGCCGCGCCTCCGTTGAGGACGCCAAGGTCAATCTCGCCCGCTGCACCATCTACGCCCCGATCGACGGCATCGTCCTCAACCGCCAGACGGAAAAGGGCAAGACGGTCTCGGCCAGCACCTCGGCACCGACCCTCTTCGTCATCGTCAACAATCTCGCCAACATGCAGATCAACGCCTCGGTCGCCGAGGCCGATGTCGGCACCGTCCGCGAGGGCCAGGACGTCAACTTCACCGTCGACGCCTTCCCGAACCGCCAGTTCCGCGGCAAGATCTCCCAGATCCGCAACAACCCGACGACCCAGTCCAGTGTCGTCGTCTACTCGACCATCATCTCGGTCGACAACCGCGACCTCGCCCTCAAGCCGGGCATGACCGCCAACGTGTCGATCATCGTCGCCCAGCGGAACAACGCCCTTACGATTGCCAACTCCGCGCTCCGCGCCCGCATCCCGGCCGAGTTCATGCCCGCCGCACCGACGCCGGCCGGTGGCGCCGCCGCCGCGCCCGCGGCCAGCGGTGATCCGCGCGAGCAGATGCAGGCCCTCATGAAGGAAGCCGGTTTCGTCCAGGGTGGCGGTCCGCCGTCCGCTGAAGTCATGGAGAAGGTCCGCAAGCTCGCCCAGGAACGCGGCATCCAGCTGCCCACCATGGGCGGAGGCGGTGGCGGCGGCCGCGGTGGTCGGGGCGGCGCCGGCGGCACCTCCGCGGTCACCAACCGCACCGTCTATCGCCTCGTTTCTCCGCTCCCGAATCTCAAGGTCGAGGCGGTCAACGCCCGCCTCGGCATCACCAACGGCATCGTCACCGAGGTCATCGACGGCCTCAAGGAAGGCGATGTGATCGTCACAAATATCATCACCGCCAATCCGACCGCATCCTCCGCACCTGCTACCGCCAATCCGTTCGCCGGCGGCGGCCGCGGTGGGTTCGGTCGCTGATTCGAACGGAACGCCTCCATGCATCCCGTCGTCCAGCTCAAGGACATCCACAAGATCTACGACTCCGGCGAGGTCAAGGTGCACGCCAATCGCGGCGTCAGCCTCGACATCCAGCGCGGGGAGATGGTCGCCGTGATGGGCGCCAGCGGCTCCGGCAAGTCCACCGTGATGAACCTGCTTGGCTGCCTCGACCGGCCGACCAGCGGCACGTACCTGCTCGACGGCATCGACGTGTCCAAGCTCGACCGCAACGAGCTCGCCGACATCCGCAACCAGAAGATCGGCTTCGTCTTCCAGGGCTTCAACCTGCTCGCCCGCACCACCGCCCTCGAGAATGTCGAGCTGCCCATGTTCTACGCGCCGAAGAAACCCTCGGCCAAGGAAATGCGCGAACGCGCCATGCACGCGCTTGAGATCGTTGGTCTGGCCAAGCGCTACGACCACACGCCCAGCCAGCTCTCCGGTGGCCAGCAGCAGCGCGTCGCCATCGCCCGCGCCCTCGTCAACCGCCCGCAGGTGATCCTCGCCGATGAACCCACCGGCAATCTCGACAGCAAGACATCCGTCGAGGTCATGGGTGTCTTCCAGCGCCTGAACGACCAGGGCATAACCATCCTCATGGTCACCCACGAGCTCGACATTGCCAGTTTCTGCAAACGCAACATCGTGTTCCGCGACGGCCGCATCGTCAGCGACATCATCGTAAATCCCCGGCACATCGCCGAGGAGGAGCTCAAGAAAATCAATGCGGCCGAAGCCGAGGCCAAGCTGACCGCCACCCCGTAAGTCCTTTCCGCCCACCCCGCCCGCCATGCGCTTCTTCAACACCATCATCATCGCCATCCGCGCGCTCCGGCGCAACAAGCTGCGCTCGATGCTGACGGCCCTCGGCATCATCATCGGCGTCGGCGCGGTCATCGCGACCGTCAGCATCGGCAACGGCGCCAAGTCCCAAGTCGAGGCCCAGGTCGCCAGCCTCGGCCAGAACATCATCACGGTTTTCCCCGGCAGCATGACCACCGGCGGCATGCGCGGCGGTTTCGGCAGCGCCAGTTCCCTCACGGTCGAGGACGCCGAGGCCATCCAGCGCGAGATCGGCGGCATTGTCGCCGTCGGCCCGCAGATCAGCGACCGCCAGCAGGTGCTCGCCAACGGCCTCAACTGGAACACCTCCATCACCGGCCAGTCCCCCGATTTCCTCACGATCCGCAACTGGTCCCTCGCCGAGGGCTCCATGTTCACCGAGCAGGACATCCGCAGTGCCGGCAAGGTGGCGGTCATCGGCCAGACCATCGCCGACCAGCTTTTCCCGGGCGCCGACCCCATTGGCCAGAGCGTGCGCATCCGCAACATCCCCTTCACCATCCTCGGCGTGCTCAACAAGAAGGGCTTCAACACCTTTGGGCAGGACCAGGATGACGTGATCCTCATTCCCTACACGACGGCCATGCGCCGCGTGACGCGCCGCGACCGCCTCCAGCAGATCATCATCCAGGCCGCCAGCGCCAACCAGATGACGCTCATCCAGGAGGACATCACCGCCCTCCTCATGCAGCGTCGCGCCGGCCGTGATCAGGACTTCACCGTCCGCAACCAGCTCGAAATCGCCGAGGCCGCCACCGCGACCTCGAAGACCATGACGCTGCTCCTCAGCGCAATCGCCGGCGTGTCCCTCGTCGTCGGTGGCATCGGCATCATGAACATCATGCTTGTGTCCGTGACCGAGCGCACCCGCGAGATCGGCATCCGTCTCGCGATCGGCGCCCACGGCAAGGACATCCTCATGCAGTTCCTGATCGAATCGATCATCCTGAGCTTCATGGGCGGTATCCTCGGCATCCTCACCGGCTGGGGCGTGTCCGAACTGCTTTCCAAGTACAACGGCTGGCCAATCCTCGTTTCTAGCACGGCCGTCACAATCGCCTTCTTCTTCAGCGGCGCCGTCGGCGTATTCTTCGGATTTTATCCGGCTCGCAAGGCCGCCCAGCTCGATCCGATCGAGGCGCTCCGCTACGAGTAAGTTCGTTCCGTGTAGCCGGGCTCGCTGAGCCCGGTCCGGTTTTCAGAGAAGTCATTTCCTGATCGGCCTCAGCGAGGCCGGCTACAAAGGCGCCTCACGCCGGCTCGTCCCAGCTCTTCGCGCGGGCCAAGGCCCGCTCCCATCCGCGGCGCAGGGGAATCATCTCGCTCGGGTCGCGCTGCGGCCGGAACGTCGTATCCGGTTCCCGGTTGCGCAGGATGTCCTCCCGGCTCGGCCAGAATCCCACCGCCAATCCGGCGAAGTAGGCCGCGCCGAGCGCGGTCGTCTCGACATTCGTCGGTCGCACAACCGGCGTACCCAGCAGATCGGCCTGAAACTGCAGCAGTGGCGTACTGCGCGATGCGCCGCCATCCACCCGGAGTTCCTTCAGGCTCAGCCCGCTGTCGCGCTCCATGCAGCCGATCAGGTCGGCGCTCTGGTAGGCAATCGACTCGAGTGCCGCCCGGCAGAAATGCGCCCGGTTGCTCCCGCGCGTCAGCCCCACCGCCACACCGCGCGCATAGGGATCCCAGTGCGGCGCACCCAGCCCTGCAAACGCCGGCACAATGTAAACGCCGCCCGCGTCGCGGACCGAGGCCACCAGCGTATCCAATTCCTGGACGCTCCGCACCAGCTGCAGTTCGTCGCGCAGCCATTGGATGACCGCACCACCGACAAAGACGGAGCCTTCCAGCGCATACTCCGTCTTGCCCCCCACCTTCCACGCGAGGGTCGTCAGCAGGTTGTTCTGCGACCGCACGACCTCCGCGCCGGTGTTCATCAACAGGAAGCAGCCCGTGCCATAGGTGTTCTTGGCCATGCCCGGTTCAAAACAGGCCTGACCAAACAGCGCCGCGTGCTGGTCACCCGCAACCCCTGCGATCGGCACGCGGGCGGGCTGTAGGTCCCCTTCCACGTGTCCGTACACCTCGGAGCAGCTGCGCACCTCGGGCAGCATCGCCTCCGGAATTCGGAACAGACGCAGCATCTCCGGACTCCACGCGAGCCGGCGCAGGTCGAAGAGCAGGGTGCGCGAGGCATTGGTCACATCCGTGGCGTGCACGGCTCGGCCCGTGAGCTGCCAGATGATCCAGGTGTCGACCGTGCCAAAGAGCAGTCGCCCCTCCTCCGCGCGACGCCGCGCGCCCGGCACGTGATCGAGGATCCACGCGATCTTCGTCGCGGAGAAATACGGATCGATGCGCAGCCCCGTGATCGCCGTGACCTCTGCCTCGACGCCGTCCTTCTTCAATCGGCCACACGCATCCGCCGTGCGTCGGTCCTGCCAGACGATCGCCGGATAAACTGGCTGCCCCGTCTCGCGATCCCAGACCAGCGTCGTCTCGCGCTGATTGGTGAGCCCCACTGCCGCGATGTCACTGGAGCGCAGGCCCGCCCGTGTCAGGGCCTCGGCCGCCGTCCCCACCTGCGTGGACCAGATCTCCTGCGGGTCATGTTCAACCCACCCCGGCTGCGGGTAGTGCTGGGCAAACTCACGCTGGGCCGAAGCCACGGCCCGACCGTTGTGATCGACAATGATCGCACGCGAGCTGGTGGTACCCTGATCCAGGGCCAGGACAAAACGGGGTTCGCTCATGAAAGGGGTGACTCCACCGTGTGCCGCCTCGCGCCTCGCCGCAAGTCGCCCGCAACGTCCCATTTCCGGGAACGGGCGCTCCCGTGAACGGAGGATTCAACCGGTTCTTCCGCCCAATCAAATTGGCGATAAATCGTTATTCAATTGTCATTCAACAGGTAAAGAAACGCTAAATCACTTGGCACGCGCCGTGCAAAAGAGAGACCCATAACACGCATCACCATGCAAAACTCCATCAAGCTCCTCGCTCTCTTCACCGCCACCGCGTTTCCCGCGATGGCCTTTGCCGACATCGCCGGCCTCAATGCCCCGATCGCCGTCGCCGCTGAAACCGGCCTCTATGTCTACGGCAGCGCCTTCGTCGCGCTCATGGCCCTCCGCGACTACGCCCGCACCCCGCGCGCGCTGCGCCTGCCCGCGCCCGTGCTGCTCCCGGCTCGTGAGGCGTTCACGACCTCGCCGGTCTCGGCCCGCCGGACGGCGACACGCCGTGCGTTCCGCGCTCCGCAGATGTCCTGATCACGACCTTGCGCGTAACTTGACACCCTCTGCCCGTCTTCCGTCACTTCCCTCATGGCCGACGCCCAGAATCGAATCCTGATTGCAGATGATCAACCGGATGTCCTCGAAGCGCTCCGGCTCCTGCTCAAGGGCGAAGGCTATCAGACAGAGGCGGTCAAGTCGCCCGCCGCGGTGATCAAGGCGGTCGAACATCGCGATTTCGCGATGGTCCTAATCGACCTCAACTACACCCGCGACACCACCTCGGGTCAGGAAGGTCTCGATCTGCTCCAGCGCCTGCAGGCGATCGACCCCACGCTCCCGGTGGTCGTCATGACCGCCTGGGCCAGCGTCGAGGTCGCCGTCGAGGCCATGCGGCGCGGCGCCCGCGATTTCGTCACGAAGCCCTGGGACAATCCCCGGCTGCTCGCGATTGTCCGCAACCAGATCGAACTCGGCGCCGCCGTCCGCGCGTATCGCCGGCTCGAGGACGAGAACCAGCTGCTCCGCGGCAAGGGCGGCCCCGCCCTGATCGCCGAGTCCGCCGTCATGCGTCCCGTGCTCGACATCATTGCGCGGGTTGGTCCCTCCGACGCGAACGTCCTCATCACGGGCGAAAACGGCACCGGCAAGGGCCTCATCGCCCAGGCGCTGCATTCCGTCTCGGTCCGCGCCGGCAAGCCGTTCATCTCGGTCAACATGGGCGGCCTCCCCGAGGGCGTGTTCGAGAGCGAGCTGTTTGGTCATGTCCGCGGTGCCTTCACCGACGCGAAGAACGACCGCGCCGGCCGCTTCGAGCTCGCCGACGGCGGTACGCTGTTCATGGACGAGATTGGCAACATCCCGCTCAGCCAGCAGGCCAAGATTCTCCGCACAATCGAGACCGGTGATTTCGAGCGCGTCGGTTCGTCCCGCACCTACCGCGCCAACGTCCGCCTCGTCTCCGCGACGAACGCCGACCTCGCCGCCGAAGTCGCAGCCGGCCGCTTCCGTCAGGACCTCCTTTTCCGCCTCAACACGATTCACCTCCACCTGCCGCCGCTGCGCGAGCGCCGCGAGGACATCGAGCTGCTGGCCCTGCATTTCCTCAAGGGCCACGTCGAGCGCTACCGCAAGGCCATCACCGGCTTTGACGACAGCGCGATCCAGGCCATGCGCAGCTACGGCTGGCCCGGCAACGTGCGCGAACTCGACCACGCGGTCGAACGCGGCGTGCTCATGGCCCAGGGCAAGGTGGTCCGCGCGGCCGACCTCGGCCTCAACGCCGGCGCCGCCTCGCCCAAGCTCGAGGACATGAGCCTCGAGGAAGTGGAATCCTTTCTCATTAAAAAAACCCTCGCCCGCTGCGACGGCAACGCCCGCCAAGCCGCCGAGGAACTCGGCCTCAGCCGCAGCGCATTTTACCGCCGACTCGAAAAATACGGACTTTGAAAAGCCAAGATGTCAGAGGTCAGAAGTCAGATGTCAGAATCAACCACTGCGCACTGCCCCTAGGCCGGCAGGTGAACTCGCTGACTCCTGACCTCTGATCTCTGACCTCTGGCTCCATGCCTCCCCCGCCCCGCCGCAAACTGACCTACGACCAGGACCTGTTCCTCCTGGCGCTGCTGGCTGGCTTGCCCGCGGTCATCGTTGCGATGTGGCACCTCTGGTTTGCCGGCGATCAGGCCCCCAAGGTGCAGTGGACGCTGTCCCTCATCATTTTTGGCTTCTGGTTCGGTTTCGCTGCCGCAGTGAAGCATCGCGTCGTCCATCCGCTCCACACCATGGCCAATCTGCTCTCGGCGTTGCGCGAGGGCGATTTCTCCATTCGCGCTCGCGGGATCCGCAGCGATGACGCGCTCGGGGAGGTCATGACCGAGATCAACTCCCTCGGCGTGATTCTCCAAGAACAACGCCTCGGCGCGCTCGAGGCCACCGCGCTCCTCCGCACCGTCATGGAGGAGATCGACGTCGCCATCTTTGCCTTCGACGGCAGCTCGACCCTGCGTCTCGTCAACCGCGCCGGTCAGGAACTCCTTGCCTCGCCCGCCGAGCGCATCCTCGGCCGCGATGCGAATGACCTCGGGCTCGCTGACTGCCTGACGGGGGATTTTTCCCGCGTGCTCAACCGCAACTTCCCTGGCGGCACCGGACGCTGGGGCATGCGCCGGCAGACATTCCGCGAGGGCGGCCTGCCCCACTCGCTCATCATCATCGCCGACCTGAGCCAGCCGCTGCGCGAAGAAGAGCTCAAGGCCTGGCAGCGCCTCGTCCGCGTGATCGGACACGAACTCAACAACTCGCTCGCGCCAATCAAGTCGCTCGCCGGCAGCCTGACCTCGCTCCTGCGCAAGCCCCAGCGCCCCGACGATTGGGAGCAGGACATGCGCTCGGGGCTGGAAATCATCGAGGCACGTTCCGAGGGACTGAACCGCTTCATGCAGTCCTACGCCAAGCTCGCGCGCCTGCCTGCGCCCAACAAACAGCCGTGCGAACTGACGCCGCTGCTACGCCGGATTGCGACGCTCGAAAAGCGCGTTCCCGTCCGGATCATCGATTCGCCCGATCTCACCGTCTCGATCGACGCCGCCCAGATCGAGCAGGTCGTCATCAACCTTATCCGGAACGCGGTCGAGGCCACCCTTGAGTCCGTCCTGGCCGATGCCACCGACCGCTGCGTCCGGCTCGGCTGGCGCCGCGTGGCCGGTGCGGTAGAGATCTTCATCGAGGACGAAGGCCCCGGCATCGCCAATTCGCAGAACCTCTTCGTCCCGTTCTTCACGACCAAGCCCGAAGGCTCCGGCATCGGCCTCCTCCTCTGCCGCCAGATCGCCGAAAACCACGGCGGCACCGTACGCCTGGAGAACCGGCCGGACGCGCCTGGTTGCGTAGCGACGCTGCGCCTACCGCTGTGAGCCCCAGCGCCGCTTGACAGCGCCACTTTGTGCTACAACCTGTAGCACATGAAATCGACCACGGTGCGCGAACTCCGCAACAACTACGCAAAGGTGCTCAAGTGGGTCGCAAAAGGAGAGGAGGTCGAGGTAACCCGCCGCGGCACCGCCGTCGCCAAGGTAGTCCCGGTTTCGCAGCCTGCTCCATCTGAGGTGGATTGGAGCAAGAGTGCTGCGCTGAACCGCAAGCCCTGGTCCACGATGCTGACCTCCGAGCAGAGCGCTGCCGTTTTGGCGGAAAGCCAGGGATCTTAAAGTGGGCATGATCGTCGCGGATACCAGCTTTCTCTTTTCGCTGTATGGTGCTGACGCGCACACGGCGACGGCCCGGGCCTGGGCTATGCAGGCAAACCTGCCGATCACGATCACCGCGCTGAATCGCTACGAGTTTGAAAATGCCATCCGTTTTGCCGCCTTCCGAAAGGCCATTTCTCAACAGGACGCCCGCAACTCCCTATTCGCCTTCGAAGCCGATCTAAAGAACGGCCTTCTTCAGTCAGCTTCGCCTGATCTGACCGCCATCGTGAGAGAAGCCGCGCGTCTATCGGAAGCGCACACGATGAACGGCGGGCACCGTTCATTTGATATTCTCCACGTAGCCTCAGCCCGGCTGCTCAAGGCGTCGCGGTTCCTCTCGTTCGACGCCAACCAGCGCAAGCTAGCCGGCGCCGTCAAGCTGCCTGTCGGACCATGAGGAATAGACCAGCTCACCTCTGCGCAGGGAGTCGGATTGTTAAATCGTTAAATTCAATTCCAGCAGATCCAATTTAACGATTTAACAACCCTAACCCGACCGCGTTTCAGGCCCGGCCCACAGGCCCATCGCCCAGCCCGGATTTCCATTGCGGAATCGCAAACCGATTACTTGCATCCTGAGCCATAAGCCCCGCGGCGATTGAAGCTTTTTCAGGATGAAGCTTTTGCCCCTAAAAGCTTCATTTTTACGATCCGGCACATCTCCGCCAAGCCATAAGTCGATGATCTCCAGCAGCAAAGGCTTCAATTCTTAATTCGAAGCAGACCCTCGTGACCTTTTTACCCCAAAACAAAAGCTTCAAATTTGAAGCTCAATAACACTGTTAGGCAGAAGAAAGCATGCGTTCGCTTCCTATACCTCCCGCAGCGAAAAAAGATAAGGACTCGCTGGAGATGCTACGCGCATGGGTGATCAACGGTGATCTTCAAGTCGCCATGTCATCATGGGTCTGGAAGGACGAAGTAGCACCTTGGGGACAGCTTTTGTCTGAGACGATTCATCATCTTTCTGTCGCGCTCGAAGCCGAAACCAAGCGGCCGAAAGCGGATATCGCCGCAGAGATTAAGAAGAGCCTCGATCACCACTTCTCGCATCCGCGCGATTGCCTCGTCGGCGATTTCGTGGACCCAGTTCCCCCGAATGAAGAAAGAGCCTAACCAGTCGCTACAGCCAACTCCGGGGAGCTTCGCTCCCCTTCGTGGCTGACCAGAGAACG
>DASWVY010000035.1:0-65900 GCA_036401075.1 Opitutaceae bacterium
GTCGCCAGCGACGGCCCTACATTCGAACCAATGAAACACCTCTCCTCCTTCTTCCTTCTTACTTCATCCCTCCTCGCCATGTCTTCCCACGCTTCCACCCCTGTCTGGCAGGATGAATTCAACCAGCCGGTCGGTTCCGGACCGGACCTGATGAAATGGGTCCACGACCTCGGCGACAACGGCTGGGGCAACAAGGAGCTTCAGTATTACACGGACTCCCGGGAAAACTCGTTCATCGTCGCCGATCCCGAGGCGGAGGACGGCCGGGCGCTGGTGCTGAAGGCCGTGCGCACGCCCGCGGGCGGCTACACCTCCGCGCGCCTCAAGACCCAGGGCCGGTTCACCACGGGCTACGGCCGCATCGAGGCCCGCCTCAAGCTGCCGAAGGGGCAGGGGATCTGGCCCGCGTTCTGGATGCTCGGCGCCAACATCAAGGAAACACCCTGGCCCGCCTGCGGGGAGATCGACATCGTCGAGCTCATCGGACACCAGCCCGGCACGCTTTACGGCACGCTGCACGGCCCGGGTTACTCCGGCCAGCACGGCATCAGCAAGTCCACCGTGCTGCCCGGCGGGGCCACCTTTGGCGACGCCTACCATGTCTTTGCGGTGCACTGGCAGCCCGGCCGCATCGACTGGCTGCTCGACGGGAAGATCTACCACACCCTGACGCCGGCCGACCTGCCCGCCGGCGCGAAGTGGGTCTTTGACGACGCGCAGCATTATCTGCTGCTCAACCTCGCCGTTGGCGGCGCCTGGCCCGGTTATCCGGACGCCACGACGCAGCTCCCGCAGGAATACCGGATCGACTACGTCAGGGTCTACGGACCCTGACGCAGATTAAAAGCAAGCATAGCGCTAAGAGTGGAGAAGGGGGCGGTTTCCCCTTTTCACACCTTGGCCACCTTGCCCTGGAGATAGACTCACCCGCCGTGGCGGGTCGCGACCTCGATCACGTCGTGCGGGGCGGCTTCCTTGGCGCCGGCGGTCGTCACCCGGACGTAGCGGGCCTTTTTGCGGAGTTCGCCGAGATCCTTGGCGCCGAGGTAACCCATGCCGCTTTGCACGCCGCCGATGAGGGTGCCGAGCACGTCGTCCACCGAGCCGGAGACTTCCTTGAGGGCCTCGATGCCCTCAGCGGCGACCTTGCGCGCCGTGTCGTTCTTGTCGTGGCCGTAGCGGGCGGCCGAACCGGCCTTCATCGCGGCGTGTGAACCCATGCCGCGGTATTGTTTGTAGAGTTTGCCCGAGATTTCCATGATCTCGCCTGGCGCCTCGCGGCAGCCGGCGAGGAGGCCGCCGAGGATTACGGCGTCGGAGAGCGTGAGTGCCTTGACGATGTCGCCCGACTTCGTGATGCCGCCGTCGGCGATGAGGCTCACGCCCTTCTTGGCGGCGCCGTGGCCGGCGACGTGGAGGGCGGTGAGCTGCGGGATGCCGACGCCGGCCACGACGCGGGTCGTGCAGATGGAACCGGGGCCCTGGCCGATCTTGATCGCGTTGGCGCCCGCGTTGGCGAGGAACTCGACACCCGCGCCGCTCGTGACGTTGCCGGCGATGATGGGCAGGTCCTTGAACTGGCCGCGGATCAGCTTCACGACGTCGCCGACGCCGGCGGTGTGGCCGTGTGCGGTGGAGACGGCGACGACGTCGACGGCCTCGCGGACGAGTTCGCCGACGTGGTCGAAGATCTTGTCGCGGTCGAGCGAGCCGTCGGGCTTGCGCACGGGCGAGATGGCGGCGCCGACGACAAGGCGGAACTGGGAGTCGCGCGCGGGCTTGCGGCGGGACTTGGCCTCGCTCGTGATGCGCTCGACGTCCGAGATGGTGACCAGGCCGCGGAGGTGGTCGCGGTCGTCGACGACGAGGATCTTGTGGATGCCCACGTTCGCCGTGAAGAACTTGTCGGCGGCCCGGATCGGGTCGGCGGCCATCTGCTTCTCGGTCACGGTGATGAGTTGCTGGCGGGGCGTCATCACCTCGGAGACCTTCTTGGACTTGTAGCGGTCCTTGACGAGGTTGCCGGAGAGGAGGCCGGCGAGCTTGCCGGCGGCATCCACGACGGGGAAGGTGCGGAAATCGAACCGCTTCTGGTCGATCATCGCGAGGACCTCGCTCACATAGGCGTCCGGAGCCACGGTGATGGGGTCCTGGATAAGGCCGTGGATGTGGCGCTTCACGCGGGCGACCTCCTTGATCTGGTCCTTGCCCGGGAGGTTGTAATGGATGAGGCCGAGGCCGCCGTTGAGCGCCATGGCGATCGCCATGCGCGACTCGGTCACGGTGTCCATGTCGGAGGAGATGATCGGGATCTGGAGGCGCAGGCCCTCGGCCAGGGTGGTGGCCAGATCGGTGTCCTTCGGGAGGATCTCCGAGTGGAGCGTGGCGAGCGAGACGTCGTCGAAGGTCAGCGCGCTCGGCAGGTTCGCGGCGAAGAAGCGATCGGCGGGCAGGTAGAAGTCCGAATCGCTGGCGGAAGTGGCAACAGGCTTGGTCATCGTTGCCGTGAACGAGATACTCCGACCGCGCCGAACCTCAACGAAAATTTGCCAAGAGTCTCTCGGGGCGTAACGCTGGGGTGAATGGCCTACCGTTTTGAGTTCAAACCCTACCGCCGGACCTTGCGGGCGCCGTTGCGCACGGCCCACGGGCTGTGGGCTGATCGAGAAGGTCTTATCGTGCGCCTGGAGGACGAGGCCGGGACGGTGGGCTACGGGGAAGTCGCCCCGCTGCCGTGGTTTGGGACGGAAACGCTGGCCGAGGCGGCGGAAGTTTGCGGCAAATTTGGGGCCACGGTCGAAGGCGAGGTGCTGGACGCCGTGCCGGCCCGCTTCGGGTGCGTGCGCTTTGCCCTGGCCCAAGCGCGGGCAAATTCGGTGAAAGTGGCCGAGCCCTCGCGCCTGCCCGTGACAGGTCTGTTGCCGGCCGGTCGCGCGGCCTTGGCGGCGCTGCCGGCCAAGCTTGAGGCGGGTTATCTGTCTTTCAAATGGAAGGTCGCGGTGGGGGCGGTTGATGACGAAATCGGCATCTTCGACGACCTGCTGGCCGCCTTGCCCGCTTACGCCAAGCTGCGGCTTGATGCCAATGGCGGCTGGGATCGTCGCCAGGCGGCCAAGTGGCTGGAGCGCTGCGCCGAACGGCCGGTGGAATTTGTGGAGCAGCCGGTGAAACCCGGTGACGAGGCGGCGCTCCTGGGGCTCGCGGCGGATTACCCGGTGACCCTCGCCCTCGACGAATCGGTCTCCGATCTTTCCGCTGCCCGCCAATGGCAAGGGAAGGGCTGGGGCGGGGTGTTTGTCATCAAGCCCGCTCTGACCGGCCCGTTGGGTGAGCTCGTGGCCTGGGCCGCGGCAACCAAGGCGGACGTGGTGCTTTCGAGCGCGATTGAAACGGCCTTGGGGCGCGCCGCGATCCTGCGGGCCGCCCTGACGCAGCCTTTGACGAAACGGGCCCTTGGTTTTGGCGTGGGTGAAATTTTTGGCGACCGCCGCTGGGACGGGCCGATCCTGGGGCCGGTGCTCGACGCCAGTTGGGTCAACGCAGTCAACCCGGAGGACCTGTGGACCGCGCTCAACTAGCCCTGCTGCTCGGGGCGCCGGCCGGGCTCGTCGCCGAGCCACGGCGCGAGGCCACGGTCGTTAGATCCGGCGAGCCGCGCCGCTACATGGCGGAATTCGCCCTCGCCGTGGCGCAAGGCGGGGTAGTGATGCTGGCGAGCGACACGTGGGGCGAAAATGAAGACCGGCAGCTGGCCGCATTGCGCCAACAGGAACAAACCACCCCGGCTACCCTCGCGGGCAAGGGTTGGCTTTGCATCCCGACGGGCGGCTCCTCCGGCCAGTTGAAATTTGCCCGGCACGACGAGGAGACCCTGGCGGCGGCCGTCCGCGGATTTGCCCGGCATTTTGGTATCACCCAGATCAACGCGGTCGGCGTCCTGCCGCTGCACCATGTCAGCGGGCTGATGGCCTGGCTGCGCTGCGCTTTGACCGGCGGCGAATACCAGCCGCTGGACTGGAAGGAGGTCGAGGGCGGCCAACGGCCGGTGCTGCCGCCGAAACCGGGCGGCTGGGTGATCTCGCTCGTGCCCACGCAGCTCGAGCGCCTGCTGGGGGACGCGGGCGCCGTGGCTTGGCTGAAGAGCTTCCGGATCATTTTTCTCGGCGGCGCCCCCGCATGGCCGGACCTCCTCGACCGGGCGGCGGCGCTTGGGCTGCCACTGTCCTTGGGTTATGGCATGACCGAGACGGCGGCCATGGTCACGGCGCTGCGGCCGGAGGAATTCCTGGCCGGGGCGCGGAACAACGGCCCGGCGCTGCCGCATGCGACCGTGCGGATCGGCGCGGGCGACACGATTGTGCTCGGCGGCGAGTCGCTCTTTCGCGGCTATCATCCGGAGTGGCGCGACCCGGGGGACTTCGCGACGCAGGACCACGGTCTGCTGGATGAGCGCAACCACCTCTTCGTGCTGGGCCGGCGCGATGCCGTCATCATCACTGGCGGCGAGAAGGTGGACCCGGTTGAGATCGAGGCGGTGCTTCGCGGCACGGGGCAGTTTCCGGACCTCGTGGTGCTGGGCCTGCCGGATGCCAAGTGGGGCCAACTGCTGGTTGTCGTCTATCCCGGCCAGGCACATCCGGATTTTCATGCCGTCATCCGCGTGACCAACGGCCTGGCGCACTACAAGCGGCCGAAAAGCTACATCCCGCTCGTAGGGGCCTGGCCGGCCACGGCCCAGGGCAAGATCAACCGTGCCGCCCTCGTGGAGCGCGTGGTGGCCCAGCTGAAAGTGCGACGCTGAGGCCGGCAGACTCCGTCACACCTTCGTGCCTTTATCCGTGATAATCGGTGTTATCCGTGGCCAAAAACTTTTGCTTCGCGTCTATTCGTGGTCTTCGTGGTTAAATCACCCGTATGAATAAGTCCGAGATCGCCGCTGTCCTGACCGAGATCGGCACCCTGATGGAGCTGAAGGGCGAGAATCCCTTCAAGACCCGCGCCTACCAGAGCGGGGCGCGCATCGTCGAGTCGATCGGCGAGGGGGAGCTCAAGGAGCGCATCGCGGCCGGCACCCTGCAGGAGGTGAAGGGCATCGGCGAGGCCCTGGCCCAGAAGATCACCGAGCTGCACACGACCGGCCGGCTCGAATTCTTCGAGAAACTCAAGACCTCCGTGCCACCGGGCCTGGTCGAGATCCTGTCTATTCCGGGCATCGGGCCGAAAAAAGTCCGGGCCCTGCAGGAGAAGCTCGGGGTCGACTCGGTCGCCAAGCTGCGCGCGGCCTGCGAGGAGAACAGGGTGGCCGGGCTGGAAGGTTTCGGCGAGAAGACCCAGGAAAAGATCCTGGCCGGCATCCACAACCGCGAGGCCTACAACCGGCGCCACCTGTGGATCGAGGCCAAGGAAGCCTCGGACCTGATCCTGGCCGGCCTGCGCCAACTGCCGGAGGTGCAGCAGGTCGAGGCCTGCGGCAGCCTGCGCCGGCGGCTGGAGACGGTCGGGGACATTGACTTTCTGGTGGCCACGACCGCGCCCGCCCCGATCGTCGAGTGGTTTGTCAGCCGGCCGGGGATCATGGAGGTCACGGCGCGCGGCGAGACCAAGGCGAGCGTGCGGCTCGCTTCCGGCCTGCAGGCCGACCTGCGCCTGGTGCCCCCGGAGCAGTTTGTCTTCACGCTGCACCACCTGACCGGCTCCAAGGACCACAATGTGCAGATGCGGCACCGCGCCCTGCAGCGCGGCCTGTCCATGAGCGAATGGGGGCTGTTTCCCGCCGACGAGAAACACGGCTCCACCCTCGAGGCCAGGAAGCAGGGCAGCCCCGGGCCCAGGAGCCTGGTCGCCAGGACCGAGGCCGACCTGTTCAAGGCCCTGGGCCTCGCCTTTATTCCGCCGGAATTGCGCGAGGGCATGGGGGAGATTGAAGCGGCGGAAAAAAACGCACTTCCCGCCCTGCTTGAGGAGGCGGACATCCGCGGGGTCTTCCACAATCACACGACGGCCTCCGACGGCCACAATACGCTGGAGGAGATGGTCGCGGCGGCGCAGACCCTCGGGCTGGACTACCTCGGCATCGCCGACCACTCCAAGTCGAGCGTGCAGGCCCGCGGCCTCTCCGAGGAGCGGCTGACGGCCCAGATCGCCGAGATCGGCCAACTCAACGCGTCGAAGAAGTTCAAGTGCCATGTCTTCACCGGCACGGAGTGCGACATCCTGCCCGATGGGAAGCTGGACTTCGACGCGGGGCTCCTCGCCCAACTCGACTACACGGTCGTCTCGATCCACAGCTCGTTCCGGCAGGAGCGCGACGTCATGACCCGGCGCATCATCCGCGCGATCGAGCAGCCGCACGTCACGATGCTCGGGCACCTGACCGGCCGGCTGCTGCTGGAGCGCGAGGGTTACGACCTGGACGTGGACAAGGTGATCGACGCCGCCATTGCGAACCAGGTTGCGATCGAGCTCAACGCGAACCCCTGGCGCCTGGACATGGACTGGCGGCATTGGAAGAAGGCGGCGGAGAAGGGCCTCCTCACGAGCATCAACCCCGACGCCCACCGGACGATGCAGCTCGAATTCTACAAGCTCGGCGTCGGCATCGCCCGCAAGGGCTGGCTGACGAAGGCGCATGTGCTCACGACCAAGCCGCTCGCGGAAATGAAGCAGTGGCTCGCGCGGCGCCGGTGATTTCGGGCGACAGCAGTCTGGTATAAACACAAGGGCCGTCCACCCCTGGACGGCCCTTTGATTTTCTAACACACAATACTGACTGTTACCCTAACACCTTGAACGAAGAGTAAGACGGGTGGCGCCCGGAAACGTTCAAAAGTATTTCCCGCTCCGTCTCAGGCCATGCACCGCCGCCAGCTTTAAGCGGGGAGCGCGAACCACGCCGACCATAGGCCCGCGAACCGCCCCGACTAAGGAGAACGGGGTGTTCCACAATCACACGATGGCCTCCGACGGTCACAATACGCTCGAGGAGATGGTCGCGGCGGCGCAGGTCCTCGGGCTCGACTACCTCGGCATCGCCGACCACTCCAAGTCGAGCGTGCAGGCCCGCCGCCTCTCCGAGGCGCGGCTGACGGCCCAGATTGCCGAGATCGGCCAACTCAACGCGTCGAAGAAGTTCAAGTTGCCCCGTCTTCACCGGCACGGAGTGCGACATCCCGCCCACTGTGAAACTGGACTTCGACGCGGGCCTCATCGCCCAGATCGACTACACGGTCCTCTCTATTGACAGCTCGTTCCGGCAGGCGCGCGACGTCATGGCTGCGCGGCG
The DNA here is from genome assembly GCA_036401075.1 of Opitutaceae bacterium. Lineage (GTDB taxonomy): Bacteria > Verrucomicrobiota > Verrucomicrobiia > Opitutales > Opitutaceae > CAMAXB01. Next base: position 7,283 of record DASWVY010000035.1, read on the forward strand.
CTGACGAAGGTTGTCAGTATTTTCTTGCTGTTACGCGTCGCTCAATTTCGCAAACGATCCATCAAGAATATTTAATATAACTTCTTTGTAGACTGGCTCAGGCATACGTTCAATTCGCAGCTAGGTTGGTGACCCGCATGTGAGTGCAGATTGGCTCTGACAGTGCTAAGGTAAATGGTCAGGGGAGTTTGATTGGAATCTAATCTGCAAGGGCCCTCGGTCTGGCAGAGCCTTAACACCTCTCCTCAGGTGTATTTCCGTAGCGAGGCTTAGGAGGGTTTCATGCTATTTAGCGGACCGGCTTGATCGATCCTTTTTGGGGTGCATCGAATGATTCTTGCATAACCAATGGGGAAGACTAGCGAGATTCAGGCAAAATGTTATCAATAAAAAACAGTTCCCAGTTGGTGGCGCATGTGCAACGGCAGATTGCCGCGGAGATGCGGGGGCTGGCGGTCGGCGAGGTGACCCCGGGGGAGGTTGAGCTGGCTTCAAAATGCGGTGTGAGTCGCACGACGATTAGGAAGGCACTTTCAGACATGGAGCGGGCGGGATTGCTTCGCACTGAGGGGAATGGTCGGCGGTATCTGCTACGAGCAGTGCGAAAGTCAGAAATGACCGAGTCGCAGAGGGAGCCGATCAGCCGGGACCGCAGGGTGGTGCGATATGTTCTGGAGAAAATCGGCAGTGGTGCGATTTCCCCCGGAGACCGGATCAGCGAGAGCAAGATCGCCGCCGAACTGGGTTTCTCCACCGGACCGGTCCGTGAAGGCCTGCTGCACCTGGCACCCTTAGCGCTGCTGAGAAAGCGGGCTCGCCGCCAATGGGAGGCCATTTCATTCACGGCAAAGCAGTGGGAATACCTGACGGAAATGCGCATGCTTGTGGAGGAACATTGCCTGAAGAAGCTTTTTCAGGCGCCGCTTTCTCAAGGTTGTCGACAATTCCTCGAGGACCACTTGCAGCTGACGAAGGAGCTCACCGATTTGAAGAAGGAGGACCTCGGAGAGCTGTTGGAGCTCGATAAGAATTTCCACCAGTGGCTGCTTGATTCCGCGCAGAACCCGATGCTGCTCGAACGCAACCAGTTCATTTACCTGCTCATCGAATTTCAGATGAGGAACAGCCACTACTCCCTGGATCGCGCGAGGGTGGGCTTGAACCAGCATATTGCCATCATCGAGGCGATTCTCACTGGTGATTCTATCGGGGCGGTTTTGGCGCTCAGGCAGCATTTGAACTCATCGCTGGACACTCTGAAATTGATCGTCCAGCAGGATCCTACTTCGCAGGAGTGAGTCGGCGACACTCGTCCGAGCGTTGGGGTGCGCAAAGTCCAACCGCATCGGAACACACAGTCGACTTAGAGGGGACAGCGGGGGGCCTTCCTATGGATAGAATCTAGGCGGTGGCGTTTCGGATGATGTCTGCGCAACGGGATAGGGAGCAGGGTTATGAGAATTATTATGAATCACAGTAGGTGCACTATCTAAAATGTTTTTTATTGACAAAGGTCATTATGCGCTGATTCTGCGGCTCGTTCAGGAACCCCATGTATACCCCGCCGGCGTGATTGCCGTCCCTCCGTTTTGATCGTGCTTGTGAGGGATCCGATCTCGGCAGGCCTCCACCAATCCGACCACCACCCCAAAACGTATGATCGCGAATTTTGCTCCCAACTGTGAACCGCAACTGCGTGACGCGACCGGAATCGGCAGGATAACGACAGGTGGTCTGCGCCGGCAGGCGCTGCTGCCGTTGTTCGCGCTGCTGGCGCAGGTGACCTTTGCCGCGGCCGGCGGCGGGGGCGGCCTGCTCGCGAGCGCCGCGCCCGATGGACTGGCTCGAACCATCTCGCAGGGTGTTCCGGCGCGGGTGTCGATCGGGGACGAAGTGCTTTCCTTCCAGCAGAGCAGTGACAATACGTTTGAGAATATCCGTGGCTCGCTGGTCACCCGAATCAGATATCATCGAGACCCCGATTATTCGGCACTCTGGTATCAGATTGAGTTCGTCAATCGCGGCGGGCAGGAGGTTGCTGGAATCAAGGTCGATCCGTTCGCGGTAAGCGTGGCGGTCGAGCCGCCGACAACGATTCCGCGGGTCCGGTATGTCACCGGCAGTCAGCATTACGATGCTACTTATCCCAGTCGGGCCTTTGAAGTGGTGGACCGCGCGATCATGACGCCGGACCACGCGAAGCCCATCGAGATAGGAGGGGAGCTGAGCCAAGAATACGTGCAGATGATGCAGTTCGCCGTCCAGACCGGAGAGAAGCTTGCCGGTTTCATGGTGTCCTTCGAATGGAGCGCGGGGTGGTCCATCAAGGCTGGCTATACCAAGCCCGTATATCAGGAAGCCCCGCCTAAGCAGAGTGAGTTTGAAATCACGGCTAAGCTAAAGCTGGGTGAGCTGGTGGTGCCAGCTGGCGCGACGATCGAGTTGCCGCGGGTGCACCTAGTGTTTTTTGAGGGGAAGGACTGGACTCCGCTCGAAAACAACGGGCGACGCTACATCTCTGACCGGATTGCCTATCGCCAACCGAAGAATGCCCAGGTGAACAAGGTCACCTACGATCACTGGTTCGGCATCCAGGGAAATTTCGACATCGAGGACATGCTTCGCCAGGCGCGGCGCGCAAAAGAGCTGGGCTGCGAATTTTTCTGTTTGGATGCCGGCTGGTATGGCAAAGGAGCGTTCGGTTCATCCGGGAAGGGTGTTTGGGATGAACCCGATCCGACTAAGTTTCCGCAAGGCATCGCCGATGTGCAGCGCTTGAGCGCCTTGTGCACCGACTCGGGCATGGGTTTCGGACTCTGGTCGCTGCTCCTGGTCAAGAACCAGGCCGGCAAGCTGGAACAAGGGCCGGAAGCGGCGTTCGACCTGACCAAGCCGGAGGGCGTCAACGCGGCGCTGGATGTGTTACGGCGCTGGATCAAGACCTACAATTTGACTTGGTTCCGTTTCGAGATGCTCGGACAGGGAGAGCTGAGCTACCAGCGCGGTTACCAAGAAATCCTCGCCACGATCACACGCGAGTTTCCTGAACTGCACATCGAATGCTGCCTGGGCGGCGGCACTCGTTTTGACCTGGCGAACATGCGCTACAGCACCACCACGTGGTTGAGCGACCATACGGGCAGTCCCGACGTGTGCCGCGTTACACAGACCGGCGCTCTCCGCGTCTGGCCCAGCTACATGCTAAACCTGGCGGTTCGCGTTCACCGCAACACAGGGGATAGCGAGGCGACCGCCTATAACGTGATCTCGCGCATGCCGGGCACGTTGTCGTTCAACGGGGATATTGCACAGTGGAGCGTCGAGGCGACGCAGCGGGTTCGCCAGCTGGTGGACAAATACAAGACCATCCGGCACCTCCAGTCGCAGCCGGTCTTCTTTCCGCTCCCGCAGGTCCGGAAAATTGAGGACTGGGACGTGGTTTGCTTCGGGGACGGCAAGGGTGAGGCACAACTCATGTATGTGTTTCGTGTTGGCGGATCCTCGGCCAGTTTCGTGCAGGTTCCGGACGCGCCTGGCGAATGGTCGCTCGTCATGAGCTCGGACCCGAATGTTGCCATCAAGGCCTCAGGCAACGGATTTACCCTGTCGCAGCCGGAGCGCTCGGCCGCCGTCTGGATTCGCAAGCGCTGAGCCGCGGGAGCCCCCATGCTGTCCGGTAAATTCCAGATGATCGCTCGCTACCTCAGGCGGTTCTGCCTGGGTGCCTGCACAGGGCTGGCCCTGGCACAGGGCCTTTCGAGCGAGACGGTCGTTCGTAGACCTAACATCATCGTCCTTATCGCCGATGATCTCGGCTACGCGGATCTTGGTGTAACCGGTTCAACGGAAATTCCGACCCCCAATATCGATGCCTTGGCCTCGGGCGGGGCGAGATTCACAGACGGCTACGTGACCTGTCCGGTCTGCGCGCCAAGCCGCGCTGCTCTGCTCACCGGCCGTTACCAACAGCGATTCGGTTTCGAGACAAACCCCGGTCTGGATGCGATCCACAAGCCGACCACCGGCCTGCCTGCTTCTGAAGAGACGCTGGCCGCGCGATTGCGCCAGCATGGTTATGTCACTGCTCTTTTGGGCAAATGGCATCTGGGATCGCATGATGATTTCGATCCGCTTAGCCGGGGCTTCGACTACTTCTACGGCTTCCGGGGCGGGATGAGGAATTATTTTCCGAACACTGAAGGAGCCCGGGCGCAAAACGCATATTTTGGCGCGAAGGACTATCTCTACGACCAGATGGAGCGGAACCGCCAGCCGGTCGCGGAGCCCGAGTATCTCACCGATGCGATTGGGACGGAAGCCGTCAATTTCATCCAAAAACACGCCGGGCAGCCTTTCCTTTTGGTGGTGGCGTTCAACGCGGTCCACAATCCGTTGCAGGCGCCACCGCGTTACCTGGATCGTTTCAAGGGAATTTCGAGCGAAAGGCACCGGCATTATGCGGCGATGGTTTCTGCAATGGACGATGCGGTTGGATCTATTTCCCGGGCGCTCGAGGCCGCAGGGCAGGCCGACAACACCCTGATCACTTTTCTCAGTGACAATGGCGGAGGGGGCAACGGCACGGCCGCCCACAGCGCCAACACCGGCCGTAACCTTCCGTTCCGGGGATATAAGTTCGATGTCTACGAAGGTGGAATTCGGGTCCCGTTGATCATCAAGTGGCCGGGGCATGTTCCGGCGGGCAAGGTTTATGCCAATCTGGTTTCGGCGCTGGACGTTTTTCCCACGGCATGTGCGGCGGCGGGTGTCGGTCTCCCGCAGGACCGGGTCATCGATGGCGTTGATCTGACTCCCTTCTTGAACGGCACCAACGACGGCCTGCCACACAGCCATCTCTACTGGCGATGGACCTTCCGCGGCGGCGAGTCCGCGATCAGACGGGGCGACTGGAAACTGGTGATGCTGAAAGACGCCGCCCCGCAACTCTACGATCTCAGTCGTGACATCGGCGAGCAGCACGATCTGGCCCCCGAATACCCCGAGCTCGTCGCCTCCTTGCTCGCTGAGTGGAAGTCCTGGAGCAGCGGCATGGCTGCGCCTCGATGGTAGCACGTTTTTCTAGACGACTCCCGTCGCCACGTATTTGCAGAAATTCCCGCCTTTTTACCCCAACCCCAACCCACAACAAACGATGAATCCGACACGAAAGAGCGCGTGGCTTATTGCCATTGGCCTGTTGGCCGCAACCTCAACGACAACGGCGCAGGTGGTGGCAAGCGATGCCGCTGCAAACTCAAGTAACTCCGCGGACCGTGCTGCCGAAGCGCCGCTGGTCCTGACACCGTTCACCGTCACCTCTTCCGGAACTGGATACGGCGCCACCATGGGCACGAGCGGTCGTCTGGCCACGCCGTATATCGATACTCCGCAAGCCGCTTCGATCGTGACCAGTGAATTCCTTCGAGATGCAATCCTAACCGGTTCCAACGAAGCCCTGATGTTCGTGCCGTCGGTGAAAAACGGCTCTCAAATCCTGAACAGCCAGGTCATCCGGGGATTCAGCGCATCGGCGACCTACAATGACGGCTTCCGCAACACCCCCAGCACCTCGTTCGACACCTTTTTTGCCGACCGCATCGAGGTTGTGAAAGGGCCGAGCTCGGCCTCCTTTGGCCGCGGCGACCCGTCCGGCTTCATCAATTACGTTTCCAAGCGGCCGACTTTCAAGACCCAGACGGAGATCAGCCTGCTGTTGGGCTCGGGTAACGACGAGCAGGGCACCTATCGGGCTACGCTCGACTACAACGGCGTGTTTTCCTCGCAGACCGCCTATCGGTTTGCCTCGTTCTTCGACGACGGAGCGCAGTCGATGGGCTACAGCGACTATCGCAAGGCTGGCGCTCATCTGGCACTCGCCCATAATTTCAAGAATCGGAAGGGGCGGATCGACGTGATGGCTTCCTTCATGAGCACGGAGAATCCCGGTGTCGTCAACCGCAGCGACATGTCGCGCCGATTCTACCGCGATCTCTACAGTTACCTCTTCCGCGAAACCGGCGGCGTCATTGTCCCGGACTTCCCGTTGTTTGATGACAACGATGTCCGGGGCATCGACGGTCAGGGCTATATCCAGGACGCGTTCAAGATCACGACGGTGCTAGATTACGAGCTTTCGAAGAACTGGCGGACACGCCAGGCGTTGAACTATTCCCACCTGTTTGCCGACGGCGCATTTGCCTCATGGCAGAGCTTTACCGTCACCAAGGCTTCCGATGGCACGTTCTTCGTGCCGATGTCGCTCACGAAATTCCTCCTAGGTGAGAACCGCCGGACCTGGCAGTCCGATTTTCTGGGCGAATACGACCTGTCCCGTATGAACGCCAAGCTCTCGATCGTGGCCGGCGGCGACGCCAGCTCCGGGTCGAATTTGAGCGGGCTGGGGGCTACCACGACCGCGAGCGTGCAGATGCCGCTGTTCGCTTGGAATCCGCACATCCCGCTCGGACCCTGGCTGGCAAATCCGAGCGAGCGCGGGCTGGTAACCTCCGGGTGGAACTGGAGCTACTACGCGCAGGCCCAGCTGAAATTTCTCGGCGACAAGGTCCAGTTAACCGCGGCCGAAAGAAAAACCTACCAGGATACGCGGACACGGAACCGGGCCAACAACGCGATCACCAAGACCAAGATCCAGTCGCCCATGATGCCGACCTACTCGCTGCTCGTTAAACCCAAGGACTGGATTTCGGTCTTCGCCTCCGCGTCCGAATACCTGGAGCCCGCCGCGGTCTCGAATCAATACACGAACCTGGCGCCCGACGTGCCGGCCAACGATCCGCGGCGCACCGCGACAATCGCATCCCAGCCGAAGACCCACATGGACGAGTTTGGCATCAAGGTTAACCTGCCGAACGGCCGGCTGGCGCTCTCGATCACAAATTTCAAGATCAAGAAAACCGGATCCCTGAACAGCCGCACCGTCGCGTATGTGGCGACTGATGGCACGAGCCGGTTTTACTCCGAGTTCTTCCTCTCGGAGGCGGAGAGCTCCGGCTGGGAGATCGAAGGGTTTGGCCAGGTGTCGAACCGCCTCACCTTCATGCTCGGCGGCGTGTTCGGAACCGACAGTCACATCCTTGGCCTCTGGAAGAACAACTTCATTGTCACGCCGATCAACGACGTAGGCGATTCCGCCTACGCCTACGCAACCTACAAGTTTACCGAAAAGGGCCAGAACGGGTTGCGTGCCACGGCCGGCTTCAAGACCTTGTTCTCGGGTTGGAGCGCCAACGCCATGCCGGAAAAGAACATTTACCCTTACGATGAGACCATCGTGGATCTCGGACTGGCTTATGGTTTCAAGAACAACTACGAGGTGTCCTTCAAGGTGAACAATGCGTTCCACGAGGGCGCCGTCCCATACGGCAACCAGTCCGTGATCTCGGGCCGGCAGTTCTACGTCGGTTTCCGCGCCACCTTCTGACGGGGGCCTGATCGGCGCGGGCGATCGCGCCCGCCGCCTCATCATGCCTGCCCCGTTCGCGACCTGTCGGTTGCGGATGGGGCAGGCAACCGGGCCTAGGCTGCGCCCTCACCGGTCGTGGACGAAGAATACCACCCGTGGCTCTTCAGTCCGTCTTTCGAGGGAGAAACTGCGTGTCAATCAACCTTCCCAAATACCATGTATTCAGCGAACAACTTGACGATCGAGCGACGCAAACTGCCACCTGTTGCCTCTGCAGGCCGCGTGGCGCGCCAAGGACGATGGCGGTTGGCGCTCGGCCTGTGCTTGCTTCCGGCAGTGACCGCATCCGCGGCGATCGAGTTTCCGTCCACCCGGCTGAAAGCGAGCGATCCTGCGACTTGGAAGCCGGTTTCCTTTGCCGCGCGGGTCCCGACGGGCGGCGTTACCTTGTCGGCCCACGGACTTTTCCAACCGGTGCTCCAGAACAACATCGAATATTTGCTGAGTTCATTCTCTGTCGATCACATGCTGGCACCTTTCCGCCAGCGGGCGGGGCAGCTCAATCCCCCGGATGACCAACCCCAGGTGCCGTTTTGGGACACGGAGCTCCGTGGATCGAACGCCGGACGCTTCATGATGGGAGCCGGGAACACGCTTCGCTGGATCAATGATCCTGAACTGCGTCGCCGGCTTGATCAGTTGATCGACGGAATCGAATCCTGCCGTGAACCCAACGGATACATTCTCGCCTTCAATCCGAGGTTTCCGCGTAGCGAGGAGCCCAACTATGGGCGCGCATGGTTCACGCACGGATTGATTGAATCAGGTATCGCCGGGAATCCGAAGGCGTTCGGCCTGCTGCGCGGTCACGCCGATTGGTTCAATCAGTGGGATCTCCTGCCCGAACTGCTTTATTTCCAGAAGAACAGCCATCAGGGGCACATCGCCAGCACGCGAACCTACTTCAGTCCGGTGGGCAAGCCGGCGGACCTGCAGGTGGCCGAAAAATACTACCTGGCCGACTGGTGGATCGATGGCCTGGCCGCACGCAACCCCGAGTCGATTTGGAAATACCCGCTGCAGAATCCCCACAGTTACCTGATCACCAGCTTTGAGGCGTATCTCGATCACTATTTGGCCACCGGCGAAGGCAAACTGCTGGAAGCTTGCCAGGGGGCGTGGGAGATGATCCATGACAATTGGGAGCATGTCGGCGGCAGCATGGCGATTTGTGAGTCCCACTGGCACATGATTGATGGCAAGTATCGTCTGCCGGAAAATCCCGGCAATGCGGACTTGTCCCACGGTCAAAGTCATCCCCCGAAATCCTATTTCCTGAGCAGGCGGGGGCACACCGGCGAGACCTGCGGCACGGTTTTCTGGATCAAGTTCAACCAGCGGTTCCAGCAACTGTATCCCGACCAGGAAAAATTCACCGCCGAGATCGAGAAATCCATCTACAACGTCCTGCTCGCGAACCAGCAGTCCGGAAAAAACATCCGCTACCATGCCGCGCTGCAGGGCAGGAAGGAGAACGGCAACCGCAATCGCCCGCCTCCGGCGCCCCATAACACCTGCTGCGAAGGACAGGGGACGCGCGCTTTCGGATCGCTGCCGGAGTATATCTACTCGTTGGCCCGAGACGGCCTCTACGTAAACCTGTTCGAAGGATCCACGATCTCATGGACCCATGACGGCGAAGCCATCTCGGTCGAGCAAATCACGCAGTTTCCCTTCGACCCCCGGGTGTCCCTGCTGATCCGGCCCGCTCGCGAGACCAGCGCCACTATCCATGTGCGCGTGCCTTCCTGGGCCGCCGGCGAAATGCCGATCTTGGTTAACGGCGAAATGGTCGCCTCGGGTAAACCCGGCACCTTTGTGCCTGTCACACGTCGGTGGCGCCCGAACGACCGGGTGGATTTCATCCTGCCGATGGGATTTCGCGTCACCAAGTATGAGGGCCTCGAGCAGATCAAGGGATATTCGCGATATGCGATCGAATATGGACCAATCCTGATGGCCGTCACGGGCGAGCTTAATCCCGAGTCCTCGGTCGTGATCGGTCACGCACCCGGGAAGATTGCGGACTGGCTGAAGCCCGTGGCCAAGCGGCCGCTCGTCTTCTCGATTGAAGGGGATCCCACCCACGAGGTGATGCCCTACTGGTTGATCGACGCGGAGTCCTTCGTCGTGTTTTCGCAGTTCAAACCATGACTCCGGGATGCGCCTAGGAATCAGCAGCGCTTTGCCCGCGCCTTGATACCCGCCGACCAGTCCGTGCATGAAGGCAATGTCTGATCCGAAGACCGTAAACCAGGCGCTCCAGCGCAGCACGCGGCGGCTGCTGCCGTTTCTCGTCTTGCTCTACATCCTCGCGTTCATCGATCGCGTTAACATCGGCTTCGCCAAGCGCGATTTCCAGGCTGACACGGGCATGAGCGAGGCGGCATTTGCCTTCGGCGCCAGTATTTTCTTCATCGGCTACGCGCTGTTCGAGGTTCCCAGTAACCTTGTGATGCATCGCGTGGGAGCCCGGAGGTGGATCGGGCGCATCATGGTGACGTGGGGCACGGTGGCCGCGTTGATGGCCTTCGCCTGGACAGAGAAATCGTTTTATGTGCTGCGATTCTTGCTCGGCGTAGCCGAGGCGGGTTTTTTCCCGGGCGTGATACTCTACCTGACCTATTGGTTTCCCGCGAGCCGGATGGGACCGGCGGTTGGTGTGTTCTACTTCGGGGCGCCCCTGGCCCAGGTGGTGGGCGGACCCCTTTCAGGTGCCTTGATGGATTTGCATGGACTGGGCGCGCTCACGGGTTGGCAGTGGATGTTTCTGGTCGAGGGCGTTGCCGCGGTCGTGGCCGGGTTGTTGGTCTACCGGTTCCTGCCCGATCGGCCGGAGGATGCCCGCTGGCTTTCTCCGGAGCAAAAGAGTATGCTGATAGCGGCCGTCCACCAGGAGCACGTGACGGCCGCGGCGGTGGATAAAACCTGGCGCGCAATCTTGAATCCCGAGGTCATCCGGCTGGGAGCCGTTTATGGCATGATCCAGGTTGGGGTGTATGGCGTGGCTTTCTACTGGCCCGCCAAGGTGGCGCTGTTTCTTGGGCTGAATGCCGGGTTTGTCGTTGGCCTCTGGAGCGCCATCCCTTGGATGTTCGCGCTGGGTGCGGCGTATCTGGCGCCGCGTTTGGTCGGTCGTCGGGCCACGGCGCCGGGCATCGTCGCCGGATTTCTTGGCGCTGCCGCGTGCGGGGTCGCTTTTACGTCGAGCGAGCACGCTTGGCTGGCCGTCCTTTCGACCACGCTGGCGCTGGCCGGACTGATCGGCGCACAGCCGGTGTTTTGGACGATCCCGGCCAGGATGATGTCACCCGCGGCCGCCGCCGGTGGCCTGGCCCTGATCAACTCCATGGGGGCCATGGGCGGGTTCATCGCTCCGAACTTGAAGGTGGGGGCCGAATCCACGTTTCAATCTGCGGAAGCCGGCGCCCTCGCGCTCGCGGCCTGTGCGCTCGGGGCCGGCCTGCTCACCTTCAAGCTCTGGGGTGGAACAACCACTTACCCGCCGCCGGCTGCGCTGCGGTAAGCCAAGTTTAACTCATATCATCATGAAATTGATTCGCTTCGGGAACAGGAAACAAGAGAAACCGGGTGTGCTGGACGCATCCGGTGTCAGGCGCGACTGCTCGAAATATTTTTTCGATTATGATGCGACGTTCTTTGCCGGCGGCGGCTTGGAAAAACTGGCGGGTCTGGACATCTCCACCCTGCCGATTGTGCCGAAGGCCGAGCGCTGGGGCGCGCCGGTCGCGCGGCCGGGAAAGACGATCTGCGTCGGGCTCAATTATCGCGATCACGCGGAGGAGTCGAACATGCCGGTGCCGGGCGAGCCGGTGCTATTCTTCAAGGCGCCCAACAGCGTCGTCGGTCCCAATGACGCGCTCCTGATCCCCCGCGGCAGCACCAAGACAGACTGGGAGGTGGAACTCGGGCTCATCATCGGGCGGGAGGCCCGCTACCTCACCAGCCGCGAAGCTGCCTGGGAATGCATCGCCGGCTATTGTATCAGCCACGACGTATCGGAACGCCATTTTCAGCTCGAGCGCGGCGGCCAGTGGATGAAGGGGAAGTCGTGTGATACGTTCAATCCGCTGGGCCCCTGGCTGGCCACACGGGATGAGATCGGCAACGTGAATGACCTCGATATGACCTTGCGGGTCAACGGACAGCTCCGCCAGAACGGCAATACGCGAACCATGATTTTCCCCGTGGATGAGATTGTCCGCTATACGTCGCAGTTCATGACCCTCGAACCGGGCGACCTGATCACGACGGGAACCCCGCCCGGAGTCGGACTCGGAATGAAGCCGCCGATGTTCCTCAAGGCCGGCGATACGGTGGACCTTTCCATCGCGGGGCTCGGCACCCAATGCCAAGTCTGCGCCGACGCCTGAGCCGCGACCGCGGGACCGGCAATCCAGCCCTAGTTCTTCAACTCGCTGTTGTGAATATCCTGCGCGGCTGACCGCAAGTGCTCGAGCATCGCCTGCGACGCCGCGGTCGCGTCACGATTCTTGATCGCCGCGATGATCTTGAGATGTCCTGCAACCGCCTGCTCGACGCCGGAGTAATTCAAGGTCTTCGCCCGGGATTCTTGGAGCAGTGCATCCAGGGCTTGGAGCAGCAGGACGAACACCGGGTTTCCGGTGGCTTCGGTGAGGACGCGGTGAAAACGCGAGTCCGCTTCGACCCGGGACTGCAAATCCGGCGCGGCTGTGAGTTCGTCAATCGATTGCTCCAATTGCCGCACATGCTCGTCATTTGCGCGCCAGGCGGCGATGGCGGCGATGGCGCTTTCCATCGGCCGGCGAACTTCGACCAGATTGGTGAGCGAGGCGCGGTTTCGTCGCAGCAGGAGGTCGATGGCAAACACCGCGTCCTGCAGGGAAGGGGGTTTGACCTGCGGACGCCGGCCACGCGACATCCGGATGAGCCCGTGCGCGCGCAAGGTGCGCATGGCCTCACGCATCACGGTGCGCGACACCCCGAACGACTGGGCCAGGGTTCCCTCGGCCGGGAGCGCCTCGCCGATCGCGAGTTTGCCGGCGACGATGTCGTTGGTGATCCGGTCCAGGACCACGGCAACCAGGTCGTCGCCTTCCTCCGCCACGGCGGCGGCCGGGGGGGGGCGCGAGGTTCTTTTCTTGCGGGTGGAGCTCATCGTGGCGGCAGCGTCGCTATCTGTTCACGACGTTGAGGAGCGGCAAGCCATTTAGCGCCCGGACGGCTTCTTCCGCGGCGAGTTGTTGGAGCCGCGGGACGCTGGCTTCGCTGAACCAGGCGGTGTGGGAGGTAAGGATCGTGCGCGGTGCGGAGAGTAACGGGTGATTCGCGGGGAGTGGCTCCTGTTCGAAAACATCGAGGCCGGCGCCGCCGACCTGACCCTTTTCCAGCGCCGCGGCGAGGGCGACGGTATCGATCAGGCCGCCTCGGGAGGTGTTTACGATGATCGCCGTCCGTTTCATGGAAGCGAGGCGTTCCGCCGAGACCAAGTGCCGGGTCTCGCTTGTCAGCGGTAGATGCAGCGAAAGAATGTCCGCGGCCTTGAAGGTCTCGTCGAGTGCGAGTGGCTGAGCGTTAGACTTCGCCGCCATCCAGGCCGGCTGCATGGGATCGTGGGCCACCAGTCTGAAGCCAAAGCCACCCGCCCGGTGCAGCACGGCGCGACCGATGCGTCCCAGCCCAATGACCGCGAAGGTCATTTCACGGAAGGCGGGCATCGTTGCGGGCGGCGTGATTTTCCATTGACCGCCGAGCAGCCGTTGATGGGTCGCCAGCAACTGCCGGCCAAGGGCAAGCGCCAGGGTCACGGTGTGATCGGCAACTTCATCGATGCAGTAATCCGGCACATTTGCCACCGCGATGCCAAGCTCCCTGGCGGTCGCCAGGTCGACGTTGTCGACCCCGATGCCGTAGCGGATGATTGCCCGGCAGTGTTTCAACGAGCGGAGGACGGCTGCATTGATGGGCGCCCATTGCACGATCAGCACGTCGGCTTCGGCGGCGGCCTCAATCACTTGCTCGGGGGATTTGCAACTGGCCACCACGAGTTCAGCGCCGGCGGCGCCGATGATGCGCCGCTCGTGATCGAGGTTGGGGAAGCCGTGGTCGGTGATGACAATCCGGGGAGGTTTCATGAGGGAAGAATTACGGATTTGATGCTTTTGGCGGTGAGGGCGTCTTCAAACGCGAGCAACCCGTCGTCCAGTTTGCGAGGCTTGATCAGGCTGTTCACCGTGAAGCGACCGGAGGCGAGGATTTGCACCGCGGTGGCCAGCTCTTGCATCGTGGCGGCATAGGTCCCGAGGATCTGCTTTTCGGGGAGGGTGACCTCGTAGGAATTCAAGGTGACGGGGTCCTCGTGCAAGCCGATCCACACGCAGGCGCCACCGGGACGGAGCAGTTCGAGCGAATCGCGCTTGGTGGCGCTCGAACCGACCGCGTCCACGATGACATCGAAGCCTTCGCCCGCTTGGGTCTTCAACCACGCTCGCAGTTCCGCAGCGTCGGACTCGGGCCCTGTCATGGCGCCCAACTCGCGTGCGACGCGCAGTCGGTCGGTGTTGAGATCAGTGATGCGCACGTTCGCCTCCCGCTTTGCGATCAGGGCAACCGCGCACATCAAGCCGATCGGACCGGCGCCGATCACCAGCGCATTTTGGCCAGCGACATGGGCCAGCAGGTTGTTCACATGAACGCCGTTGGCCAACGGTTCCGTCAGCACCGCCGCCTCGCGCGGAAGCGCCGCGGGCCAGGGCACGAGCACGCGCGCCGGCACATTAACGAATTCGGCGAAGGCGCCGGGGCGGTGCATCCCAAAAACTTCCCGGTTCGTGCAAAGGTGAGTGTGTCCGCGGGCGCAAGGCGCGCAGCGGCCACAGTGCACGATCGAGTGCGAAATCACACGGTCGCCGATTTTGAATTGGGTGACCGCGGGACCGACCGCTGACACCGTGCCGCAGAATTCATGTCCCATCACGAGGGGGGGCTGCCGGCGGGGGCTTCGCTTTCGGTAGGTCTCGATTTCGCTGCCGCAGATACCGCAAGCCGCGACGTTCACGACAACGCAATCGGGCTCGGGCAGGGGAGAGGGGATATCCGCCATGCACAGGCGGCCATATTCGGGGTAGAGAAGCGCTTTCAACAAACTAATACTATAAGTAATGCGACGTCGAGCACAAGGAGAATAGATGCTGCGTCAGTCATAAAAAACCGAAACTACAGGCTTGCTTTCACACATTCTGCGCACCTAAATATAAAACATATAGTATAAGAAAGCTCATGGAGACTGGTCCATTTTTACCCCGCCAGCGTCGACTTCTCTGTTGTGCGGTCTGCCGGCTGCCTGAGTCCATGGGCGCCCGGTCGCCATCCGCCGCGAATGAGCGGAACGCCTCTTCTTTATGAGCACAACTATACTGCTTGGACTGTTACTGGTTACCTTGGCGGGGGCGCTGGAGGGCCTCTTTTCGCTCGGTGTCACCCGCACGCCGAAGTGGGCATGGGAAAATTCCTGGGGACTGGGTTCGTTGATCGCCCTCGTGCTTGTGCCGTGGCCGCTGGCTCTGTTCACCGTTCCAAGTCTAGGGGAGATTTACGGGAGTGTTTCGGGAGTGAAGCTCCTGCTGACTTTCCTCTTCGGCATCGGCTGGGGCTTGGGCGGGATCTACTGGGGGAAGGCGATTGCCGCGGTTGGCATGGCTCTGGGGGTTTCCCTGCTGATGGGGTTGATCAATATTTTCGGCAGCCTGACCCCGTTTATCATTTTCCAAGGCAACAAGCTGGGCACGGGCGGTGGCATGGCCCTGATCGGCGCCATCGCCCTCATGGTGGTAGGCGTGGTCTGCATGGCGCGGGCCGGCAGCATCAAGGAGCGTGACGTGAACAACACCCCGGTCGGATCGGGAAAACCCTCGACGCCATTCGCCGTCGGCCTGCTGTTTTGCGTCCTGTCCGGGGCGCTTTCCTCACTCGTAAACTTCAGTTTCATATTCGGGGATGACATTGCCAAGCAGGCGGCGCGGAGCGGCGCTCCCGGCTGGGCGGCGGGGTTCGCGATCTGGGCCCTGGTGTTCACTGGAAACTACCTGGTCAATTTTATCTACGCACTGGCGTTGCTGATCAAGAACCGCACGTTCGGGCGTTTTCGCGAGGGCGGGGCCTCCCACTGGTTCTGGGCCTTGTTCATGGGCCTCGCCTGGCCGGGCGGCATCGCCATCTACGGGATCGCGGCCTATATGCTCGGGGAATACGGGGCTTATGTCGGGTTTCCCATGATGCTCGTGATCTCGATCCTCTTCGGCAATCTTGCCGGAGCCATGTCGGGCGAATGGAAGGCCGCGTCGCGGAATGCGATTTCCTGGATGGTTGGCGGCGTCGCGGTGCTGGTCTGTGCCTTGGTGGCGATGGGTTGGGCCAACAATCTTTTGGCCAACTAGCCCGGCCTCGATGCACCACGGCGAAGTCATCGGCCGCCCGGAATTTCCCAGTCACCTCACTCCCAATCACCCAACCCCATGATTACCTCACCTCGTCGGCTCCCTATCCCCGGCCGTTTCCACGGCAAGGTTGCAATCGTCACTGGCGGCACCAACGGCATCGGCCACGCCATTGCCCTCGAACTGTTGCGCGAAGGCGCCACCGTGGTCGTGAGCGCGCTGCCGGCCGACGTGAAGGAGGGCCAGCAGTCGTTTGCCGCGGCGGGCTTCTCGCCCCTGATCCTTGGCGGCGACATGGCGGACGAGCATTTTTGCCGCACGCTGGTTGCCACGACTGTGGAAAAATTCCAGCGGGTTGATTTCCTGGTTAACAACGCCTTCTCCTTCATCGCCAAGGGACTGGATGCGACGCGCGAGGATTTCCTGCGCTCCTTCAACGTGGGCCCGTTCGCCTTTGCCCTGCTGATCCAGCTGGTGGCGGAGCCCATGAAGACAACGGGCGGTGCGATCGTGAACATTTCCAGCATCTCCTCTTGGGTGGCGCAACCGAACCGCTGGACCTACAACAGCGGGAAGGGCGCCGTCACCCAGCTCACCCGATGCGCTGCGTTGGACCTTGCGCCGCACCACATCCGGGTCAACAGCGTGAGTCCCGGCTGGATCTGGACGCGCGAGGTCGACAAGGCCGCGGGCGGTGACCGAGAAAAATACGACCCGATCTGGGGGCAGTTCCACATGTTGGGCCGCCTGGGCCACCCGGTGGAAATCGCCGGCCCCGTCCTGTTCCTGTTGAGTGACGACGCCTCTTTCATCACCGGCACCGACCTGCCGGTGGACGGCGGCTACAACGGGATCGGCCCCGAAGGTCTGGGGCAGAACACCAAGATCGCGGGCACCCGCTGACCGCTTCCACCATGCCGAATTTCCCGATCGTCGACACCCATCTGCACCTGTGGGACCTCAAGCAGCTGCGTTATCCGTGGTTGGAGAGTGTCCCGCTGCTCAACAAGAATCACCTGATCGAGGATTATCGCCGCGCCTGTGAACCGGTCCAAGTGGCCAAGATGGTTTTTGTGCAGTGCGAGTGCGATGTGCTGCAATACTTCCGCGAGGTGGAATGGGTGCGCCAGGTGGCGAAGTCGGACGCGAGAATCCGCGGCATGGTCGCCTGGGCGCCCCTCGAGGACGGCGACAATGCGGAGCCTTCCCTCGAGGAGTTCGCGGCGAGCGGCTTCGTGAAGGGCATCCGGCGCATCATCCAGTTTGAGCCTGATATCCAGTTTTGCCTTCGCCCCAATTTTGTTCGTGGTGTGCAGCTGCTGGCCCGCTACGGCCTGAGCTTCGACCTTTGCATTAACCACGCCCAGCTCGCGAACACGATCAAGCTGGTCCGGCAGTGTCCGAATGTCCGGTTCATGCTGGATCACATCGGCAAACCCAACATTCGCGGGGGCGAGCTCGATCCTTGGCGCGAGCAGCTGCGGGAACTGGCCGCAATGGAGAACGTGCACTGCAAACTGTCAGGCCTCGTGACGGAGGCGCATCATCTCCTGTGGAGCCGGGCCGATCTCCAACCCTATCTCGAGCACGTCATCGATTGCTTTGGGTTTGACCGGGTCGCCTTCGGCGGGGACTGGCCTGTTTCCACCCAGGCTTCGGATTATCCCCGGTGGGTCAATGTGCTGGATCAGTTCTTCGCTGGTTCCTCGCGGGAGGAATTGTATAAGGTTTACGTCCGCAACGGCGAGGCATTTTACGGAGTGTGAGACCGAATCCCTGTCGGTCAGTGGAGAGCTTCGTATAGCTGAAAACACCAACGCTGTGTCACCGTATACCCGTGAATCCGGCGGCGCACGGAGTTCTCGGGACCTATACCGGGCGGCGAGCACGCCGCAACGGTGCGGTTAAACTGCCTTGTCCCGATCCATTAACGCAAAGACGCAAGGGCGCGAAGGAAGGCGGTTCGCCACGGATGGCACGAATCGCACGGATGGAATCCGGCAGATGGGAATGTTCATCGTTCAATGTCCATTGTTCATTTGGTCGGTCCGGGATCGGTCAATGAACGTTGAGCACTGAACAATGAACATTGAACAATCACTTGGTCGCGCCTCTGTGCCCTCTGTGTCTTCGTGGTTAAAATAACCTTCCCCCGGCCGAACAGCCGGAGGGGTTGGCCCCAGGCGGAAACCGGGCGTCATTTTGTTCCCGGATTTTCCGGGCAAAATTTTTGGAAAAATCCGGCGCGACCGAACCCGCCTGCCGGGCTCCGGTCAGTGGGCTCGTCAGTCAACCTTCAACCAAAGGAGAAAGTTGCCATGAAGAACCAGATCACTGCCCACGCCTTGATTCTCGCCGGTCTGAGCCTGCTGGCCTCGGTGGCCACGGCGCAGCCCGCCAACGCCGCGGCCGCCGCCCGGGCGGCCGTGCCGGCCATCCCGCCGGCCCCGGCCTTCTCGGCCTCGGCCGCTTCCCACGCCGCCGCCGCGGCCCGCGCCCCCGTGCTCCCGCCGACGGCTTCCACCACCGCCGCCACCGCCGGCGTGAACGCCGGGGCCAGGGTCTCCCCGGCCCTGAACACTCAGGCCAGCATGCATGCCTCGGCGCAGGGCCAGGCGAACGGTCTCGCGGTCGCGGCCGTGGCCTCGGACAACACCCGCGCCATGCTGCGCATGGACGAGACCGTGAAGACGATCCACGCCGCGGCCTTTGCCGAGCGGGAGAAGGTGACGGCCGAGGTGCAGGCGCGCCTTGATGCCTCGGCGACGCTGGTCACCGAGCTGCGCACGCGCGCCGAGGCGGGGGGCGAGAAGTCCCGCGCCGCCTTCGCCAAGGCGCTCGTCGAGGTGCGCAAGTCCGAGAAACAGGTCCGCGCCGACCTGCGGGCGGCCACCAAGGCCGCGGGCGAGTCCACCTGGGGCTCCGTCCAGTCCGAGCTCGCCAAGAGCTACGGCGACTACGCCAAGGCCGTGGCCGAAGCCGAGGTCGCCGCGCAGGGCACGGTGCAGACCGAGCCCAAGGGCTGAGGCCGCTTAATCAACGGGCGCGACCGGGTATAGCCCCGGCGCGCCTCCGTCAAAACCGCTGATTGTTCAATTTTCATTGTTCATCGTTCATCTTTCATTGGTCCGGAAAATCTGCCCATGAACATTGAAAAATGAACTATGAACATTTTCGCCTGCACCCGCACCCACCTGTCATGCATACTCCTAAATTTCTTTCGCTGATCACCTTTCTCGCCGCCGTGCTGACCGCTTCCGCGCAGGCGGCCGTCACGGCGCCCACGTCCGTCACGTCGCTCGGCACCGGGTTTGACTACAGCCGGGGCGACTACGGCTTTGCCACGGACACCGAGGTTTTCTCGGTGCCGCTCAACCTGGTCCATGAACGCGGCCCCCTGACGCTCAGCGCCTCGTTTTCCTGGCTCACCGTCAAGGGTCCCGCCACCGTGGTCGGCGGCTCGGGCGCGCCGCGGCCGACCACCGCGTCCGAGTCGGGCCTGGGCGACATCTACGCCGGCGCCACGTATCAGTTTGGTTCGCTAGGCGGGGTGGTGGACGTCAGCGGCTCGGCCCGGGTGAAGCTGCCCACGGCCGACGAGGATCGCGGGCTCGGCACCGGCGCCGCCGACTATTACGCCGAGCTCACCTTCTTCCGCACGTTCGGCAGCGTGACGCCTTTCCTCACTGCTGGCTACCGCGTGCTCGGCGACGCCGACACGTATGACCTGCGCGACGGAGCCTATGCGAGCGGCGGCGCGCATTTCCGGTTGTCCGCGGCGACGGTGGTCACGGCGCTGCTCAGCTGGCGCCGGCCCATCGTGGCGGGCGGGGACGACGCCCAGGAAGGACTGGTCATGGTCAGCCACGACTTCGCCGAACGCTGGCGGGTGACGGCTTACGCGCTCAAGGGCTTCACCGACGCCAGCCCGGACTTCGGCACGGGCCTCGCGGCGAGCTGGAAGTTCTAAGGCTTTTTTAACGCAAAGGCGCCAGGACGCAACGGTGTGGGCACTCAGAGGCCGTTCACCACCCGGTGAACGCCGTCTTTTACCAATCGCTGTCCGAAGTTGATGACCAAGCCCAGTTTCAGCCCGGTAAGCCGCAGATAGGTGAGCAGCTGGGATTCAAACAGCTTGTTGTGCTCCAGCGCCGCCTTGCATTCGATCAGAACCAGAGCATTGACCCGCAAATCCAGGCGCAGCGGTGTGGCCAACGTCGTGCCCTTGTAGTTTATCGGCACCGGCAGTTGTCGCTCGGTTTTCATGCCACGCAGTCGCAACTCCTCGACCAGCGCTTCTTCGTAGACTCCTTCCAACAAGCCTGGCCCGCCCAGCACCCGGTGAACCTCTATTGCCGCTTCAACAATCACGCGGCTGATCTGATTTTCGTTCATGGCCTTTGCGTTAAAAAATATCAGGCCCCGTGAGTTTTTTCAGCCATGTCATTCCACCTGACTTAGGGTGCCTTCTGTGGCCCCAATCCATTAGCGCCAAGACGCAAGGGCGCTAATGGATTGGGCATTCCCAACTCAGTGTTCCCTTCGCGCCCTGGCGTCTTTGCGTTAAAAATCCGGGGTTAGGTGATTTCAGGTCTCGGCTTTTGTTCGGTTCAAAATGAATTGAACAGGGGGCGGGTTTCTGCCTTGTTCGCCCCGTGGCGTCCTCCGTCATCCATTCCACGCTTCCGTCTACCACCACTGCTCTCGTCCTGCCGGGCGATCGCCCGGCGGACGTCGTCGCCTTTGAGGCGGCCATGGTCGACTTCTTTGTGGACGCGGCCGAGCTCCTGGGCGTGCCGAAGTCGGTGGCCGCGATCTATGGCATCGTGTTTGCCTCGCCCGTGCCGCTCAGCTTTGCGGACATCGAGTCACGGCTCGATATCAGCAAGGGGTCGGTCAGCCAGGGACTGCGCATGCTCCGCGAGGTCGGAGCCGTGAAGGAAGTGTCGGCTGCCTCCGACAAGGCCGAGTTGTTCGAGCCCGACGTCGAGATGCGCAAGCTTATCGAGCGGTTTATCGAGCAGCGGTTGCAGCGACAGCTCGAGAGCGGGAAGGGGAAGCTGAAGGTCCTCGCGCAGGGCGCCGCGGCCTACGCTCCCGCCGAGCAGAAGGTGCTGCAGCAGCGGCTCAAGAAACTTTCCCGCTGGCACGACCGCACGCGGGCACTTCTCCCGATAGCCAAGACGTTCTTAAAGCTGGGAGCAGGGAGCTAGGAGCAGGGAGCAGAGATATTTAACGCAAAGGCGCCAGGACGCCAAGGGTAGGGGCGGCAGACATCGTTCATTTTTCATCGTTCAACGTTCATTATTCAATTTTCAGAAGGTAGCGCGCGGACTCCACTCCGCGCTAGGAAGGGTAGGGGCCGTTGCCCTCAACGGCCCGGGCGCTTGAGGGCAAGCGCTCCTACCGATGGCAGAAGTCAGATGTTAGAAAAATTCAACGAATCAAAGCCGGTTGCTTCAGCAAAAGAAGCGACGGGGCGAAGCCGTGCCGGCTTCGCCGGTAATGTTCATTGTTCACTTTTCAATGTTCACGGTTCATTGGGGTTGGATCTGCTTCCGATATGGCAGATGAAAATTGAACGATGAAAAATGAACAATCATCGGGCAACGCCCCGCGCTGCTACCTGGTTACAGGCGCTGCCGGCTTCATCGCCTCCAAGGTGTGCGAGCAGCTGCTGGCGGCCGGCCACAAGGTCGTTGGGATTGATAATCTGAACGATTATTACGATGTCCGATTGAAGGACTATCGGCTTTCCAGACTGCTGGGAGCTGGGAGCTGGGAGCCGGGGGCTGATCCGAAAATTTCAGGTTTAAGGTCTCAGGTCTCAGGTATCACGCATGGAAACTTTACGTTTCATGCGTTGGACATCGAGAACCTGCCGGCCTTGGAGCAGGTTTTCCAAGCCCACAAATTTGACGCGGTTTTCAATTTGGCTGCGCGTGCGGGGGTGCGTTACAGTCTGGAATTTCCGGAGCTTTACCGAAGGACGAATGTCCTCGGCGAGGAGAACGTGCTCAAGTGCCAGGTGAAATACGGGGTGAGGAAGCATGTGCTCGCCTCGAGTTCGTCGGTTTATGCCGGGTGTCCGATGCCGTTTGTTGAGGATGCACGGCTCGGGCGGATGCAGTCGCCCTACGCCGAGACGAAGCGACAAGCCGAACTGCTGGCCCTCGATTATTTTCAAGAGCACGGGCTCGATGTCACGGTGCTGCGTTATTTCACGGTGTTTGGCCCGGCGGGTCGTCCCGACATGGCGCCGTTCCGGTTCATCAAGTGGATCGACGAAGGCACGCCCATCACGCTGTATGGCGACGGCAGCCAGGCCCGCGACTTCACGTATGTTGATGACATAGCACTGGGGACCGTGCTCGCTGGCCGCTTGTTCGGCGGCCAGCTGAAACCTGAAACCGGAAACCGGAAACCTGAGGGTAAAGGCAGCAAATCATCGGGATCGCCTGATGCTGGTCCGGAAATTCAGGTTTCAGGTTTCAGGTCTCAGGTTTCTGAATCGCGGTTTCAGCCTTCAGCTTTCCCCGTCGTAGCTCCGAGCTACGACGTGATCAACCTCGGCGGCGGCAACAACCCGCTCAGCATCACGGCGATGATCGGTATTATGGAAGCGGCGCTCGGCAAGAAAGCGAAGGTTGACCAACGCCCTGCCAGCGACGCCGATATGAAGGAAACCTGGGCGGATATTTCTAAAGCCGGCCGGCTGCTCGGCTGGGCCCCAAAGACCATTACTGAAGAAGGTTTCAAACAGGCGGTCGACTGGCACTTGGAGAATCGGGATTGGCTCGGTGCCATCAATCTGTGAGCTTTCCAGTCTTCACTTCTACCCCATGCTTAAACTGATCGGTTTCGTTGTTGTAGGGTTTCTGGCAGGATGCGTCGTAACTGAGGCGCACGCGCAGACTAAGGCTGCTGCTCCCATGGCGATCAAACTGACCACGGCCCAGCGGTCCCAATGGACTTATTTACAGGGGCTTTTGCGGAAATTCAGCGAGGCAACGGACCGCGGTTCACGAGAGGTGATCGCCAACGAATACCTCACGAACAGCAGGGGCTTCCGGGAGGTCTTTCCGGCGGATCATGAGTATTGGCTCGGTCGCGCGCGGATGGCGCTCTTTCTGAATGAAGACAAGGCCGGGCGCGAAGCGGCAGCCATGATGGCCAAGATTAATTCACCAACCCCCGTCGTCCAGGTGCTCGTGGCTCAATTTCGCCAGCGTGGCTGGCTGAAGGACGGCAGCGAGAAATCCCGGCTGGGTGGAGACTTCGTCATCCAAGCCTTGGAATTGCAGATGGTCTACGTGGAGCCTGGCACATTTGTCATGGGGAGCACGTTCGCCCCCAATGAAGGGCCGCTGACCAAGGTGACTATCACTCATCCCTTCTGGTTCGGCAAATACGAGATCACGCGCCGGCACTGGCGCACGGTGATGGGCAGTGACTTCAATGATGGCGAGGAGCCCGGCCTGCCCAAGGTCGGGGTGTCGTGGTTGGAGGCCATGGGATTTTGCGAACGCCTGACCAATTTCGAGCGCGCGGCCGGCCGGATCCCGGCCGGTTATGCCTTCACACTGCCCACCGAGGCCCAGTGGGAATACGCCTGCCGTGCGGGCAGTGACGCCGACATGGTGTCCGACCTCTCCGACGTAGCCTGGTTTGCTGACAACAGCGGGGGGCGCCTGCATCCGATTGGCGAGAAAACACCCAATGCCTGGGGTATCGGCAACATGCTCGGTAATGCCTCGGAGTGGTGTCTGGACTACTACGCTGACAACCTGCCCGGTGGCGAACAAATCGATCCGCAAGGGCCGACGAGCGGCACGCTCCGCGCGGTGCGTGGTGGCAATTTTGGGTCACCCGCCGCAAACTGCCGCCCCGCCAAGCGCGGCCGCGCTTTCGCCGAAGGCAAGGACGGCGCGACTGACAAAGTCGGCTTCCGCATCGTGCTGACCCGCTTGGCACAGTAATATTTTTTCAAATTTTGTTTCATCAGCTAATTTCCCAATGATCTATCTGCTCGGAGGTTCTGGTTATGTCGGCTCGGCCTATCAGGCGCTGCTAACGCGCAAGGGCCTGGCTTTCCGCAATATCCGCCGGGCTGAGTTTGACTATTCCGATCGCAACGCCCTGACGGAGCTGCTCCGGCGCGAGAAGCCGGAATTCCTGATCAACGCCGCCGGCTACACCGGCAAGCCCAACGTAGACGCCTGCGAGCTGCACAAGTCCGAGTGCGTCATGGGCAACGCCGTCCTCCCGGGCACCATCGCGCTGGCCTGCGCCGACGCAGGCGTGCCCTGGGGCCACGTCTCCTCCGGCTGCATCTACACCGGCCGGCGCGCCGACGGCGCCGGCTTCACCGAGACCGACACGCCGAACTTCAGCTTCCGCACGAACAACTGCAGCTTCTACTCCGGCACGAAGGCCCTCGGCGAGGAAGTCCTGGCCGGCGTGCCCGGCGTCTACGTCTGGCGCCTGCGCATCCCCTTCAACCAGATCGACGGCCCGCGCAACTACCTGAGCAAGCTCATGCGCTACGCCTCGCTGCTGGAGGCCGAGAACTCCATCTCGCAGCTCGACGAGTTCGTCGCAGCCACCTTCGCCTGCTGGGAGAAGCGCGTGCCCTTCGGCACCTACAACGTCACCAACCCCGGCCACGTCACGACCCGCGAGGTCGTCGGCCTGATCAAAAAGACCGGCGTGTCGGACAAGAATTTCCAATTCTTCACCGACGAGGCCGAGTTCATGCGCACCGCGGCCAAGACCCCGCGCTCCAATTGCGTGATGGATTCCTCCAAGCTGGCTTCGGTCGGCATAACGATGACCGAGGTCCACGAGGCCGTCGAACGCGACCTGCGGCGCTGGGTCAAGGCCGTGCAGTAGCTTGTTGAGGTAGTGCTGGCCTAGCTTAAGCAATCACGCGAACCGGAATGGCAATTTATCCTACCAGGCGGTCACTGATTTTCGCTTTCATGGTTTTGCTGACGGTGATCGGGGTCAGTGTGGTCGCTAAATTCACGGCAAAAACGCCGCCTGCATTGGCACTCAAGTTGAGCGAAGCCTTTCCTGGACAGATCAATGGCTGGACATCACACGATCTGCCTTTGGGCCCCACCGAGGTCGCGGTCGAGGCATCGAAGGAGATTCTGGGCTTTGACGATTACATCAACCGAGAATACCAGAGCGAATCCATCAAGGTGGGGGTTTACATCGCCTATTGGAAACCCGGCAAAATCACCGCCCGCATGGTGCGCGGTCATATCCCGGATAACTGCTGGGTCGCGGCCGGATGGCAGATGGTGATGCCGCCTGACAAGCGCTTTCAGGTTATGCCTGGACTGGATTTCGAGCGGCGTAGTTTTACGGCCAATGGCCGGGTCCAAGATGTCGCCTATGCCCAGATTGTAGCTGGTGAGGTGCATGCCTTCAGCAAGGCCAAGGCCACCGGCCTGCTGGATGATCTGATGCAGTATTGGGATTGGGATACGGCGGGCCAGAAGGACCAATATTTCATCCGGATATCCTCCGATTCTTCCCTCGATGAGTTGCGGAGCAGCGCCTTGTTCGAGGCAATTGAATCCTTCGTCAAAGACTACGCCCTCCGGGCAAACTGATTTTTCCCAAACAACATGAATTGCACTATCATAGGCGGCGCTGGTTTCATCGGAACCAAAACAGCCCTTCAACTTGTGGCCCGCGGTCACACGGTCCGCATCTTGGATGCCTTGGAGCCCCAGATCCATGGTCTGGATGTCCTGGCTTCCGAAATGCTCGCCAGCGTGGCCGGGAAAGTCCCGGTCACAGTGGGCGATGTTCGTGATCCCGCCGCGGTCCGGCAGGCGTTGGACGCTGCCGAGGTTATCTACTATTTCGCGGCCGGCACCGGCACGGGGCAGTCCATGTATCAGGTGCGAAAGTATACGGAAATCAACGTGCTGGGTGCGGCCGTCCTTGGAGAGGAGCTGGCCTTGCGCAAGAACCAGATCCGGCGTGTGGTGATCAGTTCCAGCCGCGCGGTTTACGGGGAGGGTGCCTATACGTGTGCCAGGCATGGTCGGATCTTTCCGCGCTCCCGCGAGCCGCGAGCCCTGGAAGCGGGCCAATTCACTCCTTTGTGTCCAAATTGTTCCGGGCCGCTGACCGAGACAGCATCATTGGAAAGCGATCCGGTCCAGCCGAGCTCGATTTACGGGATCACCAAGCTGGCCCAGGAGCAGATCATCCTGAATTTGTGCGAAAGCCTGGGCATCGCAGCAGTCGCACTGCGCTATCAGAATGTCTTCGGTCCGGGGCAGTCGCTGAAGAATCCCTATACCGGCATTCTTTCCATCTTCAGCCAGCAGCTGTTGCAGGACAAACCCATCAACGTCTTCGAAGACGGACGTCCGACACGAGATTTCATCTACATTGACGATATCGCTGAGTTCAATTGTCGAGCCGGCGAGAAGGAATTGAGTGGCAGTCATATCTGCAACGTCGGCACTGGCGAACGCCAGACCTTGCTCGACGTTGTCAACGCCTTGGCCAAGGCGTATGACCGCAAGCCCGACTACCGGATATCCGGTCAGTTTCGACTGGGTGACATCCGGCATGCGGCGGCCGACACGGGTCACCTTTTCCGCGTGTTGGGCGACCATACCTTCGTGTCGTTTGCGGACGGCATCAACCGTTTCTCGGAGTGGGTCAAGCGGCAGGATATCGAGCTGGAGTCGAACACTCGCTATGCCCGTTCATTGAAAGAAATGGCTTCCATCGGCTTGCTCCGCGGTGGATCCGGTGAGCCGGGCAAGTCCTGAGCTCCTTACATCGAGGCGAACAATCATGCCCGCTCCGCTTATTTCCGTCCTGATCCCGTCCTACAACCGGCCGGAGCTACTGGTGCCAACCATCGAGTCCGTGTTGGCGCAGAGCCACTGCGACTTCGAGGTGATAGTCTCGGACGATGCATCGCCACGCGGTGCTGAGATCGCGGCCGCCTTGAGCCGGTTCAGCGCGGATGCCCGTTTCAGGCTTATCCTCCAGCCCAAGAATTTGGGGTGGTCGGACAATCGCAACGCACTGTTGGCGCAGGCGACTGGCGAATTTGTCATGCTTGTGGGGGACGACGACCTTCTTCCGGCCAATGCTTTGGCGCGGCTGAGCCGCCACATCTCCTCGCAGCCGGACACCGAGCTTATTGCCTTCGGATACGAGGTCATCGATCTGGACGGACGTTTCACTTACAAGCGCCATGTGCCCACAATGCTTCAGTTGAAGGTGGGGCAGGGGGATGCATGGCGGGAGGTGTTTTTTTACGATGTTCTGCCCATGCAGGCCTTCCATCCCTTCACGCTCTGTTGCCGGCGCCTGCGCGCACTGGAGTGGCGTTACGACAAGCGTTGCGGCATTGGCGACGATGTCTTGTTTCTTTTCCAGGCTCTCGATGCGGGTTGTTGCATCGACGTGTTGCCCGACGTGCTGTTCATGTGGCGCAGGGCGCTCAAGCCGATCAGGGGTTACATCAACTTGTCATCGAATTCAGCCGCGAACGACACGGCCCGGCGGGCCATCTGGACCCTGGTCCAGCAACTGCCGTGGCGGCATCCGGCGGTGCATGAACTGGTCCACTCGGAGGAGTTTGCCCGCCACTTTCTCGGCCTGCCACGCGGCATATCGCGTGAGGTCGCAGAATTGGGCCGCATCGGCACGCCGGTGGCTCTCGCCGACGCCCGGTCGTGCTGGGAGAAACTGCCGCCAGACCGACGCTGGCAGGCTGGCAAGATGAACAAACTGGAACGCATGCGCCGGCTTGGTGGGTTCGGTTATGTCTGGCAAAGCTGCGTGGCGGCAGTCAGGCGCATGGCAGGCGGGCTGACACTGAGAACGTCGTAGCATTTTTTAAGTTGGCGCGGAAAAAAATAATGTTCGGGGTCGGCGCAGGCGTGATCAGCCTCGGGGTCGACGGTTTATCCAGCCTGCTGATCCTTCGGTTGCTCACCTCGCATCTATCGGCCGAGAAGGCCGGCTATTGGATTCTGGTCACCTCGGCCGGGTCGTTGCTCCTGCTCCTGCAGTGTGGTCTCGGGCCGACGGTGGCACGGGCGGTAGCCGGACTCACGGTCCATGGCGACCTGTCCAGCCAGCGCATGATGCTCGGGGCGGTGCGCTCGGCCTTCCGTTATGTCGCGGCGGTGGTAGCCTTGGCGGCGGTCGCGATTTATTTCGCTTACCTTTGGCCCACGGCGCGAGGCGCCGGCCTGACCACTTATGCGGCCTTGGGCTGGTTTCCCTATGCCTTGGGTATGGCGGCGAATCTGCAGGGGCAGTCCAGCTTGTTCGTGCTCAACGGACATGGAGAGGTCGGTTGGGACAAGGTGTTCCGCTCAATCTTCACGGTGCTTGGCTTTGGCGCGGTCTGGGTCGCGCTGCTGTTGGGTGCCGATCTGCCCACCCTGGGTTTCATCTACCTCGGGCAGAACCTATTGTTCTGGATGGTCGCCAGCCGAAAGCTGGCATCTTTCCTGGGGGATGCCGCGGCCCCATTGCCGGCCGAGGCGGGGCAGGTTCGGGGTCTTTTCCATGAAGGTTCGAAGCTTTTGTTGCTCAATGTCCTGACCTTTTTAATCACGCAGTTCACCATTTTCATCGTCGAACGGCGTTTTGGCATAACGGAAGTCGTGTCGTATGCGGCCATGCTGAGGATTGGTGTGTTGATCGGGACCATTGGCAGCCTTTTGCCGCAGATGCTATATCCCTATGTCGCCCGCGCCTGGGCCGCTCAGGATTATGCCAAGTGCCGCCGCTATTATCTGGGCGGGGTGCTGGTGGCCGTGGGCACGACGCTGATCATCAGTATTCCGCTGTATCTGTTCGGGCGGGAAGTGTTCACCCTCTGGCTCGGAGACAAGGTGCCGTATTCGGCAACGTGCTTTGCTGCTGTGCTCGGATTCTACGCGCTATACGTATATCATGCAGCAAATGCTACCCCCGCATTGGCCGTTGCAGGCGACGCTTTTACCGTGCCGGCAATCGCCAACGCGGTCATGGTGCTGCTCCTGGTGCTTGCTCTTTCTGATACCATTGGGATGCTCGGCGTTCCCCTCGGGATGATCCTCGGCACTCTTCCTGCGTCTGTATATGTAGTCATGCGCTCATGGCGCATCGTAATGCACCGCTTGTAAGCATTGGATTTCCGGGCGATCAAAACTGTGGGCTGTTTTATTTAAGTTATCCATTTTGCTCGGCGTGCTGAGAAACATAGCTTTTCACCAATGGCGACGTTGACCTTTCTTAAGAACTGCTTGCGTAGTATGTTCCTGCCTTTGCCTCTGGGTTTACGGCAGGCTGGTGAGGGATCTAAAATTGCCCGTCCTCGGCGAATTCAAGGAGCAAGGTATATTTCAATCGGACGTGGTTCACGGGTGCTTCCGGACGGAGAATTGACCTGTCTGGATGACTATTACGGCCAGAAGCTGAATCCTAAGTTGGTGATTGGTGACGATGTTTATATCGGCCGGAATGTCTGCGTGGTGTGTGCAGATGAAATCACCATCCATGACGGATGTGTCCTAAGTAATCATGTTTACTTAGCTGACAACGCCCACGGAATGCAGCCCGACAACGGTCCTATCATGCGTCAGAAACTGACGCTCAAAGGTGCGGTGTCGATTGGCAGAAACACCTTTGTAGGCTACAGGGCAGTGATCATGCCGGGCGTTAAATTGGGTGAACAATGCGTCGTTGGAGCAAATTCTGTTGTGACCCGAAGTTTTCCAGCAAACTCGATGGTTGCCGGAGTGCCGGCCCGATTGATCAAAACATACGATGCAAGCACACGGAGGTGGTTGGATATAAAGTAAGAGCCACAGGGGCTCGACAATCTGTTAGGCGACCATTGATATCAGTTTAAAACCATGACCAAATTATTTCGGCTCCAGCTTCTAACAAAGTGATAAATTCAAAATTTATAGCTGACGCTTCATATTATACACATCTCAGGCCGAGTCTCTTGCAGCTTACAAAAGGGACTCCCGAGCGAATATTGGAAATCGGATGTGCTACTGGTCAAACGCTAGCCTATTATAAGAGTCGCGGGGCGAAATTCACCGCAGGTGTTGAGCTAGTCCCCGAGGTCGCGCTGCTGGCCAAGGCCAGACCGGAAGTGGATGAGGTGATTATCGGCAACATTGAGGCGCTAGAATTGCCGTATGCACTTGGCAGCTTCGATCTTTTAATTGTCAGTCATGTCTTGGAGCACGTCACTGATCCGTGGAAAGTGCTGGCCCGGCTTGTGCCGCTGCTGCGACCGGGCGGGCAATTGATCGGTTCTTTGCCGAATGTGCGCTGCCTGAGTGTCACGGTCCCTTTGCTCTTCCGCGGTCGCTGGGATTACAGGGAGGAGGGCATCCTCGACTGGACGCATTACCGTTTCTTCACCCGCCATAGTATCCATGCGCTGCTAAAGGGTGCCGATTTGGATGTGGAGCAGATCGAGGGCGAGGTGCATCCGCGTGGAAAGTTGGCGTTGATCAACCGGTTGTCTTTCGGCCTGATGACGGACCTTTGTGCATACACCTATAATTTCTCGGCCAACCGACCACTGCTGGTGTCAGCCAAGGGCGACTAAGCGCAGCCACGGGCTTCGCTAAAAAATCTTCATCAGATGGGAATTCTCGACGACACGACATTAACCATTTTCTGCCTGAGCGTCATGGTTCTGTCCAATGGCTGGCACCTGCTGACGAGCCGTCCGCTCACCACTCCGGCTAACATTCTCCTTAGCTGGGTGGGCTTGTTCTTCGGCCTGGCGCCATACTTTGAGCTATACCACTATTACAAGGCGGATTCCTATTATTTGGCCATCTACGGCGGCGTGTTGGGTTTGATCACCGGGGCGATCATTTTTCCGAAGTATGCGTTTTCCACGGTCATTCAACCGCCCCCGGGGGCGCCAGACATGCTTCCTTCATTTCGGGTGCAGCGGATACTGCTGATCCTGATCTGTTATTATCTGGTCTACGCAGCCGGGAATGTATGGCGCGCCGGCAGTTTCAACATTTCCCAGCTCTATCTCTTCGATCCTTATGTCGGTCTCGACATGACGGACAACTGGACCCGATTGACCAAGCTAACCCGACCGATTGCCGAAGCTACTTTGTTCATCTTGGTCGGTATCATCCTGTGGTCCCGGGCAAAAACGCGTCTGGTCTGGATTGTGGCGACCTGTGGTGTTTTCGTGCTGGCGAATCTCACCGCCTATGGCGGCCGACAGGGCATTATCCTGCTGCCAGTTGTGGTTGCTTTGCTGGCGTGCTGGCGGTGGCCGCGGGCGGAAAAGACGATCATTATTTGTGCAGTAGGCGCCGCGTTTGTGGGCATGACCTTTCTCCAGTTGGTGCGACACCAGAAGCTGGACACTTTGCTGCATGATCCGGTTGACGCGTTGCTGTCTTCCACGGGTTCAGGCGGCGAGTGGAACTCAGTGGGCACGCTGGCAGATCTGGTCCATTACGCCGATACGCAACCCGTGACTTTCTGGGGCAGGGTGGAACTGACGGGCGTGGAAATCCGCAACTGGTCGATCAATTGGGTGCCGCGCGCCTTCTGGCCGAGCAAGCCTTCGGACACATCATTTTCTCCGCGAATGACCATGGTCCTTTATGCTGACCGTATGGCGATGGAGACATGGGTGCGCACCTTCACCTTTATCGGTCAGGGCTATTTTCTGTTCGGGGTAAGCGGTGCCTTCGGGATTGGCGTGTTATATGGCGTCTCGCTGCTGCTTCTATTCGGCTGGCTCAGGCATCGGGTTGAGTTCTATGGAATTTGCGCGGCCTTGCTCTACAAGGCGCTGATCGCATCGCGAAACGACTTTGGATCATGGATTTTTCAGGCATTGAGCCTGGTCGTGGTGGCGCTGATTGCTTTCTGGCTGATGCGCTTGGGACTGTCCAAGACGCCGGCGTTGACGCCGGATAGCCCTGATGCCGGTCCAGTGCGCCAATTCAACAAGCCGCCGCAACACGCCCGGCGCTAAGCTATTTTCCGATCACGCCCTAGCAGATGGCCAACATTCTATTTTTATGCGGCAGCGATCCATGGACGCAGGCCTCGGGCTATTTTCTCTATTCGGTGCGCTGTGTCGAAATGCTGGCCCGGACACAAGGCGTATGTGCGGCGAGTTTATATCGCCCGCAGCCGGACCGCCTGGTGCCCCCGCCAAACATAAAACGTGTCTGGCTGGCCGAACGGCGGCTTGACTCGCGGGTTCAGCGCATGCGTTCGCTTTTTGGCGGAGCCTCCTTCTGCGAGCGGGAGTTCAATTATCCGGGAGTTCGGGACTGGGTCAAAGGCATGTTCGACCGGGAAAAGCCCGATCTCGTGGTCTTCAATCACATCCGGGCAGCCTGGCTGGCCCCATTACTCGGTCAGTTGGGGGTCCCCACGCTCTATATCGCCCATAACGCGGAGGGTATGTCTTACGCATCGATCGCCCAGCTGGAAAGCAATCCGGCCGGCAAATTATTCGCCCTGCTGGAGGGGCGGAAACTCCACCGGCTGGAGAAGCGGATTTTGGACACAGTCGACTCGGTGATTGCCTTGACCGAGGAGGACCGGGACAGGCTGCAAATCCTGCGCCCAGGATTACCAATGCATGTCGTGCCGCCGTGCTTTGACGTGCCGACAGGGCGCGCGCCGGCCGGGCCGGGTAATGGCGTGATACTGATCGTAGGCAGCTTTCATTGGCGGCCCAAGCGGACGAACGTTATCTGGTTCCTGCGCCACGTCTACCAGCCTCTGCGCAAACTTCGCCCGGGGCTGCGCTGCTTGATCGTTGGCGCCAACGCCAATGCCCTGCGGCCCGCCATCGCAGCGGGCGACGGGGTCGAATTGCACGCTGATGTGCCATCAGTGGAGCCTTATCTCAGCCAGCCGGCGATATTCGTCACACCTGAGCGGCAATGGGGTGGGGTTAAGTTGAAGACTTGCGAGGCCGCAGCCTACGGACACCCCATAGTCTCCACCACGCCGGGAATGGAGGGCACAGGATTACGAAACGGTGAGTCTTGTTTGGTCGCCAATACGGCTGAAGAACTACAGGCCGCGGTCGTGCGATGCCTGGATGACCATCCTTTTGCCGAAGAGCTCGGTCGGCGTGCACGGTTAGTGGCGCAGGACAGGTTTTCCTATCGAAATGTATCCGATAATCTCAACGCGGCCATCAACGCCGCATTAAGCGCCAAAACTGCGTGAATATTGTCCTGGTTCTTCCTCAGCTGGTGTATGGCCGCCACGGCGGATTTGTCGGCGGATATGTGAACAGCGTCATCAACCTCGCGACGGTTTTGCAGAGCCAGTGTGCGCTTACCTTGGTGGCGGGCGTGGCCGCGCAGACCGTGGAAGGAGAAGCGGAACTGAGCCAAAGGTTGAATACCACAAAATTGTGCCTGATACCGATGAAGTCGCGGCCTTCCTCGGCCGCATATTTTGCGGAATTCAGCTGGAAAGCGCGAAAGATCGGACGGGAACTTCGCAATGACGGTATCGATTTCATTTATGGGCATTCCGGCCATCCCGGCTACGGCCTGAGCACCTGGCTGGTATCCCGGGCGTCCGGTGCCCGTCCGGTGCACGCGCTCTATTGCCCGGTGAGTGAGGAATTTCAGCACCGCAAGATGGGTCGGACGACACGCCTGCTCGTCACCGAGGCTTTCCGCCGCGTGCCGACCATGGTGGCGATCAGCGAGAATGTGCGCAATTCGATCAAAGTCTTCACGGGCAACCGGTCCGATGCGAAGGTGATGCTGCCGGCCATCCCGGATGACTTTGTTGCCGTATGCGGCAACGTCGCGAGTCCTGCCGTGCGCAGGCCATTAGTGATGGGCTTTGTCGGCCACCACAAACCAGAGAAGGGCTTCGACCTGGCGTTGGCGGCGATCAAGACGGCGGGTGCGCAGGGCAGGGAGGTCTCGTTGTTGGCGTTGACCAGCGGAGCTGAATCGCAAGGGCAAGCGGTTGATCAGGTCAGGGCCATGATCTCGGAGCAGGGACTGGCCGACAAGGTCCGGCTCGTCAAAGGCATCAAGGATATCCGGGATTTTTACTCGCAGGTCGACCTCATGCTGATCCCATTTCGGGGCACACGGGGCCCCTCCGACTATCCGATGGTCTTGCTGGAGGCGATGAGCTTGGGGGTGCCGGTCGCATGCACGCCGGTAGGAGCTATGCCTGAGGTGGTCAGGCACGGGGAGAACGGCTTTTTGTCGGCGGATGCCTCAAATCAAGCCTTCGGCGCAGCCGTTGCAGAGGCGATCTCCAGTCTGGATTCGCGGAGAGCTGAAATCGCGGGCCAGGCATTGGCCACGGCGGCGCGTTTTCGGGCCGCGCAGGTCAGTCTCGCCACGCTTCACTTTTTGCAGCAACTGAACACCACGCACACATCATGACCATGAATGTCGAAGAATTCTACAACAACGAGGCCAAGGCCTACGACACACTCCGCTGGACCGGACCGATCGGAAATTATGTGCACCGCCAGTATGAGCGCCTGGTGGCCGAGGCGCTCCCGATCATCCCCGGGGCCCGCTACCTGGAGGTGGGTTGTGGAACCGGGCGTTTCACGGTGCCGGTGGCGGCTCAAGGCGTGGATCTGACCGCCGTGGATATCTCGGATGAGATGCTGGCGACGACCCGGGGCAAGCTGCAGGCGGCTGCGGTTAAACAGCCGGTGCAATTGCTAAAACTGGACGCGCGGGATAGCGGGTTCGCCCCGGCATCCTATGATGTGGTTTTCTCCTTCAACGTGATCAACCATGTGCCGGAGTATGAACGGCTCATCACGGAGGTGGCCCGGGTCCTCAAGCCTGGCGGGTGTTTCGTGGTAGGCTACCCTTCGCTGTGGAGCGTCTATCTGCCCTATGCGATGCTGGTAAATCTGACGCGGCGGTCTATTCGGCGCGGGGTTTACACGCGGTGGCCGTCGACTCCGGCCCTCGTCCGGCAGGCCAGGGGGCTGGGGCTGTCGGTGGAGCGTGCCCGTGGTATGTTCCACTGTCCCGCAATCCGGCAGCCTTTGGTGGCCAACGTGGTTGCCACCATGCTCAAACTGGGCGGTAAACTTGTCGAGAAGGGCCCCTTGCAGGCAGTTGCGAGCACCCGAATCATGGTGTTCCGCAAAGCAAAGTAGGCGGCAACGGGTCAGGGGAGTTCGATGCGTCCCCCTAAATCTCCGGGGCCGGTGGAGATCATCCAGCTCAGTCCTTTTTCGGGAATCAACGACTCACGCAGGAAGCCCAAATTCGAGACCAAGCGTGTTTCCCACTCGATGTGGTCGGGATAGACACGAAAGACCCGATACATCGCCGGCCACTCGACGAACGCGGCATTCTGTATCCACGCTATATTCTTGCTCTTGCCCACCTGATTCCAGTGCGTGTGTCCGTTTAATACGGCCACGACATTAGGTGCTTTGGTGATCAACTCTGTCGCCTTGTCCGCAATAGCCCACGAGACCAGTTTGTATCCACTGGAAGAGACGCTTGGGTTGGCGAAGAGCGGGAAATGGCAGAGGATGATGGTCGGGGTCCTTGTGTCCTTGGCCAACACGGTTTTCAGCCAGTCGACCTGCTCAGGGGTGATGCTGCTGGCCGAAAACCCATCGCCGGGATATTCACGGGTGGCTCCTGCTGCATTGCGCCAATATGACTTGTCGAGAGCGATAAATCGCAGCGGTGCCTTGTTTAGCTCATAAAAAGTTTCGGTGCCCGGGAATAGATTGCTGGCATATTTCTTTTGATCGGCCCGGGAGGTAGGCTGGAAGGTCTCATGGTTGCCCATGACCCCATAGATGGTCATCTTCGATCCCAGAGTTATCTCTTGAAGCTGTGCGTATTGCGGCGCGGTGCCGGATTCAACCATATCGCCGCCCAGGATCACAAAGTCGGTCCATTCGTCACGCAGTTCAGCTAAGGTCTGCTTGAGCTGGTCGGCTGCCGCTCCGTTGAGCTTGTGGTTCATCCACTCGGACCGCCCGTCGGCCAGATGTGTATCGGCGAAAAAGGCGAAAGTATATAACGGCGAATCCTTCACCGGGGCGGCCTGCAGGATTACCTCGACCAGTTCGCCGGCTGCACGGGTGTGCGGACCTGCGATGATCAGATAGTGTCTGCCGGCACGAAGGGTGCAGGGCGTCAGTGAAAAACTGTCGCTGGGAGGACGCCCCACCAAGTTGGGGGCCGGCCGGTTGATCACTCCGCCCGGATTGCTCCACGGTTCGGCGCTAACCATGGGAGCCGCGATCAATGTCGAGTCGATGAGGACATAGGCTCGCAACCCCGGGCGAAGATCGCCGCTATGCTTGAGTTGGATCATGCCGGACACCACTGCGGCTGCCGGCAGGTCAATGGCGAATATCAACGCCCCGTCTGCTGCAATCTCCGTATTACCTGAAGTCGGGAATCGGATCTCCTCCCGGTTAAGGTTGGTGGACAAAGCGCCATGTCTGGGTTGCAGCGTTAGGTTTCGCCCGATCGAAAGTTGTTGGGCGTTGTTCGCCGCGGCTGATTTGAGGAGACCCAAAGTCTTGGGCCACGAGACAATCGGCGGCAGAATTGTTTCAACCTCCTGCAGTCGAACGTCATCGTAGTAGGTTTGCGAGGTGGTGACCAAGGCAAGCATGAGATCTTGCTCCTGCCCCTTTAGATCCGTGCTGCGCAGCAGGCCGGTGAGCTTCACCCATTTCCCGGCCTGCCCGCCGCTGGTGGTTGCAAAGATCCGCCGAGATTTGTTCTCCACGCCCGAGATATACAAGGAAGCCCGGCCACCTTCGCTGACTCTCACGAAGGCGGAGAACTTGTAGGTTTTCCCGGGTTGCAGGGCGTCGCCCAGTCGGAAATACACGCCACCCGCGTTGCCCACATCCGGGGTGACCAAGAGACTTTTCGTGCCCTGGTTGGCCTGCTCATCATTGGCGCTGTAGTTTGCCTTAAAAGTGTGGAAGGCCGGTATTACACCCTCAAATGATTCGTCGATAATCGGGGCCGGCCAAGTCGGTTCGGGCGGTTCTTGCGCCGAAATTATTCTCAGCGGGAGCAAAAGCAGAAAGACGCGGACGATTGGGGGGAAGAATTTCATGGGAAGGAGAAGATCGCTGCTTGTCGCTGCGCCCATCTCTTTTAGTGATGTCGTGTGATGTGGCATTTATATGCGCCTAGTTTTTCCTGCGGAGCAATGCCGCAGTATCATTAGCATGAGGATTCTAATACATGACTACGCAGGTCACCCGTTCCCGGTCAGCTTGGCCCGCCAATTGGCGCTACGGGGGCACGATGTAACGCACGCGTTTGCCTCGCAATTGCTGACCCCCCGCGGAGTCCTCCGGCGATCGGAAGGCGACCCGGATTCGTTGCAGTTTGAGGCAGTGCCTATGTCCCCGGCATATCGGGTCAACAAATACAGCTTCCTGAAGCGGCTGAAATATGAACGCGAATATGGCCGTGAGCTGGCGAAGCTGGTTGCCACCCGGAGGCCGGATCTGGTTCTGAGCGGGCAGACTCCGTCGGAACCCCAGTTGCGCATGATCCGAACGGCTGGGCGGCTAGGCATCCCGGTTGTCACCTGGGTGCAGGATTTCTATAGTCTGGCGGTTGATAAACTGGCGCGAAAAAAGATCGCCCTATTGGGCGCCCTTGCAGGGGCATGGTATCGACGGCTGGATGCGCAATGCTTTGCTCGCAGTGCCGGTATTGTGGCTATCACGGAAGATTTTCTTCCCATCCTGGCGGGCTTTGGAGTGCCGGCGGGGAAAGTGTCCGTCATTCCCAATTGGGCGCCCCTGGAGGAACTCCCCCAAAGACCAAAGCAAAATGATTGGACGGTCTTACACGGCCTCGCGGATAAGTTCGTTTTCCTTTACTCGGGCACCTTGGCGATGAAGCACAATCCCGAATTGCTTCGTCAACTGGCGGTGCGTTTCCGAAATGACCCCGCCGTGCGGGTGATCGTGATCTCCGAAGGGCCCGGGGCAGACTACCTGCGAGCCAAGAAAGTTGAGGGGAAACTCGATAATCTGGAATTTTTGCCATTCCAGCCTTTTGAGGTGCTTCCGGATGTGTTGGCTGGCGCGGACGTGTTGGTGACCGTTTTGGAGGCGGATGCAGGGGTGTTTTCCGTTCCCTCAAAGGTGCTGACCTATCATGCCGCTGGTCGTGCCATTCTGGGAGCGATGCCGGAGGAAAACCTCGCCACACGCATTGTCCTGGAACAGCAATCGGGCCTCTGTGTGGCTCCTGCCGATTTGGACGGATTCTTGGCCGCCGCAGGGTTGCTGCGGGAGAATACCGGCCGGCGAAAAGAAATGGCGGTGAATGCGCGACGTTACGCGGAGAGGGAATTTGATGTGATGCGGGTAGCCGATCGTTTTGAACGGGTATTCAGTGAAGCTGTGAAAGCCTATTCCGGCGGCCCGGGCGGATCGTGATGCCTCGACGATACAAATTATCGACGGTCTTGGCTTCGCTGTTCGCCACCGTTTGTGGCGTTGGAGGTGTGGATACGGGATACCACGCGGCGGATATTCCAGGCCTTTTGGGTGGTGCGTCGTGGCGCCTGCCTCCAGGTGAATGGATCCGGTTACGCGAGATGGCACCACCGGGCACGCCTTCTTCTGGAGAAGAGACCGGTTTGGGCCTTCTGCAGGGAATGGGACTGCGGGTCTCCGTGCTGCAACGCTGGCCTGCAGATTCGTGGAAATCTGGTGTCGGAACTGGAGCCGGGGTTCGGCTACCGCTTGATTTACGAGAGGCCTTTGCGCAAAGCCGGCAGCTGGCTGCGGCCTACGGGAAGATCGTCGATGCTTGGGAAATCGATAATGAGCCTGATCTGGGATTCGTGCCCGATTCAGCTGAAAGCTATACAGCGTTCCTAAAAGCGAGCTATTTGGGCTTCAAAGCAGGAATGGCAGAGGCTCAAAATAATGCGGCAGAACCGGGAAATGCGCCAAATCCCGATCCTCAGCGTTCCCAACGGGCACCGCTCGTGCTCATGGGCGCGCTTGGGTTGCCGCCCGGTCCATGGCTGGAGCGTTTCGCGGCGAATGACGGTTTCGCTTACACGGACGGCTACAATTACCACTACTATGGCTATGCGGAGGATTTCACCGGTGTTTACGGGCAGCACGAAGCGGCGTTTCACGAGCTTGGAGTGAGGAGCCTGGAGCAGAGAGCTCATAGCTCAAAGCTGATAGCTAAAAGCTATCCCATCTTTCTCTCGGAAATTGGGTATGGCATGCTCGGCAAGCGCGCGCGCGACACCAAGGAGGGACGCTTGAGGCAGTGGCGATGGTTTAAGACTGTGGGTGAACAAGTCACGGCATTGCATATCGAGGCTCCAATGGCCT
The DNA here is from genome assembly GCA_036401075.1 of Opitutaceae bacterium. Lineage (GTDB taxonomy): Bacteria > Verrucomicrobiota > Verrucomicrobiia > Opitutales > Opitutaceae > CAMAXB01. The sequence continues at coordinate 46,587 of DASWVY010000035.1, forward strand.
TCTTGTTGCCACCCTATCTCGAGCACGACGCCAACGAGTTTGGACTGACGGTGCCGGCAGTTCAGGAAACAGGGAATGGAGGACAGAGTGCCGCACTGGCAACTGACACATACTGGTCAGGTGGCATCCAATACGAACCTGGCGACTTTGGCGCCATGAAGGCTGAATCTTGGATGAAATTGATTGGAAAGCAGATTGCCGGGAACGAGGTCACGCCGGCGCTGGCGGGCTGGCTTGCAGTGCGGGGTGCGGCTGATAAATCCGGGGTGGGGCGTGTTCTCCCGCGCGCGCAGTCTGATCCCGGTGGTATGCCCGTCAGCGGCAGCGATTCTCGCCCTTGGACGGTGACTGTGCCTTCGCCATCGCCTGTGGTGATCGACTTCATTAGCGGCGAAGGGTTGTCGTTTGTGAAACGGTATAATGGCAGCTTTGTGGTGGCTAGGACGCCAGTAGTCACAAAGGCAGCGGAGGAACAGCAACCTAGGCCTAAACCTTCAGGGGACAAAACCCTGACCCCGCCTCCTCGCACCGAGGAGTTCATGATCCATGTGCGGACGGCCACCGGCAATCTATACGAAGTTTATCCGACACGCCAGGCCACCCCGGAATGGCACACGTATCTCGAGCCCCGGGACAATTTCACGATGTCGTTCTACGGTCGGGCCGAATTGCCGTGGCGGTTTAAGGATAACAAGCCGGCCTCATTGGTCGTGGTGATGTATCCCAAGCAACTGCCCGCGACCTATGAATTTCGCAGTGCTCAATTGATTAGGATGGGACAAGGCACTGACACGAGGAGCGCGAATGACTCGGGGAAATCCTTACGCTATGGAGCCGGGAAAGTGGTGTTATACAACTTCTCGGACAAACCCGTCGCTGGATGGCTGGCTTTGCCAGCCGGTTTTGAGACAGAAGCGATGCCCGTGGAGGATCCGGGTAAGAGCCGGCTTGCTGGCGCATCTGGCATGCATCATTTGCTAATTCTCGCGCCAGGTGAGCGCAGGGAAGTCCCTGTTACAATCAAGGTGCCTTGGGGAAAATACGAGAGAATCGAAGCTCCTGTTACCTTTACGCCCGACGATCCGACCGTGCCTCCGGCGCGATTCCTTACAGCCTTTCTCCCGGACATAGGCGGCTTGAACCAAACTGTTGTCGGGAACCTTCTCCAGCGTGGACCAGCAGGCGGAGTGCTGAAGGCGGAGGCTGGCAGGCAACAAACAAGAACCAATAACCGTTCTTTTGTCGTGAGCCGTTCGCGTGCCACCGAAGAGGCGACGGTTGAGCTGACAGGTGACAGCCCTGAGTTGGTGGCTTTCGCCCAGCGCGGGGCGCAAGTCGAGCGCACCGGCGACGGTTTCATCGTAACGGTGACAGCGCTACCCCCGGGCAAGGAGCGACGTGTCGAGATCGAGATTCCCTGGCCGGATGGGGTGGAATTTGAGGCGGATGAATTCCTCACCATGGAATTCAGATTGAAGATGTAAATGCACGCTTTGCCGCGCGGCAACTGATCCTATGCCTTCGGACAATGTGTTCCGCCAGCAACGGAACGTGATCACGACCTCAAGGCTCGTGCGAGCACAGGAATTGGTCGGGTTACGTCCTGATAGTTTCCGATCGAGGCGGTGACGGTCCCGGCTCATTGCGAGCCAAGCCAAAAAGCCAGACGGATAGCGAAGCGTAGATTCCGCTTATGCCCTGGCCGGGCAGGGGCATCGCCGAGTGACTCGCCTGCGATATTGCGAAATCTGAGACTCAATAGGCGTTCTGGCGCCTAAAGAACGTGAGAATCATGATCTGGATATCAAACCACGGGGACCAGTTCTCAATGTAGTAGAGATCGTAGCGGATGCGCTCGACCAGGCTCGTGTTGCCACGCAATCCATTAACCTGGGCCCACCCAGTCAACCCGGGGCGCACCTCGTGGCGGGGATTGTAGTGGGGAATCTCATGCTCAAACTGCTTGATGAGTTCAGGGCGTTCGGGGCGAGGGCCGACGAGGCTCATATCGCCGATCAGAATGTTCCAGAACTGAGGGAGCTCATCCAGGTTCCATTCGCGCATGAAGGCGCCGATCTTGAGTCGACGGGGATCAGAGGCGACCGCCCATTGAGGGCCTGTGCCCGATTCGGCATCGGGCCGCATGGATCGAAGCTTGTAGATGGTAAAGGTCTGGCCATGCAGACCCGTTCGGACCTGCTTGTAGAACACCGGCCCGGGGCTTTCCCTGCGCACGAGTGCGGCAAGGATTGCTATGATCGGCGCCGACAAGACTAGGCCTACAATAGCTCCCACCAGGTCAACGGCGCGCTTGAGTATCCTTCGGGGCAGGCTGTTGAGCGGGATCTTTTCGATGCCAAGCAGGGGCACGCCGGACACGGTCTGCATGCGCAGACTGGAAACGAAGACCTGAAAGAAAGAAGGGATGACCTTGAAGTCCACATAGCGGCGCTCACAGACCGACGCGATGCGACCCAGTTCGTCGCGCGCCAGGTCAAGGTCAGCCACCACGATGATGTCTATGAGGTGCTTCTCTAGGATCTCGTCGAGTTTATCGAACGAACCCAGCAAGCGTTGGTCGCGGCTGACCAAGGACTCAGTCGCCGGGGTGGAGATGACTCCATATACGGAGTAGGGATGGTTTTCGTCGTTGAGAATGGCCTGGGTCAGGTTTTCCGCCTCGCCGTTCCAACCCACCAGCGCGACGCGCTGGGTGATCCGCTCACGCCAGTCACTATGAGAAAGCACATAGAAGAAACCGAAGCGCCACACGAGCATGACAATCAGGGTGGTCAGGCAGGAAGTGGCTACGAAGATGCGCGAAATCGGCGGATCGAATTTCAGGATGAGCGATGTGCTGAGAAAAAGGAGAAACCAAAAAAAAGTGCCGCGGAGGATAATATTGGCTGCCCGCTGAGGCCGAAGCAGGAGGCGCGCGTCATAGAGCTTCAAATAAGCATAGCTCATGATCATGAAGGCGGCCCCCAGCAGCAGCAGCTGATTATACAGCGCAAAGTCTGAATTGGTGGCCTCGACACCGAGTCGGCGTATGGGCGTATGAAACCTCAGCCAGTAGCCGGCGCATAAGCCCATGTAGCTAAAGAGCAGGTCACCCAAAAGCTGGAGAGTGAGCAGGAGATTTTGAGAGCGAGGATACGAACGCTTTGCTGGCATGTGTGCGTGGCCTGGATTATGTCCGTCGGTCGGAGTGCGAACTCAATGATAATGCGGACGATCCGCCAAGGCCAAAGCTTCACAATCGCGAATGCGTAAAATGCTCTTATTAACTTAAGAGCTCAGTGCGCAGCATCTAGCTCCGTCCAGCGGACCGAGAGCATCATTAGCGCCAGCCAGGTGACAAGCACAGCAGGATTTTGGAAGGGGAAATCAAATCCTGCCTGAATGAGTGTTTGCAGGCATGCGATCACTAGCAGAAGCATGGACGGATGGCGCCAGAGCTTCCGTCGCAGCAGTGCACCTATCGTCCAAAACGCGGCCAGCAGAATTAGCGCACTGCCTGCAACTCCAAGCTCGATGGGTAACTGCAACCAATCGCAATGGGCATGCTCCCATAAATATTGGCCGTTTTTGTAGCTGTTTGGGTAGTGTTTGATGTATTCAGGAAACAAAAAACGAAAGCCCCCCGCTCCGATGCCACGCTGCCAATGATCTGCCAGCAGGGAGCGGGCTGCCGCATAAGCCTCAAGCCGATGAGCCACGCTTACATCTTTTTCCTGCTTAACGAACAGTGATGTGAATGTGCGCTCTGCCTTGGTATACGACAGCCTCCCGGCGGCAAAACCGACAACACCAACCAGCATAGCGGCCAGCATAACCGAGACTAGGGGGGAGGTGGTTGACCGTGTTGCTGAAAAAAGCCGGGAGAGGGTGTAAAGTATAGCCGCAGCAATGTAATAGCCGCCAAGGATTAGTGTAGCCCCGCGCGAGTAGGTGAATACGACGCCAAAGGTAAGTCCCACGGTGGCGAGAAACCATAACATGCCTGGAGTTGATCGAGACATGTTACGGACTCCTTGTTCATGGTGCCACGAGGCGAGGGCCAAGGTTCCACCCAACAACAGAGCAAGGTATGCGGCGGCGTGGTTCTTGTAGATGAAACTGGCAAAGGAAGTGGCCCCCTTGAGTTGGATATTTAGCCACAAAACCCATTCCCACTGCGGGAAATATGCCCGGGCTATGAAGCCGACCAATGTGAGAATCACAACATTCAGGCCGAGAATAGTCAGGAGTAGTTGGAGCGACCGGCGCCGCGTGAAACCAACCCACACGGTGCACATGACCAGCCAGGCGGAGGCATAAATGATGAACTGGCGCCAGAGGTTGAAGCGCCCGAAGGGAGTGTCGATCGACGTCGGGAGCCATTCGATTTCGTTCACGCGCCGCAGCCACCAGTGGGTTTCGTTGCGCTCCCAGACCCAGAAAGGGTTGAAACCTTGCACGGCGATGTAGACCAGGAGGGCGAGCCCGATCCAGAAAATCGGAAAACGAATCAGGCGTGGCCATGCGGAGAGCCGCATGGCGGAAACCTGAGACCTGAAACCTGAAACCTGAGGATTTATCGGAGGCAGATTATCCCCAGAATAGGTCCGCGGGATCAGGGCGAGGAGGAAGCCGATCGTGGCCAGGACCAAACTGGTGATCTGGCTCCAGACATGCATCGTGCCGAGGGCCCAGGGGAGAAAGCAGAGATGGATCGCGACGGCTGCCAGCACGGCCTTCTCCAAGGGATGCAGTGGCAGGCGCTGCTTGCTCGCACGGAAGTGTGACAAGAGCTTGGAGCCGGGAGCTGGGAGCGAGGAGCCGGAAGTCATCGGAGGTTAACCACTAATGGCCGCTAATGGGCACTAATGACAGAGGAAAATCAGCAAACAGGGTGGGGCGGACGGATGACAGAGGACAGAGGACGGAAAACGGAGGACGTGCCGTTGTTGGCTGCTACCAACCCGGTGTCGGTTCACCATTCTCGCCTCGGCGAAATTGAGGCCGAGACAACGGAGTGCGAAGTGGAACTGGTCGTCTGGGCGCAGGCTCCGGCCAAAGCGAAGTGGGTCGGACTGGGGGTGCGGGCACTCAACCAGGTCGGGGACGACTTCGGCGAGTTCTCCGGTTTCTCGGTGCAGGAGATCGCGCCGTAGAGCCAGAAAGGGCCCTGTTTTCAGGACTCTTTGACCTCTTTTGGCGTGCATTTTCCCGTGCGGCCCAGATAGTTGCCCACGCGATGTATCAAAGCTACTACGGTTTTACGGAGATGCCGTTTCACATCACTCCGGACCCGAAGTTCCTCTACCTCAGCGCCACCCACCAGGAGGCCCTGCAGCACCTCAAATACGGCGTTCACGAGAAAAAGGGCTTCATCGTGCTCATCGGCGAGGTCGGCTGCGGCAAGACCACCCTCTGCCGGAAATTTCTCAGCGAACTCGATTCCACCCACTACGACACCGCCCTCGTCCTCAACCCACGCGTCACCGAGACGCAGATGCTGAAGGCCATCCTGACCGAGCTGGGCGAGACCAACGTCGCCCGCAGCAAAAACGACCTGGTCGCCCAGATGAACCTGGTCCTCCTCGACCGCATCGCCCGGGGCCGCGAGATCGTGCTCATCATCGACGAGGCCCAGAACCTGTCCTTCGAGGTCTTTGAGCAGGTCCGCCTCCTCTCCAACCTCGAGACCGACAAGCAGAAGCTTCTCCAGATCGTCCTGATGGGCCAGACCGAGCTGAAGGACCGCCTCGCCGCCGAGGAACTCCGCCAGCTCCGCCAGCGCATCCTTGTCCACTACGAGCTCCGGCCGTTCACGCGTGACGAGATGGACCGTTACATCCACCACCGCCTGACCGTGTCGGGCAGCATGGGCCGCCCACACTTCACGCCCTGGGCGCTGCGTCACATCTTCAAGGCGAGCTGCGGAATCCCGCGCATCATCAACAATCTTTGCGACAAGGCCCTCCTCTCCGCCTTCATCCGCGAGTCCGACGAGGTCAACTACTGGGACGCCCGCCGCGCCGCGAAGGACCTGGAAAAACTCACGGAGTGACCCCGCCATGAGCCTCATCAACGACGCCCTCAAAAAGGCCCAGAAGCAGCGCACGGGCGAGACCCCGCCGCTCGCGTCGCTGCCCAGTGTCGGCGGGGAGACCCCGCACCGGATCGCCCGGCGCGCCAAGCCCGCCGGGTTCGACACCCTGATCATCCGGGCAGGCGTGGGAGCCGGTGTTCTGCTGGTGGTCGTCGTGGGTGGCTACTTCGCTTTTCGCGGCGCTCCAGAGGACAGAAGTCAGAAGACAGAGAACAGTCCGACCCAAACCGCCTCGACTCCGGCTCCGTCCTCTGTCCTCCGTCCTCCGTCCTCTGAGCCTGTTTCCGCGCCGTCCGCGGCTCCTGCTCCCACCTTCACCCTGCCCGTCGCCCCGAAGCCCGAGCCCGTCGCTGCGGTGCAGAGGACAGAAGACAGAGAACCGAGGACAGCCCAGACCGCCGAGCCGTCCTCCGCCCTCCGTCCTCCGTCCGCTGAGCCGGCGAAGCCGGCACCGGTCCTCACCGGCTCTGATCCCCGGGTGTCCCCCTTCCGGGCGCAGACTCCGCCCCCGGCCGCATCAGACCCTCAGGTTTCAGGTCTCAGGTCTCAGGTTTCCGAGCCGGCGAAGCCGGCTCCTAAGCTTGAGCCCCGCGCCATCCAGTTCATCGAAAACATCAAGGTGGCCGGCATCATGGCGCGGCCCACGGACAGCAAGGTCCTGATGAACGACCGGGTCTACCGCATTGGCAGCCTGGTCGAGGCCGAGATGGGCCTGACCCTCGTCGGCATCACGGCCAACTCCTTGACCTTCGAAGACGGGAACGGCGGCCGGTATACGCGGACGTTCTGACGGGCGGCGGAAGAGAAACCTGAAACCGGAAACCTGAAACCTGAGTTCAATGCGGAGGGCGGGGGAGGGGGGAATGAAACCGGGAACCGGAGGCGGAAGAGAAACCGGAAACCTGAAACCGGAAACCTGAAACCTGAGTTTAAGGCAGGACGGAACGGAAACCTGAGGAGGAAAGGAAATCTGAGCTTACACCTGAACGAAGGCGCCTGAATCTTGGCCAATCGCATTTTCGAGTCCCGCCCAACTTTGGGTTTATTGGGGGCATGAATAAAACGACCGAACGTAAGTCTGAATTTCGTCAACGAACCAAGGCGTTCGCGAGCAGCGTGGTGCGTTTTTATGTGGGGCTGGACAAGCAGCGGGAGGAATTGCGGGTGATCGGTAAGCAGTTCCTGCGCTCTGGCACATCCGTCGCGGCGAATTATCGGGAATGCTCCCGCTCGCGCAGCCCCGAAGAATTCATCTCCAAGGTGGAAATCTGCAGCCAGGAGGCTGACGAAACCCAGCTTTGGCTGGAGCTGCTGCGCGACGACTGTGGTATTCCGGCGAAAGCCGTTCAGCCTGTCTGGCAAGAAGCAGACGAGTTGATCGCCATTTTTGTCACTATGGCCAAAAACGCCAAAGACCGGGAGTGAGCATGAGAAACCTGAAACCGGAAACCTGATACCTGAGTATAAATTCGATCCACTCTGCCTGGACCTGCAGTTTGAAGTCTCAGGTTTCAGGTTTGCCGCAAGGGTCCCGGCCGCTGGTGACACTGTCACACTTGACTTCAGGGGGATCGGTTACACAGTGACACCATGCCTCCCAGCATCACCATCAAAGAACTCCATGCCACCACGGGTGAGCATGTTCGCCGGATCGGAGCGTCCCGGACGCCGGTGCTCGTCACCGATCGCGGTCAGCCGGTGGCGGTGCTCGGCAGTCCGGCGCTGCTCAAGCCGAAGGGTCGCAAGCGGGTCCTGCTGCCGGAGTATGTCGCGATGATGGCAGAGGCTCCGGGCGCCAGAGTGCAGGACGATCTCGATGCCGTGCGGGGTGACAGGTGATTTTCGCCGACACTTCCGCGGTGGCCAAGCTTTACGTGCCCGAGGCCGAGTCGGCCGCCGTGGGCAAGCTCTTTGATGGAACGGAAGCCGCGGCGGTTTCCGAACTGGTCCGCGTTGAACTCATGGCGGTGTTTCACCGGCGACTGCGCGAGGGCCGGTGGGGCCGGGCGGACTTTCAGACGGCGGTCCGGCAATTTCAACAGGACGACCTCGGGGGCTTCTGGACCTGGTTGCCGCTGGATGCGGCGATTCTGAACGCGGCGGCCCAGGCCTACGCGACGCTGCCAGAGACGGTGTTTGTGCGTTCGTCCGATTGCGTGCACCTCGTGACGGCCCTGCATCACAACTTCCCTGAGGTCTACACCTACGACCGGCATCAGACCCTGGCGGCGCCGGCGCTGGGTCTCAAGCCGGTGCAGGCCTAGCCGGATGTTGGAACCTTAGCCACGGATTACTCGGATGAACACGGATGAAAAACGGCGAAGCCTTGGGGTAGGGCGGATTATCCTTAATCCGCCGCCAATCATGGGCAAGGGGGGGCGGCGCGTTAAGGATAACGTGCCCTACCTCATACCCTCCGTTCAATCCGTGCCATCCGTGGCCAATCAATCGGCGACTCTCCTTTTGTGAATTCCAGCAAGCTGATCCTCGGCATCTTTGGCGCGGCGTTTGTCGCGGTGACGCTGTTCGCCGTGAGTTTCTTCGTGCAGATGCACCGCGACATCACGGCCCTGCGGGCCCAGGAGGCGATGAACCAGCGCCGGCTGGCCGAGGCCGAGGCGAAGCTGGCGGCGCAGGAAAAATACCTCGACCAGCTGCGCCACGATCCGGCGCTCGTCGAGCGGCTCATCCGCCAGAAACTCGGCTACGCCAAGGAGCAGGAGTTTGTGTTCCGGTTCGAGGAGGAGAAGCGCTGAAGATTGTTCAATGTTCATCGTTCAATTTTCATTGTTCATCTGCCTGAGACAGACCCCATCACTTGCCACTTTCAACGGGCCGCAACCATCAACCCAGACGATACCATGAAGCATGAACAGGCGGACCAGATTGAAGACCGGCTCATTGATTTTGGGGCCAAGGTGATATTCTTGTCGGACAAGCTGCCCCAATCCCGCGCCGGCCAGCATATCGCCCAGCAGATGCTGCGGGCTGGCACGTCGCCGGCGCCCAATTATGGCGAGGCGCGCGGAGCGGAAAGCCGGGCGGACTTCGTCCACAAACTGGATATTGCATTGAAGGAACTGAACGAGACCAAGGTGTGGTTGAAGATGGTGGCCCGGGCAAAGCTGGCGTCCGAGGAGGCCGTGCGGCTTGTGTTGGATGAGTGCCAACAGCTGGCCCGCATGCTCAATGCCTCGGTGCAGACGGCGCGGCGCAATACCAGGTCATAAGAATGATGCGGGGGATTGTTCATCGTGCATCGTTCAATTTTCATTGTTCAATGAAAGAGTCTCTGCCCAATTGCCTGCCGAGCCAAATGAACAATGAACAATGAACGATGAACAATGAACATTGAACAATTACAGGCTTCCTTCCGTGCCGCCGGCCAGGGCCAGGTTTTTGCTTTCTGGGGTGCGCTGACGCCGGACGAGCGCGCGGCGCTCGCCAGCCAGGCGGTCGAGGTCGACCTGACGGAGGTCGACCGGCTCAACCAGTCGCTGGTCTTCAACCAGGGCGGCGCCGGGGTGAACCTCGAGGGACTGGCCCCGGCGCCCTGCACGCGCCTGCCGGAGAACGGCGGCGACGCGGCGCAATGGGCCGCGGCCCGGGCCACGGGCGAGGCCGCCCTGCGCGCCGGCCGCGTGGCGGCCTTCACGGTCGCGGGCGGGCAGGGGACGCGCCTGGGCTACGACGGACCCAAGGGCACGTTTGCCGTCACGCCGCTGAGAAAGAAGTCCCTCTTCCAGGTTTTCGCCGAGAAGATCCGGGCCGCCGGCCTGCGCTACGGAAAGCCACTGCACTGGTTCATCATGACGAGCCACGCGAATCACCAGCAGACCGAGCAGTTCTTCGCGGCGCACAAGTTCTTCGGCCTCGACAAGGGCCGGGTGCATTTCTTCCGCCAGGGCCGCATGCCGGCGGTGGGTTTCGACGGGAAGATCCTGCTCGAGACCAGGTCGTCGCTCGCGCTGAGCCCGGACGGGCACGGCGGCTCGCTGCGCGCGCTGCACCGCAGCGGCGCCCTCGACCTGATGGCGCGGGAAGGCATCGACACGATCAGCTACTTCCAGGTGGACAACCCGATCGTGCGCTGCATCGACCCGGCGTTCATCGGGTTTCACCTCCAGGCGAAGTCCGGCATGTCGAGCAAGATGGTGCCCAAGGCCTACCCCGAGGAGAAGGTCGGGCATTTCTGCCGGCAGCATGGCAAGGTGGTCGTCATCGAATACAGCGACATGCCGATGGCGATGCAGCGGGAGACAGCGGCCGACGGCGCTTTGAAGTATTCGGCCGGCAGCATCGCGATCCATATCATCGACCGGGAGTTCGCCCGGCGCATGGCGGGTGCTCAGGCCGCCGGGTCAGAGGTCAGAGGTCATGGGTCATCGGCCGAACCCATAACCCCTGACCCATCACCCATGGCCAGCGCGGGTCCCGCGCTTCCATTCCATCGGGCCGACAAGAAGATCGCCACGGTGGACAGTGCCGGCCAGCCGGTTAAGCCTTCGGCCGCCAACGGCGTGAAGTTCGAGATGTTCGTCTTCGATGCGCTGCCGTTTGCGGACAACTCCATCGTGATCGAGACGGCCCGGGCGGACGATTTCAGCCCGGTCAAGAACGCCGAGGGCGTGGACTCGCCGCAGACCTGCCGGGAGGACCAGCTCCGGCAGTTCGCCCGCTGGCTCAAGGCGGTGGGCGCGGCGGTCGAGACCGACGCCACGGGCCTGCCCACGCTCACCCTGGAGATCTCGCCGCTCTTCGGCTACGATGCCGCCTCCTTCGCGGAGCGCTGGCACAGCCTTCCGATCAAGCCGGTGGTGGCCGATGGCCTCTACTTGGAGTAGAGGCCCGGAAACCTCGCCGTTGCTGGCTGCTGCCAGCCCGGTGTTTGTCCGGACCAGTCGCCCGGCAAAGAAACCTGAGACCTGAAACCTGAGGGTTAACGCAAAGGCGCCAAGGCGCAAAGCTTGGCCAAGGGTCTTCGCGGCCTTGCGTCTTTGCGTTAAAAAACGACCCCTCGAACTGGACCGAATTCCAAGGTGTCTCTGCGTTTTCGGCATTTCCTTTTCAGGTCTCAGGTCTCAGGTTTCAGGTCTCTGAGTTTATGAATCCCTCCGACAAAATCTCCCAAGCCGTCCGCGACGGCAAACTGATGGCGAGCGCCGCCGACAACCTGAACGCCTGGCTCGCGGGCGGCCTCCCGGCGTGGGCCCAGCAGAGCCTGGCCGAGCTGATCGAGCGGGGAGAGTGGAGCGAGCTCAACGACCGTTTCTACCGCTACCTCGAGTTCGGCACCGGCGGCATGCGCGGCCGCACCATCGGCAAGGTGGCGGCGAAGGCCGAGACCGGCACGCTTTCGCCGACCGGCAGTCCCGAACACGCCGCGGTGGGCAGCAACCTCCTCAACGAGTTCACGCTGACCCGCGCCGTCATCGGCCTGCACCGCTACATCGCGAAATACCTCGCCGGCCAGGGCAGCCGCGCGAAGCCGAAGATCGTCATCGCGCACGACGTCCGGCATTTCTCGCGGCACTTCTGCGAGCTGGCCGCCTCGACCTGGACGCGCCTCGGCGGCGAGGCAGTGATCTTCGACGGCCCGCGCTCGACCCCGCAGCTGAGCTTCTCGGTGCGCTACCTGCAGGCGCACACCGGCGTCGTCATCACGGCGAGCCACAATCCGCCGCACGACAACGGCTTCAAGGCCTACTTCACGGATGGCGCGCAGGTGACGCCGCCGCATGACAAGGGCATCATCGCCGAGGTGGACGCCGTGCCGCTGTCGGCCGTGCACGAGTTTCTGGTGAAGGACATTGCGAAGGTCGTCACGCTCGGGCGGAAGGCCGACGACGACTATCTCGCCACGGCGACGCAGGCGCTGCTCGACCCGACGGTGTTCAAAAAGACGACCCTCAACGCGGTGTTCACGAACATCCACGGCGTCGGCGCGATCTCGTCCCTCCCGCTGCTGCACCACGCCGGCGTGAAGGTCACCGAGGTGCCGGAGCAGCTGGCCTTCGACGCGCGTTTCCCGACGGTGAAGTCGCCCAACCCCGAGAACGCCGAGGCGCTGGCGCTGGCCGTGGCCCTGGCCGAGAAGGGCGGGCACGACCTCGTGATGGCGACCGACCCCGACAGCGACCGGATGGGCGCGGCGGTGCGCAACAAGGCCGGCAAGATGGAGCTGCTCACTGGCAACCAGGTCGGCGCGCTGCTGGCCGACTACCGCATCGCCAAATACAAGGAGCTCGGCTGGATCCCGGCGGCCGGGACGAAGTCGGCGGCGATCGTGAAGACCTTCGTCACCACGCCGCTGCAGGACGCCATCGGCCGCGGCCATGGTGTGAAGGTCATCAACACGCTGACCGGCTTCAAGTGGATCGCCGGCAAGATGCGCGGCTGGGAGGAGAAGCTGACGGCGGCCATGGGCCCCGGCTTCAACTACGACGCGACCCCGTTCCGCGAGCGGGCGAAGCTGTTGCAGCAGCACAGCACGTTCTACCTCTTCGGCACGGAGGAAAGCTACGGCTACCTTCCCAACGACTCGCTGCGCGACAAGGACGGCAACTCGGCCTGCCTGATGTTCGCCGAGGTGGCGGCGTGGGTGAAGGCCCGCGGGCTGACGGTGCCGGAGTATCTCGACGAGATTTACCTCAAATACGGCTTCTTCCTCGAGGGCGTGATCAACATCTACTACGAGGGCGCCAGCGGGGCGGCGAAGATCAAGCGCATCCTCGACACCTACCGCTCGGCCCCGCCGACGGCGTTCGGGGACACGAAGGTCATGCGCTTCCAGGATTTCGGCCGCGAGAAGTTCTTCGACGCGGACAACGAGCAGATCCCGGCGCAGGATCTTTACCTGGTGACGCTGGCCAACGGCTATTCGTTCGCCGCGCGCGGCAGCGGCACGGAGCCGAAGATGAAGTTTTACCTGTTTGCCACGGAGCCCGTGAAGGACGCGGCCAGCTTGCCCGCCGCCAAGGCGAAGGCGAAGGCCACGCTCGACGCGCTCAAGGCGCTCATGGAAGCCGACGCCAAGAAGCGTGCGGAAGGGTGAGCGCCTTCATTATTGTTCAATGTTCATCGTTCATTTTTCATTGTTCAGTTGGGTCTCGGCAGATGGCCAATGAACGGTGAAAAATGAAAATTGAAAAATTCGGTTTGGTCGCTCCGCTCAGTCCAACGCCACGGGCTCGATCTGCCAGATGTCGCGGCAGTATTCGCGGATGGCCCGGTCGGAGGAAAACTTGCCCATGCGGGCTACGTTGAGGATCGACATGCGCGCCCAGCGGGCGGGGTCGCGGTAGGCCTGCTCGACCTCGAGCTGGCACGCGGCGTAGGCGTGATAATCGGCCAGGGTCAGGTAGGTATCGTGGTTGAGGAGCGAGTCGATGAACGGCTGGAACAGGCCCGGGTCGCCGCGGGAGAAATGCCCCTCGCCGAGCAGCCGGAACACGGCCGAGAGGGCGGGGCTGGCCGCCAGCACCTCGCGCGGCCGGTAGCCCTGCCGCTGGCGCTCCGCCACCTCGGGCGCCGTCAGGCCGAAGAGGAAGAAATTTTCGGCGCCGACCTCTTCGCGGATCTCGACGTTGGCGCCGTCGAGGGTGCCGATCGTGAGCGCGCCGTTGAGGGCGAACTTCATGTTGCCGGTGCCCGAGGCCTCCTTGCCGGCGAGGGAGATCTGCTCGGAGAGATCCGCCGCCGGATAGATGTGCTGGGCGGTCTTGACGTTGAAGTTGGGGATGAAGACGACGCGCAGCTTGCCGCTCACGCGCGGGTCCGCGTTCACGACCTCGGCGATGGCGTTGGCCAGCTTGATGAGGAGCTTGGCCATGAAGTAGCCCGGCGCGGCCTTGCCGGCGAGGATGAGGGTGCGCGGCACGACCGCCAGGTGCGGGTTTTCCTTCAGCCGGTGGTAGAGGTCGATCGCATGGAGTAGGTTCAGCTGCTGGCGCTTGTATTCATGGATGCGCTTGGCCTGGACGTCGAACAGCGTGTCCGGGTCGACCTCGAGGCCGGTCGTCGCGAGGATGAGACGGGCGAGGCGCGCCTTGTTGGCCTGCTTGACCTGCAGCCAGGCGCGGCCGAAGGCGGGGTCGCCGGCTGCGGGCTCCAGGTCGCGCAACAGGCCGAGGTCGCGGATCCAACGCGGGCCGATGCGCGCCGTGATGAGGTCGCGCAGGTCCGGGTTGGCCAGGGCGACGAAGCGGCGCGGGGTCACGCCGTTGGTAACGTTGGTGAACTTCCCCGGCCAGAGCCGGAAAAAGTCCCGCAGCACGGTCTCGCGCAGCAGGCGCGAGTGCAGGGCGGCGACGCCGTTGATCTTGTGGCTGCCCACGCAGGCCAGGTGGGCCATGCGGACGGACCGTTCGCCCGCCTCGTCGATCAGTGAGAGGCGGCGGACGACGGCCTCGTCCCCGGGGAAAGCGGCGCGCACCTCGTCGAGGAAGCGGCGGTTGATCTCCAGGATGATCTCCAGATGCCGCGGCAGGACCCGGGCGAAGAGCGGCAGGGGCCAGCATTCGAGGGCCTCGGGGAGCAGGGTGTGGTTGGTGTAGGCGAAGGTGCGCCGCGTGATGTCCCAGGCCGGGTCCCAGTCCATCTGGTGCTCGTCGACCAGGAGACGCATCAGCTCGGCGACGGCGATGGCCGGGTGCGTGTCATTGAGCTGGATCGCGAATTTCTCCGCGAACTGGGCCAGCGGCCGCGGCCGCTGCTGGTAAAGGCGGATCATGTCCTGCAGCGAGCAGGTGACCAAAAAGAACTGCTGCTCCAGGCGCAGCTGCTTGCCGCCGGCGGGCACGTCGTTCGGGTAAAGCACCTTGCCGAGGTTCTCGGAGGCGACCTTTTCCTGCACGGCGCGGTAATAGTCGCCGGCATTGAAGGATTCGAAATCGAGGTCCTCGTGGGCCTCGGCCCGCCAGAGGCGGAGCATGTTCACGTTGGTGGTGAGGTAGCCCTGCACCAAGGTGTCGCAGGGCGTGCCGAGCAGCCGGCGGGCGGGGATCCAGCGGACCTGCAGCCGGCCCGCGGCGTCGGTGTGGGTCTCGGTGTGCCCACCGAGCTTGACCTCAAAGGTGATCTCCGGCCGGGCGAATTCCCACGGATAGCCGAGGCGCAGCCAGTGGTCGCTGCGCTCGGTTTGCCAGCCGTCCTGGATCTGCTGGCTGAAGATGCCGAACTCGTAGCGCAGGCCGTAGCCGATGGCCGGGATCTGCAGGGTCGCGAGCGAGTCCATGTAGCAGGCGGCGAGCCGGCCCAGGCCGCCGTTGCCGAGGCCCGGCTCGGACTCCTGCTCCAGGATGGCGCCGAGGTCCTGCCCGAGCTGGCGCAGTGCCTGCGCGGTCTGGTCATAGATGCCGAGGTTGACGAGGTTTTTGCCCAGTTGGGGGCCGATCAGGAACTCGGCCGAAAGGTAGGCGGCGGTGCGGCTCGCCCGGGTCAGGTAGCTTTCCGCGGTCCGGATCCAGTGATGGACGATGCGATCCCGCACCGCGTAGGAGACCGCGAGGTAATAGTCGTTGGTCGTGGCAATGGCCGGGAAATGGCCGGCCATGCAATGGAGCTTGTCCTCGATGTCCCGGCGCAGCTTGTCGACGGACGGGTCCGGCGGCCTGCCGGCGGATAGGGTGGCGGGGGGGGCGCGGCGGGTAGTGCTCATGGCGGGCTTCTCCGGTTCGGGGACGGGGCGCGGCCGGGAGACGCAGCCGGCGCGGAACGACGGCGACCAAGTCGTGGCACCCGGGATCCGGGCGCAGACCCTTGCTATCCCGGCCGGCCGGGCCGACCAAGTCCAAAGACCACGCAGAATTTGTCCTGTGCCCGTTGGACTCACTCCAGGGGACGGTTACGGCGGCTTGGGGGATTCGCCTTCGCCCGCGGCTTCGGCGGACGCGGTTAGCCGCCCGGCCAAAGCGATCTAACAATTGGATAGAGCTAGGATCACAATCTGCCCCGGCCAATTGTGGCTTGGCAGGGAGGCGGGGCTGGCAAAGAGTGGCGGCGCATGATCGTTGGCATCGACCTGGGCACCACCTTCTCGCTCATCAGCTACGTCAATTCCTCCGGCACGCCGACCCTCATCCCGTCGCGGCGCGACGCCCAGCGGTTCCAGACCCCGTCGGTCGTGCATATCGGTGAGCGCGGGGCCATCGTGGGCGACCTGGCCGAGGAGCTTCTGCAGGAGGAGCCCGGGCTGGCGGTGTGCCGCTTCGCCAAGCTGGGGATGGGGCAGCCCGGCAAGACGGTGCTGACCGACCACCTCGGGCAGGCCTACACGCCGGAGGCGGTCTCGGCCCTGATCCTGCGCAAGCTCAAGGAGGACGCCGAGGCGGCGCTCAGCGAGCCCATCACCGGGGCGGTCATCACCGTGCCGGCCAATTTCAACGACGCCCAGCGCCAGGCCACGGTCAACGCCGGCCGGCTGGCGGACATCCCGGTGCTCGGCCTGGTCGAGGAGCCGCTGGCGGCGGCGACCTTCTTCGGCCTCAACACCAAGGGCGGCGAGCGCCTGATCTTCGTCTTCGACATCGGCGGCGGCACGCTCGACGCCACGATCCTCAGTGCGACGCCCGAGGGCCTCTACGCCATCGCCACCGAGGGCGCCGACAACATCGGCGGCAAGAACTTCGACGAACTCATCATGGGTATCGTGGCCGACCAGTTCCGCGGGCAGTTCGGCACCGACCCGCGCAACGACCCCGAGTCCGCCCAGCGCCTCCGCCTCTTCGCCACCCAGTCGAAGATCGCGCTGTCCGCGCCCGGGGCGAACGTCATCAGCAAGCCCGTGATCCTCGGCGGCAAGTCCCTGCGCGTCACCTTCACGCGCCAGCAGTTCGAGGCGGCCGCCGAGCCCTGGCTGGAAGCCTGCCAGGAGGTCTGCGAGCGCGCGCTCAAGAGCCAGAGCCTGGCCTGGGATGACATCGACGAGCTGATCCTGACGGGCGGCTCGAGCCTCGTGCCCTGCGTCGAGCGCCGGGTGCGTGAGATGAGCGCGCTGCAGCCGGCGCGCATCCGCCGCGAGCAGCCGCACGCCTCGATCGCCTACGGCGCGGCGCTGCTGGCCGAGCAATTCCACGGGACGAAAAAGACGGCGGCGCCGCCGCTCAAGCAGCAGGTGACGAGCAATGAGCTCGGCCTGCGCGTGTTCGATCCGAAGGAGCGCAAGCCGGTGTTCCACGCGATGATCGAGAAAAACGTGCCCGTGCCCACGACGGCGAAGCAGACCTTCTACACGCAGAAGGCGGAGCAGACCTCGCTCTCGATCGAGCTGCTGCAGCGCAAGGACCCCTTCACGCCGCCCGAGACGCTCGGGCAGTTCACCTTCGGCCCGATCCGCCGGCCCGAGGCCCAGCACCCGGTGGCGATCGAGATGGGCTACGACGGGACGGGGCGCGTGAACGTGACGGCCACCGACGGCAAGACCGGCGAGTCGGTGGCGCGGGAGTTTTCCAAGCAGGCCGAGGCCGACCTCACGGCCATGTATGCGCACCTGCAGAAGCTGCCGGTGCGGGCCTGAGGCGATATGCCTGCCACGAGGCGGCAGGGGCGGAAGGCTCCAGCTCTAGAGGATCGCGGAACGCGGACGCTCAGGGGGGAAGCTGGAGCTTACTGACCTTGCCGTCGCCGCGGCAGGTGGTGCAGGTGGTCTTCCAGTAAGCGGTGCCATTGGTGCATGACTCGCAAATGAAGTATCCCTTCCGATTGCAGGCGCTGCACATGACCATTTTCTGCCCGATGACACCGCCGCCGTAGTCGCCGTCGACATAACCCGCGACGCCATTCACGCAATCCGGGCAGTCGCGCCGGCCGGTGCCGTTGCACTGGTTGCACCGGCCGTGATGCTGGATGCTGCCGGCGCCGCTGCAGGCGGGGCAGGTGATATTCTCCGCGGCCAGCTGCTTGAAGCTGTAGGCGAGGCTGAGGGCGGGCGTGGCTTTTTGCGCCACGGTGAACTTGGCCCGGTAGGGTGGGTAACCCGGGGCATCAAGCTGCAGCGTGTGTTCGCCCGGCGGCAGGGCGGACAGTTCGGTTTCCTGGGTGCCGGCGAGCTTGCCATCCACAAGGATGCGAGCGGGTTCAGCGACCTTGATGCGGACCGGCTGGCTGCGGTGGTCGAGTTCGAGGGTTTGGGCGACCTTGCCCGGCTCGATGGCAAGGTTTTGCCAGACGTCGCTGTAGCCGGGACGCGAGAGCCGGACCTGCACGTCGCCCCCGGCGGGCACGCCCTGCACCGTGGCCGGGGTGGTGCCGGTTGCACTCCAGCCGCGATCGGTCCCGTTCTGCGTGATTTTGAAGGGCACACCGGTAGGAATGGATCGGACGGCGACGGCGCCCTCGGGGAAATCAGCCTCGATCACTTGGTTTTCGCCGCTGGGGGCGGTCGCCTCCTTGACCACATCGGGCCAGCCCGAACGAAGGAAGCGGACCGTGATCTTGCCCGTGGTGAACTCGCCGGCCGGCACGGACGTGAACGGGGACACGGGCACGCCACCTTCAGCGAAGTGGGTCAGGGGCAGCCCCGTGACCGAGGCGGGGGTCGTGCCTTCCTGGGTTCTTCCGTAGGCATCCGTGAGGATCCATTTGACGCCCTCCGGCTTGGAGCTGAGACGCACGCCCGCGGTGGTCGCGAAAAAATATTCCTTCCGGCGGCTGATCTCCCCGGCGATGCCGTCCAGAGCCGAGCGCAACTCCTGAACGGCGGCGGCCGCCTCGTCGACGGCGCCGGATTGCAGGAACTCCTCGGCCTGGACCCGCGCCAGTTTTGCCGGATGGCGGAGGAGGGAATTCTTCAACCAGCCCGTATAGAGCTCCTGGGCGGAGAGCGAGGCGGAGAGCTCGGCCTTTTTCTGTGGCGAGGCGTCACGCAGGCTGCGCAATTCCGACTTCAGCTCGCCGGCGCGCCGCTCGGCGTCGCGCAGGTCGCTTTCGTAGGCCTCCCACTCGAGGCGGGCCGCGGCGAGCTTGGAACGGAGGGAATTTTTCAGGCCGTTAAGCCGGTTGGTTTCGGCCTGTTGCTTTTGCACTAGCTCGGCGGCGAGGCGCGCCTTTTCCGCGTTCTCCGCGCGGGTCTTGAGCACGAACCAGCCGCCGCCGGCGAGGACGAGGACGGCGACGATAGCGACCAGGACGAACTCCTTTCCGCCCGACTTCTGTCGGGCGGAGCTGGGAGCCCGGAGCTGGGAGCTGGGAGCCAAGCCCGGTCGAGCTTCCGCAGAATG
>DASWVY010000036.1:0-85384 GCA_036401075.1 Opitutaceae bacterium
TGCTAACCTTGAGGTAGGGCGCCAGTCGGCCCCGATCCGTCTCCGTCACCGCCGGCACGGGGCGCCTTATCCGGATCGTTTCGCTGTGGCTTTCGAGCAATGGCCGGCAGATGCGGTCGAAGTGATCGTCACTCTCCATCATGGAGAGAAGCATGACAGTTCCGATGAAAATTGATGTACGAGCCACCTGCAATTGAGGAAGCCGAATGTCGTCAATGACTTGTAATCGAATTTCGTTTCTTAGCCGCGAAAATTCCGTATTGGATCATCCGCTGGGCTGCAGCCTTCGCCTTTCTGATGGCCGGCTGCTTCTCTCCGACCCTCCTGGGCGGTGAAAAGCGTCACCGCAGTCTTACTACTGCGGCTATCCAACGACCAAACGCAATCTTGAGATTCTCATGCGCCGCGTAGGGCTGTTCCACAGTCGCTACGCGCGGGAGTGCTTCAACCGCGCCACGTCTTCCTGCCTTAAGTTCGCGCCCGTTGAAGCCCTTTAGCGGTAGCTGAGGCCGTACTATGTCTGGTGGTTGCACGCAGACGATGCGCATTCTCCGCAAGGCTGGTCAGGATGTCCGATTGATTTTGCCGTTTCTATTGGCATTGTAGTGGCGAGTGAAAATGTTCGTTCTTATCCTATTTCTTGCTGCGCCTGTGTTCGCTGCTGCTCCCGCTCCGGAGTACCGAAACATGGGGCCGGATATCTTCGATGTGCAGGCGGGCGGAGAGGCAATGATCGAGAGCGCTCTGATACAGGCTAGGGACGGGAACAAGCGAGTCGTCGTATTTTTCGGAGCCAACTGGTGCCCATGGTGCCGTCGACTTCATCATGCGTTTAGCAGCGAACCGATCGTAACGGAGCTGCTAAGGCGTCATTTTGTCCTAGTCTATGTCGACGCGAATTTTCGAAAGGCCAATAAGCGGAACACTGAATTGCTGGCTAGGTACGGGAATCCGCTGAGGTTGGGATTGCCGGTGTTAGTCGTGCTGGACTCAGAAGGGCGGCAATTGGCAACGCAGGAAACGCAAAGCCTAAGCGACCCCACCGATTTGGGTGTAGCGAAGAAGATTGCCGCTGTCCTGACTCAATGGGTTTGGGCTGGCAAGGAGGCAGGATCGGAATCCGGTCCGAAGGAGGTCGACGAGTCCGGCTCCAAGTGAGCAGCGCGGTAGAAACCGGACCACCCCTATAAAAGCGGATTCGTTCGCATCCGGCTTTTGGAACTCAGCCCGGATCGCGGAGAAGAACGCCCAGACAGCGGAGGCCGTTAGCTCTCTGCGCAGGCGCAGGCATGCGTTCTCGGCCGGCATTCGAGAAGAGTCCCATAGGTGTCGAATTCTACTTGGCAGCATTTCTCAACGAGAACGCGAACCATCGCCCGTGCCCGCTGCGCGCGCGACTTGGCGGCCGACACACTTAGACCAAGATGTCTCGCGAGTTCCACCTGCGACATAGTACACGGCCCGAGTCTCGCCGGCTGCCGCCTTCGCAGGGGCGCGCGGCGAAAACCGCCGCCAAGGTCGGCCCGGGTTTCATGTGTCGCGCTTCGAGATCATTCACCGCAATCGGTCGGTCGAAGACGACCCGGGCGATGCGCCAGGCTGGCTTCCCCTGAACCATGACTTCTACGGAATCTGGCACCGGAAGAGCTGTATGTCGCCCGTCGCGCACAACTGAACAAGCACGTGACCGTCGAGTACCGATCAGAATAGTCTTCGATTCGATCACTGTCATCTAACGATGTAATTGAGTGGTGGGTGGTCGCCAAAATTCCACGCGCTTAGCGGTATTCTATGTGAATGAAGCGCCATCGTTTTACCAACAGTACGGGCACCGTCGCAGTGCGCGGCACAAACTCGGGCGGAAAATATAAATCGAAGCTGGAGCGCGAGGGCTTTATCAAAGCCTACCTAGGCGCCGACGTAGTGTCGGTTCATCTCCAGCAACCGGGCATCACATATACCGATGGATCGGGTAAGCCGCGGCGTTATACCGGGGATCTGCTTGTCCGGTTTAATGAAAAATCGAAGCGCCGTCCGCTGGTCATCGAATGCAAGTACGCGCAGGCGCTTGCTGACGACCCAAGCCTAGTTGAAAAACACAAACGGGTTGCTCTAGCGTTTAATGAAAAGGGCCACGATTTCTCCGTTCAGACTGAACGGGAGATCCGTACGCCAGATTTTCGAATGATGAAGTTTGTGTTCGATCACCGGAACAATGATCCGCATCCGGCCAATCATGAGATCATGACGTGTATGCGCACGCACAAGAGCCTTAGTCTGGAGGTGCTCATCAAAGCTGTTCGATCTAACCTGATCGAACAGTACGCGCTGATTCCTGAGGTTTGGCGATTAGTCGCACTAGGAGAGTTAAAGGTCGATTTTCATCAAAATTTGGATCTGGCGGCAAAAATCACCCTTTAGTCGGTATGAGTAGGTGAGCGCCGAACTCCATCTCTTACATGAATCTCCAGGAAATTGCTCCATCTGCCGAATCCGAACCGACCGCTGATCGCAGCGCGATGCCGTCCGACGATTCCGGTGTGCAGTCATGCGAATCGGTCCAGAAGTCGCCGTTCCCTGAAGTCGGTCCGGTTCCCCTGCGGGTTGCCGCCAAGGTAGGTCCGCATGAGCGAGAAAGCGACATTGATGTCGGATGCATTCGTATGCGCGTTCTCACTCCATTCGCCCTGGCGCGTTTGGGGCAGCCCTACGAAATTTGGGACATTGAGAAAAAGTGTCTCGTCACCATCGACCGGAGTCTACCGTTGCGACCGTACGCCAAGGAATTGGCAGAGCGCTTGGGGTGTGGCACGGATCTCATCTTCGAATGGGTAAATCTCATGTGTGAGAAGGGACCGCAGAACGTGGTCGCCAGCGAACTCCTCAAAGGTTCATCCTCTGGCGGTAAGGGCGTCTCAAGACTCCCGGCATCAGAGGAGGAGGCTTTGGAAAAGGCCGTCTATCAGGTATGTGTGAACACTGGGCTCAAACCTGGGACCAAGGCAGCGACCAAGGCCATCCGGTCCCATCTGATCGCTTCGGGTTGCGTCTCTCGGGCGATCTCAACAGCGACTATCAGGAAGCGATCGATGTGCCCGAGGATCACGTTTGCCCGTGCGGATGCGTACGAGCGTGACCACCTTCATCGAATTGCGGGGCACCCTGACGACGTCCTCGGACTGAATTCCGTTGTGGTGATAGATACTACGACGTTCACCGACGAGGATAAATCTCTTCGGGTCGTGAACGCGCAGAATGATGATCTAGGGCCGGCGAATGTGATCTTCGCAGTCCTGACCGCAAACAGGGGCATCTGGTCCTTTCGCGCCTTTGTGGGTCCTCAAAACGCGTACTTGGTAGGGCTTACCATCAAGCGAGGATTAGTTTCCAAGGAATCGCTGCTTGATCGCTACAATATATCAGGCATCTGGCCCTTTCACGGTAAAGTCGGTACGCTCAAGCACGACCGCGGGAGCGAGTTCCTAAACGGCTTGGTTGAAGAAGGGATCAAAAGTCGGGATATCGCTATTGACGATCGAAGCCCTCCGGAGACTCCTCATCACCGAGGGGACCTTGAGCGGTTTAATCGCACCGCTCACGTGCTTTTCAATGAGTTCATGGAATCCGATCCCGCCAAGCGGTTCCTACGTCCGGTTAACGGCATGAATTCCTCGAAGGGAATTCTTTTGAAGGATCTCGATCGGGCAATGACCGAATGGATCGTTCTTCATTATCACGAGCGGTCACACAAGGGTTTGGGCGGTGATTCGCCTATTCGCCGGATGGAAAAATTTGTGCGCGGAGAGAATGGCTTGCCTGCGTCAGGTTTCCCATCGGCCTTGAAGGAATCAGACGAGTTGACCTGGGATTTCTTGTGCAAAGTAACGCGCAAAGTAAATCAGCTCGGCATTAGTTTTGGTAACCGGCGCTATGTGAACCCCGATCTTAAGAAGCTTTTGAAACTTAACAGCCGCTCTTCGGAATTGAAAATTGAGGTCCGATTCAATCCCTACGATATGGGCCAGGTTTACGTAAAGATTCCTGATGAGCATGGTGTGGAGCGCATTTGTCCCGTGCCTTGGCTGCCTGAGACGCAAAAATATCGGCCCAGCCTACCTAACCAGCAAGCTTCCATAAATCCGTCGCTCTGGGAGTGGAGAACTCTTTTCCGCGATGTGTCGCGGGGTAATACCGAAAAGCCAACCTCTGGGCTCGCGGAGGCGCTTCATGCAAAAAAGGAAGCTGATGCAGCCGCAGGTAAAGGGTCATCCGGTTCCAAACGTCCCAAGGAACGCAAAGTCGAAGCCGTCAATCGCGAGATGCGGGGTGAGTTCGGTAAGACTGAACTCACCGTCACTTCAGAGGCCCTCGGTAATGAGCCGCACGAGACGGATCTCAGCAAATCTGGCCCTAAGCGGAAGCCGTCTAACCCGATTCCAGAACTCTTGGAAACCGCCTGTGGGGCGGACGCCTACTAATTTTCTATGACAACCAACACATCCACTGCCGGTGGCAGCGCGCCTGAAATGAACGACAAAATCAGTAAGGAGTATCCGCATCTCTTCACTGAGACGGCCGCATTCATGGACCGCCCAATGAACGAGAAGATCAGATTCGTCTACGCTGATAAGTTCGTGTTACACGAATCCGCGAAAAAAGTCCTCGGCGCCATGAAGGACGTCTACAATCGGCCACGAGATGTGGTTCGGCCCCCCTGTTTGGCGGTAATTGGAAACAGCAATGAAGGTAAGTCGGCAATCGCGAAGCGCTTTTTCTTGGACTTGGGTGGCGATCCCACGCGCTTCTTCGGGGTTCACGATGAGATGCCGATCGTCGTCGTAGAAATGCCGCCTCGCGCGACTGAGCCCCGGGTCTGTTTGGCTATCGCACGGGCGCTCGGTCTCACGGCTTACGGATTGGCGACGAAGTCACGCATGGTTACTGATAACGTCATGCGCGCCGTGGCTACCAAAAAGGTCCAGATGTTGATCTTTAGTGAGTTTCAACATGTGTCCCCTTTGCCAAAGCCTGAACGCCAAGTCGTCTATGATCTCATCAAAGGGATTTCGAACCACGGTGTCAGTATCGTGGGTATTGGTACTCAAGAGGCACGTACTTGCATGGCCGAAGACGAGCAGATTGCGAACCGGCTTCGCGTTGTCCGTCTAACTTCGTTTGCCAATGATCAGGAATTTCGGAATTTCCTCCACTCTCTTGAGCATTATTATCCGCTGTTGAAGCCTTCAGGCCTCGGCACGGTAGCACTTGCCAATGAGGTTTACGCTCGCACGAACGGAATTACCGGGGAGGTTGTGAGTCTATGCAATGCGGCCGCCGCCCAAGCTATTCGTTCCGGCAGCCCGTGCATCGACCTCGCGGTGCTCAAGGCTGCAAGCGTGCTTCCAACTGCTTGTGCCGCAGCATGAAGATTACGAGCCACCACATTTCTCCACTGCGACCAAAGGCCGATGAGACGCTCATGTCGTTTCTGCGCCGCGCTCAGGAAGACGCTGGTTACTCTGAGGATGGCTTCAACAGCCTCCTTGCTGGATCAACGCTATCTGATTCGCGCTGTGCCGAGCGGCGTGAATTCGACTGGTTATCCCTTAGCCGGTTCTTCAACGCCTCGCCTGGAGAACTGCACGCACTTTCAGAGCGCTCCATGTTTTACGAACTTGGCGATGCAAGCCGCCGCGGGCTTTTCCAGCAGCGTGCGCCTTGGATGCGAGCTGCGGGATATGGCGCATACAGCCCGGCTGCATTGCAGGACAGTGAACATTGGCGAAAGTCGTGGCTAGGGCCGGCCGCCTTGGTATGTAACGAGCATGGGACGGTGCTAGTGCGGCATTGTCACGAGTGTGGACGAGAGCTCAGCACGATGACATGGAAGCGGCCTGCTCCCGTATGTCCCGGTTGCGGTGCGCACCTAGCGTTGGGGCCGGTGATTCCAGTGGATGAAAATCTGCTCGGTTACGCTGAGCAGATCAGTATGCGCTACGATTTCTTGACAGCCGCAACCCCTGTTGATCGGCACAACCATGAACTCGCTTTATTCGCGGTCATGTGGCGAACCGCGAAGCATTTAGAGCAGGAGCGGTTTTTCGACAGTTTCCGGGTCCACTTTGCCGAGTGTGCCGGACTGGGCTGCTACGCCAGCGGGCTGGATGTCGGTCAACTGGCGCTCCGTCACGCGCAGTGCACAGTCATGGCGTACTTGATCTGCCGAATGGACCCGACTCTTGTTGAGCACTATTGGGTGATGGCTGAATCCAGATCACAGCTGGAACGGGCGGATGAGACCATCCTGTTTAAGCTGGCGCAGTTCGTGGAGGATTACACAGGTCGGAAGTTTCCCGTACCTTTGACCGGTTTTCAGACGACGATATCTTTGGCGAGTTGGACTGGTTGGAACTCCATGCCTAAGGCGGCGTAAACTGCACTTAACGAAGGACGACCTTGAATCAAGGAATGTAGCAGAAATGCGGTCGCCACATGACCGGACCAGCCTGAATTTGGGGCAATCAGCTCTGCGACCTGCTTGTAGCGATCCACAGTAGTGAATCTCTGAATCGTTCTGGCAGAAAGGCGCAGGAAATCTGTTGGTTGATACGCATGCTGACGGTGCCCCGCGAGGGCGGCTATCCAACGTCGCGACATTGAGGCTAGCATCGGATGTGCTGGAGTGATGTGCTCAGTCAGACGGAGGCAGTTCGGACAGGTGGGCCAGGATTCGAGCCAGAACTGGGGGACGATTCCGGCCATTTCTCCGAAGTAAGGCAGGTCATTCCGGCAATGGTGACATGTGAAGGAGAGTTCAACGCCGTGAATCGGGCAGGCTGCAGCAAAGCATGTCCGCCAGAAGCGCCGGCCGTATTTGGTTTCGGCCAGGCAGCGCGGGCAGACGCGAACAGGACCGTCGTACTTCCTCGATCTTTGATTTCGAACCGAATACCAAAAGGGACTGGGCAGTTGAAGTTCCGGTAGGTCTCGGTGGCGGGTCGAGACTATGTCCGCCAATCTTGAGATGTGGTTCGAGGGTAGTCGCCGGTCCAAATCAGACCGAGCCTGCGCCACACTTAGATCGAACATCTGCGTGCAAAATGATACGACGGACTGTCGCCTACTTTGCGCCAGGCGAAAAACGAGTGAGCTTGCCGTTTCGTCGGGCAGGATCGTCACGGGAACGGTCCTCCGATCGAAATGCCTATTTCATTACTAACTCATGCTTGTGTTTTTCCCACAGCTTATCGGCCAAGCTAAATGCCACGTGGGCGTCGGCCGCGTCCATACCCCAAATGCGGTCCGCCATGCCGGGCGAGAGCAAAGGTGAATTCACCGCTTCAACGAAGACCAGTTGGCCATTTGTTACTTTTACGAAGAGCTCGTTGGTCTTGGTGGCGCCGTAAACGGAAAGGGTGATGTAGGCGTATTCCTTGTCTGGGAGATCCAGATGGAAGGGAATGAAATCTTTGGTTTCGAGCAAAGCGGCTAGGCGGCTCGCGTCACTGGGAGTCGATTCACTTGAGGCGTTCATAAAGGGAGGTTCCTCCCTTTATACCGGTAGCGGGGTCGAAATTAGCGCACTGGTGTCAAAATCCCAAACGCTAGCGAGCCCTTCGTCCCTTGTTGCTTACGTGTTCGAAGCCAAGATCAGACCAATCAATCGTTGCGGGATAGAGCACTGCGATCTCAGTACCGAGCGCCTTGGCAAGAAGTGCGACCTCGTAGTCGCCAGCCCATCGAACTCTGCCTTCTAAGGCCGCGATAATTCCTCGGGATACATCCCAACCAATCAACTGACACTCTGCCGCCAGCTTCGCTTGGGACCAGCCGAGTTCAACTCGGCGGCGTTGTACCGCTGGGCCGACCACGTTCTTGGGGTTGGAGCGACGGCGGGTCATTGTCTGAAAAATCAGACTTGAACAGTACCTGTTTCCTGATGTTGTTTTGTCTGGTTTTCCGGACAATATGCCTTCTCTTGATTACCCGCTGATTTCAGTTCCTTTCCGGCGATTCGCTTTCGCAGTGAAGAAACGCCCATTTGGGACGAAATTACGCATGTCCTCGGGAATGCTAAACCTTCACGCGCTTGTCCTCGTATGTACCTAATCGTCTCCAGCGAGCGGTTTCCGGGGGTGGGCGCCTTGACTGCCTAAATCTACTCGTGCGCCATGGTCTCGCCCTCAGATAGAGCGGAAGCTCAGATAAATCGACTAGCCGACTACTTTAATGGCGCCTCGGGGCGCACGCATTATAACCGGTTGCTGTTTACGGCGGAGGCCATGTCAGCCCGGTTCAAGATGGTTAGTGGCTGGGCAACACGAAGCGGCGAGGAATTTCTGAACGAAGCGGTGACCATCTGTCTCACCGTCGGAGAGGACGGAGACTGCGTAAGGACTATCCCTCCGAATGTTCCGGTTGACGTGGCCTTAGTGATGATCGTGCGCAGCCTGGTAAACCACGCGCATAGATCCAAGGAACGTAGAAGCTCGGGGGAGTTGCCGACTGCTGGAGCAGCTTTGACCAGCGGTGCCGTCGTCGATTTTGAGCCTCAAGAGGCGATGTGGGCCAGCGAAGACGATCGGCTGACTTCAGATGAGCGAGAAGACATTTTGGCGCGTTTCGACGACTTTGTCGATTTTGCCAAACCCGACCGGGTGGTTTACGGTATGTTGCTGCTGATCAAGAATGAGGGACTGGACAAACCAGCCGATCTGATCGCTCGACGCTTAGGGGTGACGGAAATCGAAATTTATCAGGCCCGTAAACGACTCGCGTCCGCTGTTGGTCGGTATACTAATCAAATGGAGGCTGCCTAATGTCACAACACGATCCTAAGAAGCCCGACCCGATCAGGGCGATCAACTCAGTTTTCGAATTGGCATTTGGCGACCGCAATGAAGTGGCGAGTCAGTCCTCTGGCGAAGTGGTTGCCGCGCTCAAGTCGTTGGGTGTCGATTCAGAGCGTGGCTGGCAGTCCATGCAGGCCACTTTGCGAACCGCTCAAGGTAAGGCGCGCCTGGCTGCAGCTCGAAAAGACCGGCTCAGAGCCCACGACGTTGCTGCCAAGCCTGCTCAAGCCACGGTAAGCGTTCAGGCATTGATCGATGAGATCAAGGGCCTCCTCACGATGAGTGGTGGCCAGGTTGCTGTGTTTGCCCGCAAGGCAGAGAGCATGCCACTAGGCGATCTGGAGTCGCTTCGTGACCAGCTCATCCGGACGGCAGCGAGAGCCGCGAAAAAATCACCCGATGCGGGCTGAGCCTCTTCTTTTAACTGCGGCTGCGGAAGCAACCCGGTTGTTACAGCGGTACGGTGTCACGCAACCACACGAGATCCTTCTTGAGGACATCGCGTGGGAGCAGGGGCTGGAAGTAGTGACCGGAACTTTGTCGGGCGCGGAAGCGCATCTGGTTAGGGTGGGAGATGTCGGTACGATCCTGTTGAGTGATCGCTTGACTCATCCCGGGGACCGTCGGTTCGCGATCGCGCACGAGTTGGGTCATTGGAGAATGCATGGTGCGGACACGCAGGTATTTTTTTGCACCGATGCAGACATGAAGGAGTACCGCCATAGCGGTCAGGAGCTTGAGGCCAATACCTTTGCCTCGGAACTCCTCATGCCCAAGTTCATGCTCAATCAAAAGGCGCTCAGGGACGAACCGAGCTGGTCGGTGATTCACGAGATGAGCACTCAATTTTCCGTGGCCCCCATCACCGCGACGATCCGCTACGCTGAACTCGCACCTCACCCTGTGATGGCGGTATTCTCAGATGGTCGAAACGTGCATTGGTGGCGAGAGAATCGCGCACGGATGGGCGGTCTTTGGCTCGAATCCAAGCAACAGATTTCTGACCAGGCGTTCGTCTTCCACGAAGCGATCGAGGCTAGCGGAGAGACTGGGATGCAGCAGGTGCCATGGGACGCGTGGTTTCCTCACATCGAAGCACGAGAGGATGAGGAGCTGTGGGAGTTCTGTGCACGGCTCGATGACAAGGGCACGATGCTTTCCATGCTTTGGATTCCTTCACGCAGCTAGTCGGTCACGTGACCGGTCCGCACACGGTATCCAGTATTGGAAGTGGCGTTCTGCCAGCCGGCTCGTACGGGGAATCCATTTTGTGACTTTGGTGCTTACACACCAACGGCGACCGACTTCCACTGCCTCCAATTCGAAGCTTAGCCCGTCGGTATCTTCGCTGGCTTCAGAAGGCGTGTGAGCGCGTGCCAACCTGTCTGCTAGTGTGACGATATGGGCTGAGTCTGCGCCGTTGATGCTAAGGTCGACGTAACGGGCCTCCGATTTGTGATCGAGATAGCCGATTTCGGGAGAGCAGGAGGTGAAGCGGTGCGCATCGATTCGCAGGCGAATATAAAGGGTCTCTTCATTTCCCGTATTGTGGATGGCGCGTGCAAGTGCGGTCATCAGAGAAGAAGCGGCGAGTTTTTTTTGGAGCGTGTTCACGTTGGAGAGGTGCGGAGTTATTGTGCCGTAACAAGCTGGGGATGGGTTTCGGGTCCTATGGCGTAGGCGGGCTCTTGCGTGCCCATGTTCCGCAATCTCCGATAGCAGGAGGACCGCGGTCGCGATGCCTGGATTTCATGCCCTTGAACTAATTGCGGACTGCATTCGCATGGAACCGCGTCGGCATACTTGGATATCGAGACCTCATCGCAGTTCCGATTCTCAACTTCTGGACGAGTAATCGCCGATGCCCGCTTTGGTCGATTGGACAATTTCGAAGGATCGGGATCTCGACCATGGAGACGCGGTTACATTGCGATAGCGTCGAGCTTTGAGCGATAGTCTGTCGTGATGGCTTTATTGTCTTTTCGTTGCAGGTGGAAGGTCTGCCGTGGTCGGCACGAGTTCGTCGGCTTTTGCGCTAAGTCTTGGGTAAAAATTTACGGGTGGGCGGGGAGGATGTAAATTTCCAGGCCTCGTCAGTTGTAAATCGGTCGGCCTCGATTGAGGTCCAATAGCGCGTAAAAAGCCCCTTCGGTAATCGCATCGTCGGCATGACTTTGTGTCTGCCGGCATGAGTCACGGTTTCTTACACCCGGACGCTCAGAGCGATGGTTGTGAACAACTTTTACGCGATTTTCGACCGTTTTGGGCGGTCTTGGCTTGACGGGTGGGGGTGAAAATGGGTTGAAATGGGGCACTTTGGGGCACCTCGCGTGACTCTTCCATGGCTCAACTAGGCAAACCGTTCTATACCGGGCTTTTCCGGCATAACCTGGACGACAAGAATCGGCTCACGATTCCGTCGACCTGGCGGTCTGCGCACGGTGAGGCCGATACGTTCCTCGCGACGCCGAATCCGGACGGGTACATTTCCGTGCTGCCGCCGGCCGAGGTGGAGAAGCTCTACGCGAAGATTGCCGCCGTGCCGTTGTCCGATGCGTCCGCGCAGGCGGAGATCGCCTCCTTTTTCGCCGTCACGCAGGCCTTCACGTTCGACAAGCAGGGGCGCATCGGCCTCTCGAACGAGTTGCTGCAGCATGCCGGCATCGCGAAGGACGCCGTGCTGAGCGGCGGCCTGAGCAAGTTTAACGTCTACAGCCCGGAACGCTGGGCGGCCACCGTGCAGAAGTCCTCGCCTGCGACCCAGGCCGACTTCATGCGGCGCTTCGGGATCTAGCCATGCGGACCAACGCCAAGATCTCCCCGACCCGCCTGCCGGCCTTCTCTCCGGTGCGCCTCGGGCACCACCGGCATTTCGCCACGGTCATGCCCCGGCTACGCGCGAGCCTCGTGCTGCGTCGCATCGGCAGCGCCAACTCCGACGGGCTTTCGGTTTCAGGCATCACGTTCGTGGACATCAGGAGGCCCGCCGATGCGCGCCATGCTGCCTGAGCAACCCGTCATCGCGATGACGCCCGGCCATTATCCCGTCCTCCTCCGCGAGGTCATCGACCTGCTCGCTCCCCGCGAGGGTGGCCGCTACCTCGACTGCACCTTTGGCGGCGGTGGCCACACCCGTGCGATCCTCGAGGCCGCGGCCGGCACGCAGGTGGTCGCGCTCGACCGCGATCCCGCCGCCGCGCCACGCGCGGAGATCCTGGCCGAGGAATACGCCAGGCGCTTCGTCCTCGTCGACCGCGATTTTGGCCGTCTGGCCGAACTCAATCTCGGGCTCTTCGACGGCATCCTGTTCGATCTCGGCGTATCGTCATTCCAACTCGACGAAGCCGACCGCGGCTTCTCCTTCCGCCAGGACGCCCCGGCCGACATGCGCATGGATCCACGCTCCGGCGTGCCCGCGTCGGTCTGGCTCGAGACGGCGACCGAGGAGATGTTGGTCCGGGCCGTGCGTGACTATGGCGAGGAGAACAACTGGCGCCGTGTGGTCCGGGCGATCCGCGATGCCCGCGGCACCGGCGCGCTCGCCCGCACCGCCGCGCTGGCCGATCTGATTTCCGCCGCGATCCCGGCTCGTGAGCGTCACGCCTCGCGCATTCATCCGGCGACGCGTGCCTTCCAGGGTATTCGCATCGCGGTGAACGACGAACTCGGCGCGATCGAACGCGCGCTGCCTGCCGCCTTTGAGCGCCTCGCGCCCGCCGGGGTGCTGGCCGTGATCAGCTTCCATTCCCTCGAGGATCGTCCGGTCAAACAGTTCTTCCGCCGGCTCTGCGGCCAGCCCGAGAGCGCCGACGACCACCGTCCGCAGGATCTCCGCATCAAGCACGCCGACCCGCTCACGCGCCGTCCGGTCACCGCCGGTGAGGAAGAACTCGCCGTCAACCCCCGCAGCCGTTCCGCCAAACTTCGCGCTCTGCGCAAACTTTCGTCCGCCGTCTCGTCATGAACAAGTCCGATACCCACGCCTTCGTTAACCAGCTCCTCGTCTACACGCTGGTCATGATCTGCTTCACCGGTTCCGTCGGCCTCGGCACCGTCTGGTTCCGCCACCGCATTTCCACCACGGCCAACGAGTCGCGCAAGATCGAGGCCAGCATCGCCGAGATCGAGCGCCGCATCGCCGAGACGACCGCGCTGATCGCGGCCGAGCAGTCCCCGGATGCGCTCGAGCAGAAGAACGCCGCCATGCGCCTCGGGCTCGTCCGCACGCGCGAGGCCCAGATGGTGCGCATCACCGAGTCGCCCGAGCAGCGCCTCGTGGCCCGCCGCAACATCGAGATCTTCTCCTCGGATTCGGTCCGGCTCGCTCCGATCGACTTCCGCCTCGCCGGCAACGCCAACCGCTGATTCCCGCCCCGCTTTCCATGTCCAAGGGTTTTGCCTCCAACTACCGCATCGTCCTCCTCGCCTCGGGGGTCTTTCTCGGTTTTGTCGGCGTCGGCTTCCGGTTGCTGCAGCTGCACGTGCTCGACCGCGAACGTCTCGTTCGTCACGTCGACCGCGCCCGCGATTCCTTTGTCGTCGAGCAGGCCCGCCGGGGTGACATCCTCGATGCGCGCGGCGATGTCCTCGCGACCTCCCGTTCTCTGATCGTCCTCGGCGTCGATCCGCAGGCGCTGCGGCCCGAAGACGAGAGCAAGTGGCCCGAACTGGCGCGCCTGATCGGCATGCCGGCCAGCGAACTCACCCGGATTTTCCGCACCAAGACGCGCTCCTCTGAGGACGCGCCCGAGGCGGTCGCCTCGGCCTCCGGCCCGACTGCGCTGCCTGCCATCAACCTCGCCACCGTGGTCGACGAAACCGCCGCTTCGGGCGAGCGCCTCGTACGCTGGGCGAAGTTGAGCGAGTCGGTCGAGGAATCGACTTACGACCAGATCCTCAAGCTCGGCGTCAAGGGCGTGTACGGCACCCGGTCCTACCGCCGCACCTATCCACGCAACGGGCTCGCCGCCCACGTGGTCGGCTTCGTCAACAAGGAGGACACCCCGGCGTCCGGCGTGGAGTCCTTCGCCGATTTCTACCTGCGCGGCCAGGACGGCTGGCGCGAATCCGAGAAGGACGGCCTGCGCCGCGAACTCGCCCAGTTCCGCACCCGCGAGGTTCGCCCTACGGACGGCTTCAGCGTCATGCTTTCGATCGACTCGGCCGTGCAGCACATGGTCGAGGCCGAGCTCGCGGCCATCGTTGAGAAATTCAATCCGAAGAAGGCCACGATCATCGTGAGCGATGCCCGCAGCGGCTTCATCCTTGGCCTTGGCAACTACCCGAGCTTCAACCTGAACGAGTTCTTCCGTGCGCCGATGGAGACGCAGAAGAACGTGTCGATCACCGATCAGCTGGATCCGGGTTCCACCTTCAAGATCGTTGCCGCCGCTGGCGCACTCGAGGACGGCCTCGTGACGCCCGGCATGCGTTTCGACTGCACGTCGGAGACGACGGTCTACAAGGGCAAGACCCTCCGCCTCATGCGTGACGACCATGTGTGGGACCATGCGCTGAGTGTTTCGGAGATCATCAGCCACTCGAGCAACCGTGGCGCGGCGCTGCTGGCGATGAAGCTGGGTGACCAGAAGTTCTACGACTGGGCACGCGCCTTTGGCTTTGGCGAGGCGTCGGGCTTTCCCTTTGGCGGTGAGATCAGCGGACAGCTCAACTCGCCCGACAAGTGGAGCGGCATCGACATCACCCGCATCCCGGCCGGCTACTCGATCGCGGCCACCCCGATGCAGATTCACTACGCGATGGGCGTCATCGCGAGCGGCGGCGAACTCATGCGTCCGCAGATCATCCGCGAGATCCGCGACAGCCGCGGCGAGACCGTTTACACCTTCGGTGGCGTGGCGCGTCGTCGCGTGATCAGCGAGCAGACGGCCCAGCAGATGGCCCGCATGCTTCAGGGCGTGGTTGAGACCGGTGGCACCGCGACCAACGCCGCGATCCCTGGTTACCTTGTCGCGGGCAAGACCGGCACGGCGCAAAAGATCATCGACGGCCGTTATTCGAACAAGAATCACGTCGGCTCCTTCGCCGGCTTCTTCCCGGCCAACGATCCGCGGGTCGTCATCACGGTCATCGTGGACGATGCCAATGTGACGAATGGTTCCGGCTATGGCCGCACCGTGGCGGCGCCGAGCTTCAAGCACCTCGCCGAGCAGCTCATTTCCTACCTCGACATCAAGCCCGCCGTGCCGGTTGCCGGCCGCCCGCTCTTTGCCCTGGAAGGAGGCCGCCGGTGATCGGCTACCTGACTTCGAATCATCCGCTTATCCAAGCGTTCAGCCCGCAGGTATTCGGGCGCACCCGCAAGGAAACCGCTGCGCGCAACCGCGTGATCAAAATGGCACCCAAACTTTCCGACTTCTTTGGCGAGGGCGAGATTGTCGCCTCGAAGGGAGCGCTCGATCGCCCCATCTCCGGGATTGTGATGGACAGCCGTCGCGTCGTCCCCGGCACGCTGTTCTTCGCGCTGCCCGGGCTGCGCGCGGATGGCATTTCCTTCATCGACGAGGCGATCAACCGCGGCGCGGTGGCGATCGTCACGGCCAAGCTGCCCATGGCCATGCCGGCTCGCGCGACCTTCATCCAGGTCGCCGATCCGCGCGCCACGCTCGCGCGCGTGGCCCAGCGTTACTACAAGTTTCCCGACCGCGACCTGAGTGTGATCGGCGTCACCGGCACCAACGGCAAGACGACCGTCACCCACCTCATCAAGCACTTCCTCAATGGCGACCAGAAGGTCGGCCTGATCGGCACGATCAACTACGATCTCGGCGCGCGCACGGTCCCGTCCTTCCGCACCACGCCTGAGTCGCTCGACATCTACGGCATGCTCGCGCAGATGCGCGACGCCGGCTGCCGCCAGGCGGTGATGGAGGTCAGCTCCCACGGCATCGATCAGCAGCGTGTGCTCGGCCTGCAGTTCGGCGCCGCGGTCTTCACCAATCTCACCCGCGATCACCTCGATTACCACAAGACGCTCGAGGCCTATTTCGAGGTAAAGACCCGTCTCTTCACCGGCGCGACCGGCGCCACGCCCAAGGTCGCCGTCGTCAACCTCGACGACGAGCACGGCCGGCAGCTTGCGTCCACGGTGCCGTCGACAGTCCGCACGGTCACCTTCGGCGAAGCCGCCGATGCGCAGGTCCGCGCGGAGCAGGTCGTACTCGGGTTCAAGTCCACCTCCTTCAAGCTGGTTTGGCCTCAGGGGGAGATGGCGATCGAGTCGCCGCTCGTTGGCCGCTACAATCTCAGCAACCTCCTTGCCGCCATCGCCACCGCCTGGGGCCTCGGCCGCGATCCGGTCGTCTTCCTCGCCAAGCTGCGCGCCTTTAAGGGCGTGCCCGGTCGCATGGAGCGCGTCGATGAGGGCCAGCCGTTCAATGTGTTCGTTGACTACGCCCACACCGATGACGCGCTGCGTAACGCGCTGGGCATGCTCCGCGCCGTCACCCCTGGCCGTGTGCTGGTGGTCTATGGCTGCGGCGGCAATCGCGACCGGACCAAGCGTCCGCTCATGACGCGTGCGGTGCAGGACCTTGCCGACTTCGCTTTCGCCACGGCCGACAATCCCCGCCGCGAGGAGCTGGAGCAGATCTTTGCCGACATGCGTGAGGGTGTGATCTCGGCGGACCGCATCGCCTGGATCGACGACCGCCGCCGCGCGATCAGCCTCGCGCTGGACATGGCGCAGCCAGGTGACTGTCTCCTCATCGCGGGCAAGGGCCACGAGTCCTACCAGGAGTTTGCCGACACGGTGATTCCCTTCGACGACCGTCAGGTCGTGCGGGAGCTGATCGGGATCAAGCAGATCAAGAACGGATGACCGACTGTGCCCGCGTTCGACCCCAAGACCCTCGCCACCTGGACCACTGGAAAGTGGACGCAGGTGCCGCCGGCTCCGTTGAGCGGCTTCACGATGGACACGCGCAGTCTGCGCGCGGGTCAGGTCTTCGTCGCGATCAAGACTGACCGCCGCGACGGACACGATTTTCTGGCCGCGGCCGCCGCGGCCGGCGCGAGCGCCGCGCTGGTGGCGCAGGCCAACCCCGCGATTGCGCTGCCTCAGCTGGTGGTCGCGGATCCGCTGAGCGCGTTCCAGGCGATCGCCGCCGCGCACCGCCGCGCCTTCCGCGCACCGGTCATCGGCATCTCCGGCAGCGCCGGCAAGACCTCGACCAAGAACCTGCTCGCGCTGCTCCTCGGCGGCGAGGAGGGCGGGGTGCTGGCGACGGAGGGGAATCTCAACAACCACCTCGGCGTTCCGCTCACGCTCACCCGGCTCGAGCCCGGGCTCCACAAGTTCGCCGTGATCGAGGCCGGCATCAGCGCCCCGGGCGAGATGGCTCCGCTGGCGCAGATGATCGAACCCGACGTCGCACTCATCACGTTGGTCGGCCCTGCGCACACGCAGGAACTCGGCGGCCTCGAGGGCGTGGCCCGCGAGAAGGCGGTGCTGCCCGCGGCCGTGCGCACCAGCGGTCTCGCGCTTTTCCCGCGGGCGTGCGCGCAGTTCCCGGCGTTTCGCGATCTGTCCGTCCGTACCATCACGGTCGAGGCCGCCGAGGTGCTGCGCCCGGCCGAGCCGCCGCGCGACCGCGTCTATTTTACGATCACGCAACGCGGTGACACCACGGCGATCGCGCTGGCCTACGGTCCGCCGCCGCCGCTGGTCTTTGCCCTGAGGCGCGTCACCGCCGGCATGGCCCAGAATGCGGTCCTCGCGATCTGCGCTGCGCTCTGGCTCGGTGTGCCGCGCGATGTGATCCAGCGCCGCCTCGATGAGTACGCACCCGCGCCGCTGCGCGGGGAGATCCGCCAGGAAGCCGGACGCCTGCTCTACCTCGACTGCTACAACGCGAACCCGGCCTCGATGCGGGATGCGCTGGAGACCTTTTGCGAACTCGCGCCGGCAGGTGAGCCCCGGCTCTACGTGCTGGGCTGCATGGAGGAACTCGGACCCGAGGCCGCCCGCTATCACCACGAACTCGGCCGCTCACTCAAGCTCGGGGCGCGTGACCGCGTCTTTGTCGTCGGCGGTGAGGCCGAGTCCGTCCGCGCTGGTGCGCTCGCCGCAGGTGCGACCGCGGGACAGGTCGAGGTGGTCGCGAACCTCGAGGCCGTGACACCCGTGGTCGCGGCGTTTCAAGGAGCCGTTTTCGTCAAGGGCAGCCGCCGCTACCAACTCGAACAGGTCGTCGACGGTGCCGCCACCGCCGCCCACTGATCCGCTTTCCTCTTTCCATGCTCAGCTACCTCGCAGACTACGAGCACCTCTTCGGACCTTTCCGACTCCTTCGCTACCTCACGGTGCGCACGGCCGGCGCGACCCTGACCGCGCTCGTGATCGGCTTCGTCATCGGACCGATGCTGATCCGTCGTTTTCGCGAACTGAAGTTCGGCCACGGCTACATCGACGAGCGCACGGGTGCCCTCGGTGCGACCTACTTCGACAAGAAGCACACGCCGACGATGGGCGGGCTGATCATCTTCATCTCGGTCTTCATGAGCGCGGTGCTCTGGGCGACGCCGAATGTCTGGGTCTTTGTCTCCCTCTTCGTCTACGCTGCGCTGACCGTGCCGGGCTGGCGCGACGACTACCTCAAGGTCGTTCACAAAAACAAGGACGGCATCAATTCGTGGGAAAAGATCGCCTGGCAGTCGCTCGCCACGGTCGTCGCCCTCGGCGTCCTGCTCTGGCATCCGGTGAGTTCGGAGAAGATCCGTGAGCTATGGGTTCCCTTCTTCAAGGACGCCGTCATCGCGCACATGCCGTGGTGGCTGCTCCTTATCCTGATCTACCTCTGGGTGGTCGGCTTCAGCAATGCGATCAACCTGACCGACGGACTCGACGGACTGGCGGTCGGCTGCACGATCACGGTGGCGCTGGTGTTTGGTCTGATGGCCTACGCGGCGGGCAATCGCATCATTTCCGAGTATCTCCTGATCAGCTATGTCCCCGGAGCGGGCGAACTCGCGGTGATCTGCGGCGCGCTTATTGGCGCGGGCATGGCGTTTCTCTGGTTCAATTCCCATCCTGCTGAGGTGTTCATGGGTGACACGGGCTCGCTCGCACTGGGTGGTCTGATCGGGGTCATGGCCTTCATGATCCACCAGCCCTTCACGCTGGTGATCGTGGGCGGCGTGTTCGTTCTGGAACTGCTCTCGGTCGTCTTTCAGGTAAGCTGGTTCAAGTACACCCGGCGCCGGTTTGGCGAGGGGCGCCGGCTCTTGCGCATGGCGCCGCTGCATCATCATTTCCAAAAACTCGGCTGGCCGGAGACCAAGGTGGTGCTCCGCTTCTGGGTGCTGTCGCTCGGCTTTGCCCTGCTCGGCCTCGCCACGCTTAAGCTGCGCTGATCGCGAACTCCCTCCATGTTGGTCATTCCTGAGTTTCTGAAACCCCTGCTGAACGGCCCCGTCGCCGTTTTCGGTGCGGGCGTGAGCGGCCGCTCCGTTTCGCAGTTGGTGACGCGCTTGGGCGGATCGCCGCAACTCTTCGACGAAAAGGGTGGTGAAGGCGTGCTCACGGAGTTTCGCGGAGCGCCGGCCACGGAGTATCGCCTGGTGATCTTCTCCCCGGGCTTTGCCTCGACCCATCCGTGGATCGGGACGGCGCGCGCCGGTGGAGCGGTCTGCATCGGCGAACTGGATTTTGCCTCGCTCTTCTGGCGCGGCCGGCTCGTGGCGATCACCGGCACGAACGGCAAGACGACGTTGACCGAGTTCCTCACCCACGCGCTCCGTGCCGCCGGCCGGGATGCGGAGGCGGCGGGCAACATCGGCTATTCGCTGTCGCAACTCGTGCTCGACCGCGAGGGCGGGGCGCCCGACAGCATGGTTGTGTGCGAGGTCAGCTCCTTCCAGGCGGAGACGATGCGGCACTTCCGCGCGGATTCGGCGATCTGGACCAATTTCGCCGAGGATCATCTCGAGCGTCATGGCGACCTTGAGGCCTACTTTGCCGCCAAGTGGCATCTGTTCGAGCGGACCGTTGGCGGCGCCGTTTTTGCGGGTTCCAGCGTGCAGCGCTACGCGATCGCGCACGGCCAGACGCTTCCGGCCGAAGCCTGCGTCGCCACCGAGGACCAGCCCGGTGATGTCCTGTTGCGGGGATCGGTGTTTGCCGAGTATCCCCAGCGGGAGAACTTCCTGCTCGCCGCGGCCTGGTGGCGCGCCGCCGGCCTGCGCGAACCGCTGCTCTACACGGCGGCGCAGACCTTCACCCTTGGCGCGCATCGCCTGACACGTGTCGTCGAACGCGGCGGCGTCACGTATTGGAACGACTCCAAGGCGACCAACTTCCACGCGGTCGAGGCCGCCCTGACGCGCTTTCCGTCGCCGGTCCTGCTCATCGCCGGCGGCAAATCCAAGGGCGGCGATATCGCCGCGTTCGTTCGCCGGATCGCGCCCCGGGTTCGTCACGTCTTTTTGATCGGGGAAACCCGCAGCGTGCTTTCCACCTTTTGCGGGGCACACGGGATCGAATCGACGGTCTGTCAGGACCTCGCCGAGGCGGTCGCCGCCGCCGCGGCCCAGGCCCGGGCGGGTGACCATGTTTTGCTCAGTCCGGGCTTCGCGAGCTTCGACCAGTTCCGCAACTACGAGGACCGCGGACAGCAGTTCGCCCAGCTTGTGAATAACTTGGGAGCAACACCCGTTTTAAGATAGCAAATCCATCGTCCGCCGAACACACTTACTCCTATGAAAATAATGAAGATTTTTGGCCTGGTCGTGGCCGTCCACGCCGCCGTTTTCATGCTGATCTTCGCCATCCCTGGCTGCCGCTCCTCCGCGCGGCAAAACGCCGTGGTGACGCCGGCCGCCGCTCCGGCGGACGCGATGGTTTCCTACGCCACTCCGACGGCCAGCCCTGCGCTTTCTGGCAGCGAACTCAATCCGGCGATCACGCCCGCTCCGCTCTTCGATCCGAACGCGCCTGCGATGGCCTCGGGCTCAATTCGTTTCAGCCCCACGCGCCCGGGCGCGGCCGTGGAAGCGCACACGCCGCCTCCGGCTGAAGCGGCCCCGGCCGTCAACTACACGGTGGTGAAGGGTGACAGCCTCTGGACGGTCGCCAAGCGCCACGGTGTCACCGTCGCTGAGCTCGCCGCGGCGAACAACCTGATGACGAACGCGACGCTGCAGTTGAATCAGAAGCTGATCATTCCGCAGAAGGCCGTTGCCGCCGCCGCGGCCACCGGCGCGCCGGCGACGACTGCCGATGTTCCCACTTACACCGTCAAGTCAGGCGACACGCTCGGAGCCATCGCCCGCCGCAACGGCACCACGGTTGAAGCCCTGCGTTCCGCGAACCGCCTCAGCGGTGATTCGCTCCGCGCCGGACAGATTCTTGTTCTCCCCGCGGGTGCGACCGTGCCTGCAGCCGCGACGGAAACGGCGGCCGCCGGTACGACCCCCGCCGCCTCCGCGGCCCGCTCGGCCAATTCGGTTACTCATACCGTCGCCCCTGGTGAAACGCTGAGCGAAATCGCCCGCCGCTATGGCGTGCGTTACGCCGAGATCGCGACTGCGAACAACATCACGGATCCGACGCGCGTCCGCGCCGGTCAGGAACTCGTGATCCCCGGCTGGCAGGCGCCGGCGGGCTCCACCGCTGCCGCGCCCGCGAGCACGCCAGCCGCGTCCGCGCCATCCACGTCGTCCTCGGCTCCCGTGCTCTTCATCCCGGGCGCCGCTGATGATCTTCCGCCCGCCGCCTCTGCGCCGGCCAGTGACATTCCGGTGATCCGCGTGGACGAACCCGGCTCCAGCGCTGACAGCGGCGCGCCTCGCATCAACTAAGTCGACCGACTCCCGGCTCCTATGTCCCGCCCCGCGCTCGCCCCCAGCCCGCGCAGCCCCCTCGTCCTCAATCCCGCCGCCATCATCGTAGTCTGTGCGGTCGGCCTTGCGATCCTGGGTCTCACGATCCTCTTCAGCGCCAGCGCTTCGTTTAAGCAGGGACCTTACTACTACCTCAACAAGCAGCTGCTCGGCGTTGGTCTCGCGGCGGTGGCGTGTTTCATCACGAGCCGCCTCGATCTCGAGTTCGCCCGTCGCTACATCTGGATCATCGGCGGTGTCGCGCTGCTGCTGCTCGCGCTTGTGCTCATCCCCGGCATCGGTGTGTCCGTCAAGGGCAGCCGTCGCTGGCTCGGGCTTGGGCCGCTCCGCTTTCAGGTCTCTGAGTTCGGCAAGATCGCGATGGTCTTCTGTCTCGCGCATTATCTGGCATTGAACCAGACGAAGATCGCCGCGTTGAAGGAAGGCTTTCTCATCCCGATCGCGATCATCGGCGCGTTTGCCGGGCTGATCGTGATTGAGCCCGATTTCGGTACGGCGGCGCTGACGCTGGTCGTCGGCTTGGTCCTGCTCTTTCTCGCCGGGGCCCGCTGGCGCTACATCCTGCCGACCGTCGGTGTGGCCGTCGCCGGATTTGCGGTGCTCGTGATCAATAATCCCAACCGCCTGCGCCGCTTCCTCGCGTTTCTCGATGTCGAGGGCAACAAGCAGGCCGGCACGTATCAACTCTACCAGTCGCTCGCGGCCTTTGCGGTCGGCGGCACCGACGGGGCCGGGCTCGGCCAGGGACGTCAGCAGATGAACTTCCTGCCGGAGGCCCACACGGACTTCATCTTCGCGGTCGTGGGCGAGGAGCTGGGCCTGTGGTTCACCCTCGGGACGGTGGCGATCTTCGTCATCATCTTCGTGGCCGGACTCATCCACCTGCGCCGCGCGCCGAATCTGTTTCAGTTTCTGCTCGTGACGGGCTCGCTGCTGCTGATCTCGCTGCAGGCGATCATCAATCTCGGGGTCGTCACCGGCTTGCTGCCGACGAAGGGCATGTCGCTGCCCTTCATCAGCGCCGGTTTGTCCAATCTGCTCCTGATGGGCGTGCTCATCGGGATCATCATCAACACCCAGCGCAGCTGGGCCAAACCGGCCTTCACGCGCGGCCGCCGCATGATGGAGGAAGTGGCGGCGTGAGGAAAATCCGAAGGACGAAATCCGAATGACGAAGGGACAGACTATCGATCTACGGCCTTTCGTTTCCGTGTTTCCTTTT
Source organism: Opitutaceae bacterium (assembly GCA_036401075.1). Lineage (GTDB taxonomy): Bacteria > Verrucomicrobiota > Verrucomicrobiia > Opitutales > Opitutaceae > CAMAXB01. Next base: position 22,936 of record DASWVY010000036.1, read on the forward strand.
CGTCATTCGGACTTCGTCATTCGGATTTCACGTTGAAAACGTTTCTTATCAGCTGCGGTGGCACCGGTGGTCACCTCTCTCCCGGCATTGCGCTCGCTGAAGGCCTGCGGGCGCGCGGGCATCGAGTGACGCTGTTCATCAGCCACAAGAAGATCGATGCCCGGCTGGTGGAGAAATATCCGGACCTTTCCTTTGTGCGGATTCCGGGCGCGCCGTTCGGGGCGCATCCCGCGACGTTCGCCCGCTTTGTCTGGCACCAGACGCACGCCTTCTTTTTCAGCCTGCGCCAGGTGCGCACGCTCAAGCCGGCCGGCATCGTGGGCTTTGGCGGCTTCACGACGGCGAGCCTGATGGTCGCGGGCGCGCTTGCCGGCATTCCGGTGGCGCTGCACGAGGCCAACCGCGTGCCGGGCCGCGCGATCCGTCTGCTCGGCCGCCTGGCCCGGCGCGTCTACTTGCCACCGGGCGTCGATCTCCCGCAGGCCCGGGCCGGAGCGGTCCGTCCCGCCGGGCTGCCGGTGCGTCAGGAAATTGTCCGCCGTGATCGTGCGGCGGCCTGCGCCGTGCTCGGACTCGATCCGCAGCGACCGGTGCTCGCGGTGCTTGGCGGATCGCAGGGCGCTTCGGCGCTCAACGATTGGGCGCGACGAAACGCCGAGCCGCTGGCGCGGGCGGGCGTGCAGCTTTACTGCGTGACCGGTCCCGGCAAGGGCGACGAGGGCGCGAAGGCCTATGCCGGCCCCGGTGGCGCGCCGGTGAACGCGGTGTTTGTCTCCTTCTCCGATCGCATGGCCGACATCATGTCCGCCGCTGACCTCGTGGTGTCGCGCGCGGGCGCTGGCACGATTGCGGAACTCATCCGCTGCCACACGCCGGCGGTGCTCGTGCCGTTTCCCCAGGCGGCCGACAATCATCAGGCCGCGAATGCGGCATGGTTCGCGCGCGAAGGGGGAGGCGTCGTGGTCGATCAGGCCGATCTAGCCGCGCTTGATCGCGAAGTGCCCGCTTGGATGAACGATGCTGCGCGCCGGGCGGCGAGTCAGGCTCGTCTGCAGCAACTCGACCAGGCCGATCCGCTCAGCTTCATGTTGGAGGATCTCGAGGCACTGACCGCCGGGCGGGGTGCAAGTGGTCCGGGCACGTCGACGCCGGCGACCAAGGCGGGGGTGACGTCGTGACTGCGAACGCTGTACGACCGTTGTTATTTGGGCGCGCGGTGAGCTCGATTCACTGTGTGGGCGTGGCCGGCATGGGCGTCGGCCCGCTGGCGATCTATCTGGTCCGCCGTGGCTTTGTTGTGAGCGGCGAGGATGACGCGATGACGGATGTCATGCGCGTACAACTCGAGCGTGCGGGCGTTCGCCTCACGGCGACCGGTGATCTTCCAGCCGACTGCGGTCTCGTGGCCTACTCGTCGGCGATTGCCCCGACGCATCCCGCCGTGGTGGCGGCGAAGGCGCGCGGCCTGCCGATGGTGCGACGCGGCGAACTCCTCGCCGAGGTCACCCGGGACCAAAAGCTCGTCGCGGTGTGCGGATCGCATGGCAAGACGACCACCTCCGCGATGCTGGCCACGGCGCTGGTGCGCGCCGGGTTTCCGTCCGGGTACGTTCTGGGCGGACTGATCGGTGACGACGCCTTTCCGCCCGCGGCTGCGGGCTCGAACGGCTGGGTGATTGCCGAGATCGATGAGAGCGACGGCACGATCGGACGTTTTTCGCCGGAGATCACGCTCGCGGTGAACCTGGATTGGGATCACCCGGACCATTACCGGCAGCTCTCGGATCTGGAAGCCGCGTTTGCCGCGCTGTTTTCCCGGACGCGGAGCACGGTGCTCGTTAACGCAACGTGTGCGCTGTCGCGCCGCATCGCGACGCAGACCACGGGCGGCGCGTCGGTGGCGACCTTTGGTCCGGGGGCGGACTATGCCGGCACCGTGGCGAAGGAGGACGCGTCCGGACTGCAGCTCACACTCGGCGGAAAATTTTCCATCGGGCAGGCGGATGTACATGCGGCCGGAGAGTTCAATGCCTTCAACGCGACGGCGGCGCTCGCCGCCGCGCAGCTCATGGGCGTGCGCCTTGCCTCGAATCTGCTGGCGGGCTACGCGGGCGTTCGCCGGCGGCAGAGCCTGCTGCATGCGGACGCGGCGATCACGGTGGTGGAGGATTATGCGCACCATCCGGCGGAGATCCGTGCGCTGCTGGCGAGTCTGCGCCGGCGGGTCAGCCCGGGCGGACGGCTGGTCGTGGTTTTCCAGCCCCATCGTTTCAGCCGGACCCGGCAGTTTCTTGGTGATTTCGCCGACGTGCTGACCACGGCGGACTCGGTGCATCTTCTCGATGTCTACGGTGCCGGTGAGGCGCCGATGCCGGGCGGAACGACCGGTGATCTGGCCGACGCCGTCCGGCGGCTCGCGCCGGCCAAGGCGCTTTCCTATCAGGCCGGAAACGTGAAAGCCGCGCTGACGGCGCTCGACGCCGACGTGCGGGCGGGCGACCTGGTGGCGGTGGTGGGCGCGGGCGACATCGACCAGGCCGCGCGGCAGTGGCTGGCCGCCCGTAAGCAGACTTTGATGAAGACGACGGACTGGGACGGATTGGCGGAGGCGTGGCGTGGAGCGGTTTCCGCCGCGACCAAGGTGAAGCGCGAGGAATCGCTGGCCGAGAAGACCACGATGCGGGTCGGCGGTGCGGCGCGGATCTACGCGGAGCCGGCCAGTCTGCCGGATCTCCAGGCCCTGCTGCGCGCGGCCGCGCAGGCAGGGGTGCCCGTGCAGGTGCTGGGACGTGGATCGAACCTGCTCGTTCCGGACACGGGCGTCGACGGCCTGGTGCTGAGCCTGCGTCAGGCGGCGTGGGAGACGTTTGAGCCGCTGCCGGACGGGCGCGTGCGGGTCGGGGCGGGCTTGCGTCTCAAGAATCTTTGCGGCCTTGCGATCAAAGCCGGCTTGGTGGGCTTCGAGTTCCTTGAAGGCATCCCGGGAAATGTCGGTGGCGCCTTGCGCATGAACGCGGGCGCGATGGGCGGCTGGATGTTCGACGTCGTCGCCGAGGTGACGCTGATCACCTATGCCGGTGAGGTGAAGACGCTCCGGAAGGAGGAGATGCATGTGGATTACCGGCACTGTGCCGAGTTGCACGATGCGATCGCGCTCGGCGCGATCCTGCGTCCGGCGGCTCAGGCCGAGGCGGAGGCGATCAGCCGCCAGGTCGATGCCTATCGGGAGAAACGCCAGAAGTCCCAGCCGCGCGAACCGAGTGCCGGGTGCATTTTCAAGAACCCGCCGGGCGACTCCGCCGGCCGCCTGATCGACCAGTCCGGCCTCAAGGGCGAGCGGGTGGGGGACGCGGAGGTTTCGCCGGTGCACGCCAATTTCATCGTCAACCGCGGCCACGCGACCAGCGCCGACGTGATTGCGCTCGTGCGCAAGGTCCGCGCCCGGGTCGAGGCGGCCAAAGGCGTCAAGCTCGAGCCCGAGGTCCTGCTCTACGGCCAGCGCTGGGAGGATGTGCTGTGATCCATTGCGGACAGCGGATTCCCGCTTGCGGAATGACCGTAACCCAATCCATCGCCCGCCGTGTTTGCTCGATCTGATCACTCTCTCTTCCGCATTCCGAAATTCACCATGATCCCATCCCCCATCATCGCCGTTCTCTGTGGCGGCACCTCGGCTGAGCGTGAGGTGTCGCTGGGCTCCGGGCGGGCTTCCGCGCAAGCGCTGGCCCGGTCGTTTCCGACCCGGGTGTTTGAAGTGAACGCCAACGCTCTGCCTCCGGGCCTAGATCCGGCGCTGCACGTCGTCTTTTCCACCCTCCACGGCACCTTCGGTGAGGATGGCGGCATGCAGCGCCTGCTCGAAGCTGCGGGCATCGCCTATGCCGGCTGCGGGGTTGAGGCCAGCGCCCTGACCATGGACAAGACCCGGACCAAGCAGGCGGTCGCGACCCGCGGGGTTAAGGTGGCCAAGGGGTTGGTCTTTGATGCGGCCAAGAAGCCCTCCGCAGCGGAGGTGATGGCGGCCGTGGGCGAATCCGTGGTGATCAAGCCGAACGCCGAAGGCAGCAGCGTCGGGCTCAGTCTCCCGGGCACCCGGGCCGAACTCGAGGCCGCCCTCGCGGGCATCACCCGCGGATCCTGGCTGGCCGAGCAGCGGTTGACCGGGCGGGAGTGCTCGATTGGCGTCCTCAACGGCAAGGCCCTCGGCGCGGTGGAGGTGCGTCCGAAGTCGGGCGTGTATGATTTCACGAGCAAGTACACCAAGGGCATGACCGAGTACCTGGCGCCCGCGCCGTTTGAGCCGGCAGTGACGGCGGCGGTGCAGGCGGCGGCCGAGGCGGCCTTTGCGGCCTGCGGCTGCCGCGACTACGCACGCATCGACTTCATAGTTTCTGCGCAAAACGAACCGTTTTTGCTCGAAATCAACACGCTCCCGGGCATGAAAGAAACCAGCTTGCTGCCGATGAGTGCGCGCTGCGCGGGAATGGACTTTACGGCGTTGGTGAGGGAACTGGTTTTGCCTGCGTTGGCGCGTGCTCAAGGGGCGCAGCCTGCCCGCATCCGTCCATGAGCAAACTCGACTCCGCTACCCCCGTCGCCCGGAACTGGCGCGACATCCCGCAGACCGTTGCGCCGCGCGCAATGTCGACGGAGGGCCGTCGTCGCCTGGCGTTCTCGACCGGCAAGTTGATCGCCACGTGTGCCCTTTCGGCCGCGGCCCTCTGGGGCGGCTTCGAAATCTGGCGGACGTGGGAAACCGCTCCGCAAACCCTCACCGCCGCGGGCAAGGGTGAGCCGGTCAAGACGATCGAGCTGCGCACCGACGGGGTGCTCGATCTCTCGTGGGTGAACGACGTGCTCGCCCTTCCGCGCAATGTCGCGCTGATGGAACTCGATCTGCCGGGGTTGCAGTCGCGGCTGACGACGACGGGGCAGGTTCGCACTGCAGTGCTGGTGCGCAAGTTTCCCTCCACGCTCGTCGTGACGCTGCAGGAACGCTCGCCGGTCGTGCGGATCCGTCCTGAAGCCGGCCCGGACCTGGTCGTTGCGCGCGATGGCACGGTGTACGCCGGCACGGGTTACGCGGATGACTTGATCACGTCACTGCCTTGGTTGGCGGGCGTGCGACTCACGCGTGCGGGCGACGGCTATGTCCCGTTGACGGGCCTGGAGACGCTGGCGGAATTGCTGACCGTGACGCAGGCGAATGCGCCCGGACTGTATCGCAGCTGGAACGTGGTCGACCTCTCGCGCCTGCCCACCGACGGCGAGATCATCGTGCGCTCGAAAGACATTCCCGAGGTCGTGTTTGGCACCCGGGATGATTTCTTCACGCAGGTCGCGCTGCTCGACTCCACGATCGAGCAGATCGCGCTCAATCCGGCGCTCGGACAGCCAAGCCGGGTGAACCTTGCGGTGGGCGGCCGGCAGGTGCCGGTGGCATTTGGCGGCACGCCCGCGCCGACGCGCGCACCCGAGCCGGCCAAGCAGAATCCGACTTTCTTCCGCCCAATTCGTCCCATTTCCCTCGAGTAAGATGTCCAAGTCCCGCTTCATCGGTGCCGTCGAAATCGGCACCTCCAAGGTCGCCGTTCTCGTTGGCGAAGTCGTCAATGGCCGCAGCCTCAACCTGATCGGCTTTGGCGAGTGCCAGTCCCGCGGCGTGATCAAGGGCGCCGTGGCCGACTTCAAGGCCGCCAGCGACGCGGCGCACAGCGCACTGATGTCGGCCGAGCAGAGCGCGGGCGTGCGCATCGAGGAGGTCTATCTGGCCCAGACGGGCGCGCATCTCGAAGGTTTCTACAATGAAGCGTCGGTCAGCGTGAGCGCGGCCGACAACATGGTCAGCCAGGTCGACATCGACACGGTCTGCCGGCTGGCGAAGTCCAAGGCCCTGCCCGAGGGCCGCATGGTGGTGCACAACATCCGCCGCCCGTTTTATCTCGATGGCCGCATGGTGGGTTCGAATCCCGAACACCTCGTGGGTCAACGACTCGATGTCGGCTACTGGACCGTGCACGGCCAGGAGAACCGCATTGCGGACAATATCCATGTCATCCGCGGCTTCAATGTGCGGGTGGGGGACCTCATTCTCTCCAGCCTGGCCGCGGGCGCGGTGCTGACCTCCCCGCAGGACCGCCAGAACGGCGCGCTGGTCATCGACATCGGTGCGGGTACGACGGACTTTGCGCTCTATCGAGACGGTGGCGCTTTCGTGACCGGCGTGGTGCCGGTGGGCGGCAGCCACCTGACCAACGATTTGGCGCTCGGCCTCCGCGTGACGGAAGGTCAGGCGGAAAAACTCAAGCTGCGCTTCGGCCGCGGCACGGTGTTGTCGAAGGACAAGACCGAAAAGGTCTGGCTCAACGGCGATTTCGCGATCGGCGACCGCCAGTTCCCCAAACACACGATCGAGACGATCACCTCCGCCCGCGCGTGGGAGGTGCTCGAAGTCGTGCGCAAGAAACTCGGCACCGCGTTCGTGCCGGAGAAGTGTGCGGCCGGCGTGATCCTCACGGGTGGCACCGCGCGTTTGCCGGGTCTGACGGAAGCCGCGGCCAAGGTCTTTGGCGTCGCGGTGCACATTGGCGAACTGCCGGGCGCGGTCGACGAGAAGCTGCGCGAACCGGCCTTTGCCACGGTCACCGGCCTGCTTAATTACGGAGCCCAGTCGCGGGCGGAGTCCGCTCCGCCCAAGCGCTCCACGACCGGTGGATTCATCAAGAAGCTTTTCGCGGTGGGGAACTGACCATGAACGTGACGTCGAATTCGAACGAACTGCCCCTCGCGACCGATCTGATGACGGATCGCAGCATTGCGATCAAGGTCATCGGCATTGGCGGCGCGGGCGCCAATGCCGTGGACCGGCTCAAGATGGAGAATCTCGAGCGCCTGCAGATGGCGGTGCTCAACACCGACCTTCAAGCCCTCTCGGCTTCTCCGGTGCAGGACAAGGTGCTGCTCGGTGCGTCGATCACGCGTGGTCTCGGAGCCGGCGGCGAACCTGACATCGGGCGCCAGGCGGCCGAGGTGGATCGCGAGAAAATTGCCGCGGTCGTAAAGGATTGCGACCTCGTGTTCCTCGTCGCTGGCATGGGTGGCGGCACGGGCAGCGGCGCCGCCCCGGTCATCGCGGAGATCGCGGCGGAATCGGGCGCGCTTGTGATCGCTTTCGTCACGTTGCCGTTCAGTTTTGAAGGGGGCCGACGGGCCAAGCAGGCCGAGGAAGGCCTGCAGACCCTGCGCCGCGCCTGCGACGCGGTGATCCCGTTGCCCAACGACATCCTGCTGCAGGAATCGGCGGACAGTGAGACCGCGCTCGATTCGTTTGCGCGCGCTGACGAGTGGATCGGCCGAGGCGTGAAGTCGATCTGGTCGATGCTGTTCCGTACCGGCCTGATCAATCTCGATTTTGCGACGTTGCGGCAGGCGTTCCATACCCGCGGCGGCAAGACCCTCTTTGGTCTCGGCAGCGGCGAGGGCGAGAACGCGGTGGCGGATGCGATTGAGAGCCTCAAGCTGTGCCCGCTGCTCGCCACGCCTGAATTTTCCCGCAAGGCGGATCGTGTGCTGGTCAATCTGATCGGTGGCACGGACCTCACGCTGCCCAAGGTCAACGAGATCATGTCGGCGGTCACCGAGCAGTTTGGCCGCGATTCCCATGTGATCATGGGCGCGGTGATCGACGAACAGATGCAGGGCAAGGTGGAAGTCTGCGTGCTCGGCACCAGCGATGTCGGTGGCCGCATCCCGGTGCGGCGCCCAGCCACGCCGGCGCGCGCCCGCACGGCCCAGCCTCAGCCGGCGACGCCCGCTCCGCAGGTCGAGCCGCGGATGTCATCCCAGGCCTCCGGCGTGTTTCCGGCGGTCGGTCAGGCTGTGGCTCAACCGGCCGCCGTACCCTCGGCGCGCGCGGTGCAGGAGGAGATGATGCTCGCCGGCGAGGCCGAAACGCGGGGCTACTTCGAGCGTACGGACCGGAACCTGTTCGAAGGTCAGGATCTCGACGTCCCGACCTACCTCCGCAAGGGCATCAAGATCGTACTCTGAGCTGCCCGACCGGTTCGGTCGCGTCGCCCGACTGTTGCAAGGCAACGGCCTCCGCGTGGTTGACGGAATCTGGGCCCAGCGATTGGGTGGGGTTGGTGATGTCCTTTGTGCGGTCTCTCGTTTGCTTTGGCTGGCTGCTGCTTGCTCTGGCTGGCGGTTTGCACGCGCAGTCGGTCAATCCCGTTGCCGGGGAGGTGGAGTATGCGCTCCTCCCGTCCGGACTGGATCGCGCCGCCGCCGAGACTGCGTGGACGGCGGGGGCATTTGTCCCCATGCCCGCCGGGGGGGAGCTCCCGGCCACGGGAGGCGGACAGGACCTTTGGCTTCGCATCGGCTGGTCGAATCCCCGAGCGCAGGCGCACCTGATCGCGCTCGAGCTGAACGACTTTTTCGAGGACGACACGTCGTTCTTTGTTTGGGACGATGCGGCCGGCCGTTGGGCCGAACATCGGGTGGGCGAGCGGGTGCCGTATCCGCAGCGCTCCCTCTGGGGGCGCGAGCCCGTCGCCTGGTTTTCGACCCCGGCGGTTGATCGGTTCGTGATGTGGGTGAATGCCCGCAACGACGAATCGCAATGGCCGCTTTTCAAGGTTCATGATCCGGCGGACAACTACCTGAAGAGCCGGCGCACACACGACGTCTGGCTTGGCTTCTACTACGGCGCGCTGCTCGCGCTCGGCCTGTACAACCTGTTTCTCTACGGCGTTCTGCGCCGGGCCGAAATTCTCTACTTCCTCCTCTACGTTGCGACCTTCGGCGTTGGTTTCTTCCTCTATCAGGGCCTCCACTTCCAGTGGTTGCCGTGGTTGCAGTCGCCCCACCACAACCTGGTGATCGCAGCGTGCACCTGCGCCTCGATCTATGCGCTGGTGCAGTTCAGTCGGAATTTTCTTGGGACGGCCGAGCATATCCCGCGCTACGAACCTTGGATGATCCGGCTCGGCCGGCTTTTTGCCACCGTCTGCGTGCTTCTGGCGGTGTACATGGTCGTGATCGCGATTCGCCGCGACCTGTGGGCTGATCACCCCGGCTTTTACCTGACCATCTTCAAGGTGCTTTCGCTGCTGACGGCGTCGGGTTACGCCGTGATTTCGTTTTTGGCGGCGGCGGCGCTGAAAGCCGGGCGGCGCGAGGCTCGCTTTTACCTGCTCGGATTCGGGGCAATCTACCTCTTCCTGATCCCGGTGCTGGTGTCGCAGGCGCGAGGCACCGCGGTGGCCTCGGATGTGTACTGGGTGCAGATCGGCTCATCCGTGGAGATGCTGTTGTTCGCCTTCGCGCTCGCGGACAAGATCCGCAACATGCGCGACGAGAAGAACGCGGCCGAGGAGAAGGCGCTCGCCGAGTCGGCGGAGCGAACCCGGCTGGAGCGGGCGAACGAGGAGATTCTCCGGCAGAAGCAGCAGCTCGAGGAACTTGATCGCCAGAAGAGCGAGTTCCTGGGGATTGCCGCGCATGACCTGAAGAACCCACTCAACGCGGTGCAGGGCATTGCGGAGGTGCTGAATGAGGACGAGAAACTTCCGATCGATCAGCGTATGCCGACGAGCGAGCGGAAGGAATTCCTCTCCGATATCGCGGATTCGTCGCACCAGATGCTCAGCATCATTGAGAGCCTGCTCGAAACGGATGCGCTCGAGAGCGGCCGCTTGCAGTTGCAGCGGGCGCCTTACCCGCTGGTCGGTCTCGTGGACCGTTCCTGGCGCGGCCTCGCTCGGTCGGCCGAAGCCAAGCGGATTTCCGCGAGCATCCGCGTTCCGGCGCACCTCAAGGTGCTGGTCGACGCCGATCGTTTCCAGCGCGTGCTGGAGAACCTGCTCAGCAATGCGATCAAGTACTCGCCGGCCGGCGGAGCGATCCTCCTCCAGGCCGTCGAGAGCGATGTTCCCGGCAAGATCGTGATCGCCCTGCATGATTCCGGCCCTGGTTTCAGTGCTGCCGACATGCCCCAACTGTTCGGTCGCTATCGCAAGCTTTCGGCGCGACCAACCGCCGGCGAAAGCTCGAGCGGGCTCGGGTTGTACATCGTTCACCGCCTGCTCGAGCTGCAGGGCGGCAAGATCGCGCTGGTCAGCCCTCCGGGACAGAGCGCGATTTTCCGGATCGAAGTGCCGTCGGCGTAGCCTGCGCGGAGGCGCGGGAAACCTGAATGACGAAATCCGAATGACGAATCGGAGCGGCAAGGCAGGGACGAAAGGCCGGAATTCGTCATTCGTGCTTCGTCATTCTGATTTCCCTGCCATTGGTCATTCCGCGCAGCGATCGTCCTTTACGCTAGTTTCACCCATCCCCTCCTTGGCAACCGCGGGGGATTCTGCACCATTCACGGCATGTTTATCGACGAGTGTGTGATCAAGGCCCAAGCGGGCGATGGCGGACGCGGCTGCGTCAGCTTTCGCCGTGAGAAGTACGAGCCGTGGGGCGGCCCCAATGGTGGGGACGGCGGCAAGGGCGGTGACGTGATCCTCGTGGGCGACCACGACACGAACAACCTCGTTGACTACAAGTATCAGCCGCACTGGCGCGCCGAGCGCGGCGAGCACGGCATGGGCAAGGATTGCCACGGTCGCGAGGGCAAGCCGGCGATCATCAAGCTCCCGCTCGGCACGATTGTGACGGATGAGGCCACGGGCAAGGTCGTGGCCGAAATCATCGAAAACGACCAACAGGTCGTGCTCTGCAAGGGCGGCAACGGCGGCTGGGGCAACACCCACTTCAAGACGTCGACCAACCGCGCGCCCAAGCGGGCCAACGCCGGCCAGCCAGGCGAGGCCGGGACCTACCGTTTCGTGCTGAAGAGCATCGCCGATATCGGCCTGGTCGGTTTTCCCAATGCCGGCAAATCCTCCCTCACCGGTCGGATCACCAAGGCCCACCCCAAGACGGCGGCGTACCCCTTTACGACGCTGCACCCGCAGATTGGCGTGATCGAGTACGGTGCGCCGACCTTTGGCCGCCTGATGCTGGCCGACGTGCCTGGGCTGATCGAGGGTGCGAGCGAGAATCGCGGCCTCGGCCACCGGTTCCTGCGTCACATCGAGCGCTGCGCGCTCCTGATGTTCATGATCGACATGGCCGGCGTCGACAACCGTGACCCGCGCGACGACTACAAGACACTGCTGAGCGAGCTGAAGCTTTACGACCCGGCGATGCTGGACAAGCCGCGCCTGGTCGTGGCCAACAAGATGGACCTCGAGGGCGCGACGGAGAAGCTCAAGGCCTTCAAGAAGAAGCACAAGGTCGACGTGGCCGAGATCTCCTGCCTGAGCGGTGCCGGGATCGAGGAGCTGAAGGCGCTTCTGTGGACAAGCGTGCGAGCGCGTCGCCAGATGAAGCCGAAGAAAGCGAAGACCAAGACGGCCGCATCAAAGTCCAAGCCTAAACCAAAAGCCAAGGTGGCGGCAAAGAAATCGCCAAAAGGGAAGGCCTGAGCCAGCGTCGCCGCATGTCCATCTCCGCCGAACATCGTCCTCTTCTGATGCGCGCCAATCGGCTGATGGGCGCGCAGCTGGTCGAGCACAACCTCGTGAAGATCGAGGACCTCGAGTCGGCGAATGAGCGTCTGCTTGAACTCGTGGCAGAGGGCAACCCACGTCAGAGCACCGTCCTCGGCGTGCTCGCGTATGAAAAGAAAGTGGTCAAGGAGGACGACATCCTGACCCATCTCGCCGATTCCGAGGGGATTGGCTTGGTCGACCTGCGCAACTACGAGGTGTCGGAGGAACTCCGCAACACGCTCGACCTCGGCGCCTGCTGGGCGACGTGGTCCGTGCCCTTTGACAAGGAGGAGGATTTTCACTGCGTCGCGACCGCGTATTACCTGAGTCCCGCCGTGCGCACCTACTGGGAAAAGCAGCTGGGCGGCCCGGTGATCTGGTACGGCACCTCGCTCGAGGTGGTTGGTGATTTCCTCGAAAAACTCGAAGCGGAGCGCAAGCAGGCGCCCGCGGGTTCAACCACCCCGGCCCGCTGATCCGCCATGCCGCTCGGAAAAATCCAGACCCAGATTGTCGCCGCGCTCGAGGCCATGAGCCGCCTCACGGCGGAGCAGCGCGCCACCATCGCCGCCAACCCGGATGAACTGACGGGTGAGGCGCTCGACAAGCTGCTGCTCGAGGACTTTCGCATCACGTCCTTCCAGCTGCTGGTCGCCAAGGGCCGGGCGTTCGGCCTCGCACCCTACAATGTGGCGCGGCACAAGGTCACGCCGCAGACATTCGAGCGCGTGCCGACCGAGTTCTGCCAGGAAAACCTGGTGCTGCCGGTCGGGCAGGTGGGTGAGTTGCTGCTCGTCGCGTTCGCGAATCCGTTCGACGTTTCGCTGCCGACCAAGATCCAGGAGATGACCGGCAAGCGGGTGATCCGCCTGCTCGGCCGCGAAAAGGATATCCGGGAGAAATTTTCGCGCGGCCAGGAGCCGGTCGCGGGATTCGCCGACGTGGTCTCGGCCATCGGCGCCGAGTTCGGCGGCGAGGGGGACATCAGCGAGGATGACCTCACGAGTGAGGAATCCGGGCCGATCATCGATCTTTCCAATCGCATCATCGAGGACGCCTACTACTCCGGCACGTCGGACATCCATGTCGAGCCGTGGGAGAAGGAAGTCATTGTCCGCTATCGTATCGACGGCGTCTGCCAGGAAAAGCTCCGCCTCCCCGGCAAAGTCGGGCCGGCGCTGGTCGCGCGCCTCAAGATCATGTGCAACCTCGACATCGCCGAACGCCGGCTGCCGCAGGACGGGCGCATTGTCTTCAAGCAGTACACGAAAAAGAATCTCGATATCGACCTGCGTGTGTCGACCGCCCCCTTGAATCATGGTGAAGGCGTGGTCATGCGTATCCTCGACAAGCAGAAGTCGACGCTGCCGATGACCGCGCTCGGTTTCACCGAGGAAAACCTGGCGCGCTACCGCAGCTGCATCAGCCAGCCGTATGGCATGATCCTGCACTGCGGACCGACCGGCTCGGGCAAGTCGATGACGCTTTATTCGGCGCTCAACGAAATCAACGCGCCCGATCTCGTCATCCGCACGGCGGAGGATCCGATCGAGTACACGCTCGCCGGCATCAACCAGATGCAGATGCACCGGCAGATTGGCCTGACTTTTGCGACCGCCCTGCGCGCGTTTCTGCGTCAGGATCCCGACATCATTCTCGTCGGCGAAATTCGCGACAAGGAAACGGCCGAGATCGCGGTCGAGGCCGCGCTCACCGGTCACTTGCTCATCTCCACACTGCACACGAACGACGCGCCGTCCACCGTCGCGCGTCTGACCGATATGGAGGTTGAGCCGTTCATGATCTCATCGTCGCTGCTCTGCGTTTGCGCGCAACGCCTCATGCGCCGCGTCTGCAAGCAGTGCAAGCAGCCGTACACCCCGGAAGGCCGGGTGAAGGAGATTATGGAAAAGGCGATCGGCTGGAGCGGCACCATCTTCAAGGCCAACCCGGCCGGTTGCCCGAAGTGCGGCGGCAGTGGCTACAAGGGCCGCGTCGGTATCCACGAGTTGATGATCACCAACGAGGAGCTCATCGAGGCGATCAACAAGCGCGCCGAGACGGCTGAGCTCAAGCGCATCGCCCAGCGCCAGGGCATGAAGACCCTGCACCAGGACAGCATGCAGAAGGTCAAGGACGGCGTCTCCACCTTTGAGGAGGCGATTGCGACGGTGCCGCCTGACATGTCCTGATGACCTTTTCCCTTGCGCCCGGCGCCCGACGCTTAAAGTGATCGCCTAGCCGACCTCCCATGACTTCCCCTCGCTTGCTCTCTGTCCTTATTCTCGCCGCTGCCGTCGTTCTCGCGGGCTGCGAAAAGAAACCGGTTGAAGTTACCCGCCAGATGCAGGCGGAGGTCGCCAATCTGCTCAGCGAGGCGGACTTTGCGAACCAGGTCCGCGACTACGCCCGAGCCGAGCCGCTGCTGGCCAAGGTGGTCACGATCATCCCGGATGTCGGCGAGAACTGGGTGCTGCTGGGCGCCGCGCGCAAGCGGCTCAACAACACCTCCGGTGCGCGGACGGCCTATCGCGAGGCGCTCGCGGCGTTCGAGCGCGGCTATAAGGCCGACCCGAAGCGCACGGATTTCCTGCTGCAGCAGGTGTACGTCCACGCCCTGCTTGGCCAGGTGGACAAGGCCCGGGCGGTGTTGGAAAAGGCGGGCAAGGATCACCCGACGGACCGCGAGATCCAGGACTTCATCCGGGCCAAGGCGATCGACGGCATGCTGAGCGATCCGAACTTCAAGTCGGTCGCGCTGTGAAGGGCGTCGGTTTCACGCGAAGGCGCGAAGCCGTCATTCCCTCATTTGAAGTCACCGTTCGTCTTCGCGGCTTCGCGCTTTCGCGTGAGCCATTCCGGAATGATGCTTTTGGGGAGATCGCCTTGAGTGATCGCTGCCATGCAAACCTACTGGGCTGAATTCGGAGCGATCACGCTGGCGCACTTGCTCGCGGTGGCGAGCCCGGGACCTGACTTTGCGATGGTGCTCCGACAGAGCCTCGCACACGGCCGCCGAACGGCCGTCTGGACGAGTATCGGGATCGGGAGCGGTATTCTGCTCCATGTGGGCTACTCGCTGCTGGGGCTCGGCCTGGTCTTTCGGAGTTCGCCGACCGCGTTCAACGTCGTGAAGTACGCCGGCGCGGCCTACCTCGCGTGGGTGGGCGTCCAGGCGATCCGGCAGGCCCGGCCGCGCGGCGCTGGTACGGACGCGACCGGAGAGAGGGCAGTGCAGGTCCCGACGGTGCGCGCGGCCTGGACCACGGGATTTTTGACCAACGCTCTCAACCCGAAGGCGACGCTGTTCTTCGTCGCGCTCTTTCCCGTCGTGGTCAGCCCGACGACCCCACGCCTGGTCCAGGCCGGCTACGGCCTGTGGATGGCGCTGGCGACGATGGCGTGGTTTTCCCTCGTCTCGGTCATCTTCACGCAGGAGGCCACGCGTCGCGCCTTTCTGCGCTGGAGCCACTGGATCGATCGTGCGCTCGGCGTGGTCTTCCTCGCCTTTGCCGTCGGGTTGGCGCTGGCGAGTCTGCGGTGAGCGGGCTTGCCGCGCCGTGAACGGGCTGGTTGGCTCTTGAATCCGACCGGATTGTCCGGTTTCGAAACCAGCCCGAAACAACCCTACCGGATGGAACATCTGGAGTATTTTCAGCAGAACGGCAGCCGGGAGCGCTGACGCCAGTCCGAACCACTTGATCGGAGAAACTCAAACCCACCTTACCATGACCACCAAGCATCGCATCTTCACCATGAGCTTCGCGAACGTCTACCCGGCCTACATCGCCAAGGCGGAACGGAAGGGGCGGACGAAAGCGGAGGTGGATGAAATCATCCGCTGGCTGACCGGCTACACCCAGCGGCAATTCGAGGCACAGCTAAAGAAGCAGACTGACTTCGAGACCTTCTTCCGGGATGCGCCGAAGATGAACCCGGCGCGTACCTTGATCAAAGGCCTGATCTGCGGCGTGCGCATTGAGGAGATTGAGGAGCCGACGATGCGCGAGATTCGCTACCTCGATAAACTGGTCGACGAATTGGCGAAGGGCCGGGCGATGGAGAAGATCCTACGCACGGCGTAAGTCCCGGCGATGGTATGGACCGGGGTCCGCGACTTCGGTCCGATTTCACCCCAAAGACTTTAGACATACACACCGCCGCCGAGCAGGCGCTCGCCGTCGTGCAGGGCGAGGATCTGACCGCTGGCGAGGGCGCGCTGGGGTTGGTGAAAGCGGATCAAGGCCGAACCGGGGGCGGCTGGATCGGGCGTGAAGTCGAGTCGCACGCGCGGATCCCGGTAGCGCACGCGGCCCTCCAGCGTGCAGGGAGCGGTGAGGACGGGCGCGTTCCACTGGAGCCCGTGCACGCGCACCTCGGTTTGAAAAAGCCCCGGAGCGTCGCTCGCGTCGAACGCGACCAGGAGGGCGCGATCCTCCGCGCGCTTGCCGACCACGACGTAGGCCTGGTGGTCGGTGTTGGAGGGCACGCGGATGCCGCGGCGCTGGCCGAGCGTGTAGTAGTGCAGGCCACGATGCTCGCCGAGGACGCGGCCATCGCCGGCGCGGATGATTGGGCCGGGTTCGTCTGGCACGTACTGCCGGAGAAAATCCTGCATCTTCACTTCGCCGATGAAGCAGATGCCCTGGCTGTCCTTCTTGTCCGCCGTGGCGAGGCCCGCCTCGCGGGCGAGCCGGCGCAGCTCGGGTTTGGGCAGGTCGCCGATAGGGAAACGCGCGTCGCGTAGCTGGTCCTGCGAGAGCAGGGCGAGAAAGTAGGACTGATCCTTGTTCTTGTCGGCACCCTCCAGCAGTTGAAATTGCGGATTGATGGTCGGCAGGCTGTTTCCGGATTCCGTCGTCCGCAGTCCAGAATCCGCAATGACCTCGGTTCGTCGGGCATAGTGGCCGGTGGCGACCACGGGAAAACCGTGATCGTGGGCCCAGGCGCGGAACACACCGAATTTGATCTCCCGGTTGCACATCACGTCGGGGTTGGGCGTGAGGCCATGGCGATAGCCGTCGAGGAGGTAGGCCACGACACGTTCGCGATAGTCCTTCATCAGGTTGACCACGACAAACGGGATCCCGAGTTGGTCGGCGACGGCGCGGGCGTCATCGATGTCCTGCTGCCAGGGGCAGTGCCCAATGATGTTATCCTCGTTGATCCAGTTCTTCATGTAGGCCCCGGTCACGTCGTGCCCCTGCTGCTTGAGCAGCAGCGCGGCGACGGAGCTGTCGACTCCGCCGGACATGGCGACGAGGATTTTTTCACGTTGGCCCACGCCGCTACCGGTGCGCGGCTGCGGCGGCTTGTCAATGGATTGTCGCGAAGCGGAGGTCG
This sequence comes from Opitutaceae bacterium, assembly GCA_036401075.1. Lineage (GTDB taxonomy): Bacteria > Verrucomicrobiota > Verrucomicrobiia > Opitutales > Opitutaceae > CAMAXB01. The sequence continues at coordinate 39,825 of DASWVY010000036.1, forward strand.
GCGATCAGAAGTCAGAGGTCAGGCAAACCTGTATTTCCAACGTATTTCCCGCTCCTGAATGCTGGCCCTGATCTCTGGCTTCTGAGCTCCGACCTCTTCTCGACTACTTCCGGCTTGTGCGGGATTCGGCGCGGAGGATGCTTTGGGCAACGCATGTCGTCGCAACGCGCGAAGAAAATCGTTCAGGCCTGGCTGGAGACCCCGACTCGCGGGGTTATCGAGCTTTCCCGTGACTGGAGGGCGAAGTATCCGCCTCCGCTCGCGCTGGGCGGCGGGGACGTGGCGTTTGCTTCGCTGCATCGCGTGCCTGATTACCTGTTTGGCTGCGCGAGCGGTTATTTCGTCAACCGGAAGAGCGAGATCTTCTTTTTCCTGCGGCTCGACCGCCACCTGCAGCTCGATCCGGCCAAAGACGCCGTTTACCTCGCGGGTGACTTCAACGGCTGGGCGGGGGCAGGGAATCCGGATTGGGCCCTGCTGCCGGCCACGCTCGACGGTGACCCCGTGCTGCTGTGGTCGGGTGAGGCGCAGCGGTTTGCGGCCAACCCGTACATGCGTTTCAAGTTCGTCACCCAGTCGAATCGCTGGCTCGACGTGGCGGCCGATGCGCCGAACGCGGCGCGCGACGAGAACGGGAACATCAATCACACGATTGATCCGGATCGGACGGGGCAGCATCTCTTCGAGTTCACGCTGGCCTCACCCGTCGATTTGAGCCGGCCGTGGTGGATTGAATGGGCGGACGGCGACACGCCGGCCACGGTGCCGCTGCGTCCGGGTCCTTATTTCTACAATCTGGCCACACAGCTTCCGCTGGGCGCGATCGCCGAGGGGCGTACGACGACCTTCCGGTTGTTTGCCCCGCGGGCGAGCAAGGTCGAGTTGTTGGTTGCCGCCTCGGCCGAGGAGCAGGGCCGTCCGCACCGTTACGCGCTCGTGCGGCGACCGGCCCCGAGCCTGCTGCTGACCGATGCCGGCGAGGCGTGCGTGTGGGAGATCGTGCTCGATCACAATCTCCACGGGTGGGTTTATTGGTATGCCGTCAGCGGACCGACGGATGCCTACGGCCTGTTCGATCCGGAGCATCGCGTGCTTGATCCCTATGCGCAGGCGACGCTCAGCCGCGAAGGTCCCGGGATCGTGCTGGACCGCTCACGCCTGCCGAAACCGGATCGGAGCTTCGCGACGCCGTCGTGGCAGGATCTGGTGATCGCCGAGGCGCATGTGCGCGATTTAGTGACGCACGCGCCGGTAACGATGACGGCTGATCAGCGCCGCGGGTTTACCGGCCTGCGCGCCTGGGTGGACAGCCCCGAGTTCTACCTTTCGCGGCTGGGCGTGAACTGCGTCGAGCTTCAGCCGGTGCAGGAATTCGATAACGTCACGACCGACGAGTATCACTGGGGGTACATGACGAATGCCTTTCTCGCGCCCGAGAGCGCCTACGCGCTGGATCCGGCGCGCGCCTCGGGGGTGGGGGAGCTGCAGGAACTGGTGGCAGCGTTTCACCGTCGCGGCATCGCGGTTATCCTCGACGTGGTCTTCAATCACGTGGGTGTGCCGGCTCACCTGATGTTCATCGACAAGCTCTATTACTTCGAGGTCGACGGCGCCGGGAAACTCGAAAACTGGAGCGGGTGCGGCAATGACCTGAGGGCGCGCTCCGCGATGGCGCAGCGCCTGATCATCGACAGCTGTATTCACCTCATCGAGACGTATGCGATCGACGGGTTCCGCTTTGATCTGGCGGAGCTGATCGGGGCGGACGTGCTGCGTGAGGTGGAGCTGGCGGTGAAGCGCGCCAAGCCCGATGTGATCCTCATTGCCGAGCCCTGGAGCTTCCGCGGACACATCGCGGGTGCGCTGGCCGAGACCGGCTGGGCGTCGTGGAATGACGGTTACCGCAATTTCATGCGGGACTACGTCCATGGCGGTTCGACCCGCGAGGCGTTCGAATACCACCTGAAGGGCTCGCCCTGGTATTTTGCGCGCTGGCCGGCCCAGACCGTTAACTACTCCGAGTCGCACGACGACCGGACCTGGATCGATGTCATCACCGAGAACCGGGACGGCAGTGGTTTCCATCCCACGCTCAACGACCGGCGGCGGACCCACCTGATGGCGGCGATTCTCTTCTCGTCGATCGGCATCCCGATGATCTCGGCCGGGCAGGACTTCCTGCGCTCCAAGCATGGCGTGAACAACACCTACCTGCGGGGTGACCTCAATGCGCTCGATTATCGCCGGATCTATCGCTTCCCGTCGACCCATGCCTACTTCGCCGACTGGATCGCGTTTCGACGCTCCGAGGCGGGGCGGCTGCTCCGGCAGTTCTCGCGTCCGAGCGAGGGTTTTTTCCGGGTGCTGTTTGCGCCGGATTCCACGGCCGCCGCGGTGGTCTACAACGCCGACCTGTCGCAAGGTCCGCAGCAGCTGCTTTTCGTCGTGAATCCCACCCTGGTTGACGTGGTTCTGCCGCTTGATCCGGTGGTGGCCAACCGCCGGTGGCGGCAGCTGGCAGATCATGAAGAATTTCTCTCAAACGTGCGCAGCGGACTGGCGCGACCTGTTGGGGAAGAGCTATTTATGCCGGCGCTGGGTTGCGGCTTGTGGGCGACGCCCTGAGGTTGGTACGGGGCAAACAAAACCCCCTTGCTTTCGCGGTTCGCGGTCACTTCCCTTGCGGGCCTACGCGTGCGTGTGGCGCGTTAACTCTGCATCAGTAAACAACAACTAGAAACGGGAATGTTCCATGGCTGTTAAAGTCGCTATCAATGGTTTCGGTCGCATCGGTCGCCTGGTTTTCCGGGCCCTCATCGAGCAGGGTCTGCTCGGCACGACCCTCGATGTCGTTGCCGTCGGTGACATCGTTCCGGCCGACAATCTGGCCTACCTGCTCAAGTACGACTCCACCCAGGGCCGCTTCCAGGGCACCGTGTCCTCGAAGAAGTCCTCCCCGGACAAGGCCGAGGACGATGTGCTCGTGGTCAACGGCAAGGACATCCTCGTGGTGTCGGCCAAGTCGCCTGCCGAACTGCCTTGGGGCAAGCTCGGCGTCCAGCTCGTGATCGAGTCGACAGGTCTCTTCACCGAGGCTGAGAAGGCCAAGGGCCACATCACCGCCGGCGCCAAGAAGGTCATCATCTCCGCTCCGGCGAAGGGTGAGGACATCACGGTCGTCATCGGCGTGAACGACGACAAGCTCGACCTCGCGAAGCACACGATCATTTCCAACGCCTCCTGCACCACGAACTGCCTCGCGCCGCTCGTCCACGTGCTCCTGAAGGAAGGCTTCGGTCTCGAGGAAGGCCTCATGACCACGATCCACTCCTACACCGCGACGCAGAAGACCGTCGATGGTCCGTCGAAGAAGGACTGGAAGGGTGGCCGCTCCGCCGCGATCAACATCATCCCGTCGAGCACCGGCGCCGCCAAGGCGACCGCCCTCGTGCTCCCGGAGACCAAGGGCAAGCTCACCGGCATGTCCTTCCGCGTGCCGACCCCGACGGTTTCCGTCGTCGATCTCACGTTCCGCAGCACCAAGGATACGTCCCTCGCCGAGATCAACGCCGCGATCAAGAAGGCGTCCGAGACCTACCTCAAGGGCATCCTCGGCTACACCTCCGACGAGGTTGTTTCGTCTGACTTCATCCACGACAAGCAGTCGTCGATCTACGACGCCGGCTCATCGATCGAGCTGAACAGCCGTTTCTTCAAGCTCGTCAGCTGGTACGACAACGAGTGGGGCTACAGCAACCGCGTGGTCGAGCTGACCACGAAGGTCGCGGCCAAGCTCTAAGCGCGCCGCCGCGCAGCAGCGAGGAGTGAGGAGCGGGTAACGAGCATGCAGCTCTGGCCCGCCTCACTCCTCTTCTATTTCTACTCGCTACTGACTACTCGCTACTCGTTCCTTTTCTCCCATGCCCACGTTCAAGACCATCCGTGACCTCGATCTGAAGGGAAAGCGCGTGCTGATGCGCGTCGACTTCAACGTTCCGCAGGACAAGCAGACCGGTGCCATCACCAACACGCAGCGCATTGCCGCTGCGCTGCCCACGATCAAGCACGCGCTCGATCAGGGTGCTTCCGTGGTGCTGATGAGCCACCTCGGGCGTCCGGACGGCCAGGTGATCGCGAAGTTCTCGCTCAAGCCCGTGGCGGCTGAACTCAGCAAGCTGCTGGGCCTGCCGGTGGCCTTTGCCGCCGACTGCGTGGGGCCCGTCGCCGAGCAGGCGGCGGCTGCGCTCAAGCCTGGCCAGGTCCTGTTGCTGGAGAATCTCCGCTTCCACATCGAGGAGGAGGGCAAGGTGAAGCTCGAGGACGGCACGTCCAAGAAAGCGGATCCGGCGGCGGTCGCCGCGTTCCGCGCCAGCCTGAGCAAGCTCGGCGACGTCTTCGTCAACGACGCCTTCGGCACCGCGCATCGCGCGCATTCGTCCATGGTCGGCGTGAATCTCTCCCAAAAGGCGGCCGGTTTCCTCATGGAAGCCGAGCTCAAGGCCTTCGCCAAGGTGCTCGATCATCCGGACCGCCCGCTCCTGGCCATCCTTGGTGGCGCCAAGATTGCGGACAAGATCCCGCTCATCAAGAACCTGCTCGAGAAGGCGAACAAGATCATCATCGGTGGCGGCATGGCCTACACCTTCCACAAGGTTCTCCGTGGCACGCCGATTGGCACCAGCCTGTACGACCCCGAGGGTGCGAAGATCGTCGAGGAACTCGTCGAGAAGGCCGCTCAGCGCAACGTCGAGCTGATCTTCCCGGTCGACTTTATCTGCTCGGACAAGTTCTCCCCCGACGCGAACACGTGTGCGGCGGACCTTGCCACCGGCATTCCGGACGGGTGGGGTGGGCTCGATGCGGGTCCCAAGTCGATCGCGCTCTACCGCGAGGCCATCCTTTCGTCCAAGACCATCATCTGGAACGGTCCGGCCGGCGTATTCGAATTCGACAAGTTTGCCGGTGCGACCAAGGCGATGGCCGAGGCGATCGCTGAGGCGACCGCCCAGGGCGCGACCACGATCGTCGGCGGCGGCGACACCGCCACCGCGGCCAAGAAGTTCAAGGTCGCCGACAAGGTCACCCACTGTTCGACCGGCGGCGGCGCCAGCCTCGAGTTCCTCGAGGGCAAGGCCCTGCCCGGCGTCGTCTTCCTCGAATCGTAACGCAAGGACCGGGTATCTTGTTTCGCGACCGAATTTCTACTCGCTACCCGCTACTCGCTACTCACTACTTTTCCCATGATTCGCAAGAAGCTGATCGCCGGTAACTGGAAGATGAACAAGACGTCGTCCGACGCCGTCGCCTTGGTGGGCGAAATCGTCGCGGCGGTCGGTCGCAACACCGACGTCGACGTCGTGGTGTGCCCGCCGTTCACCTCGCTCGAGAGCGTGTTCAAGGCGATCGATGGCTCCACCGTGAAGCTTGGTGCGCAGAACATGCACCCGGAGCCGAGCGGCGCCTACACGGGCGAGATCTCCGCGGCGATGCTGCGCTCGCTGTTCGCGAGCTACGTCATCCTCGGTCACAGCGAACGCCGCACGTACTTCGCCGAGAGCGACGCCTTCATCAACCAGAAGGTCATCTCCGCCCTCAAGGCCCAGCTGAAGCCGATCCTTTGCGTCGGTGAGACGCTCGGTGAGCGCGAGGCCGGCTCTACGCTCAAGGTCGTGCAAACCCAGCTTGAAGGCGCCCTCGAAGGCGTGAGCAAGGACCTCGCGACGAGCGTGGTGCTGGCTTACGAGCCTGTCTGGGCGATCGGAACCGGCAAGGTCGCCACCACCGAGCAGGCGCAGGAGGTGCACGCCTTCATCCGCGGCCTGCTGACGAAGCTCTTCGGTGCCGCGACGTCCGGCAAGATGCGCATTCTCTATGGCGGCTCGATGAAGCCGGCGAACGCGGCCGAGCTGCTCGCGCAAAAGGACATCGACGGCGGTCTCATCGGTGGCGCCAGCCTCGAGTCACGCAGCTTCGTCGATCTGGTCAAGGCCGCCGCAGCGGCCAAGTAACTGAACGAAAGGGCCGTTGGCTGGGGCATCCCGGGAATCAAAGGATCCCGGGATTTTTCGTGTCACGACGTGCTTCTACAATAACTGAAGTCGCTTCCTGTTAACGGTGACGAGACTCGATCGGTCCAATCCAGAAGTCGCGCAGAGTCGCGGAGACGCAGAGATAGCCACCCAGATCGAATCCTGTTTGAAACTCTGTGTCTCTGCGGCTCTGCGCGACTTCCGTGCTTTGATTTTGAGCCGGAGCTTTCTGGCGCTTGCGATTTGATGGCGCCAAGCGCTGGCTCCTACCGGTCCCGCGTCAGCATCCGCTCGGCGAGGGCGATCAGGAAGCTGGTCTCGCCAGGCAGGGCGCGCAGCGCCGCAATGGCTTGGGCTGAGTGCATCTCCGCCAACCGGCGCGAGGCCTCGAGTCCGTGCAGCTTGACCGAGGTGGTCTTGTCAGCCTTCGCATCCTTGCCAGCGGTTTTGCCCAGCGTGGCGGTGTCGGCGGTGGCATCGAGGATGTCGTCGATGATCTGGAAGGCCAGGCCGAGGTGACGCCCCGCTTGGCGCAGCGTTTCCACCGCGGTCGTTCCAGCGCCACCGACAAGTCCGCCGAGAACGAGGGAGACCTCGATCATCGCCGCAGTCTTGTGCAGATGGATGAACTCCAGCTCGTCCGCCGTGGCATTGGCGCGCTTCTCGGCCATCAGGTCCTCCATCTGGCCGCCGATCAGGCGCCGGCTGCCCGCGGCATCCGCAAGCTCGCGGACGAGACCGTGGGCAAGGGTGGGCTGGGTCGCATAGGCGGTGGCCAGCAGGGCGAAGGCGTGGGTGAGGAGCGCGTCGCCGGACAGCAGGGCGGTGGCCTCGTCGAAGGCCTTGTGCGCGGTCGGCCGGCCCCGGCGGAGGTCGTCGTTGTCCATGCACGGCAGGTCGTCATGAATCAGCGAATACGTATGGATGCACTCAACCGCGACCGCGGCGGGCAGGGGATCGGCCCCGCCCGGGAACAATTCCGCGGCGGCGAGGACCAACACGGGGCGCAACCGCTTGCCGCCCGCCTGCAGGCTGTAGCGCATCGCCGTGTGAATGCGCGCTGGTCGGGTCTCCGCCGAGGGTAGATGCGTGTCGATCCCGGCCTCGACGCGGGCAATGGCGGCACTAAATTTATTTGAGAAGTCCATTGTCAGGACACCACGGTCCCGGTTAAATCTTCCCTGTCGCAATGCCCACGCTCGAACTTGTTTGCAAACGCCTTTTCGCCGGGTCCGCCTGGTTCGTGAAAAGTGTCGTGGGTGCACTGCTTTTGGTGGTGCCGATCGCGCACTTTTTCGCCTTTGGCTACTTCTATGAACTCATCGCCCGCGCGCGGCGCGGCGAGGGGATCGAACTGCCGGACTGGGATGATTGGCGGCGGCTCTTCGTCAATGGCGTGCCCGCGTTCATCATCTTCATGGTCCTCGGGGTGGCGCCGGTGGTCATCGCCTGGTTCCTGACGTGGCCGCTGCGGCTGTTTTCCTACGGCGCGTTCGTTTACCTGCCGATCGTGCCGGCGATCCTGATGGCCGGGCCGCTCACGGCCGCGGGCATCTACCAGTACCAGAAGCGCGAGGAGTACCGCGATGCCTTCCGCCTCGGTATCCTAGCGTCGATGCTCCGGTCGAGCCGGGCCCGCTTCTGGCTGCCCACCTTTGCGCTGATCGGTTTCATCGCGGTGGGCTACCCCCTGATGACCTTCACGGTTTTCGTCGGATTTGCAGCCAGTTGGACGTATTACGCCGCCTATTTCCGGTTTGTGGAACAGTCTCGCAAAACCGGCACTGCCGTATAGCGCTATTCGGGTTCCAGATTCCCGTCTATGCCCACTTACGATTACAGCTGCTCCCGTTGCGGGGAGGATTTCGAAGCATTCCAGTCCATGAAGGACGCGCCCCTGACCACCTGCCCGAAATGTGGCAAAAAAGGTGGGGTCAAGCGCCAGATCGGCGGAGGCGCCGGCCTGATCTTCAAGGGCACCGGATTCTACATCACCGACTACAAGAACAAGTCGGGCGGCGGTGGAGACAAGAAGCCGTCCAAGGAATCGAAGTCACCGGCCGCGTCGTCGGCCTCCTGATCCCCTCTCATGAAATCGAGCGCCAAGATCGAGCGGGAAAAGTATGGCCCGAGCCTGGTGGAAGTCACCTTGGGGGCGGCGCTCAGCCTCGTGCTTGGCGCGGTCCTCGCGGCGGCCTATCTGGTGGTCAAGCCCGTCGCCACCGTGCGCGAGCTGCCCAAGGAAGAGGACCGCGTTCGTGACCAGGTCTATTTTGTCGAGGGTTCGAAGGATGCGAACAAGGGCCGGACCTGGCTGCGCAAGCGCCAACTGCTGCTCGAGGGCCAGACGGCCGAGATTCCGCTGACGGAGGATGAACTCAACGCCGGCCTCAACGAGGCGCCCAAGCCGGCCGAGGCGGGAGCGACTCCGGGATTGATCGAGCCCTCGGCGGTCAATTTCCGCATCCGGGAGGGTGTTCTCCAGGTCGCGCTGCCTTCGACGGTCAATTTTATCGGCTACCGGATTCCGGTCGTATTTCAGGCGCGCGGAGGTTTCGAGCGCGACGGCGATCGTTTCGCCTTTGTGCCGGATGAATTCTATATCGGTTCGCTCGCGGTCAATCGCCTCCCGTTCCTGCGTGGGGCGGTGACGTCCCGGCTCGTTTCAGCCAAGGCGGTCGGTCCGGAACTGGTCGAGGCTTGGGGTAAGGTGTCCGCTGTGGCAATCAATGGGGACACGCTGCAGCTCACGCTGCCCTGAGGAAATTCACTGGGGGTGCTGGCTGACGGCCCGCAGCCCCCGCCAGGCCCAATCCCCGGTCAGATCGACTTGAGCAGCGTCGACATGTCGACGTGTTCGGTGATCAGCCGTTTGATCACGGGGAACTTGTCCGTGTCCTGCGGCTGGGTCTTCACCGTCATGCTGTGGATCTTCGAGGCGATGGTGTAGCTCTCGTCGCGCGCGGCGATCACCGGGATCTCCGTCTGCGCGAGAAGCTCGAGCAGCTTTGCATGAGGCTGGATGTCGTTCGTGAGCACGAGGCCCGCGATCGTGTCGACGCCGAGGCGTGCGCTTGAGATGGCGGCAAGGATGATGTCGTCGCGGTCGCCCGGGGTGATGATGAGGGTTCCAGGCTGGAGATAGTCCACGATGCCCTTGGCGGTCATGGCGCCGACCACCACGCGATGGACGCGCTGCTTTGCGCCGCGGGGCTGGGCGTTGAGCCAGCGCCCGCTGATCTCCTCGGCAATTTGCGAGAGGTTGGGGGCGGACAGCATCTTTTGCACGGGCAGCACGCCGAGCAGCGGAACACCAAGGCGCTTGAGCCCGAGACCGGCATATTCCTGGATCAGCGGGATCTTGTCAGCGTCGACCTTGTTGAGGATGGCGCCCACGACCTCGACCCCGGCCTGGTCGAACAAGGCCTTGTTCAGCGCGATCTCGTCAATCGGCCGGCCGATGCCGCCGGGGCAGACGATCACGACCTTGGCCTTGAGCAGCTTGGCGACCGAGGCGTTGGAAAGGTCGAAGACCGAACCGACGCCGGCGTGTCCCGTGCCTTCGATGAGGGTGAAATCCTTTTCCCACGAGACCCGGTCAAAGGCGCGGCAGATCTTGTCCTCCAGCGTCGCCAGCATGTTCGAGGGATCCTTAAGGAAGCGCCGGGTAAAGGTGGAATCCACCGTCACGGGGCTCATGCTCTCGATCGGCACGTGAACATGGTAGATCGTGTCGAGCAGGTACGAATCCTCGTCCACATGGTGGCCTTGGACTTCGACGAAGCGCTGGCCCACCGGCTTGATGAAGCCGATGCGCGGGTACATGCCCATGAGCGCGGCGTAGAGGCCGAGGCACGTCGTCGTTTTGCCATCGTTCATGCGTGTGGCGGCGACAAAGAGCCGCTTGGTCGCGGTGTTGGTCGGTGTCGTCAGCAGCGGCAGCGCGGGCAGGTCGAACGGATTGGCCGAGACGTTGAACGTGGGCAGGGAAGGCGTGGTGGCCATGACGGGAACTTAGTGGGGAAGGTTGAAATCCGAATGACGAAGCTCGAGTGACGAAAGCGGTCCTTCGCGCGTGGACGGGTTCGTCATTCGGATTTCGTCATTCGAGCTTTACTCGGGCGTTCCGTAGAGAAGACGGCGGTCGATGGCCTGGCAGCCGACCACGGCGGCCGCGCCGAAGACGTCGTGGGCGCTTGAGCCGCGGCTGATCTCGGCGGCGGGCTTGCTGAGGCCGGTCAGGATCTGACCGAAGGCATTCGCGCCGGCGAGAAGCTGCACGAGCTTGAAGGCGATGTTGCCGCTGTTGAGATCGGGAAACACGAGGACATTGGCGCGGCCGGCCACCGGCCCGGAAACCTTCTTGGTCTCGGCGGTCAGGGCGTCGAGGGCGGCGTCGACCTGGATCTCGCCATCGATCTCCAGCTCGAGTCCGGCGGCCGCCGCCTTGGCGCGGGCGAGGGCAGTGGCTTGGCGAACCTTCACGAGGGTGGGCTGGCTGGACTGGCTGTGGGTGGCGTAACTGAGCATGGCCACGCGAGGCAGCTCATTCGTCAGGTGCCGGGCGATCGTCGCGGTGGAGATGGCGATATCGCATAGCTGCTCCGCCGTCGGTTCGGGAATGACGGCGCAATCCGCGAGGAAAATGGAGCCATCGCTGCCGACTTTCTTCTCGTCAAAATCGAGGATCATGAGCGACGAGGCGGTCTGCACGTGCTCCAGACGCGGGATGATCTGGAACAACGGACGCAGCGCACTCGACGCGCTGACCGTGGCGCCGGCCACGAGCGCGTCGGCCTGGGCGGCTTCGAGCATCAGGGTGGCGAAGGTGTTGCTGTCGCGGACGGCCACGCGGGCCTCGTCCAACGTGAGCCCTTTCTCACGGCGGATCTCAACCAGCCGGGTGGCGAAGTGCTCCCGGTCCTCGCTGCGGCTCGGATCGATCAGGCGCATGCCCTGCAGGTTGATGTCGAGGCGCAGGGCCGCAGCCTTGATCTCGGCGCGATCGCCCAGCAGGATGGGCGCTCCCATGCGGCGGGTGACCCATTGGCGTGCCGCCTGGAGGATGCGTGGATCGGCGCCTTCAGGAAAAACCACGCGCTTGGGATGGCGCTGGAGTTTTTCGGTCAGCTTCGGGACGAGCGGCATGGGAGGAGGGAAAGGCTGTGAACTCCCGTAGCAACGTCAATGCCACGCCCGGTTAATAACTTGTAAGCGACTGAGCACCCGGCGAAAACAACAGCCGTGTCGAGGAGTCTCAAGAACATCAGCGTCGTGGCCGGAGCGACCATGGTTTCGCGCGTCCTGGGCCTGGCGCGCGACATCCTGATCAGTGCCGTCTTTGGCATCTCGGCGCTGAACTCGTCCTTCGTCACGGCGTTCACCCTGCCGAATCTCTTCCGGCGCCTGCTGGGCGAAGGTGCGCTGACAGCCGCGTTTGTGCCGACGCTGAACGAGGAGCTGGCCCAGCGTCAGCGCGCGGGCGCCTTTGTGCTGGTGAGTCAGGTGGCGAGCTGGCTGCTGGTCGTCACCGTTGCGGTGGTGGCCTTGTCGACCTGGGGACTGTTCCACGCTGACTTCTGGGCGGCGCGGGCGCAGGCGTGGGGACTTTCGCCGGCCACGGCGGAGCGCTGGCTCACCGGCGCCGACCTCGCGGTGCTGCTTTTCCCCTACATGATTTTTGTCTGCCTCGCCGCGGCCTTCAGTGCCGCGCTGCAGACGTTGGACCGCTTTCTTGAGCCGGCCCTGTCCCCGATCTGGCTCAATCTGGCGATGATCGGGATGCTCGCGGGCGGAGCCTACCTGGGCTGGGCCGAGGGCGATGACGGGCGCATGCGCTGGTTGTGCGCCGGCGTGCTCCTGGGAGGCTTTCTGCAGATGGCGGTGCCGGCGGTCACGCTTGTGCGCCTCGGCTGGCGGCCGGCGTTTGACCTGCGGGCGAGTCCCCAAGTCCGTGCGATCGTGCGCCTGATGGGACCGACGGTGTTCGGATCGGCGATCTATCTCATCAATATGGCCGTTTCCCGCGTGATCGGTTTGTCGCTCAATGATGCGGCGGCCTCCGTGCTGAACCTGGCCACGCGGCTGATGGAGCTGCCGATCGGCGTGTTTGCGGTTGCCGTTTCCACCGTGGTGTTTCCGTTGATCTCGAAGTACGCGGTGCAGGGCGACTGGACCAACCTGGCCGCGGCCTACCGCAAGGGCATGAGGCTGATCCTGGTGATCAATATTCCTGCGGCGCTCGGCCTGGTCGTGCTGGCGGAGCCGGTGATCCGGCTGCTGTTCCAGCGCGGTGCGTTCCGGGCTGAGGACACGGCGTTGATGATTCCGGTGCTCGCGGTCTTCGCGCTCGGGCTGCCGCTCTTTTCCTTCGTGAATCTGGTGCTGCGGGTTTTCTACGCGGAGCGCGACACCCGTACGCCCGTGCAAGCGGCGATCCTGAGCTTTGTCGTCAACGTCGGTCTGAGCTTTGCCCTGATGGGCCCGCTCTCGACGATCGGCCTCGCGATTGCGGGGAATGTGGCGATCGCGGTGCAGGCGTGGTTCCTGCAATCCCGCCTGGCGCGCAAGCGCGATAGTCTGGGCTTCAATCATCTGGGGCCGAGCCTCGTCCGTGTCCTTGCGGCGGCCGCTGGCATGGGGCTGGTGGTGGCAGTTGCTTGGCGCGGACTGCTGGCCGGGCTTGGCTCCGGCGTGCTGACGGATGTGCTGGCGCTCGTCGTGCTGATTCCGTCGGGTGTCGCCGTGTACGGCGCGCTGCTGTGGGCGATGAAGATTGAGGGCCGCGATGATCTCGTTGCGCTGGTGGACCGGCTGAAGGCTCGTCTGCGGCCCGCACGATGAAGGGCTTTCTGCAAAAGAACTGGTTCGTCCTCGCTCTGCCCGCGACGGTCGGGCTGGCCTGGCTCTTGCCCGGAGTGGGCGCGAGTGGGGGATGGCTGCGCACGGAAGTGACGACCAAGCTGGCTGTCGCGGTGATCTTTTTCAGTCAGGGCCTGACCCTGCCCGCGGCAGCGCTGAAACAAGGGGCATTGCAGTGGAAGCTTCACGTACTGGTGCAGAGCTTCACGTTTTTGCTGTTTCCCCTTCTGGGGCTGGCCCTCGATGCCTTGCTGGGGTCGCGTCTTGCGCCCGATTTGCGCCTGGGATTTCTTTATCTCTGCGTGCTGCCGTCGACCATCTCGACCTCGGTCGTCCTGACCACGGTGGCCGGCGGCAACACGGCGGGGGCGATCTTCAACGCGGTGCTTTCGAATGTGCTCGGGGTGTTCATCACCCCTCTCTGGGTCACGTGGTTGATGCAGGCGGGGGGCCAGTCCCAGCCGCTGGGGCCGGTGGTGCGTGAGATCATTGTGCTGCTGCTCGTTCCGCTGGTGCTCGGACAGGCGGCCCGGTCCGTCCTTCGGGCCTGGGCTGATGCCCGCAAAAAGCGGCTGGGTGATCTCAACAGTGGGCTGATCCTCTTCATCGTCTTTGCCGCGTTCTGCAACTCGGTCGAGGCCCGCGTGTGGTCGCAGTACGGCTTCGACGTGACACTCGTGGCGTTCGCGGGGGTGATCATCATCTTTGCGCTCGCGACCGGCTTGGTCGAGGTGCTGGCCCGTCTGCTGCGGTTGGATCGCGCCGACCGCATTGCCGCTTCCTTTTGCGCGCCGCAGAAGACGCTGGCTTCAGGCGTGCCGCTGGCGAAGGTCATCTTCGGGGCTCATCCCGGACTCGGGCTCATCCTGTTGCCGATCATGTTCTATCATCCGCTGCAGCTTCTTGTCTGTGGCCTGCTGGCCGGGCGCTGGGCGAAACGGCGTGAAGCAAAGAGCTAGGTGGACACGAGCCTGGGAGGTCGCGCAGAGACGCGGAGCCGCAGAGAAAATCACCGGCGGCCAAGTCGTGCTTTAAAATTTTGCGGCTCTGCGGGACTCTCGGATTCGAAACGTAAGACTTGGATCTTAGTTTGATTTTGATCGAACCATGTGCCAGAGTGAATTCTTCATATCATGGCTCATCTCTTCGATCCGTTCACGCTCCGTTCGATCACGCTTCGCAACCGCATCGGTGTTTCGCCGATGTGCCAGTACAGTGCGGAGGAAGGGCGCGCGAATGACTGGCACCTCGTCCATCTCGGCGCACGCGCGACGGGCGGAGCCGGGCTGGTCATTGTGGAGGCGACCGCGGTCGAGGCGCGCGGACGAATCACGCCCGGCGATCTTGGCCTGTGGAACGACAGCCAGATCGAGCCCCTGGCGCGCATCACCCGGTTTCTGAAGGCCCACGGCTCGGTGCCGGGCGTGCAACTGGCGCATGCGGGGCGCAAGGCCTCGGCCGCCCTGCCTTGGGCGGGCGGGGCGCATCTCTCCGATGCGGAGGGTGGGTGGACGCCGGTGGGGCCGAGCGCGAGTGCGTTTGGCGGGGCGCTGAATCGCGTTCCGGCGGCGTTGAGTGTTGCGGAGATCAAGGCAGTCCAGGCGGCCTTCGTCGCCGCCACCCGGCGAGCGCTCGCGGCGGGGTTTGCGTGGGTCGAATTGCATTCGGCGCACGGCTACCTCGGGCACAGCTTCTATTCACCGCTGAGCAATCAGCGAACCGACGAGTACGGTGGGAGTTTTGAGAACCGCATCCGGTTCACGGTGGAGACGGCGCAGCAGATGCGTGCCGTGTGGCCGGATCATCTGCCGCTGACGGTGCGCATCTCGGCCACGGACTGGACGGAAGGCGGCTGGACACCCGAGGATTCGGTTGCGCTGGCCCACCGACTGAAGTCCGTAGGCGTGGACCTGATCGATTGCAGCACGGGTGGGAACGTGGCGACGGCCAGCATCCCGCTCGCGCCGGGCTATCAGGTGCCCTTTGCCGAACAGATTCGGCGGGAGGCCGCGCTGCCAACGGCGGCGGTGGGTTTGATCACAGATCCCGCGCAGGCGGATGCGATCGTGCGGGAGGGGCGCGCCGACGTGGTGCTGCTGGCGCGCGAGTCGCTGCGCGACCCGAACTGGCCGCTGCGCGCCGAGAAAGCGCTGCGGGGCAAGGCCGCCGGTTCACCGGTCCAGTATCTGCGGGCCTGGTAGGCTCCGGGCCTCGGTGGAGTTTCGTGCCGATTGTGTAAACGCCGACTTCGGCGTGGACTTGATCGCCAGAGAACGCCCCACTTGAGCCATGAAGAGCCGGCGCGATTTCCTGAGGGCCTCGAGTCTTTATACGGCTGGTTTTATGGGCCTGAAGGCCCTGGTCGCGAATCCGCTGCTCGCGGCGGCGCAGGGCGGGGCGGGGGCCGGATACGGTCCGCTGGTCACGGATCCGGCGGGGTTGTTCAATCTGCCGGCCGGATTTCGTTACGTGCTCTTCTCGCGGACGGGCACGCCGATGGCCGACGGCCTGATCGTGCCGGGCAAGCACGACGGCATGGCCGCCTTCGCGGGGCCGGATGGACGAACGCTGCTGGTGCGTAATCACGAACTCGAGAGCGCGTGGACCGAGTTCAGTCCGTTTGGTCGTGATCGTGGCCTTCTCGCCAAAATCGACCGCGCCCGGATTTACGATTACGGGCGCGGCGTGGCGCCCAACCTGGGAGGCACGACGACGGTGGTGTTCGATACGCACACGCAGACAATGGAGCGCGAGTTTCTCAGCCTGGCCGGGACGATCCGTAATTGCGCCGGCGGGCCGACGCCGTGGGGCACGTGGATCACCTGCGAGGAAATCAACGAGGCGCCGGAGCCGGATGCGGAACAGCCACATGGCTATAATTTCGAAGTCCAGCCCACGGCGACGCCGGGCTTGGTGGAGCCGGTGCCGCTCAAGGCCATGGGACGTTTCCGTCACGAGGCGGTGGCGGTCGATCCGGCGTCGGGCATCATCTACGAGACCGAGGACCTGGGCGACGGGCTGCTCTACCGCTTTATTCCCAACCAGCCCGGCCGGCTTGCGGCAGGTGGTCGTTTGCAGGCCCTGGTGATCCGGGGCTGGGCGACGGCGGACACGCGCAACTGGAGTGGCGGGGTTTTCCCCGTGGGCGAACCGCTTCCGGTCGAGTGGGTGACGGTCGACGATGCGGACAACCCGGGCGGCGATCTGCGCAAGCGCGGCGCCGCGGCGGGCGCGGCGATTTTTGCCCGCGGGGAAGGCGCCTGGTGGGGCAATGATTCGGCCTACTTCGCGATGACGAACGGTGGCCGCAAGCTTCTCGGACAGATCTTCCGCTACCGACCCAGTCCCGCTGAGGGCACGCCCGGCGAGCGGGTGCGTCCGGGCACGCTCGAACTCTTCGCCGAGCCGAATGACAACGCGCTGCTCAGTAACTGTGACAACGTGACGGTCGCCCCGTGGGGCGATCTGATCATCTGTGAGGACACCGGGACCGCGTGCCGCCTGGTGGGCGTGACGCCGCAGGGACGTTACTATGTCCTTGGCGCCAATCTCGAGACCGGACGCGAACTCGCCGGGGCCTGTTTCTCGCCGGACGGCAGCACGCTTTTTGTCAACGTGCAGACGCCCGGCTACACCCTGGCCATCACCGGCCCGTGGGAACGCCGGGTCTGACGTGACGGCGGTGCGAAGTCAGGTTGCCTGGCCGGCTTTGACGTGCGCCATCAGACCGATGGCGAGGGCGGTGGCGACCTCGGCCTCGTCTGAGAACACCGCATCGGCTCCGGCGTGGGTCAGATCGGGACCTTCCACGCTGTAGCGCGCGCGCACGATCGCGCCCAGATCGGGATTCATTTCCCGGGCCGCGGTCAGGATCGACACCGCTGCCGCGTTGTCGGGAATGGTGATGACGAGGCGGGAGGCGGTCTTGATCCCAGCCTGACTAAGGATGTCGCGTCGGCTCGCATCGCCGTAGAGCGCGTGAATCTTCTCAGCCTGCAGCGCGAGGATCGTGTCGACGTTGAGATCGATGACAAAAGGTTCCAGTCCGAGTTCCTTGGCGCGGTTCACAATGGTGCGTCCGACCGGACCGTATCCGACGACGATGGCGCGCGGGGCGGAGCCCGCGGCGCGATGCAGCTCGATGTCATTCACGGCGGCGCCGTGGACGGCGGTGCGCTGGTCGAGCCAGGCCTGAAGCTTGGGCTGACGCTTGGCCCAGCCCTCGAGCGCCATGATGCGGCGGAACAGCCAGGGATTGAGGCTGATCGAGATGATGGCGGCGGCGACCAGGGCATGGTGGCCGGCTTCGGGCATGAGATCGAGGGCGCGGGCGGCCTCGGCGACGATGAACGAAAATTCCCCGATCTGCGCCAGACCGGCCGCGACGGTGAGTCCGGTCCGCAGCGGGTGGCGGCCGACGAGCGCGATGACCAGGGCGACCACCGGCTTGACGACCATAATGACGACCACGAGTCCGGCCACGAGCCAGGGCTCCTCGAGGATCTGTCGCCAGTCGAAGAGCATGCCGACCGAGACGAAGAAGAGCACGGAAAACGCATCGCGCATGGGGAGCGCGTCCGCGGCTGCCTGATGGCTGAACTTGGACTGGCTGACCACCATGCCGGCGAGGAAGGCGCCCAGGGCCATCGATGCGCCGAAGGCGAGATAGCCGATCGTCGCGATCGCGAGGGCGATGACCAGCACGGTCAGGGTGAAGAGTTCTGACGAGCGCAGGCGCGCGACGCGGAGAAGCAGCCAAGGAACGAAGCGTGAGCCGGCGATGCCGACGATCGCCGCGAGGACGCCGAGTTTCAGCACGGCGATGCCGGCGGTGGCGAGCAGGCCCGATCCTTCGCCTTCGGCGGCGACCGCAACCGCATCCGTGCCGGCGCTGATCGCGCTGGTGGCAAGGGCCGGGAGAAGGACGAGCACCAATACGGTGATGATGTCCTCCACCACCAGCCAGCCGACGGCCACCCTGCCTTCGGTGGTTTCCACCATGCCATGGTCCATGAGCAGGCGGAGCAGCACGACTGTGCTGGCCACGGAGATGGCAATGCCCAGCACGAGACCGGCGTTCCACGTCCAGCCGACGGCCACGGTGACGGCCACGCCGCAGAGGGTCGCGGCGGCGCTTTGTCCTAGCGCGCCAGGGACCGCGATCTTGCGGACCGCCATGAGGTCGTCGAAGTGGAAGTGCAGACCGACGCCGAACATGAGCAGGATCACGCCGATCTCAGCCAGTTGCTTGGCCAGATTGACGTCACCCACAAAGCCCGGGGTGAACGGACCGACGACCACGCCCGCCAGCAGATAGCCCACGATCGGAGCAAGCCCGAGTCGTTTAGCCAGCAGTCCGAACACGAGGGCGGACAGAAGGCCGAAGGCGATGGTCGTGATGAGCGAGATATCATGCATGGCGGGTCGTGGGTTAAGGCGACGGAGCGATCCGTCGCCGGATTCGTGAGGCCGTCAGACTCAGTCCGGCAATTGGACCGGATCGAGCCGTGGCGCGAGGAGCTGGATCACGGCGAGTGCGATCAGGTAAGCAGACGAGGCGATGGCGAAGAGCGGAAAGTAGCCGACGTGACCGATGATCCAGCCGGCGCTGGCGGCGAGCAGGGCTCCGCCGATTGCGCCCATCATACCGCCGATTCCGACCACACTCGCGACGGCCCGGCGGGGGAAAAGGTCGGAGGCGGTGGTGAAGAGATTCGCACTCCAACCCTGGTGCGCGGCAGTGGCAAGGGCGATCAGCGCGATGGCGACATAAATGCTGCTCGTCATGGCGGCGAAGAAGATCGGCACGACACAGAGGGCGCAGATCAGCAGCGTGGTTTTGCGTGCGCGGTTCACGCTCCAGCCGAGCCCGATGAAGCGGCTCGCCAGCCAGCCGAAGAAGATGCTACCGAAGTCGGACACGAGGTAGATCACAAGGAACGGGATACCGACCTGCTTGAGGTCGAGCTTCATGGTGAAGGCCGGGTTCTCGTTGAAGAAGCTCGGGAGCCACGTCAGGTAAAACCACCACACGGCATCGGTCAGGAACTTGCCGATGGCAAAAGCCCAGGTGGCGCGGAACGGCACCAGGATGCGCCACTTGACGGGAGCTTCACTCACGGTGACGCCGTCCTGCCGGATGTAGGCAAGTTCGGCTGGCGTGAGCGAGGGATGCTCCTCGGGCCGGCGGTAGACGGAAAGCCAGGCGGCGAGCACGAAGACGCCGAGGGCGCCGGTAATAAAGAATCCCGTGCGCCAACCGAACTCGGCGATGATCCAGGGCACGCAGACGGCCGTGAGGATAATGCCCACGTTGGAGCCCGCATTGAAGAGGCCGGTCGCGAAGCTGCGCTCCTTGCGTGGAAACCACTCGGCGACGGCCTTGATCGCGGACGGGAAATTGCCGGCTTCGCCGACGCCGAGGGCGAAGCGCGCCCCGGCAAGGCCCATCACCGACCCCACCAAACCGTGGCCCATACCGGCGATGCTCCAGAGCGAGATGCTGAAGCCGAAACCCTTCCGTGCACCGATCCGGTCGATCAGCCAGCCGATAAGGAGGAAGCCGAGTCCGTACGCGATCTTGAAGGCGGCATCGACGTACCCCATCAGCTCCTTGTAGCGGATCAGGTCGGCCTCGCTGAGAGGCACGTTCGGCGCGAGGCCCAGCATGTGATGGCGGAAGAGGGGATCGAGCATGGTGAACGACAGGACGTTGCGGTCGATGTAGTTCACGGTCGTGGCGAGGAACAGCACGGCGCAGATGCGCCAGCGATAATAGCCGACCGAGTGGGTGGCGGGACTAACCGGGGACGTTGTCATGGGGAAAATAGGGGAGGCGGGATGCCTGCTGCCCGGCGCGCGCTTGGCGCGAGACCGGGCAGGAGGCCAAGGGAAGGCGTGCGGCGTTAGCGGCGGGCACGGTCGATGAGGGCACCGATGACCCAGCCGGCGACGGCAAGGGCGATGGCGCCCTGCAGCCAGCGGCCAAGCCAGGCACCGACGCCGGCGCCGAGCACGGCTCCGATGAGGGCGCCCCAGGCGGCGCGCTCGCCCTCGCCCGAAGGCGGAGGCGGCGTTGAAGACGATGGCGGAGAGGGAGGACGGGACATGGCTGAATGAGGATCTGAGGTTGGCGCAGCCCACGCGCGGCGGGCGGCGTTGCATCACGGGGACGCAGGTGTCCGCAGCGAGATGGCGAGCGGACGTCTGAACGCAGGAGTGCGACCGGAGCGTTCATGAACTCACGGTCCGGGGTCCGGACGCGTGGTCAGTCTCAGACTCTCAATTCGACGGCACGCACCCGTGCGTGCAGCCAGGGAACCTGGGCCGGTGCCTCGGGACCGCTCAAGGCGGATCGGCCGCCGGGCACGAGCAACCAGCCCGCAGCCAGCACCGTCAGGAAAAGCAGGAAAGGGGAAACCGCGAGCGCCTCATTCGTGGGTGCAGGCGCGGAAATCGGCTTGGCGAAGAGTGATGGAGAGGCGACCACCAGGGCGATCGCCACGCTCCGTCCATGGATGGACAGCTCCTTGTCCTTGCTGCCGGCCTCCATCGTTCGTCCCGCCAAAGGCGCGAGCAGCAGAGACAGGATGAAGATCCCGGTCCAGAGACGATGGACGATGGTGGCGAGGCCGATCACGGACGGCCATTCGCAGTGGCGGCTCGCAGGCTGTCAATGCTGCAGTCACGCCGGGCCCGCGGCCGGCGCTCCGCACCGGATCAACGGCCGGGAGCGGTCCGAGTCAGGTTCTCCGCGATATGCAGGCCTGACTTGCCGCCGCTCACGAGGTCGAGATCGCCGTCTCCGTCGAGGTCGGCGACTTGGATTTGCATGCCGCCACCCATGCGCCCTCCGTAGTCGACGATGTGGCGGATCCATTCAACCGCCCCGGCTTCGTCCTTGCGGTACTCGTACCAGTAAAGACCGACCGGCTCGCGTTCTCCCGGATCGCTGCCGTTGTGGGCCATGTAGCGCTTGCCAGTGATCAAGTCGCGAACGCCGTCGCCGTTGAGATCGACGAAAACGGACGCATGTGCCTGCGACCAGGAGCTGTCGATCACGCGCTGGGTCCAGGTGCCGTCCGCGTTGTTCTCGTACCAGCAGACGCCGTAGTCGTGGCCCATGGTGGTGAGGACATCGTTGCGGCCATCGCCATTGAGATCGACCACGTACAGGTAACCAAATTGGGCTGGGCGGGGCGGGGGGCTGCCGGCGGCCGGAGGCACGGGCGCCGAGCCGCTCGGCGGGATGCGGTGCTGGCTCCAATCCGTGGGATGAAATGTCCAGTCGCCCGCGGCGCGGACATCGGCCGGGGCCTCAAGCCAGCCGGCCGGGGTGAGAATGTCGTTGCGGCCGTCACCATTGAGATCGCCGGCGCCGATGCCGTGGCCGAAGCTTTTCGGACTGACGACGTGCTTCACCCACTTGCCTCCGCTGAGCTCGAACCAAGCGAGCGGAACCTCGGGCCGGTCGAACTGCGGGAGCAGCTCCGCGGCCTTGCCGTCGTTGTTAAGGTCGACGAGAAACGAAAATTCGGTGGGACCGCTGGCGTCGATTTGATTCACCGTCCAGGTCCCGCCGCCTTTGCCCGGGTTCTTCAGCCAGACGATGTTGCGCGCGAAGTAGCTGAACTGCAGCAGATCCGTGTAGCCGTCGCCGTCGATGTCCATGGGGTGGTCGCTGAAGTTGTCGACGTAGCCGCGGCTGTAGTTGAGCGCCCGCAGCGGATGCTTCTTCCAGGAGGGCGCCTCGTACCAGCTGTCACCGGAGATGATGTCCGGGCGCCCGTCGTTGTTGAGATCGGCGACCGTGGCCGTTTCGTTCGTGCCGGGATCGATCAGGTGGGTGCGAAATGCGATGTCGGCCGGGCGGGGCGCGGCGCCGAGCGAGGCGGCGGCAGCGAAACCAATGGACACGAAGGTGGGCAGGCGGAGCGTCGTTTTCATGGGGTGGGAAGGAGCGGCGGGACGGCCGCGCGCAGGGGTGAGGAAATCCACTCCGCCGGGCGGAAAAGTGCAAGGCTGCAATCCGGTGCGTCCGGCGGGTGGTCTGTCCGCCAATGGTATCCAGTTAATAATTACAAACTGTGGGTATTGGCTTGCGCACCCGGCTGCGCCGGGCGACGATTCGACACCCCGTGATGGCGGTGTCCTGCCGCCTTGATCCTCAATCCCTGCCGGCGTTGTCCGCGCCCTGTTTCCATGGCCCCTTGTCGTTTCCGTCGTTCATGTGTCATTGCTTTTGCGGCCGTCCTGCTGGGCGGCGGTTCGCTCCCGGCCGCGCCGGTGCTGCTGGTGGGGGAGAAGACGGGCAGCGCGCTGTCGATCATCGACCCCGAGGGCGGGAAGGTGGTGGGTCGTGTGGCGATCTCGCCGAATCCGCACGAGGTGGCGACGGACGGCACGCATGCCTACATCTCTCACCCGAATCGGCCGGCGATCACGGTGGTGGACATTGCGGCCCGGAAGGAACTGGCGCCGATCGAACTGGGTAGCCTGGGTCCCTGTCATGGGCTCTGGTATGCCGCGGGAAAACTGTTTTTCGCCAACGAAGGGGCGCGAACGATTGGCCGTTATGACCTGGCGACGGGCAAGATTGATTGGGTGATGGGCATGGGCTTCAGCTCGCACATGCTGATGACTTCGCCCGACGGACAGACGGTGTTTGTTCCGGGCGCGCCCGCCTCGCTCAGTCTGGTTGAGTACAAGGTCAATCCGGTGCCGCCGGCGCCGCGGCGCGCGATCCCGTGGGCGACGACCTCGGCTCAGGCGGCGGACCCGAACCGCCCGCGCACGCCGGTCGCAAACCGTGGTCCGGCCGTGCCGCGTCCGGAATGGATCACCACGACCCTCCCAGCCGGTGCAGGGATCGAGGGCATTGATGTCTCACCGGACGGAAAGGAATTGTGGGGCATCAACGTCCAGGACCGGACCATCACCGTGGTCGACATCGGGGCCAAGGCGGTGAAGGCCACGATCCCGCTCCGGCGCGATTTCTCGAACCGCATCCGCTTCACGCCGGATGGCCGGCACGTCTTTGTCTCCGAGCTCAACGGCTCCGAGGTGCTGGTCCTCGATGCGGTGACGCATGCGGAGGTGAAGCGGATCGAGGTCGGGGGCGGCCACGAGGGCATCAGCATGCACCCGGACGGCACGCGGGCCTACGTGGCGATCGCCTTGCAGGACAAGATCACGGTGGTCGACCTGAAGACCCTGACGGTCATCGGCGAGATCGCCGGAATGAGCACGCCGGACGGGATGGCCTGGACGAAGAACTGACGGGCGGTTGCCGGCGGCTTAAAAAAAGAGGACCGATCAGACCCGTGGGGCCGATCGGTCCTATGAACTAAAACGGGCTGCGCCGGAGGTGGCGCGAGATCCTTACGGCAGGTTCTTCAGGTAGACGTTGCGGAACTCGATCTGCATCGGCGGACCCTGGTGGATCTGGAGGCCGAGGAGACCTTCCATTGCGCGCTTCTCGGGCTCGTCATCGATCAGGATGTTGATGATGCGGCCGTTGAGGATCTGCGTGATGACGTTCTCCTTGGCGATGATGTGGTAGGTGTGCCACTCGCCGGACGGCTTCATGGCCGCTGCCTTGATGGCGTCGAGCTCGCCGGTGCTGCCGATCAGCTTGGCCGCGCCGCCTTCAACGCGGCGGGTGATGGAGCCGGGGCGGGAGGCGAAGCCACGACCGCGCTCTTCGTAGAGGAGGCCGGTGTTACGATGGATCGGATCCATGTCGGCCTGATAGCCGGCGAGAACCCACTTCCCGACCTCGGGCATTTCCTTGCTGCGATACTGCACGCCGCTGTTGCCGTTTTCGCCGCTCGTGAAGCGATAATCGATCTTGAGCTCGAAGTTCTTGAGGATGCCACCACGCCAGATGAGGAAGCTGTTCGGGTTGACGATCTTCTCGGGCGTGCTCTGGCCGATGATGGTGCCGTTCTCAACGCGCCAGAAGCGCGGATCGCCATCCCAGTTGGTCAGCGTCTTGCCATCGAAGATGGACGTGAAGCCGACGAGATCATCCGGGGCGGGCGGGGTCATGTTCATGCCGCGACCACCGCCACGACCACCGGGACCGCCAGGTGCGCCCTGGCCGCCTTGCGCGGGGGCTCCGCCGCCGGGGGCGGGGGGCTGTTGGGCTGACAGGGTCAGCGAGGAGAAAAAGAGGCCGGCGGCGGCCAGCAGGGGTACCATGCGCTGCAGATTACGGGGGGACTTCATGAAACGAACGCGGTTTATGCGGTTTGGGTTGGCTGACGACGCGGGATCACGGAGGCAGGCTCCGTGGGCCGCGACGGTGGTTGCACCCCTTTGGGGAAGGAATGAAACCGGGACAGGGGGTAGAGACGACGAAAGAAACCGAACGGTTTCGATAGAAAGTGACTATTTGGAGCCGAACCCGGTGGCAAGCGGGTTCTGTGGCGGACCTTGGGTTGGTTCGTTCTCGTTCTCTTACTCGTTCTTCGTTCTCGACCCGAAACAACCCTGAGAACGAGAACGAGAACGATTACCTGCCGTGGGCGCACCCTGCCTAGGCGCGGCTCGACTACTTCCGCCCCTTGCGGGGGGTCTTCGGCTCGATGTTGAGGTAGGTCTTCGAGAGCATCTGGCTCTCGTAGAACTCGACCAGGCGGACGCCTTCGCGCGGCTTGACCAAATCTTTGCGGGTGGCCGCGTCGATCTGCGCCTTCATCTTGCGGCAAAGTTCCTCCCACTGGTACTGCACGCCCTCGATGACATCCGAGATGCGGCTGCCGCTCAGCGCCTCTTCAATGTAGAAGCCGTTGGGCTCGTCGGGCTCGAGGAAGACGTGCACCTCATTCACGCGGCCGAACAGGTTGTGCAGGTCGCCCATGATGTCCTGGTACGCGCCCGTCAGGTAGATGCCGAGGTAGTACGGCTTGTTGTTGAGCGGGTGGACGGTGAGGTAGTCCTTGGTGTCCTGGAGGTCGACGAAGCTGCTGACCTTGCCGTCGGAGTCGCAGGTGATGTCGGCGAGGATTGCGTTGACGGTCGGACGCTCCTTGAGGCGGTGGAGCGGGGTGATCGGGAAGAGCTGCTTGAGCGCCCAGTGGTCGAGGAGGGACTGGAAGACGGAGAAATTGCAGACATACTGGTCGGCAAGGAGCCGGTTCAGGTCGCGCAGCTCCTCCGGGACGTAGCCGGCGTCGCGGCACTCCCGTGCGAGCTGCTCGCAGATCTGCCAGAAGATCGATTCGGCGGCGGCACGATTCTCGAGGTCGAGGTAGCCGAGGTTGAAGAGGGAGAACGACTCCTCCTTCTTCTGCATTGCGTCGTGGAAGCGTTCCAAGCGGCCGAGTTTGGCCTTGTTCTTGAGCATCTGCTCGAGGTCGGTGACGACCTGGTGCTTCACCTTGGGCTGGTGCTGGACGCCGAGGGTCTCGCGCTTGTTGATGCGCTCGAAGACCTCGACCACGAGCATGGAGTGGGGCGCGACGACGGCGCGGCCGGACTCGCTCACGATGTCCGGGACGGCGACATTGGAGGCCTTGCAGATGTCGCGGATGTTGGCCACGACGTCGCGGGCGTACTCCGCCATCGTGTAGTTCATCGAGCTCTCGAAGTTCGTGCGGGAGCCGTCGTAGTCGATGCCGAGGCCGCCGCCGACATCGAGGTAGCCCATGGGGAAGCCCATCTTGGCGAGCTGGCAGTAGAAGCGCGTCGCCTCGATCACCGCGTTCTTGATCGTGATGATGTTGGGGACCTGGGAGCCGATGTGGAAATGGACGAGACGCAGGCAGGAGCTGAGCTTGGCGGCGCGCAGCTTTTCGCAGGCAAAGAGGATCTCGGCCGTGTTGAGGCCGAACTTGGCGTTGTCGCCGGTGGACATGGCCCACTTGCCCTCGCCTCGGGTGAGGAGCTTGGCGCGGAAGCCGATCATGGGCTTCACGCCGGTTTCGGCGGAGATCTTGATGATGTCATCGACCTCGGCGAGCTGCTCGACGACGAGGATGATCTTCTTGCCGATCTTGCGGCCGAGGAGGGCCAGACGGATGTAGTCGTGATCCTTGTAGCCGTTGCAGATGATGAGCCGGTTGGCCCCCTCGTGCATGGCGAGGGCGATCATCAGCTCCGGCTTGGAGCCGGCCTCCAGGCCGTAGGTGTAGTCCTTGCCGGCGGTGACGATCTCGTCGACGACCTCGCGCAGCTGGTTGACCTTGATCGGGAAGACGCCGCGGTAGGAGCCCTTGTAGCCCTCGTCCTTGATCGCTTTCCGGAAGACCTCGTTGAGCTGGGTGACCCGGTGACGGAGCAGGTCCTGAAAGCGGATGACCATCGGGGCCTTGAGGCCCATGCCGAGCGCCTCATCCACGACATCCATGATGCGGATGGACCGGCCATCGGCGAGGGGCTGGACGTTGACGAGGCCATCGGAGTCGACCCCGAAGTGACCCGCGCCCCAGCGCTTGAACCCATAGAGTTCTTCAGACTTTGCGGCTGACCAGGAAGAGGCAGATTTGCTTTTCAAAGCGGGTGGGGAAGCGGCGGGGTTATGGCTTGCTTTTTAAGTGGCGGATTGGGTTGATGGGAGTTTCTTTTTCAAAAACCTCAACACGCAATTACGAAAATGGCTCACCTTGCCGTCGTTCAGTCCCTCATCGCCCAGCAGTCGGCCCCACCTCCGGGTGCCGGCATGACGCAGGTGCTGTTTTTGGGACTCATGTTCGCCGCGATGTATTTCCTGATGATTGCGCCGCAGCGTAAGAAGCAGAAGCAGCACGAGGCGATGCTGAAGGCGATCGCGGCCGGTGACGAAATCGTGACGGCGGGCGGCGTGTTCGGCCAGGTGGTCAGCGTGAAGGAGGACCGTCTGGTCGTCCGCATCGCCGAGAACACCCGCGTCGAACTGGGCCGCTCCTTTGTCTCGACCGTGACGAAGAAGGCCGACAGCGCGACGAAGTAAGTCCGCCCTGATCCCATTTACCCCGCCGAAACCCGCGTGTTCATCGACTGAACCGCGGCCGGCCCCGCGCTCCGGCGCCCCGTTCCTTTAACCCAAGTCAACATGCTTAAACGCAACCTCTGGAAGATGACCCTGAGCCTGGCCATTGTGGTCTGGGCGCTGGCGTCCCTTCTCCCCCTGCAAGATCGTCCCTTCGCCGACTACGTGACATCCGAGGTCGGGGCCAAGCCAGCCGAATTTGCCGCGCTCATGAAGGAGGCCGGCGACCGTGCGTCCTCCGGCCGCGCCCCCAGCGTCTTTGTGGCCCTCAAGCAGATCGGCCAGGAGCGCAAGATCGACCTCGCCCAGTACTTCCCCGAGATCCAGCTCGAGAGCTCGCTGCGCAACATCGAGCGCCGCAACGCCATCCTGCTCGATCACCTGCTCAAGCAGTCCAAGGGCCGCCTCCAACTCGGCCTCGACCTCAAGGGCGGCGTCGCCTTCACCCTCGAAGTTGACGAGCAGGCCATGACGGGCGAGACCGTCGAGTCCCGCCAGGAAAAGCTGGCCAAGGCCGTCGAGATCATCGGTACCCGCATCAACGGGCTTGGCGTTGCCGAGCCGCTGATCCGCCCGATCGGTGATAACCGCATCGAGGTCCAGCTCCCCGGCGTCAACACCAAGGACAATCCCGAGGTCGTCGACAGCGTCAAGAAGCCTGCCCGCCTCGATTTCCGTCTGGTTCACACCACGCTGTCCCCGGCCAATGTCGGTCCCGGTCAGGTTCCCCCCGGCTACGAAACGATGCTGCTCGAGAGCGAGAATCGCACGGGCGAGACCTACTCCCAGGAGCTTTTCGTCAAGCGCATCCCGGAGATGACCGGCGAGGCGATCTCCGACTCTTATCCGGTCATGGATGAGTACGGACGCTTCAAGATCATCCTCCAGTTCACCAGCGCCGGTTCCGCCCGCTTTGCCGAGGTCACCCGCACGATCGCCGAGGAGAACCGCCGCACCCAGCGCGTGGGTCAGCTCGCCATCGTCCTCGACGGCAAGCTCTACTCGGCCCCGACCGTGCAGCAGGAGATCAACAGCGACTCCGCCGAGATCAGCGGTTCCTTCTCGCAGCGCGAGGCCTTCGAACTCGCCAACGTCCTCAACAACCCTCTCGACCTGCCCCTGCGCATCCAGGAACAGTATGAGGTTGGCCCGTCGCTCGCCGCTGATGCGGTCGCCAGCGGCCGTCTCGCCTTCATCATCGGCACGGCGCTTACCGCGGTGTTCATCGTCTTCTTCTACACCACGGGTGGCCTGATGGCGGTCATCGCGATGGCGGCCAACGTCCTGATCATCCTCGGCGTCATGGCCAGCATCGGCGCGACGCTCTCCATGCCCGGCATCGCCGGCATCGTGCTCACGATCGGCATGTCGGTCGACTCGAACATCCTGATCTTCGAGCGCATGCGTGAGGAACTGAAGCTCGGCAAGTCGCTCCCGACGGCCCTTGAGGCCGGTTTTGAGAAGGCGTTCTCCGCCATTCTTGACGGTAACCTTACGACCCTGATCACCGCGGGCATCATGATCGCCCTCGGCACCGGCCCGGTGAAGGGCTTCGGTGTCACGCTCGCGATCGGTATCTTCTCCACGATGTTCGCCGCGCTCGTGATCAGCCGCTTCCTCCTCGACTGGATGATCAACGGCATGGGCGTCCAGAAGATCCGGATGTTCTCCATCCTCAACAACACGAACTACGACTTCCTGAAGTACGCCAAGCCGGCCTTCATCTTCTCGTGGATCATCGTTGCGGTCGGCATCGGTGCCACCGTCTACAAGGGCAAGGACATCTACGGTCTCGACTTCACGGGTGGCGACCAGGTTTCCCTGGCCTTCACCTCCAAGCTCGACCTCGCCGAGGTGCGCACGGTCGCGGCGTCCGCCGGTATCGAGGACTTGAGCCTCGCCTACACGCAGCAGATCGGCAGCGACCGTGAGGTCCTGCGCATCACCACGCCCTTCGACAAGGGGCAGGTGCTGGTGCAGGCCCTGCAGGCCGCGCATCCCGAGGCGGGGCTGACCCTCGCGGGCGGCTCGCGCATCGGTCCGAGCGTGGGCGCTGAGATCCAGGCCAACGCCGGCTGGGCCATCTTCTGGTCCCTGGTGCTGATCCTGGTCTACGTCGCGTTCCGTTTCGAGATGGGCTACGGCATCGGCGCGGTCGTCTCGACCGTTCACGACGTCATCATGACCGTTGGCATCTTCGTCCTCTTTGATCGCCAGTTCAATGCCTCGATGGTCGCCGCCATTCTCCTCATCGTTGGTTACTCGATCAACGACACGATCGTTGTGTTCGACCGCATCCGCGAGGAGTTGAAGCTCAACCCGACGGGCACGCTGAAAGACATCATCAACCGCTCGCTGAACCTGACGCTCTCGCGCACGATCATCACGGGCGGCACGACGTTCCTCACGGCCATCGTCCTTTGCTCCGTCGCGGGTGGTGAGGTTAACGACCTCGCCTTCACGCTCATCATCGGTGTCATCACCGGCACGTTCTCGTCCCTCTTCATCGCCAGCCCGGTGTTCTACTGGTGGCACAAGGGTGACCGTAAGCATGTCGAGAAGCATCACGATGTGGCCCCCACCTACGAGTGGACGGGCGCCAGCAAGGCTTCGCAGTAATTTCCTTCGCACTGCACTGCGATGCGCTGGACCTACACGCCGCTTCCGGCCGATGAGGTCGAAGCGCTGAGCCGCCGCGCCGGGGTCTCCCCGGTGCTGGCGGAGCTCCTGCTCCGCGCCGGTCAGGCGGAGCCGGAGACCGCCCAGCGTTTCCTCCGGCCGGCCCTGGCTGAGCTCAACGACCCTTTTCTCCTCGCCAACCTGGAGAAGGCTGTCGTGCGCCTGCGTGACGCCATTCATGAGCGTCAGGAGATCGTCGTGCTCGGTGACTACGATGTCGACGGGGTGAGCAGCACGGCGCTGCTCGTGAGCATCCTGCGCCGGTTCGGCCTGAACCCCCGCTTCGTGGTACCGCGGCGCATGGAGGATGGCTATGGGCTCTCGCGCAGCGCCATTGACCGCGCGCTGGAGCAGGGGCGGCCCCACCTCTTCATCGCCCTTGATTGCGGCACCAATTCGCATGCGGAAGTCGCTTATCTGAAGAGCCTCGGCGTCGACGTGATGGTCATCGACCACCACCGCTCGAAGGAAAAGCCGCTGGAGGAGGGGATCTTGATCAATCCCCATGTGCACATCGGTGACAACGACGGCGCGTGGCGCAACCTGTGCACGGTCGGCCTGGTGTTCAAACTCGCCCACGGCCTGGTCAAACAGCTGCGCACGGAGAACCACCCGGTGGCGTTTCGCGTCAAGCTGCGTGACTACCTCGATCTGGTCGCGCTCGGCACCGTGGCCGACCTCGTGCCCCTGACGGGGGAGAACCGCATCCTGGCCCGGTTTGGCCTGCGCATCCTGCAGGGGGCCGAGCGGCCGGGCGTGCGCGCGCTCATGCAGGTGGCTGGGGTGAAGCCGGAGCAGGACCTGATGCCAGTGGATATCTCCTTCCGCCTGGGGCCGCGCATCAATGCGAGCGGACGCCTGGCGGATGCCGCCTTGTCGGTGGAGCTCATGCTGAGCGACGACACGCAGTTCTGCGAGGACACGGCCCGTCAGCTCGATGCGTTCAATCGCGAGCGTCAGGACATCGAGCGTCAGATCACGGACGAGGCCGAGCGGTTGATTGAGACGCGCTTTTCGGAGTGGCCGGGCATCGTGCTCTTCGGTGAGAACTGGCATCCGGGCGTGGTCGGCATCGTGGCGGGGCGCGTCACGCGCAAGTACAACCGGCCGTGCGTTGTGCTCGGGAATGAGGGCGACATGGCCAAGGGCTCCGGTCGGAGCATCGACGGCATCAATCTGGTCGAGGTCCTCGGCACCTGCTGTGAGCACCTCACGAGTTGGGGTGGGCATCCGATGGCGGTCGGCGTGGCCTTGCCGAAGGTTCACCTGGATACCTTCCGCGAGCGCTTTGCCGAGGCCGTGCGCCAGCATGCGGGCGGCGGGCTGGTTGAAGCCGAGCTGCCCATTGCCGCGTGGCTGACGAGCGATGAGTTGCGCGAGCGCCTGATGGAAGACCTTGAGGCCCTGCATCCCTTTGGACAGGGCAATCCCGAGCCCGTATTCGGCGTCCGGGCGGTCGTGCTCCGCCAGCGGCCCGAAGTGTTCAAGCAGACGCATTTCCGCTTTCATCTGGATGATCAGCGCGGCCGCCGCCTGTTTGGCGTGGCGTGGAAGCTGGCGCACCGCCTGCCGCCCGCCGGCCAGCCGGTGGACCTCGCGGTCAAGCTGACATGGAATTACTTCAACGACCGCAAGCTCCTGCAACTGGAGCTGATTGACTGGCGCCTGACCCCGGCGGCCTGAGGCAGGAAAAGGGTGGGGTAAGGACTCCGCGAAATTCCCGCTTGCACTCGGCCGGAAATGCCTGCTTTTTTCTCCCTCCTGTCACGCAGCCGTAGCTCAATTGGATAGAGCATCTGACTACGGATCAGAAGGTTTGGGGTTCGACTCCCTACGGCTGCGCCAGAATTTACAAGCCCGCTTCCCTTTGAGGAGGCGGGCTTTGTGCTTTTTTAGGTCCTGCTTGAAGCGGTTCGGCCAGTTTCTCTTCGTCGGTAGACGCGAGGCTCGGCCGCGCTTGGTTCTGAGGCTGATACGGCGCGTTTCCGCGCCGCATTTGCAAACGGGCAATGGCCGGATTTGCCGGACTGAGCGGCCTCTTCGTTCTCGTTCTCAAATCGAGAACAACGAACGATGGAGAGAACGAGAAGGAATCGAGGACATATCCCGCAGGTCTGTGCCGTGACCGCGCTCTCGGATGACGCTGTTTGGGATCTCATTTTTCGTATCGCCCGTGTGTCTCGTGGTACCCCGGTTTGTATTCGCGTTGATTCGCGTGATTTGCGGGCGGTCATGACATCGCATGCCGGCATAAAAAAGCCCGCCCCTCGGTCAAAGGGCGGGCTTAGGGGAATGAGTTCAGGGAATGGGCTTTAGATCGCCTTCGGCAGCGCGATGTCTTCGATCTCGATCGCGTGCGACTGCTTGCGCCGCACCTTGAAATAACGGGACCGACGGCGGAGCATGCGGTCGAGTTTGTCGACCAGCAGCGCGACGGCTTTGTGGCACTCATCGGAGGACTCGGTCGCGTTCATGTCGGGTCCGTGAATGGTGATGTGGCCTTTGGCAGTGAAGCGCTTGTCCACGGCCTGCTTCGGATCGCACTCCAATTCCACGCGGAGACGCACGATGCGCTCCTCGTGACGAAACAATCGCGACGTTTTATCCACGACGAACTGCTTGAGGGAGGGAGTCAGTTCCAGGTGAATGCCCGACACGATCACATCGTTTGGATGGTTGTTATTATTCATGGATTTGGGTTCCTTTCGGTGTTGACCGAAAATTGGGTAGCGTCCCGCCCTCATGGCCTCCGTCGAAAACATGCTCCAACGTTTCTCTGCCGTCGTAGTGACCGGCGGATCTTCCGGAATCGGAAAATCGTTCATTGAGCACATCGGGAGACTGCACCCGGCCGTGCGCATTTGCAACCTTTCGCGACGATCTCCGGAGCAGGCTTCATTGCAGCTTAAGCTGCGCCATGTCCCTTGCGATCTCTCCGACCGCGCCGCGCTCATGGCCGGGGTCGCCGAGGTATTAGCTTTTCTGAACGAAGAGGCTGCGCCTGGGCCCGTGCTTTTGATCAACAACAGCGGCTTCGGCGCGTACGGTCATTTTCCCGAGCCCTCCGTTGAGCAGCTGCAGGCCATGATCGACGTGAATGTGCACGCCGTGGTGACGTTGACGGCGGCGCTTCTTCCCGTGCTGCGCGCCCGCGGTGGTGCCATCGTGACCGTGGCGTCGACTGCGGCATTCCAGCCGACGGCCTACCTGGCAACGTATGGCGCCACGAAGGCCTTTGTCCTGCATTGGAGCCTGGCGCTGAATGAGGAATTGCGCGGTACCGGCGTTCGCGCCCTTGCGGTCTGTCCCGGACCGACGGCCACCGCCTTTTTCGCGCGCGCCGGGCTGGGGGAGGGGGCGGTCCCCGGGGGAACCGGACAGACAGCCGATGCCGTGGTGGCGGAGGCACTCCAGGCCTTGGCGAACGAACAGTCCCAAGTGATCACCGGCTGGCGAAACTGGCTGATGGCCAGCGCCAGTTCCGTGCTGCCGAAGCCGCTGTCGGCGTGGGTTGCCGCCCGGATCCTGGCGCGCTACCGGCTGAAGCGGCCGTGATGGTCCCGGGATAGACGGGATTCATCCCGGATGGATCCGACGGTGGCGAATTCTGCGCACGGATTTTTGCGCCGGATGATTGATTGCAAGGCGGTTGCCGGGAACGGTGTGCCTCGGTGTGAAAAAAACTTCTGCATGACGGTTCGCAGGCGAACGCCCTGTCGGATGTATGCGGAAAAGTAATACGAATTTTCGTTTCTGGATGGCGATGGTTTATAGCGGATTGCGGATTTTGTAATTCACCGGTGTCGCGGAGAAACGGATGCGCGGGCCCGGCTTGGCCCGTGATCCTGTCGGAAAGGTCATGACGCGGCCGGAAAAAAGTGGACCGCTTTGTGCAAGAGCGTGTGCGCGGCGACGACGATTCCCGTCTGAGCCGCTGCACTCGTATCAGGAAAATCACTTCAATCCCCAACCCGTGCCTAAGTTCCCGTGCGGAGGAATCGAAGGTTCGGGGACCGAGGGCGATGTCGTCGTCCTCTTGTTCGCACGCCTGAGCACCGCGGTCGTCGCACCTGCCGCGCAAGTCAGCCAACCAAACCAACCCAACGAACCAGTGCTATGAAACATGTAACTAACTCGAAGCCGCGGTCACGATGGACGCGGTCTTTGCCCGCGGGTCTGCTCTCCAGCCTCGCGGTCGTTCTGCCGGCCGGAGCGCAGACCGCCCCCGTCTCGTCGCCTGCTGCTCCCGCCGCTTCCCCGGAGTCTGTCATCACCATGGAGGCGTTCTCCGTGACCGGCTCCAACATCAAGCGCACCGATCAGGAGAAGGTGTTGCCGGTAACTGTGATGAACTTTGAGCAGATCCAGGCGCGCGATTCCGCGACGCCGATGGATCTGCTCACGGCCATACCCCAGATCACCAATATCCCCGCCAACGAAACCTCAACCAACGCGGTCGCGGCCCGTGGCGACAACGCCAACGTGGCGCTGCGTGGTCTGGGGGCGTCAAACACGCTCGTGGTGCTCAACGGCCGGCGCACGCCGTTTCATCCGTTCAACACCTCGAGCGTGAATGTGAACACCCTGCCGACCTTCGGACTGCAGCAGGTCGAGGTGCTGCGCGACGGTGCGTCTGCGATCTATGGCTCCGATGCCGTGGCCGGCGTCGTCAACTACGTCACCAAGAAGGAGCCGTCCGGTTCCGAGGTCTCCGTCCGCTTCGGCGTGACCGAGCACGGTGGCGGCATGGACGGCCAGCTCAACATCGGCTACGGCACGACCTTCGCCGGTGGCAAGGGCAGCTGGCTGCTGAACTACACTGCCTACAACCGCGATGCGATCTACCTTTCCGAGCGTGAGTCCTCGCGGTACAACAATAAGAGTGCTGAGGCCCGCGCTCCTTGGAACGTGAACGGCAGCACCTACGACACGAGTACGGCCACGGGCAACTGGGTTTCGTTCCGCCTGGGAACGGGCACGTCGGGTGCGCTGCGCTACTTCTATCCGACCGATGGCACGGAAACGGGTACGCCCACCATCAACACGGCGGCCCTGCCGCGCAGCCTCTACGAGAACTACAACGACTACACGATGGGTCAGCCGATGAGCGCCCGCATGTCGCTGTATAATCGTCTTGAGTATGACGTGACCGATTCGATCCGGGCGTTTGCGGAAATCTCGGGTTACATCTCCAAGTCCACGACGGGCCGTCAGCCAATCACCTTGAACGCGTCCGACGCGGTCGTGACGCTTTCCGTCGACAATCCCTTCAATCCGCTCGGCGCCCGCTTTTACAGCCCAACGGGGGCTGCGAATGCGGACGGCACGGCGCGCCTGACCGGCACGCCCCAGACGATCACGATTAACGCCATGTTCCTCGAGGACGGCGGCCCGGAGAAGATCGAGGCGACCGGCAACATGTATCGCTTCCTGGCCGGCCTTGAAGGCAAGTTCGGTCAGTCGACCTGGACGTGGGAAACCGCCGTCATGTACGGCGCCGTGCGCGCGACGGACAATCCGGTGAACAGCATCCGTGAGTCCAAGCTTAAAGCGGCCGCCCTTCGTTCCGATGCCTACGCGTGGAATCCGTTTGGCTACACCTTCCAGGTCGCGAATGGCGCCGTGGTGGTGAAGGACAAGTACTCCAATCCGCAGTATGTCCGGGAGACCTACACCTCACAGGCTTGGCGCTATGGCCATTCCAACATCTTCAGTGCCGACGTCCGCACCGGCGGCCAGATCGTCAACACCTGGGCCGGTCCGATTGCAGCCTCGACCGGGCTTGAGTGGCGGCGTGAGTTCAAGGAGGACACCAAGGATCCGTTCGTGAACGTCAACCCGGTGGGCTCCGGCCTCGACGAGGCCAACAATGACATCCTCGTGATGTCCCCCAAGTTCGACTACGACGCCTACCGGACGATCGCCAGTGCGTTTGCCGAGACTGTCGTGCCGCTGGCGTCCCCGTCGAATGACATTCCCGGCCTCTACTCGCTCGAATTGAATGCCTCCGTCCGTTACGAGGACTACCTCGATTTCGGCGAAACGACCAAGCCGAAGTACGGCATCAACTGGAAGCCGCTTTCGTCGATCATGGTCCGCGCGTCGATGAACGAGGGCTTCTCCGCCCCGGATCTCGCGACGCTCTACCAGCCCGCCTCCTTCTCGGTCGGTTCGCCTCCGGGAACGCGTGACACCGTGCGTGTGAACTATCTCCAGAGCGCGATTCCCGGCTACTCCGACACGCAGGTGCTGACCAAGGGCTACAGCCTCGGCAATCCCGACCTGCAACCGGAGGAGTCCGAGGGCAAGAGCGTCGGCATTGCGATCGACGTGCCCTTCGTGAAGGGGCTCTCCTTCACGATCGACTACTGGGAGATCGAACAGAAAAACCTGATCATCTCACAGGGGCGCGACACCTCGATCGACGCTCAGTTGCTGCTCGCCTACACCCAGTCCGAGCTCGCGAAGGGCGTGCCGATTTCGCAGATCAACTTCGGCTCCCGCCTCACCCCGAACGATTCGGCCACGAACTACAAGGGTGACGTCAACACGCTGCGGGCGGCGGTCACCGCCGAGGACATCGCTCTCTACGAGCGCACCTATGCGGTGCTGCCCCAGTCGGCCTGGATGGCACCGATGGGCCAGTGGATCGGCACGATCTCGCAGTCGATCAACGGTACGGGTGGCAATTTCACCAGTGGTGTCGACTACAGCGTGAGCTACAGCCTGCCCAATACGCCGATCGGCCAGTTCCGCCTCTCGACCGAGTGGTCGCAGTTCCTCGACAAGTACACGCAGAACACGCCGACCTCACCGATCAACGACGACATCGTTTCGATGACCACGGCCGAGTGGAAGAGCACGACCACCCTGCAGTGGCGCAAAGAGGCTTGGAACGCCTCGCTCAGCGCGACCTGGAGCAGCGACGTTCGCACGGGCGCCACCACCACGGCGGCCGTCTGGGAGTCGCTTGGCCGTCCGGACTACATCAAGCAGATCACCAACAACGGATCGACCTCCTACGTTGAAGAGGGCGAGGCCCAGATCCAGCTTAACGCCGGACTTGGTTATCGCTTTGGCGGTGACGCCAACGCTTGGGTCAGGAACACCACGGTTCGCCTGGGGATCAACAACCTCCTCGATGAGGAGCCCAGCCCGACCAGCGGTGCCTCCGGCTACAGCGGCTCAACCGGCTCCAGCCTCTGGGTTGGCCGCGCCTACTCCTTCACCTTCACCCGCACGTTCTGATCGGGGAGTGAAGCGTTTGTTCTAGTCGGCGCCCCCGGGTGGTTCCCGGGGGCGCTTTGTTTTGGCGGGATTGACCCCCACCGGTTCAGGCCGTGGAGTTGAAGGCGTCCGGCGCCGCCGGACTCAAGCAACCTTCAACGCATCCCTGCCATGAACCTATCGTCCCTGCTTCGCTGCCTGCCCGCCGTACTGGCGCTTGGTGTACCGCTGTCCGCCCAAACGACCAAGGAGGACGTCCTTCAGCGTCTTGATCAGACCCGCTCGGTCTACGAGGACATGGCGCTCAAGATCTGGCACTGGGCCGAGGTCGGCTACCAGGAGACCAAGAGTTCCGCGCTCCTGCAGGAGCAGCTGGCCAAGGCGGGCTTCAAGATTGAGACCGGCGTGGCCGGCATCCCGACTGCGTTCGTTGCGACCTATGGCAGCGGTTCGCCGGTGATCGGCATCATGGCGGAGATGGACGCGCTGCCGGGCACGGCACAGGAAGCGGTGCCGGAGCGCAAGGAGATCGCCGGCCAGATCGCCGGCCACGCCTGTGGGCACAATCTTTTCGGCGCGGGCTCTGTGGCCTCCGCCGTCGCGATCAAGGAATGGCTGGCCGCCACCGGTCAGTCCGGCACGATCCGTCTCTACGGCACGCCGGCGGAGGAGGGTGGCTCCGGCAAGGTTTACATGGTGCGCGCCGGGCTCTTCAGCGATGTTGACGTGGTGCTGCACTGGCACCCCGGCAGCGCGAACAGCGCGAATCCCGCGTCCTCGCTCGCGAACAAGTCGGCGAAGTTCCGCTTCAAGGGCATCGCTTCGCACGCCGCGGCCGCTCCGGAGCGGGGTCGCTCTGCCCTGGACGGGGTTGAGGCGATGAATCACATGGCGAACCTCATGCGCGAGCATGTGCCGGATTCCACGCGCATTCACTACGTCATCACGCGCGGCGGTGAGGCCCCGAATGTCGTCCCGGCCAACGCCGAGGTCTTTTACTACGTGCGCAGCCCCAGCCGTGAGATCGTCGCCGATGTCTGGGCTCGCCTCGAGGCGGCCGCGCAGGGCGCGGCGATGGGCACGGGCACGTCGGTCGAGTGGGAGGTCATTCACGGCAACTACGAGCTGCTGCCCAACGAGACGCTGGCGCGCGTCATGCACCAGAACCTCAGTTCCGTGGGCGGCGTCCAGTACACGGACGAGGAGAAGGCCTTCGCCACGGCCATTGGCCGGACGTTCCCCGGTGGCCGGGGCGGCGCACTCGAACTCGCTTCCCAGGTGGCCCCCTTCAACCCGACGCCGGACCCCGGTTCGGCGTCGACCGATGTGGGTGATGTGAGCTGGGCGGTCCCGACCGTCGGCCTCGGCACCGCCACGTATGCGCCGGGCACGCCCGGCCACAGCTGGCAGTCGGTGGCTCAGGGCGGTACGTCCATCGGCATGAAGGGCATGATGGTTGCGGCCAAGACCCTCGCGGGCGCGGCCATCGATCTTTACCAGAATCCGGCCACCATCGCGAAGGCCAAGGAGGAGTTCAGCGGCCGTCGCGGTGCCGGCTTCCGCTACGTGCCCTTGCTGGGCGATCGCCTGCCTCCCCTCGATTACCGCAAGTAAGCAGCGCTCACGGGCTCCGGTGGGCGGCTTATGACTCCTGGCCGCCGCCGGAATAAAGCCCTGCCGGCTTGCCTCACACCTGACGCTCGCTTAACTCCGATCAACCCAATCATTGCCCATGACGTTACGCTCCCTTGCTGGTTTGCTCCTCCTCAGCGTCAGTCTCGGCCTGTCCCTTGGCCGGGGCGAGGCTGTGGTCAAGGACGGCTACACGAAGGTCGGCTTCGACCGCCTTTCCAACTTCCAATTCGTTCCGCCTTACGTCGAGCCGGGTGCTGATCCCAAGGCTCCGGTCCCCACGGGCGAGGAGCAGATTCCCGAGCCCATCAAGGCGCTCAACGGGAACAAGGTCATCGTTGGCGGCTTCATGCTGCCGGTGAAGGTCGAGAACGGTCTCGTGACCGAACTCCTCCTCATGCGCGACGCTTCGGCCTGCTGCTACGGCACGGTCCCGAACATGAACGAGTGGATCATCGTCCGCATGGGCAAGAACGGCATCAAGGCCGTCATGGACACCCCCGTCTTCTTCTACGGCACGCTCAAGGTCGGTGCGGTGGTCGAGGAAGGCTACCTCGCCGGCATCTACGTGCTCGAGGGCGACAAGATGGATCAGGAAGGCTGATCCCGCGTCCGCGGGATGGCTCCTGGCCATTGCGCTGTGAATTTGGGCCCGCCCTGTTTTGGGGCGGGCCTTTTTCTTTTCCGTTGTCACCGTTCGCGCCGTGAACCCTGAACCTTCCACCGGACCCGCCGAGAGCGTGGACTTTCCCATCCGCGCCTGCGCCTGGCCGCGTCGGCTCAAGCAGGGGCCGGTGCGGATGATCGATCCGGCGGAGCCGCCGGCGTGGATCGTGCACGAGGATGAGCGGCTCTTCGTGGTCAACAAACCCGGCGATGTGGTCTGCCACCCGTCCAAGGCCGGTCCGTGGTCCAGCCTGGTCGGCGCCGTACGCGAGCACACCGGCCTGCCCACCGTGCACCTCGTCTTCCGCCTCGATCGGGAGACGAGCGGGATCGTGGTCATGGCCAAGGATGCCAAGATGGCGAGCCGCCTGCAGACCGCCATGCAGGAGCGACGGGTGAACAAGCGCTACCTCGTCATCCTCACCGGAACGCTCAGTGAACCCGTGACGGTCGATCAGCCACTCGGCGACGACACCGCCAGTCCGGTTTTCATGAAATCGGCTGTGCGCCCGGACGGGAAGCCGGCCGTCACCCGCTTCGAGCCGCTTTCAACCGGCGGCGGTTTCACGCTGGCCCGCGTCCATCTCGAGACCGGCCGCAAGCACCAGATCCGCGCCCATGCGCAGTGGCTGGGGCTGACCGTCGTCGGTGATAAAATCTACGGTCCCGACGCGCGATTGTACCTCGATTTCATCGATCGTGGTTGGAACGAGGACCTCGCGGCGAAGCTGCTCATTCCCCGTCAGGCCCTGCATTGCGCCGAGATCGATCTCGGGCCGGCCGGGATTTCCCCGGTCTTTCGCGCCCCGCTGCCCGAGGATCTGCGGGCGTTCTGTGCCGAACGAGGGCTCGAAACCGCCGGTCTTTAAACGGCGGGCGCGGTGATCATCGAAATCGCCGCCCCGACTGCCGCCGCAAGCGTGGCAACGCGTTGCTCCACCGACTGGGTTGATGCGGTTTCGAAGGTGTACCCCAGTCGCGCATGGTGCGCGCGTAGGTAGATCGCTTCCGGCCAGTCCTCGCGCAGCAGGGGATCGTTCACCGGTCGGATGATCCCGGGCGCATCCGCCTGCCGTCCATCGATCACGGCGGCGTCCTCAATTGGGCTGTGCACCCGCGCGGCCGCGATGATGGCATCGGCGAGGGTGGGGCGACCCTCGGGATTCAGCTCGTAGAGATAAAAGCCCTTGGCCTCCCAGTCTTCATGGAGACAGAGCGCCAGATCGAACAGCGGCTGCCGTTCCAGCCAGTGGACATGGGCCGTCACCTCGGCGGTCCGGCGGTCCTTGTAGTCACGGTTCAGGTCCACGCCGGCCGCGTTTTCGCGGGTCCCTCGATGGAAGCCGGTCGGATTCAGCATGGGCACCAGGAACCAATCGGCGCGCTCGTCAAACACGCCGTGCTCCAGCAACTGCGCCAGCGCCTGCGGCGGGGCGGGTTCGTCGCCATGCACGCCGGTGGAGAGGTAGATCCGCGGACGCGGACCCGGGGTGCGGCGCGTCAGGGCCACGAGCGGGCATCCGGCGACCTCGCCAATGCGCTCGACCCGGAAGCGGCGGGCCGCCGCCAGTTTTACGCAGTGTTGGACGAGGGCGGCAGGGTCGAATGCGGAGGCTTTGACAGCGGACACGCCATGCTTCTAGCTGCCCGTTTTAACCCGTCACAAGCCCAAGATTTCGCTATGTCCCGAGTCCGCGTCCGCTTTGCGCCCAGTCCCACGGGCTTTTTCCACATCGGCAGCGCCCGCACCGCGCTGTTCAACTGGCTCTACGCGCGCCACACCGGCGGCGTCTTTGTTCTGCGCATCGAGGACACGGACAAGGAGCGCAACAGCGAGGAGTACCTGAATCTGATCTATGATAGCCTGACGTGGCTGGGCATGGGTTGGGATGAGGGCCCGAAGGTCGGCGGCAACTACGGCCCATACCGCCAGAGCGAGCGCGCGGCGATCTATACGCAGTACCTGGAGAAGCTGAAGGCGGCCGGCCGGACCTACGAGAAGGACGGCGCGATCTACTTCAAACTCGAGGGCGAGCGTTACGAGGTGTACGACGAGCACCGCAAGAAGACCGTCACCAAGGTGAAGGTCGCACCCACCGTGATCGAGGACCAGATCCGTGGTCGCGTGGAGCGGATGGAGGACGAGGACTTCGTGATCGTGCGCTCCGATGGCAACCCGGTGTTTCACTTCGTCAATGTCGTCGACGACATCGCGATGG
The DNA here is from genome assembly GCA_036401075.1 of Opitutaceae bacterium. Lineage (GTDB taxonomy): Bacteria > Verrucomicrobiota > Verrucomicrobiia > Opitutales > Opitutaceae > CAMAXB01. The sequence continues at coordinate 81,110 of DASWVY010000036.1, forward strand.
AGATCACCCACGTCATTCGCGGCGAGGATCACCTCTCCAACGCGTCCAAGCACGTCGAGTTGTTCAAGGCCTTCGGTGCCCCGGTGCCAGCCTATGCGCACATTCCCCTCATCCTGAAGCAGAATGGCCCGGGCAAGATGTCGAAGCGCGACCAGGGCGCCCTGATCGAGGAGTACCAGCGCCGGGGCTACCTGCCGGAGGCGCTCGTGAATTTCCTGTGCCTGCTCGGCTGGAATCCGGGTGGCGATCGCGAGAAGATGCCGATTGAGGACGTCATCCGCCTGTTCGACCTCCCACAGGTCAACCAGAGCAATGCGCGTTTCGACGACAAGAAACTCGCGCACATGAACATGGCGTACCTCCTGGAGGTGCCGGCCGATCGCTTTGTGGCCATCGCGCGGGCCCACCTTGAGCGGCAGGGCGCGAGCGCCGCGCTCGCGGCCGATCCCGCGTACTTCCGCGAGGTCATGTTGCTGAGCCAGCCCAAGATCAAGGGACTCGAGGAACTACCCGCTTACACGGCCTATTTCTTCAGCGAAGACTATCCCGTTGATGCCAAGGTCCGCGACAAGGTCATGGCCAAGGGCGAGCCCGCCGCACGCCTGCGCGAGCTGGTGGCTGCGCTGCCGACATTTGATTTCTCCAGCGACACCGCGATTGAAGAGGCGATCAAGGCCCTCGCGGCCAAGCAGGGTCTCGGCTTTGGTGATTACCAGCCCATCGCCCGCTTGGCCGTGTCTGGCACCAACGTGGGTCCGAGTATCACCGGACTTTTCCGCGTTCTCGGCCGCGAGCGGGTGCTCGCACGCCTGCAGCGCTGCCTCGGCGCGCTTTGAGTTGTCGCCGGGGTCGCTGACCCCGGTGAAGCCGCTCGCAAGCCCGACCGGGTCAGCGACCCCGGCGACACCAAGCTGCTCTTAGCGCTTGGTGTTGTTCTCTTTCATCGCGTCGAGAAACTCGACCGGTGAAAAATCGTCCGTCATGACCTTGGCCCGGGCGACGCGCGCGGTCGGCCACGGGATCACTTCGGCGCGAATTGCGGCAAGATCCAGGCGGCCCTGGAGCGGGGCGCTCAGCTCGGCGGTCGGCGGCCAGTTGGCAGGATTGGTCACATCCGGGCTGGCGTACTTGACGCCGAACGCGATGACGTTGCCGCGATTCTTGGTCTGCAGCAGGACGACCTGCGGGAAAACCTCCCGGAGGGTCTTCAGGTCGGCGTAGTAGAGCTCGGTGCCGGAGTGAAGATTCGTGATGAACACGCCCTTGTCGCTCATCCGCGCAGCACACTCCTCGTAAAACTCCTTGGTCTTCAGGTGGGGCGGGACAAAGCCACCGCGAAACGCGTCGAGGATGAGCCAGTCCCACTTTTCGCGGGAACGCTTCACGAACTGGCGGCCGTCGACCGTGGCGATTGGCGAGTTCTCCGTTGGCGTGAAGTACATTCGCTCGCGGGTGAGCTCGACCACCTTGGGATCGAGTTCGACTGATTGGAGGAGGGTTTGCGGATACGCCGCCATGAACAAGCGGTGAAACCCGGCGCCGCCGAGGCCGATCATCAGGACCTTTTCCGGCTTCGGCTGGAAAAAGAGGCCGCCGTAGAGAGAGCGTGTGTAGGGGACGACAAGGTTGAGCGGATCGGCCAGATCGACCGCGGATTCGAGGTATTCGCCCTCGCGCGACTTGGCGCGAAGTTCGACCTGCGTGCCACGGCGCTCGATGGTTAGGCTGTTGTAGAGCGTGTCATAACGCTCGACGTAGTCGGCACCCCGCAGGGCGGCCGTCGCCGAGGCGATGACCAACAGGGAACGAAGGAACAGGGCGCGCAGCGTCATGGGGCGTTGGGGGCTTCCGGAGGTAGACGGAGGATGAGAATCAGACACGCGGAACTGAAGATCGCAACCGAGAGCCAGAGTTGCAGCAGGGTGGAGACCGGCAGATTGGGGATGAGCAGGAACGCCGTGATCATCACACCTGCGATGTTGCCGACCGTGCTGATGCCATAGACCAGCCCCGACGCCGAGCCCGGCGCGGTGCCGCGCGAGGCCAGAAACTGGACGCATTGCGGACCGAACGACGAGAAGACTGCGACGGGCACGAAGAACAGACCAAAGCAGGCCACGAGCAGACCCACGCTGATGTTTTCGAACTGCAATTCGATCCAGCCGAGGGCGGAACGACCCAGAAAGGAGGTGAAGGCGAGGGCGAGGACGCCGATGATTGTGACGATCACTTGCGTGCGTCCGCGGCGTTCGACCGGCAGACTGCTGATCCAGCCACCAAGGATCGAGCCCGTGCTGAAGGCGGCGAGGAAGGTCGAGATCAGCCAGGCCCACACGATGATCGACGAACCGAAGTGGGGGTTGAGCAGGCGTGATCCCAGCAGCTGAAAGCCCATGCTCAGGATGCCCAGGACGACGACGAAGAAGTGAAAGGCGGCAATGATCACGGGATCGCCAGTGTTGGGACAAATCGGCGGAATTCAAACCGCGTTTGCGGCGGATTTTACGCGATCGACGCGGTCCGCGCAGAATCGGGCTGGGCAAGGCCGGGGACTGGGTTAGCGTCGGGTCATGTCACCGAACTCCCTTCGCCGGCTCGCGGTGTGTGTGGTCCTCGCCGTCGTTTCCTCGCTCACGGCGGCTGAGCGCACGCGGATCACGTTCCTTTCGACGACGGATCTGCACGGCAATATTTACCCGATTGACTACTTCACGAATCAGCCGGCGCACCTCGGCCTCGCCAAGGTGGCGACCCTCATTCAGCAGGTCCGGCGCGAGGAACCCGAGCTGATCCTGCTCGACTCGGGTGACACGATCCAAGGCACGCCGCTGGCGTATTACCATAACCGCCGGAACAACACGCCGCGCAGCCCCATGATGCTCGTCATGAGCACGCTGAAGTACGACGCACTCGCGATCGGCAATCACGAGTACAACTTTGGTCTTGGTGTCCTAAACAAGGCGCGGCGCGAGGCCTCGTTCCCCTGGCTCTCGGGCAATACCTACAAGGCTGGAACGGAGGAAACGGCTTTTGCGCCTTACCTGATCAAGGAAGTGAAGGGCGTGCGCGTGGGCATCATCGGCCTGACCACGCCGGGCGTGCCGAGCTGGGACAATCCCGGCAATTACGAGGGCCTTGAGTTTCGCGATCCGGTGGTCGCGGCGCGCAAGTGGGTGCAGGTTCTTCGGGAGACCGAGAAGGTCGATATTGTGGCCGTGGCCATGCACATGGGCATCGAACTGGATCTCGCCACCGGCCGCCTTAATCCCGGCCAGGTCCCGCAGGAGAACGCGGCGGTGCAGATTGCCCGCGAGGTCCCGGGCATTGATGTCATTTTCATGGGCCACACACATCGCGACGTGCCGGCGCTGCTCGTCAACGGCGTGCTGCTGTCGCAGGCCAACCGGTGGGGCGACCGGGTGGTGCGCGCCGATCTGTATGTGGAGAAGGATGAAGCCTCCGGCCGCTGGCAGGTGGCGGCGAAGAGCGCGGTCTCGTTGCCTGTCACGGCGACGGTGACGGCGGATCCTGAGATCCTGGCGCTGGCGGAGCCCTACCACCGCGAAACGCAGGCCTGGCTCGGCACCGTGATCGGCGAGGCGTCGACGGAGCTGACGGCGACCGAGGGCTATTTTGAAGACAATGCGCTGATCGATCTGATCCAGCGGGTGCAGATGGAAGCCGGGCAGGCCGATGTGTCGCTGGCGGCGAATTTCAACCTGCGCGCGCGGATTGCGGCGGGGCCGGTTACGGTGCGCGACATCGCTGGGCTCTATATCTACGAGAACACTCTGGTCGTCATTGAGGCGACGGGTGCCACGGTGAAGGCGGCGCTGGAGCACTCGGCGCGCTTCTTCCGCGAAACTGATGCCGACAAGCCGCCGCGCGAACGCATCGACCCGCGGGTGCCGGGCTACAATTTCGACATTGCGGAGGGCGTGCAGTACGAGATCGACCTGAAGCAGCCGTTTGGGAACCGGATTCGCAACCTGCGCTTCAAGGGCGAGCCGTTGGCGCCTGATCGCGTGCTACGGGTGGCGATCAACAACTACCGCCTCAATGGCGGCGGCGGCTACACGATGTACAAGGACGCGAAGGTCCTGCACCGCTCTAGCGAAGAAATCCGCGACCTGATCATCACTTGGATGGAGAAGAACCGTCAGGTGCCGGCGACGCCGAACAACAACTGGCGGATCGTGCCATAGTTTCCGGGAGCGCGGGCCGCTGGCCCGCTGGATTGCGGATCGACGTAGGGGCGCGCCTCGTGCGCGCCCT
>DASWVY010000037.1:0-97679 GCA_036401075.1 Opitutaceae bacterium
ACGGCGGCGGTTGCGGTCACGCCTCCTGCCGGTGGCGGCGGACGCGGTCGCGGCGCTCCGCCGGTGCTCGTTTCCACGCCGGGGCTCTCCGGGGTGCACGACATCTACTTTACGTTCACCAACGCCGAGGCCAAGCCGGCCGAGCCGCTGCTGACGCTGACCAGCATCACCTATAAGAAATAAATTTTCACCGGCTTCATGGCCGGTGAGAGTGACCACACCAAGCAGGCCCCCGGTGGACGCGCGAACGCAGGTTCGCCGGACGCCGGGGGTTCTGGTCGGTCCCTTCATCTGATTTTTCTCCCGTATTCACCCATCATGACCTCCCTCCTGTCCCGTTTCCCGCTGCGCGCGCTGCTGGCGCTCGGCTTCGTTCTCACCGTCGTGACTCTCGGCGCGACGCGCGCTTCCGCCCAGACCCCGACGGTGGGTCTCCAGACCTGGAGCCTGCGCAACATGTCGTTTGAGCAGGTCGTCGACTTCGCCACGCAGCACGGCTTCAAGCAGCTGCAGATGTTTGGCCGCCACATGGATCCGCTCGCTCCTTTGGAGGAGACCCTGCGCAAGAAGGCGATCCTCGAGGCCAAGGGGCTTACGCTCTACACCTTCGGCGTCACCAACACGTCCCTCGACCAGGCGGAAAACCGCAAGCTGTTCGAGTTCGCGAAGGTGATGGGCGTGAAGGTGATCATCGTCGAGCCGCGCGACTTCCGCATCATCGATCTGCTCGAGGAGCTGGTGAAAGAGTACGACATCAAGATCGCGATCCACAATCACGGCATCAAGACGCTCTACGGCAACCCGCTCGTGGTGAAAACGCTCATCAGCCACCGCGATCCCCGCGTCGGCGTGTGTCTTGATGTGGGTTGGGTCACGGCCGCCGGCTTCGATGCCGCCAAGGTGTTCAAGGATTACGGCGCCCGCGTGTTCGACATTCATCTCAAGGACAAGCGCATCGAGCGCACTCAGGGCGGCGAGGACGTGTACCTCGATGTCATGGTCGGCACAGGTCAGGCCAACTATCCGGGCCTCCTCGCCGAGATGAAGGCCGCCAATTGGAGTGGCGTGATGTCGATCGAGACCGATAACGCCGAGTTCGCCAAGGACCCGACCGCGTTCGTGCTCGGCGCCCGCGAGTTCATCCAGAAGGCCGCGCAGTAAGGACGCGCGACTGCGCGCAAATCCTAAATCCTGGAGCCTAATTCTAAAATAACTGCGGACGTCGGCGTTACCGCCGGTTTCCGGGTTAGAATTTAGCAGCTTGGGATTTAGGATTTCCTGCCGTCCGGCAGGAGTGGTTTGAGCCCGGCCTCGATCTCGCGTCGGCGCGGTTCGAGGAAGGGCGGCAGCGCCAGCTTTTCTCCGAGCGTGGCGAGCGGCTCGTCGGCGGTGAAGCCGGGTTCGTCCGTGGCGATCTCGAAGAGAATGCCATTGGGCTCACGAAAATAGAGGCTCTTGAAATAGTACCGGTCAACCGGTCCGCTGGACGGGATGCCGCTAGCCGCGAGGCGCTCGGCCCAGGCGTCGTAATCCGCCAAGGTGGTGCGTAAAGCGAGGTGATGCACGCCGCCCGCGCCCTGGCGGGCGGCAGGGAGATTCGGTTCGACCCGCAGATGGAGTTCGGCCGCCGGTCCGCCGTTGCCCATGTGGTAGACATGCGTGGTCACCGGGCCCTCGGCGTAGGTTCGTACCGCGGTCATCCCGAGCACGCGGGTCAGGACCTCATGCGTTGGTGCGAGGACCGGGATGCTGAGGGTCAGTGGCCCCAGCCCACGAATCTGGTGCTCGGCTGGCACCGGGCTCTTGGCCCAAGGGTGGGCGGGGCCCGCGGTGCCTTCATCCACGAGCGAGAGCCGCTGGCCCTCCGGATCCTCGAAATCGATCGTTAGTCGTCCATCGCGCTCGATGACCGGGCCGGCACTGCGGCCAAGGGAGATCAGGCGCTGCGCCCACCAGCGCAGGCTCGCCTCGCCGGCTACCCGGAGCCCGGTGCGAACGATGCTGCGCGTCCCGCGCCGTTCCGGCGGGACCGGCCAGTCGAAAAACGTCAGGTCGGTGCCGGGCGTGGCTTCGCCGTCGGCGTAAAACAGGTGGTAAGCGGAGACGTCGTCCTGATTGACGGACTTCTTGACCAGCCGCAGGCCGAGCACGCGGGTATAAAACGTGTGGTTGCCCGGCGCGTCAGCGGTGACGGCGGTAAGGTGATGGATGCCTGCTAGGTTCACGCGCCAAGCTTAGGTGAATACCCGGATAATGCCAGCGCTACAAACAGGCCGTTCCTTTGCCGGTTGAAGTGATCGGACCGGTTTTCCAGTCTGATTGCGCTTCAGCTACCCCGGCTGGTACAGAGTTTGCATCACTCCTGCGCCGATCCCCCGTTGGCGAAACGTTCCTCCTTCCCGCAATCTCCTGCCGTCCAGCCTCCCGAGAACCTCTCCGCCAACGTGGCATCCTTATGCGTATTCTGAAATCGATCACTGCCGGCCTCAGCCTGGCCGCGCTCCCGGCCGCGACCGGCCTGTTTGCCCAGACCATCGACTTCACGCCGACGGCGGCCTCGATGACGATGGCCCTGACGGGTGACTCCATCATCACGCAGCGGCTCGCTCCCTACAAGGAGCCGCAGTTTCTGCAGATGATCGAACTCATCCGCGGTGCGGATGTCGCGTTCACCAATTTTGAGATGCTGTTCCACGACTACGAGGGATTCCCTTCCGCTGTGTCGGGCGGCACGTACATGCGCGCCGAGCCGGCGCTGGCCAAGGAACTGGCTTGGGCCGGCATCGATGTCGTCGGTCTGGCAAATAACCACACCGGCGATTACTCGCATGAGTCGATTGTCACCACGGCCAAGGCTCTCGAAGATGTCGGGATCGTTCATGCCGGCACAGGGGCGAATCTCCAGCAGGCCCGTGAAGCCCGCTATGCCGACACGCCGGCCGGCCGCGTCGCCGTTGTCTCCGCTTCCTCGTCTTTCCCGGTTCATTCGCGCGCCGGCCATCAGCGATCGGATGTCCACGGCCGCCCGGGCCTGAACCCGCTCCGCTTCACCACGACCTACTACGTCACCGAAGCCTCAATCGCCCAACTCAAGGCACTCGCCGGCCAAGTGGGTGCGGCCCCGGGTAACAACCCGAATGAAATCACCTTCATGACGAACCGCTTTGTCGCCGCGGCCGAACCCCGGGTTGAGACGGTTCCGCTCCCGGAGGATTTCGAGGCGATCAAGGCGTCCATTCGCGATGCGAAGACGATGTCGGAGTATGTCATCATGTCGGTGCACTCCCACGAGGCCGCGCCGGGCGATCGCTTTGCTCCTGCGCAGTTCTTCCGGACGTTTGCCCACGGCGCAATTGACGCCGGCGCGTCGACGGTGGTCGGCCACGGTCCGCACTACCTGAAGGGCATCGAGATCTACAAGGGGAAGCCGATCTTCTACAGCATGGGCGATTTCATCTTCCAGAATGACACGGTCCTGCGCCTGCCGGCCGACAACTACGAGCCGTACAATCTTGATTCCACGGCGCGCATCAGCGACTTCAACGCCCGCCGCTACAACAATGACACCAGCGGCTTCCCGGCGAATCCCATGATCTGGGAGAGCGTGGTCGCCATGCCGGTTTACAAGGGCGACAAGCTGACCGAATTGAAGCTGCACCCGATCACCCTCGGCTATGGCAAGCCCTCCGGCCGCCGCGGTCGTCCGATGCTGGCAGACCCGGTCCTCGGCAAGAAGATCATCGACGATCTGATCAAGTTCTCCGCGCCTTACGGGACCAAGATTACGTACCAGGACGGCGTGGGCATCGTTGAGATCCCGCAGTAACCAGCGCAGGCACTGACTTGTGTCCGAAAGCCGCGACCCGGAATGGGTCGCGGTTTTTTGTGGGCCTCACGCGAAGCCGCGAAGACGCGAGGCCTATGCCCGCGTCGACCAGCTGGGTTCGCGCCTTTGCGGCTTCGCGTGGGAACGGTCTGTTCAACTCAGGATGACCTCGAAGTACGCGCCCAGCTTGGTGGTGAACGCCGGCAGGGTGGCGAGGTCGTCGCGCGGATTCAGCACAAGCAGGTCGTGTCCGGCCTCGGCGGGTGCCGGATCGAGAAACGGCAGGCGGGCGGCCTGCGCGGCACCGGGTGTGGGGAGAGCGCGGCCCTGCGTTGGGCGAGGGCTGCGGGTTGGGATGGCTCCTTGGGTCTTCATGGTGAGTTGGGTTGAAGCCCACCTCGGCGGAACCGGCCGGGGCAAAAAAAAGCCCCCTCCGGTTGGCACCGGAGGGGGCGAAAGTGATCCGAGATCAGCCCCCCCGCGGCGCGGGAATAACGGAAACGACGGAGGCGACGACCACGGAGGCGTGGACGGTCTGGCTGCTGGCGACGTTGATTCCGCTAAGGGACATGTGAGGCAAGAGAAGGTCTATCGGCACATCGGGTCAAGTTCTCAAATCAAAAGCAGGTCAGGCTCTCCTGACGGGCAGGTCAGCTCACCACCGAGCCTGCACACGCGCTTTCCGCTCACCACTAAACATTTACAAATCCATGGGCCGAATGTAAATTTTTGTAAATCTGGGGTTATCTCTTCATCTTTTTCCTAGTGTTGCCGATGAGAGGGATACGAAATGAGTTCTACTTTGGCTGAACGTACCCTTCAACGGGCCACGGCCGCGATGCGGTCGGGTCCCGTCGCCTGCTTGCCGGAGATCGTCAAGCTACTGGGGACCTTGTCGGCAAATTCCGTCGAGGTTTCGGTGAACGAACTGGCGGATGTGATTCAAAAGGATCCCGTGATTCTTTCGAAGGTGATCGGCGCGGCCAACACCTACGGCTACAACCCGACGGGTGTGCCGGTGACGACCGTGACGCAGGCGGTTCATGTGATCGGCTACGAGCGCATCCGTACACTCGCGATGTCGCTGGTGCTGATGAAGCACGCCAATGGATCCCAGTCGCCCGATGAGCGCCAGAATGCCGTCGCGCTCGCGCTGGCTTCGGGGTGCGTGGCCCAGGCTGCAGCCGGCAGCCGCATGCTGCTCGATCCTGAGCAGGCCTTCGTATGCGCTTCGTTGCGTAACTTTGGCCGCATCATGCTCGCGACGTTCATGGCCGATGAATACAGCGAGGTCAGTCGGCAGGAGGATGCTGATTCGCCCGATGATATTTGGGTCGAGACGTTCGGTCTGACTCCGCTCGAACTGGGGCGCGAACTCCTGAAGGCGTCCGATTTGCCGGAGCCCATCCTCGCCGCCCTGCGCGACCTCTCGCCCGGAGCGTTGTCCGTTTTGGATACGGCTCCGGATGCGCAGATGCTCGCCGTTTCCGATTTTTCCGCCCGGCTCGCCTCGCTGGTTCTCAAATCCGATCTCACGGCCGCTGCGTTCGCGCAGCAGTCGGCCCAACTGGCCGAGCGGTACAACAAGGTCCTGCCCGCGATTGGGAACGAAATCGGCACGCTGCTGAAGGCGACCGAGGAGCAGTTCTCCGGCTTCCTTCGCACCTTCGGGATCAAGAGCATCCCGACACACAGCCTGACCCGCCTGCGCCAGCGCGTGGCGGGAATTGATCCGGCGGCGAGCATTCAACCTGCACCATCCGTGGGGCCGCGACCGGCCTATCCGGCGCCCTCGGGGTCAACCAAGGCCCCGTTCGCCCCGCGAAACCCGGGCCCGATCCGTCCGGTCGCCCCGGTGACGGTGGATTCCTTTGACTGGGCGGGCGGCGCCGAGCAACTGACGCGTCTGCTGCGTATGCCGGGCGTGTCGCGTTCCGAGGTGCTGAAGGCGCTGCTGGAGATCGTGCAGCGCGGACTTTCGGCCCCGGAGTGCATTCTTTTCTCCGCGGCGGCGGGCGCCGCGGACTACACCATCACCCAGGTACGTGGGACCGTGGGCACCGAGTTGAAGCCGCATGCGACGATCCGCATCTCCGAGCGCACGGTGTTTGGCGTCTGCCTCGCGCGCCACGAGAACGTCATGATCCATGTCGCGTCAGATCCCAAGATCCAGCCCTACCTGCCGGACTGGCTCAAGGGCGTGCAACGCCTCGGATCATTCGCCCTGCTCCCCATTGGCGCGCAGCGCGAAACCTGCGGACTGATCCTGGCCGGCTGGCCCAACCCGAACCAGCTGACGTTTAACGCTGAACACAATCGCCTGCTGCGCCCGTTGCTTTCGCTGGCGAGCAAGGGTCAGTGATCCTGGTGTCGCCGGGGTCGGTGACCCCGGTCCGTTGGATCGCGGGTAGGCGTCTCAATCGCCAGGTCAGCCCGTCTTCGCCAAGGCTCGGGCGGAAAGGCTGACTCCCGTTCGATCGATCCAGAAGTCTCTTACTTGGCCAGCTTGTCGAGGCCGAGGGTGGCCGTGATTTGTGCGACCGTAGGGGATTGATCGGAGATCGAGAATTCCTGCTTCACACCCGTTTCGGTGCCGGCGTGATCGGCCGCGACGGCCGCGAGGATTGGGAGGATCACCACGGCGCGGGTGGTCTCGTCGAGAATCGACGCGCGCACATTCCAGATTTCTTCGCCTCGGCGGGTGGCGCCTTCGCCTGGATTCAGGCGGGAGGAAAGGGACAGGTAGATCTCCTGCGTCGTGCCGTTGGGGCCGAGGCGGATCGAGTTGCCGCGCCCGTAATCCATTTCGATGATGAGATCGGGTCGGCTGTTGCGCGGAGCCTCGTAGAGCCCGCGTCCTTCCAGCGCCGCCTTCACGCACATCACGGCAATGCCGTGCAGCGCAGGGTCGCGATAGGCCGAGGGATCCTGGGCGATGAGGAGATAGGAGGTGCCGCCGAGTTCGGGGCGGGCGGTGATCGCATCCACGCCGACGGCGTAGTAGCGCGGCAGGGTCTTGCATCCAACCAGCAGCCCGGAGAGGGCTGCGCAAATAACCAGAACCGGGGAAAAGCGGGATTTCGCCACGTGAGGGGAAGAGTGAAATCAAGCGTAGCGGGGTTCAGACCATTGGCAACTGCGATGCGGCCATGGCGGTTTCGCTGGAGTGCAAGGCGATCGTGCAGATAGGCGCGCTTCTTATGACCTCCGCGGTTCCGGCTGTGATGCGTCAGAAAATGCGTCCGGGTTTCGTGTCCATCCGTTGCATCGTCGAAACCCGGCTACGACGCCGGACACCAATCCGATTAATCCCCTCCGTCCTCATGAAGATTCGTACTCTGTTCAGTGTCCTCGCTGCCCTCAGTGCTGTTGCCGTCGCCTCCGCCAAGTCGGTGGTCGACATCGCGATCGGCTCCCCTGACCACACCACGCTGGTCGCCGCAGTCAAAGCCGCTGGTCTTGTCGAGACGCTTTCGGGCAAGGGCCCGTTCACCGTCTTCGCTCCGACCAACGCGGCGTTCGCGAAACTCCCTCCCGGCACGGTCGAGAATCTGCTCAAGCCTGAGAACAAGGCCCAGCTGATCGCCGTCCTCACCTATCACGTCGTCCCAGCCAAGGTCATGGCGGCTGACGTCAAGACTGGCTCGGCCCCGACCGTGAACGGCAAGGCGGTCAACCTTGTCGCCTCGATGGGCAAGGTGACGGTCAACGGCGCGAACGTCGTTGCGGCTGATCTGGCCGCCGACAATGGCGTCGTGCACGTGATCGATACGGTCATCCTGCCCTGATTGTTTCTCTGATTTGTTAGGGTAAGTTTGGGGTTGGCCCGCGGTCGAGGGACCGCGGGCTTTTTTGTGTCCGTATCCCGCGCGAGTCGTGGGGGCCTTTGATTTCCGCATTGATTTGGGTAATATACTTATATTACATAACTAAATTGAGCCTGCGCCTGATCCTTGGGCGACTGAGCCGGGCTCACGCGAGGCTTTCCGTCCTGTTACCCCAGCATCCCCCAAAAAAATGAGAGGAATTGTCATGACCCCGATTGGTCTTACGAAACGAACGATTTTTGCCGCGCTCATCGCCCTCGTGGCGTTGGCCGGCGTCCGGGCCCAGCCTACGCCCGCGGCGGTGCCGGCAGGTGCGCCAGCCGCTCCGGCTACCTTGAACTCGCCCGAGGTCAGCGCGGACGGTCGCATCACCTTCCGCTTGCGTGCGCCGCAGGCGAAGGAGGTTTCCATGCAGCCCGAGCCCGGAGCGATCGCGCCGATGGTCAAGGATGACGACGGTGTGTGGAGCGTGACGGTCGGGCCGTGGGCGCCCGATGTGTATGCCTATCGCTTCATCGTCGACGGCACCCGCATGCCCGACCCGTCGAACGGCGCCCCGCTCAAGACCTCGCGACCCAATGTTGCCGGTGAGGTGGGGCAACTGGGTGGCTGGCAAAGTCAGGTCGTGGTGCCAAATCCGGCCAAGCCCGAACCCTGGGAAAAGACGGCGATCCCCCACGGCATCGTTTCCTACGTCGAGTTCTGGTCCCCGACGATGGGTGCGTATCGCGACTACTACGTCTACACCCCGCCGGGCTACGACGGCAAACGGGCCGAACCCTATCCGGTTCTCTATCTGCTCCACGGCGCCGGCGAAAATGCGAGCGGCTGGATCAACAACGGCCGGGCCAACCTGATCCTCGACAGCCTGATTGCGGAGGGCAAAGCGGTCCCGATGATCGTGGTCATGCCGCTCGGCCACCCGGCCCAGGCGGCGCGTACCGGGGCCGCCGTCCCCGGCGTTCAGTCCGCCGCCGCTGCGGCAGCGATCACGCCTGCGCCCGGGGCCGGCGGCAACAGCGGTCCGTACTTCGCCTCGCTGATCAACGAGATCATCCCTCAGGTCGAGGCCAGCTTCAACGCCGGCAAGACCAAGGCGCAGCGCGCGATTGCCGGACTCTCAATGGGTGGCGGCCAGACGTTCAATCTCGCTCTGGCGAATCCCGACAAGTTCACCTACGTCGGCATGTTCTCGTCCGCCGTCGCACTCGGCGGTGGCGGTGGCCGCGGTGGTGCCCCGGCCGCCGCGCCGGCCACGCCGCCGCCTCCCTTCGTGCTGCCGGCCGAAGCCACGGCGGAGTGGGGCCGGCAGTTCAAGCTGCTGTGGATTGCCTGCGGCCGGGAGGATTTCCTGTTCGCCAACAACACGACGTTCAAGGCGGCGCTCAAGGAAAGAGGCGTTCCCTTCGAGGATGTGGTGACCCCTGGAGCGCACAATTTCTCCGTCTGGAAGCGCTACCTCGCCGACTTCGTCCCGCTGATCTTCCGGCCGTGATCGAGCCTGGCTCTCCGTTGTTCCTGAAAGAATCCCCATGAACTCGTTCCGCTTCAGAAAAATCCTCCGGCTGGCCTCCGTCGCTGTGCTGGCCGCGTCCAGTTCGTTGTTTGCCGAAGTCCAGACGGTCGCGCGCTTGCGGGCCGGCGCGGCCAAGGTCGACATCACGCCAGCCCAGAGCGAGCTCACGATCGCGACGGATTCGATCCGTGATCGCCTGTATGTCCGCGCCATCTACGTGGAGGAGGGGACGGCCAGCGCCGTGCTGGTGGCGGTCGACTCGGGCGGCATCGGTGACGACGTCATCACCGATGCCATCAACCGTTCCTCGGCCGCGACGGGTTGCCCGGCGGCCAATTACGTGATCTCCGCCACGCACACCCACAGCGGCGGTCAGGGGCCGGCGATGACCCGCGTCATCACCCAGGCGATTGTTTCTGCGGTCAACGCCGCCAAGGCCAAGCTGGCGCCCGCCCGCATCGGCTACGGCACGGCGGAACTTGATCTCAATGTGAATCGCGACCTCTTCAACGCGAAGCAGGAGTGGCGGCAGGGTCCCAATCCCGCCGGCGCATCGGACAAGACCCTGTCTGTGGTGACGTTTGTCGGCGAGGACGACGTGCCAATCGGCGTCTACATGAACTACGCCATGCACCCGATCAACTTCTACCTGAGCGGCGTGGTCAGCGCGGATTTTCCCGGCGATGCGGCGCGCTATGTGGAGGAACTCTTCGATGACCGGACCGTGGCGCTGTTCACACAAGGCGCATCCGGTGACCAGAATCCGCGACTCGGCTACACGCCGCCGTACTCAACGAATTCGTTTCGCCAAGGCCTGCCGCCGTCACCGCTGACGATCGGGCCGCCCAAGCCGTTGCCGGAGGCCAATTCGCAGCAGGGCTTTAATCCTGCGACCGCCTCCGCGGGGCGCCCCGCCGTGCCTGCGGAGCACCTCGAGGTCTACCACAAGGTGCTCAAGCGCGTGAGCGATTACGTCACGATGCTGGGCCACATGATCGGTTCGACGGCGGTTCGCGTGATGCGCGAGGACACCCGGTACAAGGAGAGCGCAGCGATCTGGGCCGGACAGGAAACGTTCACGGTGCCCGGTCGCACCCGGCTCGATCTCGACAACCCGGCCCGTGAAAATGTCTTCCCGGGTTACAAGGATGGCCCCGACGTGAGCATCAAGGTCGGGCTTCTGCGCATCGGCGACATTCACTTCGTGAGCGTCAACGGCGAGGTCTACACCAACATCTGGCTGAAGCTGAAGGCGGCCGCCCCGGCCAGCCAGACGGTCTTTGTCACCTTGGCCAATGGTCGCGCCAATTCCGGCTACATTTACTCGGACGATGCCTACCATCATCTGTCTTTCCAGGTGATCGGGTCGCGCCTGCAGCCGGGTCACGCCGAGGGGAAGATCATCTCCACAGCGCTCCAGTTGATGGAGAGATCCCGGTGACGATGATGGAGCCGAGGCCTGCCTCGTTGCGCGGCGCGAGCGAATCAAGGCACCGTGACCCTGCGGCCAAGGACTGGCGTCTAAAGTATCACTATATGCGTCAAATGTATCACTTTCTCTCAATTCCTCGTTTGACAGCGAGATTTTGTGCCGAGGAAATCCATGCGTGCTGCCCCGCATCTACCCCATCGGTGCTCGTATTCGGACTGTCATAGTTGAGTTTTTGGCGTTCTTTCGCGCGAAAAATCCGCTTTTTGCTATGGATTACGCTTGGGGCCTTCGCCTGGAGGAGGCGAGGCCATGACGAGCTCGATGGATTTCGTGGCGCTGCGGGCGCTGCTTCAGCCCGAGCGTCTCGCGGTGGTTGACCTGGCCCGGGGCGAGCGTTGGACGCGTGCGGAACTCAACCGGGCGGTGGCGCAAGGCGTGACCCAGCTGCGACGCATGGGGGTGCGGGAAGGCGATCGTGTTGGCGCGCTGGCACGAAATTCCGGCGAGCTGCTCATTCTTCACCTTGCGTGCACGCGACTGGGGGCGATTTACGTTCCGCTCAACTGGCGTCTCAATCCGCAGGAGCTGCGTGCCATCCTGGCGGACGCGGCTCCGCGGGTTCTCTTGGGCGATGGCTGTTTGGACGCGGCGGGATTGTCTGGCCTGAGCTTGGAGGAGTTCGCGCGTGATCGAAAACGTCAGGTGCCGGCTGGTCCGACGGCGATGCCGATGGATCGGCCTTCGCTGATTCTCTACACTTCGGGCACGTGCGGGCAGCCCAAGGGCGTGGTGCTCACCGAAAATCAGCTCAACGAAACGGCGCGCAACACGGTTCCGCTCTGCCGGATCACCCGTGAAAGTGTCTTCCTCGTGGATGCGCCGATGTTCCATGTCATCGGACTGGTCGTGAACATTCGCCCCGCGCTGACCATGGGTGGCAGCGTGGTCATCTCAGACGGCTTTGTTCCGGCGCGCACGCTTGAGCGCTTGAGCGATCCCGCCCTCGGCGTAACTCACTATTTCTGTGTGCCCCAGATGGCGGCGGCGCTGCGGGCGGACCGCGCCTACGATCCGGCCTTGCTCCGCCGGTTGACCGCGCTTTTCACCGGCGGCGCCCATCACCCTGCGGCGCATATCCACCAGTGGCTCGCCGATGGCATTCTTGCGGTCGACGGCTACGGCATGAGCGAGACCGGCACCGTCTTTGGGATGCCCATCGACGCGGGTCTAATCGCTACGCATGCCGGCTCGGTGGGGCAGGCTCCGCCTGGGCTCGCCTGCCGGATTGTGCAGGCTGACGGCCGGACCTGCGCGCCTGACGAACCGGGTGAACTCCTGGTCAAGGGGCCCAACGTCATGCGGGGGTATTGGCAGCGCCCCGAAGAAACCGCGCAGGCCTTTGCCGCAGACGGATGGTTTCGCACGGGTGACATCGTGCGGAGGGATGCCCAGGGGTTTCATTGGCTCATCGGCCGCAGCAAGGAGATGTACATCTCAGGTGGGGAGAACATCTATCCGGCCGAGATCGAGACGGTGCTGGCAGGCGACCCCGGAATCGAGGAATGCGCCGTCGTCGGGGTGCCAGACGAACGCTGGGGTGAAGTGGGCCACCTCTTCGTCAAGCCCGTGGCAGGGATGTCGCTCGATCCCGCGCGCATCGCTGCCACTCTCGAACGCACGATCGCCCGTTACAAGCTGCCCAAGCGGATCTGCGAGGTGCAGCTGCTCCCGCGCAACGGGGCAGGAAAAGTCCTCAAATGCCGGCTTCGCCAGCTGGCTCTGACGGCCTTGGCTAACGAAGCTCAGGTGCGACCAGTTTCTGCAGCAGTCGCATGAGCTCGGCCTGTTCGGCTGAACTCAGCACCTCCAGCGCGCTTTGCTCCTCGCGCTTTACCACGGACAGCGTGCGGGAAATCAGACGCTTGCCGGTGGGGGTCAGACGCAGCTGGCGCGCACGTTCGTCCCGGGGATCGCGTTCACGTGTGACGAGCCGCCTCCGCTCAAGTCGCTCGAGCAGCGTTGCCATGTTGGGCGGATCAATCGCCAGCGCCCGGGCCAGCTCCTTTTGACTCGCGCCCGGGTTGTCCGTGATGAGGACCAGGGTCGCGAAATCCGCCGGCCGCAACTCCGCCGCTTCCATCGGTCCGCTAAACGCCCGCTGGATCCGCAGGTAGGCCCGACGCAGGTTGTATCCGACCGTGTCGACCAGCTTCGCTTGGTCCAGCGGGGCGGGCGCCCGGGGGGAGGCGGAGGGCTTTGGCATGCTGATCGAAAGCACGCCCTTGAACGGGTAAAAATACAAGCATGGGCTGCAGGCACGATTTCCGGCCAAGGTCAGCGCGTGGCAGCGATTCAGTCCGCGTGATTCTCACTGGTTATGATCTATAACTAATAGCCGTGCTTATACGGCGGTGCCGTTGCCTCAGGTTGGCGGCCTCCGCTGGGTGGACGTGATGCAACCTTCTTGTGGAAGGCATCTTAAGATTATGAAAACGGCGAGGCCGGGCTTCTGGGAGAGGGGTGCGCCCGCGGGGTGATGATACAATCGACCTATCGGATGAAACGAACGGCGTAGTGGGCCACGCGGAAGTGCGGTAGAGTGATCATAACCCCACCTGCCTCGTCGTGCCGTGACAGACACTGCTGAAACCAGCCGTCCGCGCGCCTCGCGGGCGATCATTTTCCCGAGATCCCTCACGCGTTACCCGCAGAATGCTTTCCGGTCCACAGGGGTGTGGATCGGATTTACGGTGGTCGGCAAGCAAGCTAAGGTTCCGGTGGTGCCACTGGGCGATTGTCCAGTGGCACTTCCGTTTTTGTGGAGCGGATCAAGTCCAGACCGGACACCGCGTTGAATCCGGGGAGCGCGGCCGGCTCACCCGATGTTCGCGTGCTGCGCTGGGATCACGTTGATCGCCGCCACTCCTGCCAGCGTTCGAATCCCGCGTGCAACGGCAGTGACTGATGGGGCGGGATCGGCCGGTCGGCGATCAGTTCGAAACCAGTGAACAAGGCGGTGGCGGTGCCAGCGTCCAGCGGGAAGGGAGGCCCGTCCGGATCGATCCCGTAGTAGAAAATACCCGCGAGCACGCCCTCCGGCCGCAGCAGGTCGTGCATGCGCTGGGCATACGCCGGCCAGCGCTGGATCGGGAGAGCACAGAGAAAGGTGCGCTCGTAGACGAGATCGAATGGCCCGGTTACTTCCGGGCCAAAAAAATCGTCCTGTCTGACATACGAGGCAAGGGGCCCGAGCAGAGCCTTCGCCTGGTTGACGGCCGTTGCGGAAAAATCGATCGCAACCGGCGTCCATCCGGCCTGATGAAAGCTCCGTACTTCGTGCCCGTAGCCGCATCCGGGAATGAGCACGGTTCCGCCGGCAGCCGCCCTGCGCAAATAGTCATCCAGGGCCGGCGGCGCACCCTGGAGATCCCACGGTACGCGACCGGAATCGTAGCGCAGCTCCCAGAAAGCGGGATCGCTGCTGTCGGCTGGTTCCGAGGGGATCATGCCGGACTCAGTGATCGCAGATGCACGCGTACTCGGCGTGCTTGCATTCCGGGCAGGTCGCAAAGTTGAGGCTGAAACGCTCGACGAGGGCCTTGGCGCCCGGTGTGGGCGTGATCTGCACCACGGTCGGGAGATTGTTGCCGGCCGGAACGGTGCCGTTCGACACGAGGACGGTTCCCGATACGGCGAAGGCGAGTTGGGTCGGGTTCATGCGATCGCCCGTGGTGACTGTCACGACCTGGCCGGCGGCGGGGACCGGCTTGCCTGCCTGATCGATGAACGTGATCTGAACCTTTCGATCGGGCCGCACGAGGAACTCGGCGCGCGGCTCGGCCGTGGTTACGATGCGACCATCATTGGGTGCATCGATGTTCTTCTTGTCGGCACGAGCTGGGGAAACGGCGGCGAGGCAGACGGCGCCGGTGAGGAGAAGCGAACGAATGAGGGTTGATTTCATGGTGGTTGATGAGGGAAGTCGGGATGGAAGAGTGCGGTTCACTGGGCGGCGGCAGCATTGCGGGCGAGGGCCTGTTGCGCCGCCTTGCGGCCGAAGGTATAAAAGATCAGGGGGGTGATCAGGAAATCAAGCAGGGTGGATGAGATCAGGCCGCCGACGATGACCACGGCCACCGGATGCAGGATCTCCTTGCCGGGTTGGTCACCGGCGAGAACGAGCGGGATCAGCGCGATGCCCGCGGCGAGTGCGGTCATGAGCACGGGAACCATTCGCTCCAAAGTGCCGCGCTCGACCATCTGACGCGTGAAGCCTTCGCCTTCGTGCTTCATGAGATGGAGGTAGTGCGAGATCATCATGATCCCGTTGCGCGCCGCGACGCCGCCCACCGCGATGAAGCCGACGAGTGTGGCAATGCTGATGTTGTCGACTTTCAGCCACGTGAACACGAGCCCGCCCACGAGGGCCAGCGGGATGTTGAGCATGACCTGGAGCGCGAGCGACCAGCTTCCGAAGTAGCCGCGCAGGAGAAACCCGATCACGACCAGGACGAGTGTGCTGAACAGCAGGATACGCCGGGTGGCGGCTTCCTGGGCCTGAAACTCGCCCTCGTAGGTGATGAAGTAGCCTTCGGGCAAAGCCACGCGGGTCCGGACTTCGTCCTGCAGCCGGGTCACGAGTGCGCCGACATCGCGCGCGGTCGGCTTGATCGCGATGGTGAAGCGCCGCTGGCTGTTCTCACGAAAGATCACGTTGGGACCGCGGGCTTCGCGGACGTTGGCGACGGCGGAAAGCGGCACGCGTCGGCCGCTGCCGGTTTCAACCGTGAGCTGGCCGATTGTCTCGGGCGATTCACGCAGCGCCAGTGGGAGCCGGATCACGAGGTTCACCGCCCGTTCGCCGTCGCGAAGCTCGGCGACGGTCTTGCCGCCGAGGAGCGCTCCGACCTGCGCGTTGATCGCGCCGGGCGTGATGCCGTAGGCGGCCGCGCGGGCGCGGTCCACCTCGATGCGCAACTGGGGAATCGAGGCCTGCTGGTCGAGTTTCGCATCCTCCAGTCCGGGGATCGTGCGGGCAACGGCCTGCACCTCGGTGCCGAGACGCCGGAGCGTGTCCAGATCCGGTCCGTAGACCTTGATCGCGACCGGAGCGGAGACGCCGCTGAGCATGTGACCGATGCGGTCGGCCAGTGGGCCGCCGACCACGGCAAAGGTTCCCGGGACGGCCTTCACGCGGCGGTTGAGATCCGCCAGGATCTCCTGACGGCTGCGGCCGGAGCGGGCCTCCCCGGTCGTGATCTCACGGAAATCGACATCGAACTCCGCGGTGGAAACCGGAACGACGTGATCGCCCCGCTCGGCCCGGCCCAGACGGCGGCCGACTTGCCTGACTTCGGGTACGGCGAGAATCTGCGTCTCGATCGCATCGGCGATCCGATTCATCTCTTCCAGCGAGGTTCCCGGAGCCGAGGTCACGGCGATGAGCGCGGTCTCTTCGCGGAACGCGGGCAGGAAATCCTTGCCCATGCGCGGATAGAGCAGGAATGCCGCGACCACGCCGGCTGCGACCAGCGTTAATACGGGTAACGGATAATCGAGCCCGGCGCGAAGCAGGGTTGTCTGCAGCAGGCGCTTCATCCGGCGCACGAGCCAGCCGTCGGTGTGAACCTGGCCAGCCTTCGGCCTCAGTAGCCACGAGCAGAGGACAGGAATGAGTGTGAGCGAGACGACAAACGACGCGGCCATGCTCAGGATCGTGGCGATCGCGATCGGGGCAAAGAGCCGGCCCTCGACACCGCTCAGGCCGAGCAGCGGGATGAAAACGAGGATGATCAGCACCGTGGCGTAGAGAATCGAGTTTCGGACTTCGCCCGACGCCGACGCGATCACCTGCAGGGCCGGCCGGGGTGCGGGGTGCGCGGCGTTCTCGCGCAGCCGGCGGAAGACATTCTCCACGTCGACGATCGCATCGTCGACCACCATGCCGATCGCAACGGCGAGTCCACCGAGCGTCATTGAGTTCACCGTCAGGCCCAAGCCCTGGAAGATGAGCAGGGTGATGCCAAAGCTCATGGGAATGGCCATGAGCGTGATGACGGTCGTGCGAACATTGAGCAGGAAAAGAAACAGTACCACGGTGACCATGATCGCACCGTCGCGGATCGCCTCGCGCAGATTGCCGATGGCGTGATCGATGAAATCCTTCTGCTGGAACAGCGCCGCGGTCTCCACGCCCGCCGGCAGTGTCGGCTGCAGCTCCGCCAGCGCGGCGCGGATCTGCGCGGTGAGCTCCCGCGTGTCGAAGCCCGGGGCCTTCGTGATCGACAGGATCACGCCGCGCGTCGGGAGTTTCTCCGGTGCCCGGCTCACGGAGGCATCCCCGCGCATCGGCTCGATGCCCCAGGCGACGGTTGCCACCTCGGCAAGCGTGACGGGGCGACCACCGACTTCCTTGATGACGGTGCGGCCCAGATCATTCAGGTCGGTGGTCATGGCGAGATTGCGCACCATCACCTCGGTGGTCCCGGTGGTGAGGAACCCTCCGGTGGTGGTGGTCGCCGCGGCCGCGACCGCCGCCTCGAGTTCGGCGAGGCTGATCTCGTAGGCCTGCATCCGGCGGGGATCCGGTTGCACCTCGATCTGGTGGATGCCTCCCCCCATCGCGAGCACCTCGGCAATGCCGGGTATGCTCTGCAGTCGTCGCCGGATCGTCCAGTCGGCGAGAGCCCGCACGTCGCTCGGCGGCAAATAGCCCGGCTGGCCCTCGGCGATCGTTGAGCGAACGCCGACGAGCAGGATCTCGCCCATGAGCGAGGCGACCGGAGTCATGAAGGGCTGTACATCTGCGGGCAGCTGGTCGCGCGCGGTTTGCAGGCGCTCCTGCACGCGGAGACGCGCCTGCGCGAGGTCGGTCTTCCAGTCGAACTCGGCATAGACCAGCGACAGCGCGACATCGGAGTTGGAGCGAAGGCGGGTGAGTCCGGCCACCCCCAGCAGTGCGCTCTCGAGCGGGCGGGTGACGCGGGATTCCACTTCTTCAGGGGCAAGTCCGGGCGCCTCGGTCAGGATGACGACGGTGGGCTTGGTGAGATCCGGCAGCACCTCGACGGGCAGATCGCGACCGGCTTGAAAGCCGAGGCCGAGCACCACGAGCGAGAGCCCGAGCACCAGCGCGCGATGCGTGAGGGACCACTGGATGAGACGGTTGAGCATGGGGGGGCGTTTTCCGCGAAGGCTTAGGTCGAGACCGGCTTGCGCCAGAAGCCGACGATGAGGAGCGCGATGAACAGCACCCCGCTGACGATTTTCCAAAAGGGGCTTTCATGCTCATTCTCATGCTCGTGGTCGTGGTCATCCGCCGCCGGTGCTCCGGGGCTGGCCGTGATCTCCGAGCCGTCGGCGTTGTGCGCGTGGCCATGCGCGGCATCGAGAGCCTCCTTCAGCGACAGGCTCCCGCTGCCGGCAAAGGCGAGTGAGTAAGCGCCCTGGGTGACGACCTCGTCCGCCGGCAGGAGCCCGCGCACGATTTCGACGAAGCGCTCATTCGTCCGGCCGACGACGACCGGCACCTTGACGAAGGCATGGGGGAGGTCGAAGTCCTTGACGTAGACAAAGCGGTCGGCGGGTGTTCCCTGCAGGGCGCTCAGCGGGATGCTGGTCACGCCGGGGGTCTGGTCGACCACGATGGAAAACTCGGCGCGCATGCCGGGACGAAGAACGAGCCCCGGGTTATCGACATGAAACGCAGCTTCGACCGAGCCGCTCTCGGCATCAGCGTTGACTCCGAGGTGCTCGAGGGTGGCGGGGAAGACGCCACCGGCGGCGGCTGCGACGGTGATGAGCGCGGACTGACCCTTCTTCAAGCGGGCGGCCAGGTGCTCGGGTACGCGGGCGATCGCATAGACCTCGTTGAGATCCACGATTTCCGCGAGCACGCGATCCGGGCTGACGGGTTCGCCAGGGACAACGGACAGCGTGCTGACGAGGCCGGAGATCGGTGTGGTCAGCGCAATGCTCGGCGGAGGATCTCCGGCTTGGCGGCTTTCGATCACGACAGCGACGTCGCCTGCGCTCACGGCGTGGTCGTGCTTGATCCGCACCTCGAGCGCGCGCCCGGCAATGCGGCTGCTGACCACGGCGCGGCGCCCGGGGTAAACCTCAATCCGTCCGAGGGCGAAGACCGTTTCCTCGAAATCACGGGCTTCGACCGTCGCGGTCTGGATGCGCAGGTTGCTGACGCCGGTCTCGTCGAGCACGACGGTGTTGGCCTGGCGTTGATCGGGCTCGGCGCCGGCAGCGGATGCGACCAGCGACAACGCAAGCAGCGGAAGGAGGAGGGAAATCTTCATGGCGACGAAAGGAGGGTGGTGGTGAGCGGAAGCGCAGGATTGGCCAGGGACTCGGCGCGAACGAACGCCGCGAGGCAGGCGGCCTCGGCATCGAGGAGGGTGCGACGGATCCCGGCGAGTTCGCGCTGGGCATCGAGCACGTCGATCAGCGGGAGTTCCCCCGCCTCGTAGGCGCGCCGAACGACGGTGTGGGCTTCCTCGGCCGCGGGAAGCGCGTCCGTGCGCAGTGTGGCGGCGATGTGGTGCGCGGTGGCAGCCTCCTGCCAGGCTGCGGTCACTGCGGTGCGCAGAGCGGACTCGATGGCGTGAAGCCGCTGCTCGGTCCCGGCGAGTTCGGCGCGGGCTGCGCGCAGGTTGCCCTCGTTGCGGCCGCGCAGGGGAAAGGGAATGGAGACCCCGGCAACGAATGCGGCGTCGCTGTCCGCGCCGAGGAAACGCACGCCACCACTTGCGGTAACGTCCTGGGTTGAGCGTCCCTGCTCCAGTTCGAGGGCGGCCTGCTGGCGGGCGATGACCGCCGTTTGCAGAGCGATCTGAGGGTGTCCGGGCAGGGCTGCGAGCAAGGTGCTCTCCGGGGGCAGGGAGCGGGGAAGGGCGAATGCTCCAGTCATACGACCCACGTCCGCGGCCTGACCGCCCCAGGTGGAGGCGAGCGCGGCGCGGGCGGCGGCAAGCCCCGCCTCGGCCTGCGTCAGCTCGGCGCGAGCCAGTGCGAGTGCGGCGCGTGCGCGCGCGGACTCGGCGGGTGAAGCGGCGCCGGCTTGGACGCGGGCATCGACGGCGGAGAGCACTGCCTGCGCGAGCCGAACCGGATCTTCGGCCAGGGTGAGACGCTGCTCGGCGACGAGGACGCTGGTGAAAGCCTGGGCGGTGAGGGCGATGACCTCCGCGCGGTGGACGGCGAACTCGGCGGACGCCACCTCGCGGTCACGTCGCGCAAAAGCGATGCGTTGCGTCCGCTTGCCGCCGCGTTCGAACGTGCGGCTGGCCTGGACGGTGGCCTCGATCCCGCGCACGCCCTGCGCGCGCCCGGTGCCGGCGATGTTTTCCATGTTCACCTCCAGCGTGGGCGCTGGGCCCACGCCGGCCTGGTCGATGCGGGCCTCGGCGGCGCGTTCGGCCTGACCCTCGGCGAGGAGGCTGGGATTGCGCGCCTCCGCCCGGGCCAAGGCCTCGGTGAGGGTGAGCGCAGCAGGCTGCGCAGGGACGCTGATCGCGGCGAGGAGCCACGCCAGCCCAGTGGAGACACGGAGCAAGTGCATGCGGAAAATCACGGACAGGACGAAGAGGAAACCGACGGAGGGAGGGAAACCCACGAAGGACGCGCGCAGGCGTCATCGGGGCGCAATCAACCAGGGAAATCCGTTCGCGCGGAACGGATCAGGCTACGCAGTCAGGAGCCCGCGCCGGCAGCGCGGCGCGACGGGCAAACGACCAGGTGCGGTGCAGAAGCTGCACCTCGGGCGGATTGATGATCGTCGTTTCCGCCACGGTCTCCGCTGGCACCAGCACGCAAAGCAGGCAGGCACACAGGAGCGATTCCGGCGGCGGCAGCGCACGGAGCACGCTGGCATTCTTGGTGTAGGATACACCTTCCACCGTCCCGCAGGTATCCTGAGCGCAGGCGTCCGGGCAATGATCGGCGGCATGCGTCTCATGGGCCAGAAGCTCGGCGGCGGCCGCCTCCAGATCGCAGTGCTGGGTCGCCGGCAGCCAGAGGGCCGACAGCAGAAAAGCGACGATCTTGAAGAGGTTTCTCACGCGGGAATCGTCGGGAACGAAGTCCAGGATTGGGAAAATGTCGATCAAAACGATCGCTTCGCCGGATTGGGCTCGGTGAACCCAGAGGCGTTTTCAGAGAATCCACTGTCCTGCTGCGGCGGACAACGCGACGACCAGCCAAGGCGATGTGCGCCGAATCTCCAGCAGGGCAAAGGCGATCATGGCCGCGATCCCATCCGAGATGCCATGGATGCCTTCTGTGGCGACGGGAGCGTAGAGCGCGGCGAGGAGGACGCCGACCACGGCAGCATTGGCGCCGCGCAACGCCGCCTGCGCCCAGGCTTTGCTGCGCACAAGATGCCAGAACGGCAGCGCGCCGCCGACCAGGAGCCAGGCGGGTAGGAAAATCGCGACCAGTGCAATCAGCCCGCCGATCCAGACCTGGGGACCGGCATGCATCACCGTGCCCAGGTAGCCGGCGAAGGTGAAGAGGGGGCCCGGCACGGCCTGCGCGGCGCCATAGCCGGCGAGAAACGCATCGTCGCTGATCCAGCCCGTCGGCACGACCTCGGCGCGGAGCAGAGGGAGGATGACGTGTCCGCCGCCGAAGACGAGGGACCCGGCGCGATAAAAACTGTCGAAGAGGCCGAGCGTGCGATTGCCCGTGGCCGTGGCGAGGACGGGCAGGGCGAACAACAGGAGCAGGAAAACCACGAGGGCAGCGGCGGCCCAGGCATGAGCGCGGGCGAGCCCGGTGCCGACCCCCTGATGCGGAGGAAGCGATTGGCGGTAGAGCGCGCATCCGGCGATTGCGCCGATTGCAATGACCCCGATCTGGCTCAACGCGCCGGGCAGGCTCAGCACCGCGACGGCGGACAACAGGGCGAGGCTGATGCGGGCGGCGTCGGGGCAGAGCTTCCGGCCCATGCCCCAGACCGCCTGCGCGACGACCGCGACGGCAGCGACCTTCAGCCCGTGCAACCAGCCTGCCGCCTGCAAGTCGCCCGCGGCCGTGACGCCGTAGGCGAACAGGATGAGGAGAATCGCCGAAGGGAGCGTGAAGCAGAGCGAGGCGATCATCGCGCCGATGAGACCGGCGCGGTTCATGCCGAGGGCAAACACGACCTGGCTGCTGGCCGGTCCGGGCAGGAACTGGCACAGCGCCACGAGATCGGCGTAGTGGGCATCATCCAGCCAGCGCCGCTTCGTGACAAACTCCTCCCGAAAGTATCCGAGGTGAGCGACCGGCCCGCCAAACGAGGTGCAGCCCAGCTTGAGAAAGGCGGCGGCGATTTCGGAAAGCGGGGTGGACATGGCGCGCAGGGCGTCGGCAGCGTTGGTTCAATCGGTCCGCGGTTCGAGTTTTTCCGTCGTCACAAAAGCGTGACGCGGCGTTGTGCGATCTCGCGTGGTTCGGATCAAGCGGTCGCGACCAGCGTTTGGGATTTCCCTCACGCCGGCGCTGTAGTCCGGCCTCGGCCATCCAGAGGCGAGCGAGGCCGGCTACATCAGGCTGCGGGTCAGCGGGCGGCTGCGGCCTGCGCGCGCCACGCGGGAAGTCGCTTGAGGACCTGCGCCGGCTCGTCGCCAAACCAGCTGTAACCGTCGCGGCGTTCCCGTGAGATCGCGTCGATGGTGTAGTGGATGCTCTTGTCGCGATCGCCGAAGATGGGCTTGTCCGTGCCGATTTCATAAAGCCGCGACCAGAGTGGCCCGGCGCCCGGAGTTGGGACGAGACGGCGGCCCTGACCGTCTGGGTCCGTCCAGGTCTGATCCGTGATCTTGGTCCGTTCCATCCACGCGGCCGCGGCTTCGACCGCCGTGGTGATGGCCGGGGTGCGCGGCTGCACCGACATGAGGAACACCGCGAGCTTGGCGCTTTCCGCCGAGCAGAGGCTGGCGGGTTCGTAGTTGCGGGCTGCGCAGGGCTGGAGGGTGAGGGGGTCGTGCTGCTGACCCCAAGCCGTGAGCTGGTCGTTCACACGGATCTGGGTGGCGAGGATGCAGGCGATCCCGCGTTCCAAGCGGCGGGCTGCTTCCGCGCGGAGTTCTGGAGCCACGGACGCGAATGGTCCCGTGCCCGCCGCGGTGTCGCGGAGCAGATTGAGCAGGTTGGGCATGACGTTGTCGTTGAACGTGAGCCCGTCGTGATAGCCGCCGGAGAGCGGATAAATCTGCGGCCAGCCTCCGTTGGGGAACTGGGCGGCAAAGATGTACTCGAGTCCGCGGACGAAGGCGGCCCGGTACGTGGTTCCGCTCTCACCCGTGGCCTGCGCGACCAAAGCGAGAAATCGGAGCTGGGGCACGGTGGCGTCGTTGTCGAAGGTGCCGCGAAAGCGGGTCTCCCGTCCAAAGTCCTCCCCCGGCGCGCGGGCCTGGGAAAAATTCACGCTCTTGTTCCAGCCACCGGCTGGAGTCTGGTAGCTCACCACGTGATCGGCCAGCATGCGCGCCTCCGCCGAGCCGTACCAAGCAGCTTCGTTCTTTAGGGGAAGCGGGGTGCTGCGGGCGTTGGCCGGAGGTGTGACTTTGGGCTGCCCGAGGCGGCTGAGTTCGGCGGCGACGAAGGCCTGGTCGAGCGCGCGGCGGCGCTCCGACTCGGCGAAGTAGGCGGACCAGGGGCCTTGCTCGCCGGCTGGAAGAGCGGCGATACGCTCGGCCGTCACGGGCAGAAAGCCCGGGCCGTCCCAAGTGCGCGGCGCCTCAACGCCCCGCAGTGCCGTCGCGGCGATGATGCTGACAAAAACCAGACGGGTCAGAATGGGCATGGGGAGAGACGCAGACGATGCCCGGATGGACGAAGAATTGCACGGCGGAAAGCGGAACCAGCCCCCGTCGAACTGGTCATCGGGGGTTGAAAACTGACCGGCAAAAGCTTGATTCCCGCCATGACTGCTCGCCCCATTTTTCTTCTCGTCGCCACGGGTCTGTGTCTGACCGTCAGCCTGCCTGAAGTTCGGGCGGCAGCGCGGGATGCTGCACCCAAATTACTCTCCACCACCGGAGGCAACGTCCCCCGCTGGAAGGACGATGCGGAAATGAAGCGCATGGCCGAGGCGGGCGATGCGGAGGCCTGTCTGGAAATGGGCCTGCTCGCCGAGAATGGCGGCGAGACGCCGCCTGATTACATCGCGGCTCGCTTGTGGTATGAGCGTGCCGCGAGCAAAGGCATGCTCGAAGCCGAATTCCGGCTGGGCAAACTGGTGAGCGAGGGGCTGGGCGGTTCCGAGAATCAGGAAGCGGCCTTGCAGCATTTCATGAAAGCGGCCGAGGGCGGCATGCCGATCGCCCAGTATAATGTCGGGGCCATGCTGGCCAGTGGCCGCGGCGCACGGCGCGACCAGATCGAAGGGCTCGCCTGGCTCATCGTGGCCAGCCGCGATCCGGAGGTCGACCCCGAGGGCGAAAAGCGTCTGCGCGAACACCTGGCGCGACGTCCGGCCGACATCGCTGCGGCGGAAAAGCGCGCCGAGGTGCTCACGGCGCTGCTGGCGGAGCGGAAGGCGAAGGCGGAGTCCGCCAAGCCGGCTACCGGAAAAAAGTAGGCGCACCCGGCCCCGGCTTGCTTCGGGTGTAGCTGGCCTCGTTGAGGCCGGTCCGAAATCATTGATCACTCAATTCCAAGGCACCGGGGTCAGCGACCCCGGCTACATTCGATCACGGACGGAACTGCAGCTCGCTCAGCCGGCGGTAGAGTCCGCCGTCGCGGGCGCTCAGTTGCTCGTGGGTGCCGAGTTCGACCACGCGGCCGGCGTCGATCACGGCGATGCGGTCCGCCTCACGAATGGTGGCGAGGCGATGCGCGACGATGAAGGTGGTGCGGCCCTTCATCAGCCGGTTGAGCGCTTCCTGCACGAGGTGTTCGCTCTCACTGTCGAGTGAACTGGTGGCCTCGTCGAGGATCAGGATGGCGGGATTCTTGAGAATCGCGCGGGCGATCGCGACGCGCTGGCGTTGGCCGCCGGAGAGCTTGATGCCGCGGTCGCCCACCACGGTGGCGTAGCCATCGGGAAATCCGGTGATGAAGTCGTCGGCATTGGCGAGTCGTGCGGCCTGTCGGATCTCCTCCTCGCTGGCGCCGGGTTTGCCGTAGCCGATGTTCTCGGCGATCGATCCGCCGAAGAGCAAGACATCCTGGGGCACGATCGCCAGCTGGCTGCGCAGACGCGGCAGTGGATAATCCCGGGCGTCCTGGCCATCAATGAGGAGCGCTCCGGAGTCCGGATCGTAGAAGCGCAGCAGCAGGGCGGTGAGGGTTGATTTGCCGGCGCCGCTCGGGCCGACGAGGGCGATTTTCTCGCCGGGTGCGGCGTGCAACGAGATGCCGTTGAGGACGATGACGTCGGCCCGCGAGGGATAACGGAATACCACATCGCGGAATTCGACCTCGCCCTGAAGGCGTGGTCCGGGGGCGACGCTTGTCTCGCTGGACGGGCCTGACTCGGTGGGTTCGCGCAGAAGCTCGCGCACGCGCTGGGTGGAGCCGACGGTTTTCTGGATCTGGCTGAAAAGCTCGGCGGCCTGGCCCATCGCGCCGGCGACAAAAGTGGTGTAGAGCACGAAGCGCGTGAGTTCGCCCGCGGTGATCTCGCCGAGCTGGAGCAGGCGCGCGCCGTTCCAGAGCACGACCACGATGCCGCCGAAGAGCGAGGCGATGACGAGTGAGTTGAAACCCGCCCGCCAGCGAGAGGTGCGCAGGGCGAGGGTGAGGACGGATTCGTTGATGCGCTGGTAGCGCGACTGTTCGTAGGCCTCGTTGGCGAAGGCCTTCACGCTGGCGATGCCTTGCAGGGTTTCCTCGACGATTGTGCCGGTCTCGGCGAGCCGGTCCTGGGTCTCGCGCGCGAGGACGCGCATCTTGCGGCCGAAGTACACGGCGGCGGCGATCAGGATCGGAAGCGTGCTGAGCATGATCAGCGTCAGTCGCCCGGAAGTGATGGCGATCAAGGCGGTCCCGCCGACGAGGAGAAAGGCCTGCCGGAACATCTGGGGCAGCGAGAAGATGAGTGCGCCCTCGATCTGGCCGATGTCGGCGGAGATGCGGCTGGTGAGTTCACCCACGCGCCGCTGGGAGAAGAAGGCCATCGGCAGACTGATCAGGCGGGAGTAGGTGTCGCGCCGCAGATCAATCAGGGCCTTCTGACCCACGCGGTTGAAGGAGAGCGAACTCAGGAAGGCGGCGCAGGCTTGCAGAGTCACTGTGCCGGCCAGCACGAGCGCGACCTGGTCGAGCGGGAGCGCACCGAGGACAGGGACGGTCGCTCCGCCGGGCGTCAGTGCGGCGTCAATCAAGGCGCCGGCGAGGAAGGGAAAGCAAAGGCCGGCGGCGTTGCCGACTGTGAGTGCGAGCATGCCCGCTGCGAACCAGCCTCGATACGGGAGGACGTAGGCGAAGAGCCCGGCGGCCTCGCGCAGGGATTCGCGGTTGAGCTTGGCTTTGGGCAGCCGGTCGATGGCGGCGCGGTGTGGATGAGCGGAGCGACGGGACACGTGACGAGAGTCCTGCAGATCGGCGCGGAAGACAAGCGGACGCAGATTGCAGGCCTGCGGCCTGCGTTCACTGCAGCCACTGATCGAGACAGCGGGCGAGTTCGTGCTGGCGAACGGGCTTGGAGAGGAAATCGTTCATGCCGGCCGCGAAGCAGGCCTCACGATTACCCTCCATCGCGTCAGCGGTCAGGGCCACGATCGGTACGGCGCGGTCGGGCAGGCGCTCCCGGATTCGGCGCGTGGCTTCGAGCCCGTCGATGCCAGGCATGCGCAGGTCCATCAGCACAAGATCCCACGAACCGGAAACGACGCGTTCGACCGCCTCAAGACCATCGCCCACGAGGTTGACCTCCAGGCCCTCGCGCTCGAGCAGGACGCGAATGACGCGCTGATTGCTGGCGTCGTCCTCGACCACCAGCACGCGTCCCTGGCGGCGAGGTGCGGGCTTGCGCGCGGCCGCTGCGGGTGCGGCTGACTTGGGTTGGGCGATCGGACAGCTCAGTTCGAAGGTGAACTCGGACCCGGCGCCGGGTTTGCTTTCCACGCGGATGCTGCCGCCCATCTGTTCGACCAGCTGGCGGGCAATCGCGAGGCCCAGACCGGAGCCACCGTAGCGGCGGGTCATCGAGCTGTCGCCCTGGCTGAATTTTTGAAAGAGCTTGGCCCGGGTGGCGTCGTCCATGCCGATCCCGGTGTCACGAATGCGGAAGCGCAACCGGGCCACGCCGTCCGTCAGGCCGGCCAGCTCGGCGTCGATGTCGACGTGACCCTTTTCCGTGAACTTGACGGCGTTGCCCACGAGATTGAAGAGGACCTGCTTGATGCGCGTGGCGTCGCCGGTGACGAGATCCGGCAGGCCGGGGCTGACGTGGCAGCGAATCGCGAGCCCCTTCGCCTCGCCGCGGGGGGCGAGCAGCGCGCGGACCTCCTCGGCGGCCTGGGCGGGTGAGAAATCGAGGCGCTCGAACGCGAGCTTCCCGCTCTCGATGCGCGAGAGATCGAGAATGTCATTGAGCAGGCGCAGCAGCGTGTCGGCGGAAGAGCCGGCGATCTGCACGTACTTGGACTGATCCGGATCGAGCCGCGTCGCCTGCAGCACCTGCAGCATGCCGATGACGCCGTTCATCGGGGTGCGGATCTCGTGGCTCATCGTGGCGAGGAACTCGCTCTTGGCCCGGTTGGCCGCCTCGGCCTTTTCCTTGGCCTCGCTGAGGGTGCCGACGAGGTCGTCGTTTTCGAAGATGAGCCGGTAGAGCTTGCGCAGGTCGGCATGATGCAGCCGCGCAGTGTTCGAGAGAAACAGGGCGTAAGTGATCGTGCAGGCGGCGAGCGTCCAGGAGCCGGATTCCTGCGAAAGGACGAAGCGGCTGATCACCGGTGCGAGGGTGAGGATCAGGTAGCTGACGTAGGCTGATTTTACCGGAGCGAGCGAGCGGGCGCCGCCGGCGTTCATGCCGGCGATGATGAAGACGACGAGCACGCGCGGCAGTGGCTCGGTCACGCCAAAGAAAATCCAGCCGGCGGCGCCCCAGCTGCACCCCGAGGCGACCACCCCCAGCATGAACAGGCGGCGCCAGACAATCAGGTCGGCATCCGGCCGCGGAGTGCGAAGAAAGGCCACGTTCAGGGCAACCCGCGCCAGCGAGACCGTGAGCATCACGGCCAGCCAGCCCAGGCCGACCGCGGGCGGGATATAAGCCCAGAGCCCGGCGACGAGGACGAAAGCCAGGACGACGTTCGAAAACAGACCGAACCCTGCGGATCGATAAAGGAGCCGCGTCAGTTCCGCCTCAACCCGGGCCTCGATGCCGGGATCCGGAATGGACGCCGACGAGGGAGGGGAGGCAGAAGCCTGACTCATGGATTTGCAGCATCCGCCTGAGGAAAATACCCTGCAAGATATTTGCTCCGGGGGGCATACCCTAGGCCGGACGTGGATGGCCGGCCCGATCTGAAATCTGGGATTTCAGATCTCACAATGGGCGCCGTTGGCGCCCGTAGTCGCGCAGCTCAGACCCGGCTGCGCTGCTGACGACGGTGCTTCACGGCGTTATCGGCGCGCCGGTCGAGCCAGCGGATGATGCCAAAACGCGGACGGGGGCTGACGAACTCGTCGGGCTTGGCCGTCTGGCCATGGCGGTAAAGCGTTTCAGGATCGACGTAGGTGCCGAGCACCCAGTCGACCACCGGCAGACCGAAGACCCCGGAGATGGCTTCGTTGCAGCGGATGTCCGCGTGGTGACGCAGGTGGAAGGCGTAGGCCTTGCGCCAGAAGCGGCCGAAGCGGGGATGTTCAACGAGGCGATCCCAGGTTTCCTGCGGCCAGTGTTCGACGGCGTGGATCAGCTCGTAGAGGCACATGGACCACGTCACGGCGAGGAAGCCGCCGAGCATGACCGGAGCGGAGGGCAGGAGGATCTGCGCGGGAATCAGGAAGATGCTGGCGAAGGCGGAGAAGCCGATCAGCGAGTACCACGGGAAGTAGGACGCCTCGAACTGCTTTTCCTCCACAATCGGGTAGTGATTTTCAACCAGGTAGGGGACCTGCTCGTCGCTCTTGCGCGACTTCTGATAGCCGACGCGGGTCAGGGCGTGATGCAGCGTGTGCTGCTTGTAGAAGTAACTGAGAAACGGGACCAGCGGCGCATGCAGCACGTAGCGGTGAAAGAAAAACTCGGCGACGCCGGCGGCGGCGTGGACGACGAGGAAAACCACCAGCAGGGACACCCAGCTGGCCTGGATCTGAGCCTGCCAGACGCCGGGCGTCAGGAACGCCATGGCGCCGCAAAGCACGGCAAGGCTGATGGCGACCGTTACAAGGAACAGGGGCGCGGAAAATTTGGGCTCTTGCTTGCCCCCGTGGCTGTGGCTGTGGTCTGACATAAAAGGAATCGGAACAAGGAGTCTTGGACGAAGGCCCGCCGTCCAAAGGACGCGACCAACAAGGAAAGTCCCACAATTCGTGGGGTTTCCCGAAAATCCGAGGACAAAATGAGTTAAATTGGCTGCGATAAGCCACCGGACTCCCCCTGGGCCCTAGTGGGGCCTTGTAGGGTCAGGCGATTCCCAGCCACTCGCGCAGGACGCGTGCGTCCTGGCGAAACGCCTCGACGATGCCTGCCCGCTGCTCGAACGGCACCGGATAGAGGACGCCGGCCGCATTGCGGAAATACTCGATATGAATGCAAATGGGCAACGGTCCGCCGTGGGCGGCGATGACCTGGTCGAGGATGGGCTTTTTCACCCGCCCCTGGCCAAGCGGCACATCGACCACGCGTTCGTCGTTCCAGACAAAATCCTTCACGCAGAGCGCGACCGTGCGCGGAGCGAGGAGCTTGACCGCGGTGGGCCAGGCAAGGCCCTGTTCGACCTTCACGTGGCGGAGGTCGAAGGCCACGCCAAAGTGCTGCGGATCGACCCCGTCGAGAATCATATCCAGATCCCAGGCCGCCGAGCCGGCCTGGTTGGCGCCGGAGTGGATCTGGTACACGGCCTGAATACCGATCTCCTTGTTGGCGGCGGCGAACTCGCGGGCCATCACGTTGAAGTCCTTGATCTGATCCTTCAACGGCCGGCCCGGACGGTAGGTGAAACCGCGGTGACGATACTGGGGAATGCCCAGCGCCTTGGCAGCACGAACCGCCTTTTCCCAGTGGGGCTCATCGGGCCGCACGGTGTCCATCGCGACCCAGAGGATACGCCGTTGCTTTCTGGCCAGGGCCGCGACCATTGCGGGCAGCTCGTCGGGCGCCTTCTCCGGCGTGATGTGGCCGTTCTTGCGCAGGGTCAGTTCCAGATCGAGTCCGATCTCGTCGAGCGTCTGCGCCATCTGGTCCGGCGTGTACTTGAGCGGACCGCCATCGCCGCCGTCGAAGAACCACTTTTCGAGCAACCCGATTTCGTAGCGCGCGGCCGGAGCCGGGGGCGTCGCCGCGGCGGCCGGTGCGCTTGCCGCTTGGAGTGCAGCTGGAGCGAGGCAGACTGCCGCGGCGGTCAGGCCGGCTCGCGTCAGAAAATCACGTCGGTTGAGGGAGCGGTCAGGGGCGGGGGTAGGCGCAGGGGTCATGAGGTGGGGTAGAAAGCAGTATGTCCGGGCTAGGGTTGCCGTCGTCGGTCGAGCTCGTCGTCGAGGCCGTGGTTTTCGATCCGGCGCACCAGCGGGTAGTAGAACTCAGGCGTCTTGAAGGGTCGCTGTTGCGGAATGAATTCCTTGCGCGCCAGCGCGAGCAGGGGCGAACCGCGGCGCAAGAGGTCGACATTGAGATCGAGGTAGGTGGCGGAATTCCACGGTGACGCCTGGCGCACGTCGCGGTTGCGCGCGAGCGCGGACGTCACGAGTGCGACGCCGGTGCCCCCAAGGCCGAGAAAATAAAGAATGCCGGCGTCGAAAAGATCGCCCTCGCCTGCATCGCGCGCCGCCAGGTGAGCGGCGATGGCGGTCACGCCCCAGACCAGACCAAGGGTGGTGGTGTAGCGGGCGGGCGAGAACCACGGGTTGTGCTGCAGCTTCACGTTGGGTACGCAGCGGGCAAACATTGCGGCCACCTCGTCGTGGGGGTACTCGCGCCCGTCGATTTTGAGGGGAGTATTGCTGCGTCGGGTCTGGCGGAGCAGCTCATGCGTGCGAAAAAATCCGGCGGGCCCGCGCAGGAAATCATGGCGATCACCGCGATCGACGACGAAGGACGTGACAGTGCCGCCGTCGAGGATCGCGCGCACCAACGGATTGCGTGCCGCCTCCTGCTCGAAGTGAGTGCGCTTGTGGGCGCTGATCTCCGCAGCCTGCTCCGCCGAGAGCGGCGGGGCGTGGTGGTTGTCCACCGAGCGGCACAGCGTGTAGAGGGTATCCATCAGATGGAGCAGGAAGCTCGGGCAGCTCGAAGGATGAACCCGATCACGCCCGGCGCAAGCGTGCATCCGGTGCCTCTAACTCGTTCTCGGACTTTTCTCATGCTGGTGATGCCGACCTCAATCAATGGAGCCGGAAATCGCGCAGAGGCGCAGAGCCGCAGAGAATGAGGGGAGCCACGTGCAAAGGCACGAGGCGCTTAGATGATCAGTTCTGCGCTTCTGCTGGGATGGAATGCTAATCCGACTGTCTGAACTCCGCAGCTCTGCGTCTCTGTGCGAGATTTTCCGGGATTGATTTTCGGATCGATCACTTCGTTCCCACCAGCGAGGGCAGCAGCGCCTCGAGTTCCTTGAGCGGGTGTTCGATCGCGTGGATCGCCTCGGCCCAGAATTCCGGTTGGGTGATGTCACGGCCCAGGGCCTCGCGCACGGCGTCCTCACAGGTGGCGCTGCCGGTCCGGCGGAGGAAGGCCTCGTATTTCGGGAGGAAATCCGGGCCTTCGCGACGGAACTGCGCGAAGAGGGCGTGGCTCAGCAGGTAGCCGAAGGTGTAGGGATAGTTGTAGAACGACAGGCCCGAGATGAAGAAGTGGAGCTTGGAGGCCCAGAAGTAGGGATCCTCGCCGCCGGGCTCGAGCGCGTCGCCAAAGACCTTGTGCTGCGCTGCAGTCATGAGCGCATGCAGTCGGCTGACGGGCACCTCGCCGGCGGCGCGCTCCTCGTAGAACGCCCGCTCGAATTCGTAGCGCGCGGTGATGTTGAGCAGGTAGCTCGGGGCGCGGCCGACTTCGCAGTCGAGGAGGAAGGCGCGCTGGCCGGGCGTGAGGCCGGGTTCGCGGAGCAGGCCGTGGATCAGGAGCATCTCGCCGAAATTGGACGCGGTTTCGGCCAGGGTCATCGGGTAGTTGGTCGCGAGCGGGCGCGTCGTGCGCAGCACGTGCGAGTGAAAGGCGTGCCCGACCTCGTGGGCGAGTGTGACGACATCATTCATCGTGTCGTTGTACGTCATGTACACGCGCTGCTCGCGAATGAGTTCGGATCCCGTGCAGAAAGCGCCCGGGCGCTTGTTCGGTCGCTTCTCCGACTCGGCCCAGCGTTTGATCAGCAGATCCTCAAAGTAATCACCGATCGCCGGGTAGTGCTCGGAAAAGGCCCGGTCGACCATGGCGCACGCCTGCTCCCAATTCACCGGTGGCTGAGGAGGAAGCTGCATCGGCGCTTCCTGATCGTACCAAGCGATGCCCTTGGTGCCCTGCAGCCGGCCCATGAGATGAAGAATGCGCCGGGGCAGGGCGGCCTGCGCGTGGATCGCGGCGAACATCGCGTCGATCGTGCGTCGCGAGACCGCGGCATCGAAGAGCGAGCTGTCGAGAAAATGGCCGATGCCCCGGCGGCGGTTGAGCGTATGCCGCGTGCCGGCGATGCCGTTGAGCGCGGCCGCGAGGGCGTCCTCGTTGGCGGCCCAGACGACATTGCCGCCATCGAAGGCGGCTTTGCGCACCGCGCGATCCTGATTGGCCATGAGCGAACGGCGCTGGCTCATCGGCAGCGTCTCGCGGCGACCGTCGGGCCACGCCATTTCGAAAGTCATCTTGCCCGTCAGCGTATCGTAAAGCCGGCCCCAGGCGTGGAGACCGTCGATATTGAGATCGGCGGCGAGGGTCTCCTCGGCGGTCGACATGCGCAGCCCCGCTTCCTGGCGGAGACGGCGCAGGAAATAGCCTGTGCCTTCCATCCCGGGAGCCTGCTCGAGCTTGGTCAGGAGTGCCTCAGGCGCGTGGTGGAGCGCCCGCAGCAATTCGCCGCGGAGTTTTTCCAACTCGGCGCTGACCGTGGCGAGGGCGGCTTCCTCTGCGCGGTACGCCTCGGAGGACGCATCGGCTGCAGAGAGGCAGCCGATGTAGGAGGAAAGGTGACCGACCCGGGCAGCGAGGTCTTCGCCGGCCACGATCTCGTCCCGCCACGCGTCGAGGGTTTGCTCCGACAGCGGCGCGAGGAGCGCCGCGTGTTTGAGGTGACGGGCGACATCCTGGCGAAGCGCGGTTTTAAACGCGGAAAATTCAGGGCCGTCGAAGCGCGGGAAATAGCTGCTGAGGTCCCAGGTGCGGGCAACATTGACGGGGTTTGACATGGTCAAAGGCTAGGCGCGTTCCGGAACAGCGGCAACACCGGAAGCCGGTTGGACTCCGCTGGCAACCGCCGGCGAATCACGCGACCTCAGGAAGGTCACCACGAAATCCACGGAACACACGAAAGAGAATCATTGATCGGGTTTTTCCGGTTTTCGTGTGTTCCGTGTATTTCGTGGTTCCTCCCGGATCGTCTCTCCGGAAGCGATCCGCAAGCTTGGCCTTCGTCGGTGAGGTGTTCAGTCTGAAAACAATCATGAGTGTTCTGCCTCCCCTGGCCCAGATCCCAACCGATGTCGTCGCCGTGACCGATTATGAGCCGCTGGCGAAGGAGCGCATGAATCCGGCTGCGTGGGCCTACTTCAGTGGCGGCGTTGGCGACGAGATCACGTTGCAGGCCAACCCGGCGGCGTTTGCGCGGCGGCTCCTGCGCCCGCGCGTGCTGGCCGACCTCAAGGGCGGGCATACGCGTGTCACGCTGTTTGGCCGCACGTATGAGCACCCGATCTTTCTTGCGCCGGTCGCCTATCAAAAGATGGCGCACCCTGAGGGTGAGCGCGCCACCCTGCTCGGTGCTGCGGCGATGAAGGCCGGCATGATCGTGAGCACGCAGTCCACAGTCCTGCTCGAGGATCTGGCGCGCGAGGCGCAGACCCCGCTCTGGTTTCAATTGTACGTGCAGCGCGACCGTGCGCTCACGCAGTCGCTGGTGCAGCGGGCGGAGGCGGCGGGGTTTGAGGCGATCGTTGTCACAGTCGATGCGCCGGTGCTCGGTCCGCGCAATCGCGAGCAGCGTTCCGGTTTCCGGCTGATGGCGGGTGTTGAGGCCGTGAACCTGCGCGGACAGCCGGCCGCCGCCACGCGGCATCTCGCCGCCGGATCGAGCGTCTTTTCCAGCGGCCTGCTTGATGTCGCGCCCACCTGGGCGGACATCGTGTGGCTGCGGTCGATCACGCGACTGCCCGTGTTGGTGAAAGGCATCATGTCGGCCGAGGACGCGGCGCGGGCGGTGAGCGAAGGCGTGGCGGGCATCGTCGTGTCGAATCACGGCGGACGCACGTTGGATACACTGCCTGCGACCCTCGATGTCCTGCCGGAGATTGCGGCGCAGGTGGTGGGACGCGTCCCGATTCTCTTCGACGGCGGGATCCGTCGCGGGACGGACATCCTCAAGGCGCTCGCGCTGGGCGCCGACGCCGTGATGGTGGGACGCCCGTACCTTTACGCCTTGGCTGCGGCCGGCGCGATCGGCGTCGCGCACGTGATCAACATCCTGCGCACCGAACTCGAGTTTGCGATGGCCCTGACCGGCCGGGCGACGATCAAGGACATCGACGCGAGCGTGATTCGGGATTCGTCTGACCCCGTCGCGATCAAGAGATTTGGGCAAACCTGAAAACATGATGATGACCGTGCCCAGATTAGCTGCTCTTCTCCGATTCATCGCGCTGGTCGTTGCTGGAGCGGTGGGATCCGCGGTGTTGGCATTCGTGGGTGCCAATGTGGTGGACTATGTGCGATTCCACGCAGCGTTTCGCCGGGTCGAGAGAGTTTCTGCTTCCGATTGGAAGGCAATGGCGGATCGCCTCAGGGACCTGACGGGACCTTATCAAGGCGACCCATTGCGGGATTTCGCGATGCTGAAGCCAATCAAGGCAAATATTTGGAGTGGTGGGGGAGATCTCTTGCTCTACGAGCTAAGTCCGGCCTCTCCCAGATACGAAGGTGAAGGAATTTACCTCTACGCGCGTATTTCCAATTCAGAAAGGAATGCGGTCGCCCTTTATTTTACCAACTTCGAAGGGAAACAGAGGACCCGGATTCTTTGGAATCGGGACCCGGAACTCACGCGCACATTCTCACCTGTCGGTAGAATCGTCACGTTGACCGATTGGTCGATGCACGGGTCCCGCGATTGGATCGTTTTGGAAGACCGAATCATGGTTATTGATCGGAGTGGCTCGATGCGTGATCCCGTGATTGTCGGGGAGACCAAACTCGAAGCCGACGGGTTGTCGAAAATTCGGGCGGTGATCAAGGCTCTCCCTGTCGAGGTCCGGGGGAAAGATTTCCGGCACGATCATACCTCCGACGGATTTAAGTTTGAGATTTCTTTCGACTCCGATGGTCAGGAGACTCCAGACCGGATTCGGGTGAGTAATGCATGGGTGGAACAACTACTGCCCCTCTTGACGACAATCTCCGAGTTGGCGCCGAAAGACTGCCCGGTCGAATTCGTCCGTAATCCCGATGTGCAGGACCACCTGAAGGATAAGCCTGTTACGATTCGAATGCTTGCAGAAGCAGAAGCTTTTGAATGGCCCAAGCCGCGATTGCCCTATTGGTGCGTGTGGCGTTCCTGGCTTGATTAGGCTTGTCGGGCTAGAAGCAAGCTAGGTCAGGAAGCTTGGGCAGGAGTTAGGTGCCTAAGGCATTCTTGACACATTCAATGTGTGGAGCAATGTGTGGTCGTGCCAACCAACCTCCAGATTGATGATCGCTTGCTCGAAGCGGCCCAGCGTGTGGGTGGATTCAAAACGAAGAAGGACACCGTCAACCATGCGCTGGAGGACTTTGTGCGGCGTCGGGATCAAGTGCGAGTGTTTGAGCTGTTTGGGGCGATCAACCTCCACGAGAAGTTTGATCCGAAACAGTTGAGGAAGAAACGTTGAGAGTATTGGTGGATACCTGTGTCTGGTCGCAGGCTCTCCGGCGCGGGGCTCCCGCCGGCGGTGAGGTTGTGCGTGAGCTGACAAGACTGGTAAGCCAGGGGGCGGTTGAGATCGCCGGCCCGATTCGCCAGGAGATTCTCTCCGGTGTGCGAACGGAAGCGCAGTTCAAGCAGTTGGAGGAAGTCCTTAAATCTTTCGCCGATATTCCGATTGGTCCCGAGGACTACGTTGAGGCTGCCCGGTTCTACAACCGCTGCCGTGCCCGGGGCGTGCAGGGATCGGGAACTGATCTGCTGCTCTGTGCGATTGCCGTGCGCGAGTGCCTGCCAATTTACACGGTTGATCAGGATTTTGAGCGTTATGCGGCGATCCTTCCGATCACGCTACATCGCGCACAATCAGCGGCGAGCTGAGCGGGTCGGCTGGATTCTGATGCGCGGGTTGCGCCCAAGCAAATGCGTTGAGGACACACCCTCCTCGGTGGCCAATGCGCCTGCCTCAGGCTGCGGGCGGTGTTGCTGCGGGCCGCAGCTCGGCCAGACGTGCCTCCGCCGTCGTGAGTGACTGGGCGATTTCCAGCAGGCGGGCGGCGCCCGGAGTGCCGGGAGTGATCATGCCGGTCTGATTCAGGCGCGCGCGGGTCTGCGCGATGGCCTCGGCGGCGACGCGATGAAATTCCTCCACACCGGCGAAGGCGCCAGGCGTGGTCTCCGGATCGAGATTCTCGAGCAGAAACTCCGCGACGAACTGGGGTTGGTGGCGGGTGTAGAGGCGGGCGCCGAACAGGAACAGGCGCAGCGCCAGCGGACGAAACGCGGGCAGACCTTTTTGCTCCCAGTGGCGGACCAGCGTGAGGCCGTCGTCCACGGCGTCGCTGGCCTCGGCCGTGAGCTCGGCGACATCGTTCACCGGATGCGGCGTGACCAGCAGCTGGCCAAGGGCGTCGCATTGCACGCGGCGGGCCTTGAGACCGATGTCGGCGTAGATGGGCTCGGCCTGTTCACCCGCACCAACGAGAGCGAGGGATTCCTTGGCGGCGGTTCGGGCTTCGGTCACGCGGGTGGCGTCACCCAGGCCCATCAGGACGTTGGCCTTGTTCATCCAGGCGCCGGCGAGATTGATCCGGAACCACGGGTTGACCTCGAGCGGGAGCGTGCGGAGAACCTCGATCGATTTCGCGTAGGCGTCCACGGCTGCGGCGATGGCGTCGGTCGTGCCGCGGCGATGTAGCGCGCGACCGCGGTTCAGCCAGGCGGCGCCGAGGCTGTTGCCAAAGGCGGGATCGGCGGCAAGTGGCAGCAGATTGAGCAAGGTGATGGCGCGATCGTAGGCGGCATCGGCGTCGATTAGCGCGCTGGGGCCTTCCTGTCGCTGCAGGACATTGCCGCGGTTCATCCACGCGACGCCGAGGTCGCGGCACACGCCGGCGGGCGGAGGGCCGGGCCAGGCGGCAAGGATGCCAATCGCCTCGTCGTAACCCTTGAGCGCTTCATCCAGCACGCCCTCGGACTCACGGGCGTGGCCGCGCGCGAGCGCGGCATGGGCGGCCTCGAGGCGGGCGATTTGATCGGGAGGAAGCGCGGTCATGAAGCCTTCCAGTCACCGGGACAGCGAGGCGGTCGTCAAGCGCGGCTTCGGTGCGCTTGAATCTCAAATCGCAAATTTGAAATTTCAGATCGGCTGCAGGTGCCTCAGTCAGACTTGGCGGAGGCGACTTCGACCGTCTCGTCGCTTTCCGCGACCGGGCTGGGCTTGCGGCGGCCGAAGAAGCGACGCCAGGAGAGGGCGAATCCGGTCCACACCAAAACGACGCCACCGAGGGAGCCGAGGCCGGCGATGCCCTGGCCGATGGGGCCGAGCGCTTCTCCCGTGTGGAGGAAGCGCGTCCAGGCGCGAACCTGGCGGCCGAGCGGAAGGTCATCATAGCCTTCGCGGCGCAGCGTCTCGCCCGTGAACGGGTTGAGGGCGATCGTGGTGGTGGCGGTGCGCGGCCAGGTGTTGGCCTCGCGCACGGAGAAGGTGACGGGCTGAATCCCGCCGCTTGCGCGAGCTCCGCCCTGACCGCCGGGCCCGGGCTGGGCTGCGGCTCCGCCGCGGGGAGCTTCGTTGGGGGCGGCGGAGGCCAGGCGCTCGCCGCCACCGCGACCGCCTTCGGGGCGGGGAGCGTCAGCCTGCTGCGGGCCAGCAGCCGCGGGAGCCGGGCCGCCGCGGCCACCCGGGGCGGGGGCACCACCGGGGCCACCGCGACCGCCACCGGCTGCGCCACCGAGGTTGAGCGTGATCTGTTTCCAATCCGGCATCTGTTGCTGGACGGAAGAAAGCAGAACCTGGTAATCGAGACGCTTGGTGCCGGCCGGCGGAGGCGGGACGGTGACCGCAGGCGCGGCTCCGGCTGGTCCGGGGCCGGCTCCGGCCGTGGCGGCCGGGCCGTTGAGCTTGTTCAGAAGATTGCCGGCCCACTGATAGGAAATCGGGAGCGCGGTCGCGGTCATAATGATGATCGGGATCGCGGACCACAGGCCGATCGAGTTGTGCCAATTGAAGTCGCGGGCCTTGCCGCGGAGGTCGAACTTCATCGTGGTGATCGCGGCGAGCGCGCGCTTGGACCACGTGCGCGGCCACCAGAGGTAGAGGCCGGTGACGCCGAGAACAAGGAAGGCGGCGTTGCAGGCGCCGGTGATTGCCTTGCCGAGGGCGCGGTTGTCGCCGGAGAGGGCGATGTAGCGGTGCCAGGAGACCATGGCGCTCATGAACGGGCGCCAGGCGGTCGGCTCGGGCTTGCGGACGTCGCCGGTGTAGGGGTCGACGTAGATGGCGCCGGCGCGGCCCAGGCTGAGCGCGACTGCGGCCTCGGGGTCGGCCTTGATGATCACGCTGGCGGGCTGGGCGTCAGGCTGGGCCGCGCGGGCCTTGGCGATGAGTTCCTCGACCGGCAGGCGCGTGGCGCCGGCAGGGACCGTGACGCGTTGGGCGTCACGCTCGGCCCAGGCGACGATTTCCTTTTCGTAGGCGAGGGCGACGCCCGTGACGGACATGATGAGGATCACGACACCGGCCACGAGGCCGGCGGCGAGGTGAAGCCAGAAGATGGATTTGCGAAGGGTCATGGTGGTGGTTGCAGCAACAAGGAGACGGAAAACGGACACCGCGGATCAGGCGGCGCTCAGCACGAGCTGGAGCGCGCCCAGCGCCACGAGGGCGACGAGCACGCAGAGCGCGAACTTGAGATCATCAAAAAAGCGGTGGGAGC
This sequence comes from Opitutaceae bacterium, assembly GCA_036401075.1. GTDB lineage: Bacteria > Verrucomicrobiota > Verrucomicrobiia > Opitutales > Opitutaceae > CAMAXB01. The sequence goes on from DASWVY010000037.1 coordinate 39,025, forward strand.
GGTCTTGCATCGCGGAGGACGACTTACATCTCCGCCCACTGGCGGAGGAGATTGTGGTAGACGCCGGTGAGCTGGATGACCGACGGATGGGTCGCCTGCTCGGCGCCGAGCCGCTGGATGGCGACGTCCATGTCGAACAGGAGTGAACGCTGGCCGCCGTCACGGATCATGCTTTGCAGCCAGAAGAAGGAGCAGAGGCGGGTGCCGCGGGTGACCGGCGTGACCTGGTGCAGGCTGGTCGATGGGTAGAGGATCATGTGACCGGCCGGGAGCTTCACGCTCTTGGAGCCGTAGGTGTCCTCGATGATGAGTTCGCCGCCGTCGTATTCTTCAGGACCGGCGAAGAAGAGCGTGCAGGAAAGGTCGGTGCGCAGGCGATGGCCGGTGCCGGGCACCTGGCGGATGGAGCTGTCGACATGATTGCCGAAAGTCTGCCCGCCGCTGTAGCGGTTGAACATCGGCGGCAGGATGTGCAGCGGCAGCGCGGCCGACATGAACAGCGGGTTCTGCTGCAGGGCGCGGAGGATCATCTCGCCGACCTGGCGGGCCGCGGGATGGCCGACCGGGATCTGCAGGTTGTCCTTCACCCGCGCGCCCTGGTGGCCGGCCGTGGCCTTGCCATCGGTCCATTCGGCGGCATCGAGGATCGCGCGAGCTTCGGCGACCTGGGTGGCGGTGAGAACTTTGGGAATGGCGAGCAGCATGAGGATGGGCGGAGGGCGGGTGACGACGAACCGGGGCGCGTGTGAAACGCGCCCCGGACTTGGCCGGTCTGGCGGGATCAGAACGCGACGTCGGCGCTGACGATGAACGAGCGCGGCGTGCCCGGATTGTAGCGGTTGGCGTTGTTGTTGAGACTCTTCAGGTACTCCTCATCGAGGACGTTGTTCACGTTGAGGCGCAGGGTGAGGCGGTCGGTCACTGGGTAGGAGGCCATGGCGTTGACCAGCCAGTAGTCCGGCGTCTCGGGCAGGGCGGCGGCCGGCGTGTTGGTGGTCTGGCGGGCGGTGGTGCCGGTGTACTGGACGCCGCCACCGAGGGTCAGGCCGAAGGGCAGGCGGTAGGTCGTCCAGACATTGCCGGACCACTTGGGCGTCCACTGCAGTTGGGCGCCGTCGGTGCTGGCGTTGGCCGAGGTGGCCGGAGCGGAGTATTCGGTATCCAGATACGAGAGGCCGCCGAAGACGAGCCAGGCATCGTTGATTCGGCCGGAGGCGCCGAGCTCGATGCCCTGCACGATCTGGTCGTTCTGCTGCACGACCTCGCCCGTGACGGCGTCCGTGGAGGCGACCTTGGTATTCTCGCTGCGGAAGACGGCGGCGGTGGTGGAGAGGCGACCGCGGAAGAAGTCCCACTTGGTTCCGAGCTCGTAGTTGAAGGCCTCCTGCGGATCGAGCGAGAGGTTGTCGGCGTTGGTGGCGGCGGTGGATGCGCTGAAGTTGGCGCCCGGCGGGCGGACCGACGTGCCGTAGGCGGCGTAGATGCTGCCGTAGGCGGCGGGCTTGTAGACGAGGCCGGCCTTCCAGCTCAGGGTGTCGTCGTCCGTCTCGAGCCGCGTGGCGACGCCGGTGGTGGCGACGCTGCGGTATTTGCCCTCGTAGGTCTCCCAGCGGAAGCCGCCGGTGGCCTGCCAGCGGTCGTTGAGCCGCACCGTGTCGAATGCGTAGACGCCGACGGTCTCGATGCCGCCCCAGTTGTTGGCCCCGCTGCGGACCGGATCGAGGTAGCGGGTCGTCGTGTCGGGTGCGGTGAGCGAGGTGTTGAGCCCCGGGGCCATGGCATCGCTGACGGAGGCGTAGGAGACGGTGAGCTGCTTCTCGTAAAGATACTCGAAGCCGGCGCTGAGCGAGTGCTGCAGGGTGCCGGTGGCGAACTGCGTGTTCAGGTTGGTGAGGTTCGACACCGTGACGTTTTCGCGCTCGTTGCCCTGGCGGCTGCGCGTCACGAGGCCCGTGGCGGCGGTGTAGCCCGTCGGGGCCGTGAGGATGGCGAGCCGGTCGGTCTCGCTCAGGCGGGTCTGGTTGGAGAGCTTGACCGTCGGGCTGAAGTCGTGCTCCACGCGGGCGGTGAAGGCGTTGCTCTCGACGTCGTCGAAGTCGTGGATCGTGCCGTAGAAGGTGTCCTGGTCGACCGCGGCCGGGACCGGATCGAAGCTGCCGGCGCCGAGCGGACCGGGCAGGGCAGCGCGGGGCAGGCCGTAGTCCGGGATGTCGTCGTGCTTGGTGTACTGATAGGAAAGATACGCACGGGTCGGGGTGCCAAGGCCGAGGGCGAACGACGGGGCGATGCTCCAGCGGTTCTGCTCGACGGTGTCGCGGCCGGCGACGCCGCCGTCCTGCCACATGGCGTTCACGCGCACCGCAGCCGTCTCGGAGAGCGTCTGGTTGAAGTCGGAGGTGACGCGGACCTTGTCCTCGCTGCCGTAGCTGACGGTGCCGGCGTGGACGGTGTCGAGGCGCGGAACCTTGGAACCGAGGTTGATGTAGCCCGAGGCGGATCCGCGGCCGATGTCGGCGCCGGCGGGACCCTTGGCGATCTCAACCTGCTCAAGATTGTAGACGTCGCGGGTGTACTGGCCGGTATCGCGGACGCCGTCGATGAAGACGCTGTTGCTGCTGTCGAAGCCGCGCATGAAGAACGAATCGCCGTCGGCGCTGCTGGCATTGCCGCCCTCGCCTGCGAGGAAGGTGATGCCGGGGGTGTTGCGGAGAACATCGCTCAGGGTGGAGCCACCCTGCTGGGTGAAGACCTCGCTGGTGATGACCGAGACGGTCTGCGGCGTGTCCACAAGAGGGGCGGTGAACTTGGGCGAGCTGACCTGGCGCTCGTGCTGTTCCTCGACGCGAACCTCGGGGAGCTTCGTCGGCTCTTCGCCGGCAAAGTCGTTCATCGTGACGTTCGCACGTGCCTGGGGCGCGAGGCCCTGCGCCATGATCATCGCGGTGACGGCGGCGACAGCAGTCGTCGGGAGCGACGAGCGCGATTCTTGCAAAGGACGTTGGGTGGCGGATTCGGGCGTCATGGAGAAAATGGAGAGGGTGGGACTCAGTCTCAATTAATGAGAAAAAGAGAGATCAGGTGATTTGCGCGGTACGAAGCAGCGAACCCGAGGAGTTCGCGTCGTGAAGGGATGAAGGAGAGGCGGTGCGCATAGAAAAAGATGAGTGAGACTGAAGTGGCTTGGACAAGTAGGCCGCCGGGAACCACCCCGGCGGCCAGTGACCTTGTTGCCTAACCACGTCCGGCGACTGCCACCGAACATCTGGGAGCAAAGTTGATGAGATGGAGTCTCATCGTCAATAGCAATTTGAGATAATGTCTCAAAAAATACCTAACCGGCTCAACCAACGCAGGGTGGGACGCGGCATTGACCCTTTGTGGCGGGTGGCATTTAACCCGCCCATGGTCGAGAGCCTCACGGTCAATTTAGGCGAGCGCAGCTATCCGATTCACTTTGGAACGGATCTCTCTGCCCGCATTCGGGGTGACGTGCAGGCGATCCTCGCCGCTGGGCGCAAGGTCGCGGTGGTGACCGATCGCCACCTGCTTGAGCGTCAGGCCGATGCGATTGCGGCGATGACGGGCGGTTGTCCGTTGCTCGCGCTGGCGCCCGGCGAAGAGACCAAATCGTTGGGCGAACTAGGCCGGGTCTTGGATTTTTTGGCTGAGCACCGCCTCGACCGCACGTCGGTCCTGGTCGCGATCGGTGGTGGCGTGATCGGTGACCTCGGCGGTTTCGCCGCCGCGAGCTATCTGCGCGGAATCGAGTTCTGGCAGGTGCCGACGACCTTGCTGGCCATGGTCGACAGTTCGGTGGGGGGAAAGACCGGGATCAATTTGAAGGCGGGCAAGAATCTGGTCGGCGCGTTTCACCAGCCGCGGGCGGTGTACGTGGCGACGGGGCTGCTCGCGACGCTCCCGCCGCGGGAGTTTGCGGCGGGCATGGCCGAGGTGATCAAGTACGGTCTGCTGGGCGATCCCGACCTGCTGCTGCGTCTGGAACACGAGCCTCTCACTGTGAGCAGTAGCGATCTCGCCGCGGTGGTGCGCCGCTGCTGCGCCCTCAAGGCCCGCATCGTCGAGGCGGACGAGCGCGAGACGGCGGCCGAGGGCGGTCGCGCGCTGCTGAATCTGGGCCATACGTTCGGGCATGCCGTGGAACAGGTGACGGGCTACGGCGCCTACCTGCACGGTGAAGCCGTGGCGATTGGCACCGCTGCGGCGGCGCGGCTTTCGCTCAAACTCGGCGGGATCGACGAGGCGGCGGTGGTCCGGGTGGAGCGCGTGCTGGCTGCCCATGATCTTCCGGTGCGCCTGCGCGCGCCGTTGCCGGTGGCGGCCCTGATGGCGGCCACGGCCCGAGACAAGAAAGTCCGGGCCGGATCCCTGCGCTTTGTCGTGCTGCACCGTCTGGGCGAAGCCGCGACGCGCGGCGGGATCGATCCCGCGCTCGCCGAGGCCTGCTTCCGTGAGGTGGGCGCGGAGTGAATGCGGATTGCGGAGCGCGGATTGCGGATTAAAGATCATGCTCCGTTGTCTCCGCGACCGGCCCAGGCTCTGATCATTCCGCAATCCGCAATCGTCACTGCGCAATTTCCATGTCCGCCATCGATGAAGGCATTGTCCGGGAGTACTTCGAACAAAACGGATTCCTTGTCCGCCAGGTTCGCAAGTACCAGGTGACCGCGCGGCGCAAAAGCGGGGACGAGGAGATCGATCTGATCGTCTACAACCCGTCGTGGGAGCGGGGCGCGCGCAAGCCGGACTTCCTGCTCTTCTCCAACGAGCTGCCGCTTATCCAGCGGGCGGTCGTCTCGGTCAAGGGCTGGCACACGAACGTGTTTTCCCCGGGCATCCTCAAGAGCAGCCCCGAGATTTTCCGTTTCCTTGAGGAGAACGTGCTCAAGGAGGCCACGCGCCTTTTCCCGGCCGCGAGCGCCGATGGGGATGACGCCGATCTGACCAAGATCCTGGTGCTGCCCAGCCTGCCGACGGCGGAGCCGTTTCGCTCGCAGAGCGTGGCGCTGCTCAAGGAACGGGGCGTCGATGCGATCATCTCGTTCCGCGCGATGCTGCAGGACCTGATCGATCGCACCGAGATCAACCAGAACTACACCAAGAGCGACACCCTGCAGGTCATCCGGCTGTTGAAGAATTACGACCTGCTGACGGATTCGCAGCTGGATTTGCCGGGCACCAAACCGCGCGCGGCGCGGCAATGAACCGTGTGAAAAATCCGAATGACGAAGCACGAATGACGAATCAAGATTCCCAATCGGGCCGCCTCCCTTCGTCATTCGGATTTCGTCATCCGGCTTTTCCTCCCGCCGTTTTCCATTGGACATTGTTCATTGGACATTGGTCATTCTCCCCATGATTCACCCCACGGCCATCGTTGAAGAAGGCGCGCAACTTGGCGCGGACTGCGAAATCATGGCCGGTGCCGTGATCACCCGCCATTGCCGGCTGGGCGATCGTGTGGTGGTCCATCCTTACGCGGTGGTGGGAGGGGATCCGCAGTACCTGAAGTTTGACCGGGCGACGGTGTCCGGGGTCGAGATCGGAGCGGGGACGGTCATTCGTGAGCATGTCACGATCAACCGCTCGATTCATGCCGGTCAGAACACGGTGGTGGGCGCGCGATGCTTCCTCATGGCAGGGGCGCATGTGGCCCACGATTGCGCCGTGGCGGACGATGTGGTGCTCGCCAACAATGCGCTGCTCGCGGGGCACGTTGCCGTCGGCCCGTTTACGTTTGTCGGAGGGGGAGCCGCGATTCATCAATTTTGCCGGATTGGCGAGGGCGCGATGGTCGGCGGTTTGGCGCGCGTGACGCTGGACGTGCCGCCGTTCACGATGATCGCGGAGCGCGACGACATCATTGGGTTCAACGTGGTGGGGTTGAAACGGCGCGGCTTTGCGCGCGAGGCGATTCGCGAACTCAAGGCAGCCTATCGGGCCTTGTACTACACGCCGGGCAACATCCGGAGCGTGGCCAGTTCTCTGCTCGGGACGGTCGTTTCCCCGGAGGCCCGCCGCTTTCTGGAGTTCTTCACCCAGGGCAAGCGTGGCTTGGCGCGTCCCTCGCGGAGCACGCCGGCCGCCACCGACGGCGACGAGCCATGAATCATCGGCCTCTCGCGCTGACGTGCGGCGATCCGGCCGGCGTGGGACCGGAGATCATCGGGGCGTGGCTGGACGCGAATCCGGCCGCGGCGGAGGGCGTGGTTGCGATCGGACCGGCCGGCTGGCTGGCGACGCTGGCCCTCCCTCCTGCACGACGGATCGCCGTGGGCCTGGCGGACTACGCGGCGCGGCTCGGCCGGCCGGATGCGGACGGCGCGCGGGTGGCTTGGGCGGCGATGACGCGGGCGGCGGAGGGTTGCCGGACCGGAGCGTTTTCCGGTGTGGTGACCGGGCCGGTGAGCAAGGCCGAGCTGGCGCGGGTGGGTTATCCGTATCCGGGGCAGACGGAGTTTTTTGCGGCGGAGTGGGGTGGGGAGCCGACGATGGCCTTCTGCGGCGGGCGGATGCGGGTGGTTCTGCTCACCTGGCATATCCCATTGCGGGAGGTTTCCTCGCAACTGACGACCGCCAATCTCGCCCGGGCGGTGCAAGCCGCCGATGAACTGGCGCGCGCGGAAAGCGTATCCACGCCACGGATCGGAGTCTGTGGTCTGAATCCGCATGCCGGTGAAGGCGGGCTGCTGGGTGCGGAAGAGATCGATTTACTTGATCCGATCCTTGATGGGTTGCGCGCCCGGCATTCAGGGCTGTCACGCGCCCAGCCGGGAGACACGCTCTTTGCCCGCCACCTGCGCGGAGAGTTCGACGTGGTGATCGCGCTCTACCACGACCAGGGTCTGGCGCCGCTGAAGACGGTCGACTTTGATGAGGCGGTTAACGTCACCCTTGGATTGCCGTGGGTCCGCACGAGTCCGGATCATGGCACGGCGTTTGGCATCGCCGGTAAGGGCACGGCGAACATGACGAGCTTTGCGAACGCCGTCACGGTCGCGAAGCGGTTGATCGCCGCGCGACGCTAGGCTGCGAAGAGCTTCTTGGGCGCGGCGTGGCGAAGCGCATCTCCGGGAAGACCGTGGGCCCATTTGCCAAGCCTGGCCGTGTTGGAGGCAAGGCAGGCGCGTCGCAAGCTAGAACACCACGTAAATGAACGGTTTGCTGGGCAGCCCGAGCCGGTAGAGAAGGTAGTGGAGGATCAACGCGACGAGTAGTCCCACTCCGATCGAAAGGGCATGGGACGCGAGGGCGGCCACGGGTGGTGGAAGTTTCTGCCACACGCGCGATCCGAGACGGTTGATCAGGGAGTCCATGGTTTAGCGGCCGATGTAACCCAGGCGTTCGGACATGGCTTCGACCTCTGCAGCGACCAGTGTCGCCAGTTTGCGGCCCCCGCTCACGGTGAGGTGGGTTCGGTCGCCATAGTCGGTGTCGGCGAAGTCGCGCCCGTAGTCGATCGACGAGTAACCGGCTTCGCGCCAGCCCGCGAGCGCATCGCGCACGGCAAGTTCTTCGCGGCTGCTTTCATCGGCGTTGAGCTGTCGAGTGTAGTACGGGCTGTTGCGCGAAAGCACGATCAGCGTGCGGGGCTTGAGCTCGTCTGGGAAGGCATCACGGACGTGGCCTTTGAATCCTTCCTTGTAGGCAAGTATCCACTGCCAGTTGCCGGACGGATCTTTTTCGTAGTGCACGGACGTGGCCATGCGGGTGATTTCCATTTCAACGGGGGCAATTCGATCGGTAAACCTCTCCTGGAAGGGAATATCGTCGAAATTAGGTTCCGAGTCCGGGAATGAACCCCGCGGTTTGTACGCTGTTCTGACGTCCGGGGTTCTGGCCGTCGGGAAAGTGAAAAACAGATTGGATGACCACCAATTCCAAAAATCGCGGTACCGCAGGATCCTATCGATGCGTGCGAAGAAAACCTTAAGTGCCGTGCCAGGGTACACGTCGGGATTGTCGATGTAGGTCTGTATGCTTTCATCGCGGCGCGGAAAATCGAGCAGCAGCCCCTTGTAGTAGGCATCGAACAGCATGAACCGATAGGAATCCGAGCCGGCTGGAGACGCCGCGCCCAAGGGAGCGACGTTGGCGATGTAGATTTGTCGAGGGAACTCCTGGCGTAGAACCTCCGCAGCGACGGCGCCGCCATCGGATGCTTCAGAGCCGCGAAAGGCCAGATTCACCACAGCATAGCGATCGCCCAGAATCTCCTGCAGGCGTCGGCTCCACAGCATCTGCCCGGGCTGGCCAACTCCCTGCAGGATGGAATTCCCTCCAATGATCACGAGGATCTGATCGGGCCGGCAGTTGGCGCGAACAATTGCGCACAGCTCTCCGATGGTTGGCTCGTATTGCGTCTCCGGCGTCAGATGAGGGGTGAAGCGATTGAAGTCGGGGTGCCAGTCTGTGTAGGGGACGACCCGTCCGGCGATGGAAAGCGTCAGTAATCCCACTCCCAGCCCAATGAGCATGGATTTGGACCGGATGAATCTCGGATTAGACGTGCGTCGGTTCATTGGCCGAAGAGGAGCCGGGTCATCTGCCAGGCTTCAGTAACAGGGTAGAAGAAGAGCAGCCACCCGAACCAGACGAAGGCCTGGGTGAGCGCAAAGGCGAAAATAGGATCCTTTTCAAAGATACGACTCAAGGCAGGTCCGAGGCCGGGAATGGAGCGATAAGTCGCGCAAACACCAAGGCCTACGCCGTGGTATATGCCCCAGACCACAAAATTCCACGCCGGCCCGTGCCAAAGACCACAGAGCGCAAAGGCAATCAGACCGTTGAGTACCCGGCGAACGACGCCGTGACGGCTGCCGCCCAGCGGAATGTAGATGTAGTCGCGAATCCATGAGCTGAGGGAGATGTGCCAGCGTTGCCAAAAGTCCTGCAGACTGCGGGCGAGGTAGGGCCAGTTGAAATTCTCCGGCAGTTGGACACCGAGGAGTCGCGCAAACCCGATTGCGATGTCCGTATAGCCGGAAAAATCGAGCAGGATGCGAAGGGCGATGGCCGCGAAGATCAGCCAGCGCCCCCCTAGCTCCAGACCAGCGAAGCCCGGCTGGTAGTGCTCGATCATCGCTGTCAGATTATCCGCGAGCACGACCTTCTTGAAAAACCCCAGGCCAATCCGACCAAGGCCAGCCGAGAAATTATCCAGCGAAAAGCGCTGAGATCCCTCCTCCAGGGCGCTAACAAACTGCGGATAGCGCTTGATCGGGCCCGCAACCAGGGACGGGAAAAAAATCGAGAACAGGATGAACTTCAGAGGGGACCTGATGGGCTCGCCACCGCGGCGAATCTCGAGCAGGTAATGCACGAATTCGAAGACGAAAAAGCTCACTCCCAGCGGAGGGGCGGAAGGCAGCAGCGAGTCGGTTTGTTTGGCGAGCACGTCACCCAGTCCCGGTGCCAAGGGCGTGATCACGGCGCCGATCAGGAAGAGTGCGTACTTGTAGAAGCAAAGCGTGAGCACGCATAGAATCACTGCGGTCATCAGGTAGCTGGGCTTCCGGCTCAATCCGGCCGCATAGGTGACAGCCATGAGCAGGGCGATCGGAACTACGCCGGCAGGCCCGGCGAAATGCGTGTGAAAAACGGCACAGGCCGCGGCGAGAAACCAAAGACGACCATAGCGGGCCGGTACCAGCCAGTAGACCGGGACGACAATCGCAGAGAAAACAAGGAACCAGTAAGTGGTGAAGATCATCCGCCGATAGCGAAAAAAACCGCATATCCCACCCTGTCCATCACTTAGTGGATGTGATAACTTTGGGACACCGCGGATTTGGCGGTCGCACTTGCCACGTTCGTTAAGTCCGGCAACCGTAGGGGCAATGTCCGCCATCCCGCTCAGTTCCCTGTCGCCTGCGCCGGCCGCCGTCGCGTCCTCCGGACCGACGCCGGTGCCTGAGGGCGTGAGACTTGGTAGCGAGGCCTTGGTCAGCCTGACCGAGTCCGCTGGTCGCAAGGTCGCGGCGCTGGCCGCCCGGGAGCAGCAGGGTGCCTTTCTACGCATCGCCATCAGTGGGGGCGGGTGCAACGGTCTCAGTTACAAGCTTCGCTTCGTCACCGAACCCCGGAAAGGGGACATTTTGGTGCGATCCGCAGGCGCCGACGTCCTCGTCGATCCCAAGACGGCGCTTTATCTCAAGGGCACGGTCCTAGACTATTCCAACAAGCTGATCGCCGGCGGATTCAAGTTCGCCAACCCCAATGCCAAGGCCAGTTGCTCGTGCGGGGAAAGCTTCAGCATCTGACCGCTCTTGGCGCGGCCAGATGCAAATCCTAAATCCTAAGCGTCCAACTCCTAAAAATATCGGCGGAGTAGGGTTGGGGAGGCGACTTTAGGATTTGTCCGGTTGGGATTGAGGATTTCCGGCGCTTGGTCGCCGACCTCACTTCGTTGTTGTCAACCTCTCGGCACTGGGAGAAAACCTTCCCTGACCCGCACCAAGCAAATTCCTTATTGATGGCCAACTCGTTTCCTTCCGGTGGCGGCCGCCCCGGTTACTTCCAGCGTCGCAACAACGATCCTTTTGCGAACATTCGGCGCAACAGCCGGATCAAGGTTCCGTCGATTCGGGTGATCTCACCCGAGGGAAAGCAGTTGGGTATTCTCGCCACGGATAAGGCGCTGCAGCTCGCGATCAGCGTGGGTCTCGATCTCGTCGAGGTGGCGCCCAATGCGCAGCCGCCGGTTTGCCGCATCATGGATTTCGGCAAGTACGTCTACGAGGAGCAGAAGAAGAGCTCCCACTCGAAGGCGACCGCGAGCAAGATCAAGGAGATCGAGTTTACGGCGCGCATCGCCGACGGCGATTTCAACACCAAGCTTCGTCACGCCGAGGAGTTCCTCGCGCACGGCAACAAGGTGAAGCTCCGTCTCAAGTTCCGCGGTCGCGAAATGGCGCACACCGAGATCGGCTTCGGCGTCATGCAGAAGGCGCTCGATGAACTGAGTGGCATGGGCCATCCGGACAACGAGGCCAAGCTGATGGGCAAGCAGATCAACGTCATGCTCACCCCGCACCCGGCCAACAAGCGCAAGCCCAAGTTCCACGTCCCGGACAAGGAGATGCGCGACGCTCCCGAGGACGACAACGATCAGGCTCACGCCTGACCCGGCGCGATGCCTCGCCGCATCGCCCGTTTCCTGGGTGTCACCGTGGCCGCCTTGATGGCGGCCGTCCTTTTCAGCGGCGCGGCCGCGTCGAATCCGCTGCGCAACACGCCCGGCGCCGCGGCTGCCGGCATCGTTCGTCTGGGCGGGGTTGAGTACACTGACGCCCGGACCTTCTTCACGCGCTATGGCCTCAAGGGCGCGTGGATTGAGGCTGCGAGCCGGATGCGGCTCGAGAGCAGCTGGACGAAAGTCGAACTTGAGGCCAACTCCCGCGAGGCGTTGTTGAACGGCACCCGGATCTTTCTTGGTGAACCCGTCATCGCGCGCGACCGTTCCCTCTTTCTCAGCCGGATCGACGCGGAAAAATTATTCGCGGCGATTCTCCGCCCGGCCGGCATCACCGGAACCGTGCCCGCGCTCCGCACGATTGTGATCGATCCGGGACATGGAGGGATTGATCCCGGCAAGCAGCATGCCGGACTCAAGCTCGACGAGAAGACCGTCGCTCTCGACACCTCGCTTCGTCTGAAAAAGCTCCTCGAGCGCGAAGGCTACAAGGTCGTCCTGACCCGCACCGATGACCGCCATCTCTCGACGGACAAGGCCGAGGACCTGCGCCGCCGGGCCGAGGTGGCCAATGAAGCCAACGCCGACCTGTTCATCAGCCTGCACTTCAACGCGGTCCCTGCGGTCGATGCACCCCGCGTTCAGGGCACCGAGACGTACACCTTCACGCCGCAGCACCAACGTTCGACGGCCGATGGGACCCGCGATGCGGCGGATCGGGTGGCGGCGCCCGGCAACCGTCAGGACGCGTGGAATGCCGTGCTGGGCTACCATATCCACCGCCAGCTTCTGTCCGGTCTGAAGACTCCGGACCGCGGACTGAAGCGAGCGCGCTTCGCCGTGCTGAAATTTGTTTCCTGTCCGGCGGTGCTGATCGAGGCGGGCTTTCTTTCAAATGACGCCGAAGCGCGGCGAATCGGGAGCGCGGCCTATCGTGATGATCTCGCCGAAGCCATCGCGGCGGGCATCCGGGCGTACGATGTTCAGCTGATCGCCGCCCGCAAATGAGTCCCATGCTGCTTCTGACCGTTGCGCTTGGCGGGGCCCTGGGCTCCGTCGCCCGCGTGCTGGTCTCCGTGGCGATCCCGGCGACGCGTCTGCCGTGGGGAACCCTGGTCGTGAATGTCGCGGGCTCGTTGCTGATCGGCTACCTCATGGGACGACTGGGCGGGCTCAATCCCGAGAACGCCCGCTGGCATGGACTGCTGGTCGCCGGATTTTGTGGCGGCTTCACCACCTTTTCGACGTTCAGCTGGCAGACCGTGGATGCGTTTCAACGCGGGCAGCCTTGGTCGGCGGTGGCAAATGTCCTGCTGTCCGTGTTCGCCTGCCTCGCGGCGACGTGGCTCGGGTGGCGGCTTACCCGCTGACCTCGGCCTCCGTCGCAGGCACCAAACTCGCCTCTGGCCATGCGCTCGTCGAAGCAGCATGCTGGTCGCACGATGCGGATGATCCGTTTCCTTTTCGTGCTCGGTCTCCTGGTGCCGTTTGGTGCCGCCCGGGCGGCGACTGACGATCTGGCGGCACGGGTGATCATCCTGGCGAACAGCGATGAGCCGGAATCGGTCCGACTTGCACGGGCCTATGCCCGGCGCCGCAGCATTCCGGAGGCGAACATCATCGCGCTGCGCATGCCGTCGAGTGAAACGATCTCGTGGACTGAGTTTGTCAGCACGATCTACGAACCCTTGCAGGACGAGTTGCTGCGCCGGCGATGGCTGGATGGCACGACGATGGACCTCCGCGACAACGTCGGCCGGCGCAAGGTTGCGATGGCGGGCCACCGGATTTCCTACCTGGTGGTGTGCCGGGGCGTGCCGCTGCGGATCGCGCATGCCTCGTCGCTGTACACCCCGGTTCCGCGGCTCACGGACCGGGTGGAGTTCCGCACCAACAGCGGCGCGGTGGACAGTGAGTTGAGCCTGCTGGCGCAGAGCGGATTTCCGATCAACGCGTTTGTGCCCAATCCGCTCTTTCGCAACGACCAGCCCCGTTCGTTGGAAACGAGCCTGATCGTCAAGGTCTCGCGGCTTGATGGGCCGACCTACGATGCGTCGCTGGCGATGGTCGAGGGTGCGCTGGAGGCCGAGCGCAATGGGTTGATTGGCCGCGCCTACGTGGACATCGGAGGGGTTCATCCCGACGGTGACCAGTGGCTGGAATCAGCCGCGCAGCAGCTCGCTGAGGCCGGCTACGATCTCGAGGTGGAGCGCGGCGGTGCGACGCTGCCCTCGACCGCGCGGGCGGATGCGGCCGCGTTTTATTTCGGCTGGTACGCGCCGCAGATCAACGGTCCGTTCGCCCTGCCGGGCTATCGTTTTGCGCCCGGGGCGGTCGCGCTGCATATCCACAGCTTTTCCGCCCAAAGCCTGCGGTCTGAAAACGGCGGCGGGTGGACCGGACCGCTGGTGGCCCGCGGGGTGGCGGCGACGTTTGGCAATGTCGGCGAACCGTATCTGCAGCTGACGCACCAGCCGCAACTCGTCCTGCGTGCCCTGCTGCGCGGCTGGACGCTCGGTGACGCCGCGTATTATGCCATGCCCGCGATCAGCTGGCAGGGCATCGTCCTGGGTGATCCGCTCTATCGACCCGGACTCGTGTCCTTTGCGCAACAGTGGGCGAACCGACGTCAGCTGGAGCCGGCGCAAGTACCCTACGTGGTGCTGCGCGAGGTCAACCGGCTGCGCGCCGAGGGCCGGCGCGAAGCGGCGATGGAATTGTTGATGGCGTCGGAAGCGGAATCGAGCGGGCTTGCCCTTGTCTTGGAGCGGGCGACCTGGCTTCACAGCCAAGGCCAGGGCGCGGTCGCGATCGAGATGCTTGAGCAAGCCGCGGCCAAAGGCCCGGAGGCGCCGGCGATGTGGGGCTTGCGGGCGGAAGCGGCGCGCCGTCTCAACTCTTTTGGTGCCACGCGTGCGGCGGTCGCGGCGTGGAAGGACTTCCTGACCCTTGACTCGATGCCGCCCGCTCCGCGACTTGCCTGGTTGCGCGAAGCATGGAGTACGGCGACCGAGGCGGACGACCTCGAACAGGCGACCCGCTGGGAGAGGGAGATCACGAGCTTGGGGGGAAGTGTGTCGCTGCCCTGAGGGGCCCAAAAAAGGGCGGACTCGCGTCCGCCCTGATGAAATCGCCGGTCGGTGCCGGGGTCGTCAGACCTTGTCGATGATCCGGTCCGCGAGACCGTATTCGATCGCTTCCTTGGCGTTGAGGTAGAAGTCGCGGTCGGTGTCCTTGTTGATGCGCTCCAGCGGCTGGCCGGAAGCGTTGGCAAGGATCTGGTTCAACTCGGAGCGCAGCTTCTCCATCTCGAGGGCCTGGATGTTGATGTCCGAGGCTGGGCCGGTGAAGCGGCCGGAGATGAGCGGCTGGTGAATCAGCACGCGCGAGTGCGGGTAGAGCAGGCGACGGCCCTTCTTGGCGCCGCTGAGGAGGATCGAACCCATCGATGCGGCCATGCCCGTGACGATCACCGTGATGGGGGACGAGATCAGCTGCATGGTGTCATAGACCGCCATACCCGCCGTGATCGAGCCACCGGGGGAGTTGATGTAGAAGGTGATCTCCTTGCCGGGATCGACGGCCTCGAGATAGAGCAGCTTCTCGGTGATGTCCTTGGCGGAGGCGTCGGTGACGGCGCCCCAGAGGAAAATCTTCCGCTGCTGGAGGAACTTCCGCTGGACCAGCATCGCGACCGGCGCGGAGTCCTTCTTGGCGGATTCGGGCTGGTCGTCTTCATCGTCATCCTCGTCGTCGTTCAGACGGGGAAGCGGTGCGGAGAGCCCGGGCTGGAGATTGGAGAAATGCATAGGATCTCAACCTTGGACGACTCCGGCCGTTTGGCAAGGGCTGGCGCGGCTTGGGATCCCTGCGACCGGTCGCTGCGGTGCGTCAGTCGAGCGGGCTCAGCTCGACGTTGCGCAATTCGTAGGCCGTGCCCTCCAGTTGAAATCCGATCCGCCCGGAGGCCGGGGAAACGCCGGTGACGAAGTTCTGCCGCACGCCATTGACCGTGACCTCGATGGTGTCACCGCGGCAGACGATGTCGCACTGATTCCATTCGCCCGGCGCCTGCTCACTGGAGGCGGCGAGACGAAGGCGTTGGGGGGTGCGGGGTGATTGGGGGTCCAGGGCCTCGGCGAGGCTGGCGCCAGCCATGGGCAGAATGTCCCCGGCCGCGAGATGCTTGGTCTGAACCTGCAGGCTCAGCGGCCACTGTCGATCCTTGGGGCCGGAAGCGATGTGGAGGAGAATGCCCGCATTGCCCGTCTTGCCCGGCCAGCGCCATTCGACGTGGAGACGGTAGTTTTCGTGGCTTCCGCGGGTGGCGAGAAAGGAGGTTGGGCTGCCATCGATCGCGATCACTCCACCTGGAAGATAATGGCAGACGCTCGCCGCTTCAGCCGCGGGATTTGCCACCAGTTCCCAATCACTGAAGTCGCGGCCGTTGAACAGGAGCGCTGAAGCGTCGGCGGCGAGCGACAAGGGCGCGATCAGCGCGGCGAGGAGGCAGGTGGAGAGAAAGGGACGGGGCACGCCCGAATCTGGCCGCGGGCGCCCGTTCGGCCAAGGCTAAAGCCGTCCACTGGCGAGGATCAGATGAGGCCGAGCTTCATCTTACCCTCTTCCGAGATCATCGATTGGTTCCAGGCTGGCTCCCACGTGATGCGGACATCGGCTGCAGCGACGCCGGGGACGAGGAGGATCTTGGACTTGGCGTCCTCGGCGATGGCCGGGCCCATGCCGCAGCCGGGGGCGGTGAGCGTCATGGCGACGAGCACCTTGTAGCCCTCGGCGGGAGGCTCGGACTTCTCGATATCCATCGAGTAGACGAGGCCGAGGTCGACGATGTTCACCGGGATCTCGGGGTCGAAGACCTTGCGGAGCTGGTCCCACACTGCGGCCGGATCGGGTGCGCCATCGGCGAGCGTGGCGGCCGAGACGGTGTCGATGACGACCTTTTCACCGAGGGTGTCCGCATCCTTGCTGTCGATCCGGTAGAGACCGGTCGTGGTCTGGACGGTGTAGCTGCCGCCGAGCACCTGGTGGATGAAGACCTGTTCGCCCGCGGCGAGCGGGTGCTTGTCACCGGACGGGATCTGGGTGGCGACGACGTCGCGGGAGAGGGTGCGTTCCTTGTTGGTGCTCATGGAAAAAGTAGCGAGTAGCGGGTAGTGAGTAGCGAGTAGAAATACAGAGGAGGGCAGGTGCTTCTGTGAATGAGCGGCGGCGGCTGAGTTAGGCGGGCCCTAAAAAAGTTCTTATGCTCGCTCCTCGCTACTCACTCCTCGCTACTTCGATTTGAACTTCGCTTCGATCAGATCGCGGAGAACCACATGCAATTTCTCATCCTCGAGCTTGTTGAGGACTTCCTCGAAGAAACCGATCACGAGAAGCTCGGCGGCCTTCTGCGGCGGGATACCGCGGGATTCGAGGTAGAACTCCTGCTCGGGCTCGATCCGGCTGGTCGTGGCGCCGTGGGTGCAGCGGACGTCGTTGGCCTGGATCTCAAGACCCGGGAGGCTGTTGGCCTCGGCGGTATCGCTGAGCATGAGGTTGCGGTTACTCTGGTAGGCGTCGGTCTTCTGCGCGTCCGGGTCGACGACGATCAGGCCGGAGAAAATCGTCCGCGCCGTGTCGAGGAGGACATTCTTGTAGAGCAGGTTTGAACTCGTGTGCGGTGCGGAGTGCGTCTGCAGCGTGCGCTGGTCGAACTCCTGCTCACCACCGGCCACGGTGAGCGCGAGCATCTCGCTGTGCGCGCCAGGACCGAGCAGGCGGGAGTGCGACTCGTGGCGGGCCTGGCGGCCGCCGAGGTGGACGTTGAGCGAGAGCACGCGGGCGTCGCGCTGGGCGACGATCGAGTTGGACTGGAAGGCGAAGGTGGTGTCGGACCAGTTCTGCGAGCCGACATAGGTCAGGCGTGCGCCGGGACCGGCGTGCAGGTCGTTCACGCCGGCGGCAAGGTGGCTGCCCTTGTCGCCGCTGACGAAGAATTCGACGAGGGTCGCGCGGGCATTGTCCTCGAGGATCACAAGCGTGTGCGGGAAGGCCGCTTGGTTCGCACCGGTGATCGTGTGCTGCACCACGAAGGGCAGCTCGATCTCCACGCCCTTCGGCACAAAGAGCACGACGCCGGAGACGGCGAACGCCGTGTTAAGCGCGACGAACTTGTCGCCGCCGAGACCGGCCGGGTGCTTCTGCAGGTAGGCGCGCACGAGGTCGCCGTGTTCGCGGAGGGCCTCGTCGAGCGGGCAGAAGATCACGCCCTTGGCGGCGAGCTCCGGCGGGACGGTACTGCGGCCGACGACCTGGCGGTTGGAGAAAATGATTTCCGCTGCGTGCGGGAAGTCGGGCAGGTGGGGCACCACGCTGGCGGCGGTCTCGGGCAGATCGAAACCGTCAAAGGAGATCCCCTTGGTGCTGCTGAAGCGCCAGCGCTCGTCATTGCGGGCCGGGAGGGGCAGCGCGAGGAAGCGATCCCAAGCGGCCTTCTTGGCGTCGAGCCACCAGGCGGGAAGGTAGGCGCGCTGCGCGAGGTGCGCCGCAAAGCGCTCGGCCGTGAGACCGGTGGCGGGGGGAGAGGAGAGGACGGGTGCGGACATCTGATGAAAAATGACGAATGAAAAATGACCAATGACCAATGGAGGACCTCCGACTTCCTGCCCGCTGAATCAGTGCTCATTGGGCATTCGGTCATTGGTCATTTCCGTGGGCGTCAGCCCACGGATCCTTCCATCTCAAGGTCGATGAGGCGCTTGAGTTCGACGGAGTACTCCATCGGGAACTGGCTTACGAGGTCGTTGACGAAGCCGTTGACGGCCAGGCTCATCGCCTGGGCCTCGGTCAGGCCGCGCTGCTGCATGTAAAAGATCATTTCCTCGCTGACCTTGGACACGCTGGCCTCGTGCTGCACGGCATGGCGGTCGCCGCGGACGGTGATGGCGGGATAGGTGTCGGTGCGGCTGTTGGTGTTGATCAGCAGCGCGTCGCACTCGGTGTTGTTCTTGCAGCCCTTGAGGTGCTTCGGGATGTGAACCTGTCCGCGGTAGGTGGCGCGGCCCTGGCCGACGGAGATCGACTTGGACACGATGGTCGAGGTGGTCTCGTCCGCGGCATGAATCATCTTGGCCCCGGTGTCCTGATGCTGGCCGTCGTTGGCGAGCGCGATCGAGATGACCTCGCCGCGAGCGCGCTTCCCCTTCAGGACGACGCCCGGGTACTTCATGGTGAGGCGGCTGCCGATGTTGCAGTCGATCCACTTGATCTCAGCGTCCTCCATGGCGAGGCCGCGCTTGGTCACGAGGTTGAACACGTTGTTGGCCCAGTTCTGGACCGTGATGTACTGGATCTTGGCGCCCTTGAGCGCGACCAGTTCAACCACCGCGCTGTGCAGCGTGGAGGTCGAGAACTTGGGGGCGGTGCAGCCCTCCATGTAGGTGACCTCGGCGCCCTCGTCGGCGATGATGAGCGTGCGCTCGAACTGCCCGAAGTTCTCCGCATTGATGCGGAAGTAGGCCTGGAGCGGCATCGCGACCTTCACACCCTTCGGCACGTAGATGAACGAGCCGCCGGAGAACACCGCGCTGTTGAGGGCGGAGAACTTGTTGTCCGAGGTCGGGATCACCTTGCCGAACCACTTCTTGAACAGGTCGGGGTGCTCGCGGAGGGCCTCGGAGGACGTCATGAAGATGACGCCCTGCTTGGCGACGATGTCCTTGACGTTTGAATACGCAGCCTCGGAGTCGAACTGGGCCTCGACGCCGGCGAGGAACTTGCGCTCCTGCTCCGGGATGCCGAGGCGTTCGAAGGTCTTCTTGATGTCATCCGGAACCTCGTCCCACGTGCGCTTGGGCTTCTGGCCCTGCGAGAGGTAATAGCGGATCTTGTCGAAATCGATGTTCTCGAGGTCCTTGGTCGCCCAGTGCGTGGGCATGGGCTTGTCGAGGAACGTCTGGTAGGCCTTGAGCCGGAAATCGAGGATCCACGGGGCCTCCTTCTTCACCGAGCTGATGTAGCGGATGGTGTTCTCGTTCAGGCCGCTGCCCGCGTCGAACTCGTACTTCACGTCATAGGTGAAGTCGCCGACGGACTGGTCGATGCCGACCGCGGGATTTTCGACCGCGGGGTCGGAGGGAAGGGTGTCGATGTCAGCCATGGAAGGGAAGGTAGGAGGTTACGGGGAGCGCGCTCAGACGGCGGCGAGCTCTTTCTTGACCCAGTCGTAGCCCTTGGCCTCGAGTTCGAGGGCAAGGTTCTTGTCGCCGGTCTTCACGATGCGGCCGTCGTACATGACGTGCACATGGTCGGGGACGATGTAGTCGAGCAAACGCTGGTAGTGGGTGATGAGCAGGACGCCCAGCTTGGGGCCGCGCATTGCATTAATGCCGTCGGCGACGATGCGGAGAGCGTCGATGTCGAGGCCGGAGTCGGTCTCGTCCATCAGGCCGAACGTCGGTTCGAGCATGGCCATCTGGAGGATCTCACAGCGCTTCTTCTCGCCGCCGGAGAAGCCGTCATTGACCGCCCGCGAGGTGAATTTGCGGTCGATCTTGAGCATATCCATCTTGCTGTAGAGACGCTTGTAGTAGGCGGTCGCGTCGAGTTCCTCGCCCTCGGCGAGCCGGGCCTGGACCGCGGCGCGGAGGAAGTTGGCGATCGAGACGCCGGGGATCTCGCTCGGGTACTGGAAGGCGAGGAAGATGCCGGCGCGGGCGCGCTCGTCGGGCTCCATCTCGAGGATCGACTTGCCGTCGATCACCACGTCGCCGCCGGTGATCACGTAGCCGGGGTGGCCGGCGATCGCCTTGGAGAGCGTGGACTTGCCGGTGCCGTTGGGCCCCATGATGGCGTGGATCTCGCCGGCTTTGATCGTGAGGGTCAGGCCCTTCACGATGGGCTTGTCGGGCTGCTCAGTCAGGGCGACGAACAGATCGCGGATTTCGAGGGTGTGCATGACGATGATAAAGCGGTGGTGGAAATGAAAATGAGGGAAGGGCGTTGCGCTCAGCGCGGTGCGAGCGTTTTGCCGCGGAAGGAGATCTCCACGTCTTCGACCTCGTAACCCGAAGGGAGGATGGCCTTGACCCGCGCCAGCACGTCGGCCGGGAGGTCAATGTCGTAGGTGGCGCCGCTCGCGTTGTCGTGAAAATGAGCGTGCGGGTGCAGATTCGGGCAGTAGCGTGTCGGGCCGCGCTCGAAGTTCACCGCGCGGACCAGTTCGCACTGGACCAGCGTTTCGAGACAGTTGTAAACCGTGGCCAGAGAGATGCCGGGCAGTTCGGGCCGAACCCGGGCGTACACTTCGTCGGCCGTCGGATGATCACGCCGCGCGAGGAGTGCGGCATAAACGACCTCCCGTTGCGGGGTGTTGCGCAGGCCGCTGCCGGCCAGCTTTTGGGTGAGGGCGTCGTGGGAAGTGAGAGACATGGGGTGCGCGAGGAAGAGTCAGCGAACGCGTTTCACGCTCTATTTCAAGTGATAATTGGAATAATTCTAATTAGAAATCCCTCCGACAGGAGACTCCGTGCCATCGTGCGTCACTTGCCGCTGATTTTCAGTGATGCAAACAATTGCTTGAAAACGAGATGAATAAAATAATGCCCGTCCGTGGCTGATCGCAGTCTTGCCGTGGAGGGGCAACGAAGGGATGAACCATTCCTAAAGAAACATGTCTGGCATAACTTCCTGCACCTGAAAGCCTCCACATTGAATCCATGCGCGTCCTGATTGTTGACGACCAGCGAACCATTCGGATCACCACGTCTCAGGCAGTAAAGGCCGAGGGGCATGAGGCCGAGACGGCCGACTCCGGCCGCGTCGCCGTGCTCAAGCTCCAGGAGGAGCGCTACGATCTCGTCCTGCTCGACCTTCATTTGGAGGGTGAGGCGGACGGGCTCGATACCTTGTCGCGCCTGCTGAAACTCGCGCCCAATCTCCCGGTGGTCATGTGCACGGCGAACGCGAGCATCGCGACGGCCGTCGAGGCCATGCGTCGTGGCGCCCACGATTACCTCGAGAAGCCGTTCACCCCTGAGCAGCTGCGGCACCTTTTCGCGCGCATCGAGAAAGCGCGCCGGCTCCATCAGCGGGTCAACGACCTGGAACAGCAGGTTGCGCATGCCGCCCCGGCCGCCGACTTCACCTCCGAGGATCCCGAGATGCAGGGCATCGTGTCCGTCGTCGAGCGGGCGGCGGGCACGCGGGCAAACATCCTCATTCTGGGCGAAAACGGCACGGGCAAGAGTGCACTCGCACGTCACGTCCACCAAAGCAGCCCGCTCGCGGGCGGCCCATTTGTGACCGTGAGCTGCCCGAGCCTGTCGCGCGAGCTGCTGGAGAGCGAACTCTTCGGTCATGTGAAAGGCGCCTTCACCGGTGCGGCGGCCGATACGTGGGGCAAGGTTGAGGCGGCGCGCGGGGGCACGCTCTTTCTCGATGAGATTGGCGAACTCCCGGCTGAGCTTCAGCCAAAGCTGTTGCGGCTCCTGCAGGAACGCACCTATGAGCGCGTCGGCGAGACCAAGACGCGCACCGCAGATGTGCGCGTGATCGCCGCCACCAACCGCGACCTCGGCGCGGCCGTCAAGGCGGGGACGTTTCGCGAGGATCTCTTTTACCGGCTCAACGTGATCAGTGTCACCATGCCGCCGCTGCGCGCCCGGCCGCTTGATCTGGAGCGGCATGCGCGTGGCTTCCTTCGTTTTTTTGCGGAAGAGTCCGGGTCTCCGGTCACCGGCATCGCGCCCGACGCCTGGGAGGCGATTCGCCGCCATGCCTGGCCGGGCAATCTGCGCGAGCTGCGCAACGCGATCGAGCGCGCCGTGATCCTTTCCCGTGGCTCCGAAATCGGGCTGGGCGACCTGCCGGATGCGGTGGTCGCCGCCGGTGCGTCGGGGCCTGAGGTCAGTCTTGGCGCCCTCGTGCCGCTGGAGGAAATCGAGCGGGCGCATCTCCGTCTCGTCATCGCGCGGACGTCCACCCTGGAGGAAGCCGCCCGGGTCCTCGGCGTCGACTCGGCCACCCTCTACCGCAAGCGCAAGCGCTGGGCGAGCGAGGCGGCCGCTCCCCAATCGGGCTCATGAATCGCTGGACCTTTGCCGGCGGCCTGACCGTCACCCTGCTGCTGTTGCTCGTCCTCAGCGGATTTTGCATCTGGGCGACCCGCGGTCTCACCGAGGAGATGGGTTCGCTGATCGACCAGAATTATGACGGCATCCGCGCGGTGCGCGACCTGCGCTCGGCGGTGACCCGGATTGATGCGCACTACCTTGCCTCGAAGGATCCGGCCAGCCTGCCCGAGAACCGCGTGGTCTTCCGCCAGGAGCGCGACATCGTCGAACGCCGCCTCACGCAGTTGATCAACAAGCCCCCGCTCGCAGGGGAGGCGGAGCGCATCGCCCGGCTGACGGCGGCCTGTCAGGACTACTTTGCCTCTTACGAGGAAATGCTCGGCCTGCGGGCGCGCGAGGACGAGCGCTACACGCGCCTCGCCGCCTCGCTGGCTGCCCTGAGCACATCGATCGCCGAACAGGCCGATCAGATCGGTGATCTCAATGAGGCAGCGATCTTCGCCCGCCGCGATGCGGCCATTGTCCGGGGCCGTCGTGTGACCTGGATCGCGATGGGCTTCGCGGTGTTTTCGCTCGGCATCTACATCTTCACGTCGGTGCGCCTGACGCGCGCGGTGTTTGAGCCGCTTCGCCGCCTGCGCGATTCGATGCAGCAGGTGCGCGAACGGCGCTTTGATGCCGTGGTCCCGGTGGAGGGTGGCGAGGAATTGCGCAGCATTGTCACAAATTTCAACCAGATGGCCGGCGAACTGCGGCGCTATGTGGAGGAAACCGATGAGCGGGCGCTCCATGCAAGTCGCACCAGTCGGGCCATCCTCGAGGTGCTGCCGTATCCGGTCTACATCACGGACCGGGATTTTTCCGTCCGTCAGGCCAATCCACGCGCCGAGGCGTTGAGCGAGGCGTTGGGCATTCCCGGTGCGTTGCCAGGTGAGGTGCGCCGCCAGATCGATCAGGCGGCGGCACGGGCGACGGCGGAATCCGTGGTGGATGACGTCCGCCATGCGGTTCACCTGCCGCTGCCGGCTGGTGATGTGGTGGGATCGTATTTCCTCCCGCAGGTTTTTCGGATGAAGGATGCCGAGGGACGCGACGATGGCTGGGCCGTCCTGCTGGTTGATGTCACCCGCCTGCGCCGCGTGGATGAGGCCAAGACCAAGGCGCTCGCCACGCTTGGCCATGAGGTGAAAACGCCCGTGGCCGGCATGCGCATGTCACTGCATCTCCTCCTCGAGGAGAAGCTCGGCGTGCTCAACCCCGAGCAACGCGAGCTGCTCCAGGTGGGACGAGACGACTGCGAGCGTCTGCTCAAGGTGCTCCAGGCGTTGATGGAGCTGGCGCGGCTCGAGAGCGGCGGCACGGAACTTCGGCTCATGCCACAGTCACCGGCCGAACTGATCCGGGAAGCGGTCCAACTCCATGGCGAGACCGCCCGCAAGGCGGGCTGTGATCTCCGTATCGACCCGCTGCCGGAACTCCCCGAGGTGCTGGCGGAACCGCTCTACGCGGTGCGCGTCCTCGCCAATTTTGTCACCAACGCCTGCAAGTACGGCCTGCCCGGACAGCCGGTCCGGATGCGCGCCCAGGCGCGCGGCGACGGCTATATCCGGCTCTCCGTCGTGAATCACGGCCGCCCGCTGACCGATGCGGAGCAGGCGCGGATCTTTGATCCCTTCTTCCGCCGGCCGGGTGAGAGCGCGGAGGGCACGGGCCTAGGCCTTGCGATCTGCCGCGAGATTGGATCCCGCCACGGCGGCCGCGTGGGTGTGTTCTGTCCCTCGGGTGAGGACGTCGTGGAGTTCTACTTCGACCTGCGCATCGCGGCGGCTTGAGCCAACGCTACGGCGAGTCAGGGCTGATCGAGGGATCGAATCAGGCGAGCGGTTTGTCGCCCCGGATGATCCGCACGAGGATGCTGATCAAGGCGATCAGCAGCAGGGCGTGAATGAACCCGCCCATCGTGTAGGACGAGACAATGCCGAGGAGCCAAACGCAGACTAGGATGATGGCCAGGGTTTCGAGCATGGGTAGGTTGGGTTTACTTCCCTCCCTCTTGCATGCTCCGGGCCAGGTAGACTCCTTGTTTTACAAGTATCTGAAAGATAAATTTATACGAGATCAGGAGCCAGCCTGAGCCGCTGGAGTTACCCGCATTCCGCAACCCGTCCAAGGTGTTTGGGCTGCAATCTGCACGATTGCAGGACCGGAGTGGACGGGCTTCAGGCGGCGACGAGGGTAGGGCCAGTGGGTGCCTTGGCCGGCGCGGCTGCTGTCTTCCGGGATGACGTGCGTTCGCTGGTGGCCATGCGGCCGCCGACGACGCGGGTGAGGTCGGCGATCGTGTGCCGCAGTGAGGCGGCCTGGGCGGACAACTCTTCGGCGAGGGCGGCGCCCTCCTCGGCCCGCGCGGCGCTGGTCTGCACCACCTGGTCCATCTGGCTGACGGCTCCGTTGACCTGGGAGACGGCCTCGGACTGCTCGGCTGAGGCGCGGCTGATCTCGCCGACCAGCGTATCCACTTCGCGGATGCGACCGGCGACGCTTTCAAGGCCGGCGGCCACGCGGGCGCTGACCTCGGCGCCGTTCCGGCTCTTGGCGACGGCATCCTCGATCTGGGTCGCGGTCTCGCGGGCGGCACTGGCGGAGCGCTGGGCCAGGGCGCGGACCTCTTCGGCGACGACGGCGAAGCCGGCGCCGGCCTCGCCTGCGCGGGCCGCCTCGACCGCGGCGTTGAGCGCGAGGATGTTGGTCTGGAAGGCGATCTCGTCGATCGTCTTGATGATGCGGGCGATCGAGGCGCTGGAAGCGGTGATGGCCGCCATCGCGACATTCATCGCCTCAATGTCCTTTTGCCCCGTGTCGGTGGCGGCCCGACCCTGACGCGTGAGTTCGCTGGCGCGACGGGCGCCTTCGGTGTTGGTCCGGGCCATGCCGGCGACCTGCTCCAGGGAGGCACTGGTCTCCTCGAGGGAGGCGGCCTGTTCCGAGGCGCCCTCGGCCAGCGAGGCGCTGTTGCGCGCAACTTCCGCGGCGGATTCGGCATTGGTTTCCGCCGCGATACGAAGGCGGTCGATGATGACGAGGAAGGGGCGGGGAATGCTGCGTGAAACGAAGACCGCGAGGACGGCGAGCAGGACGAGCGCGCCGGCGGCCCGCAACCAAAGCTGGCGCGTAAAACTCGCCGTGGCGGCGGCGGACTCAGCGTGGATCCGCTTCGCCTCGGCCGAAATCAGGTCGCTGAGATTGCCCATTCGATCCTCCAGTTCGGAAAAGCGGGTCATGAACAACGGCAGGGCAGCTTCCGCCGCAGTGGAGTCGCCGGCCGCGAGCTGCGTCAGGCGCCGTGCCTCCGCGATGTACGCATCGAGGGGGGCTGAAACGGAGGCGAGCGCCTCGGTGAGGGCAGGGGCGAGGGCCAGGGTTCGGTTGGCGGCAATGGCGGCGCGGAACGTGGCCTCATGCCCGTCCAACTCGGTCGCGGCTTCGGCGATCGCGGCGGGTTCCCCGCGGCGTGCACCCAGCAGTGCGGCCAGCACGTCGGCGCGCAGCGCGTCATGCATCATGTCGGCCTCGCCGTGATTGTGCAGTGCGCCGGTGATGACCACGACGGCTTCGCCACTGGCCGTCACGGAGCGAAAGCCCTGACCTACGGTGATGACCAGACCGAGGAGCAGGATGCCTGCGGTGACGGCAAGCGCGGAGACTTTGTGTCCGACGGTGAGGTTCATCATGGATTCGAGGATCAGTAGGAGGCGTTGATCCGGAGCTGGAACAGCCAGGCGTCGTCGCGCGTGGTGCGTCCCTCCGGGTGATAAATGCGCTGGATGTCCGGCTGCACGGAGAAGCGCGGAGAGAGTGCGGCCGTGTAGGTGAGTTCGAGCGCCTGTTCGAATCCCGGCGCATCGGTTTCGCCAGCGTCGCGCAGGCCGTTCGCGTAGCGGGTGCTGAAGTCAGCCCGGGCAAAACCGAGTGCGAGGACATCGTCATTCCGTCCAGGGAGCGGGCCGGTCCAGGCCAGTCCGGCGTCAAGGGCCCAGCCGAGCGCGTTGCGGTCCGCTGGGCTGGTGCCGGCGCGGGCGAAGGCGGAAACATGGCCCGGTTCGCCGGCAGCGCCGAACAGGGTGTGTTCGACGAGGGCGTAGATCCCGTGATTGTCGGAGTGGATCCGAGGCGATTCTCCGGATAGGGAGAACGGCTGACCTGCGGCATCCTCACGCACATCCGCGAACGAGGCCGTGTGCAGCCAAGCCCCCAGGGCGAGCCGGGTTTGCGCCTGCACCGGGTTGAATGTGATCTCGCTGATCACGAACCAGCCCTGGTTGCCGCCGAGGCGGTAGTGGACCCCGTGGCGGGTTTTCTCGGGATCGCCATCCGGCGAATCGAAACTATCGCCGTCGTAGATCCCGACGCGCCACGAGGCGGTCTGGTTCCAGGTGTGCTCGAGCCGCAGTCCCGGAGCGGCGACAAAGAAAGCGGGCCCGGTGTTGACTGTGTTGGCCGAGACGAAGGCGGGCCAGCCGAAGGCGCTGTTGAGTAGGTGGCCACCGGCTTCGGTGCCGGCGAATTCCTCATCGGCGAGCAGGGCGCCGCCGCGGAGCGACCAGGCGAGGTGGCGGGCCTCGATCCACCAGGTATAGAGACGCGCGCTGGAATGGCCCTCGATGTTGCTGGCCGCGAGGAAGTCGCCGAGGAAACGTTCCGTCGGACCGCGGCCCTCCAGCAGGAGCAGGCTGGCATAGGCGGCAAACGTGATCCGTTGTTCGTCCGATGTGGGCTGCGCCCACTCGGCGGACCACAGGCCGAGTCCGTGCAGGCTCCCGCGCGTGACGCCCTCCGCATCGCGCCCGACCGAAGCCTCCACGGTCAGCTCAAGCCCAGTGTCCACGACAGGCATCGCCGTGGCCATGACGGCAAGCCAAGGCAGAGCCACGACGGCGGAAAGGGGCCGAGAGAGAGCGAACATCAGGCGTCATTCGGCACGCCCGGCGTTGTGTTGAGGGAATTTACCCAAAGCGCGCCCAGCGTGAGTGCAAAAAACCAACTTTTATCCGTGAAGGATAAAGGTTTGCGGAATGGCCGTGATTACAATCACGGCCCGGCATTTCGCGGGTGCAGCGCTGGAATGAGGCGAGGCGGTCACTGACCGCAGCGACTCAGCTCTCGTGCTCGGCGAGCCAGCGCTCGGCCTCGATCGCGGCCTGACAGCCCATGCCGGCGGCCGTGATGGCCTGACGGTAGACATGATCGGCGCAATCGCCGGCGACATAAACGCCGGGCACCTTGGTCTGAACCTGAGAGCCGGCGGCTGGCTTGAAATAGCCGCCCTCGTCGACATCAAGCGCCGGCGCGAAGGGACCGGTGTTGGGCACGTGGCCGATGGCCACGAAGATGCCCTTCACGGGCAGGACGCGATCGGCGTTGGTCTTCACGTGACGGACCTTGAGTCCGCTCACGGCGCCGGCCTCGACGCCCTCGACCGCGACCGGGACGCTGTCCCACACGCACTCGATCTTCGGATGCGAGGTCGCGCGATCGGCCATGATCTTCGATGCGCGCAGCTCATGGCGGCGATGCACGAGGTAAACCTTGCTCGCAAAACGGGTGAGGAAGAGCGCCTCCTCGGCGGCACTGTCGCCGCCGCCGATGACCGCGACCTCCATCTTGCGGTAGAACGCACCGTCGCAGGTCGCGCAGGTGGTGACGCCCTTGCCGCCGTAAAGTTCCTTTTCGCCGGGAATGCCGGTCATGCGCGGCGATGCGCCGGTGGCGATGATGACAGCCTTGGCGAGAATCGTGCGGTCACCGCAGACCAGCTTGCGGGGCATCGAGGTGAAATCCACGGACGTCACCATGGCCTGCTCGAAGCGCGTGCCGAACTTGGTCGCCTGCTTGCGCAGGTTGTCCATGAGCATGAACCCGTCGACGCCCTCGGGAAAGCCGGGGAAGTTCTCGACCTCGGAGGTCGTCGTCAGCTGGCCGCCGGGGAGGGAGCCCTCGAGCACGAGGGGGTTCAGATTGGCTCGGCCGGTATAGATTGCGGCGGTGAGCCCGGCGCAACCGGTGCCGACGATGACGACGTTTTCGACGGAAGTGGACATGGAGTGGAAAAGGTTAAGGAGTCACAGATGCGAGGGAGTGCAACTTTAGATTGCGGCGAGGAGGAAGGCGGGGCGATGGCTCTTTACCGGTCTCAGGGGACTGAGCATGCGATCTGCTCTGCAAAGGCTTGGATGGCGGCCCACTTTCCGCCACTACTTCACCGTCTTATGAACCTCCGACCCTACCTCCTCCTCCTGCTTGCGTCGCCCGTCATGGCTGCTGTGCCCGACGCCGCGGCCTACCGTCAGGCTCGTGCCCTGCACGACCGTTTCATCGCCCTCGACACCCACTTCGACACCGCAGCCAACCTCGCCAAGCCCGGCTGGAGCGTGCTCGATCGCCACACGATCGCCGAGGGCAGCCAGGTTGACCTGCCCCGCATGCTTGAGGGCGGCATCGATGGCGGCTGGTGGACCATTTACACCGGGCAAGGGGATCGCACGGACGCTGCACACGCTGCGGTGCGCGACCGCGCGCTCCTGATCGGCCTGCGTATTCACAAGATGGTCGCGGCCGCGCCCGACAAACTGGAGATCGCCCTGACCGCCGATGACGCCAAGCGCATCGCCGACTCGGGCAAGTCCATCGTCTACCTCTCGATGGAGAACAGCTATCCGATCGGCAAGGACATCACCCTGATCAAGACCTTTTATGATCTTGGCGTTCGCATGATCGGCCCGGTTCACGGCCGCAACAATGAGATGGCCGACTCTGCCACGGATGCGGGCGGCCCGGAGTGGGGCGGCCTCAGCCCGCTCGGCAAGCTGCTCGTCGCTGAAGCCAATCGGCTTGGCATGATCATCGACGCGTCGCATGCGGCCGACAGCGTGCTCGATCAGATTCTCGATCTCTCCGCCACGCCGATCGTGCTCAGTCACTCGGGCGCGAAGGCAGTGTTCGATCATCCCCGCAACGCACCAGACGCGCTGCTCAAGAAGCTCGCGGACAAGGGCGGCGTCATCCAGATGAACGCCTTTGGTTCCTACGTGGCCAAGATCGAGGCTTCACCGGAGCGCAACGCCGCGCTGGCCGAGCTCAACGCGAAGTTCGGCATCGCCGCCGCCCCGGGCGGACGTGGCGGTCGCGGCGGTCCAGTCAATCTCGCCGCGGACCGCATGGCCGAGTACCAGGCCGCGCGGGCCGAGCTGGATAAGAAGTTCCCCGTGCCGCGGGCGCCCTTCGAAGCCTTCATGGCCCAGGTGCTCCATGTGCTGAAGCTGGTCGGTCCTGATCATGTTGGCATGAGTGGTGACTTCGACGGAGGCGGCGGACTCGAGGGCTTCATGGATGTGACGGGCGCGCCGAACATCACCGCGGCGCTGCTCGCGGCTGGCTATTCTGAAGCGGACATCGCCAAGATTTGGGGCGGGAATGTCATCCGTCTCCTGCGCACCGCGGAGGAGCACGCGAAGAAAGTGGCGGCGGCTCCGGCGAACTGACGCCTGCGTTCAGTGATTCATCTTCGAGCCCGGCTTAACCGCCGGGCTCTTTTTTTTACCTTCGTCGCAAGGAAGTGGGGGTACAAAAAATTAGTGGAGCTAGGCTGTGCCGTGGTGCCGGGCTGCGTGGTAGCCAAGGCCCCGTCGATCCTCGTGCCACCGCACCCCAGCGAATAGAACCGGGTTCCGCGCTGGATATGTCCACACCGAGGTCGGGGCCAACACGATGAACGCGGAGCGCGTTTCGTCCTGCACCACGGTCCGCGTCGGCATCACGCTGCGTGGCCCGGTGGCGCGAACCGCGAGCCGTTCTCCTTTCGCTCAGCGCGGACAATCGGTTCGCAAAGCGCCACGTCACGTTGAGCGGTGACGGCAGTGCCCTCGACGGAAGCGGAAGCAACGCGGCGGCTCGAGACGCGCGCTGATCTTTTCGATCAACGCGCGGTTCTGATCACGGCGCAGGACGTCGTATCGAAGTTCTTCATGCGACGGGCGCGGACAGAAAGATCCGCGTCCGCTTTCTTATGGAGCACATGCATTTATTTCATCGCATGGATTTCTTCCATGGTATCGCGGCTGCTAGTTGGAGGTTTGTACGCACTATGAAACTACACACCAACGAGCAGAACAGAACCGGGCGTAGCAGGCTTCACGCTATCGCCGCTTCCGCGGTCCTCACGCCCTTCGCGCTCCTTACCCCGGCGCTTGCCCAGACTGCACCTACGCCATCACCCGCTTCTCCGGCGCCGGCCGGCGAGGTCATCCAGATGATGGAGTTCTTCGTCACCGAGCAGGGCGTATCGCGCGCCACCAACGGCATCACAGAGGACGACGTCAAGGTGGCGCTCCCTGGCATGACGGTGGAAAAGCTGCTCAGCCTCGTCCCGGGCGTGAACATCCGGACGACCGATCCGTTCGGCTTCTATGAATTTGGCAACGACATCCGTGTCCGCTCGTTTGGTCTCAACGCGCTCGCGGTGACGATTGACGACATCCCAATGGGCAACAACAACCCGCGCTACGGCACGCCCGCGGGCCGCATCGTGGACGGCGAGAACCTCGCGACCATCAGCGTCTCGCAGGGTACCGGCGACGTCACGACGCCCGCCTACGAGGCGCTGGGCGGCGCCGTGAAGTACTACACGGCCAATCCAAGCAAGACGGCTTCCGCCGTCGTCAAGTACAGCGTGGGCGACTTCAGCATGAAGCGCTCGTTCGCTCGTTTCGACACGGGTGAAATCATCCCCGGCCTGACCGCCTTCGTGAGCTCATCGCAGCTCACCTTCCGCAGCGCGGGAGTCCCGGCCGACAGCGAAGGCCGCAAGGTCGAGGGCAAGATCCGTTACGAGATGCCCAAGGCCACGTTCAACTTCGCCTACACCTGGAACGACCGTGACGACTTTGACACCCGTTCCACGCAGTGGGACCGCTGGCGCGCGCTTGAGACAGGCGATCCGTATGCCGGCTACGGCACCAACTACTTCTATGGTACCGCTGAGCGCAACAATCTGACCCTGCTCGCCGAAAACGGATACACCGTCTACCTGCCCAACACGATGGCCGAGCGTGCTGCCGCCGCTGGTCTTCCGGCGGGCACGTCGCTCGCGGGCAATCTGCAGGGCGACTACAGTGACGACGGTCGTGTGTTCGGCGCCTTGTCCTACCTGGGCTCCGCCGAGGTCATGGGTGACGGCGTCTACAACCAGTTCTACCGTCTCTGGCGAAATGGCCGCATGGACAGCCTCTTCCGCGGATCGGCGGATCTGACCGTCACCGACGAGATCATCGTCAAGGCCTCGGGTTACTTCCACGATCGTCACAACTACGGCACCTTCCCGGTTCTGCGCAGCGATGCGCGTACGCAGATCCAGAATTCCTACAACGCGACGAATAATCCGAACCGTGTGCTCCGCACGGACATCTATCCGCGCTACGCCTACCGTGACACCGCCGGCAACCTGGTGCCCTTTGGCACTGCGGGCGCCATTCCGGTGGGCTACACGGACACGAACTCCAACGGGTTCTTCGATCCGGGTGAGACCCTCACTGCCGCAACGACGGTGACCGAGTTCAGCAACGCGCACGCACTCATCGCGCCGACCTCCACGACCCTCGCCAACGCCACGTCCGGTATTCCGGGCGCACCGGGCCGCGACGAGGACTTCGGTGGCGAGCGCTATGGGGTGAATCTCAAGGGCACCTGGAGCGCCGGCATCAACAAGCTGACCGCCGGTTTCTGGTATGAAAGCGACGAGCAGATGGCCTTCCGTCCGACCTACAACCTCGAGGGCGGCTCGCCGTTCGGCTACTTCCTCTACGACCAGATTCTGTTCAACAACTACGACCAGAACTTTGCGACGGACACGACCTTGTTCTACGTCGAGGACGTCGTCCGCCTGATGGAGGACAAGCTCACGCTGACGTTTGGCGCCAAGTCGCTCAGCGTCGACAAGTACGCCGAGGGCATCCTCTTCACGCAGAACTACTGGAAGCCGCTCGGTTCCCAGCGCGTCAAGCGCGAGGTCACCTACGAGGACAACTTCCTGCCGCAGCTCGGCGCCAGCTACAAGCTGACGTCGCAGATCGAGCTCTTCACGAGCTTCGCGGAGAATCTCGCCGCGCCGCCGAACAACGTCATCGCGAACGTCGACTTCAACGAGAGCCTGAAGCCCGAGCGCGCGACCAATTATGACCTCGGCCTGCGCTACTCCGGCCGCAAGTTCGGCGCGAGCTTCTCGCTCTTCTACAACAAGTACGAGGACCGCATTCTCTCGGTCGCCTTCACCCAGGAGGAACTCATCGCCCGCGGTCTCGCGGGTGTGACCGGTGCGACCCAGTTCCGCAATGTGGGTGGCATCGATTCCCAGGGCGCCGAGCTGAGCTACGACTGGCGCACGCCCATCGAGGGTGTCCGGCTCACGGGTGCCTTTGCCTACCAGAACTCCGAGTTCGCCGAGAACCTGCGCACGACCTACGCCGCGTTCCACTCCGACGCGAACGACCCGCGCTCGAAGTTCTACCAGCCCATCGCCAACCCGAATGGCGGCACCCCGGTGCAGTCGTTCGAGCTGCAAAAGGGCAAGAGCCAGGGCAACACGCCTGAGTTCACGGCCAACTTCGATCTGTCGTACACGAAGGGCATCTTCGCCGCCAACTTTGGCGGTCAGTACTACGACGATGTCTACGTGAACACGCTGAACACCGAGCTCGTCCCGAGCTACACCAACTTCAACGCGGGCATCACGGTGTCCGGGCAGAAGGGTTCCCGCCTCGAGCCCTTCAAGGCCTCGGTCACGGTCCAGAACGTGTTCGACGAGGTGATCTGGCGCGCCAACGGCTACACCGGCAGCTTCAACGGCTCCGTCACGCCGGACTACGGCCGCAACATCGTCTTCACGGTCGAAGCGAGCTTCTGAGTCACCACTCAGTTCTGTAGTGTTGAGCGGGCGGCCCCTCGGGGCCGCCCGCTTTTTGTGCCCGAAAATCGGGCGTGTGCCGCGGCCGGAGCGTGCTACGGTGAGGGCATGCGTCCGCCGGATATTCTATGGATCGTGACCACGCAGTGGCGTGCGGATGCGACCGGCTATGCCGGCAACCGGCAAGCGCGTACGCCCTGCCTCGACGCGCTCGCGGCGCAGGCGGTGAATTATGGTCAGGCTGTCACGCCGCATCCGTTCGGCCCGTTTGCGCGGGCCGCGCTCCTGACCGGCGTGCCTTCGCCGGAGAACGGTGTGCGCGATTATTTCGATCCGCTTCCGCGCGGGACCCGCACGGTGGCGCACGCCCTCAAGGATCGCGGCTATCAGACGGCATTTTTCGGGAAATGGCACCTGGCCCGGCGCGATCCCAGACAGCCGCTCGTCGGCGAGAGCCATGCGCGCATGGTGGTCGATCCAGCGGACCGGGGCGGGTTTGATTTCTGGGAGGGGTTCGAGAGCGGATTTCTCCTGAACAATCCCTGGCTGCACGGCACGCGTCTGCCGGAGCTCACGCGATTCCCCGGTTATCAGAGCGATGTGCTGTGCGAGCGCGCGGCCGCCTGGTTGCCTGCCGCCTCGACCTCCCCGTGGTTTGCCGTGGTCAGCCTGGAGGCGCCGCATCCTCCGTACGACGCACCGGCGGCCGGAATCGTCCCGCGAAGCATCGATCCCGGACCGTCGGTCCCGAGGGAAGCCGCGTCGCGCGCCGCGCGCGAACTGGCCGGTTATCATGCGCATCTTGAGGCCACTGATCGGGCCATCGGTCGCCTGCTGGCCGCGTGTCCGCCGGATACCGCGGTGGTCTTCACGTCGGTTCATGGTGACATGCACGGGGCCCACGGGCTTTTTCGCAAGGGATGGCCGCATGAAGAAAGTGTGCGCGTGCCCCTGTTGGTCCGATCCCCGCGCGACGTGGGCGGCCGCGAGGACCTTGCTCCGATTTCCCTGCTTGATCTCCCCGCTCAAGCCTGCGCCTGGGCGGAGAACCGGACGTGGACGGCTCCGCGCGAGGCCGCGCGGATTTCGATGCCCTCGGTGGTCGCGTTGCCGGATCAGTGTGACCGCATCTGGCACGGCGTCCGAACGCCGCGGCGCAAGTTGGTATTGAATGCCGATGGCTCGCCTTGGCTCTTTTTCGATCTCGAGCACGATCCGGAGGAGCGCACCAATCTGGCTGGGGATGCGTCCCGTGCCGGTGAAATCGCGGCCCTCCGGCCGCTGGCGTCGCCTCGACCTTAGGCGGTGGTCTCGGTCTCGGCCTCGGTCGAGGGCGTGAACTGACGGCGAATCACGGCGGCGAGCTCGTGCAGCTTCACGGGCTTGGTGACATAGTCATCCATGCCTGCCGCGAGACAGAGCTCGCGATCGCCCTGCAGGGCGTTGGCCGTCAGGGCGATGATCTTGGGCTGGCGCTGCTGCGGCAGCCGGCGGCGGATCTGGCGCGAGGCCTCGAATCCATCCATCTCGGGCATCTGGAGATCCATGAGCACGAGGTCGTAGTCGCGCACCCCGATGTTATCGAGTGCTTCGAGTCCGTTGGCCACCGCGTCCGCGCTGTAGCCGAGCCGCTCAAGGAAGCGGAGGGCGACCTTTTGGTTGACGGCGTTGTCCTCGACGAGGAGGACGCGTAGCGGAATTTCCTCGCCCAGCAGGGCCTTGGCGGGACCTGTCGCCGTGGCCTCCGTGCGGATCTGGTTGCCCTGGAACAGCGACTGCAGGCTGCGGACGAGCGAGAGGCTCTTGATGGGCTTCGTGACGGACGCAAAGTGCAGGGTGGCGGCGCTGAGCTGATTGGAAGCGAGGCCGACCGGGAGAAGCAAAAGAGTCGGGATGCCGGACGATTCAAGCCGGGCCTGCAAGGCGGCTCCCTCCGAGCCCTGGAGCAAGTCGGTATCCACGAGGATCAGCGCGGGGCGGGGCGAGGTCGTGAGGTACTCGCCCGCGCGTTGCGCCGAGGCAGCGGAGGCAAATTGCGTTCCCCAGCTGCGGAACAAGACATCAAGACGACGGATGACAACGGGGTTGTCGTCGACGCAGAGGACTGTGCCGGCGCGCAGGGCTTCGGGCAGCGCCGGGAGTCCGCTGCCGGCCTGGCTGGCGGTGGGCTCGGTGAGGAGCGTGAAGATGAAGCTCGAACCCTTGCCGGGCGCGCTCTCGACGCGAATGCCGCCGCCCATGAGGGAACACAGGCGATGGCAGATCGCGAGACCGAGGCCCGTGCCGCCGTACTTGCGCGTCGTGGAAGAGTCGATCTGGCTGAAGGGCTTGAAGAGGCGGTTGATGCGGTCCGGAGGGATGCCAATGCCGGAGTCGCGCACCTCGAACTCGATCAGGACGTGGCCCGGCTCGAGCAGCTGCTCCGGGTTGATCGGAGCACGTCGTACGCTGATGTCGATGCCGCCCGAAGGGGTGAACTTGACGGCGTTGTTGACGAGGTTGACCAGGACCTGGCGGAGACGGGTGATGTCACCGACGATCCACGACGGGACATTTTCATCGATCGCGTAGGCCAGTTCCAGCTGCTTGCCGGCGGCCTGCACGGAGAACAGGTCGAGCGTTTCCTCGAGGCAGAGCGAGAGGTCGAAGGGCAGGTGCTCCAGCTCCATCTTGCCCGACTCGATCTTGGAGAAGTCCAGGATGTCGTTGATGATGGTGAGCAGGCTCTCGCCGCTGGTGCGGATGGTGTTGACGAAATCGCGCTGCTCCACGCTGAGCTGGGTTTCCTGCAGGAGGCTGGTCATGCCGATGACACCGTTCATCGGGGTGCGGATTTCGTGCGACATCGACGCCAGGAACTCGCTCTTGGCGCGCGAGGCGGTGTCGGCCTCGATCTTCGCGCGGCGCAGCGCGGTCTCGGTGTCGACGCGCGTGGTGATGTCGGCGAGGATGGCGATGAACGTGTCGAGTCCGCCGGTATCATTGCGCACCGGCTGGATCTCCAGGTGCAGGTGATACTTGCGTCCGGATTTGGAGTAGTTGACGACGTCGCAGCTCAGGCCCTCGCCGCGGGCGATGGCGGCGCGGATGCGTCGGACCGTGCGGGGATTGGTCTCGGGGCCGACCATGAAGGTTGCGGGATTCTTTCCGACGATTTCCTCAAGCTGGTACTCCATCACGCGGGTGAAGCCCTCGTTGACCCATTCGATCGCCCCGTCGGGGCGCCCGATGAGCACCAGATTGTCCGTGCGGCTCGCGACGAGCGAGAGCTTGCGGGTGGCGGCCTGGCTGGCGCGCAGGGCCTCCTCGGCGGTCTTGCGCGGCGTGATGTCCTGCAGGGTGCCGATGATCCGGCTCGGCCGGCCGCGTTCATCGGGGGTGACGGACTTCGAACGTGCACTCAGCCAGCGCCAGCTGCCGTCGCCGGTCTTGACGCGATACTCAGGCTCGATGAACACGAGTTCGCCCGCCAGCTGACGATCGAGGGCGGCGCGGTAGGCGCCGAGATCGTCCGGGTGGACCAGCGCGACCCAGGCGTCGTGGTTCGAGGCGATCGCGCCGGGCTGGTAGCCGAGCATGGTCCAGAGCCCGGGGCTGTAGTAGATCTGGCGGGAGGAGAGGTTCCACTCAAAGATGCCGATCTGCGTCGAATCGAGGGCGAGGCGCAGTCGCTCGTCCGAGACTTTCAGCATCGCCTCGACCCGTCGGCGTTCCTCGTTCTCGGACTGCAGCCGGCGGTTCGAGCGCTCGACCGCGTCGAGGCTGGAGTAGGCGGTGCGGGCGAGGTGGACACTCAGGCCAAGGAGCAGGGTGATGCCAAACCCGGCGGCCAAGGCGAGCTCGGGCAGGAAGCGGCGGTTGCGTTCAAGGTATTCAGGTGACGGTGACAGGCGGATGCGCATGCGCCGCTCGTAGATCGTCACGGCGGATTCAAACGTGTTGCTGTCCGGTGGAATCAGGCCGATGCCGCGGGGATCGTAGACGTTCTCTGTGCCGACCTGGATTGCGCAGTCGTAGTTGGCCGAGAAACGCGGGCTCTGCTCGATCTGCTGGAAAAGCCGGCGGTAGATGTACTCCACGGCGACAAAGCCGAAGAGCTGGCCCCGGCGATAGACCGGCGCGTAGATGGCGAAGCCGGGTCCGAGCATCGGGATGTTGAGCGTCGCCGACACCTGCGGAGTCTGGGTTCGCTCGGCGGCGCGCAAGGCGGCCTCGCGCACGGGATCGCGGGCGTGGTCGTAGGCGATGAGCGCCTCGTTGCCCGCCCCCGGGTAGACCTGACGGCTGACAAAGTTGGGGTCGATCAGCACGAGCGAACTGGCGGCGGGCGACTCGGACAGGTGCGTCATCGCGTCGACCTCCCAGACTACGGGCGTCTCCTCGGCGTACTGACTCCAGCGGCGGGCGATGCGCTCGACCGCGTTCGACTGCCGCTCGATCTCCAGTTGGATTTCACCGGCGAGACTGCTGATCGTGCTGGTCGTAAGGCTGCCGAGATAGACCCGTTCGCGTTCGCGCAGCCCGGTCCACATGATGATGGTCAGCGTTGCGGAACCGAGAACCACCGGGAGGGGCAGCCAAGTGGGCGCGCGCCCCGAATCGGTGCGGGTTTCACGCCAGGCGAGCATCAGCATGCCGCCGCCCAGCAGGAGGAGGGCGACCGCATCGAGCGGGCCTGTACTCGTGCCTGTGCCCCACCGGACAACACTCGGCAGGCGCAGGAGATACCCGGCGAGCGTGGAGGTGCCGATCGAGAGGATGATCGAACCGCACACCGCGATCACAAACGTCCGCCGGCGTTGGGCGGAGTCGATGGCGATCCATGCCACGGACAGGCCCGCGATCAACAGGGCGAGGGCGACCGGGGCTGACATCCGCCCTGCGTGCTCGGTCTGGGTTGTGATGTGCTCCTTGATCAGGAGTTCATCGATCATCAGGTCGAGTCCGGTCTGGCTTTGCAGCAAGGTCAGACCGCCAATCGCCGCGGAGCCGAGCGTGATGGCGGCGATCGATCGGTGTCCGGCCTCGATCAGCAAGAGTGCGACCCCGATGATCAACAATCCGATCGCGGTGTTGGCGTGCAGGGGCGCGAAGATCGGACTGACCTGGACCCAGGCATCGGTACGGGTGATCCACCCTGCGAGCACCATCAGGCTGACCGCGATCAACCCACCTGCAAAAGCAAGGGAGAAGCGCTTTGGCCAGGATGGCCGGGGCAGCGTGGGCAAAGATACCATTAGGGAGTTTCCCCTAGTAAGAAAGGGCCCGGCCTGACGGCAATTATTTCCTTTGGGCTCGCGTGCAAAAAGGACGGGTTACCCACCCGGGGGAGGACTGGGCACGGTTTCAGGGACAGGCGCGGGTTTGCTCGCGTCCGGCTCGGTCCCGAGTATCGAGCGGAGGAGATTGGTCGGGCCCAGTACGAAGGCCCAATCGGGATCGGCTAATTGCCCAGTTAATTTAACTTCAAGGACTTGCGAAAAAGGTGCGAGGACGGCTCCGACGGCGCTTCCGATCAGGCCGCGGCTTTCTTCAAACGGATGGACTTTGGTTGTGAAGTCGACCGCCTTGGTGTCGAGGTAGTAGTCGCCTTGCGCATCGAGGGCGGCCCGGGGGCCGGTTAATTTTACTTCAGAAAAAGCCAGTTTGCGGCCCTGCAGCGCGAAATTCGCGCGCGCGGCGTCGAGTTGCAGGGTGCTGAAATTCAGCAAGGTCCGGCGCAGGAGTGACGACAGAATGCCCAGCATATTGATCTCACCCAGCTCGGCCCCGCTGATCTGCGCGTTGCCCGCCCCGTGAAAGCTGAAAATATCGCGGGCCGTGCCCTCAGCTGACAGCGCCAGGTCGAGGCGGCCGGGAGCGATCTTCTGTTGAAACCGGCTCTGCGGCGAGGGCGGCCGGCCTGCGCGGGCCGCGCTGTAATCCTCCACGGTCTGGATCGACCGTCCAAGTTCCGCTCCGGTCAGCACGGCGTCGAACCCCAGGCGTTGCTCCCCGCTCAAGGCCTGCAGCGTGGCATGGCCGCGCAGGTCACCACCCGCGAACACGGAGGCGATGTCATCCACGACCACATCGTCGTCATCAACCCGTGCGGTGAACCGCAGATCCCGCAGCGGAAAATCATAAAAGGTCGCCGCACCCTGGGAATGCGCCTCGATCGCGATGCGCTGGTGCTCGCCGACGGGTGAGCCGGGGCCTTCAATCCGGCCTGAGACCTTCATCTGCGGCGGATGCTCGAAGGTGAAGGGAGCGACCGCTTTGACGATGCCCGGTCCCGCGAGTTGCGCCGCGTCGGCCAGCGTGAGGTCGCTGGTCACGTCGAACTCAAGCTCGCGCAGATCCCCGGAGCCGGGTTCGGCGATGCGCAAAAAGCGGCCGCGGGCCGTGTGTTCGCCGATCCCTGCCTGGAAATCGAGCACGTCCACGTAGCCCGGACGGACAAACAGCTGCGTGCGCACGCGATCCAGCATCACCCCGCGCAGCCCGGCCTTCTCGCCCTGAGCCGCGACGAACACCGTGGTCTCCAGCGGCACGCCCCACCGGCCGGCGACCTCGACCCCGGCGCGGGGTGGTGAGGCCGAAAAATCGAAGCTGGTCCAGAATCGCGACCACCAGTCCCGAAACCAGCCGTCGATGTCGGCGGGCCGGAGGGTGCCCTCGAGCAGGAACCGGAAAGCGAGGGACTTCGTATCCATTTCGTAACTGCCCCGGGCGAGGCTGCCGGGCGTGCGCAGGATGATGTCCGACACGCGGACCTGCGTGCCCGCCCAAGCGAAACGGGCGCTCGCGCCCTCCAGAGGGACCGAGCGGGCAATGACCGGGCCGGCGGCAAAGGCGCCCTGCACCGATTGCGGGCGGCCACCTGGCCCAAGCCGGGCCACGGCCTCGACCCAAGGAGCATCGTCATACTGCAGCTGGTCGACCAGCCGGATTCCGCTCTGGGTCCCGACCTGATCGAGAAGCTTCCATGGCAGCCGGCCTGCGGCGGCGATCGTTCCGCTGCGGTCAGCGGGGTCGATCAGGCCGTTAGCAGTCCAGACCGCTCCGGCCAGGAGTACGGTGGTCTCGAAGGCGAGCTTCCGGTCGAGCCCCGACTGCAGTCGCAGGGACACCGGAGCGACCGTGAATCCGCGGGCCTCCATGCGGCCGGCGCTGAGCTCAATCGTGTCGGGCGTGAAGAGCATCGGATTGCGGTTCAGGTTACCCTGCACCCGCGCCGTGATCCGATGAGCCTGCGCTTGGTCGGCCAGCGTGAGGTCGCCCAGGTGCGTCACGATCTCCAAGGGGCTGGAGCCTGTGGTTCGAAGCGGAAATGAGGTGCTGGCTTCGAGGCGTCCTACCTTGAGGTCGGCGGGCAGGCCGGCGGTGCCGGCGGGAAACGTTGTCGCACCGGCCGTGAAGTGAAGCGCGACGCGGGCGAGCGATGCGGGATCGGGTGTCAGTGCCAGTTCAAGTTGGGGCTGGGTCAGCGCGAGTCCCTCGAGACGGGAGAGGGCGGGCGCGATCGTGCGGGCGAAGCGCAGGTAGTTCGCCCCCAGTTGCCTGAGGTCGACGGGACCGCCGGCCGGAGCGAGGGCCAGAGCGCCGCGAACCCCGACGGCCAGCGGACCAACGCGTCCGTCCAGGCCGACAATCTCCCACTCCCGTTGTTCGGGTCGTGGGCGCAGCGTGGCATGGAGATCCTTCACCAAGGTGCTGCCGGTTCCGGTCGGTGAAAACATGGCGGGGACGAGCAGGTCGACCCCGACGAGTTCGACCTCGTCCAGGTCCACCTCCCGCATCAGCAAATCCCAGGGATCGAGCTTCAGGAAGGCGGAGCGGATGGTTACGATGGGCTCGTTGACCGAGAGCGGACTGAGGCGGACGTTCTCCAGCAGGATGCGACCGAGGGGATCAAACTGGGTTCGCCCGAAATCGACCTTCAAGCCGTAGGCCGCGACGTTGGCCGCGAGCTGGCGGGTGACAAAGGCCGGCAGGGTGAGTTGCTGGGCAACGAGCACGTAGATCTGCACGCCCAAGGTGAAGAGGAGGGCAATCCACGCGGACCAATGGGCGACTGCCACGGCGCCCCGGGTGCAGGCGCGAGCCCCCTGCCAGGAGGCGCGGAAGAAGGGCTTGATTGGACGCACGATCGGGCCTCGACGAGGACTGCGGTTCGGTCAGGGCGCGGCCGCGGCGGGCGGAGGACCGGGATCGCGTGGTCCGTAAGTCAGCGTCCAGACCGCATCGAGCAGAGGTTGCTGGGCCTCGAACACGACCCCACCTTGAAGCTCAGGCGTGCCGGCGTACTGCGTGGATCCGCCGACCCGCTCGCTGAAGAAAAGCGTGGAGACCGTCTGCTGGCCACCGTCGCCGCCGACGAGGGACAGGGTGGTGTCCAAGCGGTACCGCCATGGCCGGTCTTCGCCGGCCACGGTGATCACTGGCGCGAAATCATCGCGCACAAAAGACTGGGCGCGCAACGTGGCCAGCTGGGCCAGCAGGGTCTCGATCGCGAGGCGGCGATCAGCGGGTTCCGTGGCCAGCGCCTGCGCCCAGGTTTCTCCCGCCGCCAGCTGGCGGGTGTAGACGGGCGTCTGGGCGGGTGTATCCGTCAGGGTAAGACCGGTGATCCGCGCTCCGAGCGGGAGTTCGCGCAGCAGGCGGTCGCGATAGCTGCGGGCGACAACGGGAGTCGCGTTCATGATCCCGGAGTCGACGAGGTAGACAAAATCCTGGTTGGCCAGCTTGGCGTAGAGGCGGCCTTCGCGCTCGCTGCCGACGCCGAGCTGCAGCACGAGCGTCGCGGGCGGCGTGCCGGCGGTGCCGGCGACCGAGACGGTAATTGTGCGTTCGGGGCGGGTGAGGCCCCAGTTTTCCAAGTCGAGCCCGCCCGGGGCATCGGAAAGGAAGCCGCTGCTGTCGCGACTGTCGACGACCTCAAGCAATTGCAGCCGTTGAATCAGCCGCTCCACGACCTCGCGGTCGGCCGGAAGGGTTTGCGGGCCGGTGCCCGGACCCTGGCGCAGCATCATCTGCCAGTTGGCCGCGGTGCTGGTTCCGGCGGCCTCGAGGCGCTGAAGGGTCAGTTCGGGCCGGCCCGGCGCGGCGAGCGTTATCGCGGTGACCGTGCGTCCGTCGAGATCGAGCACGCGTCGGTCGCGCAGTTCGACCTGGGCGTTGCGCAGCGTGGTCGCGAGTTTGACTGGGAGTGCGACGGAGAAGATCGCCGACCGATCCTCGAGCTTGGCATAGAACTCCAGTTCGCTTTCCCCATCCGCCGCGGGCGGCAGTGGACCGATCTGGTTGCCGAGCAGCAGGGTTTCGCGGCGGTTGTTGCCCTCCAGGGTGATTCGCAGCGCGCCGGCGCCCAGTCCGGCCCGGTCGGCGAGCTCCGGATTGGAGCGCTCGACGCCGAGGTAGCGACGGGTTTCGAGATTGTTGAGGCCGCTGACCGCGAGCTGCACCGCGGTGCGGCTCGCGCGGGCGACGATGGGGTTTTCGAACGACCAGCGATCGCCTTCACCCTTGCGCACACGGATGCGCAGATTGGCCGGAGCGGCGGTCTGCAGCGTGAGGGAGCGGACTTCAAAGAAGGCGATGCTGAAGAAGGTGGGAGCGCGGAGTTCGTCGGGACTCAGGCGCAGGCTGTCCAGCAGGCTGCGTCCAACCACGTGGACCCGACGGCCGTCGGGAGAAAGCACATACACGCGGTTGCCCACGGGTGTCTCGGCCCCGATCCGCAGCGAGGAAGGTGCGGTGGGGGCGCCAGCGGCGTCGGTGCCACCTGAGCTGAACGTCACGACCAGTTGCGGCTGCTCGAGTCCGTAGTCGGAGAGTGACTGGCCGTTGGCGGCCAGATCCTCGACGGCGAAACTGGCTTCGTGCTCGAGCAGCTTGAGCTCGTTGGCGATGCGCAGCACCGCATGGGGATTGGCCGGCCAGTCGAGCGGCGATGTCAGGTTCCACGCCTCGCCCTGGCGCACGAGTCGCACGGGGGCGGTGAGGGTGGGGCCGGTGATTTCGAGGGACTGGATGTTGGCGGCTTCCGGGCCGAGCACGCGCCGGCGCGATTCGAGCGCGGCCTGCTCGGTCCGCCATTCGCGCTCGAAGCGGAAGATGAAGAAGAACAGCGCAACGTTCAGGAAGAGGAGGACGAGCGTGACTTTGGTGCGCATGACGGAGTGGGGGTCAGGTGCGGCGGGTCCAGTACACCAGCAGCCCGAGGAGGGCGGCGGCGCCGGGCAGCGCGAGGAGCAGGCTGTAGCGCAGGCGCGAGAGGTCCTGCTGACTGAGCGTCAGCTGGAAGCGTTCGATCGGCCGGGCGGGGATGTTAAGCTGGGTGTCGCGGTCGAGGCACCAGTTGACGGCGTTGAGCATGATGCTCTGGTTGCCGAAATTGCCGATGCGGTTGTTCGAAATCAGGTCGGTGTTGCCGAAGACGACGAGACGTCCGCCGCGCACGCTGAACGGCAGGTCCTTGGGCGGAATGACGCGTTCCGAGGCGGTGATGAGGCCGAGGACGTCCTTGGGCTCGATGTCGGGTCGGCCCTTGATGTCCACGCCGGGATTGTACTCGGCTCGCCCGGTCCGGTAGTTGGTCTCGCCCCAGGCGCTGGGGGCGGTCGCGGCCAGCACGGTCACCTTGAGGCTGCTGTCGAGC
Organism: Opitutaceae bacterium; assembly: GCA_036401075.1. Taxonomy (GTDB): domain Bacteria; phylum Verrucomicrobiota; class Verrucomicrobiia; order Opitutales; family Opitutaceae; genus CAMAXB01. The sequence continues at coordinate 82,905 of DASWVY010000037.1, forward strand.
GAGCGGCCTGGGTCCTGGGTCACGATGCGAGTTGGGCCAAGGGTCAGGGGCGCCCCATAGTTCACGAGGGTGCGGGTGACCGGGTGGTCCTGGGCAAAACCATAGACGCGCAGATCGCCGCTCGCGGTGACGTTCTCGATCGTGTTGTCGACGACCTGGACGTCGTCGCCGGCGCGGATGCCCCAGTCAAACAGCAGGGGATCAAGGCCGTGCGGAAAGCCAGGGGAGAGGAGAAGAATGAGTCGGCCGGCGCCGTTCGCGAGGTACTGACGGAGCAGTTCAACCACGTAGGGTTCGTAGCGTCCCTGAGGTTCACAGGCGATCAGCAGGTCGGCGTCCTCGGGCACACGGCGGTTCTGATTGAGATCGACGAGTCCGACGTCGAAATTGCGCGCCCGGAGTTCGTCGCTGAGCGTGGACAAGCCGCGCACGCCATCGACGTCCTGCGGGCTCATTTCGCCGTGGCCGACGAGGAAATAGATCTTCTTCCGCTCGAGGCTGGAGGCATCGAGGATCGCTGCGGTGAGCGCGCGCTCGCCCTGGAAGGCTTCCTTGCGTCCCTTGGTCACCTGGTAGAGTTCGTCGAGTCCGACCACGCGGCGCTGTTCGCCGCTCGTCACGAGCAGGGTGCGTTCGCTGGTGATGCCGAGCTGCTGGGCTTCGCGGAGTTGCTGGTAGACATCCAGGTACTGCACGGTGATGCGGCCGTCGAAGCCGGTGGCCGGGTCGTGCTTGGTCTCGGTGGCGTACACGTACTCGCGGAGGAGGCCGCTGACGTCGCGGAAGGCCTGCGCGATCTCCGCCTCCTCGGAGTTGGCGCCGAAGGTGACGTAGATTTTCACCGGCTGCTTGAGCGTCTCCAGGTAGGAAAGGGTTTCGGGCGACAGCGAATGCCGGCGGTGCTCCGTCAGGTCAAAACGCCAGGCGTAATGCAGCGAGAGGTAGTTGAGGCCGCCGAACAGCGTCAGGAAAAGCAGCGCCTGCAGCACGAGGTTGAGCGTGCGGATCCAGCGGGCGGCGCGGAAACTTTCGAAGGAGGCCATGATCAGCTGTGGAGCAGCTTGGCCTCGACGCCGAGGATGCTGAAGATTAGCGCCAGGACGGTGCCGCTGAGATAGAAGAGCAGGTGGCGGGTATCGACCACGCCGCGGGTGAAGTCATCGAGATGCGTGAAAACCTGGGCGTACCCGACCGCGGTCTTGAACGCCGACAGGGACTCCGCGTTGAGCGCGGTCGTGCCTTCGAGAAAGCGCAGCCCGATGATGACGGCGAAAAGCAGCGCAAAGGCCAGGATGCCCGCGACGGCCTGGTTGCGGGACAGAGAGCTGGCGAAGACACCCAACGCGACGAACAGCAGGCCCGAGATCGCGATGAACAGGTAACCGCCGATGAGCGGACCCGGATCAAGAAAGCGGGCATCGCCGGCGAAGCGGTTGAGGATATAGAAAAACCCGCCCGTGGACGCCCAGAGCATCAGGTACAGAAAGTAGGCCGCGCCGTACTTGCCGAGCACGACCTCGGTCGTGGAGACAGGGGTGGTCAGCAGGGTTTCCAGGGTGCCGAGCCGGCGCTCCTCCGAGATGCACTTCATGGTCAGCAGCGGCACCATAAAGAAGACGGGAATCCAGAAGACCTGAAAGAACACGTAGGCCGGCGACATCTCCTGAGGGCCGCGGCTGTAGTCGGCCAGGATGTTGGCGAAGACGAAACCCATCACGCCGAGAAAAAGCACGGCCGCGATGTACGTGCTCGGGTTGACGAGCAGCATCCGGATTTCGTGGCTGAGGATGGTGAAAAAGTGACGCATGTCAGAAGCAGGGCGTGTTCATCCGACCCAGGTTCCGGGCGGGAAGCCAGGACGGGAAAACGCGGGGCACATCATCGCGCTGCAGGCATGGGAGTCCATCGGTCATTTTGCCGGACGGGGCGCGTCGACCACGTCCCAGCTGCGGCGCGTGGCGGCGAGGAAAACATCCTCCAGTGTCGGGTGGTCGCGGCCAAGGGAGCGGAGCCGGAAACGCGAGTCCGTGGCAAATGCCCGCAGCAAGGCCTCGCCGAGGTCGTCATCGCGGGTGGTTGCCAAGCTGACCGCCCGGAATCCGGCCGCGTCGGGCTCACCGATTTCGCCCACTTGGAAGGAAGGATCCACGCAGGCGACCAACGCGGCGAGGAGTGCCGGGTCGCCGGCGAGTTCGAGCCGGTAGCGGGAAGGGCCGAGGATTTCGCGGCGCAGATCGGCGGGGGCGCCGGACGCGACCACGCGGCCCTGATTGATGATCAGGACCCGATCGCAGGTCATCTCGATCTCCGGCAGGATGTGGGATGAGATGATCACGGTCATCTTGCCGCGGAGACGTCCGATCAGGTCGCGCACGATCAGGATCTGGTGGGGATCGAGGCCGATCGTCGGCTCGTCCATGATGATGACCGGGGGCTCGGCCAGGATGGCCTCGGCGATCCCGACGCGCTGGCGGTAGCCCTTGGAAAGTTTGCCGATGATTCGGTGGCGCACGCGCTTGAGGTCGCAGAGATCAAGGACCTCGGCGATGCGGTCCCCGAGTTTGCTGCGCGGGACCTCCTTGAGCCGGCCGCGGTAGTGGAGGTACTCAGCCACGCGCATATCCTCCGGGAGCGGATTGTTCTCCGGCATGTAGCCGATCAGCCGCTTGACCTCATCCGTCTTGGTCGCGACTGGCAAACCGCAGATGGAAACATGGCCGCCGGTGGCGGGCAGGAATCCTGTCAGGATACGCATGGTGGTCGACTTGCCGGCGCCGTTGGGGCCGAGGAAGCCGAGAATCTCGCCGCGCGCGACCGTGAAGCTGATATTGCTGACCGCCGTCACCCCGGCGAAGGACTTGACGAGGTTCCTGACTTCAATGGCGGGCGCGGAATCGGACATGGATGAAACCAAGGGTAGACCAATACGGACGGGACGGGTTCAAGCGAAGCGCAATTTTCGGCGGTGTCGAACCGGCCGTGGGCGGATGGGGCTAGGTTTTGGCAATCGTGACCTCGCCGGCGCGAAAGCGCTCGGTCTGCCCGCGCTCGCCCCGAAGGAGGAGGGCGCCATCCTCGTCGATCCCGGCCGCGGTGCCGGAGTGCTGGCGATCGCCTTGCAGGACGGTGATGGGCCGTCCGCGGAGCACATCGTAGCGGTTCCAGAGTTCGTTGAACGAGCGCTCGTACGCGCCGCTCACAAAGCGGGTGTAGGCGAGGTGAACGCGGCCGATCAGCGCGGCGGCGAAGCGGTTGAGGTCGACCGGCGCGCGGGTGTGCTCAGCAATCGAGATCGCGCGCTGGGCGAGATCGCCGGGCCAGGGACCGGAGCTGTTCACGTTGAGGCCGAGGCCGAGCACGAGATCACGGATCTCATCCGCATCGACGCGCGCCTCGGTCAGGATGCCGCCGGCTTTCCGGCCTTCGAAGAGGATGTCGTTCGGCCACTTGAGCGCGGGCGTGGCGCGACAGAAATTGGCGATGAGTTCGCATAGGTTGCTTCCCATCCAGAGGGTGAAGGTCTGCATGCGACCGGGCGGGAGATGCGGCCGGAACGCGAAACTGGCGTAGAGGTTGCCGTTGGCCTCGCTGTGCCACACACGGCCGAAGCGACCGCGGCCCTTGAGCTGCTGCCGGGCGAGGACGACGAAGGGGGCGGTGCGACCGGATGACAGCTGGCGGGTGGCCTCGTCATTGGTGCTGTCGATCTGGTCGTGCAGCAGGATGGGCAGCACGTCCGGTCCCGGCGAGAGATAGGCGGTCAGCAGGGCGGCGTTGAGGCCGGGCGGGCGGCCGGACAGCCGGTAGCCGCGGGCGCGGACCGCCTCAAATGCGAAGCCCTGTTCCCGGAGTTTCTCCATGTGCTGCCACACCGCCACACGGCTCATGGCGAGCTCCTTGGCGAGGACGTTGCCGGAGATGAAGCCGTCGCCTGCCGCCAGCAGAGCCCGGAGAATGGTGACTTCGGCGATGACGGTGCTCATGCCTGCCAGTCCAGTCCGAGATCGACCCAGATGCTCTGGTGCACGAGCGCGCCGGTGGAAACGAAATCGAGTCCGAGTCCGGCGAGTTTGGGCAGGGTGCGCAGCGTGATCCCGCCGCTCGCCTCGGTGAAGACGCGTCCCTTGATCAGGGCGAGTGCGCGGCGCAGCCGGGCCGGCGTGAAATTATCGAGGAGAATGACATCGGCGCCGGCGGCAATCACCGGTGGAATCTGCTCAAGGTCGTCGACCTCGACCTCGACCGGCAGATCGGGACTCGCCTTCTTCGCGGCGGCGACGGCCGCGGAAAGACGCGAGATCCCGTCGCCAGCGCCGCCGGCGAAGCCGATCAGCGCGAGGTGATTGTCCTTCAGCATGACGCGATCAAACAGGCCGAGGCGGTGGTTCCAGCCGCCGCCGCAGGCCACGGCATATTTTTCCAGCATGCGATAGCCCGGGGTGGTCTTGCGCGTGTCGAGCAGACGCGTGCGCCCGGCCCCAAGGGCGTCGACGTAGCGCTTCGTCTGCGTGGCCACGCCGGAGAGCCGCTGGAGAAAATTCAAAGCGACGCGCTCGGCGGCGAGGAGGGTGCGCGGGTCGCCGCTGAGAGTCGCGACGACGGTGCCCGCGCGCAACGCCGCGCCGTCGCGCACGCGGAGTTGCACCGTCGCGCGGCCGCCGTAAGCAGTCAAAATCAGCGGCAGCAGGCCGAGGCCGCAGGCCACCATGTCTTCGCGAGCCACGAGATTGGCCCGTCCGGCGCGCGCGGCAGCGGTGAGGCTCGCGGTCGAGCGATCACCGGTGGACTTGGGGCGCGCGCGCAGGCCAAGTCCGGCCAGATCCTCATCGCGCGCCATTTCCACCAGCCGGCGCAGGTAGGACCGGTCAAGGTCCTCCCAAGTCAGTCGTTGAAGCAAGGTTTCGGCAAACGCGGCAGCCATGCGTCATTTGACGCCGCCGCGTGGACCAAAGTCGACCGGGATTTACAGGATCCCGCGACTACCGCTCGGTGCTGATCCGCGTGAACTCGGACGGCCGGATGTAAGCATCGGCGGCATCGCGCCTGAGTTCGGCCGCGGCGGCGGGATCGCTCTGCTTCAGCAGGTAAACGGCTTGATTGGCCGAAGCGATGTTCCGCTGGCGTTCCTCATCCTCGTAGATGGTCATGGCGCGCTGCTCGGGGCTCTGTCCCACGATGGGCAGGGCAAAGCGGTTGAGCACGCCGCGATCAAGTTCGGAAAGGTAGCGACGCGAGGCGAGGCGGGCGAGCTCGGCCCGGGTATAGAGCTGACGTTCGGTGAAGACCGGGGGGCGGTCGCCCTCGACCACGACCTGCGGGAGGCGGATGATCTGGTTGCGGGGCTTGTCGGCCTCTTCCTCCTCGGGCGTCTTCGGCGGCGGCTCCACCGGAGGGCTGTATTTCGGCATGGCTGCGGCGAGCGACGACGCGAGCGCGGGCGAAATCGCCCGCCGGCTGGAGGACGTGGTCGTCGTGGTGGAGGCTGAAGCTGCAGGTGCCGGCGTGGTCGAGGTTGCCGCCGGGGCGCCCGCCGTTGCTGTCGTCGGCTCGGACGCGGCGGGCGGGGTGGCGGTGGACTGGGCGTGGCTGACCAGCGCGCTCAACAGCACGGCCGGGGCTAGGAGGGCGGCTCGCGTGGTTTTCATGATGGGAAGTTGGACCTGAAAAGGGTGGAAAGGTTCATTCGCAAACGCAACCGCGTTGCTCAGTTCAACTGACCTTCATTCTGCGAAGGATTCGCGCCATGAGGCGGGGAAAGAACCGCTGCAGCGGAATGCCGAGGGTCTCGCGTCCGCCAATCGCCACCTCGTCGCGGCCGGCGGCAAGCGCGGGCAGCAGGCGGGCGGCGAAAGTTTCGGCCGACATGGCTTTGGCCTGGGCCTGATCAAGCCGTCCGTGGCGGCCGCCGGTGGAGTCGAGCGCATGGACGGAAATTTCGGTGCGCACATAGCCCGGGCACACGATCGTCACGCCGATGCCGTCCCGCCACACTTCGGCGCGGAGCGCGTTGAAAAATCCGTGCAGGGCGTGTTTCGACGCCGCGTAGGCCGAGCGACGGGGCGTGGCGACGTAACCGACCACACTGCTGATCACCACGATCCGGCCGGCGCGACGCGCGCGCATCGCCGGCAGCAGGGCCTTGGTCAGGCCGACGGCGCCGAAATAGTTCACCTCCATGATCGCGCGGTCGATGGCGAGCGGCGTGTCGGCGGCGAACCCGCGCTGGCCCAGACCGCCATTGTTGATCAACAGGTCCACGTGCCCGCAGGTCGCGAGCACGGTCTGCACCGCCTCGGCGAACGTATCACTCGCGGTGAGATCGAGTGGCACTATAAGGTGCCGACCGGCCTCGCCCGCGAGCGCCGCGCGCACGCGTTCAAGTTCAGCGGCGCGGCGGGCGGAGAGAACCACGCGCGCACCTTCCTTGGCGAAGGCATGGGCCAGCGCTTCCCCGATGCCGGAAGAGGCGCCCGTGATCCAGACGACCTGACCGGCAAAGCGCATCGTCTCAGGTCCGGATCTGGCCGGTGCCGTCGATCACATACTTGTAGCTGCAGAGCTCGGGCAGGCCCATCGGACCGCGAGCGTGGAGACGGTCCGTGCTGATGCCGATCTCGGCCCCGAAACCGAATTCAAAGCCGTCGTTGAAGCGTGTGCTTGCGTTCCACACGACGACGGCGGAATCGACCGAGGCCTGAAAGCGCTTCGCGGCCACGGCGTCACGGGTGATGATCGCATCGGTGTGTCCTGAGCTGTCGCGATTGATCACGGCCACCGCTTCCTCCAGCGAGGATACGACGCGGACGGCGATGATGAGATCGAGAAACTCGGTGGTGTAGTCGGCGGGCGCCGCGGCGACGGCAGGGATGGCGGACTTCGCCAGAATCGCCGCAGACGCGGCATCGCAGCGCAGCTGCACGCCTTTCGCGGCGAGCGCGGCGGCGACGCGCGGAAGCAGGGTAGGCGCGGCCTCGGCGTGCACGAGCAACTGCTCGGCGGTGTTGCACACGCCGGTGCGCTGGGTCTTGGCATTGAGCGTGACGCGCTCAGCAATCTCTGGATCGGCCTCGCGATCGAGGTAGACGAAGCAGACGCCCGTGTAGTGCTTGATGACCGGGATGGTGCTGTTCTGCGCGACGAAGCGGATCAAGCCCTCGCCACCGCGGGGGATGATGCAGTGAACGTAGGCATCGAGCTTGAGCAGCGTGGTGAGCGCTGCGCGGTCCGTGGTCGGGATGAGTTGCACGGCATCGGCGGGCAGGCAGGCTGCGGCCAGCGCCTGCGCGATGAGGACGGCGAACGCCGTGTTGGTGTGGAAGATCTCCTTGCCGCCGCGGAGGATCGAGGCGTTGCCGGACTTAAGGCAGAGAATGGCGCAGTCGATCGTCACGTTGGGCCGGGCCTCGTAGATGATGCCGATCACACCGATGGGCACGCGAACCTTGCGGATGCGCAGGCCGTTGGGCCGGGTGGTGTCGTCGAGCACGGCGCCAACGGGATCGGGCAGGGCCGCCACCTGGCGCACGGACTCGGCCAGATGCTCAAGCCGGGCGGGGGTCAGGGTGAGGCGGTCGATCTGGGCGGTCGTCAGGCCGTTCGCCGCAGCGGCGTCGAGGTCCTTGCGATTGGCGTCCATCAGGCTCTCCGCCGAGGCGGGGAGCAGCGCGGCCAGGCGGAGCAGGGCGTCGTTCTTTTGCGCCGTCGGAACGGTTGCGAGCACGAGCGAGGCTGCGCGGGCGCGCAGGGCAATCGAGGTCACAAGCTGGTCGAGTTCGGCGGACATAAAGGAAGGAAGAGAGTTGGGCAAACGACCGGCGTCGCCAAGCGATTTTCTGCGCCGCCTCAGGCCTTGCGCGTCGTGGTGCGGACGAGGGTCAGGAGTCCGGGGAAGCGACGCTCCAGTTCGCTGGCACGGACGGACGTCATGCACTTGGTGCCCACCGGACGCTTGGCGATGAGGCCGGCGTTGAAGAGGACGTCGAAGTGGTGGGAGCGCGTCGCCTTGGAGATGCGGAGCGGGATGTCGCCGCAGGCGAGTTCGCCGGAGGTCTCCGCCAGCAGCGCCTGCATGATGCGCAGACGGCAGGGATCGGACAACGCCTGCATGACCGTGGTCAGCGGGATGTCGCGGAGGGCGGGTGGCGTGTAGTCCTTCATGAATGTTTCCCGAAAACCATGAATGAAGTTCGATAAAAGTCGAATTATCAGTTGACCGGAAAGGGGATCGGCACAGAGTTCGATGAAAAGCGAACAATGGGGCGGGTTGCCCCGGACGCGAATCTTCAAACACGACGATCATGGACTACAGACTTCTTGGCGGTTCGGGCCTCAAGGTGCCGGTGCTGACCTTTGGCACGGGTACGTTTGGCGGGCAGGGTGACCTCTTCAAATCCTGGGGGGCGAGTGATGTGGCGGAGGCGACCCGGCTGGTCGACATCTGCCTTGAAGCAGGGCTGACCATGTTCGACAGCGCCGATGTCTACTCCGGCGGGCGGGCCGAGGAGATTCTGGGCAAGGCGATTGCGGGTCGTCGCGACCAGGTACTGATCTCGACCAAGGCGACCTTCCGTTTTGGCGACGGACCGAACGATGTTGGCTCCTCGCGTCATCACCTCACCCGTGCGATTGACGGAGCGTTGCGCCGGCTAGGTACCGACTACATTGACCTGTTTCAGCTGCATGGCTTCGACGCGATGACGCCGGTCGAGGAGACGATCAGCACCCTCGACGGCTTTGTGAAAGCGGGCAAGATCCGCTATCTCGGCGTCTCCAATTTCTCCGGCTGGCACCTCATGAAGTCGCTGGCAACGGCCGAGAAATATGGCTGGTCCCGCTACGTGGCGCACCAGGCGTATTATTCGCTGATTGGGCGCAGCTATGAGTGGGAGCTGATGCCCCTCGCCCTCGACCAGAAGGTGGGGGCGGTGGTGTGGAGTCCGCTGGGGTGGGGTCGCTTGACGGGCAAGATCCGGCGCGGACAGCCGCTGCCCGCGACCAGCCGTTTGCAGTCGCAGGTGTCGGTCGACCTGGGGCCGCCGGTCGAGAACGAGTACCTTTATCGGGTGGTCGATGCGCTCGACGCCGTGGCGGCCGAGACGGGCAAGACCGTGCCGCAGATCGCGCTGGCCTGGGTGCTGTCGCGTCCGTCGGTTTCGACGGTGGTGATCGGTGCGCGCAATGAGGAGCAACTCCGGCAGAATCTCGGTTCGGTCGGCTGGACGCTGACCGCAGCCCAGATCGCCCGCCTCGACGCGGCGAGCGACACGCCGAAGACGTACCCGTACTTCCACCAGCAGCGCTTCGAGCGCAATCCGCCGCCGGTCGGGTGAATTGCGGAATGCGGAGTGTGGATTGCGGAATTCAGATCAGGCTGAGCCGGCGTTTGATGGGGCTCGGCCGTCATTCCGCATTCCGAAATCCGCAATCCGCAATGGCTCAGCCAAAGATTTTTCCGCGGTTGAAGCGCCACACGGCGACGGCCATCACGCCGCCGGCGATCGCGGTGAGGATGCCCAGCGTGGGGAGGAGATCGACGAAGGAGTCGCCGTTCCACAACACCTGGGCGAAGCCCTCCATCGACCAGTAAACGAGGGTGAACTTGCTCAGTTGCTGGATGAACTCGGGCATGAGGCTGACTGGAAACCAGGCGCCGCCGATTGCGCTCATCAGCAGGATGAGGAACGTGGCAAGGCCGCGCGCCGCCTCGGCGCTGGGCGCGATTGCGGCGAGGAGCATGCCGAAAGCCGTGCAGGCTGCGGCGGCGAACGTGCACACCACGAGGAGCAGCCCGATGTGGCTTTCGACATCGATGCCGAACAGCACGCGTCCGGCGAAGAAGAGCACGACGAGCTGCACCAGGCCGAGGCAGACCCCGTAGAGGAACTTGCTCCAGAGAATGTGAGCGCGGGTGACGGGAGCCGAGAGCAGGCGCTGGAAGAGGCCTTGCTCCTTCTCATAGAAAAGCGCGGTGGCGGAGGCGCTGAGTGCGAAGAGAAGGAACTGCATGGCCCAGCCGCCGACGATGCGCGTGGCCGCCGGGCTCTTCACGTCCTGCCCCGCGACCTGCTCGGTCTCGATGCGGACGATGCGGCTGAGCATATCGTTCGTTCCTCCTGTGCTGCCGGGGTTGGATGTCATGTTCTGATCGAGGCCGAAGTTGCCCTGCTGCAAGCTCTCGAGGATGGAGGCGGGATCGCCGCCGAATGAGCCCGCGATGTTGGCCGCCAGCTTCTCGTTGAAGGCGTCCATTTTCACGCCGCCGATTCGTTCGCGGGCGCTGGACTGAAGCGACTGACCCAGCAACTGCGGGACGTTGGTGAAGATCGTTTTTTGCAGGATGCCGTTGACGGTCTGCGTCTCGATGTCGTTGCGCGGGTTGGAGAGGATCTTGAGGCGAATGCCGAGCTGCTGCGGGCTGACGATGTCGGCCGGCAGCACGACGGCGAAGCGGAAACGGTTGGCGCGCATCAGCGGGCGCAGGTCCTCCTCGGTCAACGGTCGCACGGTGCCATCGGCGCCGTCGGTGGTGGTGGTGATGAGCCGGAAGCTCTTCTCGGCCTTGAGTGCGGCGACCAGGCTGGCGGCGGCGGCGTTGTCGCTTTGATTGACGACCGCGAGCGGGATGCCGGTGGGGCCGCTTTCATTCTGATTCACGCCGAAGATCTGCCCGAAGAGATAAATCAGGGCGAAGGGCACGATGAAGGTGAGCGAGACGGCCGCCTTGTCGCTGAGGAAGACGCGGAAATCCTTGCGGAGCAGAACGAGGATCGGGTGCATGGGGAGGGAATGAGAGGGTTTACTCGCGAAGGGTGCGGCCCGTGAGGTGAAGGAAAAGCGCCTCGAGGGTCGGGCGCTGGCTGGCGAAGAGACGCGGCGACAGGTTGTGCCGTTCGGTCAGGCTGAAGAATGTGCTCAGTCGATAGCCGGCGCGCGGCCGGAAGCGGTGGACGCCGTCGGTGGTGGCGAGCTCACCCTGGGCTGCGAGTTCGGTCGCGAGCGCTGCGGTGGCGGGCGTGGACGGGAACCGGATTTCCTCCTCGAAGGGCAGGCGTGTGAGCAGCTCGTCGAGCGAACCGAGGGCGAGGATTTTGCCGTGGTCGATGATGCCGATGCGCGAACAGAGCCGGGTCGCTTCCTCCATGTAGTGCGTGGAGTAGATGATGGTCAGACCCTCGCGATTGAGTTGTTCGAGGAAATCGAAGATCGCGTTGCGCGACTGCGGATCGACGCCGACGGTCGGCTCGTCGCAGAGCAGCAGCTTGGGCCGGTGCAGCAGGGCGGCGACGAGGTTGAGCCGGCGCTGCATGCCGCCGGAAAACGTTTGCACCTTGTCCCGTCGCCGGTCGGCGAGTTGCACGGCCGCGAGTCCCTCGTCGATCCGGGTCTTGAGGAGGGCGCCGCTCAGCCCGTAAAGCTCGCCGAAGATCCGGAGGTTCTGCTCCGCACTCAGCTGCGGGTAGAGCGCGAGGTGCTGGGGCACAAGGCCGAGCTCGCGACGCGTGGCGGCGTCATGGGCGGACACGGGTGAACCTGAGACCGTGACCGTGCCGCCGTCGGGCGCGCGCAATCCGGCCACGAGGGACATGAGGGTGGACTTGCCGGCGCCGTTGGGTCCGAGGAGGCCGAAGAATTCGCCGGCGCCGATGTCGAGGGAGACGCCATCGAGGGCAACGAGCGTGTCGTAGCGTTTGGTGACGGACTGAACGGAGAGCATGAGAGGAAGATTAGGCGGAAGCTGCGGGTGCGCTCGGAGGCTGGAGAATCGCCTGGAGGGCGGCGACATGGCGGGCAAACGCGTCGCGACCGGTGGCGGTGGCGGCGATGTAGGTCTTGGGCCGGCGGGCCACGAAGGTTTTTTCGACCGCGATGTACGCGGCGTTTTCCAGTGACAGGAGATGGGCGCCGAGATTGCCGTCGGTCAGGGCGAGCCGGGATTTCAGAAAACTGAAGTCCACCTGCTCGCGCGGGCCGAGCTGACAAAGCGCGGCCATGATTTGGAGCCGGACCGGCTGGTGGATGAGGGAATCGAGTCCGGACATGGCGTTCAGCGCATGAAGTAGCGCACGTAGAAGCCGGTCGCGATCAGCGTGCCGCCGCCGAACACCGCGATCCAAATCCAGAAGAATGCCGGGAAGACAAAAAGGCCGACGAGAATGGCCGCCGCGATGGCGAGACCCAGCCAGAGCAGGTACGTGTCGAACCAGAACCCGGAGATCACGTAGGCCTGCGCCACGAGCAAACCGATGTAGGCGAACACGCGTTGCGGTGAGGGCGGGCCTCCGAGGACCAGGATCCAGCCGAGGCCGAAGAGGAGGGAAGCGGCGAGCACGCCGATAAAGCGACGATCAACCGGCAGGCGGATGGTCGAGCTTTGCCGCACTCCGATGACGACGGACGCGATCACACCCGTGAGGGAGATCCACGGGAAGAGACGCAGGCCGGCCACGCCCTGGGTCTGGGCCAGCAACCCCATCGCACTCCACAAGGCACCCCAGAGCCAGAGATGGGCGTGTCCCCGGTTGGCGCGAACGGCCGAACGCATTGCTGCGCGCGAAACCTCGATGGCCTGCAGCGCCCGCGCGGCTTCTTTCGGGGTGATGGACGATTGCATGAATAGAGTACTCTGCAATACAGAGTAAATGGTCAAATTGAATCCGCTGATAATTGGCAAATATCTACAGGATAGCAGGTTAATCCTGCGGATCAGGGCCTTGATGTAGCCGGGGTCGCTGACCCCGGGGATCGTGATAGCGTATCGAATCGCCCGGACCGGGGTCAGCGACCCCGGCTTGTCCGATCCCGGGCAATTCGTTGCGATCTGCTTAAGCCGGCGCGAGTCCGAGCGCGCGCTGGTGCACATCGGCCCAGTGGCTCGGTGGAATGATCGGGCCCATGTGCCGTACGGTTTCGCCGCCCATGTGGGAGGCGAGGCGACCGGCGGCGGGAAGGGGCCAGCCGCGAAGGTAGCCGTAGAGAAAACCAGAGGCCCACGCATCGCCGGCACCGTTGGTGTCGACGACGTTTGCGATCTGCAGCGGATCAATGCGGTAGAGTTCCTTTTCCTGCGCGATCCAGGCGCCGTCCTTGCCGACCTTGACGGCGGCGGTGACCCCGTGGCGGGCGAGTTCCTGGGCCAGCGCCTCGTAGCTCACCTTGCTGTTGGGGAAGAGCGCGCGGATCTCGTCTTCGTTGGCGAAGACGATGTCGATCCCGCGCTTGAACTGCGAAAACAGCCAGTCACGTGAGGCCGCGACGACTTCGAATGAAGACAGATCGAGACTCACGCTGCAGCCGGCCGCACGGGCACCGGCGAGAGCGGCGTCGGCGAGGGCCTGATTAAAGACGAGGTAGCCTTCGATGTGGGCGTGACGGCAGCCGGCAAAATCGGCGGCGGTCAACTCATGCGGAGCGAGGGTCATCGCCGCGCCGAGGTCGGTGCGCATCGTGCGCTGAGCATCGGGCGTGACGAGGGCGAGGCAGCGCGCGTTGGGCTTGTCGCCCTGCTTGAAGCGCGAGGCATCGACGCCGACCGCGGCGAACTGCTCGCGGTAGCGGCGGGCGAATTCGTCGTTGCCGAGCTTGCCGAGGAAGGTCGTGCGCAGGCCGAGGCGCGTGGCGTTGAACGTCACGTTCGCCGCCGAGCCACCCGTCGAGTGGGCCGGGGCCTGCTCGAGCTTCTGCAGGATCCCGTGCATCTCGTCGCTGTCGACCAGCACCATGCCGCCCTTGTCACCGGGGACGTGCTTGAGAAAGACGTCGGGCACGGGCGCGAGCAGATCCATGATCGGCGAGCCGATGCCAACGAGTTCGTACGGATGGGCGGAGGGCGTGGACATGAAAGGGAGAGTCAGAAGCTTAGCTGGCAACGTTCAGGCTGGTGGCGAGCAGGGGCTCGTCGTCGACCTCGATCACCAGCGAGTAGTCGCCGGGCTTGGGAAATGAGAGGTTGCGGATCTCGTTGATGAGATTGATGCGCTGGAGCGGATTCTGGGATTCGAACGGCCGCTCAATCAGCGGAGTCATCGCGGTCGGCTCGGTGCCCATCGAAATCTTGATCTTGTGCGTGCCGGTCGGGACATCCGAGAGGGTCAGGAACCACACCATGTAGGGATGGACGACCGGGAACTGTCGTCCGCGGATGGCGGCGAAGATGCCCAGGATCGTGTGCTTGCCGGTGGCGGGGTCGACGTGGACGCCGTCACAGGTCAGCCAGGCCAGAACTTGTGGTTTTGATTGCACGAAGGGTGATGCTGGGGTGGAGCGGCGGCGCCCGGCAAGGGGGAATTGCTTGGCGTACGTCCCGGGGCGGCTTTGCTGGGCGCGTGGATTCGATGGACATGCTGCTCCAGGAACTTGCGACCTACCCCCGCTGGCTGGTGGCGCTCCTGCTGTCGGTGTCCGCTATCGTGGTGATCTGGATCGGGGTCAAGTTGCTCAAACTGACCCTGTACGTGGGCGCCGCCCTCGTTTTGGCGGCCACCCTGGCCGGGATTGTCCTCTGGTGGCTGGGGTGATCCGTACGCGCCGGCTACCTTTTTCTTGTCTCGCTTTTGGGTCCCTTCATACCCGAGTCCGATGAAGTATATTTTCGTAACCGGAGGCGTGGTTTCGTCGTTGGGCAAAGGCCTGACAGCAGCGGCGTTGGGCGCCTTGCTGGAGCTGCGTGGCCTCACGGTGCGAATCCAGAAGTTCGATCCGTACCTCAACGTCGATCCGGGTACGATGAGCCCGTTCCAGCACGGCGAGGTGTACGTCCTCGAGGACGGTGCCGAGACC
>DASWVY010000038.1:0-138644 GCA_036401075.1 Opitutaceae bacterium
CGGCACGCTCAACATCGGCGGCAGCGCGATCTCCGGCATCGACACCTTCAGCGTCGGCTCGAACCAGCTCATCTTCAATACGGACGGAGGCAACATCGACATCCGCGCCGGCCTGACCGGCAGCAGCCCGGGCACGATCACCAAGACCGGCACGGGTACCCTCACCCTTTCCGGCGCCGACAATACGTTCAGCGGCAACTACCTGATCAACGATGGCCAGGTGACGCTCGCGACCCCGACCTACATCGGTTCCTACGTAAACAAGGGCCTCCAGGGTGATATCACGATCGGCGACAACACCGGCGCGGCCGGTTCGGCCTCGCTCGTCATGTCGAATCTAGTCCCTGGCAACAACCGCATCGCCGACACCGTCAACATCCGCGTCAACAGCGACGGTCTGTTCAACCTTGCGGGCCGTTCCGACGCGATCGCTGCGCTCACGATCCAGGGTGGCGACGTCACGACCGGCGTTGGCACGCTCGATCTCGGCGGCAACGTGAGCTTCCTCTCTTCCGGTCGCGAGGCCACGATCTCCGGCTTCCTCGGCCTGGGCGGCGTGGTTCGCACGATCGACGTCGCCTCAGGCACGTCCGCCCTGATCAGCGCGACGATCAATTCCGGCGGCTACATCAAGACCGGCGACGGCACCCTGATCGTCTCCGCCAACGACCCGAGCACGTACGCCGGTACGACCACGATCGACGGCGGTATCCTCAACGTCCGCGGCAACCTGGCCCTCGGCCAGGGCAACAGCAGCACCTACTCGTCGCGCACCGAGGTCAACGCCGGTGCCCTCGAGCTGCAGAACAACGTCAGCATCGCCGGCGAATACCTGCAGCTCGGCAGCACCGGCATCAGCAACGGCGGCGGTCTGCGCAGCGTGAGCGGCAACAACACCTGGTCCGGCTCAATCGCGCTCGATGGCACCAGCCGGATCAACACCGACTCGGGCAGCACGCTTCTCCTCGACGGCGTGACCCTGAGCATGAGCACCTTCGGCCTCACGGTCGGCGGCGACGGCAACACCACGATCAGCAAGGACATCTCCTCGGACAATGCTTCCCCGAGCGCCCTGATCAAGGACGGCACCGGCACCCTCTTCCTTTCGGGCAACAGCACCTACCGCGGCCAGACCCAGATCACGAACGGCATCGTGAACATTTCGAGCAGCGATGCGCTCGGCAGCACCGCGGGCAACACGGTCATCTCTTCCGGCGCGACGCTCCAGACGCAGGGCGGCATCAGCTCCGGTGAGGCCATCAGTATTTCCGGCACGGGCTACTCCGGCACGTCCGGCGTGATCCAGAACGTCAGCGGCAACAACACGATTTCCGGTGCAATCACGATGACCGGCGCCTCCCGCATCGCATCCGATGCCGGCACGCTCACCCTGTCGGGTGGCATGACGGGTTCCGGTCAGGCGCTGACCGTCGCGGGCGCGGGCAACACGACGATCTCGGGCGCGATCGCGACCGGCGCGGGCACCGTTACGAAGGAAGGCAGCGGCACGCTGACCCTCTCCGGTGTCAACAGCTACACGGGCACGACCCAGGTCAACGCCGGCACCCTCGCTTTCGGTGCGGTCAACGCGCTCGGCACCTCCAATCTCGTCGCGACCGCGACCGGCGCGATCGTCGACCTCAATGGATTCAACCAGTCGATCGGCACGATCTCCGGCACCGGCACGATCGACTTCGGCGGCGCCCAGCTGACCCTCAGCGGCAACAGCACGTTCGCGGGTGTGTTCGATGGTTCCGGCACGCTGGTGCTGAATGCGGGCTCGAGCCTCACGCTCGGCGCCAACTTCAACAACAGCAACCTGAACATCGTGCTCAACGGCGGTTCGCTGCTGCTCAACAACACGAGCAATACCTTTGGCAGCCTCACGGTCACCGCGGCCTCGATCCTCGACTTCGGCAGCGGCGCCTCGGTTGGCCAGTTCTCGTCGGTGACGGCCAACGCGACGCTGACGGTGAACAACTGGGTCAATACGGTGGACTACTTCTACTCGACCGCGAACGCGGGCGTGATGGGCCAGTCCCCGCTGAACAACATCGTCTTCGCCGGCTGGACCGGCAACAACACGACCTGGCAGCCCTACGACAGCGGCCCGAACAACGACAACCAGATCACGCCGGTGCCAGAGCCTGAAGTGTACGGCGCGGCCTTCGTCTCCGGCCTGCTCGCCCTCGTCGCCTGGCGCCGCCGCCAAACCGCCAGCGCCAAGCGCTGAGCGACCGGATGTAGCCGGCCTCGCTGAGGCCGGTCCGTCCGATCCAAACCAGACATCGCGCAGAGACGCAGAGGCGCAGAGTTCCGGAAAGGGATTCAATGGCCGATGCCTTTCTCTACGGCTCTGCGTCTCTGCGCGAGATTTCTGCCTCTTTCCTTATCGGGTTCACTCGCTGTCGCTCCCCACTCTCTCCCGACAATCGGATTGTATCCCCTCCTGCCCTGCGCGACGCTCCGACATGAGCAACTCAACCGCACCCTGGCAGGAACGCTTCGGGTTCACCACCTGTGCCGCCTCGGCCATCGCCAAGAAGATCCCTGCCCGCGTCCACGGTGTGGCCGTGATCTCCGAGACGACTGCGACCGGGGAAAAGGCCTGGCTCGTGATCGAGTCCCGTTCCAATCCCCTGCGCGCCCAGTGCCTCAAGCGCCTCGAGACCGCCAAGCTGCCACCCTTGACGTCCTTGACGGTTTCCTTTCTCGCCGCGCCGCTGCCGGACAAGAAACCGGAAACACTCGCCGCCGTGTGCCGCGACCAGGTGATCCTCGCCAGCCAGCTCCGCCGCGAGCTGCGCCCGGCGATGAGGTGAGGAATCAGGAACGGTCGCCCCGAGACGGCGAGCCGCAGAGTTTATCAGGCAATAGGCCACCTCATCATGACGTTCATCGTCCGCATTCTGCCGCACGCCGTTCTCTTGTTCGCCGCCCTCGTTATTGCCGGTTGCACGACTCCTGAAAAAAACGGCGGGCAAACGGTTGTCCCGCTGGTGTGGATCGACGGCCGCCATGTCCTTCTCAGTCCCGCCGAGATCGCCCGCATCCGGCCTGAACTTGAGCCGCTCATGGCGCAGCGCGGCCTCGCGCTGGTCACCGACCTGGCCTCCGCCGATTTTCTGGTCACGATCCGCTACGAGCCCGCGCCCACGGCCGGCGAAGCTGCCAGAGTCCACGTGGTCAGCCTCTCGGAAAACCGGCTGCGCTCGCAACGTGCCATGAGTTTGAACGAAATGGACAACTCCGTAGACGCCAGCCGGTCGGCGACATCAGCCTTCCCCGGCGACATCGGCACCGCCGAACCCTCGCGCGGTCGCTGAGCGCCAGCCATTGGTCGCCAAGTTTGCCGGCTGACCCGACTTCGCTTCACCCAATCAAGAGTCAAGACCTGACGTTTTCCGTTCGTTCCCTCGCCGCCGTGCGCCGCAACCAGGTGACCCTCGCCAGCCAGCTCCGCCGCAAACTGCGCCCGGCGATGCGATGAAGGAGTAAGAAAGAGCGGAAAGCTCGGGCAGAGCCGCGGAGCCGCAGAGTTTCGGAAAGGGATTCGATGTCAGGGATTTTCTCTGCGGCTCCGTGTCTCTGCGCGATTTCTTGGGCTCGGACCGGGGTCAACGACCCCGGCTACAACACGAACAAGGCCGCCGCGGGAACCGCGGCGGCCTTGGGCAACGCAAACTTCACTAATCAGGGAAAATCTCTGGCGCGGCTTACGCCTGGAGGAGCTTGAGCACGCTCTGCGGGCTCTGGTTGGCCTGGGCGAGCATCGAGGTGCCGGATTGGACAAGGATGTTGTACTTCGCGTACTGGGTCGTCTCCGTCGCGACGTCCACGTCGCGGATGCGCGAGATGGCGGCTTCGAGGTTCTCGTACTCGACCTGCAGCGTCGACGACGCGAGCTCGAGGCGGGACTGCGACGCACCAAGGAGAGCGCGCTCGTTGGCCACGTCCTGGATCGCGTCGGTGATCGAACCGATCGCGCTAGCCGAGGTGATGTCGAGAATGTAGTTGCCCGATCCATCCTGCTGGATGATCGCACCCATGTTGCCGTCACGCAGGTTGATCTGCGGGATGGTCATGTTCTGGCCAACCGCCTGGCCGACCGTCACCGTCAGGCCGGCGGTGGTCGGAGCGGAAGACGCGCCCACCACGGTGCCGTCGGGAATCGGGCCGGTCAGGATCTGCGCGCCGGGCTGGATGATGACCCCATCGCCGATCACCACACCGGGCGCGATGTACGCGTTGGCGCCGATCTCGGTGTTGTCGCCGATGTCCGCGCCGTCACCAACCCGAGCCCCTGCGCCGACAATCACGTCGTCACCGAAGGCCGCGCCGGCACCAATGACCGCACCGGAACCGATCGTCATGTTGAGGCCGGGCGTATAGGCTCCCGCCGTCACGGAGGGAACCGAGGTGGAGTCGTCGCCGAAAAGCTTGATGCCGTTGAACTGGCCGAGCGGGACGGTGATGTCGGCCGTGCCGCCGATCTGGGCGGTCGTGCCACCGATCGTCTGGCGGAGCTGGTCCTGGAGGGCTTGGAACTCCTGCTGGTAGAGCGCGACGTCGTCCGTGTTCTTGGTCACGTCCTTGGCGAGCAGGGCGAGCTCGCTCATGCGCGACAGGATCTTCGTCATGCCGCTCATGAAGCCATCCGACGTCTGCACGTAGGAGATGGCGTTCTGCACGTTGGTGCCGGCGGCGCGGACGCGCTTGTTCTGCGCATCGAGCTTTTCCGAGACGGCGAGGCCAGCGGCGTCGTCGGACGGGTTGACGATCTTCGAGCCGGAGGAGAGACGGCTGAGCGAACGGCCCAGCATCTCCTGGCTGCGGTTGAGGTTACGGGCGGCGACGATGGCCTGGATGTTCGTGTTGATGACGCTCATGGCTGGGATGGGTTGATTCTGGCGGAGGAGTGTGGCCGGGAGGTTGGATCCCGGACGACCTCACAGGGGCTTGGATGACGAAGCCGGAGTTGGGGCCGGCGCGGCGGGTTTACGAGTAAGGGCGGGCAGCGCGCCGGGGCGGATCTCGCGCACGGCAGCGGCCTGGTTGTTGGCGGCGATGTCGGAGAGCACTTCCTTGCGGAAGATCGGGATGTCGCGCGGAGCGGCGATGCCGATCTTGACCACGTCGCCTTCGATGCGGGTGATGCGGATCTCGACGTTGTCGCCGATGACGATCGCCTCGTTGACTCTACGGGTTAGGACGAGCATGGCGGGGCGTTCAGGCGGACCGGACGCAATCGTGCGTCGTCTGCGGGTTCTCGACGAGGGAGTGATGCGCGCTGTAGCGCGAGTAGTTCGAGATGACGAGCTGGCGCCCGATGCGGGTGCGGCGGTTGACGACGACAGGCCCGATCAGGTTGACCGTGGCCTCGACCGGCTGCTGGCGGTGCAGCGTGACGATATTGAGGATCATGGCCTCGGCCGGGTCGCGCAGATCGAGCTGGTAGGCGTCCTCGTCGAAGATCTCGGGCTCGTAGCCGCCGATGATGCCACCGGGTTCGATCACGATGAACTGCACCGGCTCGGGTCCCTGGAGCTTCATCCAGAGGAACGGGAGGTGGTCGGGCATGTAGAGCAAAGCGGCCGTGCGGCAGGTGCCGAAGCCGATGATGCCGTGCGGGAGGATAATCTCGTTGGCCTTCGGGGCATCGAGATCGGTCGGGTAGATGTCGGGGATGACTTTCATGGGCATGGGCTAAAATGAATCAGCGGATGTAATCGAGGAGGGAGAGCTTCATGATGTTGGCGCCGGACTGGAGCGCCGCCTGGTAGGCGGTCTGGCTCTGGCTCAGGCGCACGATGTACTCGGGAAGATCAATGTCGGCCTCGGCGGAAACCAGGCCCTCGACGTCGTCGGAGCGGCTGATCAGGAGGGCGGTGGTGGCCTCGATGCGGGACTGGATGCCACCGTGCTCGGCCAGCGAGTTGACGATGATGTCCTCCCCGGCGACCAGCCCGGCCTGGGCGGACGACACGGCGGTCGGGTCGTTCACGAGGAGCGCGTCGCGGAGGGCAACGAGATCGTTGATGTAGTCACGCAGGCCCTCGTTGGTCGTGCCGGTGGAGCCGGGCGTGATCGAGGTGGCCTCGGAGAGGGTGATCGCAGCCTGGTCGCTGTTGCCCGCGTAGGTCACCGCGGTGACCTTGCCGTCCGCATTGCGGGTGGCGGCGTACGGCGGGGCGTCAGTCGCCGTGCCGGCGAAGAGATAGTCATTGCGCAGCTTGCTGTTGCCGAGCTGCAAGGCCTGCTCGATCAGCTGGTCGACCTCGGAGGCGTAGGCCGCGGCGGCATCGTTGCCGAGCACACCCGCGCCGAGCGTGCCGAGCTCCGTGGCGCGGTCGGAGACCTTCTTGAACTGCTGAAGCGAGGAGTACGTCGCCTGGCTGAGCTCGAGCGCGCGATCGACGTTGCGCGAGTACTGCTTCAGCGCGCGCGACTCGCTCTCGAGATTGAGCACACGACCGACGGCGGAGGGATCATCCTCCGGCTTGAAGATGCGCTGACCCGTCGCAACCTGCGTCTGCAGCTTGGCCTGCTGGTTGCCGAGCTGCTGGATCTGCCGGACGATCGAGTCACTGACGGTTTGGCTGGAGATGCGCATGAGGGAGTTCGTTTATCCGTCGTTAACGGCCCAGCCGGTTGACGACCTCGTCGAGCAGGTTGTCGACGATGCTGAAAACACGGGAGGAGGCCTGGAAGGCGCGCTGGAAGCGGGTGAGGTCGGCGAGTTCCTCGTCGAGCGAGACGCCGCTGACGCTGTCGCGCTGGCCGCGCACAAGCTCGGTGATCGCGAGCTGGTCCTCAGCGCGGGCATTGGCTCCGGCGAGGGCTTGGCCGAGGCTGGCGACCGTCTGGCTGTAGAAACCACCGAAGGTGCCGTCGAAGGCGTCGCCGCCGGCGAGGGTGAACTTCTGTGAGGCCAGGGCCGCGACCGCGAGGGCCACGCTGTTGTCGCCGGCCGCGCCGCCGTCGCTGGCCTTGAGGTTTGTCGCATTGAGCGCGGGATCGAGCGCGATCGTGCCGGCGGTGAGACCGGTGGCGGTGAAAAAGTTGCCGGTCAGGCCGGTCGGGTTGTAGGCGTCGTTGACCGTGGTGACGATCTGCGAGGCGAGGCGGTCGAGGTCATCGCGCAGCGTCTGCACCGCGCCGTCGCGGGCCGCAAGCGCGCCCTGGATCGAACCGCTGGCCGGGGCGAGCACCGCCGCGGGCGAACCGCCACTGAGCGCAACGCCGTCGAAGGTGACCGGGCCGGTGACAACGCCGCGGTCGAGGAGGACCACGTCGGCGGAGGTGCTGTCCTTGACGACGAGGTTGATCTGACCGTTGCCGCCGTCGACGACGTTGAAATTGATCTTGCCGGCCAGTTCCTCGATGCGGGCCTGGCGCTGGTCGCGCAGGTCCACTGCGGAGCCAGGTTGCGTGATCTCGAAGCGGCCGATCTGCGTGTTGAGTTCGGAAATCGTCTGGAGCAGGCGGTTGACGTCGGAGACATCGGTCGCGACCTGCGCGTTGAGATCAGACTGGACCTGGGCGAGGCGCGTGTCGGCGAGCTGGAAGCGATCGGTGAGAATCGAGGCCTTCTGGAGCAGGCTGGCACGTTCGCCCGCGTCGGTCGGACGGGAGGCGAGGCTCTGGAACGCGCTGAAGAGATCATCCATCGCGGCGCCAATGCCGGTGTCGGTGTCGGAGGCGCGATCAATCGTCTCGCCGAGCGCGGCTTGGGCGCGCTGGTAGGCGCTCTGCTCGGCGGTGTAGGAACCGGAGAGCGACAGCTCGCGCTGGTACTGGCGGTCGATCAGGGCATCGCGCAGCTGCTGGACGGCGAGCACTTCCAGGCCGAGGCTCTGCGCGCCATGAGGCGTCTGGACCGTGCCCCGGTCGCCATAGATGACGCGCTGGCGAGCGTAGGCGGAATTGTTGACGTTCGCGAGGTTCTTGCCGGTCGTCTCGATGGCACGGCTGTGCGCGTTGAGCGCCTTGACCGAGGAATTGAGACTGGCGAAGAGACCGGACATGGGAGGAAGAAGCGGTAGGCTTTAAACTATCTTCAGCCCGCGACCTGCAGGCTGCCGGCGGGAGCGGCGGCGGAGGCGACGGCGACGCGGCCGTTGGGCGCGTAGGTCTTGGTGAAGGACTGCGGGCGGAGGCGCAGGAGCACGTCCTGCTGCACCTCGAGCGAACGCTGGAGCAGCGTCTGGTTGTGACGGCTCGTGCGACGCACGCGGTGGAGGAGACGGTTGACCTCGTCGATCAGGGCCTCGAGCAGGGGCGTGGCCGCAGGCTCGAGCTGCGGCAGAAGCGAGCGGAGCGTGGCCGACATCGGGTGACCGAGCGAAACGGCGAGCGCGGCGACGGCCGTCTCGCGGCGCTCGCGGCTGTACGAGAGTGCGCGGACGTGATCCTCGATCTCGGTTGTGTGGTGCAACACGGCGGCGGCGTCGCGCGCCAGAAGGCTCTGCTGCTGGTCCTCGAAACGGTTGAGGAGCCCGCCGTAGTCGGCGAGTTCGGCGCGAAGGAGGTCGGCGATGGTTTCCCAGGAAGGTGTCATAGGGAGTCCGGAGTCGTAACGGGAGTGCCACGGGGCGTGAGCTGCTGCGCGATCATCGGCGCGAGGCCGAGGCCGCGGCCCGCGGTGAGCGAGTTGGCGATGGTGTCGGTCAGCATGTAGCTGTAGGTGCCGCCTCCGCCGGCCTGGCCGCCTCCACCCATGGCGGATTCGAGCGCGGGGCCGATCATCTGGCGGACGAGAATGGCTTCAAACTGGGCGGCGACCTTTTGGGCATCGGTCTGCTTCGGGGCGGCCGGACGGATCGCGGATCCGACCACGGGGGTCTGATCGGCGGCGGAAAGGGCGTTAAGCGGGGTGACGGACATGGCTCAGTTGATGATGAGCTCGGCCTGGAGGGCGCCGGAGCGTTTGAGACTCTGGAAGATGGCCATCATCTCGCGCGTGGAGACGCCGAGGGCATTGAGGGCGGCGGCGAGGCGCTCGATCGTCGGTTCCTCCTCAACAATCGTGAAGCCGCCCTTGGTCTCGTTGACCGCCGTCTGCGTCGAGGGCACCACGGTGGTTTGCCCGGTGTTGTTGAAGGCGTTGGGCTGACTGACGCCGAGATTCGAGGCGACCGTGATGGTCAGCGAACCGTGGGCGATGGCGACGCGGGAGAGGCGGACCGTGGAGGTGGCGACGATGGTACCGGTGCGCTCGTTGATCACGATGCGAGCCAGCGTGTCGGTCGTCGTCTCGACCTCGCCGAGGTCGGCGATGAAGGCGACGTCGCGGCCGCGGTAATCGGGCGGGAGGTTGACGCTGACCGTGGCGGCGTCGACCGGGTTGGCCGCGCCGGGCCAGCGACCGTTGATGGAGTCGGCCATGCGTGCGGCCGAGGTGAAGTCGGGATTGTGCAGCAGCAGGCGCAGGGTGTTGTCCTGCACGAAGGTCGCGATGATCTCGCGCTCAACGATCGCGCCGCCGCTGATGCCACCCACGGTCGGGTGGTTCTTCTGGACGGTGGCACCGCCCGCACCGCCCGCACCGCCGAGGAAACCGCCGACCGCAACCGGGCCCTGGGCCACGGCGTAGACCTGGCCATCGGCACCGAGCAGGGGCGTCTGGAGGAGCACCCCACCCTGCAGGGTCTTGGCGTCGCCCATTGAGGAGACCATGACATCGATGCGGGAGCCAGGCTTGAGGAAGGCGCTGATGTCCGCCGTGATCATCACGGCGGCGACGTTCTTCGACTTCACGTCGGTCGCGTCGACCGAGAGCCCGTAGCGCTGCAGCACGTTGGAAATGCTGCGCAGCGTCGTGGCCGCGTTGCTGTCACCGTCGCCGGCGAGACCGACGAGGATGCCGTAGCCGACCAGCTGATTGTCGCGGCCGCCCTCGATGAGGGTGAGATCCTTGACCCGCGCCGCTTGCAGCGTCGCGGCAAATCCGAAGCACGAAATCAGAATGACGAAGCGACGGAGAAATCCGCAATCCGCAGTCCGCAATCCGCAATGCTGTGAAAGTGACGTCATGTCGGGTGGAAATCGAAATTCGAGAATCAGAACGGCCGCAGCTTCTCGTACATCTTCGCGAGCCAGCCGCGCTTCTGTGCGTCAGTGAGGGAGCCTTCGGAGTGGAACTCCACGCGGGCCTCCGCGATGTTGGTCGAGAGGACGGTGTTGTCGCGGGCGATGTCGTCGCGTCGGACGAGGCCGTGGAGGACGACGTACTGGGTCTCGCCGGAGAAGGTGACGACGCGCACGCCCTCGATCACGAGGTTGCCGTTGGGCAGCACATCGGAGACGAGCACGGCGGCGCGGGCGGACAGGCTTTGGGAATTGTTGACGGCGCCGCCACCGGTGTAGCCGGACTTGCCGAGGATGGAGGTGGACGGCAGCTCGCCGTTGTGGGTGCCGAGACCGCTGGTGGCCGCGCTGAAGAGGAAGCGCTCGACCGCGTCCTCGATGCTCGATTCGCGCGAGGACTGCTTGTTCTGGGTGCTCTGGGCGACGGCCGACTCGGCGATCACGATCGTGAGGATGTCCCCGGCAGTGGCGGCCTTGCGGTCGGCCACGAGGCTGCGCGCGGGCTGCCCGGCGGAGGGCCAGAGGGAGCCCGTCGCGGCCGCGGCGTGCAGCGGGCGGGCGACGAGGAGGAACGCGGCAAGCACCGCGAGGCCGAGGGCCTTAGAAGCGGACTTTGACCTGGTTTTCATCGACAACGAGCGCGGAGAAATCGCGGCGGGATTCAGGGTTGCGGACCGTGACGACGTCACCGGCGGCACCGCTCTGCATGGCGAGCGCCTTCATGGTGACGAGCAGCGGACCGGAGGCGGCGGTGACCTCGACGAGGTCGCCCTTGCGGACCAGCGGGCGGCGCGCGACATCGCGCCAAGTCAGGAGGCGGCCGGCGGGAACCGCGCGGGTGTAAATGTAGGCGCGGTCACCGACGGTGGCCGGCAGAACCTCACGTTCGCGAAACTGGTCGACGCGGCGGACCTCAAGGGAGGCGGCATCAAAGGTCTCGCCATTGGCGACCGGCTGGCGGGTGACCCAACCATCGCGCCAGAGGTTGGCGCGCACGATCAGGCTGTCCTCGGCGAGGAACTCGCCGTCGGCCACGATGCGGTAGCGCATCATCATGGTGGCGGCCGGGACGGCGGGGTACTCGGAGATCAGGATCGTCCAGGCCGTGGCGGTGCGCTTGGGTGGCGACCAGGGACGGAGGAGCTCGAGCTGCAGTTCGCCCTCGAGATTAAAGTGGGCGGCAAGATCGGAGGTGACCGAGAGGAGCAGCGTGTCGCGGTCGAGCGGGGCGACCGTGGCGGTCGTCTGCGCGGAGGCCACGGAGAGCCCGCAGGCGAGAACGAGAAGGGAAAGGAAGGCGCGCATGGTTAGCGTTTCAGCTGGGCGATGCTCTGGAGCATTTCGTCCGAGGCCTGGATGGACTTGGAGTTAATCTCGTAGGCGCGCTGGGCGATGATGAGGTTCACCATCTCCTCAACGATGTTTACGTTGGAGTTCTCGATGTAGCCCTGGATCGTGCGGCCGAAGCCCTGCTCGCCGGGCGAACCGGCTTCGGGCGTACCGGAGGCGGCGGTCTCCTCGTAGAGATTGCCACCGAGGCTGCGCAGGCCGGCCGGGTTGGCGAAACGGGAGAGCGTGAGGCGGAAGTTCGTGTTGCCGTTGGCGGTCTGGACCGTGACGTTGCCGTCCTCGGAGATCGTGACCGCCGTGGCGCCGGGCGGGATCGGCTGGAAGCCGCTGAGGATCGGGAGACCATCGGTCGTGACGACCTGGCCCTGCGCGCTGAGCTTGAAGGAGCCGGCGCGGGTGTAACCGATCGTGCCGTCGGGACGCTGGACCTCGAAGAAGCCGTCGCCCTGGATGGCCACGTCGAGCTTCTCGCCCGTCTGGCTGAGCTGGCCCTGAGTGAAGACCTTGGAGGTCGACGCAACGCGGGAACCGTTGCCCACCTCGACGCCGGTCGGGACGAGGTTGCCGCCGCCGGAGTCGGTGCCGGATTCGCGGGGCTTTTGGTAGAGCAGATCCTGGAACTCTATCTTGCTGCGTTTGAACCCGGGCGTGTTCACGTTCGCGAGATTGTTCGCGATCGTGTTCAGGTTGAGCTGCTGCGCCTCCATGCCGGTGGCGGCGGAGTAAAGGGAGAGGTTCATGCGGCGGAGGGAGCGAGGGTGAACCGGCGAACCGAGACGAAGGACGCCTCAAGATTCGCCGACGGGAAAAGGAGGCCGGCGCGCCCCCATAGCGCGCACGGCCAGGTAGTCGTGATTGCGGTTGTCTGTCTGGGGAAAGTCATGGCAGCGCACATGGGGTTGATCAGCCGAGGGCGTCGAGGGCCTTCTGCATGCGCTGGTCAAACGAGCTGATCATGCGCTGGTTGGCCTCGTAGGCGCGGGAGATGAGGACGAGATCGACCATCTCGCGCAGGGCGGCGACATTGCTGCCCTCGAGATAGCCCTGCTGGACGGAAACGTTTTCCACGACTTCCGGCTCCACGCCTTCGGCGGCGGCGAAGAGGCCACCGTCGAGCGGGCGAAGGACGCTCGTATCCGGAAAATCAACCACGGCGAGCCGTCCGAGCTGGGCGGCGCCCTGCGTGATGCGGCCGTCCGCATTGATGACCACCGGACCCTGACCGGGCAGGAGGATGATCGGGTTGCTGTCGGCGGACATGACCTCGAAGCCATGGCCGTTGACCAGCGTGCGGTCCGGGCGCATGCGGAACTGACCGCTGCGGGTGTAAGCCTTCGTGCCGTCTTCCTGGCGAACCTCGAAGAAGCCACCGCCCATGATCGCGACATCGAGCTCGTTGCGCGTGGGCTGGGCCTCGGCGGAGACGAAGCTGATACCACCCTCGACGCGCGGGAAGAGCATCTTGACGCCGTCATCGCGTCCGAGCTTGGCGTTGGGATCGAGGTGCAGCTCACCAGCCTGGTCGGTCGCGAAGTTGACCGTGCGCTTGCGGTATCCCGTCACCTGGCCCGAGGTGATGTTCTGGGAGACAGCATCCTGCCAGCGCTCAAGCGCGGAGAGGGAAGCGGCACTTTGGTACAGACCGATATTCATGGACGCAGCGGTATAAGCCAACCGCGTGCCGCGCCCGTCATTACAATCTTAAGTCATTGATAGACTATTGATTAAAGATCACAAATTTTCAGTCGGAGCTGAGACCAACGCCCCCTGCCTTACCCTCGGATTTTAGGCGGCAGGTTTTGCCTACGGGTTTGGGTGGAGCGGCTTGTCCTCAAGACGCTGGATCGAATCGTTACCTGCGCATCGCCCGAACCAACGCGTTGAGGGCAACGCGTTCCACCTTTCGGGCCGAGGTCGCAACCTTCGCCCGGTTCGGAGGGCGTGGTCGAGCCACGCCCCTACAGGGAACGACCAGCTTTGCGGCGTCAGACGCCGGCGGGATAGAGGCAGTCGATTTCGATCCGCTCGCCGCAGGCGCAGGTGACGATGAGGCGGGTGACCTTGTCGCCCTGCTTCACGACCTCGACCTGGGCGCCTTCGGTGTGCGCATGCGGCGCCGCCCCCGGACGCGAGGCCAGGCGGACGGTCGGTGCGGTCAAGGCAGGTACGGCGGGCCGCAGTGCGGCCTCAGCGAGGGTTTTGCGGCCCTGGAGGAAAGGCTTCATGGCTTGGACGGCGGATCGACGCTCACCCGGTCCTTGAATTGAGAGGTACCGGCCAGCGTCAGGCTGAGAGTGATGCGATCGTTCGCCGGATCGTCGCGCGGCTTGCCCTCGAGCGGCTTCGTGTCGGCGTAGCCGGTCACGCGCTCGATTAGCCCGGCGTCGACGGCGAAGAACACCAGCTTGCGGCGCGAGGCGTTGGCGCGATTGGCGGAGAGTTCCCAGGCTTCGTCATCCGCGAGCGGATTGTTCGGATCGGGATTGGCCTTCTGGTGCGTGTGGCCGTCGACGGTCACGCGGAAACGGTGACGGTCGATCATCCACGCCAGGTTCTGCATCGCGAACTCGCCCCACGGCGTGAAGTCGGTCTTGTCCGGCTGGAAGAGCGGCCGGTCGGGGCGGTCGAAAAGGGTGATGCGCATGCCGTCGCTCGTCACCTGGATGTCGATCGGCGCGTCGGCGAGGTCCTGGTCGAGGTTGAGCAGGCGGTAGAAATCGGCGGCGACGGAATTGAGGAACGTCATCGAGACCGCACTGGTCTTGGCCGATTCGCTCTCCGTGCCGGCGTCGTCACCGGAGCTCTGCTTCGTCTTCTCGCTGTTGAACGGCAGCACGCCCGAATGATTGTTCATCGGGGAGTTGAACGGGTTCTGAAAATACTGGGACGTGGCGATCAGGATCTTCTCATCCTGCGCGGAGATCCAGAGCACCATAAACAGTGCCATCATCGCGGTCACGAAGTCCGCGTAAGCCACCTTCCATGCGCCGCCTGACATGGTGCGTCGTGCTCCTTATTTGCCCGTGCCGAGGTTCTTGACCGCGGCCTCGAGTTCGGCGCCGTTCGGCTGAACGGAGCTGTCGAGGGAACGACGGGCGATCTCGACCGCGGTGAGCGGGGCGAGGCCCTTCGCGAAGCCCACCACCGCCTGCAGGATGCAGCGCAGGAAGAGGGCGTCGGACTGGTTGTTGAATTTCACGCGATCGGCGAGCGGGTTGACGAAGCCGTAGGCGACGAAGATGCCGAGGAGCGTGCCGGTGAGGGCCGCGGCGACCTTTTCACCGACCTTCTCGGGACCTTCCGAGATGGCGGCCATGGTGTTGATGATGCCCAACACCGCCGCGACGATGCCGATGCCGGGGAGCGAATCACCGACGAGGTGAAGGATGTGCACCGGGTGCTCGTTCTCGTTCGCCTTGGCGTCGAGTTCGGCGACCATGAGGTCCTCGAGCTGGTCGGGCTTGATCTTGCCGTCGATCACGGGCTTGAGGCCGCTGATGAGGAACTCCAATCGCTCCTTGTGTCCGAGGATGGACGGATAGCGCTGGAAGATGCTGCTCTTCTTCGGGTCCATCACATGCTCCTCGAGCGCGATCAGGCCGTTGCGGCGTCCGATCATGAAGATCTCGTAGAGCAGCTTGAGCAGCTCGTTGTACTCGTTCTTGCCGGGGGACTTGCCCGCCACCGCGACCTGCAGCTTGTGAATGATCTCCTTCAGCACATGGCCGGGGCTCGCGATGATGAGCACGCCGAGCGCGACGCCCAGGATGACCACGAACTCGGACAAGTGCAGCAGCACCACCGGCTTTCCGCCCGCGATCATGAAGCCTCCGAGCGTGGAGGCGAAAACGATCACTATGCCGACGATGATGAGCATGCGAGGTGAGGTGATTCAGCGGGGAATCGTCAGCGATTCCGCACGCGTTGCAGATGCGCCCGCAGACCGAGGATGGTCTGGGCGTGGATCTGGCAGATGCGCGATTCCGTCAGACCGAAAACCGCAGCGATTTCGGCCAGGCGCATATTTTCGTGGTAGTACATGGCGAGGATCTTCCTCGGGATATCGGGCAATTCTGCGATTCGTTGAGTGAGAAGTTGCAATAACTCGTCCTTTTCCAGGTTATCGCGGCCCGTAACGTCGTTATCGTCAGCCAGTAGCTCGTGCAGCGAGGCGCCTTCGCCTTCTTCGCCGTCTGCTGTCTGGTCGATTGCAATAAAGGTGACCGGGCGGGACTCCTCGACCCACTTGGCGTATTCCTTGGGCTCAAGGCCGAGGGCCTTGCAGATTTCCTCGTCCGTGGCGGCGCGACCGAGGGTCTGCTCGACCTCGCCGATCGCGGTCTTGAGCTTGCGGGCGCGGGCGCGGGCGCGGCGGGGACACCAGTCCATGCGACGGAGCTCGTCGAGGATGGCGCCACGGATGCGCATCGCGGCGTAGCTCGCGAAGGTGCTCCCCTGCTCCGGGTTGTACTTGCGCACCGCGGCGATGAGGCCGGTGATGCCCACGCTGTAGAGGTCGTCCGCGTCCACGTGCGCGGGAAGGTTGAGTTTGACGCGATCAACGACGTTGCGGACCAGGGGGAGGTACCGTTCGATCAAATCCTTTTCATCGACGGCGCTCGGAGTGACTCCCTGATACGCGCGCCAGGCAGCGGCGGGCGTGGCATCCATGCCAGGGACGGGGGCAGTGGCGGTATTCATGGCTGAAGATGGGTTCACTTGGACTTGGCCGGGGCGGCGGCTTCGGCGGCGGCAACGGCGGCGGCGTGGCGGGTGACGATGGTTTCGCGGATCCCGTGCACGAGCACGGTCCAGAACCAGCGGAAGAGGAGCGCGCCAACGAGGCAGCCGACCGCGCCATCGAGGAGAATGCGGTCGGGTTCACGGCCGGCCCAGAAGGCAGTCCCGGCACCGAGGGCGAATCCGGCGGAACCGCCGGCAAGGAAGACGAATTTCATAAGGGCAGACGGTTCGTTCAGGCGTCAGGCAGGGTGCGGCGCACGATCGCGCCGGGGACATCCTCTTCGCAGTCACCGGTCAGCGAGGGACCGGTGCCGAGGAAGAGGGGTTCAATCTGCTCGTCGAAAAGGAAGTCCCAGAGGCGACCCCACTGCGGGACCTCGTCGAGATGGGTGAAGACCAGGTGCGTGGCCCCGAGGTCACGACCCGCGGTGTAGGCGTCGCGCAGCGAGGCGCGGTCATAGGCCGCGTTGAGCACGAGCACGCGCTCCTTGATCTCCTCGCGGTCGAGCCACTCGGCGAGCGGGCGGTTGTCGGCCGGACGGCGGACGGAGAGGCCGGGCAGGTCGAAATAGACAAAGCCACCCGGGACCGCGGGCCGCGTGCCGCAGGGAAAATGCGCGAGCGGGACGCCGAGCGCCTCCGCAAACACCGGCAGCGGACCGGACGGATTGGGCCGGTCGAACTCGACCGTGACGACGTGGCCGAGCCGCGCACGGCGGAAAACTTCGGCGGAAAGCCATTTGCAGAGTGCGGTGGTGCGCCCCACCCCCGCGGTGCCGAGGAACGCGGCGCGCGACAGCGGCGCGCGGCCCGGGCGGGATTCGATCTGCTCGCGCAGCTGGCGGGCAGTCTCGGCCAGCGCCCGGTGCAGCGGCATCGTGTTGAGTTCGCCCCAGTTGGCGCCCGACTGCAGGCGGCTGAGCGCGCCCTCGCCGAGGCCGGAGCGACGGAGCAGGCCGGCGAGTCCAACCGACGCCGGCGGCGCGAGCCGAGCGGCGACGAGCGGCGCGTCGGCCGTCGCTGCGACTGCGGAGGATTCAAGCGGCTCGGAAGCAAGCGTGCTGGCATACCCGGCGGGCACGGCGGCGGCCGGCGCGGCGGCAGGGGCCGGCGAATCGATCTGCGCAATGACCTCCAGCTGCGGGGAACCGACGAGGCGGCGCCAGCCCTTCGCGGGCACCGCACGGACGGACAGCACGCGGGCGGCGGGACCAAGGCGTTCGCGGATGAGCTCGACCGCCTCGGCGGCGGAACGGACGGTGAACTTGTAGCAGGCGCCAGGGAAAAGGGAGGGATCGGGGGCGTTCATGGCGGTCAGGCGGCGGCCTTGAGGGGTTCAGCGGCGGTGGTGCGGACGATCGTGGGCGTCGGAGCCGTGATGATGCCGGCATTCTCGATCTCCGTGGCGGCGGGCAGCTCCTGGAAGGCGAGGACGGCCAGGCGGGGGCAGGACGACTCGAAGAAGCGGCGGAGCGGCAGGCGGATCTCGGTCGAGACGACGAGGACGGACGGATGGCCGGCGGCAACAAGTTCGCCCGTGCGGCGGTTGATCTCCTCGAGCAGGTGGCGGGCTGTGCCCGGGTCGAGCGCGAGGCCGACCTCGGTCGGGGACCGGTGAACCTTGCTCGCGAGCCACTGCTCGAGCCGCGGATCAAGGGTGACCGCGCGGATCACGCCGGGACGGCACTCGTATTCAGGCACAAAGTACAGGCCGAGCCGGCGGCGGACGAGTTCGGAGAGGTCGTCGGGATTCTTGGAGAGCGACGCGAAGTCCGCGATGCCCTCGAGGATGAGCGGCTGGTTGACGATCGCGACGTTCTCGCGGAGCAGGTTCTGGAGGACGCGCTGGATGATGCCGAGATTGACGAGGTCGGGGATGAGCTCGGCCACAAGCGCGGGCTGGGCCTGCTTGATGTGGTCGACCATCTGCTGGACCTCCTGGCGGCCGAGCAGGTGGTGGGCGTGGACCTTGAGCGTCTCGGAAAGGTGGGTGATGAGGACCGAGGCCGGGTCGACGACGGTGAAGCCGTTGAGTTCGGCGTTCTTCTTCTCGGGCTCGTCGATCCAGGTGGCCTCGAGGTTGAAGACGGGCTCGCGGGTCGGCAGGCCGCGGAGGCGGACCTTGCTGCCGGAGACGTTCATCGCGAGCCAGCGGCCGGGGACGAGCTGGCCCTTGGCCACGGGCTTGCCGCGGAGGAGGAAGCGGTAGTCGTTGGACTCGAGCTCGAGATTGTCGCGGACGGAGACCGGCGGGACGACGATGCCCTTCTCGCGGGCGAGGGTCTTGCGGACGCCGGTGACGCGGCCGAGGAGTTCGCCGCCGATCTTGGAATCGGCCATGGCGAGGAGGCCGTAGCCGATCTCGATCGCGAAAACATCGATGTCGACCAGTTTGCGCATGTCCTCGGCGGTGGCCGAGGGTGCCGGCAGGGCCGCGCCGGTGGAGGTCGACGCGGCATCCGCGCCCCCGGATTTGCCCCCGGAAGCCGGCTTGCCCGCGGACGCGCCCTTGGCCGGAACACCGGCAGCGGTATCCGACTCGGCATCGCGCTCGCGCAGGATGCGGGCGATGAAGAAACAGGCGCCGCCCAGGCCGAAGAACGGCAGCATCGGCATGCCGGGCATCAGGCCGAAGAGGCCCATCATGAAGCCGCAGATGCTGAAGGCGCGCGGGTACTTGAGGAGCTGGCCGGCGACCTGGGTGCCAAGATTGGAGTTCTCCGAGGCGCGCGTGACAAGGAGACCGGCGCCGATCGAGAGGATGATGGCGGGAATCTGCGAGACGAGACCGTCACCGATGGAGAGCAGCGTGAACTTCTGCAGGGACTCGCCGAGCGAGAGGCCCATCTGCAGGACGCCGATGGCGAAGCCGCCGAGAATGTTGACGAGGGTGATGATGATGCCGGCGACGGCATCGCCGCGCACGAACTTGGAGGCACCGTCCATCGCACCGTAGAAGTCGGCCTCCTTCTGAACCTTGATACGGCGGGCGGTCGCGGTGACCTCGTCGATGATGCCGGCGTTGAGCTCGGCATCGATCGCCATCTGCTTGCCGGGCAGTGCATCGAGGGTGAAGCGGGCGCTGACCTCGGCGATACGACCGGCACCCTTGGTGATGACCACAAAGTTGATCACCACGAGGATGAGGAAGACGACGGCACCGACGACATAGTTGCCCTGGATCACGAAGTGACCGAAGGCGTCGATGACCTTGCCGCCGTAGCCGTTGACGAGGACTTGGCGCGTCGTGCTGATGTTCAGCGCGAGGCGAAACAGTGTCAGGGTCAGCAGCAGGGTCGGGAAGCTCGAGAACTCCGGCGGATCCTTGACGTAGACAATCGCCAGCAGCACGAAAAGCGACAGGCCCATGTTGAGGGCGAGCAGCGTATCGAGCAGGAAGACCGGGATCGGAAGAACCAGGAGGATGACCGTGCCGAACAGGCCCAGCGTGAAGAGCAGGTCAGCCCGGAGCAGCAGCGACGCCATCGTCTTCTCGTTCTTGGTCGGGATCATGACGCGAGAGCCTCCAGACGGCGGGCCTTGAGACGGTGGAAGTAGTAACGGTGGGTGCGGTAAACGACGGCGAGAATGCCCGCGACCGCCTGGTAAAGCTCGGCCGGGATGGACTCGCCGACCTTGCCCAGCGCGAAGAGGAGGCGGGCGACCGGCTTGTTCTCGACCATCGGCACGCCGTGCTCGGCGGCGATCGCCTTGATGCGGCGGGCCATGCGGTTGTCACCCTTGGCAAGGATGACCGGAGCCTTGTCGAGCCCGCGCTCGTACTTGAGCGCGACGGCAAAGTGGGTCGGGTTCGTCACGATGACATCCGCGGTCGGAACGGCAGAGAGCATCTGCTTCTGCAGGAGACGGCGGGCCATGCGGCGCATGGCGGACTTGGTACGGCCGTCGCCCTCGCTCTGCTTGGCCTCATCCTTCACCTCCTGCTTGGTCATCATCATGTCCCGGTTCGTCTTGTACTTCTCGTAGGCGTAGCTGATCGCCGCGACGACGCTCAGCGCGACGAGCAGGCGGCCGAGGAACAGGAGGGTGGAATTGTGGAGGAACTGGCCCAGGTACGCGGACTCGACCGGCGCGCTGAAAAGCGGGTCGTAGATCAGCGTGCGGGTGCCAAAGTAGAGCGTGGCGCCGATCCCGCCGAGTTTCAGGAGATCGATGCCCGCACGGATTGCGGCGTCCTTGGAGAAGATGCGGCCGAAGCCGGTCACCGGGTTGAGCGACTCGGGCTTGAAGCCAACGGCCTTGCTCGAGATGCGGAACCCGCTCTGCAGACCGCCGGAAAGGACAACGCCGACGACGCAGCCGATGAGCACCGGAACCAGCGCGATCGCCGCGACCTTCATCACACCGCTGATCTGAACCGGGATCGTGTCGATGTTGACCGGCGTGAAGGCGAAACGGGTAAAGATCGAAATCGAGTACTCCGCGATGTCCCGGGCCACGGCCGGCAGGGTCATCACCAGCACGCCAAGGACCGCGGCCAAGGGAAACAGAATGCCCAATTCCGCCGACCGCGCGAACTGACCGCGCTCGGCCGCCTCGGCGAGGCGCTTGCCGGTCGGCTGTTCGGTTTTTTGGTCTTGGTCGGTATCTGACATGGAGACGCCACGTAAATAGCAGTGCCGATGCCACCGGTGTCTTGACTGTCGTTAGTCATTATTTGTCAGCGTTTTAAAACTTTTGTTTTCTTGCGAAGGTTGGCGAATCTTAGCGTCGAAAAAAGGCGGCGCGCACTTCGGCAAAATTTGCCGCGAGCGGGATTCGGATCATGGCACGGATAGGACGGATAAGACCCATAGGACTAATAAGCCCCATCCGTCCTATCGGTCCTATCGAACGGTCCCCTCGCCTGCCCCTCGCTCTAGCGCGATGGCAGCAGTTCGAGCAAACGCACGGGCGTCTCGCCGAACTCGACGTACAGGTAGCGTGCGATCAGCGCGCCCGAGCCGGCCAGCAGGGCGATGCCGGCGAGCGTACGCGCGGAGAAACTCACCACGAACACGCTCATCTTGGGGACGGCGCGCGACAGCGCCGCGAAGGCCAGCGTCACCAGGAAATTCAGCGCAATAAAGGGCGCCGCCATGCGCAGACCGAGGTCGAGCACGCCACCGGTGACAACGATCAGAAAGTTGCCCGAACCGCCGTCTAGGACCGGGACACCGGCTGGCGCCAGGGAAAAGCTCCGGGCGAAGGCCTGGATCAGCGCCAGATGCCCGCTCCAGAGGAAAAACATCACGATTGCGAACGTCGACAGCAGCGCGGCCACCGGCTCGGAGGCCGGCTCCGGCACACCCATGCCCGGGTTGGCGCTCAGACCGATCTCATTCGAGATCAGGCGCCCCGCCATCTCCACCGCCGCAAACGCCAACCGGCCCACAAAACCGAGGGCGAGGCCGAGCACGATCTCGCCCGCAGCGGCCCAGCCGAGCGCCTGGAGCGTGAGCGGCACCTGTGCCTGCGCAATCACGGGCGCCACCAGCGTGGCCAGGCCAAGCGAGAGCGCCACGCGCACCGGGATCGGCAGCGGACGACCCGCGACGACCGGCAGCTGGATCACCACGCCAATGGAGCGAAAGGCCACCAGCAGCCACGTGACGAGGACGTCGGTGCTCATGAGGGCCAGGCAAACCGCACACGCGGGATCAATGCCCCATCGAACCCATCCGGGTCAGCAGGGTGATCGTGAATTCGGAAATCGAACGCAGCAGCCACGGCGTCAACAGCAGCACGAGGCCGGACAGGGTCACCAGTTTCGGGATAAAGGTCAGCGTCTGCTCCTGCAGGCTCGTCACCGCCTGAAGCAGGCTGGCGAGCAGGCCCACGACCAGCGTCGCACCGAGGAAGGGCGCGCAAATATAGAGCGCGAACATCACGGTCGTCTTGAAGATGTCGATGGCGAGATCCGGATTCATGGCGGCAGGCGGCGGCTAGACGGTAAAACTCTCGACCAGGGACCGCACCACGAGGTGCCAGCCGTCGACGAGCACGAAGAGCAGGAGTTTCAGCGGCAGCGCGATCGTCACGGGCGGCATCATCATCATGCCGAGCGCCATCAGCACCGACGACACGAGGAAGTCGATCACGAGGAACGGCAGGAAGAGCAGGAAGCCCATCTGGAACGCCGTCTGCAGCTCGCTGATCACGAACGCCGGGATGACGACGCGCATCGGCAGGTCGCGCACGGCGGTCGGACCGTAGCCGCCCAGCTCGAGAAAATACTCGAGGTCGCGCGTCCGCGTCTGCTTCAGCATGAAGTCCTTGAGCGGAAGGCTGGCGCGGGTGAGCGCCTCGGTGGAGGTGATCTGCTTCTCCAGGTAAGGCGTCACCGCCTCGGCTTGCACGCGGTCAAAGACCGGGCCCATGAGGAAGAACGTGAGAAAAAGGGAGAGACCGACGATGATCTGGTTCGACGGTGCGCTCGGCGTGCCGAGCGCGGTGCGGACGAAGCCGAGCACGATCACGATGCGCGTGAAGCTCGTCATGAGCAGCACGATCGACGGCGCGACCGACAGCAGCGTCATCACGAGCACGATCTGCACGGCAACGCTGACCTCGCCCCCCTGCCCCGTGCCCTCCAGCCCGATGTTCAGGCGAAAGGGATCCGCCGCCGCCGCAGACGGCGCGGCCGCCGCGACCTGGGCGGAGACCGTGGGCGCCAGCAGGCCGACAAAGGCGAGCAGGACAAAGAGCGGGAGCAGCCGGCGAATCATGACGACGAGGCGGGCGGTTCGCGGTGCTTCGACGAAGCGTCGAGCGCCGTGAGAAATTCGATGCGACCGGGGCAGACCGCGATCAGGAAGCGCTTGTCGTCGTAGGCCGCGACCACGAGGTACTGCCGATTGCCCAGCGCGCGGGTTTCCTCGACGGAAAGGTGCCGCAGCTCGCGATTGCCCGCAACGCCTGGGAGACGGCCGCGCTTGGCGAGCCAGATGCCACCGGCGGCCAGCGCGAGGGCGCCCACAAACGTGAGCGCGCTGAAGCTGCCGCTCGGAGCGGAAAGCGCCGGCGCGTCCGCGCGCGTTGCGGCGGGACGGATGATCGCGTCGGGCGACTTGTCGGCCACGACGGTCTCGTCGGCGGCCGCGGCTTGGGCGCAGACCAGGCCCGGGGTACCCGCCGCGAGGAACGCGACGAGCAGCCAGCGGCCAAAGAGAAGGGTCACGCGGGAAGCGCTCACGGCTTCACACTGCCGACCAGCTCGGTGATCTTGATGCCGAAGTTGTCCTCGACGACCACGACCTCGCCATAGGCGACCAGCTTGTCATTGACGTAGAGCCCCACCGGGTCGCTCGCGTGCTGCATGAGCTGCACGACGGAGCCGGGCGCGAGTTCCAACACTTCGCGCATGGGCAGCATGCAGGAGCCGAGTTGGACGGCGACCTTAACCTTTACGTCGAGGACGATATCAAGCGCGTTTGTTTCCATCGATTTTGGCGGGAAGGACTTCCTCGCTCGGAATTTTTCGGGTGAGCTGGACGGCGACGCGGTCGGTATCAAGACCGACCGTGCCGATGAACTTGGGCGTGCCGTTGAGCAGCACGCGGGTTTCGGAAAACGTGGTGGACGGCATCTCGATCACATCGCCGACGCGGAGGTTCGTGACCTCGCGCAGGCTCAGTTCGAGGACGTTCCATTCGGCGCGGACCGGCATGACGATCCGGTCATAGGCCTCGTGCCAGTCGGAACGCTTCTCGGCGACGGTGATGGCGGCGTCCTTCTGCCGGCGCGCCTGCATCTTCTTCACCACCGGCTCGATCGTGTAGTAAGGGACCCCGATCTGGATCTGCTCGGCACAGTCGCCGAAATTGGCTTCGAGGGTCATCGCCAGGACGATGGCGTCCTTGGGCGAGGTCTGGAGGAAGCGGCCGTTGTTCTCGTGGCCGATGATCTGGGGGCGGAGTTCCTCCTCTGTCTTCCACTGCGCGCACCATTCCTCGAGCAGGATCACGATCACGTCCTCGATGAGGGCGATCTCGATCTCCGTCAGGTAACGCTCGGCCTTGACCGAGTGGCCGCGGCCGCCGAGGAGGCGGTCGGCGATCGTCAGAGCCAGGCGCGGATTGATGTCGAGGATGCCCACGCCGACCAGCGGCTCGACCTTGAAAAGACTCAGGTGGGTCGGATTGGGCAGCGAGTCGGTGAACTTGGCAAAGCTGACCGTGGTCAGCTTGGCCATCTTCAGGCCGCACTCCATGCGCAGGTAGAGAGAGAGCCGAGCGCTGAGGTAGCGGATGAAATCCTCGTGCAGCAGGCGCAGACGGCGCAGCTCAACCTCGGACAGGAACGCCGGGTTGCGGAAGTCGTAGGCCTCGATTTTGGCCGGCGAGGACGGGTCGTTCTTGAAGCCGTCCGGGCGGATGAGCAGCGACTTCGGCGCGGCCGTCTCGACCGTCTGCGCGAGCAGTTTGTCGATCTCGGACTGGTCGAGAAAGTCGGTCGTCTGCTTGTCTGCGTCGTCAGCCATGGCGGCGAAAGTCGGGCGGGGCGGGATTACTGCACCACGAAGTCGGAGAAATAGACCTGGTCCGCGACCTTCTTGCCGAGCGCGGTGTTGTAGGCCGTGACAAGCTTTTCGCGGATGATGTTCTTGGAACCGGGTTCCTCGAGGTCGGCCAGCGTGAGCGCGGACATGACGTTGAGCGTCACGTCCATCAGGCGCGGCTTGTTCTCCTCGAACAGGCCCTTGATGTTCGGGTTGGTGCCCGTGACGAGGAAGGAGCACTTGAGGTAGCGCGTGCCCATCGTGCCAGCGAGGTTCACGACCACGTTCTGAAATTCGTAGCTGGCACCGGAGGCGCCGCCCTTTTCGCCTTCCTTGCCACCACCACCGTGGCCGCCGGATTCGGCGGCGGGCTCGGCGTGGGCCTCCTCGCCCGCGGCGGCCGCCGCGGGCGCGACGAGCTGGGCCTTGAGGCGGGGCAGCAGGACGAACTCGACCATCGCGTACGTGACGGCCGGAGCCGCGACCAGCGCGATGATGAGCGGGAGCATGCTGGCAGCGCCGCCCTTCTTGGGAGCGGGACCGCCGGCGGCGGGAGCGGCGGCAGGGGCCGCGGGAGCATCGGCTTTGGCAGACATGGGATCAGCGCTTGAGGTTGACGATATCCTCGAGGATGGAGTCGGAAACCGTGATCAGGCGGGACCCGGCCTGGAAGCTGCGCTGGGTCGTGATCAGGCTCGCGAACTGCTCGGTGAGGTCGACGTTGGAGAGTTCGAGGGTGCCGGACTGGATGCGGCCGAGACCGCCGGCACCGGGGCTGTTGTCCGCGGCGGAGAGATCGGCACCGCCGACCGGACCGGCTGCGTCGAAGCCCGAGAAGAGGTTGTTGCCCTCCTTGGTCAGGGCGGACGGATCGCGGAAATTCTGGAGGAGCACGGTGCCGCGGTTGAACGAGGAGCCGTCGGACATGAACGCGACGGCGTTGCCGTACTGGTCGATCGAGAAGGAGCGCAGGGTCGGGGCGCCGCCCTCGACCTCGGCGTCGGTGAACGCACCGCCGGTGCTGTTCGTCAGGCCGGAGCCAACCGCCAGGTTCACGTTGAGCTGGATGTCACCCACGGTCGCCGCATTGGTCGTCGTCGGGGTGAAGGTGAGATTACCGCCCACATCGGTCGCGTCATAGGTGATCTCGCCGTCAGACAGGCCCTGCACGCGGAAGCCCTGCTGCGTGACGAGGTAGCCCTGCTCATCGACGCGGAAGTCACCCGCGCGGGTGACGTACTCGGCGCCGGTCGACGGATCACGGACGCGGAAGAAACCCGCGCCGGAAATACCGAGGTCGGTGACGTTGCCGGTGCTGGAGAGCGCACCCTGGGTGAAATTGGTGGAGATGCCCGCGAGCGCGACGCCGGTGCCGACCTGCGTGGCCGGGGTGTTTGAACCGTTGCCGCTGGCCGGAGAAGGCGAGGCGCTCTGCAACAGATTGCTGAAGCTGTCGGCGTACTTCGCCGAGCCGCCCTTGAAGCCCGTCGTGTTGACGTTGGCGATGTTGTTGCCGATGACTTCGAGGCCCTTGACGAAGGTTCGCAGCGCGCTGATGCCGCTGCCCATGGTGCCGATGAGTGACATGATGTGGTATGAAGAGGGTTGGGATTAGGCGCCGGTATCGGCGGTGGTGGCGGTGGCGTCCGTGCCCGAGGAGAGAAGTGAGGGGTGCTCCGTGCGAAGCACCGCGGAGAGATCGTAGTACTTGCCGTCAATCTCGAGCATCGGCTTTTCCGTCGTCGTATCGACGGCGGTGACCTGGCCGGACTTGAGATTGCCGTCTGCATCCTCGACGACGGCGAAGAGACCGAGGTAGCTGTTGGCCACCGCGACCTGCTGCTCGGAGCGAAGCTGGGCCATGGTCGTGTTCATCGCGCTGCTCTGCTCGAGCGAGGTGAACTGGGCCATCTGCGCGATGAAGGCGGTGTCCTCCATCGGCTTCATGGGGTCCTGCGACTGGAACTGAACGGAAAGCAGCTTGAGGAAATCCTCCTGCCCGAGCGCCTTGTTCCCCACCCGGGTGGTCGGCGCGACGTAGTCAGGGGAGGAGGTGTTCTTGCCTACAGAATCAATGGCCATGGCGGGGATTAAGCGAAGGTTTGCAGGTGCAGAGCGGTGGGAAGCAGTACGGAACGGGCGGCGGCAGAGGCGGCGGTGGCCGGCTCGGAAGCCGCGGACGCCAGGGCCGACGAGGGACGGCGCATGAAGGCGGCGAAGGGCGTGACCGGCTCACCGGCGGACTCACGTCCGGCCTGGCGCTGCTGCGACCAGGCGGCGTTGCCTTCCGACGAGCCACGCTGGGGCTGATCATCGGTGTTCGACGCGGACGTGAACACGGGCTCGACCCGGCGAAGCGCATGATCCGAGCCCCCGCTCACAGCGGTCTGCCACTCGGTGGAAAGTGCGGCGCGCAATTCACCGGAATCGGTGCGGAAGGTCGCGCGGACTTCGTCGGCGCGGTGCTCGATGCGCACCACGAGATCGGAATCACCGATCGAGAACTGGAGATTCACCGCCGTGCGCGGAGCCGCCTCGGCGCGCTCGACCGCCTTGGTCACGGCCGCAACCGCGGTGTGGGCGATCGACTCCGGGGTCTCGATCGGAGCCGGCATCGCCGGAGCCTCCCCCGCCGAACCCGCCGGCGCCATCACGGCCGCAACCGCACCGGAATCCGGGCGGGCGGACGAGAAGGAGGAAGGGGTGGCAAGGGCGGGCATGTTGCTGTCGGATTTAGCAACGCTGATGCCAACGGCGGTCTCCTCTTCCGCATCTTCCTTTTTATCAACGTTTAGAAAGTTTTTTTCTGCGGATGAATTCAGGCTATCCGTCGGGACTGGAAGCCCGCGGGCGCCAGCGGCAATTTTTTCCCCGCGGGTTTCCATCCGTCCCCGGACGGTAGCGGGCACAACGGGAGCGAGCCCGGATTCAGCGGCATCGACGGGCGCGGCGACGACCTCGGTCGCCCCACCCGGCTGACCGTCCACCACCGGGCTCGTGACGCTGGCATCCATGGCGAGGAGGTTCGGCTGCGGAGCAGCGCCTGCCGTGGGCTCGACAGCCGGCGCGACGTCCGGAGCGGTCGCGAAGGAACCAGGCGCGGGCGTCGGAGCAGGCGGGGTGCTGTTGCGAGCGGACATCAACAGCCCAGCGGGCAGCACCTCGCGGGCGCCCCAGCGGTTCAGGCTCTCGCCCGACGCCGTCGGGTCGGAGGAAAACGCGCCGGCTTCGCCGGTCAGGGCGTCCGCCTGCGCGCGGCCCTCGCCGGACAGATCGATCTCACCCTCGGGAAGCTCCGATCCCGTGGCCGGGGCCGGCGGAGGGGGCGGCGTGCGCACCATCCAGGCCATGAGGTCGACCACGACTTGGGCTGCGGCCGCATCGGCGGCAGCCGGAGAAACGGGCGCCTCAGCCTCGGCGGGATCGGCCGGCACTTCGGCCTCCGGCAGGAGATCAGCCATGAGGTCGCCGAAACCGGTGGCCGGCTCGTCAGTCGAGGCGCCGGCGGGCGCGTTAAGGGGGTCAGCGGACTCGGAGGAGGCCGATGACGGGGCGGAGGAAAGGGAAAGTTGCATGGGTGCGACCTTCCCTGGTCAGTAACCGGGCCGAATCCATGGCCCGGGGTTGGAATGTGCTAAAAGGAAAACTCAGGAGCCGGCTTTGCCGGCTGCCTTCATGAGGCGCAGCTGATTCGAGAGGACGGCGGCCCGACGGGTGAGCGAGGCGTCGCCGCCGGCGGCCCGGCTCATCTCCTCGAAAATCGGCGCCACGACATCGGGCTTCATCAGCGACAGGATCTTCACCGCGGTGACGTCATCGAGTTCGCGAATGATCGCGACCGAGGCCTTGGGCGTGAGATTGGTGTAGGTCTGGGCGAGCGTGCGGAGATTCTTCACCTCGTCCTCCTTCATCTCGATCAGGCGGTTCGACATCTGGCCCCGCAGCGCCTCGATCTCCGCGCGCATGCGGCTGAGCTCGCGCGCCTCGGCCTCGACGCGGGCGGCCCGCTGGTCGAGCTGCTCCGACTGCTGGCGCAGGCGGGCACGCTCGTCCTTGAGTTCGGTCGACAGGTTCTCGATCTCAATGGTCCAGAAATCCCAGCCGCGCTCGGTCGCCACTTCCTCGGTCTTCTTGGCCGGGATGGCCTGGGCGGCCGCGGTGAGCAGCGGTCCGGCGGCACGCCAGACCATCATCACCCCGAGGGCGACACTGATCATCAGGCCGGCGGCCGCAGCCACCATCGGGTTTTTCAGCTTGGTCATCATAGGGCAAAGCGGGTTTGGCGGGCGCTATGGCGCCGTCCGGCCAGTTCATCGAACTCAACCTGCTCCTCGCGCGAGGCCTCCAGGCGGTAAACCGTGCGCGCCTTGGTCTCGAGGCGGTTGACGACCTCGAGGCGGCGATGCGCCTCCAGGTACTCGCCCCGGCGCTTTTCCATCTCGGCCCGGGCGGCGATCATCTTCTGCTCCGACTCGACCTCGGCGGCGGCCTCGCGGCGGTACGCGGCGAAAACGAAGGCGGCGTCCGCCGCGCGGATGCCCTCACCCCGACCCGCGCGCATCTCCTGCTCGAGCCGGGCGACGCGCGCCCGGGTGGAGGCCAGCGTCTCCTCCGACTCAACGTAGGCGTGCACGGACTGGGCGAACTGCTCCTGCGCGCGCTGCTTGGCCTGCGCGCGGACGACCTTGACCGGATTGAGCGGGAAGCGGAATCGTTTCATGACACGAGCGATTTCAGGCGGTTGAAGGTATCCGCGCGGAGCGTGTGCTCCGTCACGGGCTGGCGGAGGAATCCGCGCAGCGGTTCATGCAGGGCCACCGCCTGGTCAATGGCGGCGCTGGCGCCCTTTTGGTAGGCGCCGATCGAGATCAGATCTTCATTCTTGCGGTAAAGGGCGAGGTGCTCGCGGGCCTTGGCGGTCAGCGCAACCTGATCCGGCGTGCAGACGTCGCGCGTGAGACGACTCACGCTCTCGAGCACATCGATGGCCGGGTAGTGATTGAAATGGGCGAGCGTGCGCGAGAGCACGATGTGACCGTCGAGGATGCCTCGCACCGCGTCGGCGACGGGCTCGTTCATGTCGTCACCCTCGACCAGCACGGTGTAG
This sequence comes from Opitutaceae bacterium, assembly GCA_036401075.1. GTDB lineage: Bacteria > Verrucomicrobiota > Verrucomicrobiia > Opitutales > Opitutaceae > CAMAXB01. The sequence continues at coordinate 29,790 of DASWVY010000038.1, forward strand.
AGCGCGGTGATCGTCCCCTGCTCGCCCGCACCCGCCCGCTCGAGCAGACGAGGCAGCATGGCAAAGACCGACGGGGTGTAACCGCGCGTCGCCGGCGGCTCGCCGATCGCGAGACCGATTTCGCGTTGGGCCATCGCGAAGCGCGTGACCGAGTCCATCATGAAGAGCACGTTCTTGCCGGCATCGCGATAGGCCTCGGCAATCGAGGTCGCGGTGAAGGCGGCCCGGAGGCGCAGCGGCGCCGGCGTGTCGGACGTGGCGACCACGACGACCGCGCGCTTGAGCCCCTCGGGGCCGAGATCCTTCTCGATGAATTCGCGGACCTCACGGCCACGTTCACCGATCAGCGCGATCACGACGACATCGGCCTCGGACCCGCGGGCTATCATGCCCATGAGGGTCGACTTACCGACGCCGGAACCGGCGAAGAGACCGAGACGCTGGCCGCGGCCAAAAGGAATGAAGGCGTCGATCGCGCGCACGCCGGTCTGGAAGGCATGCTTGATGCGCTGGCGGCGCAGCGGGTGCGGCGGCGTCGTGTTCGCGCCGGTCGCACGGTCGATCGGCAGCAGGCCGAGCCCGTCAAACGGACGGCCGAGCGCATCGACGACGCGGCCCAGCAGCTCCGGACCCGGGCGCGGCAGCGGCGGACGGTCACAGGCGGCGACCTCGCAACCCACGTGCAGGCCGGCGGTGTCGCCGAGCGGCATAAGAAGGACGCGATGCTCGCGGAAGCCCACCACCTCGGCGCGAACCGCAAAGTCGGCGCGCGGCGAGCGGATGTTGCAGAGTTCGCCCAGTCCGACATTCGGTCCGTCGGACTCGATCACGAGTCCGGCCACGCCCGTGACGGTGCCAAGCCGCTGGACCGGCGCAACGTGCCGGACCTGCGTGCGCAGGACATCAATGAGCGGGGCGACGGCGGAGTTCATGCGGGCACGAGGCTGTGCGCGAGCGCGGTGAGCTTGGTTTCGCGACGGGCGTCAGTGACGCCGAAGCGGCTGCGCACCTGGCAGTCGCCGGGCTTAAAGCTGGCCTCGGTCCGCACGGAGAGGCCGGGGAACCGCTGCATCCAACCGGGATTAAGCTCCTTGAGGAGGTCGGAATCGCGCGGGCAGAGCGTGAGCTCGAGGTTGTCGCGCTCAGGGAAAAGTTCGGCAAGCGCTTCCTCGCAGAGGCGGCCAACGACCTCGGCGGGAGGCTCGTAGCCAGCGAGGAGCCGGCGGGCGATCTCGATCGCGAGACCAGGCAGGGCCTCGCGCAGCTGCGCGAGGAGGATCGGCTCGACGCCGGCAATCTTCTTGAGCACGCCCTCGCTGAGCTGCTCCACATCGGCGCGGAACTCGACCATCTGCTGATCGGCCAACGCGCGGGCTGAATCGACGCCGCGGCGGTAGGCCGCCTGCGTGAGCTCGGCGAGTTCGGCCTCGGTGCAGGCGCGGGCGGAGGCTCCCGGACGGGAGACCCCGGCGAGCGGGCGGTCGAAGGCGACGAGTTTCGTGTAGGTCATGGTCAGGCCACCACGCTTTGTTCGCCGTCGCCATCGAGGGCGATCTGGCCCTCCTCCTCGAGGCGCCGGACGACCTGGATGATGGCGTCCTGCGCGACCTCGACGTCCTTGAGGCGGACCGGCCCGAGCAGTTCGAGCTCTTCCTTGAGGCCTTCGGCGGCGCGCTTGGAGATGGAGTTGTAGATCTTGTCGCGGAGCGACTCGCTCGCGGACTTCATCGAGATCGCCAGGTTCGAGGAATCGACCTCGCGCAGGATGCGCTGCAGGTCTGCCGGCTGCAGGCGGCCCAGGTCCTCGAAGCTGAAGAGCTTCTTGCGAATGGCGGAGCCGAGGCCCGCGTTCCGCTCCTCGAGACGGGCGAGCAGGCTCTTGCTCGTGTCCTTGTCGAGTTCGTTGAGGAGATCGGCCACCGCGCGCACGCCACCGCTGCGGTGGAAGGACGGGCGGACCTTGGTGTCGAAATGCTTGCCGAGGCTGCGGGCGATCTTGCCGACGAGCTCGAGCGAGGTGGACTCGATCGTACCGAGACGCTCGACGACCTCCTCACGCAGGTCGGGGCCAAGCAGCATGAAGATCTCGGACGACTTCGAGCTCTCGAGGTACGAGAGGACGAAGGCAATCGTCTGCGGCTGCTCGTTCTTGATCAGGTTGAAGATCTGGCGGCCCTCCATCTCGCTGATGTCCTTGATCACGTCGACTGATGTGCCGACGGGACCAACGCGGTCGATGATGGCGGAGGCCTTGTAGTCGCCCTTGGCGATGCCGAGGGTGCGCTGGGCGTAGCTGATGCCGCCGAGCGCGGACGTGCAGCTCTGGGCCAGCAGACCGGAAAACTCCTCGATGGCCTGCTTCTGCACGGACTGCGGAACGAGCGGGAGCAGCGACATCTCACGGCAGAGCAGCTCGACCTCGCCGTCCTCGAACTGTTTGAGCACCTCGGCCGCGGACTCCGGACCGATCATGATCAGGAGCACCGCGAGCTTCTGCATGCGGCTCAGTTTGCTGTAGTCGACGTCAGGCATGGCGGTCCTCAGTTCTTGCCGCCGGGCGCCGCGACCCAGTCACGCAGCGCGAGACCGATGTTGGCGGGTTTCTGGCGGATGAGTTCGTTGAGCAACTCCGGGGTGACCGATTGCGAATTCGGGAGGGAGCGCGCGGCGGCCTCCGGCGACATCGAGAGCACCTCGACCGGAACCGGCTCGGGCTTCTGGCGCGAGAGCATCCGGGCGAAGACGAGGAGGATTCCGAGCGCGGCGACGACCGCGACCCAGCGGCTGGCCGTCTCGATCCAGCCCTGCAGGCGATTCTCGTCCTGGATGGCCTGGATCTGCGCGGGGAGCGAATCATTCACCTGGAAGGGCAGCTCCTGCAGCGTGACGATCGACTCGAGCGTCTGGCCCTGGACGGGCTTGAGGCCGAGCGCGTTCATGACGACCTGGCGGAGGGCGTTGATCTCCTCCGGCGTGCGGCGGACCTCGGGAGCGGGCGCGCCGTCGGGACCGGGCGTCCCCATGCGCGGGGCGACGAACACGGCGGCGGTGAGGCCGCGGACCGTGCCCGGGTTGCGGGTCACGCTCGTCGTGCTGCGGTTGATCTCGTAGGCGGTCGTGCGGTTCTTGCGGTTCTGCTCGGACACGGAAAGGGGACGATCAAGTTCGGCGTTGCCGACGGCTTTCTCGGGCACATTGGCGCTGACGCCGGTGGCGCCGCCGCCAGAGCGGGATTCGGAGGAATTGGTGATATCCTCGGTCACCGTCTGCGAGCGCACGACCTGGCCCTCGGGATCGAAGGTCTCGGACGTCTGCGTCGTGGCCTCGGTGTCGATCTCGGCGGAGACGCGGACCACGGCATTGCCGGGGCCGATCACGGCGGCGAGCATGGTCTCGACCTTGCGGGAGAAGTAATCCTCGACCTGCTGGCGGTAGCGAATCTGGCTGCTGGCGGTGCCGAGGGTCGGGTCCTGCTTGAGGTCCTCGGAGAGCACCCGCCCGCGATTGTCGACGACGGCGACCTGATCCGGGACGAGGCCCTGGACGGCGTTGGCTACGAGGTGGCGGATGGAATTGACCTGTTCGCCCTCGAGGCGGCCGCCGCCGACATCAACGAAGACCGAGGCGGTGGGCTTGACGCCCTGCTCGGTCAGGAGGAGACGGTTTTCAGGCTGCACGATCATGACGCGGGCCGAACGGACGCCCTGCAGGTGCATAATGGTGCGGGCGAGTTCCCCCTGGATGGCACGCAGGTAATTGGTGCGCTGCACGAAGTCGGAAAGGCCGAACTGGCCCTTGTCGAAGATCTCGAAGCCCACGCCGTCACCGCTCGGGATGCCCTTGCCGGCGAGATCCATGCGGAGCTTGTGCACCTGGTTGGCGGGCACCTCGACGGTCGAGCCGCCACCGGAAATGCGATAAGGGATACCCTGCGTCTGGAGCTGGCTGATGACGGCGGCCGCGTCCTTTTCGCCGAGGCCGGCGTAGAGCAGCTGGAAGTCAGGGCGCTGGGACCAGAGCACGACGCCGGTGAGACCGCCGGCGACCGCGAGTGCGGCCACGACCAGCGACACGCGCTGGTTGAGTCCGAGCTGTTGCCAGAGGGAGAGAAGGGACTGGGCGAAGTTTTTCATCTAGCGAAGTTGAAGAGGGGAAAATCTCACACCTGCATGCGCATGAGTTCCTGATAGGATTCGACGAGCTTGTTGCGCACCTCGACCATCAGGCCAAAAGCGACGGACGCCTCCTGCATCGCGAGCACGCTCTGATGCAGCTGGTCGGACTCGCCGAGCAGCACGCGCTTGGTCACGGCCTGCGCGGCATCCTGCTTGGCGTCGACGGTGGCGACCAATCCGTCGAGCATCTGCGTGAATCCACCGGACGCCGGCGCACCCAGGCCCTCGGTGGGCAGGGCGGGCGGACGCAGGGTCTCGATCCCCGTGAGCGGGGACATGGCGAGAGGATTGACGGAGCCGACGGGAGTCATGGGAAAGGGAAAGGTTCAGCGGCGGCTTACTTGCCGATGTTCAAGGTCTTGAGCGCCATCTGGCGGGCATTCTTCACGACCGTGAGGTTCGCCTCGTACGAGCGCGTGGCGGTGATGAGGTCGACCATCTCGTAGGAGAGGTTGACGTTGGGCATGGACACGTTGCCGTCCGGACCCGCGTCGGGATGCTGCGGATTGTAGACCTGCTGGCCGGGGGACTTGTCCTCGGTGATGCCGGCCACGCGGACACTCGGGACATTCACGCCGCTCGACTGGCGGATGAGCTCATTCTCGAACGAGACGATGCGGCGCTGGTAAGGACCGCCATCGGGCGTGCGGGTGGTCTGGGCGTTGGCGATGTTCTGCGCGACGATGTCGAGGCGGGTCTTCTGCGCGTTGAGCGCGCTGGAAATGACGTCGATGCCGGAGATGAGATTCATGGCGCGGGGTGATCAGTTGAGCCTTAAGCCTGCGGCCGGCCGGTGATGGCCATGCGGAGCTGCTTCAGGTTGTTGGACACAATCTCGGTCAGAAACTCGTGCTCGACCGCGTTGCGGTTCATTTCCAGCAGTTCGCCCTCGAGCTCCACGGTGTTGCCATCGGGTCGCAGGCTGCGGGCCGAGGCATCCTCCACCAGGCGCGGCGCGACCGGACCGGCTGACACGAGTTCGCCCGCGTCCATGCGCGACTTGAGCTGGCGTTCGAAGTCAGGGGAGATGTCGAGTCGGCGGTAGCCCGGGGTGTCCGAATTGGCGATATTGGCCGCGATCGCCTCATGACGCAGCACCGAGGCGTCGAGGAGGTTCCGGGCAAGATGGTAGTTCTCGCTTTGGAATATTGGGTCGATCATGCCCCCGGAATTAGCAGAGCCGGTGCCATCGGGATTTTCAGTGCCACTAACCACTGATAATCAGATGAATAGAGATGCTTAATTCCCGCCTGTCCCTCGGCGGAGGGGGTTCGTTGCGTCCGGTGCGCACGGTGCGGAAAAAATTGCCGGGGGCCGTCCAAGTGCCGTCCGGTGGCGCTACATTTTCGCGATTCCGGGCCGATAGTTAGGGGGATCAACCCAGACCATGCATGAGGGACACTGAATTCGATTTCATCCGCGGCCTCGTTTACGAGCGGAGCCGCATCAACCTTGGCGCCGACAAGCGCGAGCTCGTCGCGGCCCGGCTGGGCAAGCGGCTGCGCGCCACGAGCACGACCACGGTGGGTGACTACTGCAAACTCCTGCAATCGTCCCAGGCGGGGGATGAGCTGGCCCATCTGATCGACGTCATTTCGACGAACCACACGTTCTTTTTCCGCGAGGAGGCCCATTTCGATTTCCTGCGCAACCGCGCCATCCCGGAGATGACCGCCCGCGCCCGGACCGAGCGCTGGTCGCGCTTCTACGTCTGGAGCGCCGCCTCGTCCTCAGGCGAGGAGGCCTACTCCATCGCCATGACCCTGGCCAGCTGCCTGCCGCAATCGCCCTGGCACATTGAGGGCACGGACATTTCCCATCGCATCCTCGAGAAGGCCGCCGCCGGCATCTACAAGGAGGAAACGGTCGGCCGTCTGCCGCCTGACCTGATCAAGGCCTACTTCCAGCAGGGCTTCGGCCCGCAGGCCGGCAACTACCGGATCAAACCGGCCTTGCGCGAGCACGTCACGTTCCAGCAGCTCAACCTGCTCGAGGGCGATCCGGCCTTCCGCGAGCCGTTCCAGGTCATCTTCTGCCGCAACGTGATGATCTACTTCGACCGCCCCACGCAGGAGGAACTCGTCGCGCGCCTCACGCGCCGTCTCGTGCCGGGCGGCTACCTGCTCGTCGGCCACTCGGAGAGTCTCACCAACATCAAGCACAGCCTCAAATCCGTGCAACCCGCCGTTTACCAGCGGCCCCTGAATTCCTGATCCGATCCATGTCGCACCGCCCCATCCGCGTTCTCGTCGTCGATGATTCCGCCGTCGTGCGCAAGCTCGTCACGGACGCGCTGCGCTCGGACCCTGAGATCGAGGTCGTCGGCACGGCCATCGATCCCTACTTCGCGCGCGACAAGATCAAAGAGCTCGCCCCCGACGTCATCACGCTCGATCTCGAGATGCCGCGCATGGACGGGCTCACGTTCCTGCGCATCCTCATGGAGCAGCACCCGCTGCCGGTGATCATCATGAGCTCGCTGACCCAGCAGGGGTCGGGTCCGGCGCTCGAGGCCCTGCGGCTCGGCGCCTTCGACGTGCTGGCGAAGCCCAGCGGTTCCTACTCGTTCGGCGACCTCGGCCCGCAACTCATCGCCCGCATCAAGGCCACCGCGGGGGCTCGCCTCCGTCGTCCGGTCACCAGCCCGGCCGCACCGATCGCGCCGGCCGTGCCCCCGGTGCGCCGCCCGGCCACCGCCCGCCGCGGCGGAGCCCGCGACGTCATCCTGCTCGGCGCGTCGACCGGCGGCACCGAGGCCCTGCGCGAGGTCCTCACCCACCTGCCCGACGGCCTGCCCGGCATCGCCATCGTCCAGCACATCCCGCCCGTCTTCTCGAAGGCCTTCGCCGACCGCCTCAACACCCAGTGCGCCTTCGAGGTGCGCGAGGCTGTGGACGGCGACCGGCTCGTGCCCGGCCTCGCCCTCATCGCCCCGGGCAATTTCCACCTGATGCTGCAGTGGCAGAACGACCACTACCGCGTGCGCGTGGCGAACGGTCCCCAGGTCTGGCACCAGCGGCCGGCCGTCGATATTCTCTTCAAATCCGCCGCGGACTGCGGCGCCGCTCCACACGCCCTGGCCGGCATCTTCACCGGCATGGGCAAGGACGGGGCCGAGGGGCTCCTGCGCCTGCGCGAGCGCGGCGCCACCACCTTCGCCCAGGATGAGGCCACGAGCGTCGTCTACGGCATGCCCAAGGTCGCCTGGGAAAACGGCGCCGCCCAGGTGCAGGTTCCGCTCGACCGCGCCGCCGCGCACATTATTCGTCACTTCGAAGCTCCCCGCACTGTCGCATCGGCCTCCGCCCTGTCGTCATGACCGCTCCCGCCCCCGCCGCCGTCAGTTCCCCGCCGCCGCCGACCATCCTCGTTGTCGACGACGAGCCGGTTGTGCTCTCCGCGCTGAAGGAGACCCTCGAGCGCGATCATTTTCACGTCGTCGGCTGCACCAGCCCGCTGAAGGCCCTCACGATCCTCGCGGAGCGTGACTTCGCCGTCATCATCTCCGACCAGCGCATGCCCGAAATGATGGGCCTCGATTTTCTCGTCGAGAGCCGCCGCATCCGACCGCACGCCTCGCGCATCCTCATCACCGCCGTCCTCGCGCTCCCGACCATCGTCGACGCGATCAACCGCGGTGAGATCTTCCGCTTCGTCGCCAAGCCCTGGCTGCGCGAGGAGCTCATCGCCACCGTGCGCAACGCGGTGCAGCGCCACGACCTCATCACGCACAACCAGGTGCTCCAGGCCGAGACCCAGCGCCTGAACGGGGAGCTGACCGCCGCCAACACCTTGCTCGCCGATCGCGTCAAGGAGTTGGAGGAAAAGACCCAGCGGCTCGACGCCGCCAACCGCAGCCTGGTCGAGAGCTACGAGCACTCGCTCGAGCTGTGCAACCGCATCCTCACCACCTACGACCCGATCCTCGGCAGCCAGGCCAAGCTCCTCGCCGAGCTCTCGGCCCAGATGGCCGCGACCGAGCAGTTCACCGACCAGGAACGGCATGCCCTGCGCACCGCCGCCTGGCTCTGCGATCTCGGCCTGATCGGCGTGCCGCGCGAAATGCTGCGTGCCTTTCGCTCCAAGACAGAGCAACTCACCGAGCGCGAACGCGGCATGCTGCAGAGCCATCCGGTCTACAGCCAGACGCTCGCCAGCCTGGTCGACTCCCGCACCGATGTGGGGGAGATCATCCGCGCCCACCACGAGCGGTTTGACGGCCGCGGCTATCCGGACGGACTCGCGGGCAACGCGATCCCCTGGCCCGCCCGCTGCCTCGCCGTCGCGGTCGGTTTTGTGGAGTCCGGCCTGGCCAAGTCGGACGCCGTCGAGGCCGTGCTGGCCAAATCCGGCAAGGACTACGATCCCGAGGCCGTCCGACTCTTCCTCAAGGTCGCCAATCTCGTGCACCTGCCCAAGCAGGTCCGCGAGATCACACTGCATGAACTGGAGCCCGGCATGGTGCTCGCCAGCGGCATCTACAGCCCGCACGGCCTGCTCCTGATCGGCGAAGGCCAGGCCCTGAGCCCCGGCACGATCCTCAAGATCCGCAACCACAACCAGGTCACCCCGATCAGCCAGCGGCTGCTCGTCTACTCCTGAGCCGGATCCGGCCGCGGTCCTAGGATCAGCCTGCACCTCGATCATAAGATCGAGCTTCTGATCGCTAAAGTTCCGTCTCCGCGCGTCGTTCACGAAAGGGACCACCGCACTCTGTCGGTCAACATGCACCGCCCCCTCTCCTCCACCTCTTTCCACCAGCACCCGCCCGGGGCTGTCTGCTGATTCATGGGCGGATCCCCCACCATTGCATCGCTGTTCACCCAGCGAGTCATTATCGGCGTCGGCGACCTCGCGGTTTCAAACAATCCGCAAGTCACCTTGAGCACGTATGCGCTCGGCTCCTGTGTGGGCCTGGTGGTGTACGACCCCGTGGTCAAAACCGGCGGCATCCTCCACCTGATGCTGCCTGACTCCACCATTTCACCTGAAAAGGCGGTGGCCCAGCCGGCGATGTTCGCCGACACCGGCCTGCCCCTGTTCTTCAAATCGCTCGCGGGCATGAAGGGTGAACGCAGCCGGATGCGTATGTTCGTGGCCGGCGGCGCCGCCGTGCTGAGCGGCGCGGACACCTTCAAGATCGGCGATCGCAATCTCGCGGCGGTCAAACGCTTCCTCGTCACCGGGGGCGGCACCGTCACGGGTCACGATACCGGCGGCACCATCAACCGCACCGTCCACCTCGATGTGGCGACCGGCATGATGTCACTCAAGACTCCGGCCAAGACCGAGCAGTATTCGCTGGCGTAGGCAGAAGTCCCATAATCCCAAAAAAACCGAACCGAACTTTTAACGGTTCGGTTTTTTGTTTTCTGGATCTTTGATGTTTGGCTTTCCCCGTGGGGATCGCGACCTCCGTAAAAGGCAACCGCCCGGCGCGTAGTTCGCCGAGCGGTTCCTCCAACACAACCCCAGACAGTAAAAGATTCGGAGCGGCGCGGAAAAACTTGAGCGCGTGCACACCTGCGAGCGCGATTTAATTCAATCCGCCCGAACCTGGCCTCGCGCGGAAGCGCAGAGATCAGAGGTCAGTTCAGAACCGTTTGATCCCTGCCTCAGCTCTGGCTCCAGGAAAACGGTTGGTCGTTTTCTCTGCGGCTCTGCGGCTCTGCGGCTCTGCGCGATTTCCTGGTTTGAAATCAGGAAACCAAGCGGCAGCGCACCCAGCCTCAGAATGCGATCTCGCCGGCGCTGAACTTGCCGTTCAGCAGACGGTTCGCGCGATCGAAGACCGGCGGCATCGCGGCCTCGAGGACCTGCGACGTGAAGCCCCATTCCTCCAGCAGCGCGGAGCTGAACTGGAAGAGAAAGCCATCCTCGCCCACCCCCGCACCCATGGACGCGGCGATGTACTTGGCGGCGTGCACGTGCACGATGAGCGGAAGCGCATCGGCCGGCGCACTGGCGGTGGGTGGCTGGTGCATGACGACCGCCACCAGCGCAGGCGGAAATTTCCATCGGCGCACGAGTTCGGCGCCAACTTCCGGGTGATCGTAGCCGAGCACCACGTTCTCCGCCTCCTGCCAGGTGCAGCCGAGCTCTTCGCAGCGCGCGCGGATCGCGGGGAACTGGTCGGCGCAGGCGAACGCGAGTGCCAGCTTGCCGATTTCCTGGACGAGTCCGGCCGTGTAGGCGGTGCGCGGATCGGCGCGGCCGCTCTGTTCGCAGAGGTACTCGGCCGCAACCGCGGTCACGAGCGAGCGCCGGCAGAGGTCACCCGGCTCCCAGCGGAAGCCGCCGACGGGCTGGTTCAGCCAGCGACCGGCGAGCGAAAGCGCGGAGAGACGGTAGATCTCCTTCTGGCCGAGGCGGAAGATCGCCTCGCTCAGGGTCTCGACCGGCGCACCGGCATTGAAGTAGGCCGAGTTGGCCAGGCGCAGCGTCGCGCCGGCGAGCGCAGGATCGAGGCAGATGACGGCCTCAAGGTCGGCCGCATGCGCGTCCTCCTTCTGGAGAACCTGGATCAGGCGCGGCAGCAGGACGGGTGAACACGGCAGGCGCAGGGCCCGCTCGCAGACTTCGGTGAGGGTGGGAGCAGCCATGAAGCGTGGATCAGGCCGCCTGGAAGAGGGAGGCAGGGTCAAGGATCAGGGCGATGTTGCCATCGCCGAGGATCGCACCACCGGCGACGCCGCTGATGCCCTGGAGGAAGCCGCCGAGGTTCTTGATGACGACCTCCTGCTTGCTGACCATCTCGTCCACGAGGAGCGCCGCGGCCCGGCCGTTGTTCTCAACGATGACGACGATGCCGTCCCAGATGTTCTCGGAGTCGGCCGGAATCTCAAAGCGGCGGTGCAGGCGGTGGACCGGCACGAGCCGGCCGCGGAGGTCGAGGACCTCGCCCTGGCCGTGGACGGTGGAGATGTTCTCGCGGGCCGGACGCAATGCGCGCTGGACCGAGGTGCTCGGGAGGATGAAGCGGTCGGCGCCGACGCGAACCACGAGACCGTCGATGATCGCCATCGTGAGCGGCAGCTTGATCTTGAAGACCGAGCCCTGGCCGACATCCGAGGTGATCTCGATCTTGCCGCGCAGCTTGTCGATGTTCCGCTTCACCACGTCCATGCCGACGCCACGCCCGGAGACGGAGGTGACCTTTTCGGCGGTGGAGAAGCCCGGGGCGAAGATGAGCGAAAGCGTCTCCTCACGCGTGAGCGTGGTGCCGGCGGCGATCACACCCTTCTCGACGGCTTTCTTGTAGATTTTCTCCGGGTCGATGCCACGGCCGTCATCCTGCAGTTCGATGACGATGTTGCTGCCCTGGTGGTAGGCGCGGAGGTGAAGGGTGCCGGTCTCGGACTTGCCGGCGGCGAGACGCGCCGCGGGGGACTCGAGGCCGTGGTCAAGGGCGTTGCGGACCATGTGGACGAGCGGATCGCCGATCTCCTCGACCACGGTGCGGTCGAGTTCGGTGTCTTCACCACTGGTGACGTAATGCACCTTCTTGCCAAAATCGCGGGCGAGATCGCGGGCGAGGCGCTCCATCTTCTGGAACGTCGGCTTGATCGGGATCATGCGCAGCGACATCGCGGTGTGCTGGAGCTCCTTCGCGATGCGGCTCAGCTGGGCGACATTGCGCTGGAGGGGCGAACCCTCCTCGCCGCGGGCGCGGGCGCTCTCGATCAGCTGGCTCTGGACGATCACGAGTTCGCCCACGACGTCCATGAGGGAGTCGAGCTTCTCGGTATTGACGCGCACGGTGGCCGCGGCGGCGGCCTTGGGGGCTGCGGCGGCGACCGGAGCATGCGCGGCCGCCTTGGCGGCAACCGGCGCAGCGGCCGCAGGCGCCTCGGCGGTGGCTGGAGCCACAAAGGGAACGACTTCGGCCGTCGGCGCCTCGGGCACCGGCGCGGCCTCGGGCAGCGGGATCTCGACCGGCGCGGCCACCGGCGCGACGGCGACGGGAGCGGGCGCGAGCGCGGGTGCGCCCTCGGCGGCGGAGGCCAAGCGCTTGACCGCGCGGATCAGGTGGCCGACAGGCACGATCTGGTCGGGCATCTGGCCCTTCTCAAGGGCCCGCGCGACCTGCAGCGTGAGCGCAGACAGGGCGTCGCGGCTGCGCAGGATTTCGGTGATGATCGGTGCCGTGAGGCGCAGCTTGTTGTTGCGGGCGAGATCGAGCAACGACTCGACCTCGTGGGCCAGCGTGTGCATCGGGACGAGCCCGAGAAAGCCGGCGTTGCCCTTGATCGTATGGAACGAGCGGAAAATGGAGTTCAGCGCCTCGGGATTGTCGGGCTGCTGGTCGAGGGCCAGCAGGGCCGCCTCGATCTGCTGGAGGTGGTCGACCGCCTCGCCGTGGAACTCCGCGAGGAGCTCCTGGTTTTCACCGAGGTTGAGATCCAGCATCACGTCACTGGCCTCGACGCCCTGATCGGCGGCGGGAGCCGCCGCGACCGGCGCCACTGCGCCGAGGGCCGGAACCGCCGAGCCAGCGCGCACCGCAGCGACGGCGCCGGGGAACCAAGCGATGAGCTGGTGCAGCTTGGCCAGCAACGGCTCGTCGAACGGCTTGGCGGTGTCGAGGCAGCGCTCGAGATCGGTGTGCAGCGCCACGACGGGCTCGCGCAGGGCCGGTTCGATCGAGCAGAGTTCGCGCAAGTCTCCGAGCAGGCTGTACGAGGGCACAAGACCTTCGTCACGACCCGGCTGGGCCAGAATGGATTCGGCCGCGAGGCGGCTGATGGTGTCGTCCAACGCTTGAAAGGATTCCGAGGGAATGGGCATGGGCCGGGGTGTTGAGTTACTCGCCCTATCTACGGCACACCGGCGCGGGAGTTTACCTTTTTCAGGGATATCATCCGGATCCGATGGGGAGATTTCCCTAAACATTGGTTCATCCCTGCACCAAATGGCACCGGATGATGGGAAAATACCTAAAGTTGGCTGAACGCCCGCCGATCCATGTTGCCAATCACTTCTCCTCAATCCGGGAGCAGACCCACCCAATATCTTAGGTTTCTATGAAAAACTGGACCATCGCGAAGCGTATCATTGCAGGTTACACAGCCATCTTGGCGGCCATGGTCGCCATGAGCCTCTTCTCCTTCAATCGCCTGAACATGATCAAGGAGGACGCCGACGAGGTGGTCGGCGACAGCCTGCCGGGCGTGATCGCCATCTCCGGGGTTCAGGCCAACATGCTTCGCTCCTACGCCATGGTCAGCGAGCACATCCTCGCGACCGAGCCCGAGCATATCGCGAGCCTCGAAAAGGGAATTGCCGACGCCTCGACGAACACCGCCGAACTGCTCAAGCAGTACGAGGCCTCGGTCAAGACGGACGAAGATCGAAACCTTCTCGCCGCCATGCAAAAGGCCCGCGAACAGTACAATGCCGCGCGGGCCAAGGTCATCACCTTGAGCAAGGATAAGCAGAAGGAGGACGCGTTCCTTGAGTACACCATCAGCCTCTCCGACCTCTACCTCGCCTACGAGAAGTCCCTCAAGGCGATCGTGGCCTACAATCAGAACAACGGCACCCAGGCCGGCAACGACATCACTGTGGCCATCGCCGACTCCCGTCGCTTCCTTCTGATCGGCATGGGCTCCGCCCTCGCCCTCGCCGGCTTGATCGGCTACATCATCATCCGCGGCACCAACCAGGCCCTCAACACCGCCGTCACCGTCCTCGGCGACAGCGCCCATCAGGTGTCGGCCGCCGCTGGCCAGGTCTCCTCTGCCAGCCAGTCCCTCGCCGAGGGTTCGAGTGAGCAGGCTGCCAGCCTCGAGGAAACGAGCGCCAGCCTCGAGGAGATGTCCTCGATGACCAAGCGCAACGCCGAGAGCGCCCAGCAGGCCAAGGATCTCTCCAACCAGACGCGCGCCTCGGCCGATGCCGGCGCCGGCCGGATGAAGGAGATGACCGACGCGATGGCCGCCATCAAGGCGTCTTCCGACGACATTGCGAAGATCATCAAGACGATCGACGAGATCGCATTCCAGACGAACATCCTCGCGCTGAATGCGGCGGTCGAGGCCGCCCGCGCCGGCGAGGCCGGCATGGGCTTCGCGGTCGTCGCCGAGGAAGTCCGCGCACTCGCCCAGCGCTCCGCCCAGGCCGCCAAGGAAACGGCCGGCAAGATCGAGGACGCCATCCGCAAGAGCGAGCAGGGCGTTGCAATCTCCACCAGCGTCGCCCAGTCGCTCGGCGAGATCGTCGACAAGGCTCGCCAGGTCGACGCCTTCGTGGCCGAGATCGCACAGGCCTCGCAGGAACAGAACCAGGGCATCGGCCAGGTGAACACCGCCGTGGGCCAGATGGACAAGGTCACGCAGTCCAATGCGAGCAACGCCGAGGAAACGGCGGCCGCCGCCGAGGAGCTCAATGCCCAGTCCGCCATGCTGCTCGACGCCGTCGGCGACCTCCAGAAGCTCGTCGGTGGTCACGGCAAGGCAGCCGCCAAGATCGCCCGCCCGGAGACCCCCGCCGCGCCCCGCGCAGCGAAGCCGACCCCACCGGCCCGCACCGCGGTGAAGCAAACCGCCGGCGATCTGAACTTTGCGGATATCAGCAGCTCCAACTGAGTAATTTTCGGGCTAAACTCAGACGACCTCCGGTCGAATTGATCCTATATCGCCCGTTTCTTCCTCAACGAAATCCACTCTTATGTCCGCCACCGCTGCTCCCACCGCCTCTTCCTCGTCCGCCATCGCGGGCAAGTACCTCACCGTTGTACTCGAGAATGAGGCTTACGGCATCGCCGTCCTCAAGGTTCGCGAGATCATCCGCCTGCAGAAGATCACGCCGGTTCCCCAGATGCCGAGCTTCGTCAAGGGTGTGATCAACCTCCGCGGCCGCGTCATCCCCGTGGTCGACCTCCGCGCCAAGTTCGGCCTCAAGGCCGAAGTGGCCGAGCGCACCTGCATCGTCGTCGTCCAGGTCAAGCTGCCGAACGACCAGATCGTGCAGATGGGCCTCGTGGTCGACAGCGTCGAGGAAGTCGTGACCCTGGCCAAGGAAGAGATCGAGCCCACGCCGGAATTCGGCGCGCGCGTCGACACCACCTACCTCCTCGGCATGGCCAAGGTGAAAGGCCAGGTGAAGACGCTGCTCGACATCGACCGCGTCGTCGCGCCCGAGACGGTCGCCGCCATCGTCCAGGCCGCGTAATCACGCCCGGGATCATTCCCATGGGCTTGTCCCCGCCAGTCAGCGCTCCGGTCAGTGCCGGAGCGCCTGCGCTTGCATCGCCGCCACCGGCTGCAACCGACCCGCGACGCGTCACGGTCATGTGCCCGGGCGAAATCCCCAAGCACGTCACCGAAGGCCTCGTGCCCGGCAACGTGCTGTATGCACGGGTCACCTACACACCGGAGTGATTTTTGCCAGGCTTCCCGCCCGGCCCCACACTCCTCCCGTCATGATCGCCGCCCCTGTCTCCCGGACGCAACTCCCCGCCCTGGTGGAAGGGTTCTCCGCTGCGCCCCGGATCCTCGCGGAGCTCAACCGGCTGCTCCGCCGCTTTTTCCCGTCGGTCGACGATGTCACCGCCCTGCTGCGGCGCGACAGTTCGCTTGTGACCCGGATCCTGAAGATGGCGAACAGCGCGCAGTTCGCCGGCGCCGAGCCGGCTTCCTCGATCGAGGAAGCCGTCGCGCGCATCGGCCTGCGGGAGGTGCACCGCCTCGTCGGCATCGCCGCGATCGCGCCGCCGAACCTGGACGGCCTCCCGCTCTACGCGATCACCAGCCGCCGCTTTCGCGAACACTCCCTGATGACTGCGCTCATCATGGAGGAACTCGCCAAGCGCGTGGATGAGGACGCCCCGACGTGCTACGTCATCGGCCTGCTGCGTCCGCTCGGCCGCCTCGCCCTCGATCGCCTGGCGCGCGGCCTGCCACCTGCTCCGGCCTTCGATCCCGGCCCCAATTCGCCGGTCAATGCCTGGGAGTCCGAGCGCTTCGGCCTGACCAACTTGGATGCCGCGACCGTGATCCTCGAAGCGTGGAATTTCCCGAGCGAGGCCATCACCGCCATCAGCTCCCACTACCAGCCGGGCGGCAAGCACCTGCCGCTGATTCACATGCTTAATCTGGCGGCAGGCGCGACCGAGTTTCTCGGCCTCGGCCTGCCCGGCGAGACGATCTTCTGGGAGTCCAATCAGGATTCCTATGCCAAGGCGGGCACCAGCCCGCGCGAGATGCCGCTCGTGATCGAGCGGGCTCAGCGCAGCTTTGCCAAGCTGGCGGGCGCACTGGATTGAGAGCGAAGCTGGCGGACTCTACGCGCCGACAAGAGTGGGATTGATTGAGGTGTAGCCGGGGTCGCTGACCCCGGGATTCGCATTTTCCCTCAACGATCCCGGACCGGGGTCAGCGACCCCGGCTACAACCGCTGAATCGTTCCCAGATCGAGAACGAGTTGAGGGCACGACCCGTCATTCAGCCGATCGGCCCGTGCTCCAAGGAATGCCAGAAGCCAAAGGATCAGGCAGAAACCAGTTCGGCTGTGGGCCTCTTGATGGGGCCAGCCCGGCGCGGACCGGGCGTCCCGCGGGACTTTGTACGCGTGGCAGGCGCGGATCGCGTTCCCGTCAGCGCCTGGAGCTGATCCACGGCCTCCTTGAGCATGACCGACTGGCCGTTGAGTTCCTCCGCGGCGGCCGCAGTTTCCTCGGCGCTGCCGGCATTGGACTGGGTGACCTGGTCCATCTGGGCGACGGCTTGGGTGATCTGCTCGATCCCCTTGCTCTGTTCGCCGGACGCGGAGGCGATCTCGGCCACCAGTTGATCCAGCTTTTTCACCCGATCCTGGATGCCCGCCAGGCTGCGCGCCACCTCGGCGCTGATCTCGACCCCGTGCCGGCTCTCGGCGACGGAACGCTCGATCATCGCCGCGGTCTCGCGGGCGGCCCCGGCGGAGCGTTGCGCGAGCGCGCGGACTTCCTCCGCCACGACGGCGAATCCCGCACCCTGCTCCCCGGCCCGCGCGGCTTCGATCGCGGCGTTCAGGGCGAGAATGTTGGTCTGAAACGCGATCTCGTCGATCGTCTTGAGCACCTGGGTGATATCCTTCGACGCGCCGTTGATGCGCTCCATCGCCGCCTGCATGGCCGACATCTGCTCCGCCCCGGTCAGGGCGGCCGTGCTCGTGTCCGAGGCGACCTGCTGCGCCCCGTGGGAGTTGTCCGCATTGCGCTTCGTCATCGAATTCATCTCCTCCAGCGAGGCGGAGGTTTCCTCCAGTGAGGCGGCCTGTTCGCTCGCCCCCTGGGCCAGCGCCTGGCTCGAGGCGGAAACCTGCCCCGCCGCCGCCGCCGTCTGCTCAGCCCCCGCCCCCAGCGACGCCGCCAGGATGCGTAGCGGTCCGGCAATGCTGGCAGCGATGATCGCGGCCAGGCCAATGCCGATGATCACCGCCGCGATGCCCATCCAGACCACCACCGACTGGGTGTAGGCGAGCTCCGCCGCCATGCGTGGCCCGTCGGCATTTTGCCGGGCGATGAAGGCGGCTTCGATCGCGCCAGCCTCGGCGTCAATCCGGCCACCCAGCCCAGCCATGCGCGTGCTCAAGCTGGCCAGCGCATCCTCGTTGCGCGCGAGCACGGCCTGTTGCAGCTCCGCGTGCAGCTTAGCATGCTCACTCACTCCGCCGGTGATGACCCCCAGACGGGACCGAAGCTCCGGCTCGATGATCTCGCGCTCCGCGCGCTCCAGCAAGGCGTCCAGCTCGACGGCATGCGCCGCATAGCGGGCGACCGGCTCCGCGGTGCGCAGGATCACCAGATTCTTTGACGCCGAATCCAGCTCAAGGAACCCGATCTGGATCTCCGCCGCCAGATTGCTGTGCTGCGCGTCGTCACGGTAGTGGCCAAAATCGACCAGCGCCGTGTGCATGCTCACATAGCTTTCAACAGCCAGACCGCAAAGAACCGCGAGCACCGCCGCGAAGCCCGCGGCCAGGCGCCGCGTCACCGTCCAGCTCCGCATGCGCGTCCGCGCAAACCAACGCACAACGACCAGCTGAGCCACGAGGAGCAGCGCGCCGATCGCCAGCGTGCCTGCGCTGAGCGAGGTGGCGTGGGATTCCTCCGCAGCTTCGGTCGAGGCAAGCGCATCGACCGAAGCCGCGGAACCATATCCAAGGGACAGACCAAGAAAGGCGAAGACGAAAAAGGCGACGAGGCACCGCAGAGCGAGAGACATCATGGGATAGGAATCGGTGAGGCCGGACCGAGGTCCGTTGAGACACACTGCCTCTCCTGTCCGGATGAGGGACCGTACGGGAGCCGGACGCCCGTAACGGTGTCCTGACAATGCATCTTATGTATCGGCACAGGTGGCCTACGGCTTAGGGAAATTCCCTAGGTCGCGTGGGCGCATGACAAAAAAGCCCGGACCGCACAGGGCGGGCCGGGCTTGAAAAGGTAGCGCGGAGGGCGGGATCAGGCGGTCGCCATGGCGGGAGCCACAGCCTTGCCGAGATTGGCCTTCGCCTCGTCGAGCGAGTCGTAGAAGGTCCAGCCACGGGTGTCCTCGAAGCCTTTGCACTCGGTGATGATCTGCGCGTTGGCCACGAGGGCGAACTGCATGCCGAGCTCGCGGCAGGTCTGCATCGCCTGGAAGAGCAGCTTGATGATGCCCATGTGCAGCGACTTCACCTGGTGGATGTCGATCACGACCTTGTTGTGGCCGGCGTCGACCGCCTCGGAGAATTTCGGCTTCAGGTAGACGGCGACCTCGGCGAGGACAGCCGGAGAGCAGTTCTCGGGCAGACGCATGATGAGGTTCTCGCCCTCGGTCGCGTAGTAACGCTGCGAGGTGTCGAGGTTCATCGCCTTGGCCATCTTGGTCTCGAGCTCGCCGATCTCGATCGGCTTGGTGATGATCGCGGAGAAGCCCACGGTCTGGGCCTGCTGCTGCTGGCCCGTCTCGGTCTTGACCACGAGGGCGAAGACCGGCGTGTACTTCGTCTTCACATTCGTGCGAATGAGACGGAAGAGCGTGAAGGCGGCCTCCTCGGGCAGCGAGAGGCTGACGATGATGAGGTCCGGCGGATTCTTCGTGCAGGCATCGATCGCCTCGCCCTGGGTGCTCACGCCGTGAATCTTCCACGGGGTGTGCTTCAGGCCGTCAGCGATCTGCTGGATGATGACCGGCTTGTCCTCGACGACGAGGATGTCGGCCGGATCGAAGATGGACTTCGCCTTGGAGGGCGTGTCGGAGAGCGGCTTGAGGTCGATGACACGACCGGCCTTCTCGATGAGGACCTCCTCCTTGAAGGGCTTCACGAGGTAGTCGCGCACGCCGATCTTGGCGATCTTGAGCACGTGGTCGCGGCCACCTTCAGCGGTGAGCATCATGACCGGGATCGCCTTGAGCGCAGGGTCGGCCTTGAGCTTGGTGAGCATCTCAACGCCGTCCATCACCGGCATGGTGACGTCGAGGAGGATGAGATCAGGGCTTTCCTTGGCGGCAACCGCCAGGCCTTCAACGCCGTTGCCGGCTTCGAGGATCTCGCAGTCGAAAGCCTTGAAGGCCTTCCGCACGATGATGCGGACGGTCTTGGAGTCGTCCACGGTGAGGATCTTGTAGCGCATGGTCGTTCGAATTATTCCCCAACCTTCATGAGGATGTCTGCAACGACACGGTGGCCGAGGCAGTTAAAGTGATAGATCTGACGGGTGGCCGAGCTGATCGGCTCGATGCAGAAATTGCTGCCGCGCAGGATCGACGGGATCGTCAGCTTGCAGGGATAGCCCGCATCGCAGAGGCCGTTCTTGAAGCTGCCCACCGACATGTTGGTGAGCTCGCCGATGGCGTCGTTGATCACCTCGTCGCCGGCTTCTTCGAGCTCGGCCGGGGTCATGCCCAGGAGATTGCAGGTGATCTTGCGGGCGAATTCGAGATCGAGGTACAGGTAGATCAGGCCGTTCGCTTCACCGATGAAGCCGACGGTGCCAACCACATGCGGTTTCGCCTCTTCACCCTGCCGGAGCAGCGGAGGCCAGGGCTGCTTGGCAGCCTGTTCGTTGGTGACGTCCAGCACGGCGGTCTGCCCGAGCATGGTTTTGAAAACGTCGGTGATCGCGCGATTGATGTTTTCGCGGACCAGAGCTTCGGTGATTTCCTCGGTAGCAGGCATGTTCGGGTGAAGTCTTGAGGGGATGTGCAGGAATTATCGGCGCATTCCCTCGGGTATTTAGGAGCGGTTTTGAAAATGTGCGTGATCTGAAACGGATCTCACGCGAAGCCGCGAAGGCGCGAAGCGGCTCAGCGCTCCAACTATCGACCCAGCGAAGCCCGACTTTACACCAAGCGCCCGTGAATCACGCGAATCGGCGCGAATTCACACCTCGGATTTTGGAACCACGGAATACACGGAACACACCGAAACAGCATCGGAATACTGTCTTCAGAAATTCGGTGTATTCGGTGTATTCCGTGGTTTATCCCGGATCGCATTCGTGCCCATTCGCGGGCCAGGCCGGCACGCTTTGCGCAATCCGAAATTTGCAGTCAAGCGGCCCGCGCCCCTACTCCGACGCTTCGAGGTCCGCATCCACCGGGTCACCGGCGTCCCGGTACTCCTGCAACTTGTTGCGGAGCGTACGGATGCTGATGCCCAGCGCGGCCGCCGCCTGGGTGCGATTCCCTGAAGTCTGACGGAGTGCGGCGCGGATCGCCTGCTTCTCCAATTCGTCGAGCTTGATCACACCCTGTCCGTTGGACACGGCCGGCGACGCCGCTTCGGCGGTGCGCGCGACCAAGGCCCCGGCGATCAAGGCATCCTCCGCATACGGATCGAACACCGGCTCCGGCGGGGCCGGTTCATCTTCCTGGAACGAGAGATTGCCCGGGAGGCCGAGGGTCGGCGCCGTGACGACGCGGCCGGATTCGGTGAGGATGACGGCGCGCTCGATCGTGTTCTGCAACTCACGCACATTGCCCGGCCAGCGATAGGCCATCATGGCGGCGCGGGCGGAGTCGGAGAAGCCGGCGACCTTAATGCCATGCTTGCGCGAGAAGCGGCGCAGGAAATGGTCGGCCAGAAGGATCACGTCATCCGCGCGCTCGCGCAGCGCCGGCACGTGCACCGGGAAGACATTGAGGCGGTAATAGAGATCCTGACGGAAGTCGCCCTTCTCCACGTAGCTGAGCAGGTCGCGATTCGACGTGGCGATGATGCGCACGTTGACCTTGATCGTGCGGTTGCCGCCGACGCGCTCGAACTCGCGCTCCTGGAGCACGCGCAGGAGCTTGGCCTGCAGGCTGGGCGGGATTTCGCTGACCTCGTCGAGGAGCAGCGTGCCCTGGTTCGCCAGCTCAAAACGCCCCTCGCGGCGTTCGGTCGCGCCGGTGAAGGCGCCCCGCTCATGGCCGAAAAACTCGCTCTCAATCAGCGTCTGCGACACCGCCGCACAGTTCACCTTGATGAAGGGCTGGCTCCGCCGCGGGCTGCGCCGGTAGAACTCGCGGGCGATCATCTCCTTGCCCGTACCGCTCTCGCCGGTGACGAGCACGGTCGCATCGGTGGGCGCCACGCGCTCGATCAGCTGCCGCAGGCGCACCATCGCGGGACTCCGGCCGACCAACGCGCCTTCCTCGTCGCCCTGATCGTCGCTCAGCAGGCGATTGACGCTGATGAGCTGCCGGTACGACTGCGCCTTGCGCAGGATGATGTCGATCTGACTGGGGGAAAACGGCTTCAGGACGTAGTCAAACGCCCCGGCGCGCATGCAGGCGACGGCCGACTCGATCGTGCCATAGCCCGTGACCATCACCACCAGCGGGCGCTCCGGCATGGCGGCAATCTGCTCGAGAAATTTCTGCCCGTTGCCGTCGGGCAGACGGATATCGAGCATGAGCAGATCGAACGACTCCTTCTGGATCAGCGCACTCGCCTCCGCCAGGGTTCCGACCGCCTGCACCGAGCACTTATGGCGCTGGAAAATCGTCTGTAACAACGTCCGCACGACCGTCTCGTCTTCGATGATCAGGATTTTCTCTAGGGACATAGGGAGGGGCGAACGGCGGACGAAGCGGCAGCTTGGAAGGTGAAGCCTAGAGTCAGGACGGCGTCCGGTTCAAACAAATGTTCCCGTAGGCGTGAAAGTACTCTGTTCATTCCGGCCCATGCGGAGTTCGCACGAAAATCGAGCGATTCGCGAAGAGACTAATCCTCTGACGCACAACGAATTGAAACTTTCATCAACGGAGACGTCATTTTTTCGCTCAAGTACCGCGGGATTTGTCCGATCGCACTCTCTGAGGTCGTGTGCCTCGTCCCTTTTACCATGCGTCTCCTTTCCTTCCTCACCGACACCGAACATGCGCTCGTCGCCGAAGCCGGCATGGCGGGTGGAGGGACGTGGGAGGTTTCGCGGATGGTGAACTACAACCAGGGCCTGGCCCGCATGACGCTCTCCGAGCGCAACGGAGCCGGCCAGCCCGAGCTCAAGGGGCACATTCTCCTCCAGAGCTTCACGCTCGCCGACGGATCGATCTGCCTGAAGGCCAATCTGAACTGGCTGGGCAGCACCGAGCACAGCGTGCTCTCCGTCTACTCCAAGCCCCGCACCAACTGGCGCGCGGAAGCTGGCATGGTCGCAAGCGCATGGCTCTCCGGCCCGCCGGAGGTCGTCTCGATCGGCCAGGGCGAGCAGAACGAAGAGCTCGCCCCGCTCGCGGTCAGCGCCTGAGCGCAGATCGCTGGGCGGACATAGGACCTAGAGGACGGAGGGGACGGATAGGACTTATATCCTAGGTCCCATAGGTCTCATCCGTCCTATCGGTCCCGTCCTCCGACTCCGCCTCAGGCGTGGCCGGAGAAGTGCGCCGCTCCCGCCGCCGTCGCAGGCCGTCCATAGACGGGCGCGATGCGCGCCACGACCCGGCGGCCCTCGGCCATGCGGCCGAGTTCAGCGCGCGCCTGGGCCATCGCCTCGCTCAGCCAGCGGCTGTGCTCATCGCGGCGGGCCACGACCTTGCGCACTCGCGCGCGATCATCGTCGGACGCGGCCGGGGCAAGCTCGACCAGGCGGGCGACGACGGGCGACGCGCGTTCCTGCAGAGCGAGGGCGTCGACATAGTCGCCGGCGCGCAGGGCGCTGCGTTCCCCCGCCACGAGATCCTCGAGGGCGGAGAGCAGCCGGTCCAAGGTGTGAGCCGGACCGGCCATGATCAGGAAGCGACCGCCAACGACGCGGTCGGTCGCGGAGCCGTGGGCGTGGAGCCGTCATGCTTGGACAGCATCTCGGCCCAGCCATCGCGGAGTTCGCGCACCAAGCGCTCAACCTCGATCACCGGAGCCACCTGCTTCTTGAGGTTGGCTTCAAAGAGACGGCGATTGTGGTAGTCGTACAGGCGATGGAGCGTGCGGGCGATTTCACCGCCGGCATCGAAATTCAAGGTTCCCTGGAGCTCGGAGATGATGCTCTGGGCCTTGAGCAAATGGCGATTGATCAGCTCGATTCGCTGCACGTTCTCCGCCGGCTGCTGGAAGGCATCCTGCGCAAGGGCGAGCGACTTGAGCACGCCATCGTACATCATCAGGACCAGCTGACCGGGGCTCGCGGTCAAAACCGCGTTCGACCGGTAGGTCCGGGCGTAGGTTTGGGCGAGCATGGGCGCGCTCAGGACTCGTCTTCGCTCAGGTCAGGGGAGGCCAGAATCATCGCGCCAACGCTGCGGATGACCTCAGCTGGCGGATAAGACGGGTCGGCGGCGAGGGCGCGGGCCCGCTCGAGCACCTCAGGACGGATTTCCGGCTGACCGGCGAGGGCCTCATTGAGCACCCGGGCGCTGTCGGTCGAAAGATGATCAGAACGGGGCGCACGCGAGCGCGCCGGCTGCTGTCCAGCCGCACCAAGAGCATCGGCGCGAGCGGATTTGTCGGACGGAGATGTGGATGAGATCATTGGCTTGTCGGTTACGGTTACGGTCAGCCGCTGATGGTCTTTTGCACAGGGAACGCCGTGGGTTAAGTGGTCTTTATATCGGCCCGGTTTGGATGAACTTTAGCCTTACCTGGGCGGAAGCGTGGCAAAGGTCGAATCGGCCGCGTACGCGGCGAACCGCCGGGGGGACTGAAAAACGGCCGCACTCCGGTCCGCGAGCTCACCGGCCCTCTCACCTGCAAGGTAGTGGCGACGGGCGGCGGCTGCGACGGCGGGTTCGGCAAGGGAGAAAACGTTGTCGAACGTCCAGAGCAGGCGCATGTCCTCGACCGAGGCCAGCTTGGCCCGGAGGCCGAGGGCCAGGGGGCGAACGGTCCGTTCCGTCGTGACATCGATGAACATCACGGCATCCGCGGCCCATTCGCGGGCAATCGACTGGAGAAAGCCCGGCGGGAGCGCCGAGACGGACGAGAAATCCTCGCGACGAAACCGGCGCATGCACTCCACGCGGCTGATCGCGACCACCTCGAAGCGATTGCGGCGCTGGAGCGCCGCCACCAGGACGGCATCGAGCGCATCGGTGCCGCCACTGGCGGGGAGCACGACCACCCGGCGCAAATCCTCGGGCAGACGTTCGACCCCCATGTGGTTCACCGGGATGAACGGCTGCGCCTCGATCCCGTCGACGGTGATGCGGGAGGTCGAGCAACCGGCCGCGGCGAGGGCCGCGAGCAAGGCGCAGAGTGAAAGAATGGAGCGGGAGCGGAGCTTCATTATTGCGAGGTCGACGAGAACGCGTTGGTGAGCGCGCTCGACTGGGACTTAAGTTGGGATTGGGCCGACTCCATCGCGATGAAGGCCGACTCCATGATCTCGCGCTGCAGCACCAACCGGCGCTCGATCGCGGCAATCTGGTCATCAATGCCGGTATTGGACTTGTTGAGGACCTTTTGCTGTTTCGTGTTCAGCTCGCCGACGCTCTCGCTGTACTGGCCGATGAGATCGGCGAGGCCGGTGGTCGAAGTCGCGAAAAATTCCTCGACGTCATCCGGGCGCTCCGTGAGCGCGGTTGTCAGCTTGGTGGCATCCTTGATCTCCAGTTCACTCGTGCCCCGCTTGAAATCGATGCCGAGGTTTTCCAGACGGGCGACGGACCCATCGAGACCGGGGACGGCGGCAAACACGAGTGAACGCAGCTTGCTGCCCCAAGTCTGGATCTCGCGATTCGAGGCCAGCGTGCCCGCGGTGACCTTGCCCTTGCTGTCGGTGGTGACGCGCGTGGAGCTCTCGAGGAATGTCTGCACGCCGTTGAAAGCCGAGATGAAGCCGTCGATCTTTTCCCGCATCGTGCTCGTGTCGACGCTGACAGCGAGCGTCTGGCTACCCTCGGCGCCCGCGGTGAGGCTGAGCCCGGTCACGCCATGCGCGGTGGCATCCAGCGTGTTGCTCGTGCTCGTCAGGGTGGCCCCGCCGTTGAGCGTGAATTGGGCGTTGGTGCCGCGCGTGAGGGAGCTGCCGGTGGTCAGGCCGAGCGCACCGAGCAGACCGCCGGTCGATTCCGACACGGTCAGGCCGAGGTCGCCCGTCGACTGGTTGGTCAGGGTCATGCGATCCAGCACCGTGTCGTAGGCGGCAGTGACGCCCGCGCCCGACTGGTTGATGCGCTTGATGACCGTGCTGAGTGAATCGGTGTCGACGTCGTAGGCGATCGCCACGCCGTTGATCGTGAAGGAGCCCGCGCCGCCGCTGTCCACGGCAGTCACCGCGGTGCCGAGGTTCGCGGCATTGAGCGGCGAGGTCAGCTTGAGCGTGGCCAGCGAGGCGCTGCTCGAAACGGTGGAGCCACCGTTGTTGGTGAGCTTCATCGCACGCAGGAAATTGCTGCTGTCATTGGCCGCGCCGAGGATGATCTCGCCCGTGCCGGTCAATTTGACCTTGTCCGTGGCCGGGTCGTATTCCCCGGTGACGGCGCCCGAGGTGGCCGCGCTGATGGCGTCGAAAACATCCTCCAGGGAGTCGGTCGTGGCAACCGTCACCGTCTTGCCATTGACTGTAAACGTCCCGGCCGTGACCGGAGCGGCGATCGGCAGATTGGCCAGGGTCAGCGCGCCGACGTCCGCGGTCGCCGCGAGATTCCCCGCCAGGCCCGACGCGCCCTGCTGGCGGGCCGCGGTGGCGCGCTGCGTGACGTTAAAGGTGTAGTTTCCCGCCACCGTGCCGGTCGCCGCCGAGGCCGAACTCCCTGTTGCAGTACCGGTTACAGAACGCTTGGTAAAAAGGCCCTCGGCTTGGAGCGCTTCCGAAGCCGTCTGGAGCGCGGTGAGGCGGCCGCCCAAGGTCGTCAGCTGGGTGACTTGGGAGGAGTTCTTGGTCTTCTCCGCCTCGAGCCGGGTGATCGGAGCACGCTCGATCTCCATCATGGAGTCGACGAACGTCTTCCAATCGAAACCTGAAGCGAGACCTGAGAGTTGGAGTCCAGAAGCCATATGAAGAGATGAGGGCACACGTCCCCCGACCCCTTTATCGGCGCCGTCGCGCCGGAGTTTAGCCCTTTCTATATGATATACGTCCGCCGGGCGTCGGGCTCGACGAAGGGCCGGATTTTGGATGCTCGATGCTCGATTTAGCCGAATGCCGGGCTTCGCCATCGTTACGGCTTCAGTCGCGAATCGCTGCTGGCTCCGGTGTAGCCGGCCTCGCTGAGGCCGGTCCGAAGATGGCGCGCGTTGAGGGCAAGCCGCTCCACCGCAAGCCCTCGATCTCTGAAGGCGGACGGATTACGTGCGCAGCGAAGGCCATCTTCGTGTTTTTCGTGGTCATCGCTCCGGTTCGCGCGGCCCGAGCACGCCTAAATCGGATTCAATTCAATCCGGAATCCAGATTCCTCAACCAGGCGGGCCAGCGGCCCGCGCTCCCGGGGAAAGGCGAATTTACCTCTGTCATTTAGTATCCATTTACAGGATACTTTTGACTGCCGTCGAAACACTCGCGCCAAACTTGAGGCGTTTCTTCACGGAAAATCTCGCGCAATCGCGTAAAGTATTTCGAAACCCGCGACGATACTTCCCCCGTCGAGGCAATTGCCAAGACCGGCCTGAACCGGGGCCGTTCTCCCGGATCCGAATGCGGCACGGACGCCGCGTGTTAGAATCAAGGAAGATCACCATGTCTGTTGTCATCAACTCCAACTTCGCGGCGACCGTCGCCTCGAACAACCTCGCTGCCTCGAACGAAATGCTGCAGAAGAGCCTCAACCGGCTCTCCAGCGGCTCCAAGATCGTCAATCCGTCGGACGATGCAGGCGGCCTCGCCGTGTCCATGAAGCTGTCCGCCGCCGCCAAGCGGTCCGGCGCAGCCATCACCAACATCGGCAACTCCGTGTCGTTCCTGCAGTCGCAGGACGGCGTGCTCAAGACGACCGGCAAGGTCCTCGAGCGTATGGGCGAGCTCAAGACGCTCTATGCCGACCCGACCAAGAACACGGATGACCTCGCGAACTACGACTCCGAGTTCACCCAGCTGCAGGAGCAGCTGAGCTCGCTCACCGGCGAGGAATTCAACAGTGTCGCCCTCTTCGGCACCGGCGATCTCGATGTCCAGGTCTCGGAAAACGGCAGCTCCACGGTCACCCTGACCGGCAAGAACCTTTCTGATGTCACCTCTGGCATCGGCCAGCTGACGGCCGGCACGGTTTCGGATCTGGGCGATGTCGCCCTCGACGACATCACCACCGCCCTGCAGAACGTCGCGACGATGCGCGCCAACAACGGCGCTGAGCAGAGCCGCCTCGGTTTCGCCGCGGAGGTCCTCACGGTCAACAAGGCCAATCTCGAGTCCGCCAACAGCCGCATCAGCGATGTGGATGTGGCCTCGGAGTCCACCCAGCTCGCCCGCTGGAACATCCTGGTCCAGTCCGGCACCTCGATGCTGTCGCAGGCGAACCAGAGCGCGCAGATCGCGCTCAAGCTGCTCGGTTAAGTTAGGATCGATCCCTTCCCCGCCACGCGAGCCGGCTAGTCCCCGGCTCGGTGGTCCGGAGCTCACGCGGTTGTCTGTCTCCGGGGAAAAAAGGGTTCGTTGACAGTCTCCCCCCATTTCACGTCCCGCGATGGCGCGGGGCGGAACCCCTTTGCGGCTCATGCCGCAAACGGCGCGGCCTGCGCCGTACCTTCAGGCCCGTGGCGACGACGGATAGTCGCATTTATCAAGGAAAGAAAAAGCCATGTCAGTCGTGATTAACACCAACTACGCAGCGACGGTTGCCTCCAATAACCTCGCCGCTTCCAACAGCATGCTGCAGAAGAGCCTTAACCGTCTCTCCAGCGGCTCCAAGATCGTGAACCCTTCCGATGACGCTGGTGGTCTCGCGGTTTCGATGAAGTTGTCCGCCGCGGCCAAGCGTTCGGCTGCTGCGAACGCCAACATCGGCAACAGCGTCTCCTACCTGCAGACCCAGGACGGCGTCCTCAAGACGGCCGGCAAGGTTCTCGACCGTATGAGCGAGCTCAAGACGCTCTACGCTGACCCGACCAAGAACGACGATGACCTCGCGAACTACGACGCCGAGTTCACCCAGCTGCAGGACGAGCTCACCTCCCTCACGGGCGAAGAGTTCAACAGCGTCGCCCTGTTCGGCTCTGCCGATCTCACGACCCAGGTGTCGGAAGACGGCGGCCAGACGGTTGCCCTCTCGGGCAAGGACCTGTCTGACGCGACCGACGGTATCGGCGCCCTGACGGCCGGTACGGTTTCGGATCTCGGCGACGTCCAGCTGTCCGACATCACCACCGCGATTCAGAACGTCGCGACGATGCGCGCCACCAACGGCGCCGAGCAGAGCCGCCTCGGCTTCGCTTCGGAAGTCCTCACGGTCAACAAGGCCAACATCGAGGCCGCCAACAGCCGCATCACCGATGTGGACGTGGCCTCGGAGTCCACGCAGCTCGCACGCTGGAACATCCTGGTTCAGTCTGGCACCGCCATGCTGTCGCAGGCCAACCAGAGCGCGCAGGTCGCGATGCGTCTCATCGGCTAAGCCTCCTCCGCTCAGGGATCGTCCTGATTCGCCCAATCCCGGCCGCCGCTCAACCGGCGGCCGGGCTAAGCGGGCCAGACACGCCCTGCGGAGGCCCCGGCCAGTCGGTGTCAGGTAGCATCCAAGGCAACAAGGCCCCGGCTCACGCCGGGGCCTTCGCCGTTTTTAAGTTCGAGAACATCTGTCCCAAAAGAATCCCTGAAATATCAGAACCTCCCTCAGGCGGAGATTCGACTCAAGCGACCCAATCCAGAAGTCACGCAGAGGCACAGAGCCGCAGAGAAGACCCTTTGAAGTGCAGATCCTATTTCAAGACTCTGCGGCTCTGCGCCTCTGCGCGATTTCCGTGTCTTGTTGCAAGGCTGCGATCCAACACCAGCCCGCTCAACTCCCGTTCAGACCGCGCCGACCGGCGCAGTCACGGCCGCGATCGCCTCGGCGACCACCGTGCCGACCGTCTCGCGACGGTTGAAATGCTCGTAGATCCGGCGGCGCGCAGCCACCGGCATCGCCAAGGCCTGCTCACACGCAGCCGCGAGCGCCTTCAGGTCGCCGTGCGCGTAGCGCAGGATCAATCCGTCAGCGGCAAGCTCATCGAGTCGGCCGCCTTGCTTGGAATCCTCCGAAACGGGCACCAGCCCGAGGCAGCCCGACCAGAACGGCCGGTCCGTGTGCGTACGGCTCATCGCCGGCGTCGCAAACATCCGCCCTTCGGGGCACAGCCCCACTTGGTAGCGGTTGAGGGCAAAGCGGTCGCCCACGCCCACCGAGTGATCGGTACTGGCGACGAAACGATCCTTGAAGGTCTTCTTGAGAAAATCGATCTGCCGCTGCCGATGCGGCGTCAGGCCCATCTGCGAGCCGAGAAAGAGAATCTTCGCCTCCGGCTCCTCGTTGAAGGGCGCAGCGAACGGCACGACATTGGCCACCCAGCTCCGGTGAATCGTCAAACAATCCGGCCGCAGCCGCGCGCGGCCCTCGTCAGCGAGGGGCGCCTCGTCATGGATGAGCACATCGAGGTGCGGTGCGATCTCCGCAAAGCAGGGCATGCGCCGGCTCGCCTCGTCGAACGCGTAGAGCAGAATCTTCACCCCGCAGCGCCGCAGGAACGCGAGCGTCTTGCCCGCGACGGGCGCCAGCTTCTGCGGATGCTGGCCCATGAACACGAGCCACCACGTCTCGCCCACCGGCTTGCCCGTCGCAGCCTTGACCAACGCGGCCATGCCTGTCGGCCCGACGACCTGTGCCGGCAGAAGCGCAATCTCGGGATGCGTCGCTTCCGCAAAGCAGCGCGTGCACTCGCCGTACCAGTCGAGGTCGAGCCGGGCCTTGCGGACAAGTTCGACGTTGCCCGCATCGGCTGTGCGTGCCGCCACGTCAAGGGCCGGCAGCGCCGCAAGGTACTCCCCTGCCCCTTGGACTAGGTCAGCCCAGGGGTTGAAGAAGAACAGGCGGTGCGATCCGTCCGGCACGCGAATGAAGGGTGGCGTTAGCTCAGAGCCCGACCTCGCCCACGGCCAGGGCCGGTGCGGTGACCGGCTTGGACGCGGGGGCGGATTTGGCCGGTCCACCCAGCTTGGCCAGGCTAGCCTGCACGCTGTCGCGCAGCGCGGGTATGCCCAATTTCACGGCCAGCGGGTACGCCTTCTCGAGGAGGAAACGAGCCCTCCCCTGATCGTAGCGGCTAAGGTGTGGTGCGATGCCGGCGATGGCTTCAATGATGACCTTGAGATTGCGGCAACCTTCAACGGCCTTAACGCCCTCCAGCATCAGCTTCACCGCGGCCTTCTCCTGCTTGAGTTCGATCAACGCGAGCGCGGCCTCGAGCTTGGATTTCCAGAGCACGCCGTACTGCGCGAGCTGCGCAATCGCGTCCAACTCCGTGGCCTGGACCCGCCGCAGGTAGGAGCCTTGGGCAAACTGCACCAGCGTGCGCAGGTCCGGGTGGACCGCAGCCAGGTAGGGACGCAGGTTTGCCTGATGATTGGCGTGGACGGGCGTCTTCCGATTCACCGTCGCCTCGGACTCGTTAAGCCGGTACCAGGCGAGCGGTTCTGGAATGGTCTCCAGCTTGTAGCCTGCCAGCACGGCCCGCGCGAGGACCTCCCAGTCCTCGTGGCCAACGCCCCAGTCCTCATGGAATCCGCCAACGGCCAGGAAGACCTCGCGGCGCCAGAGCCCGTTGGTGTCGCCGAAATTATTGCGCAGCGCGCCCGTTCCGATGTCGTCACCGAGGAACAACCAGCGCTGCGTCGGCTTGAGATTCGCGTGGGGCTGGCCGTGACCTGAAAAGGTATCGAGGCAGCAGGTAAGAATGTCGGCTCCAGTCGTGCGGGCGACCTTCACGAAGGTCGAGATCGCGCTGGGCTTCGCACAGTTGTCGTCATCCATGAACAGGATGTACTCGCCCCGGGCTTCCCGCGCCGCGCGATTGCGCGCCGCACCCGGGTAACGGTTTTCCGTGTTTCGCAGGAGCTGCCAACCGCGGGAGGCGAAGAGCGGCTCCAATTCCTTCAACAGGGCGTGCGCCTCCGGCGTGGTGCTGCCATCGTCAATCAGTACGACCTCGTAGTTCGGATAGTCCTGCGCCTCAATCGAGGCCAGGGCGTGCCGCAGGTAGGCCGGACGATTCCAGTGCGACATGCAGATGCTCACCGTCGGTGGCTTGGTGAGGTCGGCCGGGGTTGCGGTCGCCGGAGCCACCAGACCCTCATGCCAGCCCGACCAGGCGCGCTCGTTGGCTTTCTGCTCCACGGCGTAACGCGCCGGGCGCACCCCTTCGAGCCATGCCGTTTTGAGCTTGGCCGCAAACGCGGGCACGCGGAGCGGAAAGCAGGTGGCGGCAAGATCATCGGCGGCGATCATCTCGGGAATGCCACCGGCATCGCTCGCGAGCAGCGGGACCTGGGCGCCGAGGCACTCGAGCACGGTGTTGGGCAGATTGTCGACGAGGGATGGAATCACCGCGAGGCGACCCTCGCCCTGCAGGTAATCCATCGCTCCCATCTGGTCGCGATCGCTGATGATCTCGTACTTCCAAGGCCACGCCCTGGCACGCTCGGCAATGTACTCGGCGCTGTCGCGTCCGCTGATCTTGTCGTTCTTCCCGAGGAAGGCGATACGCTTACCCGCCAGCTGCGGGTCGTCCTTGAGGCGATCGAGGGCGTCGCAGAAGAGCACCAGCCCCTTGCGGATCTCGAGGCGGCCGAAGAACACGAGTTCGTCGATGGCCTGCACGCGATCCGCGCCCGCCTTGGGCTGCCGCGCCGTGGCTGGTCGGACGTACTGCTGCACAAACGTCTGCTCCGGCAGCGTCCAGCCACGATCGACCATCCAGCGAAGCAAGTACTGGCTCGGGCTCGCGACGACATCCGCGAGACGCACGCTCGTGCGCTCGAGGTAGTCGAGTTCGATGTCGTCCGCCTGGGTAACGTACTCACCGTTGCTCAGCTTGTGCCAGAGCGTCGGCCCATGCGTGTGGATGCACATCAGGGTGTCGGCGAAGGCCAGGCCCTGACGCTTGGCGCGCATCGCGAAATAGCCCGGGCCCTTCCACTCCGAGAAGTGAACCACGTCGAACGCCGGCTGCTGCTTGAGCCAAAGATAGCCTTCGTAGGCCTTGTTGATGTGCCAGCGCGAATTGATCGAGAGCCCGCTGTCAGGCAGCGGAACAAAGCGGATGCCCTTGCGGCGGTAGTGTTCGATCCAGTGCTCCAGCGTCTTGTTCTCGCACCACTTGCCGGCGAGGAAGAGGAGCGTCACGTCATGCCCCGCCGCGGCCAAGGCCTCGCCCAACGAGGTGAAGGCTGTGCCGACGCCGCCGTTCTTGACCGGCCCGACAAAGTCGAAGCTGGCGATGCAAACGCGTCGAGGGCGATTATCCTCCGCGGCCGGCAGCGAGGGCAGAGCAGGCCAGGATGGACGTGCGGTCGGTTGAAGGGACGAGGCTGCGGTCATGACAGGAGGAGCTTTAAGCGGAACGTTTGCGCAGGATCACGGCGGACTGGTAGCCCTCGATGCACGGAATCACTTCGAATCCGTCAAAGAACGGGGCCCAGGTGCGTTTGAGGTAGTCGTTGCTGAAAAGGGTGTAGCAGTGCTCCCAACGATCCCCGCGGATCTCCACGCACTCGCCGGGCAGCGTGGTGTGACCGCGCAGCGAGGCCGGCATCCAACCCGGCATGCCCTTGCTCCGGAACCACTGCCACGTGTCCTCGTTGTGAACGGTGAGGAAGAGCAGACCGTCCTTGGCCAGCACGCGTCGCAGCTCGAGCAACCACAGATCTCGCTGCGCATTGAGGTGGGTGAACACGGAAAGGCCGTAGATGAACTTGAACTTGCCGTCCGCGAAAGGCAGGTGCGGCAGACTGCTGCTGTTGAAGAAACGGAAGGTCGGCGAGAGATGCGCCTGCGCCCAGCGAATGGAAGGGGCATGCACGTCGCAGCCCCACACTTCGCAGCCAGCGGCCGCCTCGGATCGAAAATTACGGAGGACGCGCCCCGAAGCCCCGCCCCAGTCCAACATCGCATCGCCCGCACCCAGCGTCACCTCGCGCTCACGCAGGACGCGCGCGATCCGCTCATACGACGTCTGGCCGCACTTGATGTAGTGCTCCAGATCGCCCGCACCATAACCCATGGTCAGGCTGGCGGGGGGAACCGGCAATCCGTCACTGGCGATCGCCGCAGCAGGCGGAACAACGACGGATTCAACCGGCCGGGAAAAATCATCCACCACCAGTTGATGGGTGAGATGCTCGGGTCCGAGATTCGCCCATGCTCTCACGCGCGAGCTGTAGTCCGCAAAGAGCGAGGCCGGACCGACGACCGTTCCGGCCCGCGAGGCGGCTGCCGGCTTGGCGACCGCACGGACCGCCGGCATCGCCAGGCAATCGTCGGCCAGGCGCTTCACGTCGGCGTCATCCGGCAGCAGCTTCATCAGCGTCTGGCAAACCTGGGTGGCCGCCGCAACATCACCCGCGTCAATCGCGAGGCGCGCCTTCACCTTGAGCGCAATGGCATCGGTGGCATCGAGCGACAGGGCACGTTCCGCGGCCGCTCCGGCCTCCGTCGTGCGCCCGAGCATCTGCAGCGCCATGGCACAGCAGGCATGGACGACGCTTTGATTGGGCGCGAGGCGCGCGCAGGCCTGATAGGCCTCAAGCGCCCCGGCCGCGTCCTTCCCGTTGAGCCGGGCGTGGCCCAGCAGGATCCTGAGTTCGCTGCTGTTCGGACTCGCACGCAGCGCCTCCTCCAGCGCCGCGGCCGCCGCCGGCCAGTCGGCATCGGCAAACGCCTGCTGCGCGCGTTCGAGCGGGGAAGAGTCGAGAGTGCAGGTATCGGGCAAGGCGTTCATTGGACGGTAATCGGAGGGTTGAGGGGAGCCGAGATGGTGACGTAGGAAAACTTGGGGGCGCGCCAGATGCCCCAGCGGTAGGCGTTCGAACCGCCGATCGGACGGACTTCGATGGAGATCTCGTGAAACCCGTCGGCACGCGCCGGCACGGCGACGTTGAGTTCATGCCAGTGGCGGTCGGCCGGAATGTTGACGGGATCGAGCGCAACCACGTGAACGACGCGGCCGTCGATGCGAAGGTGAAACTCGCAACCGCCGGCGCCCGGCTTGTCCCATGCCAGCGGGTGCACGCAAACTGCCGACTGGAAGCGACCGCGTTCGCCGGTCGGTACGCGGAAAGTCAGGTCAACCGGGGGCTGCATGTAGATGCCACGATCCTGCCGGCCATCGATCGTGACGTCCCAGATGGCGGTCTGATCAGGCTTCCCTTTCGACCGGCCAGCCTTGCCGAGGTGGTCGAGAAAGTGAAATGCCCGCTCGCGCGTAATGCAGGGCAACTCCGACGCATAGTCATACCCTAGGTTCGCCAGCAATGTGATCGTCTCCATCAGCCGGCTGCCCACCGTCGCCAGTTGCGAGGCGTCACTTGCCCAGCGTTGGAGGTACTGCGCGAAATCAGAAATCCCGCGCCGCGCCGGCACTCCTGGTGCCCAAGCAATCAGGAACCGATGCAGCATCCACGTGAGGAAGCTCCGCGCATTGGATTCCTTTCTCATCCAGTCGCGACGCGCGAGTGCCGCATCTACGGTCTCAGCAAGGCTCTCCGCCGTATTGACTTCGTAGGTCGCGTCCCTCCCCCACCAAGGACTGCGCGTAAGCGCGAGCACCGGTTTTCCGTAAAAGACGGCTTCGTACTGGATTGTGGTGAACTGCGCGGCGACCAAATCCGCCAATTCGATCAAAGCGTGAATGTTCGCGTCACGAAGGAGGAAGCCTCCCTTCAGATCCTCCTTTGTGTAATCCGTTGGATCAAACGGATGCGGTTTAAAGACAAGGACCGCATCGTTTCGTTCAGCGACGACCTGAGCGAGTGCCCGCAGAGCATCGAGGGTCGACGCAAAGGCTGGGTTCCCGTTTCGCCCCAACGGCGAGTTGCTGGTCCCATGGGTACCCGCATCGACATGGCCAAAGAAGACCACGACCCGACGGCCGGCGCCGCCAATCTTTTCCCGCCACTCACCGGCGCCATGACCAAATTCAGGTTGAGCGTATTTCGTCGGCTTGCTCCGCAAATAAAACTCTTGGGCTGCGCGATATAATTCGTCCGCTCCGGCAGGAAGCTCCATCTCGTCCGCAAGCCAGGCGCTGCGAAGGTCTGAGTAGGATGCCATTCCGTGGCGCTCGATCATCAACGTTCCCGGCAAGAGACCTCGCTCAAGCACCTGGACCGGCACCCCTTGCTCCCAACAAAGTTGCCGAAGGCAGCTCGATACAGCCGGACCGTCGTCCCAAACAAGCACACAAGCTGGCTTCAGGTGATTGAGGTACACCTGGAAGACCGCACGCGCGACGGGAACACCGGCCAGTGTGGCTTCAAATGTGTGCTGACCTTTCCAGCGCTCGAAATCAATGCGGGCAAGTTCGCTATCACCCTGACAACCCGCACGGTTCGCGATGGCCGCCGCAACAGGAAACCGATCTAGATACTCCTTGAAAGAAAGCGGAATCTCAAAGACGGGAAAAGGGAGGTCAGGCGCACTGTGCCGCGCCAGCATCACCAGAGCCAGACCCCGACTCCGCATCTCGTGATGCAGTTGCAGCCAGGATTCACGCATTGCGCCATCAAACGGGAGATAACAGCAGACCAGGCAAATCGGAGCCTTGCGCGAGAACTCGGCGCTGAATTCAGGATCGGGATTCGTCTTCGATTCTGGTCCGCCGACCCCGAACTGCGCCATGGCCTCGGCAAGGTTCGGCTCGATCAGAAAACGCCTGGCCACATTTCTCTCGGAAAATGGGTTTCCCCATTTTGCACTGAGGTCCCGATAGTCCACCAGCTGAGAAAGCTGCTTGGCCACCTCCTCCTTTCGGCTGAAGAAAGCCGTATTGACTCCGAGACCCGTCCGACGATCTGCATCGCTGTAAAGCTCGTCGTGCAACGCACTCACTTGCCGGAAGAAGCGACTCTGAATCAGATGCGCAGCACATGCACGGAACAGCGCACCCTGAAAATGGATGAAAGCCAGTGGCCGGCCATTGTAGGCATACCGTCCTTCAACGTAACTCAGGCCGGGCGAAGATGATTTGGATCGGTTTTGCTGAGGCAGGCCGGCTCCGAAAGGATGGTGCCACGCTAGCTGTGGCAGCAGCATAGGCTGAGGGCAGATCACATAATCTCCCCATGGTCGCCCTAAATGATGCGGAAGCGTCGCGGTACGGACCAAATGATCCACAAACATCTCTTCAGGCGTTCCGTCAAATAGCTGATCCCAGGCAGCGCGATCATCCAATGTCCGCGCAATGATTGGCCCAAAGAAGCTCGTCTCGAATTGTTCCGGGGTGTTTTGCCGGCAAATCTTGAGCTGATTGAATATCCCATCTCGATACGCTTTCGGCTCGCTCTCATAGGCGACCAACTGGCGCTCGTAGGTGTCGAGCCAGGTCGCGTCATGCAGCGCCGCGAAACAGGTCGACGAACTGGTGAAAGTCGATCCGGCGAATGCGGCGTGAAGGCGGCTCAATTTATCGTTTAGGAAAATATCGGCATCCCAAGCGATGATCGGAGCACCGGCATAGAATTCCTTCAAAACCAGCCAACGCAGAAAGCACTCGAAAAAGTGATTAGGATGGAGCCGACGAAGTGTCGGAAATCGGCCTGCAATACTGTGGTATAGCGCAGAGACATCCTGCACAAGAAACCCGCGCTGCTGCATGACGGCACGGTCGGCCTCGGGTATGAACTCAAAACCGTGAAGGCACAGAACATCCACGGTTTCGTCGTTAAACCCAGACAGGGCGGCGTGCTCGGCGATCTCATTGATCGGCGTGCTGTTGCCGTACTGTTCGGCCGAATATAGCCAGAGCACCATTGCAGATCTCATGGTGATTTTCCGTTAGGCAACCGCACGTTTCTGCGCACCCGATAGCCAGTCCGTTTGGATGCGGATCGCCATCTCAAGCGCCGCATCCACGACCTGGTCCATGTTGTAGTAGGCGTACGTCGCGAGACGGCCGGCGAAGTAGACATCTGGGTCGCACCGGGCAATGTCGGCGTAGGCTTGGTACTGACGGCGCGACTCCGCGTTGGGGACCGGGTAGTAGGCGTCGCCGCCACGCTGATAATTGGCAGGGTACTCGCGCACGATCGTCGTGTTTTCGCACGTCTGGCCCGTGATGTGTTTCACCTCCACAATGCGTGTGTAGTCGAATTCATTCGGGTAGTTGACCTGCAAGGCAGGCTGCCAGAATCCCTTGCGGCCGGCCGTCGCCTCGCGGCCGGCGAGCTGCTCAGCCGAGAAATGCTCGGGTTCGAAGCGCAACGAGCGGTACGGCAGGACGCCTGCCCGATAGTCGTAGAATTCGTCAATCGCGCCGGTGTGAATCAGCTTCTTGAAACGAACGCTCTTGCGCACCTCACGATAGTCAGCGTTGAGCAAAACCTTCGTATTTCTGGAGCTGGCCAACAGGCGTTCGAACAGGCGGGTGTAGCCTGCGGCGGGCAGTGCCTGGAAACTCTCGCGGAGATAGCGGTCATCGCGGTTTGTCCGGATCGGGATTCGCGCACACACCGAAGCATCCAGTTCAGCCGGACTCTTGTTCCACTGCTTCTGGGTGTAGCCCTTGAAGAAGAGTTCGTAGAGTTCCCAACCGATCTGCGAGACGATCACATCCTCTGAGTTCGCCGGGCGGTCCATCGGGATCCGCACCTTTTCCAAGTAGGCCGTAAACTCCTCCTCCGACGAGGCGCGGCCAATCAGCTGCTCAAAGGTGTTTAGGTTGACCGGGAAACGCCAATAGCGGCTCTTCGTCCACGAGAGGATCTGGTAGTTCACCGGACGCCACTGCGTGAAGCGGCTCAGGTACTCACGCACGTGAGCTTTGTCGGTACGGAAGTAGTGCGGGCCATACTTATGAATCAGCACGCCGTGATCGTCGTATTCATCATAGGCGTTTCCACCAATGTGACCGCGTCGCTCAACCACTAGACAGGAGGCGCCCAACTGGGTCGAGAGCCGCTCCGCCAGTACGAGTCCGGAGAATCCTGCGCCCACGATAAGAAAGTCGACGTCCATGGCGGTTCCTCAGCAGGTCGCGGCGTGAAGCGTCGCGGCGGACGTATGAGGGAGGGTCAACTCGACGAGTTCTAGCGAACGTTTGACCATCCGCGATTCGCGGAACATGGCCTCGGCTCGAAGCCGGCCCGCTTCGCCAACCTTGCAACGCAAAGAGTCATCACCGGTCCAGCGTTCGAGCGTCTGCGCCAGTTCCGTGACCGTACGATCCGGCGAAACCTTGGGATCCGCCAGCAGGCGGCCGGTATCACCCAGTTCCTCCGGGATACCACTGACCGCAGACGCCGCCACCGGCAGTCCCTTGGCCATGGCTTCCATGATCGAGAGTGGCATGCCCTCCAGGTGGGAGGTCAGAACGAAGATGTCGGCGGCGTCGTACCAGTCCGCCACGTCCCAGCGATGGCCGATAAAATGCACCTGGTCAGCCAGCCCGGTCTCCTTCACCGCAGACTCGAGCTTCGCGCGCTGGTCGCCGTCACCGGCCCACACGAGGTGGAGATTGCGCGCCTTGCGCTTCCGCTTGAGGTGGAGCAGCGCCTTCAGTTGGTGCTGAAAGCCCTTGATCGCCGTGAGTCGCGCGGTCGTGAGGCTGACCACGGCGTCGGCGGACAGGCCGAGTTCCGCGCGCAGGCGGGCGCGGGTCGCCTCGTTCCGCGGCTGGAAAAAACGCTCCGGTCGGCCATAGTGGATCACGCGCGTGCGATCGGCCGGCGCGCCGAAACGCGAGACCAGCAGACCACGGTTTTCCTCCGAAACGGCAACCACCGCCCGCGCTTCCGCATACTGGCGCTCCAGCACCGGCAACTGCGCGGTGAACTTGTCGGCCAGATAAGCGCCCACGAATCCTTCGACACAGACGTAGGCCAGCCCGAGCTTCCGGGCCACCTCGCGCGCGGCGAGATTCGAGAGCGGGCAGCAATCACTGAAAATGATCAAATCCGGCGGATCCTCGCGAAACAGCACCCCCGCCAGGTTGGCGTCGGCCAGGGTGCGTCCAAACTCCGTACCCGTGTGATAGTCGATCCAGTGATGCGTGACGCCCGCTTCGCGCTGTTCCTTGACCAGCGGATTATCCACCCGGCTCTGCACACAGGACACGCGGTAACCGGCCTGCACCAGCGCCAGCAGCAGGGTGTGATTGTACTGCGCCACCCCACCCGACTCGGGATCGTCGGTGTAGAGAAGAACGTGCCGCCGTCCGTCGGACATGCGCGCGGGCTCGGCCCGACGACGATAAATCGGCGCCGTCGCATGGGCGCGCAGATAACCGGCACCGGCCAAGCTCGCGTCGAGCAGACCGTCACTGGGCGCCGCATCCCAGCACCACAGGGCGGGCGCAGGCACAATCGGAGCCGACTGACTGCGATCCACGATCACCAGATCGGCCTCGCGGGAATCAAACGTCACCCGGGGCAGCGTCGTCAGGAGCGAGGCGACATCCGCCGGCGCCGATGCGGGCAGCTCGATCGCCACGCGCTCCTGCGTACGGTGGAGTTCCTGCACCTGCTCGTAGGCGACGACCGAGCGCAACAGCCGCCCGAGATCGCCGGCAAAGTGCACGTGAGTCTTTTCCTCGGCGGAGAACGCATACCGATCAGGCGACACGCCATCCTGCACCAGGCGAGTAAACTGCGCCTGACGCAGCGTCGCGTTGAAGTTCAGATCAAACCACGCCGCGCCGGCCAAGCCAATGTCACGGGTGCGTTCGGGTTGGGCCAGCGCATCGATCAACGTATCGGCGAGATCCTCGATCCCATCGTAGGCCAGACACTCCCGCCCCTCGGTGAGCAACGCCGCCAGACCTGATGCCGGCGCGAGCCGGTCGGTCACCAGCGCGGCACCCGAAGCAAGGATCTCGAAGACGCGCAGGTTGAGGTCACCGTTGAGGCTGGTGTTCAGGCCCAGCAGCGACTCGCCGTAGAACGTCAGGCCCTCGGCTTGCGGCAGCGCCTTGATGACGACGGGCAGGTTGCGTTGCGTGAGCGCCGTCAGGATGCGCGCGCGGCGCGGATGAAAGGCACCCGCTTGTCCCACGAAGCCGATGCGGGTGACGCGCGCAGGTTTGCGCACGGCACTCACCACCGAATCGTCGTGGGGTAAAGTGAGACCCGGGAACCAATGCAGGTTTCGGACCCCGGCGGAGCGGAAAATGGAGGCGTGGTGCCGGTCGTATAGCAGCACCGTGCGCGTAAAGGGCTCCGCCGTGGCATAACGCAGCATGCCGATCAGCGGCGACTTCAGGTGATGGGTATCGGCCACGAGCAGGACCCGCGGTCCCTTGAAGGATCCCAGGTTGCGCGGCAGGCTTCGGCGGGCGGCGTCCACGAGACAGACGACGACATCCGGCTTCTGGTCCGCAGGCAGGCGCGCGAGGACGGTCGAAAGGTCATATTCGCCAGCGGGCGTCTTGAGGGAAAGCCAGCGACCGGCGTGATCGCGCTCATCGGCAAAGTCCGGCCCGCACACGATCTGTTCCGCCGCAAGACGCGGCGGAGCCATGTAGCGGGCAGGCGAACCAGTGGCGAAGAGAACGCGCATAATCGGAACCCGGGATCACATCCGCGCCGCCAGATCGGCAATGCGATCGTCGGCCGGAGCCAACTCACGAATCACCGACAGCGCCTCGGCCCCGATTTCCCGGTGCCCAACCGCAAGCGCGAGGTTCGCAATCAGGAACCAGGCTTCGA
This sequence comes from Opitutaceae bacterium, assembly GCA_036401075.1. Lineage (GTDB taxonomy): Bacteria > Verrucomicrobiota > Verrucomicrobiia > Opitutales > Opitutaceae > CAMAXB01. Next base: position 71,175 of record DASWVY010000038.1, read on the forward strand.
GCTGGCGGGAATCAAGTTTGAGGCAGGCCTCGCAAGCCTCGATCGCCTGGATCGGCTGGCCCGCGGCGCGAAAGGCGATCGCGACCTCCAGCCAGCAGAGCGGATTGTCCTCCTGGTGCTGCAGCGTCTCCAGCGCGTTGCGCAAGACCGTCTCGGGACCCGACGGCTGAAGGGAAACGTCATCAAGGACCGGGAGCGAAGCAGAGGAAGGGTGCATACCCCCTTATTTGCAAAATCAGTGCCAGCGTATCCTGTCGTCTTGTTAGCTGCTTTTTATCAGTAGGTTAAAACTCTTTTTCTCACGACATGGTCTCGGGGAAATTCTGCTCAGGCCTTGACGGCAAGAATTGCCTAGAGGGTTCATCGTAGGATGTAGCCGGGCTCGCTGAGCCCGGTCTGGGCATCAGAGAGAAGTCCTCGAACCCCGGGCTCAGCGAGCCCGGCTACATCAAACCCGCGCCAGCGCATCCGCCCGGCACGCGAGCAGCGCTTCGCCGAAACGCGCGGCCTGGCCGGCGTGGTCCATCAGCACCGAGCTCCGCATCGTGTCACGTAATGCGTGACACTGCGCCGCGAGCGCGGCGCGATCTGCGGCCAGACCCGCCGCGATGCGCACGTAGTCAGACTCGGTCTCGGCGATCCATTCCGGATGGCCCACCGCCGTGAGCAGGCTGACGCCCACGCGCGAGGCGTGACGGTCGCCGGCCAAGGTGACCACCGGGCGGCCCATCCAGAGCGCCTCGCACGTGGTCGTCGTGCCGTGATAGGGAAAAGGATCCAAGGTCACGTCGACCTGCGCATAGAGCGCGAGATGCGCGGCCACACCCCGCGTCGGCCCGAGCAGCTCCACCTGTTCCTCCGCGATGCCTGCCGCGCGCAGGCGCAGGATCAAGGCGTCGCGGGTCGCCGGGATGTCCAGACCCATGCTCTTCAGCAACAAGCGACTCCCCGGCACGGCGGCCAGAACCGACGACCAGAGTTTCAGCGTCGCCGCGTTGATCTTCGCGAGATGGTTGAACGAGCCGAAGGTGAACGGGCGTTCCTTCTGACCACTCGGTGGTGGCGTCACGGCCGGGGCGTCATCGGGCGGCTGATACGACCACGCGCAGGGTGAAAAGCGCACCAATCTTTCCGTGTGCCAACGATCCGCTTCGCCCACCGGATCCGCTTCGGCATCGGTCAGGCGCACGTCCATCTCGGCCAGACCCGTGGTGTCCGGATATCCCAGGTAGGTGATCTGCACCGGCGCCAGCCTGCGCGCAAAGATCGGCAGTCGGGTCCGCCCCGTGTGGGCACTCAGATCGATCAGAATATCCGGGGCATCGGCTCGGATGATTTTCTCCACGGCGTCATCGATCAGACCAGCGATCGGACGCCACAGCGCCGCATGCCCGCGCAGACGCGCCGAAACGGCGTCCTCGCTTGCGTGATCATGGTAAAGCACCGGTTCGAAGGTCGCGTGATCCAGGTGGGCGAGCAGCGGCTCGACGAAATGTGCCACCGAATGCTGTCGGAAGTCCGGGGACACGAAGCCCACGCGCAGACGTGTCCGCGGTTCACTTTCGGTCAGGTCGGTCGCCACGCCCGCCGTCCGCGGACGAACCATATCCCCGTAGGCGCGATGGGCCGCAAAGCGGGCCTCGCGCGAGAATCCATCGCTGTACTGCATCATCAGCAGGCGCGCACTCGCCGCGCGGCGATGGCCGGGATCAAGGGCCAGCGCGCGCTCCTGGCACCGCAACGCCTCCTCTGGTTCACCCTGCATGGCGAGCGAAAGCCCGAGGTTATGCCAACCGGAGACATAGCGGGGATCCAGCGCGACCGCCTGACGGTGCGCCGCGATGCCGCCGGCCAGATCATCCCCGCATTTGCGCGCGTAGCCGAGATTGTCCCATGCCGCGACCAGCGTCGGATGCGCCTTCACCAGCGCTTCGAGCGCGATACGCGCCTCAGCGTGACGACCGACACCGAGCCACGCGACCGCGAGCCGCATGCGACAGACGGCATCCGCCGGCTGCAACTGGCAGGCGCGCTCAAGCAGGGCCACCGCGTCCGCCGTCTTGCCGGCCTGCAACGCAACGGTGCCGCCGAGATGCCACGCATCAAAATGTTTCGGAGCCTGCGTCCGCGCCTGTGCGTACAACGCCGCCGCCTGCGCGAGGCGGCCCTCGCGGTGATGTACCAAGGCCTGTTGCACCATGGCTTGGATTCGCGCGGGGTTCATGGCGCGCAGAGCTCAGCGCAGCCCGTCAACGGGCGCGTTGCAGCGATGAAAAGGAAAACAGGACAGGACACACGCGTGGTGAGTCCACATCGGCGCAAACCCGCCGAGCTTGAGCGGAATCCTGATGTAGCCGGGCTCGCTGAGCCCGGTCTGATGAGAACAGTTGAATCAAACCCCGGGGTCAGCGACCCCGGCTACACGTTTCAGGCGGCGGGACGACGTGCGTTGGGCGACGGAGCCACGACCACGCCGGGGACCGGTGGACGGTCATCCAGCAGGCGCGCGATGTCTGACACGCCAGAATCCATCGCCATGAGGAGCTTCCCGATCCGCACCACATCACGAGCCGGTTGCTCGCTGGTGCTAACCGCTGGGACGCGGACTTCGCTGGGGGTGGCGATGCTGAACATGTCACGAAAGATCGGCCGCTTCCCGCCCGGCTTGAGTCCGAGTTATTCACAAACTCACGGAGTTGTTCACAATTTCGCTTAGCCGTCCGCGAATCCCGCAGAACCATCCGAGTTTGATTCGGGCCACCACCCCAACCGGCTCCATCAAAAAAAGTGCACACAAATCCAGCTCATGCCGGAATGGCGCTCAAGGTGGACCCCAGTCGTCCGATCATGGACTCGAAGCGGTTACGGCCAGATGTGCCCTCCACGCCGCGGCCGTCATCCTCCCTTTCAACCGTGTCCACCTTGCAGGAAGCCTACAGCGAAACTGAAATCAAGCGGCGGATTGCCGCCTGCCCCAAGCTCGCGTCGCTTAACAGCATCAATCGCGCGCTCAGCAGTCTGGTCCAGTCCGAGCAGAGCCTGAATTCGCAGATCGCCGAGATCATCCGCCGCGACCCGTCGCTTTCGGCGCGTCTGCTGCGCATGGTCAACTCGGTCTACTACGGTCTCTCGACCCGCGTGAACAACATCGAGGAGGCCGTGTTTTTCCTCGGCCTGCGCCAGATCCGCGAACTCTCCATGGCCACACCGGTCATCGAGGAGCTTGAGCAGCTTCAGCAGACCACCTCCGACTGTCTGCCCTGGCGTGATCTCTGGACGCACAGCATCGGCACCGCGATCCTCGCCCGCGAAATCATCGCATCCACGTCGCTCCATATCGACGACGACACCGACTACCTCGCCGGTCTGCTGCACAACATCGGCAAGGTCGTTATGGCCTACGCCTTTCCGGACGAGTTGCGCACCATCCTCGCGACTCCGGTTGCGACGCCCGCTGACATCTGCGCGCTCGAACAACAGCTCATCGGCTGGGACCACGCCCGGATCGGAGCCCACTACCTCGACCGGCACCAACTCTCCGAGGAGCTGCGCTTCGCGGTGCTCTATCATAACGAGCCCGCCAAGGCCCCGCGCCACGCGGTCTTCGCCGCCGCCGTGCAGATCGCCGACCATCTCGTGCGCCATGCCGGCATCAGCGGCGGATTCGAGCAGATCGAACCAATCGCCCCCGACACGTGGATTGAGCTCGAGGGCTGGAAGATCCTGTACGGCGCCGACAGTCCGGCCAGCACGCTCGCGCGCGCCGCGATCGCCAACTCGCTGCAGCGCCTGCCGTCGATGCTGCAGGGCCTGGTCTGATCCGGAGGTCGCGCTCCGCCCCGATCATGTCGTCCGTCCCGTCCGCGCCCGCTCCGCTGCCTGCCGCTCCCGCGGCGGGCGAGCCGTGGCTGGGAGCCTGGGCCGCAAGCGCGGACCCGGTTTATTGCCGCGATCTGCGCGGAGAGATTCTCGAGGCGAACCCGTCCTTTATCCACAAGTTTGGCCGGGCAGCCGGCCAGCAACTGGAGGGCCTGCTGCACGCCGATGACGAGCCCGTCGTCCGCGCCGCCGAGGTCGAACTCGCCCGCGCCCCGCACCGCCTCACCAGCGAGCACCGCTGGGTCACACCCCAGGGCGTGCGTTGGTTCTCGTGGGAGGAGACCGGGCTGCTGGACGCCAAGGGCGGCCTCGTCGCCGTGCGCGCGGTCGGGCGCGATGTCACTCGCCTGCACCTCGCCGAGGAGCAGCTCTTCCGCATCTCGCGCGCCGTCGAGCAATCGCCGGTCTCCATCATCATCACCGACCTCGACGGACGTCCGCAGTACGTGAACGCCAAGTTCACCGAGACGCGCGGCCCCACCCTCGAGGATGTGCTCGATTCCAATCTCGATGTCCTGCGCGAGGGCCACGCCAGCGACGCCTCCTGCGAGGAGATGTACCAGACCGTGCGCGCCGGCGGCGAATGGCGCGGTGAGCTGACCACGCGCCGGGCCAAGGGCGAGACGCTCTGGGAATCGGTCAAGGTCTCCTGCCTGCGCAACCACGCCGGCGAGGTCACGAATCTGCTCTGTCTCCGGGAGGACATCACCGAGCGCAAGAAACTCGAGCACGAGCTGCGCCAGGCGCAGAAGATGGAGAGCCTCGGAACGCTCGCCGGCGGCATCGCCCACGACTTCAACAACATGCTGGCCATCATCAATGGCTACGCCGAGTTCTGCCTGCAGGGCGAAACCCCGCCGGCCGTGCTGCAGAAGGGCCTGCGCGAAATTCACCGCGCCGCGCAGCGGGCCAGCGGACTCGTCCGCCAGATCCTGACCTTCAGCCGCAAGAACGAGCCGCGCTTTGCGCCGGTGGATCTCAATCAGCTCGTGCGCGACCTTGTTGCGCTCTTGGCCGAGACGTTCCCGCGCAATGTCGCCTTCAACCTGGAGCTGCAGGACCGCCTCCCCGCCCTGCTCGCCGACCAGAACCAACTGCAGCAGGTCATTCTCAATCTCTGCGTGAATGCGCGCGATGCCATGCCCACGGGCGGCACCATCACGCTGCGCACCACCCTGCGTCCCGGCACGACCGTCGACGGTCCGGGGATCGATCCAACCCGTCTTCACGCCTGCCTGCAGGTGACCGACACCGGCACCGGCATGCCGCCCGAGGTGCGCGCACGGATCTTCGAACCGTTTTTCACCACCAAGCAGACCAATCAGGGCACGGGCTTGGGCCTCGCCGTTGTCTACGGCATCGTGGTCGGCCACAAGGGCGTGATCACGGTCGACAGTACGCCGGGCGTCGGCAGCACCTTCAACGTCCTCCTCCCCCTCGCAGCCGATGCGGTGGCGCCCGCCATCGCAACGGGCGGACCCGCGGAGTTCCCGGGCGGCAGCGAATCCCTGCTGATCGTCGACGACGAAGCCTCACTCCGCGCCCTGCTTTCCTCTGCCCTGAATCACAAGGGATACCAGACCACGACGGCAGCAACCGGCCTGGAAGCCATCGAACAGGTCGGCGATCTCACCCGCTCGTTCGACGCGGTTCTGCTGGACCTCAACATGCCCGGCGCGACCGGCATTGAGGTCATGCGCGTCATCCGCGCCTGCCGGCCGGAGACCAAGGTTCTCGTCATCAGCGGGCACATCACACCCGACACTCGTTTGCAGCTAAAGGAGCTCGGCCAGACCGCCATCATCCAGAAGCCGTACACGCTCGATGAAGTCGGACGCCAGCTGCGGCGCCTAATTGACGCGAAGAGCGACTGAAACTGCGGTGGCTCCTTAAAAGGTGGAGCGTGTTGCCCTCAACACGCTGGATCGGAGCGCTTTGCCGTAACGCGTTGAGGTCAACGCGTTCCACCTCGGGCGGACCAGCAGCCAACGAATTCATTTCAGGAAGGCCGCGCGGTGCCGATTAACCCCATGGGCTAATCAGACCATCCACCACCATGGAATGCTGTCTTTCACATAATGAATCAACGCGCACCAACGCGCATGTCGCTACGGCTGCGGCAGGCATCGCATTGCCTGGCGCTGCTGCTGCTTCCCGCACTCGCTCCCGGCTTCAGCCGGGCGATGCCTCGTCCCCGGGTCAATCCGGGGCCGGACGCAGCGGTCCAGCCGCGACACCTGCCACAGCCCTACCTGCGGGTCGTGGGCGCTCCTCCGCTGCGTTTCGCAGCGGACGCACCCCCGCCCGATCTGGTCACCCGCCCACCGGCGGCCGGCACCCCGCCGGGGCTCGCGGACAACCACGAAACGGAGCCTGCTCCTTCTCTGGGCAACCTGGACAATTCAGCGCCGGAAACCGCCTCCACGACGGAAGTCGTCGATGCGATGCCCGTCCCGAGTGTCCAACCGGCCGACGTCGCACCCGCCTCGCGGATGCCGTCGACACCGGCGCCCAGCGGACCGGCTCCCATCCTGCCCGACGACACGCGTCCGTCGCTGCGACCGGAAGATTTTCTTCCGTTCTTCCAGCTCCCCGGCACGAGCGGCGTTTCGGCTGATGTCACCGTGATTGCTCCCGTTCCCCGGCAGGCACCGGCTCCCCCGGCCCAGCCGCCCAGTTCCGCCACCTATCGTCAAACGCCCTGATGTCCCTCCGCCGCTCCTCCCTCCGCTTCGTCCGCGCCGTCGTTCTGCTCGCCAGCTTGCTGGCCGTTCACGCCCGCGCCTCGGTTGCGCAGAGTAGCGACGCTCCGGCTCACGACGTTCAACCGTCAACACCCGCTGTCCACGCGGCGGCGTCCGCCGATCATTCGGCGACGCCGCCCGCGGTCGGGACTTCCGCCCCGGAGGACCACGCCCCTGCCCACGCCGCCCCCGCGGCCGCCGGCAGCGAACCTGAAAAGCCGGCCAACCCGGCCGCCGCGGTTTCCGTGCACGACATCCCGCCTGAGCACGCCGTGCCCCTGCACCCGAAGCTCAGCCAGGAGGAAATCTCGAGTCTGCTCAAACTCGGCACCGCCCTCACCGAGCGTGAGGATTACGCCGCCGCCGAGATCGCCTTTCACCAGGTCCTCACGTCCGTCGTCCCCGGCCCCGAGGACACGAAGTCCGCCCTGCTCGGTCTCGCCCGCATGCATCGCCGTCAGGGCATGCTGACCAAGGCCGCGGCCATTTACGAAAAGTACCTCAAGGAGTACCCGGGCGACGCACGCTCGCCGGACGCACTCCTCGAACTCGGCCGCACAATGCGCGCCATGGGTTCGCACAAGATCGCGATCGCCCGCTTCTACAGCGTGATCAACTCGACGCTCAAGATGCCCGGCGAGGGTTTCGAGCACTATCAGTTGCTGGCCCGCACCGCCCAGTACGAGATCGCCGAGACCCACTTTCAGGCCGGCAACTTCGTCGAGGCCAACAAGTTTTTCTCCCGTCTGCGCCTGCTCGATCTCGCCGCCAGCGACCGCGCCCGCGCGCATTTCAAGGCGTCGTACTCCCTTTTCCTCGGCGGCGACCTCGAGGCCGCCGCCACGGCGCTGCGCAACTACCTGGAGCAGTGGCCCAACGACGAGAACGTTCCCGAGGCCCGCTACGTCCTCGCCATGAGCTACCGCGGCCTGAAGCGCCCGCAGCAGGCTTTCGCCGTCACCCTCGAGCTGCTCCGCGCCGAGCAGGCCAAGAACGGCAGCAACGCCCAGCTCTGGAGCTACTGGCAGCGCCGCACCGGCAATCTGCTCGCCAATGATTTCTTCGAGGCCGGCGACGCACTGAGCGCGCAGGTCATCTACGCCGCCCTCGCCGACCTGTCGCCCGAGCCGGCCTGGCGCCTGCCCGTCACCTACCAGCTCGCGCTCTGCTACGAGCGCATGGGCATGACCGGCGAGGCCAAGTCAGCCTACGAGCGCATCGTCACCCAGGCGGCCAACGCCACCACCGCCGACCTGGCCGAGCTCGGCCGCATGGCGGCCTGGCGCCGCGACCAGCTTGCCTGGCGCACGGATCTGGATCAGCAAATGTCTTCCTTCTTCAACACGCAGGCGGCATCCTCCGGCACTCCCTCCCCTGCCGCCACCTCCGTAGCCGCCTCCACGCCATGAGCGCCTCGACCCTTTTTCAGCAACACCACCAGCTCTGCGACGAGATCCACGCCTGCGTCCTGGAGGAAAATCATTTCCTGCGTCAGCACCAGCGCGCGCCCGACAGCGCGTTCCTGGAAAAGAAGCGCGAACTCCTTGCCCGCCTCGACCTCGTGGTCGAGGGCCTGCGCAAGCAGCCCGCCGCCTCCGCCCGCGACGCCGACACGCGCGCCAAGCTCGAGGCCACGCGCGCGCGCATCCTGCAGATTCTCCAGCTCGACAAGGAAAACGAGCAGCTCCTGCTCCGCTGCAGCCTGACCTCCACGCGCCCCGCCGGCTCCCCGCCCAAGGCGTCCGCGTCGATGCTGCAGAAGATCTACAGCCGCGTCTCGTAACGTCGCCCTCGGGCGGGCGTTGTCTGCTGACTCGGTCCGATGTAGCTGGCCTCGCTGAGGCCGGTCCTAAGGTGGAACGCGTTGCCCTCAACGCGTTGGTTCGAATCGCTCGGCCCGCATCATCAAGGCAGCGCGTTGGGGCGATACACTCCACCCAGATAGCATTCCCATTCTGCCCGAAGTCAGCGACCCCGGACCGGCCTCAGCGAGGCCAGCTACATTGATCACTCCAGCGGCGCGGTCGGGAAGCGATGACGCTCGGAGTCACGCTGGCGCGGCTCGAGGAGCGAGCTCACCTCGTCGAGGCGCTGCTTCACTTCGGCCAGCATGCCGGGCAACACCTGCGGATTCAGTCCGAGGGGCACCATCTGCGAGGCCTCCGGCAGGGCCGGACGCAGGTCGGGCGGCGCACACACCGCGGAGCGCAGCCACTTGGCGGCGAGCAGGAGGCTGGACATGCGGGCCTGGCTGGCCGACGCGCGCGGCGCGTACTGCCAGCGGATCGGCTCCGACATCGAAAGCGGAAAGCCCCAGTAGCGGAGCAGCGTGCTCCCGGTCTCGGCCTGGGTGAAACCAAACGCCGCCCGCTCGGACTCGGTCGCCTCGCGCGGGAGCCCGGCGCTGCTGAGCACGAGTCCCGGCACATTGCGCAGGACCCATTCGTCGATCGCCACCATGCCCAGGGCGTGAAGCAGGCCGATCGTGTAAGCGACGTTGCGGTCCTGATTGGTGCGGTGTGCAAGGGTTTCCGCCGCGAGCGCACAGGCCACCGACTGCTTCCAGAGTTCGTCGGCCTCGATGCCGTAAACCTCGAGCGGACGCACGAGGACCTGGGACGAAACCGCGAAGGAAACGAGTTCGTAAATCTGGTCGTAGCCGACGCGGTTGACGGCTTCCTCCACCGTGTAGCAGCGGATGCCCTGGCTGAAATAGGTGCTGTTCGCCGTCTGGAGGACGCGCGCGGCGATGCCCGGGTCGATGCGGATGAGCGTGACGATCTCGTACAGCGACGAGTTCCCATCGGCCAGCAGGTCCTTGAGCTTGGGCAGCACCTTGGGCGCAGAGGGCAGGATCTTGAGATCCCGCACAATGTCGTCCGGCGTCAGCTTGATGCCACCTGGGGTAAGTACGTCCGAAACCATAGAGCTTTCACCCCGGATCATCGGCGCAAACCGGCCAGACTTTTGCAGAAAATTCACCGGATCCTCGCGAAAGCAGCCTTTCCGCGGAAGGAAGCAAACCGCCCACGGCCGGATTCCGCGGGTTTGCGTCGCTGCAGGGATGGCAGGCGGAGCCAAGCCACCTCGGCATTGGCCGAGGGCTTCATCCAAAGGGTTCCGCCCTCACGGGGACCACCTTGAATTCAACCCATTTCCATCAGGGTGTTCCGCTGCATGGCCCGTGCCGGCCAGCCAATGCGCTTGAGCCGTCGAGCGACAGGCGCAAAGATCCGGCATGAGCCTGCCGATCGCCACCCCTCGCCGTTCCTTCATCAAGTCCGTGGCCGCGCTCCTCGCGGCCAGCTCGCTCGGCTCGCACAGCCCGGGTGCGACGACACCGGCGGCGGCCCGCGTTGGCATCCAGCTGTTTTCCCTGCCCAAGCGCCTCGATGAGGACCTGCCCGGCTCGCTCGCGCTGCTGGCCGCCATGGGCTACCGCGAGGTCGAGCTCTACGGCCCCTACCCCTTCAGCGATCCGGCCGCCCATGAGCGCTGGGCCCGGGTGACGCCCTCGCTCGGCTTCAAGGGCAGCGGGTATTTCGGACGCAGCGGGACGGAGCTGCAGGCCATGCTCCAGGACAGCGGCCTCGCCGTGCCGTCGCTCCACACCGATTTGGCCACGCTGCAGAATGCGATGCCCGCCCTCGCCGCAGCCGCCCAGTCCTTCGGGGCCAAGTACGTCACGCTGCCCTCCATCCCCGAGGCCCGGCGGCAGACCCTCGACGACTACCGGCGCACCGCCGACGACTTCAACGCGATCGGCGCGGCCGCCAGACGGGAAGGCGTCACCTTCGCGTATCACAATCACGGTTACGGCTGGTCCGCGGTCGACGGCACCGTGCCGATGGAAATGTTCCTCGCCCGGACGGACCCCGCACTCGTCGCGCTGGAGCTCGACGTGTTCTGGACGGCTGCGGCGGGCGTGGACCCGCTGGCCCTCCTGCGCCGCCACCGGGGCCGCTATGCCCTGCTCCACCTGAAGGACATGGCCAGGCCGGTCCGGTTCTCGGGCGACGGCGGCAGCTCGGCCCAGTGGATCGAATTGTTCCCGCACATGACGACCGCCGGCGACGGCGTGCTCCCACTGGCCGACCTGATCCGTGAGGCCCGGGCCGGCGGCACGCGCCACGTCATCGTCGAGCAGGACATGGTCGCCGCACCCGAGGTCGCGCTCAAGCGGAGCCACGACTACGTCGCAGCGCAGTGAGCGCGGCCAAAGCATGATCGCTGATCATTGACCCCTTCTTGCCGCGTCCGTTCGGCGCAGGTCATCCTGACTTTGGCGGAGAACCGACGCCGGCCGCAACACCGGCCGGCGTCATGCTCAGACCACCGGACCCGCCACGTCGCCGAACTCGCGCTGGGCCTGCGCGTCGTCGAACTCACCTTCCCAGCGGGCGACCACCGCGCTCGCGAGGCAGTTGCCGAGGACGTTGACCGAGGTGCGGGCCATGTCCAACAGCGCGTCGACGCCGAGAATCAGCGCCGCGCCCTCGAGGGGCAGGTTGAAGGACTGCAGCGCGGCGATCAGCACCACGAGCGAGGCGCGCGGGACTGCGGCGACGCCCTTGGACGTGATCATGAGCACGAGCATCATGGTGATCTGCTGGCCGATGCCGAAGTGAATGCCCGTCGTCGCCTCGGCGGCCTGCGCGATGAACACGCTCGCCACCGCGAGGTACAGGGTCGAGCCGTCGAGGTTGAACGTGTAGCCGGCGGGCAGGACAAAGCTGACGATGCCCTTGGAGACACCGAGGCGCTCCATGTTGTCGAACGCCTTGGGCAAGGCCGCCTCGCTGTTTGCCGTCGCAAAGGCCAGCATGAACGGCTCCTTCACCGCGCGCGCAAACGGCTTGAGCGGGATCTTCGCGATCCAGATCACCGCGCCGAGCACGAGGACCACAAAGACCACCAGCGCGAGGTAAAGGGTGCCCACGAGCTTGCCGAGATCGAGCAGCACCGAGATGCCTTGCGCACTGACCGTGGCCGCGATCGCGGCCCCGACACCGACGGGGGCAAAGAGCATGACGATCCCCGCGAACTTGAACATGACCTGAGCCAGCGAATCGACGAACTTGAGCACCGGCTTGCCCGCGTCGCCCGCCGCGAGAATCGAGAGGGCAAAGATGACCGCGAAGGCCACGATCTGCAGCACGTCGTTGCGCGCCATCGCGTCGAACAGGCTGGTCGGGAACGTGTGGAGCACGATTTCGGTCATGCTCAGCGGCTTGCTCTGCGCGACCGTGCTCAGGGCCGAGGTGCCGCCCGCGAGGATCACGTCGCGGCCGGGCCCGAGGAGATTGACCATCACCAAGCCGACCACGAGGGCCAGGGTCGTCACGATCTCGAAGTAGAGCAGCGCCTTCGCGCCGACGCGGCCGACCTTCTTCATGTCGCCGCTGCCGGCAATACCCTGCACGATGCAGGCGAAGACCAGGGGCGCGAGCATGGCCTTGATGAGGTGGAGAAAGACATCGCGGCCCAGCTTGAGCCACTCCGTCCAGACCGCCTTGGCGGATGGGCTGAGTTGACCGACGATCCAGCCAAGGATGCAACCGAGCACGAGGCCGATCATCACTTGCTGGGCGAGACTGAATTTATACCAAGCCGGACGCGGGGCCGGATCATTCGACACAGGAGTCATAAAAATGGGAAAATGAGGAGAATGGGGCGGAAGCTTGCCGTGGGACGGTGGGCTCGTCTCTGCGGACGGCACCGTCGTGATCACGGATCACTCCCGGCGGAAAAGGGGCGAAGCCAGGAAACGAACGCCATGGGCCAGGCCCACGCGGAAAGGGATGACGGCCGCGATCAACGAAGACGCGCGCGCCCACCCCAACACCCGCCGCGGAAGCCCACGGCGGCATGCAGATTATCCGGTCAGACTACAGGCGGAGGTCGGCTGTAGAGCGGATAAAACCAAAAGGTGCTGGAGCCGCTGCGCCCGGCATCGACCAGCGTTACGCACTCCCGGCGCGGCGGCAGGTTGACGGCCAGCTCAACGCTGACCGGAAGGGCAAACAGGGCCTCAATGCACGGCACCGGCTGCTCGCCACCGACAACCACATGGAATCCAGCCTGCTCCGCCGCCAAGGGCAGCGCGTAGTCACGCGGCTGCTGCGGCCAGCTCTCTCCCCGGGCGGAGACCGCCAGGAGGAAACTCGCGAGAAGCAACAGCGTCGTACCGATCTGACGCAGCTGCCAAAGCCAGCTGAAGCACGGGTGAATCAGAAGCGTGAGGGATACGCCTCCGCCCCCCGCCCTGTCAACGATCACACCCCGTCCTCCACCCTTCCGCCGCAAGTATGATCGGCCCGCAAAGCACTATTAGCAGGCAGCGCGCAAGCCGCCGGCAACAACCCTGCCTCACAGCGCTCACGTCCGGCCCCGGAGCCGTTTCGTCATGCCTTGACCAACTCGCGTCGCCCACTCTTCGCCGCGGCATAGATCGCCTCGACAATCCGCAGGTCGCGGCGCCCTAGCTCGGCCGGGGTCGGCAGCGGGGTGCCCTCGATCAGGCTGCGCGCCACCATGTCCAGATGCTTGGCCTGCTGCCGCAGCGGCGGGTACATCATCAGCCCCTTGCTCGTCGCGCCGCGCAGATTCCGGTAGCTGAATGCCGGCGCCAGCTCGAACCAGCCGCGTTCCGCGTCGGCGCGAAAATGACCGCTGTTGCGTTCGTAGCTGGTGCTTCCCTCGCAGACCGCCCCATTGGCGAACTCGAGCGTGTAATTGAGCGTCTCCTCCACGTCGGTGAAGAACTCCGGCCGCACCTTGGGCTCCTCCTTGGCCGTCACAGCGACCGGCGTCGCCCCGGCCGCCATGCAGGCGGCGTGGACCGAGTAGATGCCCATGTCCATGAGCGGACCGCCGCCCGCCAGCGCCGCGATCGCGCGCCAAGGCTTCACGCCGTCGCGTGGGTTGAGTTTAAAGCCGTTGGACGTGACGATCTTCTTGAACGGGCCGAAGTCATTCTCGCGCTGCAAGCGCATCAGCTCCTGGTGATGTGGGTCGGCGTGCAGCCGGTAACCAATCGCCAGCGTGCGCTTCGCCGCCGTGCTGGCGGCGATCATCTGGTCGCACTCGGCGACCGACATGCCCATGGGTTTTTCGCAGATGACGTGCTTGCCCGCCTTGAGCGCGCGGATCGTGTGCTCGGCGTGGAGCGCGACCGGGGTCACCACGTAAACGACATCGATATCGGGATTATCCGCGAGGCGATCCATCGTCGCGTAATCGTAGATGCTGCGTGTCGAGAAGCCGAAATCCTGCGCCCACTTCTCGCCCTTGGCCCGCGTGCCCGTGACCACGCCCGCCAGACGCACAAACTCCGTTTCGCGCAGGGCCGGGCCGAGCTCGCCAGTCGAGTAGTTGCCCAGCCCAACGAGTGCGAGCCCGAGCTTGCGACCGGGCGCCGCGGTCGCACCGCGCAGCCCGAGTCGCGGGAAGGCGAGCGCGGCCGCGCCGAGCGACAGCTGTCCGAGAAAGGTGCGACGCGGGACCAGACCAAACCGAGGGGACTTCATGGGGCAAGGGGGGTTCCCTCCACCGTGCGAAGGCCCGCGCGAGAGGCAAGCCAACCGGGTGGTTCAATTCAACCGACGCAAAGTCCCCACCGCCCGAAAGGTGGAACGGCTTGTCCCCAAGCCGTTGGCTCGAATCGCGTGAGCCGCGAGCAAGCCAGCGCGTTGAGGGCAACACGCTCCACCTTGAATTAAGTCGGCGCGGCGTCCCGCTTCCGCTCAGGCCAGATCGACGCGGTCGGCGTTCATCACCTTGTTCCAGACGGCGATGAAGTCGCGGACGAACTTCGGCTGGGCGTCGCTCTCGGCATAGACTTCGGCCAGCGCGCGGAGCTGCGAGTTCGAACCGAAGACGAGATCGACGCGCGTGGCCGTCCACTTCACATCGCCAGTCGCGCGGTCTCGCACCTCGAACAACTCCTCGGACGGCGACGTCGCCTTCACGACATGCGCCATGTCGAGCAGGTTGACGAAGAAGTCGTTGGTCAGCGTCTCCGGGCGCGACGTGAACACGCCGTGCTGCGACTTGCCGTGGTTGGCGTTGAGCACGCGCAGGCCGCCGACGAGCACGGTCATCTCGGGCGCGGTGAGGCCCAACAGCTGGGCCTTGTCGACGAGGAGCTGCTCCGCCGGCACCGTGTAGCGCGTCTTGAGGTAGTTGCGGAAACCGTCTGCGGTTGGCTCGAGCACGGCAAACGACGCGACGTCGGTCTGCTCCTGCGAGGCGTCCATCCGGCCCGGCGTGAAGGGGACCTCCACGGCGTGACCAGCGGCCTTCGCGGCCTGCTCGATCGCGGCCGCGCCGCCGAGGACGATAAGGTCGGCGAGCGACACCTTCTTGCCGCCGGAAGCGGAGGCGTTGAAGGCCTGCTGCACGCCCTCAAGCGCCTTGAGCACCTTGGCGAGGCGCGCGGGCTGGTTGGCCTCCCAGTCCTTCTGCGGGGCGAGGCGGATGCGGGCGCCATTGGCGCCGCCGCGCTTGTCGGAGCCGCGGTAGGTCGAAGCGGAAGCCCACGCGGTCGAGACGAGCTCGGAAATCGCCAGACCCGTCGCGAGGATCTTGCCCTTGAGCGCCGCGATGTCCTTCGCGTCGATCAGCGGGTGATTCACGGCCGGAATCGGGTCCTGCCAGATCAGGTCCTCGGCCGGCACCTCGGAGCCGAGGTAGAGCGCCTTCGGTCCCATGTCACGGTGGGTCAGCTTGAACCAGGCGCGGGCAAAGGCGTCGGCAAACTCGGCCGGGTTGGCGAGGAAGCGGCGGGAAATCTTTTCGTAGGCCGGATCGGCGCGGAGCGCGAGGTCGGTCGTCAGCATCGTTGGGCGATGCTTCTTCGCCGCGTCATAGGCGTCGGGCACGGTGGCGGCAGCGTCCTTGGCGACCCACTGATGGGCGCCGGCCGGGCTCTTGACCAGTTCCCACTCGTAGCGGAAGAGGTTCTCGAAGAAATTATTGCTCCACTTGGTCGGCGTGGTGGTCCAGGTGACCTCGAGACCGCTGGTGATCGTGTCGGCGCCCTTGCCGCTGGCGTACTTGTTGGCCCAGCCCAGGCCCTGCTCGGTGAGGCCGGCGGCCTCGGGCTCGCGACCGACGTGATCGGCGGAAGCGGCGCCATGGGTCTTGCCGAAGGTGTGACCGCCGGCGATGAGCGCGACGGTTTCCTCGTCGTTCATGGCCATGCGCGCAAAGGTCTCGCGGATGTCACGCGCCGAAGCAAGCGGGTCGGGTTTGCCGTTCGGGCCCTCGGGGTTGACGTAGATGAGGCCCATCTGCACGGCGGCGAGCGGGTTCTCGAGTTCGCGGTCACCGCTGTAGCGCTGGTCGCCCAGCCAGGTGCCCTCGGAGCCCCAGTACACATCCTCCTCCGGCTCCCACACGTCGGCGCGACCGCCACCGAAACCGAAGGTCTTGAAGCCCATCGACTCGAGCGCGCAGTTGCCGGTGAGGATCATGAGATCAGCCCAGGAGATCTTCTTGCCGTACTTCTGCTTGATCGGCCAGAGCAGGCGGCGGGCCTTGTCGAGGTTGGCGTTGTCCGGCCAGCTGTTGAGCGGAGCGAAACGCTGCTGCCCCGCGCCGGCGCCACCACGGCCGTCGGCCGTGCGGTAGGTGCCCGCGCTGTGCCAGGCCATGCGGATGAAGAACGGGCCATAGTGGCCGAAGTCGGCCGGCCACCAGTCCTGCGAATCCGTCATCAACGCGTAGAGGTCCTTCTTCACCGCCTGCAGATCGAGCTTCTTGAACTCCGCAGCGTAGTCGAAATCCGCGCCCATCGGGTCGGTCAGGGCGGAGTTCTGATGCAGCATCTTGAGATTGAGCTGATTCGGCCACCAGTCGCGGTTGGAGCGTCCGCCCGCCAGCGCTGGCGTGGGCCTCGGCATCGTGCCGTGCAGGTGAGGAAAGGGGCATTTGCCGCCGGTGGATTCGGGATGGTTTTCCATAGTAAAAGAAGGGTGAGCGTAAAGGCGCCGCGCCGAAAGGCAACCGGCGGCGCAGCAAAGCGTTGACCACCCGTTTCTCCCCGCCGCCCCACCCCGGCTCAACGCCTTTCGCCCTCGTTCTGGCGATATTACATTCCCTACGTCCGACACCAAGATCTGCGCGTGGAGAGGCTCGCCCCGTCTGCATGTAGGTGGCCTCGTTGAGGCCGCTATCCGAGGTGCCATCCTGGATTCACCCTCACGAAGATCCCGGGTACCTACCGTCGGCCCAAGGTGGAACGGCTTGCCCCCAAGCCGTTGGATCGAAAACGACCCCACGCAGACCACCGGCGAGCCCGAAAGCAGACAGCTTAGGTTGAACCCAATAAAATGCATAATATTTTATGCATTCCCATTGACTGCGTTTCCATGATCGACTTCATGGCCTTCCATGCCCGATCCGGCCAAAACCGAAGCCGCTCTGCTGGACGCGGCGAAGGACTACGGCCACCGCTTTGCCGATGTCGTGTCCTATCTTACTGCGACCGGCTGGAAAGAGCGCGTAAAGGGAAGCCATCACATCTTCACCAAGGCGGACTTCCCGTTTCTGCTCAACCTCCAGGCGGAAAGAAGCGGCAAAGCCAAGGCCTACCAGATCAGGCAAGTGCGGAAGGCGATCGAGCATTTCAAGAAATAGCCCCATCACCCGAAGCGCGACCCTGCAGGACCATGAAAAATGTAATCAAAGACTATCCGGTTCAGACCTACTGGGATAACCGCGCGGGCTACTTCGTGGCGGAGATCCTCGAGATTCCCACCTGCGCAGCCGATGGGGCGACGCCCGGTGAGGCCTACGCAAACCTGGAGGAGACCTTTGCGGTCTTGAAGGAAGCCTATCAGGAAGAAAAACGGGCCTTTCCTGAGCCAGATAGCCGGCTGCCGGTGTCCGTCGCAAAGCTCACGGCCGCGTCGTCGCTGGTAAAGCTCGCCCAGGTGGCCAAAGAGGCCGGGATCCCCGTCCAGACGCTTGCCGCCAAGGTTAAGCGAGGGACTGAGCTGAACGTAGGCGAGTCCCACCGGATCGCCCGCGTGCTCTCCGACCACGGCGTGTCGATCTATCCCACAGCCAGCACGGAACGGTCTATGGCGTTGAGGGAGCCTGCGTCCGGCTACGACAGGGAGGTCGTTCCCGCCTCCGGGAAGTCTCGTCCGGCCGCGGACAAAAAATCTGGCAATTCAGCAAGGTCACGAAGCAAAGCCCCCGCCAAGCGGTGACCGATAGGTCTTCAGGAGATAGACAAGGTGCCTGTAGCGTTGTCTGGTGCCCCCGTCCGGACTTGAACCGGAATACGCGGTTTAGGAAACCGCTGCTCTATCCAGTTGAGCTACGGGGACGATTCCAAGTGAACCAACTAGGAGTAAACCAAACCGGGGCGCGAGCCGGAAGACAAACGCCTGCAGGCCGGGCCCGGCCGCCTTGATCGGGGGACGATTTCGATCAGAATAATCTCAAAGTCATGATCCCTACCACCATCACCGTTGGCACACGCAAGGCCAAGGCGAAGTTCACCTGGTTGCTCGGCCACGTGACCAACGGCGGCGAGGTCATTATCACCCAGCATGGCCGGCCAGTAGCGAGGCTTTCGCCCATCGCTCCTCCGCTGAGTCTCACCCGAACACAAGCGCTCCGCCGCATCGATGAGCTGGCTAACTGTACGAAGTCCGGCACCGAAAGCGCCAAGGATCTTATCAACGCCGGTCGCCGACAGTGCCCCCCTCGTCCTCGAAAACTCAGCCGCCCTCGGCTCCGTGCTGCGTAATCACAGAGTTAAACCGTTAATCATCGACCATTGGAGCGACTATACGTTGTACATGGCGAAAAGCCACTCTATCGCGGTGCCGCGGAAAACTGTTCAAGTCTCCGACAGAAAAATGGAATCACATTCTGCCGAGAAATTGAATAACGAACCAGCCACGAGCCCATTCGAGCCGGACCGGTCGGACGCCCAATCTGTGCATCGGGACCGGCCACTTTAGCCAGTTCCTCATCAGACATGAGGCAATAATTTAGCATGTCTGTCACCCATTCACGACTCACACCATCACCAGACTCCTCCCTGAAGTTTGCGAGGCCGGTCTCCTTAAAAAACTCATCGGCGGTAACTCCGCCCCGGCGAAGGCGATCGAAGAACCAAGGCCGCTTGGTCTTCAGGATGGCCAAAAGGGAAATAAGGAACTCGTTCGAAAGCTCATTCTTCGGCAACGAACCGTAGTAGATCGACAATACGAGTAGGGTTTTCTCGATCTCGCGCAGAGTCAGATCGAAGTGCGAAAACAAGAAAGAGATCGACCGGGAGAAGAACCCTCCATCGTGGATGCCTTCTGAGAAGTTATAGTGCTCGATTAACGTCCGAACGAACTCTTGTCGCCCTTGGCCGCGATGGAACATCGGATGCTGTACAGGGAGGTCGACGAATATGTTCGCGAACTTCAGCAAATATGCCCGAGCGTCGACGCTTTCGCCGTAGACCATCCTGACATAGCTCTCGATTTGGTCTCGGTTGACAAGTAGGATAAATGCCACGCCTTCAACGTCGAATAAATGCTTGATCCGTTCGAGTAGACTGAGCGCAAAGTCCGGCCGGCACCGGTCGAGTTCGTCGACGATTATTGTCAAAGGGAAACCCTGTTTCTCTCGGACCTTCGCGGCCAAAGTGCCGAGGGTTCTACGGAACGCCTTCAAGGCGTCCTTCTCCGCAGCGTAATGCTCGATCTTCTTCTCAATGATATCGGAGCCTATATCCGAGACGCCGGAAGCGACATCAGATCCGATATCCTTCAGCTCCGCCACATGCGTGGCGTCAACAGCACCCATAGTCGCCGCACGAATCCCGACCTTTGCGACCAATCCCACCATGCGCTTACCGACCTCGATGGCCGTCTTCTTGAACTCGGTTTTCGGGACTTGGACCCCCTCCATGTCAGACAATTCCCTCTCTACGAAACTCAGAATCTCACCGGAGAAGCACACGAATGGATCCTCTACGTAATCGGCCGCGTAGGCGTCGAAGTAGATAGCATTCAGCTTTTCCGACCGTAGATGCGCACGCCACATCTGCGCGAAGGTACTCTTCCCTTCGCCCCACGGCGCGTTAACAAATATCACGAGGCTGTCCTCGACGTTGCGCAATAGGGTCGTGAGGGATTCACCAAAGGCCTTACGATCGAACAGCGCTTCCTTATACGGGGCACTGTCGTCGATCTCAATTTTCGGTGGCTGGATACGCATAAATCAATAGAACAAGATTACTGAACCGTCGCCACGCTAATCCGGATAAACGCTGGATTCAGTCATGCCTCATACCACAACCATGCCTTCCCGTCGATTGCGTCCCTCTGTGCGATCCTTCATGGTGAGTCTCGTGGTCCAAGCTATTAGTCTCCTTCGGCTCTTCGTTGCCGTTTCCTGCCTGGGCGCTGCAATCGCCAATTCCGCTGACCTGCCCTATCGCTCCGCACCCGCTCTGACGCCACTCACCTTCCGCGAGCCGCTTGCCGTCGTCACGCCGCCCGGCGAGAGCAACCGGGTCTTCATCGTTGAGAAGAAGGGGCGCATCGTGGTCGTGGCTGATCTCGCCCAGCCCACGCGCGAGGTCTTTCTCGATCTTTCCGACCGCCTCGGCACGAACAGCGACGGAGAACTCGGGCTGCTCGCGCTCGCGTTTCACCCGCAGTACGCGACCAACCGCCAGTTCTATGTCTGGTACACCCAGTTCACCGGCTCCGGGCGCAACGCTCGCGGGACCAGCCGGCTCGCCCGCTTCACGGCTTCGGCCGCCAACCCCAATGTCGCCGACCCCGCCTCCGAGCAGCTTCTGATTGTCCAGCCCGACGAGGCCTCGAACCACAATGGCGGCGAACTCCTCTTCGGCCCGGACGGCTACCTCTACCTGTCCGTCGGCGACGAGGGCGCGTACAACGACATCTTCGACAACAGCCAGCGCATCACCAAGGACTTCTTTGCCGGCATCCACCGCATCGACGTCGACCGCCGCCCCGGCAACCTGCCGCCCAATCCGCATCCCGCCGTCCAGCCGGGCACGTATTCGATCCCCCAGGACAACCCATTCGTTGGCCTCAGCCGCTTCAACGGCGAGAGCGTCACCCCGGCCGACGTCCGCACCGAATTCTGGGCGGTCGGCCTGCGCAATGTGTGGCGTATGGCCTTCGATCCCGCGACTGGCCGGCTCTGGGCCGCCGATGTCGGCCAGAACTCCAGCGAGGAGATCAACCTCATCGTGCGCGGCGGCAATTATGGCTGGAATTTCCGCGAAGCCCGCGGCCGCGGTCCACGCGCCAATGTGGCCAACCTGACGTTCATCGACCCCGTCTGGGACTACCCGCGCAGCGAGGGCACCTCCGTCACCGGCGGCATCGTCTACCGGGGCGCACGCTACCCCGATCTCGACGCCCACTATCTTTTCGCCGACTTCGCGTCCGGCCAGGTCTGGGCCCTGCGCCCCGACGACGACCGTCGCGTGTCCGCCGACCGCGTGCGCCTGATCGCCCAGATCCCCGGCGTCACGTCGTTCGGGCTCGATCCACGCACGGGCGAGATTCTGATCACCTCGCTCAGCGAGGGTGTGCTGCGCCTGGCTCCTGCCCGGTAAGCACGCACCCAGCCAAGGATCCTACGGGTCGTTCTCGTTCTTCGTTCTCCGATCGAGAACGAGGAACGATCAAGGGAACGAGAACGAATCTAGACCGGGTGGTCACCTGGACTCCGCCTTCAGCCAGGCGATGATCGCATCCTGCGTCGCGGCAGGAAGACGCGTGTAGTCAACCGGCTCGCGCAGGGTCAGGCGATCGGCGGCGCCGTGGAGCGCAAACACCTTTCGCGCCTGCTCCACCCCGGCGCGCACATCGGCCGGGTTCGCGTCGCGGTCCAGCGTCGGCTGCACCACGAGCACCGAGCGCGGCGCGATCGCCGCGATCAGCTCCGGATAGTCGTACGGCAGCTGCGACTCGTGCCCGATAAAAAAGCCCAGCCGCGGCAGCAGTCCCCGTTCGTGACTGTAGCGCGCGATACCGCCCGTGCCGCGGTCCGCCGTGTCGGTCCGCATCGGCGTAAATCCGCTGATCGAGACCACATGTTTCACGCGCGCATCGAGCGCGGCCGCGTGCAGGCCCACCGCACCGCCGAGCGAATAGC
This sequence comes from Opitutaceae bacterium, assembly GCA_036401075.1. Taxonomy (GTDB): domain Bacteria; phylum Verrucomicrobiota; class Verrucomicrobiia; order Opitutales; family Opitutaceae; genus CAMAXB01. The sequence goes on from DASWVY010000038.1 coordinate 92,954, forward strand.
CGAACAGGCTCACCTGCGCCGCATCGACGCGCGGCTCCTTGGCCAGCGCATCGATCGCGACGCGCACGTCCTCGACCATCCGGCCGAGTTGGGACCATTGCGGATGCCGGTCGAAGAAATGCTTCGTCTCGTTCATGCGGCTGCCAAATCCGGTCTGGTCGAACGCGAACACGGCGTAGCCCGCCTTGGTCAGCGCGAGGATCGGGTGCAGGTCGCGGCGGTACACCCACATGTAGCCGATCGGGTAGCTCGGCCCGTGCAGCCAGATCACCACCGGGAGCTTCGTTCCCTCCGCCACGCCCTTCGGCGTGTAGAGGTCGCCGGCCACCGAGTAGCCAAACGCGATCCGCTTGGAATCCACCTGCTCGCGTTCCGGCAGAGACCAGCCGAACTCGCTGGGATTGCCCGTCTGCGACGTGACCGCCGCGACCAGATCCGGAACCACCTGTTGCGGGTTGCCGCCCGGACGTGGCGGCGGGGCCGGCGGACCGGCGGGCACCGGTAGGCGCGGCGGCGCCTCGCCCAGGGTCCACTTCACCGCGGCGCGAATCTCCTCCGCCCGCGCAGACCAATCCGCGGGCGATGCGATCGCGCGGCCATCGGCCGCCTGCAGAAAATCGCCGGCCGCGTGCTTGGGGTAACGCTTGAGGTCCACTTTCTCCTGTGAGAGCGCACGCCAAGTGGCGAAGTCGTAGGTGAACAATGGATCATTGTCCCACGGCGTCGTGCTGCGGCCGAACTGCAGGTCGAGCCAGTCGATGCAGGCCTCGCGCACCTCGGTCGACGAACTATGGAAGCCGGGACGCCGAAACAAGCCGAGTCGGGACGGCTGCTTGAGCAATTCCCAGACGGGACGCGCGGAGTTGAAGCTCTGCTCATTGGCCCACGCGCTCGACACCCAGTCATTCAGGCCGAACTCGATCAGACAGGCCCGTGGCGCGAGCAGCGCGACGAGGGAATTGCCGTCCACCGGCAGCCGGTCCTCGCGACCGGCGAAGAAGCGCAGCCGCGGATGAAACCACGTGGGGAACATGCGCGTGCCCGACTCGATGCCCTCGGCCGCGTTGCGCTCACCGGCGAGGCGGTAAGGAAACGTCCCGCCCGTGCCCGTGCTCATCGCAACGACCGCGGCGAAGCGCTCATCGATCGCGGCGGCGATCGTGGCCATCTTGCCGTCGCGCGAAAAGCCCGTGATCGCGATGCGCGCCTTGTCCACCTCGGGTAGCGTGTGCAGGTAATCCATCACCAGCTGCGCCGCCCACGCGCGCCGCGGCAGCAGCGCGAAATCATAATCCGGATACAACTCCGCGAGCGCAGCCGCATCGTCCTGCCGGTCGCTCCCTGCATAGCCCACCGCAATGTAGCCGCGACGCACCAAGGCCGGCTCCCAGGCCGCGATGCCCGGGCTGACCAACACCGGGCGCGCAGCGGTGCCATCGGGGATGGCGAGCGTCACGCGCATACTGCCCTTCCCCTCCGGTCCGAATTCGAGGCGAACCTGGCGGGTACGATAGCCTTCATGCGCGACTTCCTCGGTCACGACCGCGCGGTCCAGCTTCGGCTTGGGCGGCAGCGTCCCGAACGCATACTGCTCAAACAGTTTCAGGATCTCCGCCCGGCGGGCGGACCACTCACGCGCATTGCGCACCGGGCGTCCGTCGAGAAAGCGCAGCGGATCCGGCAGGCCGCTCATGCGCGGCAGGGCATCATAGTCCGGTGGCAGCTCGCCGGTCGTCTGCTGCCAGGTCGTCCACGACGGCACGTCGGGCAGCGTGGTCTTCATCCAATCGAGATAAGCCTGCCGTTCAGCCGGCGTGAGCGCCGACAACGACGGGACGAGAAAAACGAGGGCGAGCAGGGACCCAAAGCCGACCAGGGAGCGTTTCATGGGGTAGATGGATCGAAGGACAAACGACGCAACCGGCGGCGCTGGCAGGGGAATGCGGGCCGGACACCCTCCACGCCACCGCCATCCCCGCGAGGACACAACAGCAAAGGCAAACCACTCGAAAAAGTCGCCAGCCCACCCTATCTCGCTGCTGTCCAATGAGATTGAAAGGGACAGATGGGCTGGGATTTTGCCGGTTGACAACCCCCTCCCCTCAAAGGCTTACTCACAACCCTTTTCAAAATGAGCACCACCGAAACCACCACCACCGAGCGCAGCCTGACTCCCGCGGAGATTCCGTTCACCACCCCGCAGGTGATGGTCCGTTACGTGACCGATACCGGCAAGATCCTCCCCCGCAAGTACACCGGCCTGTGCGCCAAGCACCAGCGCCGCGTGACCAAGACGCTCAAGCGTTCGCGGAACATGCTGCTCGCCCAGTAAGGGCCGGCCGCAACCTCACTCTTCCAAGGCCGGAGCCCTGCTCCGGCTTTTTTGTGTCCGCATGCCGAAGCTCACCACCCGCATCCTCCGCGGTTCGCCCGCCAACCTGAACCGCCTCGCCGCCGCCCTCCGCCGCGGCGAACTCGTCGCGGTCCCGACGGAGACGGTGTACGGACTCGCCGGCGACGCGCTCAATCCCGCGGCCGCCGACGCGATCTTCGCCGCCAAGGGCCGGCCGGCCAACGATCCGCTCATCGTTCACATCCACGACCGCCGTCAGCTCACGGAGCTGGCCGTGGTCAACGAAGCCGCACTCAAACTGGCCCGCGCCTTCTGGCCGGGCCCGTTGACGCTGGTGTTGCCCAAGCTGCCCTCAGTGCCGGACCGCGTCACCTCCGGCCAGGCCAGTGTCGCCGTGCGCCTGCCGAGCCACCCATTGTTCCGACGTCTCCTCCGGGCCAGCGGGATCCCGCTTGCCGCGCCCAGTGCAAACCCCTTCGGCTACCTGAGCCCCACGACGGCTGAACACGTCCGGGCCGGTCTCGGCGGCCGCATCCGCCACATCCTCGACGGCGGTCCCTGCGTGTTCGGGCTCGAGTCGACCATCGTCGACCTGCGCGACCCGAAAAATCCCGCGCTGCTGCGGCCGGGCGCGCTCGCGCGAGAGGCGATCGAAGCCGTCCTCGGCCGCAAACTTCGCGTGCGCGCGAAGCCCGCTGGCGGCCCGCGCGCCAAGGTCGTCGCTCCGGGTCAGCTCACGCGTCACTACAGCCCGCGCACCTCGCTGGCCCTGCACGCCGCCCTGCCCTCTGCAGCCGCGATCGCGCAGCGGCCGGACGAGGTGTTTGTTTTTCTCGCCAAACCTGCCGGCCCGCGTCCGGCCAACGTCCGCTGGCTCGACCCGCGCGGCAATCTCCGCGGCGTCGCCCGCCGGCTCTTTGCCGAACTACGTGCGCTGGACGACGGTGCGTGGAAAAAGATCCACGTCGAACTCGCCCGCGGCGACGACGGCTGGGCCCCCGCGATCAACGACCGCCTCCACCGCGCCGCGGCCAAGCGCTAGCTTAATGAATCAATCTCGGTTGAACTTCGAGCCACTCAAGCCACCGGCGATTCAACCACAGATAGACACAGATTTGCACAGATCCCGATCTCTTGAATGAGGATCGTATCTGTGCCCATCTGTGAAATCTGTGATTACTGTATCGAGGGATCTACTTCCCCAGAACCGCCGCGAGATCCGCGAGCAGGCGGTCGTTTTGCTCGGGCTTGCCCACGGTGACGCGGATCCACTCCGGCAGACCGTAGGGCTTCACCGGGCGGACGATCATCCCGCGCTTCTGCAGCTCGGCAAAGACACGGCCGCCATCGCCCACCTTCACGAGGAGAAAGTTGGCTTCGCTTGAGACCGACTCGAGGCCGAGACGCTGGAAGCCTGCAATCAGCTGCTTCAGCCCCGCACGGTTGGCCGTGATGCACTTCTCGACAAACGCATGGTCGTCGAGCGCAGCGATCGCCGCGGCCTGACCGATCGCGTTCACGTTGAACGGCTGGCGCACACGATTGAGCAGCGCCGCCATCTCAGCACTGGCATACCCATAGCCCACGCGCAGCGACGCGAGGCCGAAGATTTTTGAGAACGTCCGCAGGCAGATCACCTTCCGGCCCGCGGCGATGAGCGGACGCAGATCCGGCGGGTTGTCCATGTACTCCGCGTAGGCCTCGTCAAACACAAGGACGACATGCTCCGGCAGACTCTGGGCAAAGGCCACCAGCTCCGCCGCACTGTTCGTCGCGCCCGTGGGGTTATTCGGGCTCGCGACAAACACGAGCTTGGTCCGCGGCGTGATGGCTGCCGCCATCGCCTTCAGGTCGTGGCGCCAGGCCGTGACCGGCACCTCGACCGGGCGCGCGCCGAAGAGCAGCGTCACCAGCTTGTAGACGACAAAGGCCGGATTCCCCATGACGACCTCGTCGCCCGGGCGCAGGAACACGTGACCGAGGAGCTCAAGAATCTCGTTTGACCCGTTGCCGACGACGAACTGGTTGGGCGAGAGCGCATGCCGCGCGGCGAGCTTGGCGCGGAGGGCGAAGCAGCCGCCGTCCGGGTAGAGTTCGCCCTGGAGCAGGGCCTTGGTCGCGGCGGCCACCGCGAGCGGCGACGGACCGAAGGGATTCTCGTTCGAGGCGAGCTTGGTGATGCCGGACGGCTCGAGCCCGAGTTCGCGCGCGACTTCCTCGATCGGCTTGCCCGGCTCGTAGACCGGCTGGGTGAGGACCGTGGGGTTGACCAGAGATTCCAACGTCATGGGAAGCGCACTGAACACGAATCGACTCCCCGGCAAAAGCCTATATTCGATCAGGGTCTATGCACCGTCACCGGTTTTTCCTGCTCGTGCTGTGTCTGTTCCCGGCCCTGCTCCCCGCGGTCACGGTTGAACAGGGTGAGATCGACGGCGCCAAGTACGCCATCGCCCGGCCCGACCGGCCGTGGAATGGCGGCCTGCTCCTCCTCGGACACGGCCACCGGGCCGAGACCGCCCCCTTGGTCGCCGATCTATTCCCCGAGCAAGCCGCTTACAAGTCGATGCTTGATGCCGGCTGGATCGTCGCCTCCACCAGCTATCGCCGCAACGGGATCATCCTCGGCGACGCCATCGCCGATCTCGACGCGCTGCGCGCCTACGTCGAAAAAAAGGACGGCGAGCTCAAACGCGTTATTCTCGAAGGCGAATCCATGGGCGGCATGATCGCGACGCTCATCGCGGAGCGCTCCGGCGACGACTATCAGGGCGTGATCGCGATCGGATCCGCGCTCAACCTGCGCGAGCCCGGCGGCATCTCCGGACTCTCGCTGCAGCCGCGCATCCCCCTCCTGTTCATGTCGAACCAGTCGGAGCTGGAAGGACCGCGCCAATACCTCGCCAACCTGCGCAAGGAGGACCGCGAGACGGTGCCGCCGGCGCTCTTCCGCGTGTCACGCGACGGCCACGTCAACGTGAACCAGCGCGAGCGCATCGAGGCCTTCCGCGCGCTCAACGCGTGGATCGATCGCGGGCGTGACGCTCTGCCGGCCGCCATCGGCCGCGGCGAGGTCTATGATGTCACACAGGTGCCGGAGCCCGGTCCCTCGCAAGTCGTGGCCGCGCCCGACGGCCGTGGCTTTGCCGCGACAATCACCGAAGTGTCTGCGATCTACGGCAATCTCTGGATCAACGCGCAGCCGGCCGACTTCGCTGCGGCGGGCATCCGGCCGGGTGCCTGGTTCCAAGTTACCGCCGGCGATCGGACCTTCCGCGTGCACTACGGCCGCGACTTCGGCAGCGTGGAGCGCGGGCAATGGGTGGTGTTTCCCAATGCCGACGGCTTCTTCTGGCTCGCGCGCAACTACGGCAACGCCGCCGAAACCGCCGGCCTCAAGGTCGGCGACGCTGTCGCCATCCGCCGCTACGACGACGCCGGCCAGCCGTAGGTGGGCGATGTAGCCGGGCTCGCTGAGCCCGGTCCGAGGGTGGAACGCGTTGCCCTCAACGCGTTGTTTGAAATCACCCAAGCCCGCGGCGTCCGGCATTCAAACCAGCGTCTTGAGGGCAAGCCGCTCCACCTTCCGCCAACCTAGCGGCGGCTGGGAACGTGGACGACCTGCATGCCGGCGGCGCGGGCGGCGATGATGCCGGGTTCGGCGTCCTCAAAGACTAGGCACTGCGACGGTGGGACGCCCATGCGCTCGGCGGCGAGGAGGAACATGTCAGGGTGCGGCTTGCCGCGGCCGGGCGCGACATCCGCAGGTGTGACCACGATCGGGAAGAGGTCGCTCAATCCGGCCGCGCGGAGCGAGGGCAGCGCCACCTCGCGCATGCCGCCGGTGGCGATCGACACCGGCCGCGCGGCGGCGACCCGGCGCGCAAACGTGGCCGTGGCCTCGATCACCTGCACACCGGCAACGAGTTCAAGGTAGAGCTTCTCCTTGTCATGGGAGACCTGGGCCGAATCGATCGTAAGCCGATAGCGCTCCGCAAAATGTTCCGCCACCCGTTGCGTGGGCACGCCGCCAAGCGCATAAAAAAAGTCCTCATCGAGGATGCCCGGCATCCCGTGCAGCCGCATCGCCGCGTCCCACGCCCGGTAGTGCACGGGCATCGAGTCGACGAGCGTGCCGTCGAGATCGAAGACATAACCTGCAAAATCACCGGGCGGAATTTCCAGCTGCATGAGTGTCCGCACGACACCCCGCCGGGCGCGTTCTGGCAACCGTCGATTTCAATCCGGCGCGCTCAGTCTCCACCCTCACCCGCAACGGTGGCCGCGGCCAGGCGGTCGGCGTGCAGCGGCTCCCGCGGGAGCCTGAGCGCGATCACCGCCGCGACCACGGCGAAGGCAAACGCACCCCACAGGCAGCCGGCCAGACCCGCCACCTGATAGAGCAGACCGGACAGCAGGCAGCCGACGAGGCGCCCACCGGCGTTGGCCATGTAGTAGAAGCCGACGTTGAGCGCGACCTTGTCCCCATCGGTGTAGTCGAGAATCAGGTACGAATGGATCGCCGAGTTGAGGGCGAAAACGGCACCGAAAACCGACAGGCCGCCGATGATCACGGCGGCCGGCGGCAGCCCCGCGGCCAGCGCGAGCGGAATCGCCGCTGCCACATTCGCGAGGACGAAAGCGACGGCCGAGGCGACGCCACCCGCCGGCGCGCGCCCACGCAAGAGGAGGGGCGCGGCGGACTGAATGACGCCGTAGCCGATCACCCAGAACGCCATGAAGGTGCCGACCTCGGTGAAGCTCCACCCAAGCACGCCGCGCAGGAAGACCGGAACCCCGACCACGAACCAGATGTCACGCGCCCCAAAGAGAAAGAATCGCGCCGCACAGAGCACATTGATCTCACGGCTCTTGGAAAACAGGTCGCCCCACCCGGCCTTGACCTTCGCCTTGCCCAAGCCCGACGGGAGCGAAACCCACGACGCCAGCCAGACGACAGCCAGCACGGCGGCCATGATCCCGAGCGCGCCGGAGAAGCCGGTGGCCGCGAGCAGAAATCCGCCGAGGAAAAAACCGACCCCCTTCAGCGCGTTTTTGGAACCGGTGAGGAGCGCGACCCATTTGAACAACGCGCCCCTCGCGTCCGCCGGCACCAAGACCTTGATGGCGCTCTTCGAACTCATCTTCGTCAGATCCTTGGCGATGCCGGAGAGCGCCTGGGACAGCATCACGTAGGCGACGGAGGTCACCTCGCTCCACGACGGGTCCAGGAATGCGAGCATCCCGAGGGCCGCGACCTGCAGGCCGAGCCCGGCGACCAGCGTGACGCGCAACCCCATCCGGCTCGCGAGCCAGCCGCCGAGCAGATTGGTGACGATGCCGCAGAATTCGTAGAGGAGGAAAAGAAACGCGAGCGTGACCGGGCTATAGCCCAGATTGAAGAAATGCAGCAGCACCAGCATCCGCAGCGCCCCGTCCGTGAGCGTGAAGCTCCAGTACGCGGCGGTGACGAGGATGTAGTTGCGCAGGTTCAAAGCCGGGGAAGACCGCGGGGTTTACAGCGAACGCGCGACCTTGCGGGCCAACTCGGCCATGCGATTCGCATAGCCCCACTCGTTGTCATACCACGCGTAGATCTTCACCAGCGTGCCATCGACCACCATGGTCGACAGCGCGTCGATGATCGCGGAGCGCGGATCGCCCTTGTAGTCGACCGAGACGAGCGGTCGCTCCTCGTAGCCGAGGATGCCTTGGAGCGGACCGGACTCGCTCGCGGCGCGGAGTAGCGCGTTGACCTCGGCGACGGTGGTCGGCCGCTTGACCTGAAACACGCAGTCCGTGAGCGAACCCGTGAGCAGCGGGACGCGCACCGCGTGACCATTGAGCTTCCCCAGCAACTCCGGATAGATCAGCCCGATCGCGGTCGCCGAACCCGTCGAAGTCGGGATGAGCGAAAGACCGGCGGCCCGGGCGCGACGCAGGTCCTTGTCGGGCTGGTCGACGACGTGCTGGGTGTTGGTGGCATCGTGGATGGTCGTGATTGCGCCGCGCTCGATGCCAATGCCCTCATGAATCACCTTCACCACCGGCGCGAGGCAGTTGGTCGTGCACGACGCGTTCGTGATCAGCCGGTGCTTGGCCGGGTCGTAAAGATGATCGTTAACGCCCAGCACGAGGTTGAGGGCCTCCCCTCCCTTCACCGGCGCGGCGACAATGACCTTCTTCACGCCCCGATCAAAGTAAGGCTGGAGATCGGTCGGCGTGCGGAACTTGCCGCTGCACTCGAGGACGACGTCGATGCCGGCTCCCGCCCAGTCGACCTCGGCCGGCTTGGCGAATTCGGTGAAGGCAATCCGTTGGTCGCCCACGCGCAGCGTGGATCCGTCGACCGAGGCTTCCTGGGCCCAACGCCCTTGGACGGAATCGAAATTCAGCAGATGAGCGGCGCAGGTCGCCCCACCCTTGATCTCGTTGATCTGCGCCCAGGCGAAGTCCGGCCAGTTCCAGGCGGCGCGGTAGACAAGCCGTCCAATACGGCCGAATCCATTGATGGCGATGCGAGGAAGGGATGTGCTCATGAGAACAAAGGGATCAGCAGCAGCGCTTGCGCCCGGTGGCCGGCGCGGAAACGCCGCCAGCCTTCGCCACCGCACAGGTCGAATCGAGTCGGCGGAGCCGTGCAAGGTCGCGTTGAAAGCGCGCATCCTCGGCGACGCAGTCCTGCAGGCAGGCGAGATTGGCGCGCAGTTCGGCCGACGGCTTGGCCGGCAGGGCGTAGACCATCCAGTTGCCCCGGCGGGTCGCCTCAACGAGGCCGCGCGTCCGGAGGTAGCCGAGGTGCTTGGAGATCTTGACCTGCGGCTCGGCCAGAACCGTCTGAAAATCGCACACGCAGAGCGGTCCCTGCGTCAGAACATGCAGCAGCCGCAGACGCGTCACGTCGCACAGACACTGGTAAATCTTCACCAATTCCATCGCCCGACCGTATTCCCATATAAGAATATAGATCAAGGCCCAACCCGGCCCGTGACCAAATCGTCACGCACCATCCCGTCCACCGAGCCGCAGACCGTTGATCCCCGTCAGCAGGAGCAGGCGTTGGCGCTGGCGCGGCGGGATTCCCAGCCGATGACCTTGCCGTGGCGGTCGAACTCGAAGCGGCAGCACTCCTGCAAGGCACGCTTGAGCAGGGCGCGGCCGCGGCGGACGCGGGACTTCACGGCCGTGAGGCTGAGGTCGAGGCGGAGCGCGATCTTGGCCAGCGGCAGGCCTTCAATCTCAGCGAGGCGGACGGGCTCGCGGTAACCGGCAGGCAGGTCCTCAAGCGACCGTTTTATCGAGGCAATGACCGCACCGCGAAAGGCCGCAATTTCGTCGGCCGGCTCGGCGGTCAACGATTCCGGCAACTCCTCACCCGGCCGGCGGCGACGGTAGTGGTCGATCACGGCCCGGCGGGCGATGCGGAAGAGCCACGCCTCGAGGCGCTGACCGTCACGCAGGACTGCGCGCGAGCGATAGACGCGCAGCAGCGTGTCCTGCGTGAGATCGTCCGCCGTGGCATCGTCATTGACGCGGCGGCGAATGAAGGCGCGGAGTTTTTTCGTCAGCGCCATCACCGTTGCGTCAAATTCCGCCGTGCTCATGAGGCCGACTTGTAGGCGGTGATGAAGGCGCTGACGACATAATCCCCGGCCTCGGCATCCTCGGTCCACTGGCGGATGAGTTCGCGGCTCGACTCGCGCGGCACGATGTCGACGCGCTCGAAGCCCGCCGCTGCAAGCCAGCGCCGGAGGTCGTCAACCAAGGCCGCGCCGCCGACACAGGCGCCGATCGAATCGAGCTTGGTGCGGATCGCCGCCGGGACCGGAGCGGTCGCCACGATGTCGGCAATCGCAAGACGCCCACCGGGCTTGAGCACGCGAAACGCCTCGGCAAAGACCCGCCCCTTTTCCGGGGACAGGTTGATCACACAGTTCGACAGGATCAGATCGACGGACGCGGCCTCGACCGGAAGCGACTCAATTTCGCCCAGACGAAAGTCCACGTTGGCCAGGCCCGAGGCAGCCGCATGCTTGCGCGCCTTGGCGATCATCGCAGGCGTCATGTCGACCCCAATGACCCGGCCGGTGCCGGCCAGCTGGCGGGCGGCGAGGAAGCAGTCGAAGCCGGCGCCACTGCCAAGATCGAGCACGGTTTCGCCCGGGCGGATGGACGCAAGGGCGAGCGGGTTGCCGCAGCCAAGGCCGAGGTCGCTGCCGGCGGGAGCGGTCGCGAGCTGTTCGGCGGTGTAGCCGAGCTGCTCGCCGTAGCTGGCTTCCGCGCCGGCGCCGCCGCAGCAGCCGGAGGCGGTGCAGCCGCAGGAAGGCGTGCCGCTTTCCTCGGCAATCGCGCCGTAGCGCTGGCGGACGTAGCCGCGAATTTCGTCGGGAGGGAGGGAGAAGGAGGTCTTCATGGATGATGGCTTGTTCACCCCTGCTGACGCCGCATCCGCCCAAAGGACGCAGGAATTTTTTGTGGAGCGCGGCCTGCGCCCGCACCCACGAAAAAGCCGGGGTCGTGTGACCCCGGCTCGTCGCCTTCGGGAGGCGAAATTCAATCCCCGGGGTCGGCGACCCCGGCCACACTTGGCGCTTAGCGCCGTCCGCCGCGCATGCCGCGCATGAGGCGGCCGGTGGGTTTGCCGACGACGGCATCGGCCGCCGCGGCCTGGGCGCTCTCGTCGAAGAGCGCGGAGTAGATGTAGGGAAAGCCTTCGAGCTTCTTGCGTTCGATGCTCGCGTTGATGAAGCGCTCGATCGAACGGGCGTCACGCACGTCCTCCTCGGTCACGAGGGTGAAAGCGTCACCCGTGTTCTGCGCACGGCCGGTGCGGCCGATGCGGTGGACGTAGTCCTCGGCGTTTTCCGGCACGTCGTAGTTCACGACATGGGAGACGCCGGCGATGTCGAGCCCGCGCGCCGCAATGTCGGTGGCAACGAGCACCTCGAACTTGCCGCTCTTGAAACCCTGGAGGGCTTCGACGCGCTCGCGCTGGTTGCGGTCGGAGTGCAGCACGCCGACGGTGTGATTCTCGCGCTCGAGGCGAGCCGCGATGCGGTCGGCGCCCATGCGCGTGCGGGTGAAGATGATCACGCTCTTGAACTCGGTGCGGCGAAGCAGCTCGAGCAGGAGATCGAATTTCTGCGAAGCGACCACCGGGTAGAACGCATGGGCCACGGTCTCGGCGGCGGACCGACGGGCGCCGATCTTGATCTCGACCGGATCGCGGAGCGCCCAGCCCGCGAGCGAGGCGATCTCGGGCGGCAGCGTGGCGGTGAAGAAAAGGGTCTGGCGAGCCGCGGGGCACTGTTGCACGATGCGGCGGACATCAGGGAGGAAGCCCATGTCGAGCATGCGGTCGACCTCGTCGAGGACGAGGATGTCGATGTCACGCAGGTGGGTCGTGCCGTCGCCGAGCAGATCGAGCAGACGGCCCGGGGTCGCCGCGAGCACGTCGACGCCGCGCTTCAGGTCCTCGCGCTGCTTGCCGTAGCCGACGCCGCCATAGACGATCGTTGTGGTCAGGTCGGTGTACTTGGAAAATTTCTGGAACGCCTCCTCGACCTGCAGCGCGAGTTCGCGCGTGGGCTCGAGGACGAGGCAGCGCATCTTCCCGTGCGCGCCGAGCTTGTGGAGGATCGGGAGCGCGAAGGCCGCGGTCTTACCCGTGCCCGTCTGGGCGGAGCCGATCACGTCCTTGCCGGCGAGGACCACCGGGATGGCCTGGGCCTGAATCGGGGTCGGGTCGGCGTAACCCATCTCTGCCACGGCGAAGGCGAGCGCATCATTGAGACCGAGCTTGGTGAAGGCATTGTCCTGCGGCGGGATCACCACCGGGCTGACCGGCTTGATCGGGGCGGACGCGGGATGCTCGAACGTCGCGTCGCGCACGGGGCGCTCGGGACGTTCGCTGCGACCGGGGCCGCCGCCGTGACCGCCACGACCGGAATGACCGCCGCCCGAACGTTCACCGCGACCACCACCGCCGGAAGAACGACGTTCGCCGGACGACGACGTGCGTTCGCCCTGGGAACGGCCGCCCTCGCGACCGCTACCGCCCCGACCGCCACGATGGCCACCCTCGCGCGGTTCGCGGGGCGGACGGGGCGCGCCCTCACCCTGACCGTGCGGACCGGCGCCACCGCCGGACGGGCGTGGCCCGCGCTCGCGGCGCGGCTCCGAACGAGGCGTTGATTTTGAAACCGGTTTGCCGGCGTCCTTGGCCGGCTGAGAGGGGGTCGAAGGCGCAATCGCATTGCGCAGCTTCGCGATGATCTTTCGCAGCATGTGGGTGGTTGGTAAACCTCCACGATCGACCTTTTACCGGGGTTGGCAACACCCGATCCCACCCCCACTCGTCACCTGAGCCGAGGCGAAGTCAACCCGGCGGAGCCTCACTATCCCTAGCCTGGAGCTCAGAGGTTACCCTTGATCGTGTCGAGGATGGTGCGGGAGATCGTCTCGTCGCCGAAGATGCCCACGCGGATCTGCACCTTGCTTACGGTGTCGGTGACCTTGGTCACCTTGACCTCGATCTTCTTGTCGTCGGCAGTGCGCGCGATGAGCAGGGCGGTCAGGGCGTCCTGGTTTTCGCTGATCCGGGCAAACTTGAGATCACCAATCGCCTCGTTGGCCGCGGAGACGACGGTCTCGTAGCGTCCATTGACCGAGGACTCGAGTTCGCCGCGGATGTAGGCGACCGTGCCCGCGCCGGCCGCGCCGGCCGCCACTACGAGGCAACCGGATTGCAGTCCAACCAGTGCCGTCAGGGCGAGAGCGGCGGAAATACGCAGGGCGGAAAGCGAAATGTTCATGATGAAAAGGGAAGGCTACTTATGACCCACAATCGCGCAATAGGTTTCACGGGGACAACCCGGGATTCGCCAAGTCTTTACCTTCAACGACCTTCGCGCTTGGCACCACGCCAATCGCCGCCAAGCTTTCGCCGACCTTCCGGGCACCCCATGAACAACGAGATCCGCTGGCTAGTCTGCCTGGGCATCGATCACCGGTTGTTCACGCTCGCGCAGGCCGTAGCCGTCAGTGAATCCGTTGGCGACGGCGCCCAGCTGACCGACTTTGCGCAGAAGCTGATCGACGACGGCATCGTGGGGGACGCGGAACTTGAGTCGCTCGAAAAGCTCGCCGGCCTCGCCGTGGTCAAGGCGCGCACCGGACCGCCGGCAGCGGATCCCTTTGCCCCCGTCGACGAGCCCGTCGAACCGCCGGCCAAGCCGGTTGCACCGATCCGCCTGCGGTCGGCGACGATGCATCCGTTCGCCACGATGAATCCGTTCGGCGCCGCCGAGGCCTTTGCCTTCGAAAAGGTCGCCGACTTGAACGACGAGGCTCTGGCCAAGGCCCTCAAGGGGCTCCTCATTTCCACCGGCCAACAGGGCGCCAGCGATCTCCATATGTCCGCCGGCGCGCGCCCGTTCATCCGCAAGCAGCGTGTCCTCGCGCCGATCTCGGAACACGTCCTCACGCCGGACGAAGCGCTCCGCCTGAACACCGCGCTCCTCGCGCCGCACCAGCGCAAGGTCTTCCTCGAGCGCAAGGACTTTGACTACGCCCTGGCCCTCGACAGCACGCACCGCTACCGCGTGAACCTGATGTTCCATAAGAACGGGGCCGCCGGCGCGTACCGCATGGTCCCGGCCAAGCTGCCCGAGCTCGACGATCTCGGCCTCCGCAATCTCGAGGTCATCCGCAAGCTCCTCAGCTACCACAACGGGCTTATCCTCGTCACGGGCCCGGTCGGCGCGGGCAAGACCACCACCCTCGCCGCACTCGTCAACGAGCTGAACGTGAAGCGCGAAGATCACGTCATCACGGTCGAGGACCCGATCGAGGTCGTCCAGCCCGCCAAGGGCTGCAACATCACGCAGCGCGAGGTCGGGCCGCACACGAAATCCTTCGCCACCGCGCTGAAGGGCGCCCTGCGCGAGGACCCCGATGTCATTGTCATCGGCGAACTCCGCGACCTCGAAACCATCGAGATGGCGATCAGCGCCTCCGAAACGGGTCACCTCGTCATCGGCACGATGCACACGAGCGATGCGTCCACGACGCTGAACCGCCTGCTCGACGTCTTTCCGCCCGCGCAGCAGACCCAGATGCGCTCGAGCGTGGCCGAGAGTTTGCGCGGCGTGATCTGCCAGCGCCTGCTGCCCGGCATCGACGGCAATCTTGTGCTGGCCTGCGAGATCCTCGTCTCCAATCCCGCCGTCGGCAACCTCATCAAGGAGGGCAAGACCCAGGGTCTGCGCAATGTGATGGAGACCGGCGTGAAGGAGGGCATGTGCCTGATGGACAATGTGGTCTTCGACCTCCACCAGCAGCGCAAGATCTCGGCCGAGACGGCACTGCAAAACATCACCAACCGCGTGCTGCGGGCCAAAATCACCTGACGCCCCGTCATCATGGCCGCGATCGACTCCCTCCTCCGCCTGATGCTCGAAAAAGGTGGCTCCGACCTCCACCTCACCGTGGGCCTGCCGCCCAAGGCCCGCATTTCCGGCGCGCTCACCGCACTCGGCGACCAGCCGATCGAGGCGGCCAAGATGGAGGTGTTGCTCAAGGAAATCTGCCCCGAGCGCCGGTGGAATGATTTCCTCGAACGCAAGGACCTCGATCTCGCGCACGAGATTCCCGGCCTCGCACGTTTCCGTGGCAACTACCTCTACAACCACTGGGGCCAGGCCGCAGTCTTCCGTCAGATCCCGTCGAAGATCCTTTCCTTCGACGACCTCAAGCTGCCCGAGGCCCTGAAGAAACTCTGCCACCTGAACGAAGGGCTCGTCGTCGTCACCGGCCCGACCGGCAGCGGCAAGTCGACCACGCTCGCGGCGATGATCGACTACATCAACACGAACCTCGGCCGGCACATCATCACGATCGAGGACCCGATCGAGTTCGTGCACCCGGTGAAGAAGTCCGTCATCGTCCACCGCGAGGTCGGCGAGCACACCCGCACCTTTGCCGACGCGCTGAAGGGCGCGATGCGCCACGATCCCGACATCCTGCTGCTGGGCGAAATGCGCGAACTCGAGACGATCAAGCTCGCGCTCTCCTGTGCCTCGATGGGTATGCTCGTCTTCGGCACCCTGCACACGAACAACGCGCCGAAGACGGTCGATCGCATCATCAACGCGTTCCCGGCCGAGGAGCAGAACCAGGTCCGCGTGATGCTCGCCGGCTGTCTGGCCGGCGTCGTCGCGCAACTCCTCTGCAAGCGCATCCCGAAGGGTCGTTGTGCCGTGCACGAGATTCTACTTCAGCATGAGGCGCTGCCCAACACGATCCGCAGCGGCCAGATCAGCAACATTCGCGCGATCATCGAGAGCGGCGGGGCTGACGGCATGATCACGATGGACAACAGCCTGATGGCGCGGGTGAAGGACAACACCATCGAGCCCAAGGAGGCCTACATGAAGGCCGCGAACAAGGCGCTGTTTGCCCCGCTCCTGAAGCCGGGCGATCTTGAAGGATCTCATTGATAGCGAGCGCTTCAGCCAAGTTTTTGCGGGAATAAAACTCCCTCTCCACCCCTCTCTCCTCCCAGTATCCCTTCACCAGCCCGATCCGGGTTGGTTTTCACGCAACCCACCACTCCGACCACCACCACCGGAGGAGATCTCACCATGAAGTTCATCAAGACCGTTCTGGCGCTCGCCGCCCTGTCCTTCGCCGCCTCGCTGTCGCTCAATGCGCAGCCAGCTCCCCGCCCCAGCCCGCATGATGTTACCAGCGCCGTCATCGGCCCCCGCGGCAGCCCGCGCGTGATCATCTTCTATGGCCGCCCTTACTCCAAGGACCCGAAGTCCGGTGAGATCCGCAAGATCTGGGGCGGCCTCGTGCCGTTCGGCAAGGCTGACCGCCTCGGTGCGAACGAAGCCACCACGCTGCTCACGTCCAAGCCCATGGTCATCGGCTCGACGACGATCCCGGCCGGCGCCTACACGCTCTACATCGTGCCGTCCGAGACCGGCCCGTCCAAGCTCGCCTTCAGCAAGAACATTGGAAAATGGGGCATCCCGGTCGACGAGACCCAAGATGTCGCTCGCGTTGACCTGACCAAGAGCACGGTCGATACGCGGGTCGACCAGCTCACGATCGCGGTGACGAACGTCCCCGCCGGTGCCAACGGTGGCCAGATCGCCATCACGTGGGAGAACACCCAGTACACGGTGGCGTTCACCCTCGCGAACTAAGCACACGCCCTTCACGCCTGAATGAATCACCGCGTCGCGGACCTTTGGTCCGGGCGCGGTGATTCTCCGTTTTTCCCTCCGCGCATGAACCCATTCCTTCCGTCCGCCTTCACGCGCGTCTGCCTCCTGGCCAGCCTCGCGACGACCATGATCTCCCTCCCTCTCGTCGCCGCTGAGCCGCCCGCGCCCGCGGTCATTCTCCAGGACCTGAAGGAATTTCAGCAAATGGGCCGCGTGCTCCACATCGCCGCGCACCCGGACGACGAGAACACGCTGCAGATCACTTATCTCGCACGCGCCCGCCACTACCAGACCGCGTACCTCTCGATCACCCGCGGCGACGGCGGCCAGAACGAGATCGGACCCGAGTTCGACGCCGAGCTCGGCCTCGCCCGCACGCAGGAGCTGATGGAGGCACGCAAGGTCGACAACGGCCGCCAGTACTTCACGCGTGCCCTCGATTTTGGATTTTCCAAGGACTACGCCGAGACGCTGCGCGTCTGGGATCGGCAGGTCATCCTCGGCGACGTTGTACGCGTGATCCGGATGTTCCGCCCGGACGTCATCACCACCGCGTTCTCCCCCATTCCCAGTACGACGCACGGCCACCACACCGCCTCCGCGGTCCTCGCGCTCGAAGCCTTCAAGCTCGCCGGCAACCCGCAGGCTTATCCCGAACATTTTAACGACGGTCTCACGCCTTGGCAGCCGACGCGCATCTTTACGGGCGCTGGCGGCGGTGGCGGTCGCGGCGGTCCTCCCGCCGGCACGCCCGGCATCGTCCGGCTCGAGGTCAGCGGCAACGACGAGGTCACGGGTGAACCCTACGGCGTGATCTCCGCGCGCAGCCGCGGACGTCACATCACCCAGTTCGGCCTGCCCGGCACCGGCGCGGGCGGCGGACCCGGCGGCGGCGGTGGCCGCGGCGGCGCGCCCGGCGCCGCAACCACGATTTCCCTGTTGTTTGCCGACGGCGCCCCCGCGACCACCGACCTGATGGAAGGCGTCGACACCTCTTGGGCTCGCGTACCCGGTGGCGCTGAGATCGGCCGCATGGCCGACGAACTCGTGACATCCTTCAATCCCCAGAATCCCGCCGCCAGTGTGCCCGCGATCCTCGCGATCCGCGCCCGTGTCGCCGCGCTGCCACGCGATCTGATCCTCGACGAGAAGCGCGCGCAGATCGACGCGATCCTCCAATCCTGCCTCGGCCTGAGCGTTGAGACCTCGATCGCCAACGCCGAGGTTGTCCCCGGCGAGGTGCTCCAGCTGCAGCACGCCGTCACCAGCCGCTCCTCGGTTCCGGTCCGCTGGACCGGCGTCCGCTACCCGACGGCCGCGCCGACGGGCACCGCGCCGGCCGCGGTCGCGCTGACCGCCGGTCAGGCCGTGAGCCGCGAGGAGCGCGTCACGCTGCCCGCCGGCACGCAGGTGACCCAGCCCTACTGGCTGCGCGAGGCCGCCCTGCCCGGCCGATTCACCGTCGCGGACCCGAAGTTGATCGGCCTGCCCGATAATCCCCCGGCGTTCCCGGTTGAGTTTCTCTTTGAGGTCGGCGGCCAGACACTCGTCGTCGCAACCGAGCCCGTGCAGACCGTGCGGGTGGCCGGCAAGCCCGACAAACTGCGCGCGCTCGACGTGATCTCGCCGGTCAATCTCCACTTCGAAACGCTCGTCAAGGTCGTCGCGCCCGGGAAGAGCGCGCCGGTCCAGGTCCAGGTCCGCGCCAACCGCGCCGGGGCCGATGGCACGCTCAAGCTCGAGTTGCCCGCCGGCTGGACGGCCACGCCGGCCTCGCAGCCCTTCAATCTCGCCACGGCCGGCGAAGTCGCCCGCCTTGCCTTCACGGTCACGGCGCCAGCACAGGTCGCGAGCGTCGACCTGCGCGCCGTGGCGGAGGTCGACGGCCAGCGCTTCACGACCGACCGCGCCGTGATCGACTACGATCATCTCCCGCTCCTGCTCATGCAGCCGCCGGCGCGCACCCGCGCGGTCAGCGTCGATCTCGCGATCCGCGGACGTAACATCGGTTATCTCCCGGGCGCCGGCGACGATGTCGCCGAGTGCATCGCGCAGATGGGCTACACCGTGACGGAGCTGACCGGGGCCGATCTCACCGCCGAGAAGCTCAAGGGCTTTGATGCCGTCGTGATCGGTGTGCGCGCGTTCAACGAGCGCACTGATCTCGCCGCGAACTTCCCCGGCCTGATGGCCTACGTCGAGGCCGGCGGCACGGTCGTCGCGCAGTACAACCGCCCCAACGCGCTGACCGCCACGCAGCTCGGGCCGTATGAGCTGAGCATTGCCGGCCCCGCGCCGGATCTGCGCATCACCGACGAGAATTCGCCGGTCACGGTCCTCGCGACCGATCACCCGGCGGTCAACGCCCCGAACCGCATTGCGCCAGCCGACTTCGAGGGCTGGGTGCAGGAGCGCGGCGCATATTTCCCGAGCAGCTGGGACCAGGAGCGCTACACGACGATCCTCGGGATGAACGATCCCGGCCAAGCGCCCCTCAACAGTTCCATCCTCATCGCGCGTCACGGCCAGGGCTACTACGTCTACACCGGCCTCGCGTTCTTCCGACAGCTGCCCAAGGGCGTGCCCGGCGCTTACCGCCTGTTCGCCAATCTCGTATCGCTCGGGAAATGACGTCCCCGCGCTCCGAGCAACCTGCCTCCACCCCGCCCGCTGAAACCGGAGCCGAGGGCACGGGCGTGCCCGGTTTCCGCACCTGGCGTGGGGTCTACACCTTCGTGGTGCTGTGCTTCGCCGGCTTCGTGGCAATGCTGGCCTGGTTAACCGGGACCTTCGCGCCATGAACGCAGTCGACTACGCCGTCCTCGTCGGAAGCATGCTCGCGATCGTCGCGTACGGCATGTGGCGCTCGCGCGGAAGCCGGAGCCTCAACGCCTACGTCAAGGGCGACGGCAACGCCGGCTGGGGCACCATCGGCCTGTCGGTCGCGGCCACGCAGGCGAGCGCCGTCACCTTTCTCTCGATCCCGGGTCAGGGTTTCGAAAGCGGACTCGGCTTTGTCCAAAACTACTTCGGCCTCCCGTTCGCGCTGATCATCGTCTCGGTCGTGTTCCTTCCGATTTACCGGAAGCTGAATGTCTACACCGCCTACGAGTACCTCGGGCGCCGATTCGACGGGAAGACCCGCGTGCTCGCCGCCGGCCTTTTCCTGCTCCAGCGCGGTCTGGCCGCGGGCATCACGA
Organism: Opitutaceae bacterium; assembly: GCA_036401075.1. GTDB lineage: Bacteria > Verrucomicrobiota > Verrucomicrobiia > Opitutales > Opitutaceae > CAMAXB01. The sequence continues at coordinate 112,741 of DASWVY010000038.1, forward strand.
TCTACGCCCCGGCCATCGTGCTCTCCACCGTGTTTGGCTGGCAGCTCGACCTGACGATCATCGTCAGCGGCGTGGTCGTCACGGTTTACACGATGTTTGGCGGCAGCGAGGCCGTCAACCAGACGCACAAGTGGCAGGTCGCGGTGATCTTCGGCGGCATGGTCGCCGCGCTGGTCATCCTGCTCAACCGGCTCCCGGACGAGATTTCGCTCGGCGACACGCTCGCGGTGGCGGGCGGTCTCGGAAAAATGGAAGCGGTCAGCTTCTCGCTCGATCCGGATGTGCGCTACACCTTCTGGACCGGCACGCTCGGCGGCATTTTCCTTTCGCTCTCCTACTTCGGCACCGACCAGTCGCAGGTGCAGCGCTACCTGTCCGGCGGTTCGCTCCGCGAAAGCCGGCTCGGGCTGATGTTCAACGCCGTGCTGAAGATCCCGATGCAGTTCTTCATCCTGCTGCTCGGCGTGCTCATGTTCGTGTTCTTCCAGTTCGAGCGCCCGCCGGTGTTCTTCAATGAAACGGTCTGGCGAACGCAGGCGGCCGGGGCCGGAGGCGCGGAACTGCAGACCCTTGCGACACGCTACGAGGCCGCACAGGAGCTGAAGGAACAGCGGATCCGCACCTGGCTCGACGCGCGCCGCAGCGGTGACGAGGCCCGCGAGGACGCGGCCCGCACCGAGATGGTCGCGGCCCAAAAGGAGAGCGATGCGCTGCGCGCCGAGACCAAGGCCGTGCTGCTCAAGGCCGATCCCGGCATCCAGGCCAAGGACTCCGACTACGTCTTCATCACCTTCATCCTCCGCTATCTCCCGCACGGCCTGATCGGCCTGCTCGTCGCCGTTTTCTTTGCCTCCACCTTCTCGTCCAAGGCCGGCGAACTCAATGCGCTCGGCACGACGACGGCCGTCGACCTCTATCGGCACATGCGTCGCGGCGGCACGACCGACGCACAGCAGGTCAAGGCGGCCAAGGTCTTCACCGCGCTCTGGGGCGCAGTCGCGATCGCCTTCGCGCTCTACGCCAACCTCGTCGAGAACCTGATCGAGGCGGTCAACATCCTCGGCTCGCTCTTCTACGGCGTGGTGCTCGGGCTCTTCTTCGTCGCCTTTTTTCTCAAGCGCGTGGGCGGAACTGCCGTGTTTGCGGCGGCCGTCATCGCGCAGGTCACCGTCATCGTTCTCTACAATACCCTTAGCATCAGTTATCTCTGGTACAACCTGATCGGCTGCGCCGGTTGCGTGGGCCTGAGCCTGCTGCTGCAAACCTTCCTGCCGTCGCGCCCCGACTCCGCCAACGCCGCTTCGAATTCATGACCGCTCCCGTGATCTGCTTTGGGCAGCAGCCGTGCGGGATCTTCCCGCGGCGTTTCCTCTATGCGAAGTTCGTGACCGCACGAAAGCTCCAGGCCGAGATCGGCGGGCGCATTGTGTTCTTCTATCACGACAGCGATCACGATCCGCGCGAGACGCAGACGATCGTGCGCCACCGCAAGACGGACGAGGCCCTGACGCTGAACTTCGCGTTCGAGAACAAGCTCCAGCGCAAGTACTCGCCGCTCTATCTCAAGCGCATCCCTGCCGGCTGGCAGGCAAACACCGCGCGGCAGCTCCCGGCATTTGCACCGCCCTGTTGGGTTGAGGCATTCAAGCAGGTCACGGCCACCAATGTGGCCGACTTCTGTCTCGAGATGTACCGCCGCATGGGCCTGCTCGAGGGCATCGAGGTTGTGCGGTCGAGCGATGTCGCCGTGCGCCGCGCCGCCTGTCCGATCGACGACACCTTTGTCGACGTGACCTACCAGGGCGAGGTGGTCCGTGCGCGCTGCATCAACGGGGTGCTGCAACTCCACGAGGGCGGCGACTCCATGCTGTCCCTCCCGCCGTGCACCTACGATGCGGCCCAGATCAGCCCCACGCGCGACAGCCGTCTCAAGTGGATGCAGTCCGTCATTCACTGCACACACTATATTGCAGGAATGGGTGAGCAGGCTTACCTTAATAAATCCGACGCCCCGGACATTCAGTTCGTGAATCGTGATTCGATCGACCGCTCCGATGAAGCCTACACCGACGCCCCTGTCTGAGTCCGCCTGGTTGCTCGCCTTTGGCGCCCACCCGGACGACATCGAATTCGGCTGCGGCGGCGTGGTCGCGCGCGAGACGCAGGCGGGACGGAGCGCGCATTTCGTCGTGTGCTCGCGCGGCGAGTCCGCGAGCCACGGCACGCCGGACGAGCGCACGGCCGAAGCGTCCGCGGGCGCCGCACGCCTCGGCGCCTCCCTTGAATTCGCCGATCTCGGGGGCGACGCCCACATGGAGCATCGTCTGGCCGACGTGCTCATGTTCGCCGCGTTGATTCGCCGCTATCGTCCAGCCGTGCTGCTGGCGCCGACCACGGTCACGAACCAGCACCCGGACCACGCCGTCGTCGGCGCGCTCGTGCGCGATGCGGCCCGCCTCGCGCGTTACGGCGGAGTCGCCGAGCTGAAAGCCACGCCCGCCCACGCGATTTCGCTGCTGCTCTACTATGCCGTCGCGCCGGAAGGTGAGCCTTCGGGGGTCACGCCGCTCGTGGTCGACGTCTCGTCGCCGCCTGTCGTTGCGGCGTGGACCGCCTCGATGGAAGCCCACGCCTCGCAGCAGCGCACCCGCAATTACGTCGAACTCCATCTCGCCCGCGCCCGCGTGCTCGGCCTGCGCGCCGGCGTCGGCCATGCGATGGCCCTCTTCCCCAACGACCCGCTCGTCGTCGGTTCGCTCAGCGAGCTGGCCGGCGCCCGCCGCTTCTGACATGGCTGGCGACCGCACGCTCCGGATCGGCATCACCTGCTACCCCTCGGTAGGCGGCAGCGGGATTCTGGCCACGGAGCTGGGCGAGGAATTGGCCGCACGCGGTCATGAGATCCACTTCATCAGCTACGATCCGCCGTTTCGCCTGAAGCAGGATGCCCCGCGCGTCCACTTTCATCCGGTTCAGGTCAAGAACTACGACCTGTTCAAGTACCCGGACTACACGCTGCCGCTTTCCGTCAAGATGGCCGAGGTCAGCCGGGCGCACCGCCTCGACCTGCTCCACGTTCACTACGCGGTGCCCCACGCCACCGCCGCGGTGCTCGCGCAGGACATGCTGCCGCCGGGCGAGCGTCCGGGTGTGATCACCACGCTGCACGGCACGGACACCACGCTGCTCGGACGCGACCCCGGCTATGGTCCGGCCATCCGCCATGCGCTCGATCGCTCGGATGCCGTCACCGCGGTTTCGGACTATCTCCGCGGCGAAACCCTTCGCCTGCTCGGGGTCACGCGGCCGATCGAGGTCATCCACAATTTCTTTGAGCCCAAGCCCGCGACTCGCTCGCGCGATGAGATCCGGACCGAGCTCGGGCTGCGCGATGAGGCGATCGTGCTGCACCTCTCAAATCTGCGATCGGTCAAACGCATCCCCCTGCTGCTGGAGGCGGCGTCACGGATCAAGCCGCGTGACGCGTTCAAACTCGTGATCCTCGCCGGCAGCAACTTCGCCCCGTTCGAGGCCGACGTGAAGCGGCTCGGGCTCGAGGACCGCGTGATTGTCCGCGCCAACGTCATCGACATCGAGTCGTACCTGCAGGCGGCCGACGTCGGATTCTTCACCTCCGAGTCGGAGAGCTTCTGCCTGAGCATCCTCGAGGCGATGAACTTCGCGTGTCCAAGTGTCTCGACGCGCGTCGGCGGCATTCCGGAGCTGGTCGAGGACGGCGTCAGCGGCGTGCTCGTGCCCAGCGCGGATCCCGATGACCTGGCCCGTGCGGTCGAGGGCCTGCTGCGCGATCCAAATCGCCGGGCCGCGATCGGCGAAGCGGCCCGCTCTCGCGCGCGCGAACGTTTTTCCGCCGCGAGCATCGTGCCGCGCTACGAAGCGCTTTATCACCGCGTCTGCGCGCGGTGATAAAGACGATTTGATGTAGCCGGGGTCGTTGACCCCGGGGCTTGGTTCTCCGCGAGCAAGACCGGACCGGGGTCAGCGACCCAGGCTATAGCAGAAGCCACTCACGTCATCCGGAACCCCAGCGCCTCGATCTCCACGAGGTGAAACGGCGCGCTGGCGAGGACCTCCTCGAGTTTGGCCAGGGCTTCGGCGCGCGTCGGGACACTCGCGACGCAGGCGCCGTCATCGGAGTCATGCACGTGAAGCTCCCACCGGCCGGTCGCCTCGTCCGGGCCGACATGAAAGACCGCCCCATGCAGGTAGTTTCCGGGCAGGCCGGGATTAGGACCGGCCCCCGGAACGAGAAAGAGCATGTGCAGGGGATCATGCACGACCTCGCCGCCGTGTTTCGCCCGATGATGATGCGGCTTGCCGATGACGGCGACGCGCAGCGCTTCCGCCCGTGCGCGCAGACCCGGGGCCAGCGACTGCACATAGCGATCGTAGATGCTCGCGTTGGACTCCAACGCCTCCTCGGCGATTTTTCCCGCGATGAAGGCGTCGAGATTCTGCGCGTGAAACAGGGGCAGGGCGGCGAGCGAACGCGCGGTGACATGCCCGCCCTTGTGGTCGGCATGGGCATACACCTGCCGCGCGGCGTAAAGGCGCTTCAAGGCGTCCTGATAGGCCGGTGTGGTGGGAACGGCTCCGATCGGACTGAGTTCGATCTTGTCGAGCACGGCATGGTCAAACTCTGCGTTGGGATCGATGGACATGGGGCGAAGACGCGGCTTCCGGCCGCGTGGGGTTGACCGACCCTGTCAGCGTCCCGCGCCCAACGCAAGGAGCGGGGCAAAATCCGCACGGCTTTCGGCAGGCCATGCGCAGCCGGCGGCGGCGGTCTGCGCTATCCTCAGGGCATGATCCACGAAGTCGCCGGAGACATCCTCCTCACTGAAGCCCCGGCCATCGCCCATGGCGTGGCCCCTCACGATCACTTTGACCACGGCCTCGCCCTCGCCCTCCGCACGGACTGGCCGTCCATGTACAAGGACTTCCGCCATTACTGCCACGAGACGACGCCTAAACCCGGCACCTTGTGGACTTGGAGCGGCGTAGGCGGAAAGCGCATCATCTGCCTGCTGACGCAGAACCCAGTACCCGAGGGCAGCGGACACCCCGGACGTGCCTCGCTGGAGAACGTCAATCATGCCTTGCACGCGTTGCGCAAACTCGTGCTCGAGGAAAAATTCACCAGCCTCGCCCTGCCCCGTCTGGCCACCGGCGTCGGCGGGCTCGCGTGGGAAGAGGTGCGTCCGCTGATCAACCGCCATCTCGGCGACCTGCCCCTGCCCATCCTGATCTACACGGTTTATCACAAGGGCGTGAAGGCCAACGAGGGCCTGCCCGCTGTCGCCCGCTGAGCCGGCGATCAGCGCGTCCGCTTGCGCCGCGTCCCGCCGCTTCGGCGGCGGGCGAGCGCGATTCCGGCCACAAATCCGCCGGCGTGAGCCCACCACGCCACCCCGGCGCTGGCCGACCCGGCGGCGAACAGGTCACCGAGCCCGTTCGTCGTCTGTAGCAGAAACCATAGAAAGAGAAACACGAGCGCCGGGATCGGCAGCACCGGGACGACCCACGGCACCAGCGCGATGATCCACGCGCGTGGAAACAGCGCAAAGTACGCGCCCATGATGCCGGAGATCGCCCCACTCGCCCCCAGCATCGGAACCGTCGATCCGTGGTCGGCGGCAATCTGCGCCGCGGTCCCCGCCAGGCCCGCGCAGAAATAGATCAGCCCGAAGCGCCACGGCCCGATCGCGGATTCCACGCTGCGGCCAAACACCCACAGGAACCAGCCATTGCCGAGCAGGTGCAGCACACCGCCGTGCAAAAACAGGGCGGTCACGAGGGTGAGCCATTGCCGCTCATCACCCCACCCCGCAATCAGCCGGGACGGAACCACCGCAAATTCCCGGATAAATGCGTCCAGCTCCGACTGCCCCGACAGGCTCAACCCGACCTCGTAGACGAACGCCGCGAGGATCACGGCCAGCAAAAAGGCCGTCACCACCGCCGGACGGCGATGCGGCTGACTGTCCCAAAGCGGTAGCATCAGCGCAGTAAGGCGGGTTCGACGCCTGCGCCAACCGCCAAAAATCGGACCCAGCCCATGCTTGCCCCCCGGGGGCGGTGCCTCTTGCCTCGCCCCCTGCATGGCGCCCCGTCCGCTCCTCTCCCGCCCGCTCCACCCGGCCCGCTTGCGCAGCCTGCGCAGCAGCCTGCGGCTGTCGGTGCGCGATGCCGGACTGACGGATCTTTCGCATGCTGCCGAGTCCACCGGTGGAAACGAAGCGCCGTTCTGGGAGATCGAGCCCCAGCCGCTCGTCATCGATTCCGCGGAGTGGGCGCTCCTCGAATCCGCCCTGCGCCAGCGCGCCCGGTTCGTGAACGCCTTTCTCGTCGATCTCTACGCGCGCCAGGAAATGCTGAAACAGCGCCTGCTGCCGCCGGAGGTCGTGCTCGCCGATCCGTACTACCGGCGCCCGTGTCTCGGCCTCGAGCCGCACCGGCAGAACCCCGCCACCCTGCTGCGTTTCGATCTGGTCAAGACCGACTCAGGCTGGATGTTTGCCTCGACCCATTCGAACACGCCCGTGGGCCTGAGCTACGCGGTGCAGAACCGCCGGTTCATGACGCAGGAAGGCGCGGACCTCTACCGCGGCCTCCCGGACTACCACAGCACGATCAATTTTCCGCTGCAGGTCCTCGATGCCCTGCATCAGCTCGCGCCGAACTCCGCCCGCGCGCCTTCGATCGTCGTGCTCACCGGCGGTCCGCGCGACCCGTTCTACTCCGAGCACAGCTTCCTCGCCCGCAAAATGGGCCTGCCGCTCGCCCGCGGTGACGATCTCATCGTCCTCGATAATTCCGTCTACCTGAAGACGATCGCCGGGCTGGAGCGCGTTGATGTCATCTACCGACGCCTGAACGACGCGCACATTGATCCGGTCGTCTTCTCGACCGATCGTGAGCGCGCCGGCATTCCTGGCCTGCTCCAGTGCATCCGACGCGGCACCGTCGTCCTGGCCAACGCCATCGGCACGGGCGTGGCAGAGAACCGTGCGCTCGACGCCGCGCTGCCGCGCCTGATGCGGTTCTACTTTGGCGAGACACCGGTGCTGCCCTCCGTGCCCACCTACACGTGCGGTGACACCGACCAGCTCGACTTCATCATGGATCAGCGGGATGAGCTGATCATCCGCCCCGTCCACGAGCGCCGTCTGGCCGACCCGCGCCCGCCCTTGCGGCCCGAGGATTTACTGGGCCCGAACGGCCTCGGTCAGGCCGTGCGCGAACACCCGCACGAGTTCGTCGCCCAGCGCCGCATCGCGCCGCTTCCGGTCGCGCCCGGCCAGCGCAAGTCGCCGCCGTTCCGACTCAGCGCCTTTGTGCTTTCCAACGGACGCCAGTACGACGTGTTTCCCGGCGGACTCGTCCGCCTGGGTGCCGGTGATCCGCCCGCCCAGCGCGTCGGCACCACGGCTGACGCGATTGTGCTCGCCTCAACCGACACCGGCGCGGGCGCGGTGGCCGACCTCGAGGCCACGGTCGCAAGCGGCGTCAGCATCACGACGCTCGGCTCCCGTCCCGCCGAGCATCTGTTCTGGCTCGGACGCTACCTCGAGCGCGCCGAATCCACCGCGCGCATGGCTGCGATCCTCGACGACGTCGCCCTCGAGGAAATTCCCGCGCGCGACCGCCGTCGCTGGCTGCCCGTCTGGCGCGGCCTGCTGGAGGCCACCGGCCAGGTGCATGAAAAAATCACCGCGCGCGCGAATCCGCAGGCCACGCTTTCGTCCGACCTGACCTGGCGGATGACGCTCGATGCGGACAACCCCGGCTCGATCTATTCCTCGGTCTCCGCCGCCTGCGACAACGCCCGGCAGCTGCGTGACTATGTGAGCCCGGAGGTGTGGACGATCCTCACACGCCTGCTCGGACGCCTGGATCACCTGCGCTCGCCCCGGCGTAACCGCGGGGGCCATCAGCGCCGCGCGCCGGAGTCGCCCGCCGCCACGGCTATCGCGTCGGTGATCACCGACGTGAACGCTCTCCTTGCGACCGCCGAGCGAACGCTGTTGCACGACGCCGGCTGGCATTTTCTGCGCATGGGCCTGCATCTCGAGCGCGGTATCATGACCTGCAGCGCGCTGCGCCATGTCATCGGATCGCACGATGAAGCGGCGGTTTCCGTCACGGCCTCGATGATCTATCGCGACAATCCGGAGCTTTCCGCCCTGCTCCGCATGTTGGGCTCACAGGACGCCTACCGCCGGCTCTACCAGACGCGCAGTCAGCCTCGTTTTGTGGCGCAGCTTTTTCTCCAGCAGAGCGAGGCGCCGCGCAGCATCTTCTACAATCTGCATCACATGCGGATGAGCCTGCACGCGATCCAGCGCAACACCGAGCGGACGCCATCAGCTCCCGCCCAGAGCGTGGCCGACATCCTCCATTTTCTCGGGAGCCTCCGACTCGACCAGCACTTCGGGCAACGCGACGCCACCGACGCGCAGGATCGCCAGTCGCTCGGCGAACTGCTCGCCGATCTGCTCAGCCGCCTGTACCAGCTCCATCCCTTGCTGAGTGATCACTACTTCAGCCACCAGGCGCGGCTCACTCCCGCCGACCGCCAGGCTGAGCTCACGCTCTGATTCGGAAGTTCTGATGTAGCCGGAGCCAGCAAGCGCGAGGTTCACACCTCGTCGCGACGGCGGGTGTCAGCCACCACGCCATTGATCCGCCAGCCGGCGTCCTCCCGAATCAACAGGTAGCGATAGCGCACCGGACTGCCCTCAGCGGGAGTCACACGCACGGAGACTTCGCCGGTGACGCCGTTGTCCCGGGCGAGACTGAACTCGGCGCGGCGGTTGGCCGCGATCTCCGGATAGCCACGGCGCACCATCACGACGAAGGCCTCCAGGGGAAACTGGGCGCGAATCGACGCCGACGCGCAAGCGTAGGCATCGGCGGGACGATCCTCGCGCCACGCGGTCAGTTGCGCCGATACGATGGTCTCCATTGCGGCCTTCACGTCAGGTCGACTGGGGCGCAGCGCCGGCTCCGCCGCGATAAGGAGCGTCCCACTCAGCCACAGCACCAGGGTCAGACCCAGCCCGAGAAAACGTCCCGACGGGATCATCACGTCAGTCAAGTTCGCAGGCCAACGTCGTTCCGATCGGCTGTCCCGGCGGGGCCGGGCTGACCGGAGGCGGCGTGTACTCGCGGGGATTCGCAAAAAAGTCCGCGATCTGACGCGCCCCCTGCAGCAAATGCGCACGCTGCGCGGTGTACGACGCCTGCCCAGCGGCCGTCTGCAAGGCGGCCTGGAGCGCTTCGAGTTCGGCCATCACCACCGCCTTGACCTGCGGTGCCGCCCGCGGCGTGGCCGCCAGCGTGAACAGGCGCGAAAGCGCCACGGTCGATACGACGCGCTGCACCTCGCCCGCATAGTCGGCGCCGGCTTGGGTGCGCCAGGTGGCATCGAGCACGGCCGTGAGCAGTTCCTCCAGACCGGGGGCTTCGGCATTCAGCGCGTGCTGCTGCACGAGCCGTCCGGCGCGATCCGCGTTGAGCAGGAGATCGAAGGTCAGGCCGGCGGCCGCCTCCGCAGGCGCGAGGGCGTCAAAGGTCAGCCCGGTGCGACTGGCGAAAAGTTCACGATGCCGCCCGTAGCCAGGCGGACGCGGGGGGATCAGGCTGAGCAGCGACGTCGGCAGCGCCAGCGTGTCGGGCTTCACCGCGGCCAGCACTGCGGCCAAGGCCCGGCGCTGCTCCGTGGCCGGCACCGGGATCAGCGGAACCTGACCGTCGCCGCGCAGCGCATACGTGTAGGTGGTGCCGGCGATGACCTTGCTCGCCGCCTCGAGCTGATAGCGATGGGCGAGATAGAGCGGAACGAGGGTTTCCTCGAGCGTTGCGAGCGGACGTCCGCGCGGGATCGCGTTCTCCCCGAAGCGAGCCAGCGCCGCCGCGCGTACGGTGAGAACGCGCTGGAACTCATCCACCGCATTGCTCCCGTTATCCCACAGGTGCGTGGCGGGATGCGCGCTACCGAGCGGGCGGGCGTCCGGGTCGGTCAGGTAACCGAGGCCGCGGGCACGGGCGTCGGTCAGGATCTTTTCCAACCCGGCCGCGGCATCGGCGCCGGGTGCGAATTGCCGGTAGCCGTAATCGACTGCAACCTTGTCCCAGGCTCCGATCTCGCCGGTGTATGCCTGATCGAGCGAGGGCACCGCGCCCTGCAGGAGGGCGAGTGGGTGCGGGTAATCCATCACCGACGAGCGGTCCGCCGTGCTCGCGTAGAAATTATGAGCAATACCCAGCGTGTGGCCGACCTCGTGGGCGGAAAGCTGGCGCAGCCGCGCGAGCGCCATGCGCTCCATGGCCGGCGAAGCCGGACGGCCTTCCTCGTAGGGCGCGAGCAGACCTTCGGCGATGAGGTAATCCTGGCGGACGCGCAACGAACCGAGCGACACGTGGCCCTTGATGATTTCGCCCGTGCGCGGATCGGCGATGCTGGCACCGTAGGACCAGCCGCGCGTGGCGCGGTGCACCCACTGGATGACGTTGTAGCGCACATCCATCGGGTCCGCGTCCTCCGGAAGCATCTCCACGCGGTAGGCATTGATGAAGCCCGCAGCCTCAAACGCCTGGGCCCACCAGCGGGCGCCATCGAGCAGCGCGGAGCGGATCGGCTCCGGGGTGGCGGGATCGAGGTAGTAGATGATCGGCGTGACGGGTTCGCTGCGCTCGGCGGACGGGTCCTTCTTCACCAGCCGGTGCCGGTTGATGAAGCGCCGCGTGATCGGCTCGCCGATCGGAGTCGAGTAGTCGGCAAACGAAGTGCCAAAGTAGCCCGCGCGGGGATCGAAAAGGCGGGGCTCGTAGCCCGGATCGGGTAACCGGATGAACGAATGACGCTCGCGCACGGTGAGCGCGCGCGGATCGGGCGCGACATCGCGGACGTATTCACCGGGCTCGTTGCCCGCGAACGTGAGGATGACCTCGACCTCGGTGTTGCGCGGAAAGGCCTTGGTCCGTGGCAGGTGAAACGCGCTGCGTTTCGCATCGAGCGTGAACGTGCCCTGGCGCGTCTGACGCAGCGAACCGATCACGTCATGCGCATCACGCAGATAGAATTCCGTGGCGTCGACGAGGACGCGTCCGTCCTCCTCCGCCGCGACCTCGAAGCCCGCCAGGACGGATTGAGCAAAAGAATCCTCCACCGCCCGCCGCTCGGCCGCGCTGCCCAGCTCGGCCCGGAAGGCGAGGTTGCGCTGGACGAGGAGCACGCGCGGACCGCTGCGCACAAAGCGCACCAGCCGTTCGCTGCTCAGCTGCCCGCGATCAAGGCCGATGTCGTTGGAGCCCAGTCCGGCCGGCAGCGAGGCCACGTAGAGGAAATCCTCGTCGAGGCGCGGAATCTCGAGCCAAAGCTTGCCGGCCTTTTCATCCCAATGGAGCGGGAAGAAGCCGGGCATGGTCTGCAGGTCCTTCACCTTGTCTGTGAGGGTGGCGCGGGCGGCAGCCGACGCGGGCGGCGCACTCGGCGCGGCCGACTGGGCCGAGGCGGTCGCACTCGCATAGCCGGAGAGCGCGCAGGCCAGGGTGAACAACGCGGACACGGATAAGATTTTCATGGGAGTAAGCAGGAGTGACAGGCCGGGGCGTTGATGCGGAGCGAAGCAGCGCAAGGCGGCGGTTTCGACCCTTTTCCCAGAGCAACCCGCAGGCCATCGAGGGATGCAGCCGCGAAAAGGAGGCGCCGGCACAGCGCGTTTGTCCATTGTCGGGCCGGACCAGGTCGGCTCGGCTGGCGTCATGACGATTCCCTTCTTCTGGGTCGATGCGTTCACCGATCGTCCGTTTGCCGGCAATCCGGCCGCGGTGTGTCCGCTGGACTCCTGGCCGGAGGACGCGCTGCTGCAGCGCATGGCGTGGCAGCACGGGCTGTCGGAGACGGCCTTCATCGTCCAGACCGGTCCGGCCCGCTTTCACCTGCGCTGGTTCACGCCGGCGGTGGAGGTCGACCTCTGCGGTCACGCCACGCTCGCGACCGCCCACGTGCTGTTCAACGAGCGCCGGCTCGATAAGCCCGCGATCACCTTTGACTCACGCAGCGGTCCGTTGGTGGTCCGGCGCGCGGAGGAGAATCGGCTGGAACTCAATTTTCCCGCCACACCGCCCGAGGTCGACGCGGACCCACAGCTCGCGTTGGACCTCGAGGCGGCCCTCGGCGTGAAGCCGGCGTGGATTGGTCGGAATCGTTTCGACAAGCTCGTGCTGCTGGCCGATCCCGGCGTCGTGCGCGCACTGCGGCCCGACTTCGGACGGCTGGCGGCCATCCGCAGCCGCGGGGTGATCGTCACGGCCCGGGGCGATGACGGGTGCGACTTCATCTCGCGCTTTTTCGCACCCCAGTCGGGCATCCCTGAAGATCCCGTGACCGGCTCGGCGCATTGCGCGTTGGTGCCCTTCTGGGCTCAACGCCTCGGCCGGACCCACTTCCGCGCGCGTCAGGTTTCGGCGCGCGGCGGCGAACTTTGGTGCCGGCTGGAGGGCGACCGGGTGACAATCGCCGGACGGGCCGTAACTTACTTGAGCGGGACGGTAACAATCACGTGCTCGATGTAGCCGGGCTCGCTGAGCCCGGTGCTCGGGATGCCGGCCTAAATCCCCCAGACCGGGCTCAGCGAGCCCGGCTACATCGATCCGCCACGCATCCGCTAAGAGATGGAACGCGTACTGGTCTAAGCAGTCTGACTCCGCACCCTTCTCTTTCCCACCATGTCGTCTCGTTCCCTTTTCACCTCCCTGCTTTTCACGGCTTCCGCGGCACTTGTCAGCGCCCAGGCGCCAGCGCCGGCGCTCGTTGAGTCCTACTCCACTCGCGTTGGCTACTCTTCCGATGCAGACATCGGCGGCGCCAGCGTGGCGGTCTCCCACTTTGAGGCCGCGATCAACGGTCGTTTCGCCGCCGGAAGCGCCGGCATGGGACTCACCGGCCTTAATTTCAAAACGTACCTGATTGATGCGACCGGCCTGGTCCCGGTGCCTGACTCGCTGCAAGAGGCGTCGCTCACCCTCGGCCTGCAACGGCAGCTGTCCCCGACTTGGTCGGCCATGGCTGTGCTCAAGCCCGGCTTCTACGGTGATTTCGAGGATCTCGATGGCGACAGCTTTAACGCGCCGTTCCTCTTCATGGCCAACTATGCTACCAAGGAGGAGCTCGTGTGGACGTTTGGCCTGAATGTGAACCTGTTTTCCGAAAATCCGGTGCTTCCGCTGGTCGGTGTGCGCTGGCGCTTCGCGCCGGACTGGACGCTGGCTGTCGCTTTTCCCCGCACCGCGGTGAGCTACCAGGCGAGCAAGGCGCTCACCTATTCGGTCGGCATCCGGTTCGAGGGCGGCAATTATCGCATCACCGAGAGCCCGCTCCCCACCTTGGGCGGCGCGCGACTCAACGACACGTATCTCGACTTCACCGAAATTCGCGTGGGTGCCGGCGCCAGCCTCGCCCTCACTGAGACGATGAAGCTCGAACTCGAGGCCGGCGTGATGACGGATCGAAAATTCGATTACTTCGATCGCGATTTCACCCTGAACGGCGATGCCGGGGCGTTTGTTTCGCTGAGTCTCAACGGGCGGTTCTGAGCGCGACTACGTTTCAGAACGGGTGGAGCGCGTTGTCCTCAACGCGCTGGATTGGCGTCGGCGTCAGGCGATTCGATCCAGCGTCTTGAGGGCAAGCCGCTCCACCGCAAGACCACTTCAGCCCAAGCCGTTCTGCAGGCACCAGCGCACGAGGCTCGCGACTTCGCGGACCCCGAGTTTGTCCATGATGTTCGCGCGGTGCTTCTCGACCGTGCGGGTGCTCAGTTCGAGCTTGGACGCCACTTCCTTGGAGGACAGGCCGGCGGCGACCAGACGCGCAACTTCGAGTTCGCGCGGGGAAAGCATCGAAGGCGACGCGGCGCTCGACGAGGGAGCCGGGGCCGCGGGCACCACCATTTTTTCCGGTTTGATGTTGGCGGCAAAGAACATGCCGCCACCCATGACCGTCTCGATCGCCTGCAGCACGTAGGTCAGCGGAGCTGTCTTGTCGACGAAGCCGGCAACGCCGAGGCCCATCAATTGGGCGGGCAGCTTGGGTTCCGCGTGCCCGGTCAAAACGAGAATACGCGTGCTTTCGGAGCGGGCGCGCACTTCGCGGATGATCTCCAGCCCATGCCGGCCCGGGAGATGGAGGTCGACCAGCAACAGTTCAGGCGGATGGGCCAGACAATGATCGAGTCCCAACTGTCCGTCCGAAAAATCAGAAACGTTGTCCCACCCCTTTTTCTTCTGAAGCGCGCGCTTCAAGAGCTGTCGAAACACGGTCTCGTCTTCGATCAAGACGACCGTCGGCGTTGACCCGGACGGTTGGGCGGATGCTTTTGAACCCATGGTGCGAATCAGGTGATAGGTCGTTGCAGCGCAACCCGCAAGCGCGGGTTTCAACCCAGATCGAAAGTGATGCCGGTCTCTGCACGCGGGCGGAATTCATTCTACGCATCGCAAAGAAATTCAAAGGTGAACCCGACGATCGCCCAGGAAGCCTCTCCATTCTCTTGAGGCCACCGCTGCCCTGACCGCGTGCCAGGCGGAATCGCTTGAGGACTCAACGCCCACGCCGGTCTGCGGACCGCACCAAACCACGCCTGTGCATATCCAGACACTGCGCGGCCTCGCGCTGTGCTCAGGACAGTCCCCAAGCCAAACCGACATTCCTGCCGACCGCGCCACGGAAGCCAGACCGGTTTGAGATGGGTTACCGCCTTCGGTACGCGATCAATTTTCACGCAAATCATTAATTTACAAATATAAGCGACACCACAAGCACGTCCCAGCCGTAGGCGTCGGGCCCAACAAAGATTCGTCGGTGACCAAATTGTCATGGTTACACTACACATTTTACAAAACTGTACTCCCGGCCAATTCTGGTGACTGCCGCTGCCTTCGCTCCACGAAATGCCGTAGGCTAGGGTTGTACCGTCATGATCCAGACCCTCACCGCCCCCCGTGGCACTCCGCTCTACGTCGAGCTCGCTGAGTCGCTCCAGCAACTCATCACCCAGGGCACCCTGCGCCCGGGGCACCGCGTGCCGTCCGTTCGCCGCATGTCGATCCAGCGGAACGTGAGCATCTCGACGGTGTTGCAGGCGTACACACTGTTGGAGAACCGCGGCTATCTGGAGGCGCGACCACAGTCCGGCTACTACGTGCGGCCACGGCTCCCGTTCGAAGCACCCGAACCACGCATGGCGCGGCCGATGGCGAAGCCCAGCACGGTGGGCGTGAGCGATCTCGCGGCCGATATCATGACCCTCGCGGTCGATCCCGGTTACGTGCCGCTCGGTGCGGCGTGCCCGGACCATACGCTCTTTCCCACCAAGAAGCTCGCGCGTCTGCTCGGCGCGGTCGGCCGTGACGATCCGTCGCTGCTCGGCAAGTACGCCATGAACTGGGCCTACGAGCCGCTCTCGCGCGAGATCGCCCGCCGCTACCTCCAGGCCGGCGCACCGCTTTCGCACGACGAACTCGTGATCACGCTCGGCTGCACCGAGGCGCTCAATCTCGCGCTCCGCGCGGTGACCTCGCCCGGCGATACCGTCGCGGTCGAGACGCCGGCGTATTTCGGTTTCCTCCAGATTCTCCAGAGCCTCGGGCTCAAGGTCCTCGAGATCCCCACCGACCCGCGCGAGGGCATCTGCCTCGACGCGCTGCGCGAGGCCCTGACCAACTGCAAGGTGAAGACCGTACTCGTCATGCCGAGTTACCAGAATCCGCTGGGCTCGTGCATGCCGGACGAGAAGAAGGAGCGGCTCTACCAGTTGCTCACGGAATTCGACGTGCCCGGCATCGAGGACGACATCTACGGCGATCTCTATTTCGGCGAACGCCGGCCCAAGCCGCTCAAGGCGTGGGACACGGATGGACGCATCCTGCTCTGCAGCTCGTTCGGCAAGACGCTCGCGCCGTCGCTGCGCATCGGCTGGGTCGCCCCCGGCCGCTACACCGAGCGCGTGCGGCGACTCAAGTTCGCGAACACACTCGGCACGCCGGTCGTGCTGCAAAAGACCGTGTCGGATTTTCTGCGCAACGGCGGCTACGATCACCACCTCCGCTCCATCCGGCGCGCGTACCAGCACCAGCTCCAGCTCTTCTCGCAGGCGGTCGTACGTTTCTTCCCGTCGGGCACGCGGCTGAGTCGGCCCCAGGGCAGTTTCATCCTGTGGATCGAATTGCCGCCCAAGGTGGACACCGTCCGTCTGCACGACGACGCGCTCAAGCACCACATCAACACCGCGCCCGGCGCGCTGTTCTCGGTCAAGGACCGCTACCGGCACTGCCTGCGCCTCAACTGCGGCATCCCGTGGAGCGAGAAGATCGAGCAGGCCCTCCGCACGCTCGGTGAACTGGCCGCCGCCCAGCTCGCGCCCGGCGCGACCTCCGCACCGACCACGCGGTCCTGAGTTCGCGGTCTCGCCACCGGTTCACGTTCCTCGTCATGTCTGCTTCGACACCCACGCCCACCCGCACCCTGCTGATCATCGCGTTCGCGACGATCTACCTCGTGTGGGGTTCGACCTACCTCGCGATTCGCGTCGCGGTGGAGACGATGCCGCCGTTCGCGATGGCGGCGGTCCGCTTCCTCATCGCCGGCACGCTCATGGGCAGCGTCCTGCTGCTGCGCGGCGCGGTCTGGCCGACAGCGCGGCAGTGGCGGGACAACGTGGTTGTCGGGCTTTTTCTGCTGCTCGGAGGTAATGGCCTCGTCGTGTGGGCGGAACAGTTCATCCCCTCCGGCGTGGCCGCGCTGCTCATCGGCATCGGTCCCCTCTTCATCGTGTTGATCGAATGGGCCTGGCCCGGCGGCACGCGCCCGAGCGCGATCACCATAGCGGCCTTGCTCATCGGCCTCTTCGGTGTCGCGTGGCTTGCGGCGCCGTGGGAAAGCGCATCAACGGGCGGCCTCCATGTGGGCGGTGTCATCGCGCTGATCATGGCCTGCGCCCTGTGGTCGCTGGGGTCCATCATTTCACGTCACGCCAAGAGCGGTGCGCCGCCCTTGGTCGCGGCGTCCGTACAAATGCTCGGCGGCGGCGCAGGGCTCACGTTGGCCGGACTCCTGCATGGTGATTTCGCCCGGGTCGACCTCGGCGCCATCACGTCGCATGCGTGGATTTCCTTCATCTACCTGATCCTCTTCGGCTCGCTGGTCGGCTACTCCGCCTTCGCCTTTCTGCTCAAGCACAGCCAGCCGGCGCGTGTCGCGACGTTTGCGTATGTGAATCCCGTGGTCGCGGTCTTCCTCGGCTGGCTGTTTCTCGACGAACCCATCACCACCCGCACGCTGGTCGCGTCAGCGATCATCATCGCCGCGGTCGTGATCATCACGCTGCAGAAGTCCAAGCCTAAGGCGACACCGGTCGCGACCACGGTAGCACCGCTCAAGCCGGCCACCGAATCGGCCAAGGCCTAAGGCAGACGGATTCGATCCGGAGATCACCACGGAATACACAGAACACACGGAAAGCAGGGGCCGGAAGTCCGGGATCAGATCTTTCGGTGTGTTCCGTGTATTCCGTGGTGAACATATCTGGGTCGAAAGTTGGCTTTACGGCCTACGTTGATGAACCCAGTTTCGTGCTCCGTGAACTTTGTGGTTAACGGCTGAATCCACCATGATCGACGTCGCCGTTTACGACAGCAAACCCTACGACCGGGAATTCCTGACGGCGGCGGCCGGCGCCAAGGGCATCATGTGGCATCACCATGATTTCCGGCTGACGACCGACTCGGCCGCGACCGCGCGTGGCGCACAAGCCGTCTGCGTCTTCGTGAACGACCGGGTCGACCGGGCGTGTCTTACCCTGCTCGCGGAAGCGGGCATCAAGCTCGTCGCGCTCCGTTGTGCCGGGTTCAACAACGTCGACCTGGAAGCGGCCAAGTCGCTCGGCATCGCGGTCACGCGCGTGCCCGCCTACTCCCCGCACGCCGTGGCCGAGCACACGGTGGCGCTCTTTCTCACACTCAATCGCAAGATCCATCGCGCCTACAATCGCGTACGGGAGCATAATTTCTCGCTCGCGGGCTTGACCGGTTTCGATGTCCACGGCCGCACGGTCGGCATCGTGGGCACGGGCAAGATCGGACGCATCACCGCGCAGATTTTCCGTGGCTTCGGCGCACGCGTCCTCGCGTTCGACCCAATCGCGGACCCGGCCTGGGCCTCGGCGCACGGCATCGAGTACCACGACTTCGAAACGGTGCTGACGACGAGCGACATCCTTTCGCTCCACACACCGCTTACCCCCGCGACCCACCACCTGCTCAACCAAGACTCACTCGCTCGCCTGAAACGCGGTGCCTACGTCGTGAACACGAGCCGCGGCAAGCTGATCGACACCACCGCCCTGCTCCACCACCTCAAGACCGGCCACCTCGGCGGTGTCGCGCTCGATGTGTACGAGGAGGAGGAAGGCATCTTCTTTGAGGACCACTCCGGCCACGCCCTGCAGGACGATGAACTCAACCTGCTGCTCTCGTTCCCCAACGTCCTGATCACCTCACATCAGGCGTTCCTGACGCGCGAAGCCCTCTCGGAAATCGCCCGGGTGACGACCGAGAACCTGCTGCGGTTGGCGGACGAGACCTTTCTCCCAGGGACTCGGCTCGCCTGAGAACGGTCAGGAACGTTTTTCTTCAAAAAGCCCGAGGGATTCGGCCTCCAGCGGCGTACTACGGTCAAATGAACCGCTCCACCCTCCTCACCCTCGCCCTCCTCTCTGCCTTCTCCCTCCGTGCCGCCGAGCACTCCGGCCATGGCACCGCCAGCAAGGAATCCGCCGCCGATGCGGTCCCCGCCAACTACGCGCTGAAGACCTGCGTGGTCAGCGACGAGGACCTCGGAAGCATGGGTAAACCCTTCGAAGTCATCTACAAGCAGGAGGGTAAGCCCGACCGCAAGGTTCTCCTCTGCTGCAGCAATTGCGAGGAAGGCTTCCTCAAGGACCCGGCCAAGGCCCTGGCCAAGCTCGACGCCGCCGAGAAGGCCGCTGCCGCTCACCACGCGGCCGACGGTCACAAGAAGTAAGTCCGGTTGATGTAGCCGGGGTCGCTGACCCCGGTGCCTTGGCCAGCCCAGACGAACGCCAGACCGGGGTCAACGACCCCGGCTACAACGCTCCTCCATTCCATGCGCTCCTCCTCCCTTGTTCCGCTGGTTCTCACCGCCGTCATTGCCGGCGGCGTTGGCTACTTCGCGGCCACGCGGATACAGTCCGGCACCACGGCGGCCACGGCCTCCGCTGGCGGCGAGCGCAAGATCAAGTTCTACCAGTCGCCGATGCATCCGTGGATCACTTCGGATCGCCCGGGCAAGTGCACGATCTGCGGCATGGACCTCGTCCCGGTTTACGAGGGCGAAGCCGGCTTTTCCACTGACGGCTCGGTCGTGGCGCTCACCCCCGCCAGCGCCTCCGTAATTGGCGTCCAGACCGCCGAGGTCCGCTCCGCCCAGCTCGGCCGCACGCTCCGCGTCACCGGCGTCCTTGATGACGACGAGACCAAGCACCGCGTCATCGTCGCCCGCGCCCCCGGCCGGATCGAGCAGCTTCACGTCAACCAGGTCGGCGCCGAGGTCGCCGCCGGCGAACCGCTCGCGACCATCTACAGCCCCGAGGTTCTCAGCGCCCAGCGCACCTACATCGAGCGCATCAAGGCCGGTCCCTCCGGCTTCAGTGCCTCCGAGCAGGCCACCGCCCGCGAACGTCTGCTGATTCTCGGCCTGACCGAGGACGTCGTGAAACGGATCGAGTCCACGCTGAAGCCCGAGAACTCCGTCACCCTTTATGCGCCGTTCGCCGGCACGATTGTCGAGCGCAAGGCCTACCCGGGCCAGTACGTGGAGACCGACAGCCCGCTCTTCGAAATGGGCGACCTGTCCACGCTCTGGTTCATCTTCGACGCCTACGAAGCCGATCTCGCCTGGCTGCGCGTCGGCCAGACGGTCGAGGTCTCGACGCCCTCGCGCCCCGGCGAGACGTTCACCGCGCCCATCGCCTTCATCGATCCGAATCTCAACGAGACGACCCGCACCGCCCGCGTCCGCGTCGTCCTCGACAACGCCGACCGCAAGTTGCTTCACCGCCAGACCGCCACCGGACGGGTGCAAATTGCCTCCGACGAAACGCTCGTCGTGCCGCGCAGTGCGGTTCTCCACACCCGCGCCCAGCCCGTCGTCTACGTCGACAAGGGCGGAGGCGCCTACGAGCCCCGCACCGTGAAAGCGGGTCGCGCCGGTGACGGTGACATCGAGATCATCGACGGCCTGCGCGCCGGCGAAAAGGTCGTGACGCAGGGCGCCCTGCTCCTCGATGGCCAGGCCCAGCTCGCGCACGCGGCGGGGCCGGCGACGGACGCGGCCGGAGGTCAGATGTCAGAAGTCAGAGGTCAGACGTCAGTATCCGGCACCGCCACTCCTGTCGACGCGAAGGCGCTCACGCCGTTGGCGATCGCGCTAGCCGAGGCCTCGGCGGCGCTCGCGGCGGATGATTTGGCGGGTTACCAAAAGGCCCTGCCCGCGATGTCCGCGGCGGTGCACCAAACCGGGGCGATCCACGCCACGCTGATGCCACTCGCGGAAAAACTCGTCGCCGGGCCGGACATCAAGACAGCGCGCCGCGCGTTCGAGCCCTTTGCCACCGCGGTCGCCGATGCGGCCAAAGCGGCCGGCCTGCACACGTCAGGCGTCGTCCGCATTTTCCAATGCCCCATGACCCCGGTGCTCGGCACCGGCCGCTGGCTGCAGACCACCGCGGATCTGCGCAATCCCTTCTTCGGCGCCGCCATGCTCACCTGCGGCGAGGAGATCCGCTGACCTATCAGTAGCGAGTAGCGGGTAGTGAGTAGCGAGCATGCTCACATCCGCTCGATCACACCGCCTTCTCTACTCACTACTCGCTACCCGCTACTCGCTACTTTCTTCGCATGATCGCCCGCATCATCCACTGGTCGCTGCACAACCGCTTCATCGTGATGGCGGGGCTGCTCGCGCTTTGTGCGTGGGGCGTCCTGTCGATCCGCCAAGTGCCAATCGATGCGATTCCTGATCTTTCTGAGAACCAGGTGATCGTCTACGCGGACTGGGCCGGTCGCTCGCCGCAGGAAGTTGAGGACCAGATCACCTACCCGCTCAGCGTCTCCCTCCAGGGACTGGCCGGGGTCAAGACCGTCCGGGCCACGTCGATGTTCGGCTTCTCCTTCCTGACCGTCATCTTTGAGGACTCAGTCGAAACCTATTTTGCGCGCACCCGTGTCCTCGAACGCCTCAACTCGCTCGGCGACGTGCTGCCGGCCGGTGTCACCGCCCGCCTCGGGCCCGATGCCACCGGTCTAGGCTGGGTCTACCAGTACTACCTGAAGGATGAGTCCGGAACCCAGGACCTAGGCTCCCTCCGCAACCTGCAGGACACGTTTATCCGCTATCAACTCGCCTCGGTTCCCGGCGTCGCCGAGGTGGCGAGCATCGGCGGCTTCGTGCGGCAGTACCAGGTCGAGGTCTCGTCCCAGAAGCTTCGCCAGTACGGACTCACCCTCGGCGACGTCATGGACGCGGTCTCCGACGGCAACCTCAACGTCGGCGGCAAGACGATCGAGGAGAACGGCGCCGAGTTTGTCGTGCGCGGGGTCGGGCTTGTCCAAAGCGAGGCCGACATCGAGTCGATCGTCGTCATGCCCCGCGAGGGCACCCCGCTGTACGTGCGTGATGTCGCGACCGTCCGCATCGGCGGCGACTTCCGCCGCGGCGCGCTCGACGTCAACGGGCGCGAGGTCGTGGGCGGCATCGTTGTCATGCGTTACGGCGAAAACGCCTACCGCGTGATCCAAGACGTCAAGGCCCGCCTCGCCTCGCTCGCCCCCGGTCTGCCGGCCGGAGTCAGCGTTGAATCCTTCTACGACCGCAGCGATCTCATCTCGCGCGCCATCGCCACGCTCAAGGACGCGCTCATCGAGGAAATCATCCTCGTGACGCTGATGCATGTCTTCTTCCTCTGGCACTTCCGCAGCATCCTGATCGTCACCCTGCCCCTACCGGCCTCCATCCTGGTCTCCTTCATCCTCATGCGCCAGTTCGGGATTCCCTCGAACATCATGTCGCTGACCGGCATCGCGATCGCGATCGGCGTACTGGTCGACGCCGGCATCGTGATGACGGAAAATGTGATCCGGCACTGCGAGTTGGAGGAAAAGCGACTCGGCCGGCGACTCACCGGGCCGGAGGTCTTTACGGTCACGCTGAACGCCTGTCAGCAGATCGGCCGGCCGATGTTCTTCTCGATTCTCGTGGTCGTACTCGCGTTCGTACCGGTGTTCATGCTCACCGGCCAGGAGGGTAAGTTGTTTCATCCGCTGGCCTGGACCAAGGTGTTTGCCATCACCGGCGCGCTGATGCTCGCGATCACGGCCGTGCCGGTGCTGTGCACGTTCTTTGTGCGCGGCCCGTTCCGCTCAGAAGACGAGAACGCGCTGATGCGCTTTCTCCTGCGTTGTTACGATCCCTTTCTGAACTTCGCACTGCGCCAGCGCGCGGCGGTCCTGGCCATCGCGGCCGTTCTGCTCGTCGCGAGCGTGGTGCTCGCCTTTGGCCTGCCCCGCGCAATCAACAGCCGCCTGCCGGAATCGATCGCCCGCCACACCCAGGGGTTCGGCAGCGAGTTCATGCCGACGCTGGAGGAAGGTTCGCTGCTGTTCATGCCAGTGCTCTTGCCGGCCACCTCGCTCAGCGAAGTGAAGCGCATCATGTCGTGGCAGGATCGCGTGATGAGCGCGCACCCAGCGGTCGCGTCGGTCGCGGGCAAGCTGGGCCGAGCGGAGAGCGCGACGGATCCGGCCCCGGTGGAGATGATCGAAACCACGATCATGCTGAAGCCCGAGGCAGAATGGCCGGCTGGAACGACCAAGGAGTCGATCGTCGCTGAACTCTCGGCCATGTTGACCCAGGTCCCTGGCTATGTGCCGGGATTTCTCCAGCCGATCGAAAACCGCATTCTGATGACCAGCACCGGCATCCGAGCGCAGGTCGGCGTCAAAATTTTCGGCGACAATCTTGATGCGCTCCAAGCCAAGGCCTTCGAGGTCGAGCGCGTCGTCTCCGGAATCCCGGGGGCGGTGGGTGTCGCACCTTCCCGCGTGCAGGGAAAGCCCTACCTTGAAGTCGCCGTGCGTCGCGCCGATCTCGGCCGTTACGGACTGAGCGTCCGCCAAGTCTACGACGTCGTCGAAGCCGGCCTCGGCGGCGTGGCCGTTGGCACCACGATCAAGGGTCGCGAGCGCTGGCCGCTGCAGGTTCGGCTCGAGGAAGCGGATCGCGGCGATCTGGAACGCATCGGCGAGCTCGCGTTGACGACGCCGTCCGGCGCCGTGATCCAGCTGCGTCAGGTCGCCGATGTGCGGCGCACGATCGGGCCGAGCGAAATCGCTTCCGAGAACGGACGCCTGCGCGTTTTTGTGCAGGCGAACGTCAACGACCGCGACCTGGGCAGCTTCGTCGAGGAGATCCGCGAGCGCGTGTCCGCCGAGGTGCAGCTCGATCCAGGCATGACCATCGAGTACTCGGGTCAGTACGAAAATCAGCTCCGCGCGCGCCGCACCCTGATGATCGTTTTTCCGACGGTGTTCGCGATCATCCTCGGCGTCCTGATCATCACCTTCCGCAGCGTCGCCGAGGCCGCGCATGTGATTCTGGCTGTGCCCTTCGCCCTGACCGGCGGGGTGCTGCTGCAGTGGTGGATGGGCTTTAATTTCAGCGTCGCGGTGTGGGTCGGCTACATCGCGCTCTTTGGCACGGCGATCCAGACCGGCGTGGTCATGGTCGTGTACCTGGAGGAAGCGGTGATGCGTGCCCGGACCCGCCTTGGACGTGAATTGAACCGGGAGGAGCTGCTCGCCGCGGTACGCGAAGGCGCGCGCCTGCGACTGCGGCCAAAGATCATGACCGTCGCCACCACGGTGGCTTCACTCCTGCCCATCCTCTGGAGCACGCAGACCGGGTCCGAAGTGATGCAGCCCCTGGCCGCGCCCGTGGTGGGCGGCAGTGTTTCGAGCCTGCTGCACATCCTGATCGTGACGCCGGTGATCTTTACGTGGCTGCACGGACGCAAACTCCAGGCCTAGGGCCCGCTCACTCCCATGGCCCTGACCACCCAGGACGTGGCAAACCGGCTGTTGGCGCAGCGTGAGGCATTCAGGGGATTTCTGCGTTCCCGGTTGGGCAGCGAAGCCGATGCCGATGATCTCTTGCAAAGCAGCCTGATCAAAGCCCTGCAACACGGGGAGTCCCTGCGCGACGAAACCCGACTGGAGGCATGGTTTTATCAGGTGCTGCGCCATGCGATCACCGATCATGCCCGCCGCGAGCAGGCGACCCGCCACCGGGAGGAGGCGTGGATGCAGTTGCGGGAAGACGAGGAAGTCCGCCAGCGTGCCTGCGGATGCCTCGCCGGCGTGATCGCGAGCTTGAAGCCCGAGCATGCGCGGCTGGTGAGCGAGGTGGAATTGCAGGGCTTCAGTCTCGCCGCGGCGGCCAGCCGGAGCGGAATCACGCCCGGGAACGCCGGGGTCATCCTCCACCGGGCGCGGCGGGAAATCCGCCGGCGATTGGAACTCGTTTGCGGCGACTGCTCGGCCCAAAGCTGCCGAGACTGCGATTGCGACGCCTGAAAGCTGGGGGCAGAATCACGATGTAAAGTTTGGGCAACGGCTCCGTCTCCTTGGTATGAACTCCGAATCCTGCCACACTCCGCCGCCGGCCCACGGGGGTCACGGCCATGCCCATGCGCACGGTCACGGCCAACCGCCAGCCGGCGCCGCCGATGACGCGCCCGTGTACATGGGGTTGCCTCATGAACGCGTGCTGCGCCCCCGTTTCTGGGTCGCGCTGGTGCTCACCCTGCCGGTGCTCGCCCTCTCGATGGGCGAGATGGTCGCGCCGGCCATGTTTCATCAGCTCCACGCTTGGAACCCACATCTCAGTTCGTGGGTTCAATGGGCTCTGACCACGCCCGTGTTTTTCTGGAGCGGCACCTTCTTCCTGCGTCGCTGGTGGCGTTCGATCCGCGAGCGTGACACCAACATGTTCACGCTCACGGTGACCGGCACCGGCGCCGCCTACCTCTACAGCACGGCCGCGACCCTGTGGGGCGATGCGTTCCCGACGGAATTGCGCGGCACCCACGGCGTGCCCCTCTATTTCGAGGCCACCGCTTTCATCACCACGGTGGTGCTGCTCGGACAGATTCTTGAGCAGCGCGCCCACGCGCGGACCGACGCGGCGATCCGCGCGCTCATGGACCTGGCGCCGAAGATTGCCCATCGGATCGACTCCGCTGGACACGAGCAGGACGTACCGGTCGCCGAAGTGAAGCCGGGGGACCGGCTTCGCGTGCGGGCGGGCGAGCATCTCCCGGTTGATGGCGTGGTGACGACAGGTCAGACCGAAGTCGACGAATCCATGCTCACCGGCGAGCCGATTCCTGTGTCCAAAACCCCTGGCGACCGAGTGAGTGCCGGCACCCTCAATACAACCGGAAGCTTCATCTACACCGCCGACCGGGTCGGCACGGAGACCTTGCTCGCGCAAATCGTGCGCCTCGTCGAGCAAGCCACCGAGAGCGAGGCTCCGATCGCACGACTGGCGGACCGGGTGTCGGCATGGTTTACGCCTGCCGTTTTGGGCATCGCCCTGATCACGTTTCTGGCCTGGACGCTTTTCCTTCCGGAACGCGGCTGGCTCTACGGACTACTCAATGCCGTCGCGGTTCTGATCATTGCGTGCCCGTGCGCGCTGGGCCTGGCCACGCCGGTTTCAATCGTCACCGGGATCGGTCGCG
>DASWVY010000039.1:0-5156 GCA_036401075.1 Opitutaceae bacterium
TCTGCGCGACTTCCGTGGTTTGATTTTGAATCTCCTAAATCAAGTTTAGTTGCTCGATAAGAGTATCTTGGGTGATTCCTAGGTGGATTGGGCGAGTGTCCTCCATGGGGTTCAAAATCTCCAACTCCGGCCTTGCCAGTCGGGGCGAGCTACTCTGTGCTGAACAACTCTTTCCCACGAAAGAGAACCGTCACAAACCACAACCATCATCGTAATCGATCGCAAGGCGGCCCATTGGCCGACCTGTGTAGAAGATAATACATAGATCCATGAGCATCAGCATCACTGTCAAAGACCTCCTCGACGCCGGCGTTCACTTCGGCCACCAGACCAAGCGCTGGAACCCGCGCTCGAAGCCCTACGTGTTCGATCACCGCCAGGGCATCACCATCATCGACTTGGGCAAGACCCACGCCGCTCTCGAGAAGGCCTGTGCCTTCCTTGAGGACACCGTCGCCAGCGGCGGCAACGTGCTCTTCGTCGGCACCAAGCGCCAAGCCCAGGAAATCATGCGCGAGGCCGCGGTTTCGGTGAACATGCCGTACTGCGTTGATCGCTGGCTCGGCGGCACCCTGACCAATTTCTCGACCGTCAAGCGCTCCATCGCCAAGTTCAAGAAGTACCAGGCCATGGAGACCAATGGCGAGATGGCCAAGCTCCACTCCAAGGAGATCGCGGCGATCAAGCGTGAGATGGTCCGCATGCAGAAGAATTTCGCGGGCATCGTGGAGATGGGCGACCTGCCCACCGCGATGTTCGTTGTCGACGTCAGCCACGAGGACATCGCCGTCGCCGAGGCCGAGCGCTGCGGCATCCCGGCGGTTGGCCTGGTGGACACCAATTCCGATCCGACCAAGCTCTCGTACCCGGTCCCCGGCAACGATGACGCCGTCAAGTCGATCCGCATCATCGTCGAGGCCGTCCTCGCCGCCGTGCAGAACGGTCTGAACCAGCGCGAGTCCCGCCGCTCGTCGAACCGCCAGCAGGCTGACCTGAAGGCCGCTTCGGCTGCCGTGGCTGCCGCTGCGGGCATCGAGGACGCGGACCTGAGCAAGATCGAGCTGCCCGCCGCTGCCGTTGACGCTGTGGTCGGTGAGGCTGAGGCCCCGGTCGTCGCCAAGAAGCCGGCCACCCGCAAGAAGATCGCTGCTCCGAAGTCGGAGTAAGTTTCTGTTTTGGCCGGAGCTGACCGCTGATCGCGGTGGCTCCGGCGTTTTTCCACCCTTTCTGACCGAGCCCCTTTTCCAATGAGCACCACCATCTCCGCCCAAATGGTCAATGATCTGCGCGCCCAGACCGGCGCCGGCCTCATGGACTGCAAACGCGCCCTCGTCGAAACGAACGGCAACGTCGAGGAGGCCATCACGATCCTTCGCAAGAAGGGTGCGGCCTCGGCTGCCAAGCGTGCCGACCGTCTCGCCAAGGAAGGCGTGATCGAGAGCTACATCCACCTCGGTGGCAAGGTGGGCGTCATGATCGAGGTCAACTGCGAGACCGACTTCGTGGCCCGCAATGACGAGTTCCGCGCTTTCGTGAAGGACCTGTGCCTGCACATCGCGGCCGCCAGCCCGCTCTACGTGACCCGTGAGGAAGTTCCCGAGGCCGATCTCGCCGCTGAGCGCGAGATCGCTGCGGCGCAGGTTGCGGGCAAGCCCCCGGCAGCGATCCAGAAGATCGTCGAGGGCAAGCTCGAGAAGTTCTACTCGACCATCGTCCTCCTCGATCAGCCCTTCGTGAAGACGCCCGAGAAGACGATCAAGGAGATCCTCACCGAGAAGATCGCCAAGACCGGCGAGAACATGCAGGTCCGCCGCTTCGTGCGCTACCAGCTCGGCGCCTAAGCCGCGTTTCTCCTCTGTATTTGCCAAAAGGCGCCCCGCTGACCGGGGCGCCTTTTTTGTGGGCCGATGTAGCCGGGCTCGCCGAGCCCGGGGCTGGTGTGTTCGCAGCGCGCCACCGGACCGGCCTCAGCGAGGCCGGCTACACCAAGCAAAAGGGCGGCCACGCCTCCGACCAAAAAACGGCACCACGATGGACAAAATGGTCATTGTGAAATGAGCGGGAAGCGGGATGTAATGGTGTAAGCTTTCACCCCCTGCGTGTTCTGGTCCGCCCCCGACCCGCGCGCGCCCTTCCTCAACGCATCTTTGCCGTGAGTTTTCACCGCCTTCGGCCGTTGCCGGTCCAACGCTCCCTTGCTTCGCCTGCCCGCGCTCTCCCGCGCACGGCGGCACGGCGTTGCGCTTTGCTCGCGGGGTTGGTGCTGGTCTTGGGTGGCGGGACCTCCGGTCTGATGGCGCAGCCGGCGGGGATGCCGCCGGCCACCGGGAACGTGTCCACCCCGGCCGGTCCGTGGGTGGAGGCTGATTTCCCCTTCTTTTCGTCGGTGGTCGACCTGCGCAAGGTGGGTCACGGTTCGCCGGCCAACAACCTCGCTCCGCGCAGCCTCGTTCTGAATCTCGGGCACCGAGCCTGGGTGGCCTTCGATCCCGACCTGCTTCGCGCCGCGGCCGTCTGGGAGGGCGCTGGCATCGAGCCGCGAGCCCTCGCGCCCGGATCCTATCTCGATCCGCGCCGCAAAGGCCCGGCCGGTCAGAACAACCTCGCCCGGATTGATGGAAGGCTGAGGGCCTCCACCGGCATCTACCCCGGCTGGCAGGCCGGGACGCAGCTTTCCCTCGTGGATCCCCGCACCCCGGCGCCGAGTCCGGAAGAGGTGGGACGTGGAGGTCTGCCTGAGTCGCTGGGCCGCTTTGATGCCGTGCGTCTGGTCGACACGAGTGCGCGCCTGGAACTGACCGTCGGCAAGACCCGCGTGCGCGAGCAGTGGTCGGCGGCCATGGACGCAGGCGTCGTGACGATTGAGCGCGGCGTTGAGGTGGACGCTTCGACCGAGCCGTTGATGCTGGTGCTGGGTGCTGCGACCGAAGGTGAAACGTTCACGCTCCGTTACGCTGCGGGGTCCGACGCAACTGCGCGGCCCACGATTGCGGAGGAATCCGGGGTGTGGCTGGTGCGAATCCCGGTGCGGGTCGCGACGCTCGCCTTTAGCGTGCGCTACGCCAAGGGCGATGCCGCGCCGATGGCGGAGGTCGCGGCCATCCGCAAGCTGGACGATCGCAAGCCGGCCGCGCGCTGGACGCAGGCGGTGGAGACGGCGGTCGAATTATCAAAATCGCCAGAGGCCTACGTCATCGATCGCGTGGCGCTGCCAACGGACAATCCCTGGCGCCGAAAAGTGCGGCCCTGCGATATTCAATTTCTGCCGGACGGGACCGGAGTGGTGGTGACAATTGATGGGGACATCTGGCTGGTTCACGGCCTAGCCACTCACTCCGGGCCTGTCCGGTGGTCACGTTTTACGTCGGGGCTGCATGAGCCGATGTCGGTTGCGGTACGCGCGGGCGAGATCTTCGCCTTCGATCGCAATGGCATCTGGCGCATCCGCGATACGGATGGGAACGGCGAGGCGGACGTGCACGAGCTGTTCTCGAACGTCTTTGCGCAGACGGCGGATGGTCGCGAGTTTCCGTCGACCATCCGGGTGGCGCCGGGCGGTGAGTTCGTGATTGCGAAAGGCGGGCAGGAGGCTGCCACGCTGGGTAAGCACAACGGCTCGGTCCTGCGGATCTCGGCCGACGGCCGCCAAGTGACGGTGCTCGGCTATGGGTTTCGTCAGCCCAACATCGGCGTGCACCCGCGCACCGGTCTGGTGACGTCGAGCGACCAGCAGGGCCACTACATTCCCTCCACGCCGCTCCACATTGTGCGCGACGGCCAGTTTTATGGATTTCTCGCGGATTTCCGTCCGAAGGAAGTTTACCCCGCGCCGATTGCCGAGCCGCTGACGTGGCTGCCGCATCCGGCCAATCCCTCGGCGCTGTCGCAGATCTGGCTCGTCGATGCCAAGATGGGACCGCTCAACGACGAGATGATCCATATCGGATTCAACCGTCCGGAGGTTTTCCGCGTGCTGCGGAACGACCGCGGCGCGCGCCCGCAGGCCGCGGTGATGAGCCTCACGCGCGATTTTCATTTCCCGCCGCTGAACGGTTCCGTGAACCCGGCGGACGGCCAGGTTTATCTCGCAGGCTTCCAGGTGATCGGGTGGGGCAATGTGATGGATGCTCCGGGCGGCGTGGGCCGGATGCGCTACACGGGGGCGCCAGTCCGGTTGCCGCGCGCGGTCATCCCGACCACAAAGGGCGTGCTGCTGCGTTTCGATGTGCCGCTTGATGCAGAGAAGGCAATCGATCCGGCGAACTACACGGTGCAGTCGTGGAGCTACAAGCGGACGCCGAATTATGGATCGCCCCTCTTCAAGGCCGATGGCACCACGGGTCGCGACGATCTTCCGGTGAGCCAGGCCTATCTTTCAAAGGACGGGCGCAGTGTGTTCGCCGCGATACCCGGCATGACGCCGGTCATGCAAATGCGGATCAGCTGGGATCTGACTGCGGCCGACGGAGCCCGGCTGGCGGAAGATGCTTACACGACGCCGTATGAACTCGCGGATTTCGATCCCGTGAAGGAAGGGTTTGGCGACCTCACGGTCGATCTTACGCCCCGCGTGATGGCCGCGGCGGCCGCGGGGACGATTTCGGCCGAGCGCGGACGTCAGATCGCCCAGACCCTGGCGTGCGTGGCTTGTCACGTGGTCGATCGCCCGACCCCGTCCGGCGCGGCCGGACCGTCGTGGAGTGGCTTGTATGGTCGCGAGCGTTCCGTCTATGTCGGCGGCGCGCCGGGTCCGGTGCTTGCAGACGAGGCCTATTTGCGCGAATCCATTCTCGAGCCGGCGCGCAAGCTGGCGGCGGGGTTTCATTCCGGCGAGCAGGCGATGCCGAGCTACGCGGGTATTCTGAGCGAGGAAGAACTCCGTTCGCTGATCGAGTACATCAAGACGTTGCGCTGACAAGCCGGGGTCGCTGACCCCGGTGCCTTGGTCAGGTGACGTTAGGCATCTCGGACCGGGGTCAGCGCCCCGGCTACATCTGATTGGAAGCGAGGGTGTCATACCAACGTCTAATTGCTAATAGACTTTAGGCTGGAGCGCCAGAGTTTGTTTGGATCCGCAGCCAGTCGTGGATCAGCCCAGCAACTTTGGCGGGTTCGCGCAGAGGGCGTGCCGCTGCCTCGAGGTGCCGCTGGAGGGC
>DASWVY010000040.1:0-80918 GCA_036401075.1 Opitutaceae bacterium
CAATGGCACGCTCCAGCCCGCCGATCAGCCCGCAATCAGCCCGCTGAACCGCGGTTTCCTCTACGGCGACGCGATCTATGAGGTCTGGCGCACCTATCGCGGCGTGATTTTCGCCTGGGAGGAGCACTGGACGCGCCTGGAAAACTCCGCGGCCGCGCTCTACCTGGATCTGCCGTTCACGCGCGCGACCATCTTGGCCGAGATCCGGCGGACCGTGACGGCCTTCCGCGAGCGCTCCGGTCATGCCGGCGAACTCTACATCCGCCTGCAGGTCTCGCGCGGCGCGGGCCCGATCGGTCTCGATCCCGCGCTGGCGGATCACACGGACTACGCGCTGCTCGTGCAGCCGAAGCCGAATCTATCCGACGACGCCCTGCGCAACGGCATCAAGCTTTCGGTCGCGACCGGCCTGCACCGCAACTCCCCCGCGACGCTCAATCCCGCGTGGAAGACCGGCAACTACCTGAACAACATCCTCTGCCTGCGCGAGGCCCGAGCGCGCGGGGCCCACGAGGTGCTCATGACCAATCTCGCGGGCGAGATCACGGAGTCGGCCGTGTGCAACGTCGCCTTCGTCCGCAAGGGTGCGGTGCTCACGCCGCCGCTGGCCGCAGGCATTCTTGAGGGCATCACGCGCGGCCAGATGCTCCGTGACGTCGGCCCGGCGACGGGCATTCCGGTTCGCGAGGCCGTGATCACCCCGGCGGACCTCGCCTCGATGGACGAGTGCTTCCTGCTCTCCACCACCAATGACGTGCAGCCCGTTGCCGCGATTGATGCGCATCGCTACCGGGTTGGCGAGGACACGGTCAGCCGGCGGATCAAGGCCGGGTTTGCGAAGCTCCTGGAGCAGTCACACGCCAAGCACGCCGCGACGCTGGCGGTTTAAGACGCGGTTCTGTTCCGGGAAATCGTTCTCGTTCCGGTAAAAATATAGCCGGGGTCGCTGACCCCGGTCCGGAGTCTTGAGCTGAAAATCCGATCCCCGGGGTCAGCGACCCCGGCTACATCCCATTCGAATCGCTCTAACCTGAGAACGAGAACGATGGCAGAAGCCGCTCAGTACCGCGCCATCCCTGGCTCGATCTGCACCGCCCAGGCCTCGATGCCACCGGCGACGTTGCTCACGGTTGCGTAACCGCGGGCGCGCAGGAACTCCGTCACGCGGAGGCTGCGACCGCCGTGGTGGCAGTGAATCAGGAGGTGGCGGTCAGACGGCAGCTCGCCGAGCTGTTCGGGGATCTGTCGCATCGGGATGTGCACCGCGCCCTCGATCCGGCAGAGCGCGACCTCGTGCGGCTCGCGCACATCGATCAGGAGCACGCGATCGCTGGCGGTATCCAGCAGGCGCTTGGTGTCTTCAACGGAGAGTTCGAGCGGGACATCGTCTGGTGACATGGAAGCAGTGGAGTCGGATGAAGGTGTGACGCAGGCCGCAGCCGTGGCATACGTTTCCGCGCGGAGTTCGCGCAGGGTCGCGCGGGTTCCGCAGGCCGGGCAGGCGGGATCGCGCGGCAGGGCGAGCGTCCCGAAGGATTGGTTGAGCGCGTCGTACGTGAGCAGGCGTCCGATCAGGGGCTGGCCGAAGCCGGCGGCGAGCTTGATCGCCTCGAGTGCCATCAGGCTGCCGATCACGCCGCAGAGCGCGCCGAGCACGCCGGCCTCGGCGCAGTTCGGGATCGCGCCGGCCGTGGGCGGAGTGGGAAACAGGCACCGGTAGCAAGGCCCGCCCAGATGCGGAGCGAACACAGTGACCTGGCCTTCGAATTTGAAGATGCTGCCGTGGACCAGCGGCCGACACGCGAGGACCGCAGCATCGTTGGTCAGGTAGCGTGTGGCAAAATTGTCGGTCCCGTCGACGATGAGGTCGTACTGGGCAAACAGATCGAGCGCATTTCCGGCCGTGACGCCTTCGGGATGCTCCCTGATTGTGATATAAGGGTTCGTCTGACGCAGCCGCGCGGCGGCCGATGCGACTTTGGGTTGGCCGACGGTCGCGTCGCTGTGCAGGAGCTGGCGCTGGAGGTTGTGCGGGGCGACCGTATCAAAGTCGGCGATGCCGAGCGTGCCGACGCCGGCTGCGGCGAGATAGAGGGCGGCGGGGCTGCCGAGACCGCCGGCGCCGACCACCAGAATCCGCGACGCCTTGAGCCGTTCCTGCCCGGCCAGACCGATCTCATCCAGCAGCACGTGGCGGCTGTAGCGGGTGAGTTCGGCGGGATTCAGGGCGGAGGACACTCCCGCAAACAGGACGCCAAAGCGCGGATCCGGCAAATGATAATTGCGCGGCGCCGCTCCGGAGCTAGAACCAGCCGAATGTCCAAGCCGTACATCGTCATCATCGCCGGAGGAAAAGGTGAGCGCTTCTGGCCCCAGAGCCGCGCGCCCAAGCCCAAGCACCTGCTCCCCGTCGTGGGAACCTCGCCGCTGCTGACGCAGACCCTGAAGCGCGTGCGCGGCCTCGCGCCGGCCAGCAACATCTTTGTCATCACGAGTGCGGTCCAGGCCGCCGCGGTGCGCCAGTGCTGCCGCAATCTCGTCCCGGCAGCCAATGTCGTGGCGGAGCCGGTCGGTCGCGACACGGCCGCTGCGGTCGGCCTCGCCGCCCTGCTCGTCGCGCAACGCGATCCCGAGGGCATCTTCGCGGTTCTTCCCGCCGACCATGTGATCCGCGACACCAAGGCGTATCGCGCGGATCTCAAGGCGGCCTTTGCCGCGGCCGCGGCCGAGCGCGTGATGGTCACGATCGGCATCAGCCCGAGCGAGCCGGCCACGGGTTTTGGCTACATCCAGCGCGCCGGTCTGTGGCGCGAGTGCGGTGGACGTCCGGTCTATCGCGTGAAACGTTTTGTGGAGAAGCCAAAGCTCTCCGTCGCGGAAGGCTACCTCAAGTCGGGCGATTACGTGTGGAATGCCGGCATGTTCGTCTGGAGCGTTCCGGTGGTGGCCGCGGCCTTTGCGCAGCACGCGCCGGAGCTGGCCGAAGGCCTCGCGAAGATCAGTGCAGCCATCGGACGCGGGCGTCCGTTCAAGGCCACGCTGGCGAAGATCTACCCGACACTTCCGCGCATCTCGGTCGATTATGCGCTGCTGGAAAAGTCGCCCAACGTCGTGGTGATCCCGTCTTCCTTCGACTGGGACGATGTCGGCGCGTGGCCCGCGGTGGTGAAGCATTTCCCGGCGGATCCGGCCGGCAACGTCAGCCGAGGGCATGTCGTGGTCGAGCAGGGCAAGGGCAACCTCGTGGTGAGCGCGGGCAAGCACCTGGTGACGCTGCTGGGCGTGGACGACCTGATCGTGGTCCACACGCCGGACGCGACGCTGATCTGCCCCAAGGCGAAGGCCCAGGAGATCAAGGCGCTGCTCAAGCGCGTCGAGGGTCTGGAGCGCGGCGCACGCTGGCTCTGAGGTTATGCGCTGTCTCGGCATCGACTACGGCACGCGCCGCATCGGGCTCGCCTATGGGGACGAGCTCGGGATCGCGACGCCGCTGCCGGCGCTGACCGATGCCGATCCGGCGAAACGCCGGGCGGGGCTCGCCGCCGTGGCCAAGGCCCGACGCGTAACCGATCTGGTGCTGGGCTATCCGTACAACATGGACGGCTCCACCGGCTTCAAGGCGAAGGAGGTCGATGCCTTTGCCGCCCAGCTGCGGGCGGAACTGGGCCTGCCCGTCCACTTGATCGACGAGCGCCTGACCTCGCACATGGCAGAGGCGGGCATGACCCAGCTCGAGTTGCGCGAGATCCGCGCCAAGGGCATCGTGGATTCGCGGGCGGCCGCGCTGATCCTGCAGGATTTTCTCGACCAGCGTTTCCCGCCGCCACCGCCGCTGTCGGCGGATGACCTGCCATGAAGCCGTCCCCTGAGGCTCGCCGCTGGAAGGCCGTGTGCGCGTACGACGGCACCTCGTTTGCCGGCTGGCAAAGCCAGCCCGGAGGCAAGGCGATCCAGGACGTGATCGAGGCTCGGCTCGCGGTGGTCTTGGGCACACCCGTGCGCATTTTCGCCAGCGGCCGCACGGATGCCGGCGTGCATGCACACGGCCAGGTTTTTCATTTCGACGCGGTATGGAACCATGAGCCCGACCGGCTGCGCGCGGCGCTCAAGGTCGGCCTGCCCCCGACGATCCAGATCAAGTCGGTGCAGGTGGCGGCACCGGATTTTCACGCGCGGTTTTCCGCGACCGGCAAGATCTACGTCTATCATCTGTTTCTCGGCGAGGCCGACCCGTTCACGAGCCCGTATGCGTTGTCGATCCAGCGCTCGCAGCCGTTTGATCTGGCCGCGATGGAGTCGGTGGCCGCGGTCTTGCGTGGCCGGCATGATTTCGCCGCTTACTCGGCGTTCAACGGGGCGGAGCGGGACAACACCGTGCGCGATTTGCGCCGCATCGATATCCGCAAGACCGGCCGGCGCGTGACGCTGACGTTCGAGGCCGACGGTTTTTTGTACAAGATGGTCCGCAGCCTTACCGGCGCGCTGGTGCAGGCCGGCGATGGGATCCTCACCGCGAAGCGCGCGGTCGAACTGATGAAGGCCGGCGAACGCACGGCCGAAGTGCGCACCGCGCCGCCCCACGGCCTGTTTTTGCAAAAGGTGTTTTACTGACCGGGCTCGCGCGGCTCGTTCGCGGCTCGGTGTAGCCGGCCTCGCTGAGGCCGGTCCGAGATCGAGTGGACACGGAAACCCCCGGCAGCGCGTGGCGGCCTACAGGAAAACAGGGTGTGGGCGCGATGGTGTGACGGTAGCGTAGGCGGCATGCTTGGTGGGGTGATGACGAGGCCGCGTTTTCAGCCGTTGGTTCAGGCGCTGGGTGATCTGGTGTTTCCGCCGGTGTGCCTGCATTGCGGGGAGCTATGTGAGCACAGCCCGCTGCGGCATCTGTGCGGACGTTGCACCCGCTTGATCACGACGGTGCGTGAACCCCATTGCCTGACCTGCGGTCATCCTTTCTTCGGCGAGGTTGAGGGCGAGCGGATGTGTCCGCATTGCGTGGGCCTGCACCCGGCGTTTCGCGAGGGGCGGACGGTCGCGTTGTTCCAGGGGCCGGTTCGGGCGCTCGTCATCGCACTCAAGTACCACCACGGACTCCACGTCGCCGGGGATCTGGAGGCGATCATCCGGGGCAACGATCATGTGACATCGTTTCTCCGCGGGGCCGTCCTTGTTCCCGTGCCGCTTCACCCGCGCAAGGAGCGGGAACGGGAGTATAATCAGAGTCAGATTCTTGCACAAAGCTTTGTCCAATCGGTGGATGGCGAAGCAAAGATCGCGCCGCTCCTCCGCCGGGTGGTGGACACTCAATCGCAAACGACCTACGACCGTGAGGCCCGGCGGACCAACCTCAAAAATGCCTTTGCACTGGCCGAGGGGGTGTCCATAACCCCGGACCAGCATTACATCCTTGTCGATGACGTCTTTACCACAGGTTCTACGCTTAACAGCTGCGCCCGCGAGCTCCGCCGAGCGGGTGGCTTGAACCTCGACGTCGTTACCTTCGGTCACGGTTAATTTTCAGCCGCCGCCATGTCGCTTTTCAGCAAGCCCAAGTATTCCACGGTTGTCGTCAAAAAGAAGGACATCCCCAAGGGCCTCTGGACGAAGTGCCCCATCTCGGGGGAGATCGTCTTTAACAAAGAATTGGAGGCCAACCAGATGGTTGTCCCCAAGAGCGGGTATCATTTCCCGATCGGTGCCCGGGCGCGCATCGCCGGGCTCTTCGACCCCGATACCTTCGTCGAGGTCGACAGCACGGTCCGCTCCGCCGACCCGCTGAAATTCGTCGACTCCCAAAAGTATCCGGACCGCATCAAGAAATACGAGAAGGACAGCGGTTTGCCGGAGGCCGTCATCTGCGGCACGGGCGAGATCCACGGGATCCCGGTTTCCGTCGCGGTGATGGACTTCCGTTTCTGCGGCGGCGCCATGGGCTCGGCCGCGGGCGAGAAGATCACCCGTGCAATCGAGGTCGCGCTCAAGAAGAAGATCCCCTGCATCATTTTCAGCGCCTCGGGTGGCGCGCGCATGCAGGAGGGCATTTTCTCCCTCATGCAGATGGCCAAGACCAGCGCTGCCCTCGGTCGCCTGGGCGAGGCCGGCCTGCCGTACATTTCGGTGCTGACTCATCCGACGATGGGTGGCGTGACCGCGAGCTTTGCCGTTCTT
This sequence comes from Opitutaceae bacterium, assembly GCA_036401075.1. Lineage (GTDB taxonomy): Bacteria > Verrucomicrobiota > Verrucomicrobiia > Opitutales > Opitutaceae > CAMAXB01. Next base: position 6,169 of record DASWVY010000040.1, read on the forward strand.
GGTGACGTCAATATCGCCGAGCCCGGCGCCTTGATTGGCTTTGCCGGTGCGCGCGTCATTAAGGAGACGACCAAGCAGACGCTGCCCGCGGGCTTCCAGAGTTCGGAGTTCCTGCTCAAGCACGGCCTGATCGACCAGATCGTGAACCGGCTCGAGATGCGCGAACGTCTGCGTGATCTCCTCTCCGCGCTCTACCTGCGCAAGAAACCGGCTCCGGCCAAGACCTGAACCGCGCCGTACGCTCCGGCCCTTGGTGCGCCGGAGTGGACGACGGTTCCTTGAGGGATCCGGCCATGAGCCCTGACCAGACCGTGCCAGACGACTATCTGGCGGTGCAGGATTATCTTTTCGGGCTCAAGGCCCGGGGCATCAAGTATGGCATCGATCGGATGCGGATGCTCGTGGCCGAGATCGGCCACCCCGAGCGCGCGGTGCCGATCATCCATGTTGCCGGCACCAATGGCAAAGGTTCCACCTCGGCGCTGCTCGATGCGATTTTCCACGCGGCGGGCTGGCGGACCGGCCTGTACACGTCGCCGCACCTGGTGAAGCTCGGTGAGCGCGTGCAGGTCGACCGTCGCATCCTGACCGAAGCGGAGATCGTGGCCTACACGCGGGAGCTCAAGCCCGCGGCGGAGCGCATCGCCGGCACCTCGCCGGATGACCATCCGAGTTTCTTTGAGTTCATGACGGCGATGGCGTTCCTGCAGTTCGCGCGCCGGCAGTGTGACGTGGGGATTATCGAGGTCGGTCTCGGCGGGCGGCTGGATGCGACCAACGTGGTCACGCCCGAGATCGCGGTCATCACGTCGATCGGACTCGATCACTGCGAATTTCTTGGTGAGCGCATCGAGCAGATCGCGGCCGAGAAGGCCGGCATCATCAAGCCGGGCCGTCCGGTGGTGATGGGCCGGGTGCCACCCGCGGCCGAGGCGGTCATCCGCGCCCGCGCGGCGGAGGTCGGTGCGCCGCTCTACAGCGTGCGCGAGGTGTTCGGCGAGGATCTGGCCGCGTATCCGGAAACCAATCTCGAAGGCGATTACCAGCGTTGGAATGCGGCGACGGCGACGCTGGTCGCGCGCTGTCTGCCTGCGCGCTGGCGGCTGACGCCCGAGGCGATCGAGCGCGGGCTGCGTCATGCCGACTGGCCGGGTCGCTGGCAGCGCACGACGTTGGGCGGTCGCACGCTGGTGCTCGATGCGTCGCACAATCCCGAGGGTGCGGAGGTGCTGGCGAACAACCTGCGTCACCTCGTTGACGAGACGGGCCGTACGCCGGTGGTGATCACGGGCGTGCTCGGCGTGGTCCGGGCGCAGCCGCTGATCGAGGTGATCAGCCGCTTCGCGAAGGAGATCCACTTCGTCGTGCCGAATCAGGCACGGGCCTGCACCTATGAGCAGCTCGAGGCGCTGGTGCCGCCGACCTTCCGCGGCGCGGTGCGCCGTGCGACGGTCGAAGGCGTGTTTCCCGATCCACGCACGTGCACCGTGGGTGGGGCGGATGATCTGCTGCTGGTGACCGGATCGATCTACCTGCTCGGCGAAGTCATGGCGCGAATCCAGCCCGAGCGCGGCAAAATCGAGTCACGCCTGCAGGATTTCTAGAACGGCGGAGGAGGGAACCCGATCATTTAACCACAGATGATCACAGATCTACACAGATGACGGATTTCAGGGATTCCGTTTGGATCTGTGTCAATCTGTGTGATCTGTGGTTGAACGGGTTGGCGTTTACAGCTTCACCAGCTCGGACGTCGTGGGGACGTCCTTGATGATCTGGGACGGCTCGGGGCCGACGCCGAGGTAGCGGAGATTCGGGAGCTTGGCGGCGGAGGGCCAGGCGCCGCCCTCGTAGGCGACGTCGAGCGTGCTGCGCATCATCGCGGCGACGTACTTGCGGGCGTTGACCGGGAGATCTGCGAACTTGCGGACGTTGCAGATATCCTCCGACCAGCCTGGGTGCTTGGTGTAGACGGGGCGCAGCGCCTTGCGGACGGCCTCGTTGCGCGGCACGTGGGCGTGGCGCTTGCCGCTGGCGTCCTCGTAGGCGGTGCAGATGAGCAGGTCGCCCTTCCACTCGCCGCGGTGGGTGAGGGCGTCGGACTTGTTGATCATCACATCCTGAAAACCGCCGTAGCGGAGGGCGTCGCCCTTTTCCACGGCGTCGTACCAGCCGACCATGCGCTGGCGGCCGGTGGAGGTGCCGAACTCAAGCTGCTTGAGCAGGCTCGCGAGGGGGTGGGCGTCGTCCATCTGGGTGATGAACGTGTGCGTGCCGACCTTGGTGTCGTAGGCCTTGGCCACGCCGAAGGTGTGGATCGCCTGCACCGGGATATTGGCGCTCTGGAAGAACTCCGGCGTGTAGGTGTGCGAGGCGGTGACGTTGGGCGAGAAACCGTGGCGCTTGTCGAGCCAGTAGGCCTGGCCGAACTCGCCGATGATGGTGCGTCCGGCGCGCATCTCGCTCAGCACGAGTTCGCGGACCTCGCCAATGTTCTTCGCGAGGCGGGTGCCGGCCTCCCAATAAACCTCGGTCAGACGCTCCAGATTGAGCGTGAATGGCGCGGCGCCGCGGAACTGGGTGAAGTCGAACTCGGACGCGGGGAAGGCGCCCATCTCGATGGCCTCGGCGTTCGCACGCTGTTCGGCGGTGGTCAGCTTGTCGAAGAAACCCGACCAGGCCGCCGGGCTGACCTGGCAGACGTGCTGGATGGTGCGGAGGGCGCGGTCGGCGCGCTGCGCGAGCTTGCGGGCGAAGTAGTTTCGGCCGGCGAGGAAATCGGAGTAGTGGATCTGCCACTGGCCCACCTCGTCGCCGTAGGCCGGCGTGATGCCGCGGCCGGTGGAGCCGCGCGGCTCCTCCTTGAGGACGTGGGTGCGGTACTCCTCCCACGCGAGGTCGAGCAGGCGGTGGGTGAGGTCCGACACGAGCGTGCGCTCGTCGATGAGCAGGCGGGAAAGGACGGTGTGACCCTTGCGCTCCAGGGGGACGGCTTCCCACCAGATCTTGCGCGGGTCAGCGACCACGCCGCTGCCGATCGCGAGGTGGGCGGCATCGCGCACGCAGACGCCGGCGGGCAGGAGGTTCAGCTTGATGCCACCCGCCGTATGGCCGGAGTTGGCGCCGCCGTTGACCTTGAGGACGACCGAAACGGGCGCCGCAGTGCCGCGGAGTTCGTCGGCGACCTCGGGGATCAGGCGACCTTTGCCCTCATCACCAAGGGAGATACCGACATCGGCGATGAGCTGGCTGGAAAACGGGAGGAGTGACATGGTTGCGTGGGTGGCAACCGGAGAAAGCTCCCCTGTTGCCGGAAAGCTAAAAGAGACCCGCGGCGGGCGGGGCAAACCAAAACGTAACCCGCCGCGATCGGCATGCTGTCAACGATTAGTTGACAGGATACGGAAGCGACTGCGTATGGACCTTCGCTCAGTGCTTGCGGGTCGAGACCTCGATCACGTCGTGGGGCGCGGCTTCCTTCTGGCCGGCGGGGCTGACGCGCATGTAGCGGGCCTTAGCGCGAAGCTCAGGGAGGGTGCGGGCGCCGAGGTAGCCCATGCCGCTGTGGACGCCGCCGATGAGGGTGCCGAGGACGTCGTCGGCGGAGCCGCTGACTTCCTTGAGGGCCTCGATGCCTTCGGCGGTGAGCTTGCGGGTCTTGTCCTCCTTGTCGTGGCCGTAGCGGGCCGCGCTGCCGGCCTTCATGGCGGAAAGGGAGCCCATGCCGCGGTACTGTTTATAGACCTTGCCGTTGATCTCCATGATCTCGCCCGGCGCCTCGCGGCAGCCGGCGAGGAGGCCGCCGAGGATGACGGCGTCGGCGAGGGTAAGGGCCTTGACGATGTCACCGCTCTTGGTGATGCCGCCGTCGGCGATGATCTTCACACCGCGCGCGGCGGCGCCCCGGCTGGAGACGTAGAGGGCGGTGAGCTGCGGGATGCCGACGCCGGCGACGATGCGGGTCGTGCAGATCGAACCGGGGCCTTGGCCGACCTTGATCGCGCTGGCGCCGCGCTCGGCGAGAAAGTCGACGCCGGCGCCAGAGGTGACGTTGCCGGCGATGATGGTGAGGTCAGGGAAGGCGTCGCGGATCAGGCGGACGATGTCGCCTACACCGGCGGTGTGGCCGTGGGCGGTGGAGACGGCGACGCAGTCGATCGCTTCGTCGACGAGGTTGCCGATGTGGGCGATGATCTTGTCGCGATCGATCTCGCCGTTGGGCTTGCGGACCGGGGAAATGGCGGCGCCGACCACGAGGCGGAATGCACTGTCGCGGGCCGGCTTGCGGAGCGACTTGGCCTCCGCGGTGATGCGCTCGACGTCGGAGCTGGTCACGAGGCCGCGCAGGCGATCCGACGCATCGACGACGAGCATCTTGTTGATGCCGACGTTTTCGTTGAAGAAGACGTCCGCGGCCTTGATCGGATCGGAAGCAACGGCCTTTTCACCGACGGTGCGGAGAGCCTTGCGCGGGGTCATCACGTCGGCGACGCGCTTGGTCTTGTAACGCTCCTTGACCATGTTGCCGGAGAGCAGGCCGGCGAGTTTGCCGTCGGCGTCGACGACCGGGAAGGTGGAGAATGCGAACTTGCGCGACTCGATCATGGCGAGGACATCGCCGATGAGCGAGCCGGCCTCGACGGTGATGGGATCCTGGATCAGGCCGTGGATGTGGCGCTTCACACGCGCGACTTCCTTCACCTGGTCTTTGGCCGTCATGTTGTAGTGAATCAGGCCGAGGCCGCCGTTGAGGGCCATGGCGATGGCCATGCGCGATTCGGTCACGGTGTCCATGTCGGACGAGATCACCGGGATCTGGAGCTTGAGCGCCTCAGAGAGGGCGGTGGACGTGTCGGCATCCTTGGGGAGAACGTCCGAGTAGAGCGTCGCGAGCGACACGTCGTCGAACGTGAGCGCGGTCGGCAGATTGCTGCGGAAGAAGGCGTCGGCCGGCTGATAGAACTCGGCGTCAAACGCGCTGGCGGAGGACGAGGCAACCTTGGTCATGAGTTGCCGCTATCGCATTAGGGCGGGTTCCGGTAAGCGCAAATTTATTTTGGAAAAGCCGGCCGGGAAACTTCCGGATTCGACGGCGGCGGCCCGGTAGTCCAAGCATCTGGGGTACGCCTGTGATCACCCATCGTCTTGCCTATCGCCGTTATGCGTTGCCGCTCCGGGCTCCGGTCCGGACGGCGCATGGGGTTTGGACGGTGCGCGAAGGGCTGATCGTGCGCGCGGAAACCCCGGAGGGCCAGGTGGGCTACGGCGAAGCGGCGCCGATCCCGGGCTTTGGCCGGGAGACGGTGGGGGCGGATGAGGCGATGTTGCATAAGTTGGGCGATACGATTCACGCCGAACGGTTGGCGGTGGTCCCGTCCGAGTTGGGCGCGCTGCGCCAGGCGTTGGCCGCGGCGACGGGGCCGACGGTGGGAGCCGCCCGGCGCGAGCACCTGCCGGTGGCGGCGCTGCTGCCGGCCGGGCGCGACGCGCTGAAGCGCATCGAGCCGTTTGCGGAGGCGGGCTTTCGCACCTTCAAATGGAAGGTGGGCGTGGGCGACACAGCGGATGAGATCGTGCTGCTCGACGACGTGCTGGCCCGTCTGCCGGAGGGCGCCAAGCTCCGTCTCGATGCGAACGGAGCGTGGGATCGGCGCACGGCCGAGCGCTGGCTGGGACGCTGTGCCGATTGCCCGATTGAGCACGTGGAGCAGCCGATCGCGGCGGGGGCCCGGCAGGCGACGGACCTGCTGCTCGGGCTGGCCGGGGATTATCCGACGCCGATCGCTCTGGATGAATCTCTGGTCGGTGCCGGCGACGTGGAGCACTGGTTGGAGGTTGGCTGGCCGGGAATTTTTGTGGTGAAACCGGCGCTGCTCGGTGACTCCGCGCAGGTGCTGGAGCGTCTCGCGACCGCGCGGGCGCGGGTGGTTTTTTCGTCGGCACTGGAGACCGCGGTCGGCGCGCAGCATGCGCTTCGCACCGCCTTTGCGTGGGCTGGGGACGCCGAAGTGGCGAGTAAGCCGGCGCCAGTGCGGGCGCTGGGCTTCGGCGTATGGCCGCTGTTTGCGGATGCGCGCTTCGACGGACCGGCACTCGCGCCCTTTGTGCGCCGGCAGGATGTGGATCGCATCGACGCGGAGGCCGTATGGAACGCGCTGAGCTAGCCCGCTGGCTGGGCGTGAGCCTCGCGTCTGGCGCACCGCGCGATGTGGTCGTGGCCGAGCGCGATCCGGCGGCTTTTCGCGCGGCGTTCGCCGACGCGGTGGCGGCGGGCGGTACGGTTTTTCTGGCCGATCCGGCGTGGGGCGCGCTCGAGCGGGCGCAGTTTGATGCGCTGCGCAACGCGTCCGTTTCGGCCGACCGTGAGCGAGGCTGGCTGTGCATTCCTACCGGCGGCTCGTCGGGGCAGATCAAGCTGGCGCGGCACGATGCACACACGATCGCTGCGGCGGTGGGTGGGTTCTGCGCGCACTTCGGTGTGACGCGGGTCAACGCGGTGGGGCTGCTGCCGCTGCACCACGTTAGCGGGCTGATGGGCTGGTTGCGCTGCGTGCTGACAGGCGGGCAATATGTGCCGTGGGAGGGAAGCGCGCTGCTCGCTGGCCGGATGCCGGTCCGACCGGCGGGTGACGGCGATTGGTTTCTGTCGCTTGTGCCCACGCAGCTGGCGCGATTGATGGAGCAACCCCCGGCGGTCGAATGGCTGAGGAGCTTCCGCGCGGTTTTCATCGGCGGCGGCCCGGCGTGGCCGGCGCTGGTCGAAGCCGGCGCGCGGCTGCACCTGCCGTTGAGCTTCAGCTATGGAATGACCGAGACGGCGGCGATGGTCACGGCGCTGCGACCGGAGGAATTTCTGGCGGCAGCGCGCGGGTGTGGATCGGCGCTGCCTCATGCGTCGGTCACGTTGGATACGGATGGCGTCGTCGTCATCCGATCCGCGTCGCTGTTCCGGGGATACTATCCGGCGATGGCCGCGGCGACGGTGTGGTCACCGCAGGACCTTGGTCGCCTCGATGAGCGCGGCAGTCTGCACCTCCTCGGCCGCCGAGACGGACTGATCATCACGGGGGGAGAGAAGGTGAACCCGACCGAGGTGGAAGCCGCCTTGCGCGAGACGGGTTTGTTCAACGATGTCGCCGTGCTCGGGCTGCCGGATGAACGCTGGGGGGAGGCCGTGACGGCGTTTTATCCACAGGGTTCGGCCGAGCTGGATTTGGCGCGCGTGGAGGGCGCGTTGGCGGGGCTGCTCGCGGCCTACAAGCGACCGAAGCGCTTCATCGCGGTGGCGGAGTGGCCGCGCAACGCGCAGGGCAAGGTCAACCGTACGGCGTTGCGGGGTTCGGTGTAACCGGGGTCGCTGACCCCGGGGATCGAATCTCCCGGATCAAACATCCCGGACCAGCCTCAGCGAGGCCGGCTACACCCGAGCAATCCAGGCCGCCAGCGCGGCGGGCAGGGGCGTGCGTTCGCGGGTCTTGACGAGAATGCTGACGTGCTCCGTGCGCAGGCGGGCGGCACGCTTTTCGACCGGGCCGAGCTTGGTCAGCTCAAAGTCGATCGCGAAGGTGGAGTCATTGAGCCGGGCCGGCGTGACACTGACGCGGATCCGGTCGCCGACCATGAGCGGGCGAAGGTAGTCCGCCTCACTGCGGGAAACTGGTACGACCACGCCGTCGCGATCCGAGAAGAAAGCCTTCACGTCGACGCCGGCGGCGGCGAGCGCTTCCTCGTAGGCCTCGTGGCAGATCGCGAGGTAGTTCGGGAAGAAAACCACCCCGGCGGCATCGGTGTCGGGGAAATGGATGGTGCGCTCGTACTGGAACGGCATGGCAAGAGCGTGCCGGCAACGGGACCTGGAGAAAAGGCTTATCGTGAGGCCGTGATTGCCTACAGCATGCTGGCATGACCAAGAACGAGATCGCCGACGTCCTGACGCAGATCGGTACGCTGCTCGAGTTGAAGGGCGAGAACCCCTTCAAGGTGCGGGCCTATGGCGCGGGCGCGCGCGCGCTGGAGGCGATCGAGGAAAGCGAACTCGCGACCCTGATCGCCGAGGACCGGCTGCAGAGCGTGAAGGGCATCGGCGAGGCGCTGGCCCAAAAGATCGGCGAGCTGCACACGACGGGCCGGCTGGCGTTCTTCGACAAGCTCCAGGCGTCGATCGAACCGGGTCTCGTGGCGATGCTCGAGATTCCCGGGTTGGGTCCGAAGAAAATCCGCGCCCTGCACGACAAGCTTGGCCTTACGACGATCGAGGGGCTGGCGGCGGCGTGCGCTGACGGCCGGGTCGCGGCGCTGGAGGGGTTTGGCGAGAAGTCGCAGCAGAAGATCGTGGAGGGCATCCGCAATCGCGAGGCGTACGGGAAACGCCATCTCTGGTGGGAGGCGCACGAGGTGGCGGCGCCGATCGTGGCTGGCTTGCGCGCGCTCAAGGCCGTGCAGCGGGCCGAGGCGGCGGGCAGTCTGCGCCGCGGGCTCGAGACGGTCGGCGACCTCGATTTCATCGTGGCGGCCTCCGATGTGGAGCCGGTGGTGGAGTGGTTCACGACCCAGCCGCACGTGAAGGAAGTCACCGCCCGCGGCGAGACCAAGGCGAGCGTGCGCTTTGAGAGCGGTTTGCAGGCGGATCTGCGCATCGTGCCGGCCGAACAGTTTGCCTTCGCGCTGCATCACTTCACGGGATCGAAGGATCACAATGTCCAGCTCCGCCAGCGTGCGCTTGCGCGCGGCCACAGCCTGTCGGAGTGGGGGCTCGTCCCGGCTGAAGGCGAGGGCACGGCCAAGGAAAAGGCGGAGAAGCACCAGAGCCTGCCGGCGAAGGACGAGAAGGACATCTTCCGTCACCTCGGGCTGCATTTCATTCCGCCCGAGTTGCGCGAAGGCTTGGGGGAAATTGAGGCCGCCGAACAGGGCGAACTGCCGCGTCTGGTCGAGGCCGCGGATTTGCGGGGGGCGTTTCATAATCACACGACGGCGAGCGACGGTCGCAACACGCTGGCCGAGATGGCCGCGGCGGCGGAGGCGCTGGGCTGGGAGTACCTCGGGATCGCCGATCACTCGAAATCGAGTTTCCAAGCGAATGGCCTGTATGAGGACCGGCTTGCCGCGCAGGTGAAGGAGATTCATGCCCTCAATAAGTCCGGGCGGTTCAAGACGCATGTCTTCACCGGCATCGAGTGCGACGTTTTGCCGGACGGGCGGCTCGACTTTGAGGACGAGGTGCTGGCGGCGCTGGACTACACGGTGGTGTCCGTGCACAGCGCGTTCACGCAGTCGGAAGCCGACATGACGGCGCGCATCATCCGGGCGATCGAGCATCCGCGGACCACGATGCTCGGTCACGCGACCGGCCGGTTGCTGCTGCGGCGCGAAGGTTACCGCGTCGACCTGGAGAAGATCATCGACGCGGCGATCGCCAACGACGTCATCATCGAGCTGAACGCGAGCCCGTGGCGGTTGGATCTCGACTGGCGGCACTGGCGCAAGGCGGCCGCGCGCGGCCTCCTCTGCGCGATCAACCCCGATGCCCACGAAACCGAGGGACTGGGCCACGTCGCGGCCGGCATCAATGCCGCCCTCAAGGGTTGGCTGACGAAGGAGCATGTCTTCACCACGCGGACTCTGTCCGAGGTGAAGAAGCATTTCGCCAAGCGAGCTAAGCGCTGAATGAAAACGTGCGCTGCGAATCACCTGAGTTCAGAGATGAACCACGGAATACACGGAACACACGGAAACCTAGATCAAGGGCCGGAATTTTCCGTGTATTCCGTGTGTTCCGTGGTTCCAACCCAGATCGATTTGCGCTGATTCGTGGGCGGTTCATCACCGCCCACCGCGACCGAGCAGGGCGACGGGGATGGTGGCGAGGAGGATCTTGAAATCGAGCCACAGCGACCACTGGTCGATGTAGTCGAGGTCGAGTCGCACCCAGTCGTCGAAATCGGCGATGTCATTCCGGCCACTGATCTGCCAGAGGCAGGTCAGGCCGGGCTTCACGCTCAGGCGTCGACGATGCGCGTCGTCGGCAAAACGGGCGACTTCCTCGAGTGGCAGCGGGCGGGGGCCGACGAGGCTCATCTCGCCGCGCAGGACGTTCCAGAGCTGGGGCAGTTCGTCGAGACTGTGGCGGCGTAGAAAGCGTCCGACCGGGGTCACCCGCGGATCGGCGCGTACCTTGAACACAGGACCCTTCATTTCGTTGTGCGCCGCAAGTTCCTGCTGCTGCTCCTCGGCGCCGGCGTGCATGGAGCGAAACTTGTAGAGCACGAATGGCCGGCCGTTCAGGCCGGCGCGGCGCTTGGTGAAGAGGATGGGACCGCGGGACGTGAGCGCGACGAGCAGGGCGACGGCGGCGAAGAGCGGGGCCAGGAGCAGCAGGAGCAGCGCGGCGCCGAGGTAGTCCACGCACTGCTTGATCAGGAGATCGCCGGCCGAGGCGGACTGGGCGCGCAGGTGCAGGACAGGCTCGCCGCCCAGTTGATCGATCGCGAGGCGGTGGGGCGAGGTGGCGAAGAGACCGGGACGGACGAGGACCTCGACGCCCTCGCGCTCGCACGCGGCAAGAAGCGGGGCGATGCGGGCGGGTTCGATTCCCGTCAGACTGACGATCGCGACGTTGACGGACTGCGTGTGCAGATCCGCGGTGAAGGCGTCATCGCGGCCGGAGCGGGGGTCAAATTCGCCGACGCTGACGATCAGATCGCGCTCGCCGGCCGACAGCAACGCCTGGAGCCGGCGGTTTTCCTCCGGCGCGCCGACCCAGAGCACGCGGCGGCGGAGTTGGGTCTGGCCGAGACGGGTTGACTGAATCCAGCCGGTGAGCTCGTGGCGCGCATACACGAGCAGTCCGCCAAAGGCGCCCACCAGGATGATGACGGAGCGGGCATACTGCACGCGGAGGAAGAAGAGCAGTAGAATGACGCCGATGGTGGCGAAGGCGCAGCCGCGGAGGATGAGCAGGATGCTGCTGATGCGCGAACTGAGCCGGGCTTGCGCATACAGGCCTTGTTGCGCGAGCAGGGCGGGACCGAGCATCGCGACGACGGGAAAGAGCCAGAGATGATCCGTGAAGGCCTCGATTTCCGGACGGCCGAGCCAAGGCAGCGTCGACCGCAGCAGGTAGGCGAGCGCCAGCGCGAGGGCGAAGAGAACGCCGTCCACCGCCTGCAGCAGACGGGCGCGGGTTTGCCGGGGCTGGGTCAGCATGCGGTCAGGACCGGGCGCGCGCCGGGCTTAGAAATTCTTGGTGTAGACGACGCCAGCCGCATCCACAAAGGTCAGGCCAGCCGCCTCGATCGCGATGATGCGCAGGCCGAGTGTGCGGTCGACGACGTCGTTCAGCTTGAAGACCCGGTCGTTCATCGACACGCGCGGATCGGTCGGCGAGGCGCGGATGCCCGAGACGCGCAGCCGGTCGATGAACTCCTGCACGCGGATATCAGGCTTGGCGGGACCGGCTGAAGCGGCGGGTGTTGCTGCGGATGGTTCGGTCGAAGGCGTTGCGACAGGGGACGCGGCCACGGTTGTGGTCGCCGCGGGAGCCGTGCTGACCGGAGTCGTTGCGCTTGGACTCGAGGTGGGAGCGGGTGCCTTGGCGGTTGTTACAGCCGGTGGCGGCGCAACCTGCTTTTCCGGAGCCGGAGTGGACGCAGTCGTCGGCAGGACGGGGCCGACCGGCGGAAGGGCGATTACAACCGGAGTGGCGGACGGCTCTGAGGGCGTGGACGTGGCGACGGGAGCGGCCTTGGCGGGAGTAGGCGAGGGCGTGACCGGGGCGTCGGGCCGCAGCATCAGCAGAGTGATCACCACGGCTGCGCCGATGAGGACGGCGCCGCCGAGGATCGACAGCACGATCACCTGGGCGGGGACGGGCCGGCCGCGACGAATGACGACCGGCGCAGGCGTGCCGTCAGGCCCAGGGGCGGCCGCCGGGGGAGGCGTTTCCGCGCGCATCCGTTGCGCCTTCTTGAGGGCCTCGTTGATCAGGCTCATGCCGGGAGGAAGTGTGAGAGGGGGAGTTGGGCGAAGGCAACCCGCACTTTGCTCGCAGGCGGCCGGGCAGTGGAAAAGGCGGGGGCGGGGATCATTCCGTCAGGGCTTTGAACTCACGGATGGCGCGACGCATGTCCCAGTAGGTGACCTCATCCGACTCGCGGATAAAGGCGGCGAGGAGGGCCTTGTCGCACAGATTGTTGATCACGCGGGGAATTCCGCGGCTTGCGCCGTGCAGGGCCCGGAGGGCCCAGCGGGTGAAGTGAGGGCGACCCGCGCCGCCGGCGAGCGTCAGGCGGTGCTGCACGTAGTGCTCGAGGTCGAGCAATGACAGGGGATGGATCTCGTAATGCACCCAGATGCGCTGCCGCAGCTGGCGCAATTCCTCGCGGGCGAGAATCTCCTTCAGCTCGGGCTGGCCCATGAGGACCACCTGGAGGAGCTTTTGCTTGTCGGTCTCGAGATTCGATAGCAGCCGGATCTGCTCCAGCACGGGAAACGACAGGTTCTGGGCCTCATCGATGATGAGGATGATGTCACGGCCGCGGCCGATCCGCTCCAGGAGGACGCGGTTCACTTGCGCGACGAGGTCGTTCTGGCTGCGGGCGAGCTTGGTTTCGCCCAGCTCGGTCAGGATGGCCTTGAGCATCTGCGTCTCGGTCACCCGCGGATTGAGGATGAGCGCGGTGTCGAAGTGCTGCGGATCGATCTCGTTGAGGAAGCGCCGGCACAGGGTCGTCTTGCCGCAGCCGACCTCGCCGATGAGCACGATGAATCCTTTCTTCTGCTCCACGCCGAATTTCAGGTGCTGCAACGCCTCCTGGTGGGTGGGGCCGAGGTAAAGAAAACGCGGATCGGGAGTGATGTTGAACGGAAGCTCCGTGAATCCGTAAAAGCTCTGATACATCAGGAGATGCACACTAGGCGCGCGCCCCTCGAAAGCACGCCAAAAGCAGGAACGGGGCGGGATTCAGAGGTAATTGACAGATCAGCATCAGGGAAAGCGTGGTTCAGCGCGATTTTCTTAGCCCGGCATTTACATCCATCAATCGGGGCGTAGAAAACAGGACGTGAAGCTCAGGCGGCTTATCATCACCTTCTATCTCGTTTTGTTCGTCAGCGTGGCGGCCGGCTCGGCCGGCTTCTTCTGGCAGACCCGGGCGGAGTACGTCCGCCTGAAGGAGATCGAGGCATCGGGCCGCTCGCGTCTGGCGCTGGCAGAGGAGCGTCTGCGGGACCAGCAGCGCATGCTGGAGCGTCTGCGGTCCGACCCGGCTTATGTCGAAATGGTCATTCGCCGCCGCCTTGGCTTCGCGAAGCCGGACGAGTTTATCTTTCGTTTCGAACAGTGAGACCCGTTTCCGGCGGGCTCGAAAATTGAAATTGCGGGCCTCTGACGGGCACCGCTGAATCGATTTACTTCATCCATGTCATCCATCGTTGAACGGTATCGCCAAGCGGGTCAGGAACAGGTTTTCGCCTTCTTCAACCAACTGAACCCGGAGGCGCAAAAGACCCTGCTGGCCGAAGCCGCTGAGGTGGATCTGTCCGAGGTTGAGCGTCTCAACCGCACCCTGCTGGGATCGGCGGGGGCGGCGGCGGTGAATCTCGACGGCCTTGAGCCGGCGCCCTACGAGGCGCGTCCGGAGAATGGAGGGAATGCGAGTTCCTGGTCCGAGGCGAAGTCAGTGGGCGAGAGTGCACTCCGCGGCGGTCGCGTGGCGGCGTTCACGGTTGCGGGCGGGCAGGGCACGCGGCTCGGCTACGATGGCCCCAAGGGGACCTATCCGGTGACCCCGCTGCGCAGGAAACCGCTGTTCCAGGTCTTCGCGGAAAAGATCCGGGCGACGGGCCGGCGCTATGGCCGGGCGATCCCGTGGTACATCATGACGAGCCACCAGAATCACGCGGCGACTGAGGCGTTTTTCGCCGAACACCGCTGGTTCGGGCTGGATCGCAACCGGGTGCATTTTTTCCGTCAGGGCCGGATGCCGGCGGTGGATTTCAACGGCAAGATCCTGCTGGAGACGGCGGGCTCGATCGCCCTTTCCCCTGACGGTCACGGCGGTTCGCTGCGCGCGCTGGAGCGCAGCGGGGCGATTGCGCAGATGAAGGCGGACGGGATCGACACCATCAGCTACTTCCAGGTCGACAATCCGCTGGTGCGCAGCATCGACCCGACCTTCATCGGCTGGCACATCCGTGGCCGCTCGGAGATGAGCTCGAAGATGGTGCCCAAGGCCTACGCGGAGGAGAAGGTCGGCCTTTTCTGCCGCCAGGGCGGGAAAACGGTGGTGATCGAGTACTCCGACCTGCCGATGGAGCGCCAGCGCGAGGTGGATCCGGCGAACGGACGCCTGCGCTTTCTTGCCGGCAGCATTGCGATCCATGTGCTCGACCGTGAGTTCGTGCATCGCGTCGCCACCGGCGGATCCGACGTGGCGCTTCCGTTCCACCGCGCGGACAAGAAGATCGCGACGATTGATGCCGCGGGCACGCCGGTGAAGCCGGCCAAGCCCAACGGGGTGAAGTTCGAGATGTTTGTCTTCGACGCCCTGCCGTTTGCCCGCAACCCGCTGGTGATCGAGACCCGCCGTGAGGACGACTTTGCGCCGGTCAAGAACGCCGAGGGCCTGGACTCTCCGGCCACCTGCCGGGACGCGCAGCTCGCGCAGTTCGGACGCTGGCTCACGGCGAACGGCGCCGCGCTGCCGGCCGGCCCCGTGCCGGCGATCGAGGTGTCGCCGTCATTTGGATACGACGAGGATTCCTTTGCCGATGCCTGGCGCCTCCTGCACCCGAAGCCAGCGGTCGCCGACGGACTTTATCTCGAATAATCCCTTGCCCCACCCATGACCACGCTGCAGAAGATCGCCGCCGCCGGGAAATCCGGCCAGTTGCTCCCCACGACCGTTGAGAACCTCACGACCTGGCTCGGTGCCGGTCTGCCGGCCTGGTTTGGAGCCAGTGTGGACGAACTGGTGGCAAAGGAGGCCTGGAGCGAACTGAACGACCGGTTCTACCGTTACCTCGAGTTCGGCACCGGCGGGATGCGCGGGCGCACGATTGGCGTGGTGAGCACGCAGGCGGAGCAGGGCACGGCTCCCGGTCCGCAGGGCACGCCGGCCTATGCCGCGGCCGGCAGCAATGTCCTCAACGACTTCACGCTCCTGCGCGCGGTCATCGGTCTCTACCGATACGTCCATCGCCACCTGCGCAGCGCCAACCGCTACGATGTGCCGAAGCTGGTGATCGCGCACGACGTCCGCCATTTCTCCCGACACTTCTGCGAGCTCGCGGCCTCGGCTTGGACGCGCCTGGGTGGCGTGGCCTGCATCTTCGACGGTCCGCGCTCGACGCCGCAGCTGAGTTACAGTGTGCGCTGGCTGAAGGCGCACTGCGGCGTGGTCATCACGGCCAGCCACAATCCGCCCCATGACAACGGCTTCAAGGCCTACTTCGAGGACGGCGCGCAGGTGGTCCCGCCGCATGACGCCGGCATTGTTGCCGAGGTGAACGCGGTGCCGCTTGGCGAACTGGCATCGTTTCTGGCCAAGGACCTGTCGCGCGTGATCACGCTCGGCCGGGCGGCGGATGATTCCTACCTCGATGTGGCGGCGCAGGCGGCGATCGATCCTGAGGTCTTCCGTAAGACGAGGCTGCGCATCGCCTTCACGTCGATCCATGGCACGGGCGGTGTCGCGAGCCTGCCGCTGCTGCTGCACGCCGGCTGCGAGGTTCGCCAGGTCGAGTCTCAGGTCGCGTTCGATGCCCGCTTCCCTACGGTGAAGTCCCCCAATCCGGAGAACGCCGAGGCGCTTTCGCTCGCGGTCGCGCTCGCCGAGAAGGAAGGCCTGGATGTTGTGCTGGCGACCGACCCCGACTGCGACCGCATGGGCTGCGCGGTGCGCAATGCCGCGGGCAAGATGGAGCTGCTCACCGGCAACCAGATCGGCGCGCTCCTTGCCGACTATCGCCTGACGAAATTCAAGGAGCGTGGGCTCCTGCCCGCGTCCGGCTCATCGCACGCGGCGATCATCAAGACCTTTGTCACCACGCCGCTGCAGGACGCCATCGGCAAGGGCCACGGCGTCAAGGTCATCAACACGCTGACGGGCTTCAAGTGGATCGCCGCCAAGCTCAAGGGTTATGAGGACCGCCTCAAGTCCGCCTTGCTCAAGGAGCCGGGGATCGCGATCGACTATGATGCGACGTCTCTGGAGTCGCGCGCGAAGCTGCTGCTCAAGCACAGCACGTTCTACGTTTTCGGCACCGAGGAGAGTTACGGCTATCTGCCGAACGACCAGCTCCGCGACAAGGACGGCAATGCGGCCTGCCTGATGTTTGCCGAGTTCTGTGCCTGGGTGAAGAGCCGCGGTCTCACGGTGCCGCAGCAGCTCGACGCGCTCTATCTCCAGCACGGCTTCTTCCTCGAAGGCACGATCAACCTTTACTACGAGGGCGCCACGGGTGCGGCCAAGATCAAGCGGATCCTCGAAACCTACCGCAGTGCGCCGCCCACGGCGTTTGGCGATGTCGCGGTCTCCCAGTTCCAGGATTTCGGCCGCATGGATATCCATGATGCGGACGGTGAACTCATCCCGCGGCAGGACCTGTACTTTGTCACGCTCGCGAACGGTTATACCTTTGCCGCGCGCGGTTCGGGCACCGAGCCGAAGATGAAGTTCTACGTGTTCGCGTCCGCCCCGGTGAAGACCGCGGGCGATCTCGCGACGGTCAAGACCGCGGTCAAGGCCGAGCTCGACCGCGTGAAGGGCCTGATCGAAGCCGATGCGAAGCGGCGGGCCGAAGGCTGAGGGATTGTCCAGATGTAGCCGGCCTCGCTGAGGCCGGTCCGAGGCGGACGTGTTCTACCCGGACCGGGGTCAGCGACCCCGGCTACATCAATCATCACCTGTTTCTTACTTCGACGCAGCGAGATCGACGACGACGTCGAAGGTGAAGCGCACGAACTTGTAGAGTTCGGCCTCAATGATGCGTTCCTGGTCGCTGTGGGCTCCGAAGCCCTTGGGGCCGTCTTCGATGTCGATGCCGGGCCCGATGCCGAAGCTGGGCACGCCCTTGCTGCGCAGGAAGGCCATGTCGGTCGCGCCGGTGCTCATCGTGGGGATGGTGATCACGCCGTAGTGACGCTGAATCGCGGCCTCGACTGCCTTGAAGGCATCGGAGTTGAGCGGGGAGGGTGCGGCGCCCGGGCGCGTATGGCCCGAGGCCACCACGACCTCGACGGCCGGATCGTTGATGACGGCGCGCATCTGCTCGAGAAAGCGCGGCATCTGCTCGTCGGGCAGGGAGCGGATATCGAGGGTGGCCTCGACCTCGGAGGGAATCACGTTCACACGCGAGCCGCCCGTAATCATGTTGGGCGAGATCGACGTGCGGAGCGTGGAGTGGAGGCGCGGCTCGTTGACGGCGAAGTATTCCTGGGCGGCGTTGTTCTCATCGCCGGCCAGCACGGCCCGATAGCGGGCGGCGGCCTCGGGCTCGCTGATGGACGCGAGGCGTTCAAAAAAGGCGCGCGTGGTCTCGTTGAGGCGCATGGGCGTCTGCCACTCGGCGACCTTGGCGATGGCCTGTGCGAGATGGACCACGGCGTTGGAACGCAGGGGAACGGAGCCGTGGCCGGCGACGCCGCGCGCGATGAGTTTGACCCGGTTGGGGATTTTCTCGGTGGTCTGCACGCTGCCGTACTGCACCTGACCCTTGGAGCGGACGATGCTGCCGCCCTCGGCGAGACAGAACTCGGCCTCGATGGCCGACCAGTGCTCGTTGACCATGAATTCGATGCCGTACTGGACGTTTCCTTCCTCGCCGGCCTCGGCGAGAAAGATCACATCGCGGTCCAGTTGCACGCCCGAGCGCTTGAGCTGGAGCATGACCATGAGTTTGGCGACGACGTTGTCCTTATCGTCGACCGTGCCGCGACCGTAGATGTAGCCATCCTCGCGGTGGGCAGAGAAGGGGCCGTGCTTCCACTTGGTCGGGTCGACGTTGACCGTGTCCGTGTGGCCCATGAGCAGGAGGGGCTTTTTCGAGCCATTTCCCCGCAGACGCGCGACGACGTTGGGCCGGTTAGGGTCCTTGGCGTAGAGCTGCACCTCGATCCCCTCCTTTTCGAGGACGGACTTGAGGTAGTCGGCGACGGGCTTCTCGCCGCCCGGAGGATCGCTCGTGTCCATGCGAACGATCGTCTGGAAATGCCGCAGGATCTCCTCATCGGCCGCCGACCAGTTGGGGGTGGCGGCGTGGACGGAGGCGGAACCCAAGATAAGGGCGAAGAGGGCGGACCGGAGGGAAGCAGGCAGGATGCGCATGGTCGGAGATGGAAGCTGGGAAGGGTAGGTGCCGGACGAAACCGTCCTCGGAAAGCAGAGCGTATGCCCGCTGGTGTGGACCCTGCGCGGAAAGAGCCTGCGAGGCAATCCCGGGCGTGCCGCTTGGTCACGTCAACTAATGGTTGACGTGACCGGGATGGCAAACCGGTTGTCGTACTTGCGAGACCGGTCCGGATCACCATGCTGGCGGCATCCTCTTTCACATGATGAAATACACCTGGGTTCGTCGGCAGTGGTGGCGCGGGGTTGGGATCGGCTTGATGGCGCTCGGCTTATTGGCGGGCTGCGCGCGGCGCGAAACGCAGGTCCAGCAAGCGACGCGCGAGGGCATCATGTTGGTCGGCAACGGGGCCGAGCCGCAGGATCTCGATCCGCAGGTGATCACGGGCATCCCGGAGCGGAACATCGTGGCGACGCTTTTCGAGGGACTGACGCGCACGGACCCGGAGACGCTTGAGCCGCGGCCCGGCGTGGCCGAGCGGTGGGTCGTCAGCGCCGACGGCTTGACCTACACCTTTCATCTGCGCGCCGATGCGAAATGGTCGGATGGTACGCCGCTGACGGCGCGGGACTTTTATGAATCGTTTCGCCGGCAGATCACGCCGACGTTGGCTTCCGACAACGCCGACCAGATGTATGACGTCGTCAATGCCGAGGCTTATCACAAGGGGCAGATCACGGATTTCGCCCAGGTTGGCTTTCGCGTGATCGATGATCGCACGCTGGAGGTTAAATTGCTGCACCCGGCGGGCTACCTCCTGAAAACCATGGCCTCGCGTTCGTGGTTTCCCGTACCGCTGCACGTGATCAAGCAGCACGGCGATCCCTATCGGCAGGGGAGCCGCTGGACGCGTCCGGGCAACCTGGTGGGCAACGGTCCTTTTGTCCTGAGCGAATGGGAGCCGAACCGGCACGTCGCGGTGAGCAAGAGCCCGACTTACTGGAATCGCGACACGGTCAAACTCAATGGGGTACGCTTCATCCCAATCGAGAGCTTCACGTCGGAGGAAGCGGCGTTCCGCGCCGGCCAGCTTCACAAGACGGAGCGTGTGCCACTGACCAAGATCGCCGTGTATCAGGCGGAGGAGCCGGAGAAGATCCATATCCATCCGTACTCCGGGGTGTACTACTTCAACTTCAACGTGAAGCGGGCGCCCTTCACTGACAAACGGGTCCGGCAGGCTCTCGCGATGGCGGTGGATCGGGAAAGCATCATTCGCAACATCACCAAGGGCGGGGAAATTCCCGCCTATCATTTCACCCCAGAAGGGATCGACGGCTACGTCAGCCGGGCGCGAACCAAAACCAATTTTGACGAGGCCCGTCGCTTGCTGGCGGAGGCCGGTTATCCGGGCGGCAAAGGGCTGGCGCCGATCCGTCTGCTCTACAACACCGCGGAAAATCATCGCATGATCGCCGAGGCTCTGCAGCAGACGTGGCGAAACGAACTGGGAGTGGAGCTCGTCCTCGAAAACCAGGAGTGGAAGGTCTATCTCGATACGGTCGACAACGGTGACTATGTGATGAGCCGGCAGGGGCTGATCATGGAGCCGTACGATCCCTCGCAGTTCCTCAAGGTGTTCACCAGCGACGGTGGTTTCAACCGAACCGGCTGGGGCAACGACGAGTATGATCGCCTCTACAAGGAGGTGATCAAGACGGTGAATAAGGAGGACCGACTTGAGCTGATGCAACGCATGGAGGCGATCCTCACGGACGAGATGCCGATTCTGCCGGTCTACTACTACACGAACCAGTACCTGATGGATCCGTCGGTAAAAGGCTGGGCCAACAACCTCCTCGCCCTCGGGCCGTTCGAACAGGTCTGGCTGCAGTGACTTCCTTGCTGCGGGGCAATGTAGTCCTGTCACCGATGAGTTGACAGGACCACTTGTGGCCGGACTTTTCGCGCGGGGCGTGAAAACAAAAAAGGCGGCCGGGTTGCGGCCGCCTTTTGCTTGAGTCAGAGGACGCTTGCTCAGACGAGCAGCAGCGCCGGCAGCTCGAGGATCTGCTTGAGGGCGCCGAGGTACTGCGCGGCAACGGCACCGTCGAAGGCGCGGTGATCGGCGCTGAGCGTCACGGTCATCGTCTGCCCGACGACGATCTGACCGTTCTTCACGACGGGCTTGGTGACCGTGGTGCCGACGGCGAGGATCGCGGAGTTGGGCGGGTTGATGATCGCGGTGAACTTCGGGATGCCCATCATGCCGAGATTGGAGACGCAGAAGGTGCCGCCGGTGTAGTCGGCCGGGGTGAGTTTCTTCTCCTTGGCCTTCTTGCCGAGGGCCTTCGCCTCGGTGCTGATCTGGAACACGCTCTTGAGGTGCGCGTCACGGACGACCGGAGTGATGAGACCATCTTCGAGCGCAACGGCGAACGCGACGTGCGCGGCGCCGAAGTAACGGATCTGATTGCCCTCCCACGAGCTGTTGACGGCGGGCACCTTGCGCAGCGCCTCGGCGCAGGCCTTGATGACGAAATCGTTGACCGAGAGCTTCACGCCCTGGGCCTCGAGCCCGGTGTTGAGCTGCGAGCGCAGCGCGAGGAGCGGCTCGGCGTCGATCTCGATGTCGAGGTAGATGTAGGGAATGGTCGTGGTGGACTCGACCATGCGCTTGGCAATGACGCCGCGCATCGTGGAAACCGGGACCGTGCGTTCTTCCTGCACCGGACCCTTGTTCGTCAGACCACCGCCGGCGAACGGGGCGCCCTTGGCGGCGGGTGCGCCGGCCTTGGCCGAACCGGACTTTTCCGCGGCAAGGATGTCCTCGCGCACGATGCGACCGCTGGGACCGGAACCCTGCACGCGGGAAGGATCGATGCCCTTCTCGGCGGCGAGCTTCTTGGCGAGCGGCGAAATGCGGATGCGGCCCGCGTTGACGACGGGAGCGGGCGCAGGCGCTGCGGCGGCGGCGGCGGGGGCCGGGGCAGGCGCTGCGGCTGGAGCGGCGGCGGCGGGCGGAGGCGTCTGCTTGGCTTCCTCGGCCTTGGGGGCTGCGGCAGGGGCGGCCGCCGGAGCCTTCGGGGCCTCGACGGTCTCGCCAGGCTTGCCGACCGCGCAGAGCGGGGCGCCGAGGGCGACCTGCGAACCGGCGGGGGCGAAGATCTTGAGGAGCGTGCCGTCGAAGAAGCACTCGAGCTCCATCGTGGCCTTGTCAGTCTCGACCTCGGCGAGCATCTGGCCGCTCTTGACGACGTCGCCTTCCTTTTTGAGCCACTTGACCAGCGTGCCCACCGTCATGGTGTCGCTGAGTTTCGGCATCTCGATAATTTGGGCCATGGGAGGGATGAGGAAGGAAGCTGTAGGCTTTAAGCGGTAAGCTTTAAGCTATGAAAGTACGGTTGGGTGGATTGGGCTTAGAGCTTAATGCTTAAAGCTTATAGCTGCTGCGGTCGCCTAAGCGACTGCAGCCAATGCGGCCTTGAGGACGCGGGCGGGATTGGGGAGCTGCTCGACTTCGACCGGCGGGCTGTAGATGGCCGGGGCGTCGATCGTGGCCAGGCGATGGATCGGACCATCGAGCTCGTCGAACGCTTCCTTCTGGATCATGAACGCGAGCTGCGAGCCGACGCTGGCAAAGGGCTTCTGCTCCTCGACGATCAGAACGCGGTGGGTCTTGGCGACCGACTTGAGCACGGTGTCGATGTCGAGCGGGCGGATCGTGCGGAGGTCGACGATCTCGACCGAGATGTCGTGCTCCTTCTCGAGAATCGCGGCGGCCGCGAGTGAGTGGAGGACCGAGCGGCCGTAGGTCACGATGGTGAGATCGGTGCCCTCGCGCTTGATGTCGGCCTTGCCGAGCGGAATCACGATATCGCCTTCCGGAACCTCACCCTTCTCACCGTAGAGCAGGGTGTTCTCGAGGAACATGACCGGGTCATTGTCGCGGATGGCCGACTTGAGCAGGCCCTTGGCGTCGGCGGGGGTCGAAGGCACGACCACCTTGATGCCGGGATGATTGGCAAGGACGTTCTCCGGCGTGTGCGAGTGGGTGGCACCGACGTTGGTGCCGCCGTTGGCGGGACCGCGGATGACGATCGGGCAGTTGATCTGGCCGCCGGACATGTAGCGGACGTTGGCGGCGTTGTTCAGGATCTGGTCGAAGGCGACCGAGTAGAAGGACCAGAACATCAGCTCCATCACGGGACGGACGCCGAGCATGGAGGCGCCGAGGCCCATGCCGATGAAGCCGGCCTCGCTGATCGGCGTGTCGACGATGCGCTTGGGGCCGAACTTGGCGAGGAGGCCCTCGGTGACCTTGTAGGCGCCGTTGAACTGGGCGACTTCCTCGCCCATGACGACGACGTTGGAGTCGCGCTCGAGTTCCTCGGCGAGGGCGTGACGGATGGCTTCGCGGTAAGTGATGACGGACATCGGAAAAGTGGTTCGGGAGGAAAGTGCTTACTCGAAGAACAGGCGGCCCTGGGAGGCGCGCTGCGCGGGATTGTCGATTTCCCAGTAAACATCCTTCTGGATGTCCTCGACGGTCGGGTAGGGGCTGGCCTCGGAGAAATCCGCAGCGACATCCGCCTCGGCGCGGGCCTCGGTGTCAATCAGCTCGACCAGCGCCTCGTTCAGGACGCCTTCATCAAGGAGGGTCTTCTGGAAAAGAGTGATCGGATCCTTGGTACGCTGGTACTCCTCGATCTCGGCCTTGTCGCGATAGGTCTTGTCCGGGTCGGCGACGGAGTGGCCGCGGTAGCGGTAGGTGTCGATCTCGACGACGCTCGGCTTGAACTCATCGCGGGCGCGATTGAGGGCCTTGTCCATCGTGGCGCGAACCTCGTAGACATCGTGGCCGTTGCAGACATCCCAGGCCATGCCGTAGGCCTCAGCGCGCTGCGCCAAGCCAGGGCCGGCGGAGGAGCGCTCCTGGCTCGTGCCCATCGAGTAACGATTGTTCTCGATGACGAAGATCGCGGGGAGATTCCAGAGGGCCGCGAGATTGTAGGCCTCGTGGACCGCACCCTGATTGACGGCGCCGTCGCCCATGAACGCCATCGCGGCGCCCTTCTGGCCGAGGTACTTCACGCCGTAGGCAAGACCCACGCCGAGCGGGATCTGGCCGCCGACGATGCCGTGGCCGCCCCAGTAATTGCGGGAGGGATCAAAGTAGTGCATCGAGCCACCCTTGCCCTTGGAGCAACCGGTGACCTTGCCGTAGAGCTCGGCCATGAGGGGCTTCGTGTCCATGCCGACCGCAATCGCGTGACCGTGGTCACGGTAGGCGGTGATGACGTGGTCGTGCTTGCCCATGAGCGAGCAGGCGCCGACGGCCACGGCTTCCTGGCCGATGTAAAGGTGGAGAAAACCGCCGATCTTCTTGGCCTGGTAGGCCCGGAGGCTGCGCTCCTCGAAGCGGCGAATCCGCACCATCTTGCGATAGAGTTCGATGCGCTCCTCCTTGGTCAGCTTGGCATTGACCGGTGCCTTGGCGGCCGGGCTGACCCGGGCGGCATCTTTTTTCTCGTCGGTGGCAGTCGTTTTTTTGCTCACGGGTGGGTGGGTCGGTCGGTTGAAAAGAGAGAGTTTTCGTCGCTGGGGCGGGAAATCAAGCGTTGTTTCGTCCTTCGGGCGGAGTGACTTGCTCAATCACCAGCTCGAGCGGCTTGGTCGGATCGCAGTCGGCGCGAATCGCCACAAAGTTGTGCTTGTGACGGTCGAAGACCGGCCAGAGCGCGGTGCGGTCACTGGTGGGCAGCGGCAGCGAGTCGATGGCGGTGCGGGAGAAGAAGCCGAAGCTGCCTTCGTCGATCGTGGGCGGAAGGCCCTCGATTGGACGCGTGCAGCGAAAAAGGAACAGCAGCCAGTGGGCCTGACCCTCGTACGCCTTTTCAGCGATCATGCCAAAGAGGTGGAGATCCGCGGCGGAAATGACCAAGCCGGTTTCCTCGCGGGTTTCGCGAACCGCGCACTCAAACGGGGATTCGCCCAGGGACGTCTCCAACTTACCCCCGATCGGGCTCCAGGCCCCGAGATTCGGCGGCTTGGCGCGCAGGAGGAGCAGTTGTTCGCCGGCGGCGTTCTCAAGGAAGACCAGGACCGCAATCTTGTAGGCAAGCGGAGTGGGGCTGGTGACCGGCAGGGCCGTCGAGGGAGCATGGGCGCACACGGGGACGAGTGTCCGCGAACGCAGGGAAGGCGCGCAAGCCCGGGAAAATAGGGACAGGTAGTTTATATACGCAAAAGGATTGCAATAAATCAGAATCATCTTTCCTTGGGGGCACTCGCATGCGTCCCGCTGGCATCCACGTCGCGACTGAAGTCTCTGGAAAAGTGGTCACCGCCTGCTTCCGCACCCTGCGCGGTGGGGCCCTCGAGCTGCTCGCTTGGGCGGAGCTGACCCCGGCCGATTCGGTGCCGACGCCAAGGCACTGCCGGTATGCGCTTCCGCCCGGATCCGTGTGGTATCGCACGCTGCGGGTTCCGTCGGCGGCCCCGCGCGATCGCCGCCGCATCGTGGCGTTCGAGGCCGAGCGTGCGTTTCCCGCGACGGGTTCCGATCTGGTCTGGGATGCGTGCCGGGCGCCGGGTCCGGAATCCGAGGAAGGCGAACTGGTTGTTGGGATCCGGACGGACGATGTCGCGGCGAGGATCGGGCGGCTTCGCCTGGTCGGAGTGTGTCCCCTGGTCTTGGAACCGCCGGGCGGTCCCCTGCATCGGTACTTTTGTTACATGGAACCGGCGGAGCGCCGTCCGGGAATTCTGGTCGATCTGCTCGGTGCGACGGCGCAGGTCATGCTCGTCGCCGGCGGTCGTTGGACGCTGCGGACCATCAGCGAGGCTTCGCCGGCCGCGGGTCCGAGTCGGCTGGAGCGCATTCATCTGGAGATCGCGCGCCTCGTGTCCGGCCTCGGGGGCGCGACGGCCCCGGCGTGGGGCCTGGTGTGCGGCGATGCGGTCGGTTGCGAATCGCTGCGGCGCGACCTGGAGCTGCGCCTCGGGATTCCGGTGCGTCTGCTTGATCCTCTGGCGGACGGACGTGTGGGGCTGGAGCGCGTGCAGCCGCCGATGGGCGAGTGGGGCGGCGTTCTTCCGGTCCTGGTTGGCCTGGCGCTGGCGCCTCCGGCCGGCGGGCGCGTCCTCGATCTCCTGCCGCGCGCGCTCCGTCAGCAACAGGCGAGGAGGCGGCGGCGACCGGCGCTCATCACGGCTTCCGCGCTGGTGGCGCTTTCCCTCGGCACCTTGGCGGTGCGTGCTGGACAACGCGCGGCTGAAGCAAGTTCGCGGGCGGACCGCTTGCGCC
The DNA here is from genome assembly GCA_036401075.1 of Opitutaceae bacterium. GTDB lineage: Bacteria > Verrucomicrobiota > Verrucomicrobiia > Opitutales > Opitutaceae > CAMAXB01. The sequence continues at coordinate 31,766 of DASWVY010000040.1, forward strand.
AGGAACTGCCGGCCTTGCTCGAGCAGCGCCGGCAGCTGGATCTGAACGAGACGCGCCTGCGCCGGCTGGAGGAGCGGCTCGGGCGTGCAGGGCAGCTGGTTCACGAGCGCGATGCCTGGATCCGCTTTCTCGCTGATCTGCAGCTGGCCGTGGACGCGGCCGGCGAGGCGTGGATCGATCGCCTGGAACGCGAGTCGGATGCGGAAGGGGCAGCGGCGCTTGCGGTCGTGATTCACGGTCGCATGCTCGATGCGGGAGCGACTGGCGGGCGGGTGAGCGAGATGGCCCGTCAGCGCGTCAAGGCGCTGCTCGCGTCCCTCGGGGCGGCATCGTCTGTCCGGCGGATGGGACGCGAGCGATTTACGTCAGGCGAACCGGGAGTCCTGCAATTTGAACTCGGCGTCGTGCTCGCGCTCGGCGAAGGCGAGGCCCGCACACCATGAACCTGCGATTGCGTTCTCCCGCGTGGGGCTCGGTGGAGGCAGGCCTGGCGATCCTCGTCCTGGGCTCCGCGGTTGGGTTGGCCTTCGCTGAATTGAGTGCGCGGAGGTCGGAGGAATCGTGGCGGACGTTGGAACGTCAACGGCGCCTCGCCGGATCGGGTGACTTGGCCGCCCTGACGGCGGCGCGGGCCCATTCCGATCAGGTCGTTCGTCAAAAGGACGAACTCGTGGCGCGGTGGGAGTCGGCGCTCGGATCCGGGGTCAACGTTGACGCGCGGGACATCGCGAAGCTGGAGCGGGCCGAAGCGTTTTTTGAACTCGCTCAACGCGTGGAAGGATTTCACCGGCAGTTGCGTGAGGCGGGAGTCGCGGTGAAGGAGACGGAGCGCTTTGGCTTTGAAACCTACCGTGCGGCCGGCCCCTCACTCGCCGTGCTCACGGCCGTGCTGCGGCAGCAGGACCACATTGCGCGCCTCGTCGATGCTTTGGGGGCGAGTCGCGCTCTGGCCCTCGAGGGGATTGAACGCGAAGCTCCGGGCGCGGAGCCCGCGGAGGGACAAGGTCTCGCTGATTTTTTTGTGCCGGATCCACGGCTGCGCCTGCGTTTGCCCCCTGAACTCGGGCAGGGATGGTTCCGCATTGCCTTTCGTGGCGAGACGGCGGCGCTGCGTGGATTTCTGGCGCGACTGGCGGAAACGTCGCCGCACGCGCTGGTCCGTTGGATTGACGTCGCGCGATGGACTGACGCCGCCGACACCGGGGCGAACCGGCTTCCGCCGGGCAACGGTCCGCTGCGCTTTGTCGTGACTGTCGCCTTCATCGACTGGTCGCGGGCCGGCGGATTGGGCACCGAGGAGGTGGGCTCGTGAACGCACGAAGGCGCGTGGTTTGTCTGATGGCCGGGATGGGTACGCTGCTGCGTGCCGCCGACGGGGCGGTGGACGGGCGTGCGCCTGAGTTCGGATTGGAACCCCCCGCGGCTCGTGCAGTCTGGCCTCAGCGAACCGACGGCTCCGACCTGTTCTCATCGCGCAAAAAGGATCAGCCGGTGGCGGTCGCGGCAGGCGATTCCCTTCGTGAGGTGACGACGCACGCGGCTCCTCCCTTCGTTCTCGTTGAGGTCCGTCGACAGGGAAGCGGGCTTCGTTTGGTCGGGCACACGGGCGCCGGGCGCAGCCTCCGCGGAGTCTTTGCCTTGCCCGGCGGCGGCAGTGTGCTCGCCCGGGCGGGAGAACCCGTCGGAACGGAGGGACTTGTCGTGCGCGCCGTGGAGTTGCGGCGAGTGCGTGAGGGCGGAGAAACCGTGCGCCGGGCCCGCGCCATCCTCGTTCGTGAGGTCGGAGGCGAGGTGGTGACGCTCGATGCGTCGGCCGATCCAGAAGGGGACACTCATTTGCAGGCTATCCTTCGATCAATCCCCGGTGGTCCCACGATCGCGGCGAACGTGGGCGATCGCGTGGAGAGCCAAGGACGCGTGTATGGCGTGGCCCGGATCGGCGTGCAGCCACCTGCCGTGGAGATCGAGTGGATCGATGGCGCCGGCGCGCAGCGCAGCCTTCAGCTTACGCCGGGTGAGACGGACGGAGGAGAGGTTCCCTGACACCGGCCGACCTTATGAATGGGCTATTCCGTTGGATCGTTCTGGGCCTGCTCGGGCTAAGGGTTGCGGATTTTGCGCTGGTTGCACAGCCGGTCGAATCCGCCGAGGACAGGGATGCCGATGCCCTCATGCGCGCCGAAGCTGATCGGCAGACCCGGGTCATCGCGGCGTCGGAAGAGACGCGTCGTCGTGCGGTCAGTCTGCTCCGCGCGCGCAAGCCGACGGAAGCCCTCGCCCTGGTTTCGGAGTCGCTGCGGCTGCTTCCGCTGAACCCGACGACCCAGCCCATGGTCAATTCGCTCCTGGCCCTCCGGGATCAAGGGCTGCTACGGCGTGCGTCGGACGAACTCGCGCGCGGCGATCTTCCTGCGGCCCGCGGCACCTATCAGGTCCTCTCGCCTGAGGTGCAGGCCAGCTCGGAAGCGCAGGCTCTGGCGCGTCGCCTCGCGCGGTCTGAGCGCGATCCGCCGGAGCCGCCGATTGAGACCGTCAGTCCGGAGTATGTCGCTCAGCTGCGCGAAACGGCGGAGCTTGCGGCGCGGGGGCGCGCGCAGTTCGCCGCCGGCGACCTGGAGGGCGCGCAGCAGACCTTCCGCGAGATCGAGCGACGCGATCCGTCGTCGGAGGCCGCGCGCTCCTTTCTTCTTCGTATCGCCGAGCGCCGTACCGAAGGCGGCGAGCTCAATCGCACGCAGTCCCGGGCGGAGATGCTGTCGGAAGTGGCCCAGGCCTGGCAGCGTCCGGGCGTGCGCGATGACCGCGGTCGAGATGTGGCGGCCGTCGATGCCAAAGACGCTCCGCTCGCGCAAAAACTGGCCTCGATCATGATCCCGAACGTGAGCTTCAACGGCGTCGACCTCGGACGGGTCGTTGCGACGTTGAGCACGATCTCGGAGGACTTCGATTCCTCGACCGGACCGGCCAAGGGCGTGAACATTGTCCTGCTCGATCCGGCGGCCAAAAGCCCGACGGTCAGCATCACGCTGCGCAACCTTTCGCTCAAGCGCGTGCTGGATTTCGTGACCGATGCGATCGGCTACCAGTACGAAGTCCAGGCGGACGCGGTGGTCGTTCGTCCCGGCGGCGAAACCTCCTCGCTCGACACGGCGTTCTTTCCGGTCGCGCGCTCGACCGTGATCCGCATGACGGGTCCGGGCGCGGTATCGACGCCGGCTGCAGTCGCCTCTGCGGATCCGTTTGTCTTCGCCCCGCTCACCCCAAGCGCACCGGTCGCAAGCGAGGCGCAAGTCCTGCGCGGGTTCCTGCAGCAAGCCGGAGTGAATTTCGATGGCGTGACGGGCTCGAGTCTGGCCTACGACGGCTCCGCGATGATCGTGACGCAGACGACGCGGAACCTGGAGCGCATCCGCAACATCCTCAACCGCTACAACGACGTTCGGCAGGTCGAGATTGAGGCGAAGTTCATCGAGGTGCAGGAGGGAGCCTTGGAGGAACTGGGCGTGACGTGGAACGTCTCCCGCCGTGGGCCCCCGCTGGTTGATCCGGCCAGCGGCGTGCCCTTGCTCGATGCGACGGGTCGCCCGATTTATTCGGCGCAGGAAGTCTATAGCTCGGCGGGTAATCGGTCGCTCGCGGAGGCCTACCGAAATTCGAGCAACGGAAATGCGATCATCATCGATGGTCAGCCGGTCGCGAGCACGGCACCGCCGACCTTTCCCGGGGCCGTGCTCCTGGGTGGTTCGGGTTCGGTTCTGGCGGATGTGCGCAGCGTCGTGGGCGACTTCGATGTCAATGCGATCGTCCGTGCGCTCTCGCAAAAGCAGGGCACGGATTTGCTCAGTGCGCCCAAGGTCACGGTGCTTTCCGGTAACCCGGCCAACATCGTGGTCGCACAAGAACTCCGGTATCCCCAGAGCTTCGGCGAGATCCAGAGTCAGGTCGGATCGAGCAACAGCTCAGGCTCGTCGGGCTCGGCTGGCGTGACCGTGACCGCCGGCACGCCGCGGGATTTCACGACGCGCAACGTGGGCGTGGAGCTGCGCGTGACGCCGACCGTGGAGGAGGACGACTACAGCATCAGCCTCGACCTCAATCCGAAGGTCACTGAGTTCGAGGGCTTCGTGGAGTACGGTGGTCCGAGCCTCGCGATTTCCTCAGGCAAGACCGTCACGGTGCCGCCCGGGTTTTATCAACCGATCTTCTCCGTCCGCGAAGTCTCGACCAAGGTCACGTTGTGGGATGGGGCAACGCTGGTCATGGGCGGCCTGACGCGCGAGGAGGTGAGGGAAGTCGACGACCGGGTGCCCATTCTCGGGAGTATCCCGATCATTGGGCGAGCGTTCCGATCGAAAGGGGAGAGCTCGCAGAAGCGGAACCTGCTGATCTTCGTGACCGCCAATCTGGTGAGTCCGGGCGGCTCCTTGAAGAAGGAGGTCGTGGGGGCAACGGCTCCAAGCACCCGCTTTCAGAACCCGACGGTGGTGACGCCGGGTGGACCGGAAACGCGGCGATGAGGCCGCCGGTCGATGGTCGGCAGGTGTTCGTGGTGTTTGGAATTTTGGCGGCAAGGAGGTGCTCATGCGTTCCCCGATTGACCGCGCGACTTCGGCGGCCTTGCCTCGGCGCATGGCTAAATGGCTCCTCGTGGACGGATTCAATCTCGCTTACCGCTGCTTCTTCGCGGTGCCGGAGCTGACGCGTGCCGACGGGTTTCCCACCAATGCGCTGCATGGCTGGGTCAAGTCGCTCTGGAAGCTGGCGGACCAGGAGAAGCCGGACGTGACACTCGTCTTCTTCGATTTGGGCGGTGCGCAGGATCGTCTGGCCCTACATCCCGAGTACAAGGCGCAGCGCGAGGAGATGCCCGAGGCGCTGGAAAAGCAGATTCCCTACGTGAAGTCGCTCACGCGGGCCCTCGGCTACGCCGGCATCGAGCAGGACGGGGTGGAGAGCGACGACCTGCTCGCCTCCGAGGCCGTGGCCCGCGCGAAGCTGGGTGATGACGTGTTGATCGTGAGTGCCGACAAGGACTTTGCCCAGATTGTCAGCGACAAGATCAAGATCCTGCTCCCGCCGCCCTCGGCCAACCCGAAGCTTGGCTGGCGTCTGCTCGACGCGGCGGGCGTGGCGGAGAAGTTCGGCGTCCCGCCGGCGCAGATCGCGGACTATCTGGCGCTGGTCGGCGACACTTCGGATAACATCCCCGGCATCGACGGGGTGGGACCCAAGACCGCGTCGAAGTGGCTCCAGCAGTTCGGCAGCCTTGAGGGCGTGATTGCGCATGCGACCGAGCTGAAGCCGGACCGTTTTCAGGAGGCGGTGCGCGTGAATGCGGACCGCCTGCGACTCAACCTCAAGCTGACGACACTCAACCTTGCCTTGCCGACCATCGAGGCCCGCATGCCGGTCGTGCAGCCGGAAGAGCTTTATCGCTTGCTCGGGGAGCTTGAGATGCGATCGAGCCTCACCGAGGCACGCACCCGATACGGGCAACCTGAATTATTTTAGATTTTCGAATCTCGATTTTCGATTTCAGACCGGCCACGCGCGCGCGGAGGGCTTGACTGAATCGAAATTCAAAAATCGAGAATCGAAAATCTTCAGCGTCCTTCCGGTGAGACGCCGGCCGGATCGAAGATGTAGCCGACACCGTGAACGGTGCGGAACGTGTCGAGGTTCAGGCCGTTGGCGGTGAAGAGTGTGCGGATCTTGACGATGTACTGGTCGAGCGAGCGGCTCTTCACGTCAGCGTGGACGCCCCAGACGGAGTGGATCAGCGCCTTGCGCGTGATGACCACGCCGGGATTGGCGTGCAGGTAGGCGATGATGCCGAGTTCCTTGCGACCGAGCTTTTGGGCCGCGCCGCCGGGGAAGGCGATCTCGAGCCGGATCGGCGTGACCTGCGCGCCGCAGAAATCGAACGGCTCGTCGCTGATGCGCGCGTTCTTGGTGACCTTGAGATCGTCCTTGGACTCGGTGCGGCGCAGGACGGCGCGGATGCGCGCAACCAGTTCGGCGTAGCCGAAGGGCTTCGTGATGTAGTCGTCGCCGCCCAACTCGAGCCCGCGAACCTTGTTCACCTCCAGTGCGTTTCCGGTCAGGAAGATCGTCGGCACCGTGATGTCGTTGCGGCGAAGGTCCTCCAGCAGGGCAAAACCGGACTGGTCCGGGAGGTTGATGTCGAGGAGCAGGAGGTTGGCGAAATTCTTCTTCAGGAACCGAAGCGCGTGAGCGGCACGATTGCACAGCTGCGTCTGCATGCCGGCATCCTCGAGATGAACGGCGATCAGCTTGGCCAGTTCATCCTCATCCTCGACGACCAGGATCAAGGGTTTGGGTTCGGTGCGCATGAATCGGTTAAAACGGGTCTACCCGTTAGGTGGGCGGTTTTTTACAAATCGATTCACAACTGTCAAAGGTAACATTTCAGATTTAACGGGTTTCCTTCGCGTTTGTTACACGGGAGTGCGGGCCGAGAATAGACTTGAAGCGACCGGATGCGCGGTGTCCCTTGGCCGCGTGTCCGCGCCGACTCCACTTCTGATGCTCGGACTGCCCAAGGGCAGCCTCGAGGAATCGACCAAAAACCTCTTCGCCAAGGCTGGCTGGAAGATCACGACCAACTCGCGATCCTACCGCCCGTCGATTGACGATGCCGAACTTGATGGCCGCTTCGTGCGCGCCCAGGAGGTCAGCCGCTATGTCGAGCATGGTTTCTTCGATTGCGGCCTGACGGGCTACGACTGGATTCAGGAGAACGGCTCCGACGTCGTGGAAGTCTGCGATCTGATCTACAGCCGCGCCTCGAGCCTGAAGTCGCGCTGGGTGCTCTGCGTGCCCGAGAACTCGTCCGTCAAGCGGGCCGAGGACCTCGCGGGCAAGCGCGTGGCCACGGAACTGGTCAACACGGTGAAGCGCTATTTCGCCGCGAAGAACATCCCGGTTGAGATTGAGTTCTCCTGGGGCGCGACCGAGGTCAAGGTGCCCGATCTGGTGGACGCGATCGTCGACATCACCGAGACGGGGTCGTCGCTGCGCGCGAACAAGCTCCGCATCGTCGACACGCTGATGGAGACGAACACCAAGCTCATTGCGAACAAGGCGAGCTGGGCGAATCCCGCGAAGCGGAAGAAGATCGAGACGATCGCCCTGCTTCTGCGCGGCGCGCTCGAGGCCGGCAGCAAGGTCGGCCTGAAGATGAATCTCCCGAAGACCGCGCTGGAGGCCGTTTCCAAGGCGCTCCCGGCGCTGCGCAATCCCACGATCTCGCCGCTGAGCTCGCCGGACTGGATCGCGCTCGAGACCATCATCGACGAGAGTGTCGCGCGCGAAATCATCCCCCAGCTCAAGTCACTCGGGGCCGAAGGCATCGTCGAGTATCCCCTCAACAAGGTCGTTTACTGAGCCGGTCGCCGGCCCTCCCACCATGTCGAAGAAGAACGTCGTCACGCTTGGGCTCCTGCAGCACGCCTGCGGTTCCGACCCCAAGGCCAATCTCAAGAAGACCCTCTCGCTCGTCGAGCAGGCCGCGCGCAAGGGCGCCCAGATCATCTGCACGCAGGAACTCTTCCGCTCGCAGTACTTCTGCCAGGCCGAGGACCACGCCTATTTTGATCTCGCGGAGCCGATTCCCGGACCGAGCACCACCGCGTTCCAGAAGCTGGCGAAGAAGCATGGCGTGGTGATCGTTGCGTCGCTGTTCGAAAAGCGCGCTTCCGGTCTCTATCACAACACGGCCGTGATCATCGACGCCGACGGCAAGCTGCTCGGCATCTACCGGAAGATGCACATCCCGGATGATCCGCTCTTCTACGAGAAGTTTTATTTCACGCCGGGCGACACCGGCTTCCGGGCGTGGGACACCAAGTTCGGCAAGATCGGCGTGCTGATCTGCTGGGACCAGTGGTACCCCGAGGGCGCGCGTCTCACGGCGATGCAGGGCGCCGAGATTCTTTTCTATCCGACGGCGATCGGCTGGCATCCGAAGGAGAAGGCCGAGTACGGCGTCAACCAGCACGGCGCGTGGGAGACCATCCAGCGCAGCCACGCCGTGGCCAACGGCTGCTACGTCGCGGCGATCAATCGCATCGGTCTCGAGCAGCCCATCGGCGGCGACGGCCTCGAGTTCTGGGGTCAGAGCTTTGTCGCAGGCACGAGCGGCCAGATCATTGCCAAGGCCAGCGTCGACAAGGAAGAGGTCATGATTGTCCCGGTCGAACTCGGCAAGGTGGACGTCACGCGCACGCACTGGCCGTTCCTCCGCGATCGCCGCATCGACGCGTACGAGAACCTGACGAAGCGTTTCATTGACTGAGTTCCGCCGCCGTGCCGACGAAATCGAAGATCGGGAATCGAAACTCGAAAATCTCCGCAACGCCCTCGGCGCTCGGGTTCCGCATGCCCGCCGAGTGGGAGCCGCAGGTCGCCATTTGGCTTTCCTGGCCGCATAAGCGTTCCTCGTGGCCCGGTCAGTTCCGGCCGATCCCGTATGTGTTCGCCGGGATTGTCGCGCAGATCAGCCGTTTTGAGGAGGTCCGCATCAATTGCGCGGCTGCGCTCCAGCCGCGGGCCAAGCGCCTGTGTGCGAAGGCCGGTGCGGACATGACCAAGGTCACGTTCTACGATCATCCGACCAACGACGCGTGGTGCCGCGATCACGGCCCGATCTTTGTCCGCAACGACAAGACGAAGGAGATCGCGGTCACGGACTGGGTGCACACCGCCTGGGGTGGCAAGTACCCGCCGTACGATCTCGACAACACGATCCCGCCGCTGGTCGCGAAGAAGCTCAAGCTTCGCCGCTTTGAGAACGACATGGTCCTCGAGGGCGGCTCGATCGAGGTCAACGGCCGCGGCCTGCTGCTCACGAGCGAGCAGTGCCTGCTGAACAAGAACCGCAACCCGCACCTCACGCGCGAGCAGATCGAGCAGAACCTGCGCGACTATCTCGGCGTGAAGACCGTGCTGTGGGTGGGCGAGGGGATCGTGGGTGACGATACCGACGGTCACATCGACGACATCACGCGTTTCTACAAGGCCGACGGATTCATCACCTGCGTGGAATCCAACCGGCGTGATCCGAATCACAAGCTGCTCGCGGAAAACCTCGAGCGCCTGCACGCGTTTCGCACACCGGAGGGAAAGAAATTTTCCGTGGTCGAGCTGCCGATGCCGAAGCCGTTTGCGTTCCAAGGCCAGCAGGTGCCGGCGAGCTACGCGAATTTCCTCATCATCAATGGCGCGGTGCTCGTCCCGACGTTCCGTCAGAAGAAGCGCGACGCCGAGGCCTGTGCCATCATCGGAGCGTGCTTCCCGGGGCGTGAGATCATCCCGATCGACTGCTACGAGCTGATCTGGGGCTTGGGCACGCTGCACTGCATCTCGCAGCAGCAGCCGGCCTGAGGGCTTCTGAGGTGGAGCGTGTTGCCCTCAACACGCTGGTTCGAGGATCGGTCGTTTGCACGCAAACCAACGCGTTGGGGGAGCAACGCGTTCCACCTCGGCTGCGCATTTAGTTGGACGGATGATGGCACCCGGCCTAGCACATCGCTGTCTTGGTCAATTCTCCCGTGCGCACCCTTCCTTTTCTTCTAGGTCTTGCTGTCCTTTCTCTGGCTGCCGGTTGCGGCTACGTTCCCACCCGTGTGAGCGAGCGCTTCCAGCCCGCCCCGGCGCAGGAGCGCGTGCTCCCGCATGAGCGGGCCCGGGTCTATGTCGCCGCTCAGCAGACGCTCGAGCGCATGCGCTTCACCCTGGCGCGCACGGCGGAGGCGCAGGGGGTGGTCCTTGGCCGGAGTCAAATCGTTCGAAACGAGGCCTTTAAGGAAAAATTGCAGTACGAGATCGAGATCAATGTCCGCGAATTCGGCCCGGGCGAGACCAAGATTTACGTCTGGGCCCGCGAGCAGATCGAGGGCGGGCTCACGACCGACGGCGTGAGCATCAAGCCGTTGCGCACCCACGGGTTATACGACACGTTCTTCACGACGCTCGAGCAGGTGCTGCGCGAGCCGGCGACGCCGTAAGGCGGTCCGGAAAGGGGTATTTTCCTCTTGCGGCCCGGGTGCGCCCCGGGCGATGCTGACCGTTCGCGGCATTTGTTTTGGTCAGGCCGGTGCTCACGCCGCGGTGCTCCCACCGGTCTTTCACGTTAGTCCAACCATCAACCAACGGCCCGCAAGGGCTCTGCGGAAGACCGGGGCTGCGGAGCAGGCGACGGGATTCCGTTTTTTCGTCATGAGTTCCATCATGGAAGAACTGCTGAAGCAGTCGTCCTTCGATCAATTGAAGGAAGGCAGCATCGTCGCAGGTGTTATCACTGAAATCCGCCAGAACGAGGTCGTCGTCGACATCGGTGGCAAGTCTGAGGGTGTCGTGCCCGCCAACGAGTTCATCGATCTCGGTGAGCTGCAGGTCGGCTCTCAGATCGAAGTGCTGATCGAGAAGGTCGAAGACAAGAACGGCAATCCCGTCATCTCGTACGACAAGGCTCAGCAGCAGAAGAACTGGGAGAACATCCTCACCAAGTTCCCCGAGGGCTCGGTCGTTTCCGGCCGCGTTCGCGCCAAGGTCAAGGGCGGCCTGATCGTTTCGATCGGCGTCGACTCCTTCCTCCCGGCTTCGCACATCGACGTGCAGCCGCCCAAGAATCTCGACCAGTACGTGGGCCAGACCTACGACTTCAAGGTCCTCAAGATCAATCTGGACCGCCAGAACATCGTCCTCTCCCGCCGCGAGCTCATCGAGCAGCAGCGCACCGAGAAGCGCCGCAACCTGCTGGACTCCATCCAGCCCGGTCAGGTCCGCAAGGGCGTGGTCAAGAACATCACCGATTTCGGTGCGTTCATCGACCTCGACGGCATGGACGGTCTCCTCCACATCACCGACATGAGCTGGGGCCGCATCTCCCACCCGGGCGAAATGCTCAAGCAGGGTGAAGAGGTTCAGGTCATGATCATCGAGGTCAACCGTGAGAAGGAGCGCGTGTCGCTCGGTCTCAAGCAGACCACGAAGAATCCGTGGGACGACATCGAGCACAAGTTCCCGGTCGGCGCCAAGGTCCGCGGCAAGGTCGTCAACCTCGTGCCCTACGGCGCGTTCGTTGAGATCGAGCCCGGCGTCGAGGGTCTCGTGCACATCACCGAGATGTCCTGGACGAAGCGCATCACCAAGCCCTCCGAGCTGCTCAAGGTCGGTCAGGAGCTCGATGCGGTGGTCCTCGGCATCCAGAAGGACGAGCAGAAGATCTCGCTCGGCCTCCGCCAGCTCGAGCCGAACCCGTGGGACATGGTCCGCCACAACTACCCGATGGGCGCTCGCGTCCGCGGCAAGGTGCGCAACATGACCACCTACGGCGCCTTCATCGAACTCGAAGAGGGCATCGACGGCATGGTGCACGTCTCCGACATGTCGTGGACCCGCAAGGTCAACCACCCCTCCGAAGTCCTCAAGAAGGGCGACGAGGTCGACGCGATCGTGCTCGACGTGGATCCGAACCAGCAGCGCATCAGCCTCGGCATGAAGCAGCTGGCGGTCGATCCGTGGACGGACATCGACAGCTTCTTCAAGATCGGCGACGTCGTGCAGGGCACGGTCACCAAGATCACCTCCTTCGGCGCCTTCGTGGAGCTCAAGGACGGCATCGACGGTCTGGTGCACATCTCGCAGATCAGCGAGGAGCGCATCGACAAGGTGAAGGACATCCTCAAGCCGGGCCAGGCTGTCACGGCCCGCGTCATCAAGATCGACCGCGACGAGCGCCGCCTGGGGCTCTCGATCAAGGCCGCCAACTACTCGGCCGACCAGCTGGCCGCCGAGACGGCGACCTACGAGGCGCTCAACCGCGACTCGAGTGGCGACATGATGAACCTCGGCGACATCCTCGACGAGGCCGCCAAGAAGGAATAAGTCCTCGCGACCCTTCAGAATTCAAAGCCGTCCGGAGTAATCCGGGCGGCTTTTTTGTTGGTGAACTTGAACGGGAAGGCCGACGCCAACGTAGATCGGCCATCGATCCGTTAAACCACTGATCTTCACTGAACGGCACTGATTCGGAAGGAATACGGATCCCTATGAGTGGAGATAAGTGCGAATCAGTGGTTCACCTCAGTCGATTGGCCGGATTCGAATTCACGTCCGATGTGGCGGGCATGACACTTGAATTAGGCACAAAAAAGGCCGGCCATGGCTGGCCGGCCTGAGAGGAGGCGGGTGTTCGCGAGGCTCAGTTCCGCGCGGACTTGGCCGGTTTGGCGGAGCGGGTCTCGATGAACTCACGGATGACTTCCATCCGCTGGCGATGGCGTTCCTCGACCTCGATCTCCTCCTTGGTGAGCTGGGTCTCGTTCCGGTGAATCGCCTTCCGCATCTTCGACAGCGCAATGTTCTGCAGCTGGCGGATGCGTTCGCGGGTCACCTTGAACTTGCGACCGACCTCCTCGAGCGTGAGTTCGTCGTAGCCGTCGAGGCCGAAGCGGTGGCGGATGATCTCCGCCTCGCGCGGCTCGAGCGACGCGATCATCTGGTGCAGGTCGGAATTCTTGGAGCGCTCGCTGAGCGACTCGAACGGGCTGGCTGCGTTCTCGTCGCCGACGATGTCGCCGAAGGTGGAGGAGTCGCCGTCCTCGCCGATTGGGGCGTCGAGGGACGTTGGGCGCACGCTGACGCTCTTCAGATGCGCGACCTTGTTGGTCGGGATCTGCAGCTCCATGGCCAACTCTTCGTCCGTGGGCTCGCGGCCGAGCTCTTCGGTGAGGGCCATGGCGGTGCGACGCATCTTGGCGATCTTGTCGACGAGATGAACGGGCAGGCGGATGGTCTTGGACTGGTTGGCGAGCGCGCGCTTGATCGACTGCTTGATCCACCAGGCGGCGTACGTGGAGAGCTTGCCGCCCTTGCGGGGATCGAAGCGCTCGACGGCCTTGATCAGGCCGATGTTGCCCTCGCTGATGAGGTCGAGCAGCGGCAGACCGAAGTCCTTATAATCCATCGCGATTTTTACCACGAGGCGCAGGTTCGCCGAAATCATGTGGTCGCGCGCCGCCTTGTCGCCGCGACGGATGCGACGGGCAAGGGTGACTTCCTCTGCGGGCGTCAGGAGCGCGGTCTTGCCGATTTCCTGGAGGTACAGCTGGAGATTGCTGCGATCCGACGACGAGGACAGGGACTCGCGCTGGCCGGGCTCGGCCTTGTCGCGTTCAAGGAAGGACGGAGGCGCATCGGGCGCCGACGTGAGGGTGGCGGTGACCGTGGAGTCGAGGGGATCACCCTCGTCTACAGTCGAACGTGCGTGTGTCGTGATTGAAGCCATGACGTAGGGGCGCTGAGGTGAGAGAATGGTGCGGAAAGAAAATTCCCAACGGCGCCAATTTAAGTTGTGACCTGTTCAAGCGTGAATCGTTCCAACTTGTGCCGGTGGGCTTTCCCCTCGTGGAGCGTGCTACGACGCTCCGCGCTCCGAGTCAGGTTGGCCCGAAGAGGTGGGACAGGGAGGCAGTCGTGGCACACAGGCGAGGGGAGTTCGCAGAGTGAAACGAATCATCTCCGCGCTTGGATGCACAGAGGGTCCCTTTCGCCGAACGGCGCTACGCGAGCCCTGGCCATTAAGCCGGACAGTTTAACCACTGATACCACACATTTCCACAGATACGGTCCCGCCAGCGGGTCCGCTTAGTCTGAGGTCATCTGTGCAATCTGTGGTTCAGAAACGGAGTGTGCTCGCTCAGAGCTGGCTCGCGATGGCCGCGGCCTTGAACAAGGCGGAGGCCTTGTTGACGGTCTCCTGATATTCCGAAGCGGGCACGCTGTCCGCGACCACGCCGGCACCGGCCTGGATGTGGAGGCGGCCGTCCTTCAGCAGCGACGTGCGCAGCATGATGCAGGAGTCGAGATTGCCGTCGTAGCCGAAGTAACCGAGCGCGCCGGCGTAAAAGCCGCGCTGGGAAGGTTCATTGGCCGCGATGATCTGCATCGCGCGGATCTTTGGCGCGCCGCTCACGGTGCCGGCGGGGAAGGTTGCCCGCATGAGATCGTAGGCCGAACGCTCCTTGGCGATCCGGCCCTCGACCTGCGAGACGATGTGCATGACGTGCGAGTAGCGCTCGACGATCATCATCTCCGGTACGGTGACACTGCCAAACTCGCAGACCCGGCCAATGTCGTTGCGGGCGAGATCGACGAGCATCAGGTGCTCGGCCCGTTCCTTGTCATCGGCGAGGAGATCCTTCTCCAAGGCGAGGTCCTCGGCCGGCGTAGCACCGCGCTTGCGCGTACCGGCGATGGGCCGGATCTCGACGAGACCATCGGTGAGACGAACGTGAACCTCAGGCGAGGCCCCGACGATGGCGAAGTCGCCCGTCTCGAGGATGAAGGTGTACGGCGACGGATTGACCGTGCGCAGGGCGCGATAGAGATCGAGCGCGGAGCCGGCGAACGGCGTGGTGAAGCGCTGCGACGGGACGACCTGGATGATGTCGCCCGAACGGATGAACTCCTTGGTGTCCTCGACCACCTGCTCGAACCGCTCGCGCGTGAAATTGCCGGGAGGCACCGTCACCTTGGGCGCGTCAACAAGCGGAGCCGGCGCGAGCGAGCGTGGCTGGCGGAGGAGCGAGAAAAGGTGTTCCAGTTCGGCCACTGCGCGATCGTACGCGGCGGTCGGATTGCCGCCCGTGATGTGGGCATTCACGCAAAGGCGGAGCGTCTGCTTGGCGCGGTCGAAGATCAGCTGCGAGTCCGACAGCATGAAGTAGAGCAGGGGCATGCCCAGCTCATCGACCTTCGCGGCTGGGACGGAGGGCTCGATGCGCGTGACATACTCGTAGCTGATGAAGCCCACAGCGCCGCCGGTGAAGCGGGGCAGGCCGGGCAGGCGCACGGCCTGGTGGTCCTTCATCTCGGCCTCGATCAGGGTAAGCGGATCGGCCGGGGTGGCGACGGTCTGACTGGGCTGGCCCGGGACGCGGATCTCCGTTGTCTTGGGGCCGCAGACAAAGATCTTGCGCGGTCGGCAGCCGATGAAGCTGTAGCGCGACAGATTCTCGCCACCCTCGACGGACTCGAGCAGGTAGGAGGGTCCGGATTCCTTGAGTTTGGCGTAGGCCGAGACCGGGGTCTCGAAGTCCGCCATCAGGTCCGTGTACACGGGGATGACGTTGCCCTGCTTGCTGAGTTCGAGGAAGGCCTCGCGGGACGGGAAGATGGTCATGCTGGAAGAAAGTAGCGAGTAGCGGGTAGCGAGTAGTGAGTAGACAAGCCGTGACGGCTGGGGGTGCTTCGCGAAGTCGTCTGAGGGAGGAGCGCGGTCGATGGCGCAACGTTGAGAGATGTATGCATGCTCGCTACTCGCTACCCACTCCTCGCTACTTCGGAGAATCACTCCACCGTCACCGACTTGGCCAGGTTGCGGGGCTTGTCGACGTCGCAGCCGCGTTCGACCGCGATGTAATAGCTCAGCAGCTGCACCGGGATCGTGGCAATGATCGGGAGGACGGCCTCGTGGCAGTCCGGGATCGGGATGATCTCGTCGGCGAGCCCGGGCGGGAGTTCGCAGCCCTCGGTAACGATCGCGATGATCTTGCCGTTGCGGGCCTTGATTTCCTGCATGGAGGAAACGAGCTTGTTGAAGATCTCGCCCTTGGGGACGAAGAACACGGATGGACAGTCCTCGCTGATCAGGGCGATCGGGCCGTGCTTCATCTCGGCCGCGGGATAACCCTCGGCGTGGATGTACGAGATCTCCTTCAGCTTGAGCGCGCCCTCGAGCGCGATGGGGAAGAGCGAGAGGCGGCCGAGGAAAAGGAAGTCGTTGTACTTCGCGTAGCGCTTGGCGATCTCGCGGACGTGCGCGGCCTGCTCGAGGGCCTTGCGCACGAGGTCGGGTGTGGCCTTGAGGGCGTTCACGTACTGCACGCCGTCGCTGAAGCTCATGTCGCGCATGCGGGCGACGTAGAGGGCGAACATGGCGGAGATCATCAGCTGCGAGGTGAACGCCTTGGTCGAGGCGACGCCGATCTCGGGGCCGGCGTGCTGGTAGATGCCGCCATCGGCCTCGCGGGCGATGGTCGAGCCGACGCCGTTGCAGATCGCCATGACCTTGTAACCCTTGCGCTTGGCCTCGCGGAGCGCGGCCAGCGTGTCGATCGTCTCACCGGACTGGCTGATGACGAAGAAGAGGGAGTGGGGGTCGAGCGGGCTGTTGCGGTAGCGGAACTCGGAGGCGTAATCGACTTCGACCGGCACGCGCGCGAAGCGCTCGATCAGGTGCTCGGCCACGAGACAGGCGTGCCAGGCGGAGCCGCAGGAGCAGAAGACGAAGCGATCGATGGCGCGGAAGTCCGCTGCGTTGAGATTGAGTCCGCCGAAGTTGGCGGTGCTGCCGTCCTCGGAGATGCGACCGCGCATCGCGTTTTCCAACGCGGTGGGCTGCTCGAAGATCTCCTTCTCCATGAAGTGGGCGTGGGCGCCCATCTCGGCGGATTCGATCGACCAGGTGACCTTGTCGATGACCGGGGAGACGTCGGCCTGATCCAGCGTGGTGATCGAGAAATCCTTCGCCGTGACATGGACGATCTCACCGTCCTTCAGGTAAACGACGTTCTGCGTGCGGCTGACGAGCGCGGAGACATCGGAGGCGATGATGTTCTCGTCCTGGCCTACGCCGAGGATCAGCGGGGAGCCCTTGCGCGCGGCCACGATTTCGCCGGGAGCGTCGACGCAGATCACCGCGATGCCGTAGGTGCCCTCGACGTGGTAGAGCGTCTTGCGCACGGCCTCAAGAAACCGACTCTCGCCCTCAACCGCGGGTTCCTTGGTGTAGTGGTAGGCGACAAGGTTGGTCAGGACTTCGGTGTCGGTCTCGGAGCGGAACGTGTAGCCCTTGGTCAGGAGGAAGCGCTTGATCGCGTCGTAGTTCTCGATGACGCCGTTGTGCACGAGCGCGATCTTGTCGTCACTGCTCAGGTGAGGGTGGGCGTTCGCGTCAGTGACGCCGCCATGGGTGGCCCAGCGCGTGTGGCTGATGCCGGCGGTGCCGGTGAAGTGGTGCTTCGCGGCCTCCTTGGCCATGTTGGCCACGCGGCCGGCTTTCTTTGCGATCTCAATGCGACCATTTTGCTGGATGGCGACACCCGCGGAGTCATAGCCCCGATACTCGAGGCGCTTGAGGCCCTCGATCAGGATGCTGACTGCTCTCTGTTTTCCAACGTAGCCGACAATTCCGCACATGGTTTTACCTGTTTATGCTCGCGAAGATACCGGTCGCGTCAAATGTTGAGCAAGGCAATAGGTCCAATCCCCAAATGAGTACCCAGAAAAAGGTCATGGCTGTAATCATGGGCGGTGGTCGCGGCACGCGGCTCCATCCCCTGACAATGGAGCGCTGCAAACCCGCCGTACCCCTCGCGGGCAAGTATCGTCTCGTCGATATTCCGATCAGCAACTGCATCAATTCGGACATCAACCGGATTTTCCTGCTGACTCAGTTCCACACCGCGTCGCTGCACCGCCACATCCAGTCGACCTACCACTTTGATCCGTTTGGCGGCGGGTTCGTTGACATCCTGTCGGCCGAGCAGACGGAGAAGAACGCCGACTGGTATCAGGGCACCGCGGATGCGGTGCGCCGGAATCTCCAGCATTTCCGCAATTTCCCGCACGACTACGTGCTGATCCTGTCGGGCGACCAGCTTTACCGGATGGATTTCCGCAAGATCATCGCCGAGCACGCCGCGAGCGGCGCCGATGTGACGATTGCTGCGGTGCCTTTCCCGAAGTCCAAGGTCGAGGGGCTGGGTCTGATGAAGGTGCGCGACGACCTCTCGATCGAACGCTTTGTCGAGAAGCCCAAGGATCCGGCGGTGATCGACAGCCTGACGCTGAGCCCGACGCTCGAGGCGAAGCTCCAGGCAACGCATGGCGGTGAGCAGCACTGCCTCGCGTCCATGGGTATCTACGTGTTCAACCGCGCGGCGCTGACCGAGGCGTTGGACAACAAGATGACCGATTTCGGCAAGGAGATCATCCCCGGCCTGCTCGGCCAAAAGAAGCTCTTCGCGCATGTCTTCGAGGGTTATTGGGAGGACATCGGTACAGTCCGGGCGTTCTTCGACGCGAACCTGGCGCTGGCGCAGCCGCTGCCGCCGTTTAATTTCTTCGATGCGAGTGCGCCCATCTACACGCAGGATCGCTACCTGCCGGCCTCCAAGATCAACAAGTGCTCGATCGACTACGTGGTGATCGGTGACGGTTCGATCGTGGAGGATTCATCGCTCAAGCACAGCCTGCTCGGCATCCGTTCATTCGTCCGCGCCGGCTGCGTGCTGGAGGACGTGGTCATGATGGGGGCGGACAATTACGAGACCGACGAGGAGATCCGCACCAACGTGAAGCTGGGCCGACCCAATCTCGGGCTGGGCAACAACTGCCGGATCAAGGGGGCGATCATCGACAAGAATGCCCGCATCGGCGACAACGTCGTGCTTTCGACCGACGGCAAGACCGACGGCAACTATGCCCACGGCGTCGTCATTCGTGACGGCGTGTTGGTCGTGCCGAAGGGCGTGATCGTGCCAAGCGGAACCGTCGTCTGACGACGACGGAAATCCTAAATCCCAAGCGGCTAAATCCTAAAAGATAGAGGCGGCTCCGCCGCCGGTGTCCTGTTAGGATCTGGTTTCTAGGATTTAGGATTTCTGTTCCGCTTCAATTATTGAAGCGGAACAGCGCCACGTCGCCATCCGCGAACACATATTCCTTGCCCTCGAGCCGGTATTTGCCGGCTTCGCGCGCGGCGGCCACGCTGCCGAGGCGGGTGAGGTCGGCGTAGGAGACGATCTCGGCCTTGATGAAGCCCTTTTCGAAGTCGGTGTGGATCACGCCGGCCGCCTGCGGGGCCTTCCAGCCCTTCTTGATCGTCCAGGCGCGGACCTCCTTTTCACCGGCGGTGAAGTAGGTCTGCAAACCGAGGAGCGCGTAGGCCCCGCGGATGAGTGAGGACACGCCGGAGTCGTCGACGCCGAGATCTTTCAGGAAGGCCTTGGCATCTTCGGGCGGGAGGTCGATGAGCTCGGCCTCGATCTTGGCGCTGATCGGCACGTAGGCGGCGTCGTGGTGCGTGCGCACGTACTCGGCGACCTTCTGCACAAA
Source organism: Opitutaceae bacterium (assembly GCA_036401075.1). Lineage (GTDB taxonomy): Bacteria > Verrucomicrobiota > Verrucomicrobiia > Opitutales > Opitutaceae > CAMAXB01. The sequence goes on from DASWVY010000040.1 coordinate 50,912, forward strand.
CGGATTCTGTTCGGCGGTCGCGAGGTCGCCCTCGGCGACGTTGCACGCGAACAGCACGGGCTTGGCGGTGAGGAGCTGAAGGAGCTTCATCATCGCCTTCTCCTCGTCGGTCGCGGGGAGGGTGTTGGCGGTCTTTCCGGCATTGAGGTGCGGCTCGAGCTTCTGGAGGAGGGCGAGTTCGACCGCCGCCTCCTTGTCGCCGGCCTTGGCGCTCTTCTGCGTCTTGGGCACGCGCTTGGCGACCGCATCGAGGTCGGCCAGGACCAGCTCGGTCGTGATGACCTCGATGTCGCGGACCGGGTCGACTCCACCCATGGTGTGAACGACGTCGGAATCCTCGAAGCAGCGGACGACCTGGACGATGGCGTCGACCTCGCGGATGTTGGCGAGGAACTGGTTGCCGAGACCCTCGCCCTTGCTCGCGCCGGCGACGAGGCCGGCGATGTCGACGAACTCGATCGCGGCCGGGACGACCACGTTGGTCTTGGCGATCTCCTTGAGCACGTACGCGCGCTCATCGGGAACGATCACGACGCCCACGTTGGGGTCGATCGTGCAGAACGGATAATTGGCGGCCTCGGCCTTGCGGGAGCGGGTGAGGGCGTTAAAAAGGGTGGACTTGCCAACGTTGGGCAGACCGACGATGCCGGCTTTGAGCATAAGGCGGCAAACACAGCGGGGGGACTCGGGGCTTGACAAGCCATTTATCGACCGGTGCTATCTCCAGCTTTTCCAAACAACTCGTCTGACTTTATAGCTCCCATGTCGCTCAAAATCCGCCTGTCCCGCATCGGCGCCACCCACAAGCCCATTTATCACGTGGTCGTGGCAGAAACCCGCTCCCGTCGTGACGGTCGCGCTGTCGAGATCCTCGGCACCTACACGCCGCAGTCCAAGACGGCCCCGCTCTCGCTGGACGTCGCCCGCGTTGACTACTGGCTGAGCAAGGGTGCCAAGCCCACCGACACCGCGCACTCGCTGGTGAAGAAGGCCAAGAAGGCCGCGGTTGCGGCCTAACGCCTCAATCAGAACCCTTTAGATCGAAGGCCCCGGATTTTCCGGGGCCTTTGTTTTTACAGGAAAAAACAGAGGAAACTGGGTTCAGAATCTAAACCACAGATTCACACAGATAAACACAGATTGAGGCCGGCATCTGTGTGGATCTGTGTCCATCTGTGGTTCAACCTCTGTTCTCTCCGTTTCCTCCTGTAAAAACTAACCTGGTTCGCCATGCCGCTGCACATTGACGTCCTAACCCTGTTCCCCCGGATGCTGGAAGGCTTCCTGGTTGAGAGCATTCTGGGCAAGGGGATCGCGGCCGGACTCCTGACGGTCAAGATCCACGACGTCCGCACGTGGGCGACCGACAAGCACCGCACGGCGGACGACCGCCCGTTCGGGGGTGGGGCGGGGATGGTGATGAAGCCCGAGCCGGTCTTTGCCGCGATCGAGCAGTTGCAAACCCCCGGTTGCCAGCGGATCTATCTGACGCCCGACGGGGTGCCGTATTCCGAGCCGATCGCGCGGGATCTGGCCAAGCAGACGCACCTGATTTTGCTCAGCGGCCACTACGAAGGCATCGACCAGCGGATTCGCGACAAGGTGATCGATCGGGAGATCAGCATTGGCGATTACGTGCTCACCAACGGCACCTTGCCGGCCGCGGTGGTGATCGATGCACTGGCGCGCTTCATTCCGGGCGTTCTCGGGGAAGAAAAGTCATTGACGCACGAATCCTTCACCGGCAAGTTGCTCGACTTTCCTCAATACACGCGTCCCGCCGAATTTCGAGGTATGTCCGTGCCGGAAGTGCTCCTTTCGGGCAACCACGGCGAGATCGAGAAGTGGCGGCAGGCGCAGCGTACTGAGAAAACCCGTCAGGTTCGCCCAGATTTATTCGAGAAACACAGCCATGAATCCCATCATTAAAGAGATCACTGCGCCGCAGTTGAAGAAAGACCTCCCGCCGTTCAAGGTCGGCGACGGCGTGCGCGTGCACACCAAGGTTCGCGAAGGCGACAAGGAGCGCATCCAGATCTTCACCGGCGTCGTCATCGCCCGCAAGGGAAGTGGCATCCACGAGACGTTCACCGTCCGTCGTATCAGCTACGGCGAGGGTGTTGAGCGCGTGTTCCCCGTGAACTCGCCGAACATCGAGAAGATCGAGATCGAGCGCGAGTCCGAGAACATGCGCGCCCGCCTCTACTACCTCCGCGACCGTCAGGGCAAGGCCGCCATGGCCGTCAAGGAACGCCGCGTGGAAGAGACCGCCTCTTCCTGAGGTTCTAATCATTATTAGAGATTTTTGAAAGCGAGCCTTTACCGGCTCGCTTTTTTTGTGCCTGAATGGTTCCGCGCGTCCATTGCGGGCGCCATCCTTACCATCCCCACGCAGATACTTTCCATGAAACTGAACACTGAGATCCTCTCCCTCGCTTCGGCGCAGGCTCGCGGCCTCGCCATTGATGCCGTTCACAAGTGCTCCTCGGGCCACCTGGGCCTGCCGCTCGGCGCCGCCGAGATTGGCGCCGTCCTTTACGGGCACGCGCTGGTGCACAACCCGGACGAGCCCCGTTGGCTGAACCGCGATCGCTTTGTCCTCTCGGCCGGTCATGGCTCGATGTTCCTCTACACGTGGCTGCACCTCAGCGGCTACAACCTGCCGCTCGAGGAAGTGAAGAATTTCCGTCAGCTGCACTCCAAGACCCCCGGCCATCCCGAGTTCCACGAGACCCCCGGCGTCGAGTGCACGACCGGTCCGCTCGGCCAAGGCGTCGGTAATGCGGTCGGCCTCGCGATGAGCGGCAAGATGGCCGAAGCCCGCTTCAACACCGCCGAGCATCCGATCTTCGATCATCACGTCATCTGCCTCGCCGGCGACGGCTGCATGCAGGAGGGCGTCGCCATGGAAGCCGCTGCGTTCGCCGGCCACCAAGGGCTCGACAACCTGATCCTCATCTACGACGCCAACGACGTCACCCTCGACGCGATGGCCGACAAGAGCCAGAGCGAGAACGCTGGCGTGCGCTTCAAGGCGATCGGCTGGGATGTGCAGACGCTGGCCGACGGCCACGACCTCGCCGCGATCCTCAAGGCGATCACCAAGGCCAAGAAGGCCAAAACCGGCCGTCCCCAGCTGATCATCGCCAAGACGATCATCGGCAAGGGCATTGCCGAGGTCCAGGGAACGTCGAAGGGCCACGGCGAGGGTGGGGCGAAGTTCTCCGACTCCGCTCGCGCCAGCCTCGGTCTTCCCGCCGACCAGCACTTCTTCGTCAGTGACGACGTGCGCGCCTACTTCGCCGAGCACAAGAAGCGTCTCGTGCGCGGCTACAAGAAGTGGCTCAAGACCTACGCCGCCTGGAGCGCCGCGAATCCGGACAAGGCCGCGCTGCTCGAATCGCGTGCGACCAAGCCGGTCGCGCTCGATCTTCTCGCCAAAATCCCGGCGTTCCCGACCGACGCCAAGCTCGCGACCCGCGCCGCCGGCAAGGATGTCCTCCAGCCTGTGGCCGCCGCCCTCCCGCTGCTCATCTCGGGCAGCGCCGACCTCTACGGTTCGACGCTCAACTACATCGCCGCCGACAAGGACTTCGATCGTAGCAACCGCGCCGGTCGCAACCTGCGCTACGGCATCCGTGAGCACGGCATGGCCGCGATCAGCAATGGCGTCGCCTACGACGGGATCTTCCGCGCCTCGTGCGCCACGTTCCTCGTCTTCGCCGACTACTCGCGTCCGTCGATGCGCATCGCCGCGCTGTCGAATCTCCCGGTCACCTACATCTACACCCACGACTCCGTGGGCGTGGGTGAGGACGGCCCGACCCACCAGCCGGTGGAAACGGTCGCCGGTCTCCGGGTGATCCCGAATCTCGACGTCATCCGCCCGGCTGACCCCGAGGAAACCGCCGGCGCCTTCGCCGCAGCCCTCGAGCGCACCGAAGGCCCGACGCTCCTCGCGCTGAGCCGCCAGGCCGTGCCGATGCTCAACGAGATCCCGGTGCAGGCCCGTCGCGAGGGCGTCCTCAAGGGCGCCTACATCGCGGTTCAGGAAACGGCTCCGCTCACCCACATCCTCCTCGCCACGGGCTCCGAGCTGCAGCTCGCGCTCGCCGCGGCCAAGCGCCTCGGCGCGGGCGTGCGCGTGGTCTCCGTTCCCTCGATGGAGCGTTTCAACCGCCAGAGCGCGGCCTACCGCGAGTCGATCCTCCCGTCCTCGTGCCGCAAGCGCGTGGCGATCGAGGCCGGCGTCACGTCATCGTGGGCGCAGTACGTCGGACTCGACGGCAAGGCGATCGGCATCGATCGCTTCGGCATCAGTGCCCCCGGTGGCACGGTGATGAAGGAGCTCGGCATCACGGCTGACGCTGTGGTCGCCGCCGCTCAGGCGCTCTAAAGCTTACCAGCTGCATTGCGCAGACCAAGGGCGGGCCGTTCGGCCCGCCCTTTTTTGCGTCTAAAAATCAGCATAAACATCTTTCAGTGATCAAGTAGAGTGAAATGGCAGGGTCTTTTGCAAACGAGGCTTGTCTTTATGATTAGCCTCCTAATTATCAGCCTCCTTATCTTCAGGATCCTCGCTATCCTTTTTCCATGCCACTGCTCATGCTTAAAGACCTTCCTCGTTACGAGTGCCTGCTCGGTGCCGCGAAGACCTTTCCCGACCTTGATCCGTCGGCTTGTGAAGTCTTCTTGCATCTTCTGCGCGCCGGCGACGAGGCGTTTGCGATGGCGGAAAAGAATTTCCACGCGCACGGCATTTCCCAAGGCCGTTTTGGCGTGCTGATGCTGCTGTTCAATTCCGGCAAGCGGAGTGGGGATGCGGTGGCCGGTGAGTGCTTTCCGGTCGGTCCGCGGACGCCCGCGGAACTCGCCGAGGCCGCCGGGGTCACCCGCGCGACCATGACCGGCCTGATCGATACGCTGGAGCGCGATGGCTTCGTGACGCGCGAATCCGATCCGAACGATCGCCGTATGATGACGGTGCGCCTCACGCCCAAGGCCGAACAGTTCCTCCACGGCATGCTGCCGGGCCACTTCCAGCTCATGGCGAGCCTGGTTCGCCCCTTGGCCGAGTCCGAACGCCACACCCTCGTTCGTCTTCTTAACAAGATGATTTCCCACGCCGCCAACCTGCGGGACGCCCCGGCCGACCCCGCCTCCGCCACTTCCGCTTCCTCCAGCTCAACCTGATTTTCCACTCAACTCCCGTTGTTTATGATCAAGAAGTTCATCATCGCGATCGTCGGCTTCCTCGTCATCGCCTTTTCCCTTGGTGCCATCAAGATGGCTCAAATCACCGAGATGACGTCGTCTCTGTACGTGCCGCCGCCGACGGCGATCACCACGGCGGTGGTCAAGGTGGAGGTCTGGCAGCCCCAGATCCGCGCCATCGGGACCCTCGCTCCGGTCCAGGGCGTCAGCGTAAGTGCCGACGCCGGCGGGCCGATCGTCGCGATCCCGGTCGAGAGCGGCGCCCTGGTCAAGAAGGGTGACCTGCTCGTCGAGATCGACACCTCCGTCGAGGTTGCGCAGCTGGCCTCCGCCGAAGCGGCCGAGGCGCTGGCCAAGCTCGAGCGCGACCGCTCGCGCGAACTGCGGCAGAAGAACACCATCAGCCAGGCCGAGCTTGATTCCGCCGATGCGCAGTACAACCAAGCGGTCGCCCAGACTGCCGCCATTCGCGCCACGATCGGGCGCAAGCGGGTCCGCGCTCCGTTCGATGGCCGCGTTGGCATTCGCGTGGTCAATGTCGGCCAGTATGTGTCCCCCGGCCAGGCCTTGATCCCGCTCCAGCAGCTGGACCCGATCTACGTCAACTTCACCATCCCGCAGCGCCAGCTGCCGTCGCTTGCCCTCGGTCAGAAGATCAGCGTCACGGTCGACGCATTTCCGAACGCGCCGTTCGCCGGCCAGCTCAGCGCGATCGATGCCGAGGTCGACGCCGCCACCCGCAACATCGCCATCCAGGCCACGCTGCCCAACCCGCGTGAGCTCCTGCGTCCCGGCATGTTCGCCCAGGTCGAGGTCAGCCTCGACCAGACCGAAACCGTCATTGTCGTTCCGGCGACCGCCGTCTCCTACGCCTCCTACGGCAATTCCGTTTTCCTGGTCGAGAAGATGAAGGGCGCCGACGGCGCCGAGTACCTTGGAGTCCGCCAGCAGCCAGTGCGGATCGGTGCGACCCGTGGCGACCTCGTGGTCATCACCGAAGGCCTCAAGGGCGGGGAGGAGATTGCCTCCTCGGGGCTCTTCAAGCTCCGCAACAACCTGCCGGTCCAGGTCAACAATTCGGTCCAGCCGGCGAGCAGCGCCGCGCCCAAGCCCAGCAATACCTGAGCGATCCCGGAGGATCGTCCTTTCCAACCTTCACCTGACGCGCGGATCCCGCGCCGCCTTCCATGCTTAAAAAGAGTTTCACGGACATGTTTGTCCGCAAGCCGGTCATCGCGCTGGTCGTCAACATCGCGATCGCCGTCCTCGGCGTCGTCGCCTATTTCCAGCTCAACACCCGTCAGTACCCGCGCAGCGACAGCGCCGTGGTCAACGTCAGCACGATCTACTTCGGCGCCAGTGCCGACACGGTCCGCGGCTACATCACCACCCAGCTCGAGCGCGCCATCTCCAGCGCTGACGGCATCGATTACATCGAGTCCGAGAGCTTCGCGGGCATGAGCACGATCCGCGTCTATCTCCGCCTCAACTACGACACCAACGCCGCGCTTGCGCAGATCAGCGCCAAGATCGACCAGGTCCGCAACGAGCTGCCGCCCGAGGCGGAGTCGCCGACCATCAGCGTCGAGTCGAGCGACAACCAGTTTGCGTCGATGTACCTCGGCTTCTCGTCCGAGACCCTCGACCAGAACCAGATCACCGACTACCTGACGCGCATGGTCCAGCCGCGCCTGGCTTCGATCGCCGGCATCCAGCGGGCCGACCTGCTGGGCGGCCGCGTCTTCGCCATGCGCGTCTGGATGAAGCCCGACGAGCTGGCCGCCCGCAACCTGAGCCCCGGCGAGGTCCGCGCCGCTCTCGTGGCGAACAACGCGCTGTCGGCCGTCGGCAACACCAAGGGCTCGATGCTGCAGGTCAGCCTCGTGGCCAACACCGACCTCAAGAATGTCGACGAGTTCAAGCAGCTGGTGGTCGCCGAGCGCGATGGCACGCTCATCCGCCTTTCGGACGTGGCCGACGTGGTCCTCGGCGCGGAGAGCTACGACTCCGAGGTCCGTTTCGGCGGCAAGACCGCCACGTTTATGGGCCTGTGGGTCCTCCCAACGGAGAGCACGGTGGAGGTCATCTCGCGCGTTCGGGCCGCCATGCCCGAGGTCATCGCCAGCCTGCCCGCCGGCCTCAATGGCGAGATCGTCTACGACGCCACCCAGTACATCTCCGATTCCATCCATGAGATCCTGCGCACGCTGATCGAGACCCTGCTGATCGTCGCGGTCGTGATCTTCCTGTTCATGGGTTCCTTCCGCTCGGTCCTGATTCCGATCGTGGCCATGCCGCTGTCACTGGTCGGCGCGCTCTTTATCATGATGTTGCTCGGCTTCACCATCAACCTCCTCACGCTCCTCGCGATCGTGCTGGCGGTCGGTATCGTGGTCGACGATGCAATCGTCGTGGTCGAGAACGTCGAGCGTCACATCCGCGAGGGCCGCACGCCCTTCGACGCCGCCATCCTGGGCGCCCGTGAGCTCGTCGGTCCGGTCATCTCCATGACGATCACGCTGGCGGCGGTGTACGCCCCGATCGGCTTCCAGGGTGGACTCACCGGCGCGCTCTTCCGCGAGTTCGCCTTCACCCTTGCCGGTGCCGTCGCCGTCTCCGGCTTCGTCGCCCTCACGCTCTCGCCGATGATGAGCGCCTACCTGCTCGGCGGCGCGGAGTCGGAGGAAAAGGGCCTCACCGGCGTGATCAACCACACCTTCGACCGTATCCGCACCCGCTACGACCGCATGGTCGGCGCAAGCCTCACCTGGGTCCCGGTCACCCTGACGGTCGCAGTCCTTCTCACGCTCCTGCTGGTGCCGTTCATCATGTTCGCCCAGCGCGAACTTGCCCCGAAGGAGGACCAGGGCATCGTCTTCACCATCATCCAGGCGGCGCCGACGTCGACGATTGAGCAGACGCTGCTCTTCACCGATCAGGTGCAGGCCATGTACGCGGCCACGCCCGAGTACGAGACGTCCTTCCAGATCACGGGCGGCAACTTCGGCTTCGCCGGCCTCAAGCTCAAGCCGTGGGCCGAGCGCACCCGCACCGCGATGGAGATCGAACAGGCGCTCAATCCGACCGCGGCCAGCATCCCGGGCGTGCAGGTCATCATGAACACGCCGGATCCGCTGCCCTCGGGCGGCAACTTCCCGATCGAGTTCGTCATCCGCTCGACGGCTGACCACCGCGAGATGATGGAGTTTGCCGACCAGCTCGTGCTCTTCGCCAACACCGAGGCCAACGCTGGCGGCGGCGCTCCGACCTTCTACTTCGCGGACAGCGACCTCAAGTTCGACCTCCCGCAGGTCGAGGTCGACATCGACAAGGACAAGGTCGCGGCCATGGGCCTCAACCTCAGCTCGGTCGCCCGCGACCTGGGCTCGATGCTCGGTGGCGGCTACGTCAACCGCTTCATCAATGACGGACGCAGCTACCGCGTCATTCCCCAGGTCGAGCGCGGCGAGCGTCTCAATCCTGAGCAGCTGCTCAACTACCACATCACCGGTCCCAACGGGCAGCTCATCCCGCTCTCGACCATCGCCACGCTCAAGGAGTCGGTCCAGCCCCGCGGCCTGAACCGCTTCCAGCAGCTCAACGCGGTCAAGATCACGGGTGTCGGCCCGAGCATCGACGGCGCGCTCAAGAAGCTCGAGGCCAAGGCCGCCGAGATCCTTCCGCCCGGCTACTCGATCGACTACGGCGGTCAGTCGCGCCAGCTTCGCAACGAGGGCAACGCCCTCTGGCAGGCCTTCGGCCTCGCCCTGCTGCTGATCTTCCTCGTGCTCGCGGCCCAGTTCAACAGCTTCCGCGATCCGTTCATCATCCTCCTCGGTTCCGTGCCGCTGGCCCTGGTGGGCGCGATGCTGCCGATCTTCCTCTGGAAGACGTCGCTCAACATCTACTCCCAGATCGGACTCATCACCCTCGTCGGCCTGATCGCCAAGAACGGCATCCTGATCGTGGAATTTGCCAACTCGCTCCAGGAACAGGGTGTGGCCAAGCGCGACGCCATCCGTCGTGCCGCCGCGACTCGTCTGCGTCCGGTGTTGATGACCTCTGCGGCGACCGTTTTCGGTCACCTCATGCTCATCTTCGTGACCGGTCCGGGCGCCGCCGCCCGTAACAGCATCGGCTGGGTCCTCGTGGTCGGCATGGCCATCGGCACGGTCTTCACCCTGTTCGTCGTTCCCGCCTTCTACGTCCTCATTGCCCGCGATCACGCCAAGGATCCGGTCCGTCAGCACACGTCGGACGAGGCGCTCGATAACGCACACCCTGTCGCCAAGTAAGTCCCATGAAATTGCGTTCCTTCTCCGTCCTCCTCCTCGCCCTGGCCGGCTCGACCTTCGCTTCGGCGCAGGGCGCCCCCGCCGTGGCCCCGCTGCCTGCGCAGCTCGATCTGCGCGCGGCGATCAACTATGCCGTCGAGCACAACTACTCGATTCTGCAGGCGCGCGAGCGCATTCGCGAACAGGAGGGCCTGATCGTCGAGGTCAAGGCCCTCGCGCTCCCGAACGCGGCGGTCAACTCCAGCTACACGCGCACCGATTCCGGACTCCTCCAGGATCGCGGCGTCGGTGCGAGCGAGGATGATTGGCGCATCGCGCTGGAAGTCCGCCAGGCCCTCTACGCCGGCGGCGGCGTCAAGGCCGCGCTCGACGCCCAGCGTCTCGTTCGTGAGTCGTCCCTGCTTGAGCTTCAGTCCGTCATCAACGACGCGCTGCTCCAGGTCCGGACCCGCTTCTACGATGTGCTTCTCGCGCGCGAGCAGATCACGGTGCAGGAGGAGAATGTCCGCCTGCTGACCGAACAGCTCCAGACCGCCCGCGATCGCTTCGAGGCCGGTTCCGTGTCGAACTTCGACGTGCTTCGCGCCGAGGTCGCGCTCGCCAACGCGCGCACTCCGCTGATCCGCGTCCGCAACCAGTACCGCATCGCGATCGACCAGCTCCGCCAGGCACTTGGCTATGGCGAGCCCACGACCGGCTCGTCGCCGTCGATGCCCGAAGTCGTCGGTGAACTCGCGTTCGCCCCGGCTTCCTACGAACTGGAATCGGCTCTTTCCTCCGCCCGCATCAACCGGCCGGACCTGCTGCGTCTCGCCAAGGTCGAGGAGGCCCGCCGCGCGGGCGTCACGATCCGTGAGGCCAACTACCGACCCACGCTCGATGTCGTCGGCGGCTATCAGTTCCGCAAGTCGGCCAATTCCGAACGTCTGAAGGACTCGCTTGACGGCTGGACCCTCGGTCTGCAGTCGAGCTGGGCGGTCTTCGACGGTCGCCGGACCAAGGGGCAGGTCGTTCAGGCCCGTTCTCAACTCGAGCAGGCCCGCCTGCAGACGGCTGAACGGACGCTCGGCGTCGAGGTGGAGGTCCGTCAGGCCCTCTCCGCGTTGCAGGAAGCGGCCGAACTCGTCGAGTCCGCACGTCGCGTTGTGGAACAGGCCGAGGAGGCCGTCCGTCTCGCGGACGCTCGCTACGGCGCCGGCACGGTCACGCAGCTCGAGGTCCTTCAGGCCCGGGTCGCTCTGACCGAGGCGCGCACGAACCAGCTGCAGGCCAACTACAGTCACAATGTAGCGCTTGCGACGGTCCGTCGGGCCATTGGCCAAAGCGATGCGTTTCTGGCGCCCTGACGTTTCCGTCGGGAAAAACGCAACCCTTTCACGGTTCGGACGTCTAACGTCCTGATACCCGCTTCATGAAGCTTCTCCGCCCCCTGCTTTTCGGTCTGGGGATCGTGGCCGCGCTGTTGGTCGCAGCCGTGCTCCTCGCCTTCACGCCGGCCGTCCAGACTTGGGCGGTGCGTCGCGTCCTCGCCCAGCAGCCCGGCCTGCAGGCCGAGGTTGGGCGCGTGGCCGCGGGGCTGGGGACCGTTCGCTTGGAAAACCTCCGTCTCCGGATGGAGGGCGCGGAACTCATCCTGCCGCTCGCGGAGATCGACCTCCCCGTTGTGTCGGCCGCCATGGGCGGTCGCATCGCGGTCAGCCGCCTGGTCGCCAAGGGTTGGTCGCTCGACCTGGTCGGCACGCCCGCGCTCGCGGCCCGGCTTCGCCCGTCGGCGCCGGTCCAAGCCGGCTACCTGGCGTTCCTCACCTCTGCGCAGGCGCAAGGAGTGCCGGCCGCGGTGACGTTTGACGGGATCTTTTCCCGTCTCGCGCTGCCGGTTGATCTCTCGCTCGATGGCACTGACCTCGAGGGCGAAATCCGTTTCGCCCGCGCCGCCGGCCAATCGCCGGCCCGCGCCCGTATCGGTCTCGTGGGCGGTGGACTCGCGCCGGGCTCGAGCGGCCGTTTTGTGCTTTCGTCGGAGATTGCCGTCGACGATGCCTCGTCGCCGGTCGATCGCGTGGTCGCGCGGCAGGAGGTGCTGCTGCGCATGGACGCTCCGCGCTCGCTGGATCGCATTGAAGTGACGGGCGCGGCCACGGCGACCGGTCCCCAATTTCCCAACGGCGTACGGGTCGACATCGAGACCTCCGCCACGCGGGTCACCTCTGGCGAAACCTACGGCTTCACGCTCCGTTCGGGAAATCGCGTGCTGCTGGGTGTGAACGGCGAACTGCCGGCCGGTGCGGAAGCGGTCCGGGGCACGTGGGCCCTCGACGCCCGCTCGGAGGACCTTTCCGCCTTTGCCTTGGGGCGCCCGATTCCTGATTTCACCGCCGCGGGAACCGGCACGTTTTCGCTCGATCGCGGCCTCAGCGAGATCCAGGCCGCCGGCCGCCTCGCCGCGACCACGCAACGACTCGAGTCGATTGACTCGCGTCTGCGGGCGGTTGGCGCGCTCCGCATTGCCGCTGATTTTGACCTGGTCTCGCGTGACGCGGATATCCGCCTCAACCGGCTCCAGCTCGAGGTTGCCGCGGCTCAGCCCGTGCTGGGCGTGACCTTGCTGCAGGGCGTGGAATTCAGTCGGGCCACCGGCGAATTGCGCGTGGCCGATATCGCGTCGGATCTGCTCCGCCTGCAACTGAACGGTGTGCCGCTGGCTTGGGCGCAGCCCCTGCTCGGCGAAACGGCCGTGACTGGCGGCGATGTGAAGGGCGGATTTGTCGCGAGTGTGCGTTCCGGCCGGCTGGTGTTGCGGCCGACCGACGCGCTCTCGATCGAGGGACTCACGGTGGTCCAGGCCAATAAGGTGATTTTTGAGCGGATCGATGTGTCGACACGCGTGACGCTCGATTATGCGCCGACCGGATGGCAGGCCGACGTGGCCTCGTTCTCCTTGCGCAGCGGTGCAGCTTCGCTCGCTGAACTTGCGTTGAAGGCCGTGCAGGCGGGAGGGGGCGATGCGCCGGTCAAGGTGGCCGGCAGCTACACACTCGAATTGCCGGCCCTGCTCGAACAGCCCGTGCTGTCCGACTACCGCGGCCTGCGCACCGGACGTGCGAAGGGGGATTTTTCCGCCAGCCTCGCGGCGGTGCAGGAGATGGCCGCCACGCTCGTGCTGAGCGATCTGGCGGTGCCGGCTGACGTGAGTTTGCCCGCGATCAAGGCTGAGCTGCGGGCTGATCGTCTGGCCGATGGCACGATCACGGCACGCCTGCCGGTGACCTTTGTTCGCAACGGACGGAATTCCGACGTGATGCTGGAGGGCGTCGTCAAACCGGCGTCTTCCGGGCTCTCGCTCACGGCGGCGCTGACGGGTGAGCAGCTCTTTGTTGAAGATGTGCAGATTCTGACCGCCCTCGTTCCCGCGACCGAGGGTGGGGCACCGGCGGTTCAGGCCGCTCCGAAGTCGGGCCCGCCGTGGGCGGGAATTTCTGGTCGGGTGACCTTGAATCTGAAGAAAGTCATCTACTCGTCATCGCTCACCGCCAACGCGGTGATCGGGACTGTCGTGGTGGGACCCGAGGCCATCACCTTTGAAAATGTATCGGCCGGTCTCCCAGACGGCGCGGGCGTCAGAGTCGCGGGTGGTCTGGCCTACGATACCCGTCAGGCTCGGACCTATGGCCTCAAGGCGGACGTGACGGTTTCCAATTTCGATCCGGTCCCGCTTTTCCGCAGCATCAATCCGACCGCGCTCCCTCCAATTGAAGGACGCTTTGAAATCGCCACGCGGCTGACTGGACAGGCGGCCGATCTGGCTGGCCTCGCCGAGGTGGCGACCGGCACGTTCAAGCTCAGCAGCCGCGGAGGCGTCCTGCGCGCCCTGTCGGTTGACGCCAGTGAGTTTGGCCGCACCGGCACGCGCATCGCCAGTGTCGCTGGCCTCATCGGTCTCGCGACCGGCGATACCCGGGCGCTCAAGTACGCCGACCGGCTCAAGGCCGCGAGTGAACTCGCCCAGCAGCTGGCGGCGGTCACCTTCGACCAGCTCACGATCGAACTCGAACGCAGCACGGACAACGACCTCGTCATCACGGATCTTTCCCTGATCTCGCCAACCGTCCGCCTGCTGGGCGCCGGGCGCATTCGCTATGAACCCGGACTCGCAGTCTGGCACCAGCCGCTCGCCCTGCAGCTCCAACTCGGCGCGCGCGACAAGCTGGCGGAGAATCTGAAGGTGCTGAAATTGACCGCCGATCGCGCCGACACGCTGGGCTACACGCCGCTGCTGGATAATCTCCAGATCGACGGCACCTTGTCTGCCTTTGGCACGACCATGCTCAAGGACCGCCTGGTCCAGGCCTTGGCCGGACAGTAGAGCGGATCGGGAGGCATCGTTCTCCTTCTCGTAATCGTTCTCGTTCTCCGGTTTGGATCCCGGAATCAATCGCACTCGATCCGGAGAACGAGGAACGAGAACGATTCGGAGGGGAAGGATCCTCTGTAAACCCGCTTGCCTCAGCTGGCCCGGGACGTGCACATAGACATGCGCCCATGCCAACGCCGTCTCCGTCTCGTCCGTGGCTGCCGTCGGGACTCAAGCTTCTCCACTGGGGACTTGGCACCTGGACGGCGTTGGTCTTCGCGTTTCTCTACCTGCCGATCGGCGTCCTGATTGCGTACTCCTTCAACACGTCACGGCTCAACATCCGCTGGGAGGGTTTTACCGTCGATTGGTACGAGCGCCTTTGGTCGAACGACCCGATCCTGCGCGCGCTGCAAAACAGCCTGGTCATCGCCGTCGTCACGACGCTGGCCTCGGTCGTGATCGGCACCATCGGGGCCTGGCTCCTGCACCGGTATCGTTTTCGTTTCTCGGGTGCGATCCAGACGCTGGTCTGCCTCCCCATGGTCATGCCGGAAATCGTGATGGGCATCAGTCTGCTGGTGTTCTTCACGGTGCTCAGTCTGCCCCTGGGGTTTACCTCGGTGATCATCGCGCACATCACCTTCTGCTTTCCGTTCGTGCTCGTCGCCGTGCAGGCCCGGCTGCAGGGCATCGATCCGTCTTTGGAGGAAGCGGCGCTGGATCTGGGCGCGACGCCGCTGCAGGCGTTCTGGCTTGTCATCGTGCCCTCGCTCAAGCCGGCGATCCTGTCCGGGGCGCTCATGGCGTTCACGCTGTCGCTCGATGAACTCATCGTGACCTTCTTCACCGCCAGCCCTGCATCGACGACGCTGCCGCTGCGTGTCTTCGGACTGGCGAAGGTGGGGCTCAATCCCATGCTCAACGCGCTTTCGACGATCTTCATCGTCACGACCATCGCTTTCGTTCTGTTCTCCGAGCATCTGCGCCGACTGGCGCGGCCGTCCGACCCTTCGAAACCATGAAAATGATCCCCTGCCTCCGGGCCCTGGCCCTTGCTGTCCTCTGCGCCGTGTCGGTTCGCGCCGCCGACAAGGAACTCAATCTCTTCGCCTGGTCGGAATACGTCCCGCAGGGCGTGCTCGACGCCTTCACCGCCGAGACGGGCATCAAGGTCAACTACGAGACCTTTGCCTCGGGCGAGGAAATGCTCGCCAAGCTGATCGCCGGCGGCACCGCCTACGATCTCATCCAGCCGCCGGACTACATCGCGGAGGCGCTGATCAAGAACAAGCTGCTCGTCCCGATCAACTTCGCGCGCGTTCCGAACTTCCGCCACATCCTGGCCGAGTACAAGGGCATGCCACATGATCCGGAGCAGATGTTCACGGTCCCCTACATGACCGGCACGGTCGGCATCGTGGTGAACACCGACCGTATCAAGACCCCGATCCGTGGCATCAAGGACCTCTTCGCTCCGGCAAACAAAGGCCGGATCGTCGTCGTGGATGACGGTCGCGAACTCGTGACCGCCGCCCTTTACGTGCTGGGCCGCTCGCTCAATGACATCACGCCGGAGACGCTCGCCCAGGCCCGCCCGCTGCTCGCGGAGTGGTTCCAGGCGATCAAGCTCTTCGATTCCGACAGCCCCAAGACTGCGCTGCTCAACGGTGATGTCGATCTCGGCTATGTGTGGGGTGGGGAGGCCGCTACGCTCTGGAACGAGGATAAGAAATTCAAGTACGTGCTGCCGTCCGAGGGCGCCCACATGTTCGTGGATGTCCTCGCGATTCCGGTCGGGGCCAAGAACCTCGATTCTGCGCACGCCTTCATCGATTTCGTTCTCCGGCCCGAGATCAGCAAGCAGATCTCTGACGAGTTTCCGTACACCAATCCGAACGGCGAGGCCCGCAAGCTGCTCTCCGACGAGCAGCGCGCCAATCCTGCGAGCTATCCGCCAACGCAGAAGCTCGACACCTTCCGCCATCTCGGGGAAACCGGCGCCTTGATCGACGAACTGGTGACCGACCTCAAGAACGCGCGCTGACGCGCGCAAATCTCCAACGCCACGGTTAGCCTTTGGCGTTTTTCCTCGATGCAGTCCCTGCCCACCGCGGCCGCCGCCAATCCCCACGCCCGTCGCCCGCGTGCGCTGGGGTGGCTGCTGCTGGCGCCGCTGCTGGTCTGGCTGGCGGCGTTTGTGGTCGTGCCCTTGGTGATTCTGGTCGTGTACAGCTTCTGCCAGCGCGACGACCTTGGACGCGTGGTGTTTTCGTTCACGTGGGAAAACTACGAGCGGGTCTTCAATCCGATCTACCTCAAGATCCTCGGTCGCTCGGTGGGTTATGCGGCGCTCACCACAGTGATCTGCGTCGTTGTCGGCTACCCGGTGGCGTGGTTCATCGCCCGTCAGCGCGAGGCGCTGCGAAACCGCCTGCTCATGCTCGTCATGATCCCGTTCTGGACGAGCTTCCTCATCCGGACCTATGCGTGGATCGCGATCCTGAAAAGCGAGGGCCTGCTCAACGCGATGCTCCAGTACGGTCGGATCATCGCCGAGCCGCTCGACCTGCTCTACACTCCGGTCGCGGTCGTCACCGGTCTCGTGTACGCCTACCTGCCGTTCATGATCCTGCCGATCTACGGCTCGGCGGAGAAGGTCGATTCGTCGCTGGTCGAGGCGGCCCATGATCTGGGGGCCGGACCGCTGCGCACGTTTTCCTCCGTCATCATCCCGCTGACGCGTCCCGGCATCCTTGCGGGCGTGATGCTCGTGTTTGTTCCAGCCATCGGCATGTTTGCGATCACGGACCTGATGGGCGGTGCGCAGGTGCCGTTGATCGGCAACGTGATCCAGAATCAGTTTCTCCGCGCGCGCAATTGGCCCTTTGGCGCGGCGCTCGGGGTGGTGTTCACGCTGATGTTCGTACTCACCTACGCGCTGGCCCAGTGGCGGAGCCGAAAGGAGTCATGAGTCCGATGATCGAAGTCCAAGGGGTCACCAAGCGCTTCGGCTCCTTTGCCGCGGTGGACGATATCAGCCTCGAGATTCGCGCTGGCGAGTTCCTCACGCTCCTCGGCCCCTCCGGTTGCGGCAAGACCACGCTCCTGCGCCTGATCTCGGGCTTTGAGCAACCGGACGCGGGTTCGATCCGGATCGCCGGCGAGGAGGTGACCGGGCTGCCGCCTTACCGCCGCAATGTGAACCAGGTCTTCCAAAGCTACGCCCTGTTCCCGCATCTTTCGGTGCGCGAGAACATCGCCTTTGGCCTGCGCATGCAAAAGGTCCCGGCGGCGGAGTCCGCCCGGCGGGTGGATGAAGTCATGGAGCTGGTCGCCCTGGCTGGCTTCGGGGATCGCAAGCCCTCCGAGCTTTCGGGCGGCCAGCGTCAACGCGTCGCGCTGGCCCGCGCGATCGTGCCGCGGCCCGCCGTGCTCCTCCTCGATGAGCCCTTGTCCGCGCTGGATGCCAAGCTTCGCCGGGCGATGCAGCTCGAGCTCAAGCAGCTCCAGCGCCGGCTGGGCCTGACGTTCGTCTTCGTGACCCACGATCAGGAGGAGGCTCTGACCATGAGCGACCGGATTGCGGTCTTTGGCCGAGGCCGGATCGAGCAACTCGGCACGGCGGCGGAGATCTATCACCAGCCCCGCACGGCATTCGTGGCCGACTTCATCGGTGAGGCCAATGTGCTGCGTGCGACCGTGACGGGCCGCCGCGGCGACCAGCTTGAGGCGGTTCTGCCGGGCGGCGTCGCGATCACGGTCGCGGCCGGCGCCGTGCCCGCCGCGGCCACAACGGTGATCGTGTCGATCCGCCCGGAGAAGGTCTGCCTGGTGGGCAGCGCGGCCGGGGCGGAGACGGTGTTTCCGGCTCGAGTGGAGGAAGTGGTCTTCCAGGGGGCGACCAGTCGCCTCTTGCTCGGGGCCGGCTCCAGCCTGCAGCTCGTCGCGCTTGTCGCCAACGAGAGCGCGTTGCGGGCGGCGATCAAGGCGGGCGAACACGTGCAATGCGGTCTGCACCCTGACGATCTCGTGATCGTCGGTTGGGAGTGACGCGACCGTGAATCGTCGTTTGCGTTCGACGTCGGCGGCCCCTAACGTCCGGGCATGATCGCCTCGGTCGCCTTTCAGAAATTCAAGGCCCTGCGCAATGCGCACCTGAAGCTCGGTCCGTTCAACCTGGTGATCGGCCCCAACGGCTCGGGCAAGACGAGCCTGATCGAGGCACTCCTGCGACTCCGGCTGCTGGCGAAGCTCCCGTTGCGCCCCGAATTGACCGACTCGGAGCGCACGGTGGAGGGACCGGAGATCGCGTTTCGTTTTGACCCGCCGTTCGACGGCCTCGAGGCGATCATGAGCTGCGTGTCCGACCAGCATTGCGATCTGCTGCAGGTGGCTCCGCTGCCGAAAGGGGAGGGCGCCAACGACTGGCCGGGCCTCCGGGCGCGGGTCCTCAAGATTCGCGGCTACGTGCTCGACCACCACGCCATCGCCTCGCCGGCGATCGCGAAGGAAGGCGCTGAACTCAATGTCAGCGCGGGTAATCTCGCCGCGGTCCTCGCCGTGCGCCGCTCACACCACCCCGAGGCCTTTGCCCGGCTGGTCGCTGACTTCATTCGGATCGCACCGGAGTTCACCGAAATCGACACCGTGTCCCGGGAGGACGGCCGCATTCAGTTTCGCCTCAAACTCAAGGACGAGAACACGTGGATCGAGCCCGACAATGTGTCCCAGGGCACGCTCTACCTGCTGGCGATGATCGTGCTCGCCCATGATCCCGATCCGCCGTCGATCGTCTGCATCGAGGAGATTGATCGCGGGATCCATCCGCGCCTCCTGCGCGAGGTCCGCGACGTGCTTTACCGCCTGAGTCATCCGGCCTCGTTCGGGGAAACCCGCCCGCCGGTGCAGGTGATCGCCACCACGCATTCGCCCTACCTGCTCGATCTGTTCCGTGAGCATCCCGAGGAGGTGGTGATCTCGGAAAAGCGCGGCGTGGCCGCCACCTTCTCGCGCCTGACCGATCGTCCCGACATCACGGCGATGCTGGAGGAAAGCCCGTTGGGTGACATGTGGTATTCGGGTGTACTTGGCGGCGTCCCGGAGAGCGAATGAAGGTCGCTCTGCTCAGCGAATCCCCCGCCGACGAGGCGGCGTTGCGACTGTTGGTCGAAGCCGTGATCAAGCGGCCGATCACGCGCATCGAACCCGCCCTGCGCGCCCGTGGCTGGCCGAATGTCGCCCAGGTCATGCCGGGGATCCTGCGTCATCTCCATTTCAATACCGACGCGCAGGCCCTGGTGGTGGTGGTCGATGCCGACGACTCGGTCGTCCACGATGCGAATCACGACCGCGAGGGCTACTTTCACCCGCGCTGCCGGATGTGCCAGCTCCGTGCGGTCTTCCGGCAAACGACAAAGAAGCTGCCTCCGGCGCACGGTCGCGAGCGCGTGCTCCGTGGCATCGGCGTGGCGGTGCCGGCCATCGAGGCGTGGTACCTGGCGGGGCGTGACCCGCAGGTCACGGAGGACGCTTGGGTTCAGGGGCAGCAGTCAGGGCGGCTGCCCTACACCCGGGCGCAGTTAAAGTACCGCGTCTATGGCACCGACCGGCCGAGCCTGCCGCATGAGATTGACTGTGCATTGCGCGAGATTCGGCGGCACAACGGCGATGTCCGCCGCATCGAGCACGACAACCCGGGCTTCGCCGCGCTGGCGCGGGATCTCCGGAGCTGGAGCGCCCCGCCGACGACGCTGGATGCACCGCGGCCGGAGGGGCCGACTCCACAACGAACTGACGGAAAGATTTGAAACCTGGCGAATCCCGGATCGCATAAGGGGTACCCCATGTCTCAACCCCTGCCTTTCACGCGCTCGGCCCTTCCGTGGTGGCTGGAGCGCATCGCCTCCGTCATTGCCCGGCTGCTCTATCGCGTAAAAACCCGCGGCTGGGAAAACATCCCCGCGGGAGGCGCGCTGATCGTTGCCAACCACCTGTCCTATGTCGACATGGTGGTGCTGCAGATGGCCTGTCCGCGTCCGCTGCGCTTCGTCGGTTACGAGGGCTTTCTCAAGGTCCATCCAATTTACCAGTGGCTCTATCGCATCAGTGGCACGATTCCGGTTTCCTCCACCAATGCCCTCGAGACCACCCGCCGGGTCGTGAAGGCCCTGCAGGACGGCGAACTCGTCTGCTTGTTCCCCGAGGGATCGATCTCCCGCACCGGCCAGTTGATGAAGATCCGGCGCGGCTTTGAACTCATGGCCCGCAAGGCCGGCGTCCCGGTGGTCCCGGTGGCGCATGATGGTCTCTGGGGTTCCATCTTCTCCTTTTCCGGCAGTCGCTACCTGGCCAAGGCCCCCCGCGTGATGCGCACGCATGTGTTCGTCGCCTGGGGCCGGCCGATCCCGCCCGAGCAGGCGGACGTCGTGGCGGTTCGCCAGGCGTTGCTCGATCTGGGCTCTGCGGCCTTTGAGGAACGTCCCCAGCTCAAGCGTCACCTCGGTCGCGAGATTGTGCGCGGCCTCGCGCGCCGGCCGTGGCGCGTTGAGATCGTTGACCGCACCGCGGAGCGCCGGGAGATCAAGGCGGGACAGGTGCTCGCCGTTTCCGCCGCGCTGGCGCGCCACCTCCAGCGCACCGTGCCCGAGAACCGGGTCGGCATCGTGCTTCCGCCCGGCGCGGGTGCGACCATCGCCAACCTCGCCGTCGTGTGTTCCGGCAAGGTTCCCGTTAATTTGAACTTCACCGCCGGTCCCGCGGCGGTTGAGGCCGCGCTGCGCATGAGCGGCGTCAAGACCGTGATCTCGGCCGACGCGTTGCGGGCCAAGGTCCCGAATTTCCCGTGGCCGGAGCGCACCGTCGATTTTCGCAAGGAGGTCGCCGCCATGGGGGGCAAGCGCGCCATCCTGCCGTGGCTGATCGGCGCGTGGCTGCTCCCCAATCAGTGGATCGCGAACCTGCTCCGCCTCCCGAAGATCGGTGACCGCACCGAGGCCGGCCTGCTTTTCACCAGCGGCAGCGCCGGTGAGCCCAAGGGCGTCGTGCTCACGCACCGCAACGTGCTCGCGAACTGCTGGCAGATTTCCTCGCTCTCCATCCTCCCGGACACCGCAGTCCTCATGGCGTGCCTGCCGGTGTTCCACAGCTTCGGCTTCACCGTCACCACGTGGTACCCCATGATCCGCGGCTGCAAGATTGTCACCGTTCCCAGTCCGCTCGACACGCGCAAGATCGTCGATGCGATCAAGGAGGAGCAGGTCTCGGTCATGGTCGGCGCGCCTACGTTTCTGCGCCCGTTCCTCAAGAAAGCTGAGTCGGCCGAGCTGCGCTCGCTGAACCTCGTGGTCTCCGGCGCGGAGCGCTTGCCGCAGGATCTCTACGACGGATTCCTTGAGAAATTTCACCTCGAGATCATGCAGGGCTACGGCCTGACCGAGACTGCGCCGGTTGCGAATGTGAACCAGCCGGATCCGCCGGTCGTGACCGAAACGGCGGAGGTCCAGCCGGGACGGCGCGCCGGCACGGTTGGGCGCATGATGCCGGGCATGACGGCGCGCATCCTCGATCCGGATACGATGGAGCCGCGGTCGGCGCTCGAGACCGGCATGGTGGCGTTGAAGGGCGCCAATGTGTTCCCGGGTTACCTGAACGACGCCGAGAAGAACCGGGCGGCGTTTCGTGACGGATGGTTTATCACAGGCGACCTCGGCCGCTTCGATGAGGACGGCTTCCTGATTATCGAGGGACGTCTGTCCCGCTTCTCCAAGATCGGTGGTGAGATGGTGCCGCATGGCACGATTGAGCAGAAGCTCGTCGAGGCCTTTGCCTTGGACCAGTCGGAGGGCTACGCGGTCGCCGTCGTCGGCATTCCGGATGCCAGCAAAGGCGAGGCGCTTGTCCTGCTGGCCGCCGTTGATCTCGCCGCCGATGCGGTGCGCGAGCGCCTGCTGGCCGCGGGGCTGCCTAATCTCTGGGTCCCGCGTGTCATCCGCCGGGTTGAGAAAATCCCCGTCCTCGGCACCGGCAAACTCGACCTCAAGGGCTGCCGTGAAGCGGCGATGGCGGCCTGAGATCAGATTGTGGCACCACGAAACACACGGACTACACGAAAATTCTGACTAGACGGAGCCGGAGATTCCGTCGCGGTTCGTTTTAATTTCGTGTGTTCCGTGTGTTTCGTGGTGAACGGATTGGTATCCTAGTCCGTGGTGCGTTTACGGGTTGTTTTCCCGGCTTCACCGGTGTGTGTTGACGGCTTGATGAAGTCGTTTGCCCAGCCCACTGCCTCGCTCCAACGAAAGCTCGGTACCGGTGTTGTTCTCACCGCGGAAGCGGACCGCTACGCCGCCTCGTTCGACAGCAGCCGGATCTCCTTCATGCCCGCGGCGGTGATCAAACCTCGCGAGGAGTCCGACCTCGCCGCGGTTCTCGCGCTCGCCAACCAACACCGGGTGCCGGTCACCGTGCGCGGCCGCGGCACGACCCTGATGGGCTCCGCCGCGCCGGCTGCGGGGGGCTGGGTGGTCGACATGCTCGGCTGGAACCGCATTCACATCGACGCCGAAGCGGGCTTCGCCTTTGTGCAGGCGGGAGCCAAGGTCGCCGACATCCAGCGTGCGGCTGAGGCCGTCGGCTGGTTTTATCCGCCCGATCCGTCCTCGCGCGAGTTCTGCACGATTGGCGGCAACATCGCCTGCAACGCGGGCGGCATGCACGGCGGCAAGTATGGGGTGACCCGCGACTTCATTCTCGCGCTCGAGGGGTTTCTGCCGACAGGCGAGTTCGTGCGCTGGGGCACGGCGACCAAGAAATTTTCCGCTGGCTTCAACCTCCGCGATCTCTGGATCGGCAGCGAGGGCATGCTCGGCATCGTCACGGGGGCCGTTCTCAAGCTGATCCCTAAGCCCGCTGCGCGCTGGACCCTGCTCACGTCGTATCCGAACGAGACCGCGGCGTTTCGTGCGGTCCGCAAGCTCTTCGCGCTGCGGATCCAGCCGGCGATCTGCGAGTTCCTCGACCGCTCCAGCGTCGTCTGCGCGGAGAAGGCCATGCAGACCACGCTCTTCGCCGGACAGGCCGGGCGTCCGATCATCCTGCTCGAGTTTGCCGGTTCCGCCAGCGAACTGGCGGACCACAAGCCGACCCTGCTGGGCTGGGCCAAGGACCACACGGCTGGCTATCGCGAGGCCGCCAGTCGCGAGGAGGCCGAGGCCCTGTGGGCGGTTCGGCGCAAGTGTTCCGGTGCGATGTTCCAGATGGGCGACTCCAAGCTCAACGAGGACATCACCATCCCGCTGCAGGCCTATGAGGCCTTTGCCAAGTTCCTCACCGGTCTGCGCAAGTCGTCCGGGCTGGCGATCCCGACCTTCGGGCACCTCGCGGACGGCAACCTGCACGTGAACATCATGTATCACCAGGCCGTTGCCAAGGAGCGCAAGGCGGCGGAGAAGGCGGTGCGCCAGCTCATGGAAAAGGTGGTCGAGCTGGGCGGCGCCATTTCCGGCGAGCACGGCATCGGCCTGGCCAAGACGCCCTTTCTCCGGCTCCAGCACTCCGAGGCGGAGATCGGGGCGATGCAGGCGGTCAAGAAGGCCCTCGACCCCAAGGGCATCCTCAATCCGGGCAAGATGTTCACCGTTTTCGAGGTCTGGAAACACCCGCGGGTCAAGGCCTCTTTTCCCTGGGACCACAAATAAGGAAAGGTCAGCGGTCAGAAGTCAGAGATCAGAGGGGAATCGGACCCAATCGACGGGTTCTCTTTGGCTGACCTCTGACTTCTGACGTCTGACCTCTGTTTTTTGCGTTTGCCGCGTCCGCTGACCCCGTCTGTATCGTCGGTTCCTTCATGTATCTCAAGGCGCTCAAGCTCCACGGTTTCAAATCCTTTGCCGATCCCACCACGCTCCGTTTCGAGCCCGGCGTCACCGCCGTCGTCGGTCCCAATGGATGCGGAAAGTCCAACATTGCCGACGGCATCCGCTGGGTGCTCGGCGAGCAGAGCGCCAAGGCCCTCCGTGGCGGCAAGATGCAGGACGTCATTTTCGAGGGCGCCGACACGCGCAAGCCGTCGCAGATGTGCGAGGTCTCGCTCCTTCTGACCGAGTGCGAGAAGCAGCTGGGCTCCGAGTTTCACGAGATTGAGATAATGCGTCGTGTCTATCGCGACGGTCAGAGCGAGTACTTCTTCAACGGCCAGCCCTGCCGCCTGAAGGACATTCACAAGCTTTTCATGGATACCGGCATCGGCCGGACGTCCTATTCGATCATGGCCCAGGGCCAGATTGACCAGATCCTGTCCTCCAAGCCCGAGGAACGTCGCGCCGTCTTCGAAGAGGCCGCCGGCATCACCAAGTACAAGGCCCAGCGCCGCGAGGCCCTCAACAAGCTCACGCTGACCGAGCAGAACCTCGCCCGCGTCGCCGACGTCATCGCTGAGGTTGGCCGTCAGATCGGCAGCCTCCGTCGCCAGGCCTCGAAGGCCCTGCGCTACAAGCGCCTCAGCTTCCGTCTGCGCCACCTCAGTCTGGCCTATAGCGCCTACCATCACGCGCAGCTCACCGCCGTGATTGCCGAGCTCGAGGGCAAGCTCTCGACCCTGCGCACGGAGGCCGAGTCGCGCCGCAGCCGGCTCGAGGAAGAGCAGGGGGCCCTGGAGGAAAAGAAGGCCGCCCGCTCCCGCCTTAACCAGCGCGTGCAGGACGCCCAGCAGGCGGTCTTCGACCTGCGTTCGCAAAAGGAACAGGCTGAGAACGCCGCCAACCTCGCGCAGATCAAGCGCAGCGGTCTGCAGGATCGTCTTGAGTCCTCCCGCGACAATCTCGGCGAACTCGAGATGCAGCTCCGCGAGCTCTCCGCGCAGGTCGACACCGGCGCGCAGGACAAGGAGCAGCAGCTCACGCTCCTCGGCACCTCGGACTCCGTCTTCCAGAACCGCAACCGCGAACTCGCGGTGGTCGAGGGCGAGTTGAGCAAGCTCGAGCAGGAGTTGCAGCAGTCCCGTTTCCAGCTCCTCCAGATGGAGAGCACGATCGCGCGCCTGCGCACCGATTGCACGGGCTACGAGGTCGACCAGAAGACCTCCGCCCAGCGTCACGACGCCCTCGTGGCCGATCTCGAGAATGTCCGCCAACAGCAGGCCGCCGCCGCCCAGGTTGCCGCCGAACTCGACGCCCGCCTCGAGGAGGCGCTCGCCGACAAGTCCCGTCTGCACAACGAGTCGACCGCCGCCCAGCAGGCGATCACCGATCTCACCCGTGAGTTCCGCGAAGCGCAGCGCCGCCTGCAGGAGATTGACCGCGGCCTCGCCCAGCGCAGCGCCCGCCTCAAGCTCCTCCAGCAGCTGCAGGAAAAGTGGGAAGGCTTCGGCGAAGGCGCCAAGGCCCTGCTGCAAGGCCGGCTTGAGGGTGCCCTCGGTGGCGCCAAGGCCTCCGCCATCACGCATGGACTCGAGGTTCGGCCCGAAGCCGGCAAGGCGATCGAGGCCCTGCTCGGTTCCGCCGTCGAGGCCGTCACCGTGGCCGACGTGGCCACCGCCCAGCGCGTGCTGGCCCAGCTTGAATCCGAGCAGATTGGCTCGGCCGTCATCCAGATCGCCGACATCGGCGCCCGCGGCAACGACGGCGCGGCTGAGCTTCCGGCCGGCCTCACGCCTGCACTCGCCGGCCTGGTCGATGTCGATGGCGCGCATCCAGCCGCCGCGCTCCTTGGCGCCTGCTACATCGCGGATGACCTCAGTGCGTTCCTCGACTTCTGGAAGGCCAATCCGGCCTTCTCCTTCCTCGCCGTGGCCACCCGCAAGGGCGATCTCGTCGACCGCCGCGGTCTCGTCTACGGCGGCTTCCACAAGAAGCCCGCGAACAGCATCGTCCAGCGTGAGATCGATCTCCGCGAAACGTCCCGCGCTCTCGCCGAGGACCAGAAGCAGCACGACGACCAGAAGGCCCAGATCGACGGCATCAACGCCCGCTTGGGCGAGGCCGAGCAGACCCTCGAGCAAAAGCGCTCCGAGGTCCTGATCGCTTCCCAGACCGTTGCGTCCGTCCAGGCCGAGCAGCGCAACGCCCAGCGCGCCGTTGAGGACGTGGGCAACCGCCTCCGTCGCATGGAGGGCGAACTTGTCTCCCTCGAAGCCGCCCGCAACGAGGCCCATGCCCGCTTCGAGCGCGCCCAGGCCGGCCTCGCCGAGGCCGACGGCCAGGCGGCCGCCCAGCGCGAGAAGATTCACCAGCTTGAGACCCGCATCGTCGAGGTCCGCACCGACCGTGACGTGAAGCGTGATACCCTAGCGCAGGCCCGCCTCGAACTTGCGGAGCGTCGCCAGCGGGTCGAGGTCCTCGATCGTGGCATCGCCGACATGCAGCGTCGCCGCGGCCAGCTCGCGGAAATCCTCGTCCAGCGTCAGCAGGAGATTGAGGTCTGGACCGAGCAGGTATCCGAACTCGAGCAGGACGCCGCCCGCCAGCGCGCGCGGGGTACCCAGATTTCCGAGACGCTTGTCGTCGCCTCCCAGCAGGTGGAGCAGATCCGGGTCGAACTCGTCGAGGTCGAGCAGGAGATCAACGCCGTCGAGTCGGCCCAGCACTCGCTGCGCACCGACGCCGACGCCGCCCAGTCCGAGCTCAGCCGCTGCGAGATCAAGCTGGCGGAGAGCGCCTCGCGCTCGCAGTTCCTCGCCGAGGATGTCACCCGTGAGTTCTCGACCGACATCACCACGCTCGAGTGGCGCAAGCTCCTCTGGCACGCCGATGACGATCCACCCGACATGAAGCCGCTCGACCTCGATGAAGACGAGGACGAGGGCTCTGCCGCCAAGCCGGAGGCTCCCGCCGAAGTCGCTCCCGCCCCGGCGGTCGCGGCCGAAGGCGCTGCGCCGGAATCGACCGAGACGGCAACGGCCGAGGCTGCCGCCGCCGATGCTCCGGAAGCGCCGGCGAAGACCAAGCGCAAGACGAAGCTCAAGCAGAAGGGCGAGCCAACCGAGGCTGATCTCGCGGCCCTCGACCGCACCGTGTGGGAACAGGTCAAGGCCGAGGCCGACGCCCTGCGCCAGCGCCTCAATTCCATGGGCGCGGTCAATCTCGTGGCCATTGAGGAGTACGCGGAGCTCAAGCAGCGCTACGATTTCCTCAAGACCCAGAGCGATGATCTGACGACCTCGAAGGCCGAGCTGATCAAGGCGATCGACGAGATCAACCAGACCTCGCAGCAGCAGTTCCAGGTCACCTTCGACCAGATCAAAAAGAACTTCATCTACACCTTCCAGACGCTCTTCGGCGGCGGTGTGGCCAACCTCGAGCTCGTCATCACCGACGACATCCTCGAAAGCGGCATCGAGATCACCGCGCAGCCCCCGGGCACGAAGCTGAAGAGCATCACGCTCCTCTCCGGTGGTCAAAAGACGCTCACGGCGGTCGCGCTGCTCTTCGCGCTCTACATGGTGAAGCCATCGCCGTTCTGTTTGCTCGACGAGTTGGACGCTCCGCTCGACGAGTCGAACATCGGCCGCTTCACCGACCTCCTCAAGAAGTTCGTCGGCGAGTCCCAGTTCATCATCATCACCCACAACAAGCGCACGGTTTCGGCCGCGCAGGCGATCTATGGTGTGACGATGGAGGAGCGCGGTGTCTCGAAGACCGTCTCGATGCGCTTCGATCACGAACGCGGCGAGCCCGAGGCCCAGCCCCAAAACATCGCGGAGGCCGTCCGCGGCACGCGCATGCAGGAAACGGCCGGAACCTGATTCCGGGAATGGTCCCGGTGGGCAACGGCTCTCACGCCTTGCCCACGCTCCTCCTTGTCCGACTAACGCTTCATGTCTTCCTCCTCCACGCCCGTTCCCGCGCGCAACAGCCTCTGCACCTGTGGCAGCGGCAAGAAGTACAAGCACTGCTGCGGGGCGGGCCGTGAACCCGTTGCGACCATCGAGACGTCGCCGGCGGGTCAGCCGAAGAAATCCTCGGCCAAGCTGGTCGTCGGCACCACCATTACCCTCGTGACCGTGGCCATCGCGGTGATGGTGCTGGTGACGAATCGCCGCCAGGGCGCGCCGGCTCCGATCGTGACAGCCGATCCCAACGCAGCCCCGGTTGCCATCGGTCTGCCGGGTGGCGCGACGCCGGCGCCGTGGTACTACGATACGACGCTGAACCGGCATTGGGATCCCACGCCGGGCCACAACCACTGGCACAACGGCCCGCCACCAGTCGTCGCGGGCTTGCCGGTGAACACCGCGGTTGCCACGGCCGCGACACCGACTCCTTGGTTTCATGACGTCGTGAACAACCGCCACTGGGACCCGACCCCGGGTCACAATCACTGGCACGACGGCCCGCCTCCGGCACCGGCTGATCGCAAGTAAGCGAACGGCTCGGATTGCAGAAATCGCGCAGAGGCGCAGAGACGCAGAGAAAACCTCGAACGGTGCTTTCAGGAGGGCGGAGGCCGAGCAGGGCTGAACTGACCTCTGATCTCTGACATCTGACATCCTGCTTCTCTCTGCGGCTTTGAGTCTCTGCGCGACTTCTGGACTGAATCGATCGAGCTCTCCGCGATCAGACACCTTCATTTGACGCAGCCAGCCATTGGCGTTTGACTGGGAGGGTTCGCAACCCCTCAACCCCGGTTTGTCCGTTTGCCCATGAAAACGCTGTTCCGCGCCTGCTGCCTCGTTGTTGCTGTTCTTGCCGTCTCTGCCGCCGCTAGCCTGCGGGCTGCGACCGTGGCCTTTGTCGATGTGACGGTGATCCCGATGGATTCCGAGCGCACGCTCTCCGGTCAAACGGTCCTCGTCAGTGGAGACCGCATCGTCCGGGTCGGTCCTTCGGCCACCGTGACGATTCCCGACGGAGCGGTTCGGATTGATGGCCGCGGCAAGTTTCTCATTCCCGGGCTGGGCGAGATGCACGGCCACAACCCGCCGGTGGGCTCATCGCAGGAGTACATTGAGAACACCTACTATCTCTTCGTCGCCAACGGCGTGACCACGGTCCGCGGCATGCTCGGCTGGCCGGGCCAGCTGGAACTGCGCGACAAGGTGCAGAAGGGCGAGATCCTCGGGCCTGCGCTCTACCTCGCGGGGCCGAGCTTCAGCGGTGGCGCGGTCCAGAATCCCGTCGCCGCTGAGGCGCGCGTGCGCCAGCAGAAGGCGGAGGGGTGGGATTTGCTCAAGGTTCACCCCGGTCTCAGTCGTGCGAGTTATGACGCGATGGCGCGTACGGCTCACGAGTTGAGCATCCGTTTTGCCGGACACGTGCCTGCGGATGTGGGGCTGCTTCACGCGATCGAGCGCCGGCAGGAAACGATCGACCACCTCGACGGCTACATCGAACTCCTCCAGGCCGACTCTGCGCCGGTCGATCGTGCGCGCCTCGCCGAGGTGGTGAAGCTCACCCGTGATACGGGCACCTGGGTGGTGCCGACGATGGTGCTGTGGGAGACGATCATCGGCTCCGCCCGCCACGAAGACATGCTGGCTTTCCCGGAATTGAAGTACATGCCCCGCGCCGAAGTGGAGCGCTGGCGCACGGTTTACGATCAACGCATCAAAGCGTCTGGCTTCAGCGCCGCCAAAGTTGCGCAGATCGCTGCGAACCGGAACGCGGTGCTCAAGGCCCTGCACGAGGCTGACGTGAAGATCGCCTTCGGCACCGACGCGCCGCAGCAGTACAGTGTCCCAGGTTTTTCGATTCACCGCGAAATGAAGGCCATGGCCGCGGTCGGCATGTCGCCTTACGCGATTCTCCGGTCAGCGACCAGCCGAGTGGGGGAGTACTTTGCCTTCAAGGATCACTTTGGTCAGGTCACCGAAGGCCATCGCGCTGACCTGGTCCTGCTCGACGCCAATCCGCTCAGCGACATCGGCAACGTGAACAAGCGCGCCGGTGTCATGGTCCGCGGCCGCTGGCTGCCAGAGGCGGAGCTGCAGGCCGGGCTGGCGAAGATCGAAGCGGCGATGCGGCCGTGATCGGTAGGTAGCAGAAAATCGGTTTCACGCGGAGGCGCGAAGCCGCGAAGAATATCCGTGACCTGACTTACTTCGCCGCTTCGCGTGAGCCATGCTGTTTCGGGTGATACCTAGAGCATTTTCAGCAAAACTATAGCCGCAAAAATATCGCCCGAACGGGCGCGCACGAGGCACGCCCCTACG